>NZ_AFEJ02000001.1:2400000-3600000 GCF_000238775.2 Acaryochloris sp. CCMEE 5410 | reverse complement strand
TCTGGGATTGTTTCAGATGATGTCTGGTTGACTCAGAATAGGTCAGGTTGATTCAAGATTTTAAGTACACTTCTAAGTACACCTTGCTTTGGATATTGAAGACAGTCTGACTCAAGCGAATGCGCGTTTGAAACAAGCTAAACTGCGGGTTTCCATCTATCGCCGTGGCAATACGTTTTGGTTGCAAGGCACTTTTCCGCCTAAGCCTCACATCACCCACAAAACCAAGCCCTATCAACAGCGATTTTCACTCAGGCTGCCAGTCAATACAGTAGGACTGCAGCAAGCAGAACGGCAAGCCAAGCTGATTGGAGCCGAACTCAGTTTGGGACAGTTTACTTGGGAGCCTTATCTTGCTGTTCAAGATAAGGATGAGCAACCCAAGATAGTGAAAGATTGGATTGCTCAGTTTGAAGATGGCTACTGGAAGCGGCGGAAAAAGACAGTCAGTAGCCAGAATACTTGGAAGGTATAACGCCAGGTTTTTAACAAGTTACCTTCAGAGCGCTCTTTGACTCTAGATTTATTGTTGGAGTGTATCCACAAGATCGAACCGGACTCTCGTGCTCGTCCTGACTTTTCCCGCGAAGCCTCCTGGGTCGCTAACTGCCAGCCCTCGACTAGGAGATTTAACTTAGCCCATCCTTTCCATGGCACTTGAATCCCAATCGGTGTGTTGCGACGATGCTCCAGGTATCCTCCAAGGCGTGCAACCGCTTTCACGGCCCATGAAACAGTGAGGGTTTTGGGAACCTTCGGTGTCTTCGCACTGAGAACTTTAATCTGTAAAGGTGTGACGACATCTTGAGCAGGCCGTTGAGGGGATGTGCGTTCTAAGTAGGTCAAGCGTAACAGTTCTACAGCAGTGACACACAGGAATCCTAATAAGGTTTTCATCCCCTCAGCAGCCAAACGATACCGCTCCACTTGAGTTCCCGATTTGAGAATTTTGTGATATTCCTCCACTCTCCATCTGTACGTGTACCAGCGCAAAATGGTCTGGGCCATCTCCACAGTGGTGACCGCTTCACTCGTGAGCAACATCCAGGACACTGGGTCTTCGTCCTCTGGGGGATCTACTTCTGCGGCATAGACGGTGTAGACCTTATCAGCTAGACGGGTGGGTCGCTGCAGTTGAACGAGACAACAGCGGGCTGTACGTGCACTCCGGTCTTTCGTTGTGGGTAAGTCAATTTCATACTCGAATTGAACCCTTTGGGCTTCCAATTTTTCCCACAGCCGATGGGGGGCTTGCTCAAGCCGACGATTATGTGAGGCTCTAACCACAACCTCTGTGTTGTTGAGATGGTTGAACTACTCAAACACTTCGGCGATGTCTCCTTCTCGGTCAAACACATGAATGGAACGAGTAGAAGGATTGTTTAGCAATTCAACCCTGATAGATTCACTGAGGTTGGCAGCTTCTGGTGGATAGCTTCAATCGAATCTCCTTGGTACTTGAGCTGAAATCCCATCTTTTTGCAAAGAGACTGCATCGCTCTGTTGTCCGGGAGAATATCAGCCTTGATGGCTTCCAAACCTTCCACTTCTCCAACCTGTAGCAGTGATTTGAGCAGCTCTGTCCCTAATCCTTGCCCTTGAAATTGATCCTGAACCAGCATCCCAAACTCCGCCGATTGAGTACCATGCAGTTTACTCAATCGGGCGACGCCTAAGATCTGATGATCTAGGGATTGGGGATTTGCATACTCAGCGACCAAAGCGATTTCACAGTCATAATCAACAAAACAAATGCGAGTGAGCCGTTCATGGGAGACCCGAGTTTGTAATTTCATCAGATGAAAGTAGCGAAAGTATATACTCTCTTCTGACAAATTTTGATGGAATTGAACGATCAGAGGTTCATCTTCAGGACGGATAGGCCGAATCGTCACTGGCCAGCCATTACCCATGGTCCACTGGTGGACATATTGAGAAGGGTAGGGTCGAATGGCAGTGCGAATGGGCTGCTTTTCGGCTTGGGGATAGAGAATAATCCGGGCATCTAAGGCTACGATGTGATGCTCTGAGACAAGCAGAGGATTAATATCAATTTCCTTGATCTGGGGATACTCAACGATAAGATGACTAAACTTAATTAAAATCTGCTCCAGCTGATCCAAATTAACGGATTGGTGTCCCCTCACTCCTTGTAGTGCTTGATAGATTTTAGTCTGTTCCATCAGGCGACGAGCTAGTGTGGAATTAAGAGGCGGTAATCCTAAGGCCCGGTCTTGGAAGACTTCTACTAACTGTCCACCCAACCCAAAGAGGATGACGGGGCCAAATTGAGGATCGGGACTACTGCCGAGAATCAGTTCATAGCCATTGTGGTCTAACATCGGTTGGACGGTTACGCCTAAAAAGGCTTGCTCACCATAGGACTGCATATTCTGCTGAATCAAAGCAAAGGCCCCTTGCACTGCGGCAGCATTAGGGAGATTGAGATGGACACCCCCCACATCCGTTTTATGGGTAATGGTGTGGGAGTGGAGTTTGAGGACAACGGGATAACCGAGGGTCTCCGCAAACGCGACGGCTTGTTCTGGGGTTTGGGCCAAATGGCTGGGCACAGTCGGAATGCCGTAGGACTGGAGGAATTGCTTGGATTCCCATTCGCTCAGGAGGGTGCGATCACATGCCGTAGCATCCCCTAATATCTGCTCCATGTGCTGCCGATCCAGCTCCTCCGCGTCTTCAATGACAGGGGTTTCATAAAGGGACCGCAGCCGATAGCTATATTGACTCATTAAGTTAAAGACCTGAGCCGCTGTATCGGGATAGGGCAGCGTAAACAGACCCGCTTGATTGAGCAGGGCTTCCCCTGCCGCGACATCTTCACCGCCCATCCAGCTTGCCAAGAGGGGCTTATGGGTAATACCTTGGGCAGTTTGGATTAAGGTTTGGGCAGTTTGCTGGGGATCGGTCATGGCTTGAGGTGTGAGAATCACCAACAGGCCATCACTGCCTGGGTCTTGGGCGGCAACTTCAAGGGCTTGGGCATAGCGTTCGGGGGTAGCATCTCCCAAAATATCAATGGGATTATGGTGACTCCATTCAGCGGGTAAAAAGCGATCTAAAGCCTGGTGGGTTTCGGGTGACAGGGGGGTGAGATGCCCACCTCCGCGAATTAAGGAATCTGTCGCTAGGACACCGGGTCCCCCTGCATTGGTGACGATGGTCAAGCGATTGCCTTGAGGTCGCGGCTGCTTCGCCAACACCTCGGCCATATTAAAGAGTTCATCAATGGTATTCACCCGCAACACCCCACATCGACGGAAGGCAGCGTCTAAAACATCGTCACTGCCCATCAGCGCTCCTGTATGGGAGGCAGCTGCTTTAGCAGCTTCTTGGGTTCGCCCCCCTTTGATCACAATAATGGGCTTACTGAGGGCAACTTCCCGTGCTGCCGAGAGGAAAGATCGGGCATCCCCAATCGCTTCCATATAGATAACAATGCTGTGGGTGTGAGGGTCGTCACCCAGATGGTAGATTAAGTCTCCCCAACTGATATCTAGCATGGAGCCAATGGAGACAAAGGCACTAAACCCCACATTTTCCCGCAGGCTCCAGTCCAGAATTGAGGTGCATAATGCGCCACTCTGACTCAAAAACCCAACGTTTCCTGGACGCGCCATCGTACTGGCAAAGGTGGCATTCAAACCATAGGGTGGACACATGAGACCCAGACAATTTGGTCCAATAATTCGTAAATTGCCCTGACGAGCCGTTTGCAAAATTTCCTGCTCTAATTGCTGTCCCGCTTCACCAGTTTCCTTAAAACCCGCAGAAATGATGATCGCTCCTCTGACGTCAGCATGGATACATTGCTGGACTGCAGACAGTACTCGGGGGGCAGGGATGGCAATAACAGCCAGATCAATTTGCTCAGGGATCGAGAGAATATCTGTATAAGCCTTAATCCCAAGCACACTAGAGCGCTTGGGATTAACAGGGAATACAGTGCCGCCAAAGGGACTACTAATTAGATTCCACAGAAGGGTGCGTCCGACACTATTGGGTTTTTCTGTGGCGCCAATCACAGCAACCCGTCGGGGGGCAAAAAAAGGCTGTAGGGGGGTGTAGTCATAGCGAAGAATATCATGGGCCGGATCAACGGAGGGCGTTGTCATCATGGGCTTATGTCACGAAATGAAGAGGTCGGTGAGGTTAGTTAAAGGAATGATGGGCTGAGTGTGGCCTGGACTGAAGCTTTGATTGGATCGACTTCAGGAGCTAGGGATAGGCAACTTATAGAGGTGATGGCTACCTCAATGGATACTGGGTGAAAACGTTGTGGAGCATCAGTGAGTCTAGAGTCTATTTCATGGCGATTGCTACAGATGGGCCGAATTATAATCGCTGCTAGTCAGATTGAGTGTCAACAAAAATACAATCGCTCCTGCGATTTCAAAGAATAAGTAAATATTAGACGAAAGCACTTTTGACTTAAGTCAATTAAGTCACTAATTTACATATAGATCAACCTTTTAAAAAAAGAGGTTAAGATCTATCATTCATAGGTCCTTAATAGAAGTTGTATCGCCATATCATAATCAAATCTATTTAAGCTGCTCTTTCTCAATACTTGTGAGATGCCATCTCCTCAGATATCTCTATGTAAGAGATAGAAGGGTTTCCTCTCGTTCTGAAATATGGCTCGACAAAATGATTATATTCTCTTTCTCACATGAAAATCTGGCTATAAAAACAACAAAACGATTGTTTTAATCGATCATTTTCAAACAATAAAGTTGTTAATTAAGAAATAGTTTAAAGTAGGGTTTTGTTGCTCAGATCACGGATTTTTAGAGTTGAATTTTGTATATTAAAAGCAAGGATAAATGCACGATTTGCGAAAAGTCGTGAGCAACAATAATTCACTATTTACGATCACTTAGGTGTGATAACTGGAGGTGCCTGCACGATGTTTAAACAGTGGACAGGTTTTCAGGCCGGGCAGTGGATGAAAGAAGTAAACGTCCGTGCCTTTATTCAAAGTAACTACACCCCTTATGTCGGGGATGAGACTTTTTTAGCAGCAGCGAGCGATCGCACCTCGTTACTCTGGGACAAAGTCTCTTTTTCGATGGATGTGGAGCGGCAACAAGGCATTCTGGATGCCGATACTCAAGTTCCGGCGGGGATTACGGCTCATGCACCGGGCTATATTGCTCCCGACCTTGAACAAATTGTAGGTTTACAAACGGATCAGCCTCTTAAGCGAGCCATTATGCCCCTGGGGGGAATTCGGGTGGTGCAGAAATCTTTAGAAGCCTATGGCTATCAGCTCAATCCAGACACCCTGAAAACGTTTACCCAATATCGCAAAACCCATAATGATGGGGTATTTGATGCCTATACCCGCGAGATGCGGTTAGCCCGTCACTCTGGCATTATCACAGGCTTGCCTGACGCCTATGGCCGGGGCCGAATTATTGGTGACTATCGCCGGGTAGCCCTGTATGGGGTTGATTTTCTGATAAAGGATAAGCAGCAACAGCTGCAGTCTCTGGAAGTCGACGCGATCAACGAAACGGTGATTCGGCAGCGGGAGGAACTCTCGGAGCAGATCCGCGCCCTGCAAGAGCTCAAAGAGATGGCGGAGCAATATGGGTTTGATATGGGGCAGCCCGCTACCACCGCCCAAGAAGCCTTGCAGTGGACCTACTTTGGCTACCTCGGGGCAATCAAAGAGCAAAATGGGGCGGCCATGTCCCTAGGCCGGGTCTCCACTTTTTTGGATATCTATATTCAGCGGGATCTGAACCAAGGCACCTTAACGGAAGCGGAGGCCCAAGAACTGATTGACCATTTTGTGATGAAGTTGCGGATGGTCCGGTTTCTGCGCACCCCGGCCTATAACGAACTGTTTTCCGGTGATCCCGTATGGGTCACAGAATCCATTGGAGGCATGGGGCTGGACGGACGGACCTTGGTCACCCGCACCAGTTTCCGCTTCCTCCATACCCTCTACAATCTCGGCCCTGCACCAGAGCCCAACCTCACCGTGCTGTGGTCAGAACAACTGCCCGACAACTTTAAGCGCTTCTGTGCTCAAGTGTCCATCGATACCAGCTCCATCCAGTATGAAAACGATGACTTGATGCGAACCGAGTATGGAGATGACTATGGTATTGCCTGCTGCGTGTCCGCCATGCGCATTGGTAAACAAATGCAGTTCTTTGGGGCTCGGGTGAATCTGGCGAAAGCACTGCTCTATGCCATTAACGGTGGCAAGGATGAAAAATCTGGGGAGCAAATTGCCCCCGCCTATGCACCGATTACCGCAGACATCCTGGACTACGACGAGGTGATGGCTAAGTTTGACGTGTTGATGGGTTGGTTAGCCAAGCTCTACGTCAACACCCTCAATGTCATTCACTATATGCATGACAAGTACTGCTATGAACGCTTGGAAATGGCCCTCCATGATCGGGATGTGTATCGCACTATGGCCTGCGGCATTGCCGGGTTATCTGTGGTGGCGGATTCTCTCTCCGCGATCAAACATACCCAAGTCAAGGTGATTCGCGATGACGCGGGACTCGCTGTAGATTACGAGCTGCAGAGCAACTACCCGGCCTTTGGCAATAATGACGAACGGGTGGATTCGATTGCCCAGGATGTGGTGCGGCGGTTTATGAATCATGTTCGTCAGCATCAAACCTATCGGGATGCAGTACCCACCCAATCCATTCTGACGATTACGTCCAACGTGGTCTATGGCAAAAAGACGGGCAGTACCCCCGATGGCCGCAAGGCGGGCGAACCCTTCGGGCCAGGGGCGAACCCCATGCATGGTCGTGATACCAAGGGTGCGATCGCAGCCTGCGAATCCGTCGCCCAGCTCCCCTATGAGCATGCCCAAGACGGCATTTCCTATACCTTTTCCATCGTGCCCCAGGCCTTGGGTAAAGGGGATGCTGACCAAGACCGCAATCTCGTCGGCTTACTGGATGGCTACTTCCACAATACGGGCCAGCATATCAATATCAATGTGCTCAACCGTGACACCCTACTGGATGCCATGGAACATCCCGAGAAGTATCCTCAACTGACCATTCGGGTTTCTGGCTATGCCGTCAACTTTATCAAGCTGACTCGCGAACAACAGCGAGACGTGGTCAGCCGCACCTTTCACAGTCGGTTCTAGCTACCCCTGCTTCCCCTTACCTGACTAAGGGGAAGCTTCCCTCCCTTTCGAGTTCTCTGGAGGTTTGAGATGAATATTCGTATTGCTCCCCGTCCCACCCCTGAAACCAGTCGTGACCAGGCATTAATCTTAGGTTTTGATGAAGTCGGCATTGCCGATATTCCCCTAGTCGGTGGCAAAAATGCCTCCCTAGGGGAAATGATTCAGCATTTAGTTCCTCTAGGCGTGAATGTCCCTAATGGCTTTGCTACCACCGCCTATGCCTATCGGTATTTTGTTCAGCAGGCAGGGATTGAAGCCCAACTGCGGCAGATTTTTGCCGATCTAGATGTTGAGGATGTTGATAATTTACGCCAGCGAGGTCGGCAAGCGCGATCGCTCATTCTCCACACCCCCTTTCCCAAGGATCTGGAGTTAGCGATTTCCACTGCCTATTGCCAACTGTGCGAACAATATGGCGTAGGCAATGCCGCTTCCGAAGGGCAAGCTTCCAAAGAGCAAGAACGCCTGCAGGCCTATCACTACAACGTTGACGTCGCCGTCCGCTCCAGTGCCACAGCAGAAGACCTACCCGATGCGAGCTTTGCGGGACAACAGGAAACCTACCTCAATGTCCATGGTGTTAAACAGGTTTTGGAATCCTGCCACAAATGCTTTGCCTCCATCTTTACAGATCGGGCGATTTCCTATCGCACCCTTAAAGGCTTTGACCATTTCCAGGTGGCCCTATCCGTGGGCGTGCAGAAAATGGTGCGATCGGATCTAGCCGCTTCTGGAGTGATGTTCTCCATCGATACGGAAACGGGGTTTAAGAATGCAGCCTTGGTCACCGCCGCCTACGGTCTGGGAGAAAATGTGGTTCAAGGCGCAGTCAACCCCGATGAATTTCTAGTCTTTAAACCGACCTTACTTGACGGCTTTCGTCCCATTTTGAGCAAACATCTGGGCAGTAAAGAGATCAAAATGGTCTACGATTTGGGGGGTAGCAAACTTACCAAAAATATTGCCGTTCCAGAAGCAGACCGGACCAAGTTTGCCGTCAACGACGATGAAATCCTCACCTTAGCCAGCTGGGCCTGCATTATTGAAGACCATTATTCCCAGGTCCGGGGGATGGACACCCCCATGGATATCGAATGGGCCAAGGACGGCCAAACGGGAGTCTTATTTATTGTCCAAGCCCGACCAGAAACGGTCCAGTCCCAGAAGGTCGCCAATCGACTCTCTGCCTATCGAATGACGGTGGATACTTTGCCTACCCCGTTTATTGAGGGTCGAGCTGTGGGTGATCGCATTGGCCAGGGGGCAGCTCGGGTGATTGCTTCGGTGCAAGGGATTAAGGAATTCCAGGCGGGAGAGGTCTTGGTGACCAACCGCACGGACCCCGACTGGGAACCAATTATGAAAAAGGCCAGTGCCATTGTCACCAATCAAGGGGGACGCACCTGCCATGCCGCGATTATCGCTCGGGAAATGGGTATTCCCGCCATTGTTGGTTGCAGCACCGCTACCGAAGTCCTGAAAACAGGTCAGAATATCACCGTCTCCTGTGCTGAAGGTGAAACGGGACAGGTCTATCCCGGTTTAATCCCCTTTGTGGTGGAAGAAACCGCCTTAGATGAACTGCCTCCCACCCGAACCCAAATTCTCATGAATGTGGGCAACCCCGATGAAGCCTTTGGGTTGGCAGCCATCCCCTGTGATGGGGTGGGGCTAGCGCGATTGGAGTTTATTATCGCCAATCAGATTAAGACCCATCCTTTGGCGCTGCTGAAGTATGACGAGTTGACGGATGTAGAAGCCAAGTTGGCCATTGCTCAACTGACCGCTAATTACGCCTACAAGCCAGATTTCTTTGTGGATAAGCTGGCCCAAGGGGTAGGCATGATTGCGGCGGCCTTTTATCCGAATCCCGTGATCGTTCGCATGTCTGACTTTAAGAGTAATGAATATGCCAACTTAATCGGCGGACGCCAGTTTGAGCCCACAGAAGAAAACCCGATGATTGGCTGGCGGGGAGCTTCTCGCTATTACGACCCCAACTATCGCCAAGCCTATGCCCTGGAATGTCAGGCCCTGAAGCGGGTTCGCGATGAGATGGGACTGCGGAATCTCATTCCCATGATTCCCTTCTGTCGTACTCCTGAAGAAGGCCAGCAGGTCCTCAAGGAAATGTCCCAGCATGGTCTGAAACGGGGTGAAAACGGCTTGCAGGTTTATGTGATGTGCGAAGTACCCAGCAATGTGGTGCTGGCAGAGGAATTTGCTGAGGTGTTCGATGGCTTCTCCATCGGCTCCAATGACTTAACCCAACTCACCCTAGGACTAGACCGAGACTCTGCCCTCGTTGCCCATATTTTTGATGAACGTAATGCTGCCGTGAAGAAGTTGGTGCGCCAAGTAATTGCTGTTGCCAAGGCTAAGGAGCGCAAAATTGGCATCTGTGGTCAGGCCCCCAGTGACTATCCTGAGTTTGCCCAGTTCTTGGTGGAGGAAGGGATTGACTCCATCAGCCTTAATCCAGATACGGTGCTCAAAACTCGGTTGGCCATTGCCCAAGTTGAAGACCAATCGACGGGTGTCGTTCAGAACTGACGGCTAGTCTATGGACCGGACGTCACAAAACTGTAAGGAGAGACCAGATGCAATATCACTCTGTGCCCCATCGAGATCAACGGTCACCGTCTGGTGAAACAATCTCAGCTCCTGCCTCTCTCCTTGCGGTTTCCTCTCCCAATTCTGGTCTGACAGGTCGCATCCATTCTGTAGAAACTTGTGGTAGTGTCGATGGCCCAGGGCTGCGATTTGTAGTGTTTATGCAAGGCTGTCCCTTGCGCTGTCTCTACTGCCATAACCCAGACTGCCGAGATGTAACAGGTGGACAGGTGACGACCGTCGAGGCATTGATAGCAGAGATTCAACGCTATCGATCCTATATGCAGGCATCTGGTGGCGGCATCACTGTGAGTGGGGGTGAGCCCTTACTTCAGCCCGAATTTGTTGCGGAACTCATGCGCCAATGTCAGGCCCTAGGCATTCATACCGCCTTAGATACCTCAGGCTTTTCTGATCTCACCAGCGCTCAGCGGGTACTGCAATATACCGATTTGGTGCTATTAGATATCAAATCCTACGACCCTAAACGATTTATCCAAGTGACCCAAGTTTCACGGGAACCTACGCTTTGCCTTGCCCGTTATTTGCATCAAATAGGCAAACCCACCTGGATTCGGTTTGTGTTGGTGCCGGGCTTAACAGATGACGTTGAGAATGTGGCTGCGCTCGCCCAGTTCGTAGCCCATCTCACCAATATTGAACGGGTGGAGGTTCTGCCGTTCCACCAAATGGGGGCCTACAAATGGGAAGAACTGGGCTATGACTATCTTTTAAAGGAGACTCAGTCCCCCTCACCTGAGCTAGTTGAGCGGGTTCGCCTACAGTTTCGTGAGTATGGGGTATCGGTCCGCTGACCCCGCTATTTGAACAGGATTGCCTTTACCTAAGGAGCACACATGATGACGACTCAAACCCAGCCTCAAGTCACCGATATTCCTTCCCTAGAAGATCTGATTGCCCGAGTGAAGCAAGCCCAGGAGGCCTATGCCACCTATACCCAGGAGCAGGTGGACCATATCTTTAAGCAAGTTGCGATCGCAGCCAATGCCGAGCGCATTCCCCTAGCTAAACAAGCCGTGGCTGAGACGGGCATGGGAGTGATTGAGGACAAGGTGATCAAAAACCACTTTGCGTCCGAATATATCTATAACAAGTACAAACAGGAAAAAACCTGCGGCGTCGTATCAGCGGATGCCCATTACGGTATCCAAAAAGTGGCGGAACCCTTGGGCATTGTGGCGGGGATTATCCCCACCACCAACCCCACTTCAACCGCTATTTTTAAGGCGTTGCTCTGTCTCAAGACCCGCAACGCCATTATTTTTTCTCCCCATCCTCGGGCCAAGCACTGTACGGTGCGAGCCGCTGAAATTATTCGTGATGCTGCTCTAAAAGCTGGGGCTCCCCCAGATATCGTCGGTTGGATTGACGAACCCACCTTGGACCTTTCCCAAGCCCTAATGCAACATGCCGATATTAAGCTGATTCTGGCCACGGGTGGTCCCGGTATGGTCAAAGCGGCCTACTCGTCAGGGCATCCCTCCTTAGGGGTCGGTGCCGGGAATACCCCTGCTGTGATTGATGAAACGGCGGATATCCAAGTCGCCGTTAGCTCCATCTTGCTGAGTAAAACCTTTGACAACGGCATGATCTGCGCTTCCGAGCAGTCGGTGGTGGTGACAGAAGCCGTCTACGAGCAGGTTAAACAGGAGTTTTGTAAGCGAGGGGCTTACTTCCTCACCCCTGAAGACAAGGATAAAGTCGCTCAGACCATCCTCAAGAACGGCAAGTTAAACCCGGCTATTGTGGGTCAGCCTATTTCAGAACTGGCTAACTTAGCGGGGATTGAAGGTCCCCAGGGCCATAAGGTCTTAATTGGTGAAGTCTCCATTATTGGCAGTAGCGAACCCTTTGCCTATGAGAAGTTGTCACCGATTTTGGCCATGTATCGGGCCACGGATTTTACGGATGCTGTGGACCAAGCCAAACAGTTGGTCAACTTTGGGGGGCGCGGCCATACCTCCGTGTTATACACGGCGGCATCCAATTGCGATCGCATCCGCATTTTCGAAACTGAACTCGCCACGGCCCGAGTCTTGATCAATACTCCCTCTTCCCAAGGGGCCATCGGCGACCTCTATAACTTCAAGCTGGATCCGTCTCTGACCCTAGGCTGTGGCACTTGGGGTGGTAACTCCATCTCCGGTAATGTCAACGTTCAGCATCTGCTCAATATCAAAACTGTGACCGAGCGCCGGGAAAATATGCTGTGGTTCCGGGTGCCCCCTAAAATCTACTTTAAATATGGCTGTATTCCCGTGGCTTTGAGAGATTTAGCCGAGAAAAAGCGGGCCTTTATCATCACCGATCGCCCTCTATTTGATTTGGGGCTAACCAAGGAAATCACCGAGACTTTAGATCAACTGGGCATCGAGCATCATCTGTTTTTCGATGTCGAACCTGATCCAGACCTGTCCACGGTGAAACGGGGGTTAGACGTAATTAATACTTTCCAACCGGACGTGATTATTGCTTTAGGCGGTGGCTCACCCATGGATGCAGCTAAGGTGATGTGGCTGATGTATGAACATCCCGAAGTCGAGTTTGACGGTCTAGCCATGCGGTTTATGGATATCCGCAAGCGCGTCTATGAACTGCCTCCCTTGGGAAATAAAGCCATCCTGGTGGCTGTCCCCACCACCTCAGGCACCGGGTCGGAGGTCACCCCCTTTGCCGTGGTCACGGATGATCGGGTGGGCATTAAATATCCCTTGGCCGACTATGCCCTGACTCCGACGATGGCCATCGTTGATCCAGAGCTGGTCCTCAATATGCCCAAAAAGCTGACGGCCTATGGTGGGGTTGATGCCCTGACCCATGCTCTGGAAGCCTATGTATCGGTCTTGGCAACGGAGTTCACGGATGGACTGGCCTTAGAAGCCATTAGTTTATTAATGACTTACTTGCCCAGAGCCTATCATCAGGGCAGTGCTGATCCAGAAGCCCGAGAAAAGGTCCACTACGCGGCAACGATTGCTGGTTTGGCCTTTGCCAACGCCTTCTTAGGAATTTGCCACTCTCTGGCCCACAAATTGGGATCTACGTTCCATGTCCCCCATGGGTTGGCGAATGCGTTGATGATTTCCCATGTAATTCGCTATAACGCCACGGATGCCCCCTTTAAGCAGGCTATTTTTCCCCAGTACGAATATCCCCAGGCTAAGGGTCGCTACGCTGCGATCGCAGATTCCCTCAACTTAGGGGGAACCACCGCCGATGAAAAAGTAGAGCGCTTGATAACAGCCATCGAAAACCTGAAGCTAGAGTTGGATATTCCATCCTCGATTCGTGAAGTCTTATCCGTCGATGAGCAGACCTTTTTTGAGCACCTAGATCTGATGTCGGAACAAGCCTTTGACGATCAGTGCACAGGGGCCAATCCTCGCTATCCATTGATTCGCGATTTAAAAGCCCTCTACCTTGAGGCTTACCAGAATTCTTCGCAGGCGACGACTTTAGCTACCGAAATTGCCCTAGAAGCGGCAGCACACAATCAGGCCCTGCTCGGTAAAAACATTAACTTCACATCTATAGAGAACAGTTGAGCCATCGAGGGGTGTCCCGCACTGATGCCCCTGCTCAATCTGGGCCAACCCCTAACGTATTTCTCGGAGGATTCCAAGAAGATGGTTCACACTCCTGTTGCCCCCACATCCAGACCCCTCAGCGAATTAGAGCTGCACAATATTGATGCCTACTGGCGAGCCTGCAACTATCTGGCCGTGGGCATGATCTACCTACGCGATAACCCCTTGTTGAAAGAACCGCTCCAATCTGCCCATGTCAAGCATCGCTTACTGGGACACTGGGGTGCCTCTCCAGCCCTGAGCTTTACCTATATTCACTGCAATCGACTGATTAAAAAATATGCTCTGGATATGATCTTTATGGCGGGTCCAGGCCACGGTGCACCGGGTGTCCTGGGGCCTGTCTACTTGGAAGGGACCTATTCCGAAATTTATCCCGATAAAAGTGAAGATTTAGAAGGGATGCGGCGGTTCTTTAAGCAATTTTCTTTCCCTGGCTTTATCGGCAGTCATGTCACCCCTGAAACCCCTGGTTCCATCCATGAGGGGGGAGAGCTGGGCTATAGTGTTTCCCATGCCTATGGTGCTGTCTTAGATAATCCCGATCTCATTGTGACTTGTGTAGTGGGGGATGGTGAAGCCGAGACCGGCCCCCTAGCAACGTCTTGGCATTCTAATAAATTTATCAATCCTGCTCGGGATGGGGCAGTGTTGCCTGTACTCAACCTCAATGGCTACAAGATTGCCAACCCCACCCTTTTGGCCCGCATCTCCCATGAAGAGTTGGAATATTTATTCCGAGGCTACGGCTACACTCCTTATTTTGTCGAAGGCAAGAATCCAGCGGAAATGCATCAAAAGATGGCCGCCGTGATGGAGGAATGCATTCTCACGATTAAAAAGGTGCAGAGAGAGGCCCGTATCAACGGCACCCTGGAGCGCCCCCGCTGGCCGATGATTGTCCTACGCACCCCCAAGGGCTGGACCGGTCCCAAAGAAGTAGATGGTAAAAAAGTCGAGGATTTTTGGCGATCGCACCAAGTTCCCATGGGGGGTATGCAGGACAACCCCGACCACCTGCAAAAGCTGGAAGCATGGATGCGCAGCTACAAACCGGAGGAGTTATTTGACGAAAACGGAACCTTAATTCCCGAGCTAAAAGCCTTGGCTCCGATCGGTGATCGGCGCATGGGATCGAATCCCCATGCCAACGGGGGCTTATTGCGGAAGGCCCTAAAGCTCCCCAGTTTTTACGATCTAGCAATTGATATTGGGGAGCAGCATGGTACCGTCACCTTTGAGAATACCAAGGCCTTGGGGATTTTTATGCGGGAAATTATCCGCAAGAATCCTGATAACTTTCGGTTAATGGGGCCCGATGAAACGGCCTCCAATCGCCTTCAAGATGTATATCAAGTCACGAAGAAAGTTTGGATGGCCGATCTATATCCTGAAGACGAAGATGGGACTGAACTGTCTCGGGATGGTCGGGTGATGGAAATGCTCAGTGAGCATACGCTACAGGGCTGGCTGGAAACCTATTTATTAACCGGACGCCATGGCCTATTTCATACCTATGAAGCCTTTGCCCATGTTGTGGACTCCATGTTTAACCAACATGCCAAGTGGTTAGATATCTGCCGTAATCATGTCCCGTGGCGACGGTCGGTGTCGTCATTAAATATTTTGCTGTCCTCCCT
The DNA here is from genome assembly GCF_000238775.2 of Acaryochloris sp. CCMEE 5410. NCBI lineage: Bacteria > Bacillati > Cyanobacteriota > Cyanophyceae > Acaryochloridales > Acaryochloridaceae > Acaryochloris > Acaryochloris sp. CCMEE 5410. The sequence continues at coordinate 3,584,941 of NZ_AFEJ02000001.1, read as the reverse complement.
GGTTTGGCGTCAGGACCATAATGGCTTTAGTCACCAGGATCCAGGCTATGTGGACTTGGTCACCAACAAAAGTCCAGATGTGGTGCGGCTTTACTTTCCACCGGATGCTAACTGTTTGCTGTCGGTCGCCGATCATTGCTTTCGGAGTGTGGACTATATCAATGTGATCATCTCGGATAAACAAAAACATTTACAGTATCTGTCCATCGATGAAGCAGTGGCTCACTGCACGAAGGGCATTGGCATTTGGGACTGGGCCAGCAATGATGACTGTGGCACTGAACCCGATGAGCCAGATGTGGTAATGGCTTCCTGTGGCGATATTCCCACCATGGAGGCCCTAGCGGCAACGGCCATCCTGCGGGAAGAATTTCCTTGGCTCAAAGTTCGCTTTGTTAACGTGGTGGACCTGTTTAAGTTAGTGTCTGAAGGCGAACATCCCCACGGGTTATCTGATCGGGACTTTGACTCCCTGTTCACACCTGACAAACCGATCATCTTTAACTTTCATGGCTATCCCTGGCTGATTCATAAGCTGGTCTATCGCCGCTCTCACCAAGAACGGATTCATGTTCGGGGCTATAAGGAGCAGGGCAATATCAATACCCCCCTGGAGTTAGCGATTAACAATGAGGTGGATCGCTTTAACCTAGTGATTGATGTGATTGATCGGGTGCCAAAGCTGGGGTCGGCAGCGGGTCATGCCAAGGAACGCATGCGCAATAAGATCATCGAATGCTTAGCCTATGCCCATGAGCATGGTAAGGATCAAGATGAGATTGTTAACTGGACCTGGCCCTATGTTGGCGTCTGCGAATAATATCGATGCTCCGCGCATTGATGGGGCTATTCGGGCACTGGAGCAGCTCAAAACGCTTGCCCTAGCTATCGAGCAGGATTTCAAAATTCCCCTCCAGCGCACCGCTCCCTCTCATCGCAACAGTGCTCGTAACCTTCTCCACTATCTAGCACTGCGCCGCCATGATATCCGCGAGTTACAGCTTGAACTCAGCCACCTGGGCCTTAGTTCCCTAGGGCTGACCGAACTTCATGTGATGGCCTCTCTCAATGCCGTTCTGATTGCTTTGCATCGACTAGTGGAACGAGCGGTGCCTCCTCAACTTCAAGCCCCGACCCCTGTGACCTTTGCCAATGGTCAGGCTCTCCTGGTGGAACATACCCTCACGGCCCTAGGGCCTAAACCCGAACAGCGGGCCACTCGAATTATGGTGACGATGCCCACGGCAGCAGCAGAGGACCCAGCTCTGATTCGTCGGTTTTTGGCTGCGGGGATGGATATTATGCGGATTAACTGCGCCCATGATGCTCCTGAGGCTTGGCTGCGAATGATTCAGTATCTGCGACAAGCGGAAGCGGAATTGGGACTATCCTGCAAGGTCTCTTTTGATTTGGCCGGTCCCAAACTGAGAACTGAGGCCTTGGCCCCTGATGTGGAGGTGATCAAATGGCAGCCCCAGCGAGATCGACTGGGGCGTATAGTGCAACCGGCACGCCTCTGGTTGACCTCAACGCCCTCCCAGACCGTTGACTTAGATGCCACTACCATTCCGATTCAGTCCCCTCTCTCTGTCCAAGTGGGAGATATGATTCAGCTTACGGATGCCCGTCACCGTCGCCGCCGCTTATTGGTGGTGGAGGTGAGGGATAATGGCTGTCTCTGTGAATGCGATCGCACCGGCTATATCACTTCAGGACTGCCCTTTGACATTCAACGTCATCAGACCGTAGTAGGAACGGGCAAGATTGATCAGCTTCCTGCCCTTGAAAACACCCTCACCCTCCAACCCGGAGATGTCCTGCGCATTCTAAGGGGTGACATTCTAGGCCAGCCCGCTATCTTAGATGCCACCGGACAGATCATGCAGCCTGCCCAGGTGGGCTGCACCCTACCCCAAGTGTTCCAGGATGTGAAGCCGGGAGAACGGATCTTTTTTGATGATGGCAAGATTGAGGGGCTGATTCAAACGGTTAGTGAGACTGAACTAAGGGTGGAAATTGTCTCGGCGGCCAAAGGAATCGCCAAGCTCAAGGGAGAAAAGGGCATCAACCTGCCTGACACCCAGCTTAACCTGCCAGCCCTTACCCCCAAGGATATCAACGATCTCAGCTTTGTGGCCCAACAGGGAGACTTAGTGGCCCTCTCCTTTGTCCAGTCTCCAGAGGATGTAGAACAGCTGGTGCAAAAGCTCGATCAATTGGGGGCAACAGACTTAGGCATTATTCTCAAAATTGAAACCCGACTCGGATTTGAGAATTTACCCAAGCTATTGCTGGCTGCCATGCAGCGTCGGTCTGTAGTCGTGATGATTGCGCGGGGCGATTTGGGGGTTGAGGTAGGCTTTGAGCGGATGTCGGAAGTGCAGGAGCAAATTTTGCTGTTGTGCCAAGCAGCCCATGTTCCCGTCATCTGGGCAACCCAGGTCCTAGAGTCTCTGGCGAAGGGAGGCCTACCGTCACGGGCAGAGGTTACGGATGCAGCGATGGGCAGTCGAGCCGAATGCGTCATGCTTAACAAAGGCCCCTATATTGAGCGGGCGATGGAATTTCTCAACAATATTCTTCAGCGGATGCAGGGAAATGTGGCAAAGAATATGGCCACCCTTCGCAAACTCCGGGTTTCCGAGATTGAAGCGGAGTAGTCTCGTCCTCACGCCCAGTTTGCTCGTTACCAGCCATCTGTGGGCCAGATCATGAAGATTTTAGTTCTCAATGCCGGTTCTAGCAGCCACAAATGTTGCCTGTACGCGATTGAAGGGTCTCTCCCCGACCATCCACCGCCTTCCCTTTGGGAAGCGCAGCTGGATTGGCATGACCCCCATCATGCCGCGTTAAAAGTCAACACCAAACGAGAAAAACTGGAGCAAGACCTATCTGATGTGTCACGTTCCGACGCGCTCTTCCATCTATTAACCACCCTATGGCATGGACCTACCCAAGTCGTCCAAACGGCACAGGACATTAATATCGTCGGTCATCGTGTGGTGCATGGGGGGCAAGACTATCAGTCCAGTGTGGTGGTGACATCGGAGGTTAAAACTGCGATCGCAGATCTGATTCCGTTAGCCCCCAACCATAATCCAGCCAATTTAGAAGGCATTGAACTAATCGATCAGTTGTTGGGCAATGTTCGACAAGTAGCCGTTTTCGATACTGCCTTTCACAGTCATCTTCCCGAGGTTGCGGCCATCTATCCCGGTCCCTATGATTGGCGACAACAAGGCATTCGTCGGTATGGGTTTCATGGCATTAGTCATCAATACTGCACGCAGCGAACGGCTGAAATTCTGGGCCGAGGGGTGGACCGCCTGATTATTTGCCATTTAGGAAATGGGGCGTCCTTAACGGCAGTCAAGCAGGGTCAGAGTATCGACACCTCGATGGGCTTCACCCCCCTAGAAGGATTGATGATGGGCACGCGATCGGGGTCGATTGATCCAGGAATTTTGATTCATCTGATGCGGCAAGGATATGATGCCGATCAGCTCGATCACATGCTTAATAAAGCCTCTGGTTTAAAGGGAATATCCGGGATTTCCCATGACCTGCGGGAGATTGAGCAGGCTATTGCTCAAGGCAATGCCCAAGCTAAGCTAGCGCGAGACTTATATCTCCATCGCTTGAAAGCTTGTTTGGGGTCCATGCTGATGAGCTTAGGTGGAGTTGATGCCTTAGTGTTTACGGGGGGGATTGGAGAGCATTCTGCTTCAGTACGAGCTGAAACCTGTGAAGCGCTCGATTTTTTGGGGCTAAAGCTAAATCTGAGCCTGAATCAAAATTCTTCAGAAGATCAAGATATTGCGACGGTTGACTCAAAAGTGAGGGTATTGGTGATTACGACCCAGGAAGATTGGGCCATTGCTCAGTCTTGCTATGAACATTGTAGTTGAGTCTACAGGGAGATGTTGCTGATGCTAGGGAGCAGGCTGAGGGGTATGCGATGGCTGAAGGCCACTCTTTGAGTATCGCACCTGCAATACCATCCCCTAGTCAAACTAACTGAATCCTGAGCCCAATCTAAATCAGGGCTTCTAGGCATTCACCCCTAAGAAACTAAATGCATCTTTGCCGTTTCGGGGTGAAATCCTGTGGGGAAATGGGTATTGTGATCGTAATCGGCAGCAGCTAAACGGGCATCGCCTATATCAGCTTCCCTGAGGTCTGCCCCCATCAGATTAGCCCCTCGTAGATCCGCTCCTTTGAGATTGGCATTTTGCAAAAAAGCTCCGCTTAAGTCTGCACCTCTAAGGTTAGATCCTTGCAAATTAGCTTCGCCCAGATCTACAGACTCTAGATCTGCCCCTGCTAAGTAGACATCCTGGAAGTTCACTGCACTCAAATTCATCTCGCTGAGGGAAATACCGCGCAAATTGACTCCTGTAAAATCTCGTTTTCCTGAAGCGTATTGAGCAACAAAATCCTCTCGATTCATCACTGTCATCATGGCTTCACCCCTATCTAGATGGATCGATTTCAAGGCAAAGTGATCTCTACTTTGATCATAGACCAGCAGTCGCATTTGAACAGAAAGTTGCGCGTTTGATTTTTTGAATTCGTGTAAACCTTGCCAGCTTGTAGTTCTCGCTGTAGGTCATCCATGAAATATGTCACAGTCCAAACAAGGGCGACACTTTTCTGGGAGGACAAGTGTTGAGAGCCACTTTTAGGCAAGGGTTTAAGATTCTTTCGGCTGCTAGAAAGTGTCCCCTGGCATCGTTAGACAGATTGACTATATTCTGAAGCACAGAGGGAGATTGATCAGCAGATTGAGACTGAAGCAATCTCCTTCTCAACGTGCTCTTAGCTCTTCATTGTCGGAATCGTAGGAATTTCCATAGACTCAGTTGAAGCTAGCATTAAGGGGAAGTTATGGGCATTGATAGAATGCATCACCTGTAGTCCCATCGTGGCCCGATTCAGGAGATCAGCTTCGGTGCGAATGGGTCGTCCACTGCTATCGAGCAGAGAGTGATTGAAATTAAACCCATTCAAATTGAATGCCATCGTGCCGATGCCTAAAGCGGTAAACCAGATACCGATCGTGGGCAGTACCGCCAATAGAAAATGAATGGAACGGCTATTGCGAAAGGCGATATCAGGGATAAACAGGCGTCCTAGATACCCAGTATGTCCTGCGAGTAGATTATAGGTGGCTTCCTGTTGGCCAAATTTATACCCTGTATTTACAGATTCCAGGCTAGAGGTTTCCTGAACCAAACTGGAGGTGACTAAAGAGCCATGCATGGCACTGAGGAAGGCTCCACCAAAGACACCGACTACTCCCAACATATGAAACGGATGCATCAAGATATTATGTTCCGCTTGAACTGCCATCATAAAGTGGAAGGTGCCGGAAATGCCTAGGGGTAACCCTTCGGAGAAGCTTCCTTGTCCCATTGGGTACACCAATAGCACTGCCGTGGCAGCAGCAACTGGGGCAGAAAAAGCCATCGCGATCCAGGGCCGCATACCCAGACGATAGCTCAACTCCCACTGTCGCCCCAGGTAGGTCCAAATAGCGATCAAAAAATGCAAGATAATCAGTTGATAAGGCCCTCCGTTGTAGAGCCACTCATCAATTGATGTAGCTTCCCATAAAGGGTATAAGTGTAAACCAATTGCGGCTGAAGTAGGTATCACCGCAGCAGTAATCACATTACTCCCACCCAGAAGTGAACCGATAATAGGTTCACGAATACCTTCCATATCAACAGAAGGGGCTGCCACCCAGGCGAGCATAAAGGTTATGGCTGAGACGAATAAGGATGGAATCATCAGTAGGCCAAACCAACCAACATAGAGTCGATTGTGGGTACTGGTAATCCACTCACAAAATTGGTCCCAGGCTGAAATAGTGGGTAATCTCGATGGAGTCTGAAACGTAGTAGACATAGTTATTGCTCCTGTTAGCGTGATGGAGTTGAGATTAAGTATTGGGTTTTGGCCCTAAATGTCCTTGAGTCGTAACTGTAAAGCCAGATGGATAACCCGAAATCGTGTTTAAACTGCACTGACGCCAACGCTGCATGCCACCCGATAAATTGAATACCTGAGTGAACCCAGCCCTGAGCAATTGGGCTGCTGCCAGGGGACTACGATGGGATGTTAGACACACCACCCCTATGGGCTGGTCCTTAGATAAGGCTTGAAACCAATTAGGAAGGACCCAGCGGCTGATGATGGGGAGTTGGCCGATGAGCAGGCGTAATAAACTGAGATTAATGGCATTAGGGATATGTTCTGCTCGGTATTCTCCGGCACTGCGAACATCCAGTAGAAGTGGGGTTGGCGTGAGTTTGGTGTAGGCTAAGGGCGAAATCTGAGTCACTGAAGCGCGGCGTGGATGATAGTTATTCATAATCGTAGGAATAGAATTGGGGTGAGAAATGAATGGTCAGTGGTGATGGATCTAGGCCACGGTGCCAAGGGGTTGGGCGTCAACGTAGTCTTGGATAAAGTGCAGCAGTTGGGGGTGTGCGGCTAGGGGCAGGTCCAGTTTGTGGACTTGGGCCAATAGCTGGTCTGTGGTCCATCGCTGATGAACAGCTTCATAGAGTAATGCCATCGCACCAGAGCGCAACCCTCCTTTGCAATGCAAGAGAATGGGTTTGGATAGCTGATCCATGATCATCAACACTTGCTCAGCCGTGGCCTCTGAGAGGTCTGCTGGATGAATGGGTAGATTGGCATAGTTCATACCTGCGCTTTGCACGAGTTGGGACTCATTGATGAGAAAGCCGTCTTCCTGGGGCGATCGCAAATTCAATACAGCCTTAAACCCCAGTTGGGCCGCATCTTGAATCTGGTCCGGGGTTGGCTGAATCATAGCGACGGTGAGCTGCTCACTGATTTGAAGGGTATATTGCATGAGATTTTCCGGTGTAGGGTGGTCATCGAAGGTATCCGCCTTGACCCACCAGGGGCGGATGCCGGTGCGTGGGTCAAGCTCGGTCCAAGGCAGAATCCAGATTTGTTCACCTTCAACTTGGACATGCACCAACTTGAGGGGCCGATCGGCAGGACCGCGCACCACAGCACCATCGGCTGCAAAGCGAGATCCGTGGCAAGGGCATTGGAATTGATCGGCAGCACCATTCCAGGGAAATGTGCAGCCTAAATGGGTGCAGTTATCGACAATGCCCCGCTCCTCAATTTGACCTGTGGTCGTCAGGGTTAAATAGGTCGGTTCACTATCTAGTCCTGCCACGAGGGCACGAGTACCAGGCGGTTCTGCCAAGAGTTGACTAGTGGGGATGGGGGTGCCTAGGGCATCCTTTGCTAGAACCCGACCATCCCCTCTGCTGGAGTTTGGGGGTACAAAAACACGACTGATGGGATAGAGGGTTGCACCTGCCGTGATGGCTACCGCCGACCCGGTCAAGAAATTGAGAAACCGTCGCCGGGAGAGAGAGGGCTGAGCAATAGATAAACTCTCGTTCATAGAGATTCTCCGAGCTGAGGGTGGGCAGAGTTATCGGAAAAGTTGACGAGCATTAGTGTGAATCCCCAACAATCGATAAATCGGACAGAACCCCAGTAGGGCGGTAAAGGTTGGAATTGCGGCTGCGATCGCTAACCCCATACCGAGGGTTAAGCCGCTATAGGTGCCTAATCCTAAATAAAGTAGTAATCCACCCAAACCTATTCGAAACAGGCGATCCATTAGACCCTGATTTTTGGTCATCTTTTTTGCCTCCTAGATTTGTAGAGTGAGAAGTAAGATGATATTAATCAATATATAACTATACAGTAATTAAGGCAATATATTTTTTGAATAACATCCTGTAAGTCTTACTAGCTCTATTCTTTATTGAGCGGTTTAGACGTTGTATTTGGCGGCTGTTTGGACCAAAGAAAATTCTCTAAGCGTATCTTTTATGACCTTCAAGACCTCTCTAAATCTAGATCAGTCTTCTGTAGGGTCATCAACAGCATCCTCTGGTGAAAGCGGAGTTGATGCTGCAAGTAGGAATGGCTTGATGAAAGTAAATTTGACTATATTGTTATTTAGTTATATATTGAAGATCAGCTTAAATCGAATGCTTAATATCAAAGCTCAGGTCTTGTTTTATCTCAAGTGCTGCTTGCAGTGACCTATCTAGTACAACCAGCTTGCTGCAAGCCTATGGAGATTTAGAAGGAGGCTAGCCCCCTTCAACCTGTGCAACTTAATTAATTGAAATCCTTTTCAGACTGACCTTTGAGAGGCTTATATATGGCTCATATTGTTGTCATTGGAGCAGGATTGGCAGGATTACCGACTGCCTATGAGTTGAGGTACCTGTTACCTAGCCAGCACCAAATTACCCTGATCTCCAATACCTCTAAATTCACATTTATTCCATCCCTCCCTTGGGTCGCGCTGGGGTTGACTCCCCTGGCCAAGATTCAGTTAGAACTGGAAGAGTTGGTGATTCAACAGGGAATAAGATGGCTCCCTGAAGCGGTGGTTAACCTGAATCCTCGGACTCAAACTGTTTATACAGATTCTCAGTCTTTGGTCTATGACTACGTCGTCATTGCCACCGGAGCTGAGTTAGCCTTGGATACGGTATCCGGCCTGGGACCAGAGCAGGGCTTTACCCAGTCGGTTTGCAATCCTCACCATGCTTTAATGGCCAACAGTGCTTGGCAAAATTTTTTACAGAATCCGGGTCCTTTAGTGGTGGGGGCAGTGCCGGGGGCAAGCTGTTTTGGTCCTGCCTATGAGTTTGCCTTATTGGCCGATTACACCCTTCGCCAGCAAGGGTTGCGGGATCAAGTTTCCCTTACATTTGTGACGCCGGAACCCTATGCGGGGCATTTGGGGATTGGCGGCATGGCAAATTCTAGCCAGCTCGTGACGGAGTTGATGGCGGCCAGAGACGTGGCAGTTTTGGAGAATACCGCTATCGACTCCGTCACACCCAAGAAGATTATTCTGGCCAATGGCGATGCGGTGCCCTTCCAGTACGCTATGTTGCTGCCTTCGTTTCGAGGACCTGGCTTTGTTCGTGAGACAGTGGGGTTAGGGGATGCCAAGGGGTTTCTGCCCGTATTGCCCACCTATCAGCATCCTGTTTTTCCCTCAGTGTTTAGTGCAGGTGTCGTCACTCAATTGGCTCCACCAGAGGTCACTCCGATTGCAATCGGAGTGCCAAAAACTGGACAAATGGTTGAAGCAATGGGGATGGCAGTGGCTCACAATATTGCCCTGGCCTTAGGGGCCATCTCAGATCAGCCTGTTACCCCCACCTTGGAAGCCATCTGCTTTGCAGACTTTGGAGATACAGGATTACTCTTTTTGGCCGACCCCGTGTTGCCCGATCCAGAAACAGGCCAGCGACGCCGCGCCATTACCCTAGGGGGGCGTTGGGTGGGTTGGTTGAAAACAGCATTTGAACGCTATTTTCTAGCCAAAATGCGTTGGGGAGCTGCCGTCCCTTGGTTTGAACGCTTGGGGCTTCGGGCCGCGGGTTTGTCTTTGTTAGAGGCCGTTCCTTCGACGGAACCTGACCCGGTACGCGAGGACGTCCTGAGCCACTGAGGGCTGGCGCGCTCTTTCAACAGGCATGCATGTTGATTCCCCTGGGATGGATCAACTTACTCAGCGAGCTAGCGCTTTATGCTTTTGATTTCTGGCGCTATCTCAGAATCTAAGAAAGGCGGATTTTTTACCAATACTGCTGATATGGAGGGTATGGAGTCATTGTGATCGATGTTTTGACTCAAAGAATAGGGGCGTGGCCGAGACTTCCACGCTGGAGCGCTTTAGCATTGCTATTAGCGGTATCCAGTGGGGCAGCCTGGTGGGTTTTTAATCTACGTCTATCCCGAGAGACGCCGACGGTTGCTGCGCCTTCGCCGATGGTCGTGAAGACTGCGATCGCAACTCGGCAACCGATAGCTACAGATCGGACCCTCACGGGCACCGTTGAATCGGCTGAAGCCGTCACCCTCACCAGTCGAGTGATGGGCCAAATTCGTCAACTGACGGTACGTGAAGGTGATGTCGTTCAAGCGGGACAACGGATCGCTGAAATCGACGTCCGCGATATTCAAGCCCAACAGCAGCAAGCCATTGCCGCGATTCCTCAAGCTCAATCAGCCGTCAGTATTGCCCACTCAGCGAAACTGGCTACCCTAGCTCAAAAAAATCAGGCCCAGGCCCGTGTTCAAGAGGCTCAAGCCCAGCTGACCGAAGCGCAAGCCGAACTCGCGGATGCCCAACTCCATCAAAAAAGGATGGCTATGCTGCGACGCGAGGGAGCCGTCAGTCAGTCTCGTCTAGATGAAGCGAATACCCGCTTGTCAATGATTCGGGCCCGCATCAGTCAAGCAAAAGCAGGACTGACTCAATCTAGCACGACGGTGAAGCAAGCCCAAGCTGCAGTGGTTCAGGCCCAAGCTCAAATCCGTCAGGCTCAAGCCCAAGTTGAACAAGCCCAGGCCGAAGTTAAGCAAACTCAAGCCAACCTTGACTATGGCACGGTGATAGCTCCCTTCGCGGGTGTAATCACGCATAAGTACACCGAGGTGGGGGCAATGGCGGGTCCCGGCGAATCGATTGTGAAGTTGGAACGGAGTGGAAACTTGAGGTTGAGCGTTGATGTCCCTGAATCTCTAGTAGGCCAGATTCAACGGGGCCAATCCGTCTCAGTCCAAATCGATGCACTCAATCGCCAGATCGCAGGTCGCATTAGCCAAATCATCCCTGCTGCCGATCCGAGATCTCGGAATTTTACCGTTAAGGTTGCCTTGAAGACGACCCAAGACTTGCTGCCAGGGATGTTTGGTCGGTTGCAGATGGGGTCCATTGCTAGTCAAGATACGGCTTCACGCCAGGGCCTCATGATTCCTGAAGATGCGCTAGTCAAACAATTTGGAGTCACGGGAGTGTTCAAAGTTGTAGACCAGCAGGCTCAGTTTCAGCCCATTACCACGGGTCAGATTCAGGGCAAAACAGTGGAAGTCTATTCAGGATTGGAGAGGAAGGATAGCGTCATCATCAATCCCAGTCCGTCACTGCAAAACGGTACAGCCCTGCAAGTGAGCTAATGGGGGCAATTCGCAACTCAATTTTTACTCGGTCTACCCAATGAGAACGAGAGTCTAAATCACTCAAAAGCGGGAGAAAAAGATGACTGCACCCATTCAAACCATTGCAACATCCTTTGCGTTTAACATCACTGTCAACTGCTATCTAATTGAAACTGATGATGGGTATATTTTGATCGATACGGGAATGCCAAATCAGCGGCAAGCTATTGAAGATGCTCTCGAACAGGCAAATTGTCAGATTGGCAGCCTAAAGCTGATTATTCTCACTCATGGTGACATTGACCACTGCGGTAATGCGGCATATCTCCGTCAGAAATTTGATGCACCAATCACTATGCACGCTGACGATGTCGGTATGGTCGAACGCGGCGATATGTTCTGGAATCGTAAAAATCCTAATCTACTCATTAAAGTTCTATTTAGATTGTTTTTCGGTCTACACAAAGCAGATCAATTCACGCCCGATCTATACCTAGAAGATCGATCCACTCTATCTGAATATGGGCTAGATGCTGAAGCCATTCATCTTCCCGGCCATTCAAAGGGATCTATCGGTGTCTTAATGTCGACTGGCGACCTGTTTTGCGGTGATTTACTCGGCAATACAGACAAACCTGAGCTTTGGACCATTGTTGATGATCCTGGAGCGGCCCATACCAGTGTCAAAAAGCTAGACAGCTTACCGATTAATACGGTTTACCCCGGACATGGACAGCCGTTTCCAATAGAGCAGTTCATGCACGATCACAGTAAAGATCGGTCCCTAGATTCTCAAGCAACTTATGTAAAGCTGGGTCAGCTATTTAACTATTAATGGTATGGCGTGAATCCGTTCCTTTGGCATCACAATCGGATTTGAAGATGGAAACAAAAATAATCATTCTGGGAGGCTATGGAAACACTGGCCTCTTAATCGCTAGATTGCTGTTACAAGAGAGCAATTTAAAACTGATCCTGGCGGGCAGAGATCTAAGTCGAGCGCAGCGATCAGCCGCTGACTTAAATCACGAATTCCATACAGATCGTGTTTCCAGTCAACAAGTTGATGCGGCTGACCCGAAGAGCTTAGCAGTAGCATTCGCTGGTGTAAACCTAGTGGTTGTCGCATCCAGCACGATGGCGTATACCCACAATCTTGTGAGGACAGCGCTTGATACAGTCATCGACTATCTAGATTTACAGCTTTCTTCCCCGACAAAGTTAGCTGTACTTAACGCTTCCCGCGAAGAAATAGCTAAAAAAGGCAGATGCTTTATGACCGATGGTGGCTTTCATCCGGGTGTTCCGGCTGCGATGGTGCGGTATGCAGCTACACAATTGGATGCCCTAGAGGTCGCGAACGTCAGTGCCGCCTTTCAATTAGATTGGCAAACATTATTATTCTCAGAGTCCACGACCTTTGAATTGGTGGATGAAATGATGAACTTCAATTCGACGATCTTGAAAAATAGGGAGTGGGTGGAAATGAAGATGAATAAATTTCCGAAATTCAATTTTGGTGAGCGCTTCGGTGAACGATATTGCCTCCCCATGTATTTAGAAGAACTAAAGTCTCTGCCAGATTCTATTCCGTCTTTGAGCGAAACTGGATTTTACATCTCAGGATTCAACTGGATGACAGACTACATCATTATCCCGATAAACTTGGCTGTCTTGAGAGTATTCAAAGAAAAGGCGAAGACACTGATGAAGACATTGTTTGTCTGGAGTCTTAGAAATTTCAGCAAGCCTCCTTTTGGCGCGGTCATTCAGTTAGAGGGGCAAGGCTTGCAAGCTGGACAGAATAGAAGCATCCAGATGAGGCTAGCCCATGATGATGCGTATGTGTTAACCGCAATTCCTGTGGTGGCCTGTCTGCTGCAGTATTTAAACGGAAGTGTTCGACATCCTGGCTTATGGTTTCAGGCGAACCTCGTTGAACCCAAGCAGTTTTTTAAAGATATCAACAGACTTGGCGTCAAAGTTAGTCTTCAAATGACATAGCGTTCGATATGTTCTCAAGATGCCTAGCCCGACTTCATCGTCGTTGAGCTAGACCAGTATTGCTTAAGGAGAATCACGATGATTTGGTGCCATATTCGTCAATCATTTTCTTGGCTTCTACTATTAGGAGCTTTGGTCCTATTGTTCCTGTTTGGTATGGGACGATTTGCAACCCCACCCGCTGCGGCTATGATTACACAGCAGGAAGAGAGCACAAACCAAATGCTCTACCAGTCTCGCCAGACTCTCAAAGATCGGAATGGGATGAGCTGGCAGGCGATCGCATTCAAGCGCATCCGTCCCAACGGCGCAGTCACCCTAAACCTGCGGCTGGTGGGGTTCCCCGGTGAGGTGGAACTAGAACATCCTCATCTGCTGGCGATCGCAACCTCTATGGGCCAAACGTTCACCGCCGTAGATGTTTCCCAAGAGATCGATACCGGTACCCCTACCAGTCCCAATATCGGTCAGTATAACTTGCAGCCGATTTTGCCTCAGCTCTCTGACGTAGTTCCGGTACAGCTCTCTTTGCCGACTACCGATGGCTCTGTTGTAGCCCTTGATATCTCGCCGGAGGCGATTCAAGAATGGCACACTGTTGCGACCCAAAGCTAAAGGGGCGCAAGTACTGAACTGAACTTTTGAAACTGTTTTGAAAGAGAGGTTGACCCATGATTGAACTTTTTTCTCCTGCGTGGATGCAAACTTATCTCAATCAGTGGAATGCTGAACCCGAATTGGCGGATGCCTTAGCAACCATTCATGAGACCTTATCGGAAATAGCTGAAAACCTTACTGGGAAAGCGTTTTATTTTTGAATAAAAATCGACCTCAAAGACTTACGACATAGACGTTTGAAGTTATTCTCACCCATTTTATTTCCGATAAGGTCTATTTTAATTCCACAATCGCTTATGGATTTAAGGATGCGCCCACACCCAAAGGGGTGTTGACCATTGAAAATGGACGAGCGATCGCAGCTGGTTCCTATACCGATCAAACTCTGAACTGGGACTTGCGGGCCAACCCAGCGGACTGGCAAAAATGGCAAGCCAAGGGTTTAAACATGATAGGGCTGAGCATGGTCTATATGAGCGGCAAGCTCAAGTTTGAGGTGGGCGATTATGCCTCAATGATCAAAGATCCTCGCATGGTTGGTCCCTTTCTCAAATCTTTTGCCGTTATGGGGCGGGTATTGAGCTACGCCTAAAGCTGTTTCTCAATTCTCATTAGTAATCATCTACTCAAGATCAATGCCAATGAATACTCTGAATAACCTGCCATCATTAGATCTCTTGGATATTCCTCCCGGATATCTGAACATCATGGGATATGTTGATGAATCGGAAGTGAATGGTCCCGGCTGTCGAGCTGTTGTCTGGATGCAAGGGTGCCATCGGGCCTGTCCTGGTTGTTTCAACCCTGACTCATGGTCGTTTGAAATTAACCAGTTAATTGATGTGAAAACTTTGGCCCAGAAGATTCTCAGCAATCCGCGCCATGAAGGCGTCACTTTTTCTGGTGGAGAGCCTTTCTGGCAAGCTCCTGCCCTCACTGAATTGGCTCATCAGGTTAAAGCTGCTGGGTTAAATGTGATGTCATTTACAGGATTTACGCTGGCTCAGTTGCGAGCAGACTCTGCACCCGTTGGTGCCCAAAATCTGCTGGACCAGTTGGATATCCTCATTGATGGCCCATATGTAGAAGCCCTAAAAATTCACTCTCCTAATTCTCCTGTTGCTTCCAGCAATCAGCAGGTCCATATCTTCAATCCATCTTTCCAAGACAAAATCACTTGGGCGAGTGACCAACTTGAGATTCATATTCAACCAGACGGGAGCCGAACCTTTACGGGGTACCACGGCCAGTTACTCGGACCTTAATTAATATCCTGACAGAATCTCTGGTAACGGGAATCTCACTCTCGATTCGTTCAAATGCAGGTTCCAACCCTAGAAACGACGCACTTACTTCTAAACTGATTTGGAAAAAGACATGAATACACTTCCCCCCCTTCGTATTGGTCAATATACAGCTCGCTATCCCATTATTCAAGGAGGGATGGGAATCCGTATCTCTGGGGCTAAACTGGCCGCTGCTGTTGCCAATGCAGGTGGTATCGGCATTATCTCCGCAGTGGGTTTAGGACTAAACTCCCCCTACTTTGACCCCAGCCAGAAAGCGGGACGCAACAGAAGGGAACAATTTTTCGAAGCTAATCGATTGGCCCTTATTGACGAATTAAACCTTGCCCGCTCCCTCAGCCCAGCGGGCATCATTGGCATCAACATCATGGTCGCTGCCCAGGATTACGAGACCCTGGTTCGTACCGCCATTGAACATGGAGCCAATTTAATTATTGCGGGCGCAGGCTTGCCCCTCGGATTGCCTGCCTATACCCAGGCTCATCCCGAAGTAGCGCTGGTGCCAATTGTGTCCACTACACGAGCCGCTAGACTGATCTGTCAAAAGTGGCAGCGCCAACATCACCGCCTACCCGATGCTTTCATTGTCGAAAATCCCCAGACGGCAGGGGGGCACCTCGGGGCCAAACTAGAAGATCTCAATAGCCCTCGCTTAGCCGCGAAACAGGTGATTCCTGAACTTACAAATTATCTCCAAGCGGAAATTAGTGAAGAGATTCCCGTAATTGCTGCGGGCGGTGTCTGGGACCGAACGGATATTGACTGGATGCTGGCGTTGGGAGCCAGTGGCGTTCAGATGGGAACGCGGTTTATTACCACTAATGAATGCGATGCCGATCGCCGCTACAAAGAGTTTCACCTTCACGCTCACCCTGAAGATGTAGTCTTAGTGCCTAGTCCCGTAGGAATGCCGGGACGAGCGTTGCGAAATTCTTTTGCTGAACGAGCAATAGCCAATTCTCCTGATTTAGAGAAGCGTTGTCTGACCAGTTGTTTGCATGTTTGCCGCTGTCGAGATACCCAAGAGACCTACTGCATTGTGAGGGCATTAGATAGGGCTTCTCAGGGTGATGTCGAAAATGGCTTAATTTTTGCTGGATCCAATGCCGGACGTGCTCAGCAGATCATTCCCATCGCTGAGTTGATGCAAGAGCTAACAGCATCCCTTTAACTCCGTTCCTTATCCTTAGTCCGATTGCACTCATAACTAAAGAGATCGATGAAGCTCAATAGAACCAACCTTGAACAACGTTTAGACCATCTCTATGATGTCATTGTCGTGGGGGGTGGGGCAGGCGGCCTATCTGCAGGAATCTATCTACAGCGATTTCGCCTCTCCAGTCTGATTATTGACAAAGGTAAGGCTCGTTCATCTTGGATGCAGTCATTACACAACTATTTGGGACTGCCACCGGATACGTCCGGACGAAAACTGCTGCAACAGGGGAAAAAACACTATGACTCCTTGGCGGGAGATTTCCTCGATGGTTATGTTGAAGAGGTCACTGACGCAGAGAACATCTTTGAGATCCAAGTTAAGGTGGGTCGTCAAAACAGTCGCAACGTCAAGTTCTATTCTAAATATCTGATCGTCGCCAGCGGCATTATTGATCATCTGTTGCCCTTGGAAAATATGCAAAATGTTTATGACTACGCAGGGTACAACCTCCATGTCTGTATGATTTGTGATGGCTATGAAATGACCGACAAACTTTGTGGCTTCTTTGCAGGTAGTGAAGCCAGCATTGAAGAAATGGTGTTCAACCTCAGTTGGTTTACGCCCAAAATCACCATCTTTACCCACGGCCTATTTGAAGTGAGCGGCCAGATGCGCAGCCAATTACAAGAGTATGGATATCGTTTGGTAGAAACCCCCATCCAGAAGTTTTTAGGTGAGAACCACCAAATGACAGGTGTAGAGTTGGTGAACGGTTCAGTCATTGAATTGGAAACGGGGCTAATCTCAATGGGGGCTCGCTATCACAACACCTATCTTCAGGAATTGAGCTTAGAGATGAAAGGCGGTAACTTAGTCACTGATAAATTGGGTCGCACCTCCCATCCTCGGATTTTTGCGATCGGAGATTTAAAAGTTGGTTTGAATCAAGTGGTAGTCGCAGCAGGGGATGGTGCTCTGGCCGCTACTCAGATTTGGCGAGAGATTCGTAAAGATATTGGTCCTAGAAAATGGCTGGAGAATCTCAAGCTTTCGGTATAGATGGCTTGAATAAATTGTCGTCTCAATGTATAGGTTAAGGCCCTACTGGTTGAACCAAGACTCATTTATCGATTTCGACAGGTGAGCAATGATTGGTCTGAATAAACGAGTGAAATTCTTCAGTGCTATCACCTTGGTGCAGCAGCTCCAGGCAGCAAAGCAACAGCTGCAACTCCCAGTGACGCTGGCCAAAATTGATCGCTTTGATTTACTTTTTCTTGATAATGTTGGCGATGTCAAACAGCACTGATGTTTCATCATCAGTGCTGTTTGAGTAGATTGCTCATCAGTATAAGCGGCGCTCATTGTTGATCATCGCTAACTATCCTTTCTCGGAGTGGGACATTATCTTCCGTGACTCAATGATGATGGTAGTTGCTGTAGATCGCCTTGTTCATCATGCCTTTATTATTGAGATCAAGGCTGAGAGCTATGGGATCTACAAATAAATAAGGTACCCATCAATTGGGCACAATCTTGATATCCCATTTGGGTAACGCTTCAGAACATAGCCATTGTTGTTTGTAGGCTTCTAGCTCATCTGAGGGCACAGTAATGTTCTTTTCATAGGTGCCCTCAATCAAATGAACCAAAGGCTTCAATCCATTCCAGGTCATATTCGATGCCCACTGGACAGCCGTATCAATGGAGTTGAGGATAGTGCCATTCCAATATTGTTCCAAGGCTGCCCAACATCGCTCAATCGGATTGTATTTGCTGTGATAGGGCGGATAGTAAATCAGATGAACCGATAATCGTGTCATTTGGACAAACTCAACCATACGCTTGATAAATTGTGTGCGGTTACTGCGCACTGCAGAGCCGCCATCAAGGTTAATTTCTAATCCCTCTATCTGAGGATAGTTATCGTGATGTTCGCGCCACCAAGCCTCTAAACAATCAACAATAAAATCAGTAGTTTCAGCAGACTGACCAAAGTAAATTGACAGTTGCCCTGCGAGCACATCGAGAATCCCGAAGGGTACCAAAATAGCGTCCCAATGGTCATCATGGTCATTGGCTTTTGTCGCGTCTAGGGTACGAGCTTTGCCGCCACGAGAGAGGTTGCCAATTTTAACTTTGGCTTTGCTATCAATCGAGATGCGCAATAGGTTGGGGGCCGCATCGGCAGCATAATTGGCTTGAGCGACATTTGCGAAAATCGCATCGGTTTGCGGCAGTTTTTCAGGGGTTTAACTTTTTGGGTTTTTTAAGCGATAACCCATTCGATTCAATAGATTGCCGATGGTTTGACGGGTTGGTAATGCCTCATCGCTGTAGCCTTTCTCCTCAATCAATGCCTCACGCACGGCCCTGGCACTGATACGGGTGTAGTACAACGTTGATTTGAACTTCGGATCAGCTTGGGCTTCACCATCAACTAAATCCCGAATGTCAGTTGCTAAATGGGGTAGTTTCGTTTCGCTAAGCTGACGACCTCGGGCTTGATAGTTGTCAACGCATCTAATGCCAGTCCGTCGTTCATCAAGGCCCAGTTGAACACTGGTACGTCTCCAACCTAAATGACGCTCAGCTTTGCGGGCAGAGCCGTCCAGGTAGTCTTCAGCCACTTTTGCCATGAATGCTCGCTTGTGTGGGCCTGTCAGTTTCTTGGCGGCATCTCGAAACGTCTCTTTTATAGGGGCATCTAGCATCAGATATCCTCAAAACAATCGGTCAATCATGTATTGACTTGTTTCTTAGATTCGCAGGTACTTTATTTCTTGGCAAGTCCCTATCATGTCAGATACAGATGATCGGTATGAAACATTCCAAGACTTCGTTAGAGTAGGGAGCTTAACCCAAGTCAGCGACTACCTGGTCAGAGGAGAAATTGATATCAATAAAACGATCTGGCCTAACAGTGAAACCCCTTTAGAGATTGCTGCAGAGAAAGGGAGAGATAAAATTGTTCCTATCCTTCTCTCTGCAGGGTTTTCGCCAGATGCAGGGAATACAGATCCGCCACTCTATTGCGCAGCAGGAGAGGGTTTCTTGGGAATTGTACAATTGCTGATTGAAGCAGGCGCTGATGTCAATATCAGAAGTTCTGATGGACTGACTCCACTTATGTCTGCCGCCGCTGGGGGGCACTTGGATGTGGTTAGGCTGCTAGTTGAGTCTGGAGCTGATGTGCAGTTTGAAACAGAAGATGAAGAAACGGCATTAAGCTGTGCTGAAATGAACCAGCATTCTCAGATTGTGAGTTATTTGAATGGGCAAGGATGACAATTTCAAGTGCTCACAATTGATGACCAGAATGCGGATGAGATTTCCTCAGATGGCCCTGCATCTTCCTAAGATGCGAAAGGAGTAGGGGCGGATCGAGAATCGACAAAAGATCAAAATACTGTTCATCACCTGAGAGGAAGATTTATACATAAAAGGTTATATAGTTATATAATTGTACTGATAGCCTTCTTTTAGTTTAATTTCCTCATGTCCGACATTGTTGATAAACAAGTTTCGCCAGAAGTACTCGTGGCTGTGGCTGACTATTTTAAGGTTCTTTCAGAGGTCAGCCGCTTGCAGATCCTCAGCAACCTTAGATCAGGCCCCATGACGGTTAATGATCTAGTGGATGCGACAGGGCTTGGACAGGCCAATCTTTCCAAGCATTTAAAGGTGTTGACTCAGGCGGGTCTTCTCTCCCGCACCCCCAGTGGCGTCAGTGCTTATTATGAGATTGTTGATCCGTTGGTGTTTGAACTATGTGAATCGGTGTGTGATTCCATTAGCGATCGCTTATTGCAGCAGGCACAGAAATTTAATCAATTTAAATCCTTCAGCAAATCGTCATAGTACTGAACACGCAAGGGATTAACTGCGTCCAACCCTCACGGTTTAAACTGTGAGGGCTTTCTCTTGTTGACCTATTCGTGAAGCTCAGGAGAACCGTAATTTATGCAGTCCCTTAACCAGCTGATAGAGTCTTATGCCGCCGGACAGCGAGATTTTGCCCACAGCCAACTGATAGAAGCAGAAATTGTCAAGGCTGATTTGTCAGGTATTGATCTGAGTCGGGCGGATCTACGGCAAGCTCGGCTTGGACGTACCAATTTCAGTCATGGAACGTTTAGGGAGGCAGATTTAAGTGAAGCCCTGCTATGGGGGGCGGATTTAAGCGGAGCCGATCTTAGCAGCGCAATTTTACGAGAAGCCGATTTGAGTGGGGCTAAATTAGTCCAGGTTAATCTGGCCAAGGCCAACCTCTACAAAGCCAGCCTGTGTGGGACTAATCTAAGGCAGGCTAATCTCACGGAGGCCATTTTGTATGAGGTGGATTTAAGACCTTCCTTGGATCAGGGAACCGATTTGGGGGAGGCCGATCTGACTAATGCAGCGTTGAATTATGCCCATCTGAGTGGAGCCACGTTGGCCCATGCCATCTTAGTGGGTGCTCGACTTTGCCGAGCAAACTTGAGCCAGCAAGGATGGGGGGGACAGGTGCCAACGGATTTAAGGGGGGCTGACCTCCAACAGGCCGATTTGAGCTATGCAGACTTGCGTGGTGCTTGGCTACAAGAGGCCAACCTCCGTCAGGCTGATTTAACGGGGACCGATTTAGGGGGTGCCCAATTGACAGGGGCCATTATGCCAGATGGGCGGACTTATACCTAAGCGCTGGAACGTTTGAGGTTTAGTGAATTTCGTCACGCAGTTGTTCCGCATTGAGGGGTGCTATCAGATAGAGACTTAGAAAATCCCCAATGATGCCCAATAGGTGGGGAGCTTTACGGAACCACTTGAGTAGTTTGGGGGGATTCGTTGCGTCAATGGCTTTGAGTTGAAGGTTGCGATCGCTACAACGATGCAGTCGAGGAAAAAACTGAGGATGGTCCACGTTGAGGTACACCGGGAAGGCACGCGCGGCGGTTTCATTGGTTTTTCGAATCACTTCCGTATCAAAGTCCGTGGGATCGAGGCCCAACATTTCATAGAAGGTATGACGCTCCTGCACGGTCAATGAATGGGTGACAAATACCGTGAGAAGAAAGAAGCGACTCCACAATCTCGATTTCCAGGTATTCCACAGTTGAGGTTGCGATCGCACCAATGCCTTAAAGATATCGCCATGACGATTTTCGTCCTGACACCAGCTTTCGAAGTAGTTGAACAGGGGATAAAAGTGATGTTCGGGGTGCTGTTCTAAATGTCGATAAATAATAATGTAGCGCCAGTAACCAATTTTCTCAGAGAGATAAACCGTATAGAGCACCCATTCAATGGGGAAAAAGGTGTAAGTCCGCTGTTTTGTGAGCTTGCCTAAATCCAGTGAGAGCTTAAAATCCCCCATGGACTTATTGAGAAATCCAGCATGACGGGCTTCATCCCGTGCCATTAAGCTAAAAATCTCTGCTAGCAACGGGCTTTTCCCTTTTAATCGCCGGGATAGTTCCTTAAAAAGCAAAAACCCTGAAAATTCAGAGACGCAGGATCGCTCCAGATAGTCTAAAAATGCTTCTCGCTCTTCACCTGTGATGTGATCCCAAGATTGCTCAAAGGCGTCATCCCGAACAAAGTGGAAACGGTTATAGTCGGCCTTCATCTCCGCTAACATTGCTTCTAAACCGTCTGCTTGGGCGGATAAATCTAACGCTGCGGCCTTTTCAAAATCAGTGACGTAGAAGCGAGGAGTCAAAATATTCTCTTGAACATCCTGCTTGACAACAGACGGTGAGCTGGGCTGAGGGGCGGTTTGAACCATGGGAATCTGCTCTCTTATGCTTTAAAGTGGGGTGCTAAATAATTTTATAGCTATGGAGTAGTTTATAAGGGTGAATACAATAAACACCTTACATTGCGGTTTTTTAATGAAAAGAGACATGGTTTAAAAGTCTTTCAGTAAAAACTCATAGTGTGGATGCATAATATTTTAGTAAAAGTTTTTGCTATTTTAATTAAATAACCATATAGTTATTATTGAATTGCTCTTGTTGAACTATTCCTTGAGTAATTTAGGTTTCAAACCCTTGTGATGACAGGGGTGCCTAGTGCACACTCATTTGCCCAGGAGGTCAAATTCGTTATGAGCTGTAATTTAGCCTTTGCCCTCCGCCAAGGAACCCAGCATGCCCACGTTCTTGCTGAGAACACAGTCCTGATGAAGGCCTGGATGAAGGGCATGGTCGCCTTAGACGCGTTTCGAGAGCTACTGGTGAACCTCTATTTTGTCTATGGCAGTTTGGAGCAGCAGCTCTATTCCCATCAAACTCATCCAGTCTTGGGTCAGATTTACTGGCCTTCTCTGAATCGTCAGGATAATCTGCGTCAGGACTTGGTGTATTTTTACGGCCAGGATTGGCAGCAGCATATCCGTCCTCGGACAGCGGGTTTGCAATATGCGGCTCGCATTGGCGTTGTAGGTCTCACGGCCCCAGAACGGTTGGTTGCTCATGCCTATGTTCGCTATATGGGAGATTTATCGGGAGGACAACAGCTTCAAAGAATTGCTCGAACCGCCTTATCGTTACCCCTCAAACAAGGGACACGATTATACGATTTTGAGGATTTGCCTTCCGTAGAGGCCAAAAGGCGATTTAAACAGCGCTATCGGGATGTTTTAAATCATTTACCCATTGGACCAGAGACAGTTCAGCAGATTGTGGAGGAAGCGAATCTCGCCTTTCGGCTGAATTGCGACCTGATGCAGTCCCTGGAAGTCGATTTGCAAGCAGCTCTGGGAGAAGAAGCGTTCCAGTCCATTCTTCAAGGGAATCGTCCTCCCCTCCATCCTGCCCGCCCCTCCGTGGCTTGATTGACAGGAAGCAAACCGCGACATACCAGACCCGCCGCCCATTGTTGGGAGGGGTGGGCTACCGTCCTCCACTATTACTGAATAAGGTCAGTCCCCTATGGAATTACTGTCTTCTGTTCGCTGCGATCTCGGATTACTGAATAAGTATGATCAATCCTTGCCTCGCTATACCAGCTATCCACCCGCCACAGAATTTAGCTCCGAATTGACCCCTGAGCGGTTTCGGCAAGCCCTGGTAAAGGGCAATGATCAGCAAATTCCCCTATCCCTTTATTGCCATATTCCTTTTTGCGAAACCCCTTGCTTTTTTTGTGGGTGTAATACGGTGATCACTCAGCGTAAACAGGTGGCGGATCCCTATCTGCAATACCTGATTCGGAATATTCGGCAAGTGGCTGAACAAGTAGGGGGCGATCGCAACGTTCACCAACTCCACTGGGGGGGAGGAACACCTAACTATTTAAGTTGGCCCCAAATTGAGCTGCTCTGGAATGCCTTGCAGGATGCCTTCTCTTTCGATCCGGCGGCAGAAATATCTATTGAGGTGAATCCTGGCTATATCGATCGCAACACGGTATTTTTCCTGCGGGAGTTGGGGTTCAACCGGATTAGCTTTGGCATTCAAGATTTTGATCCGCAGGTTCAGATTGCCGTCAACCGGATTCAGTCTGAGGAACTGCTGTTTAACGTGATCAGCTGGATTCAAGAATCGGACTTTGACAGTGTAAATGTGGACTTAATCTACGGCTTGCCCCATCAGACGGTGACCACCTTTGCCAACACAGTACAAAAAACGATTCAGCTTAATCCTGACCGAATTGCTGTGTTTAACTTTGCCTATATGCCCCAGTTAATTCCCGTCCAGCGACAATTGCCTGCCCATGCCCTTCCCCCCAAAGCGGAGAAGCTAGCGATGTTGCAGCAGACCATCGCCCAGTTGGAGGGCAATGGATATCGCTTTATTGGGATGGATCACTTTGCTAAACCCAATGATGAATTGGCTTTAGCCCAAAAAGCAGGACAGCTACACCGAAATTTCCAGGGATATACGACTAAACCGGAGTCGGATTTACTGGGGTTTGGGCTCTCGGCCATCAGCATGCTCCAGGATGTTTATACCCAAAACCATAAACGCCTCAAGGATTATTACCAAGCCCTAGACACCACCCCATTCCCCATTGCCAAAGGGGTGGGGTTAAGTGATGACGATCAAGTGCGCCGAGCCGTGATTATGGAGTTGATGTGCCAGTTTCAGCTTTCGCAGGCAGCGCTTGAAGAGAAGTACCATTTGAAATTTGACCCAGAGTTTGATCAATATTTCGCATCCGAAAAGACTGCTCTACAAGCTTTGGCAGCGGATGGTCTTGTGGCGTTATCCCCCAATCAGATTCAGGTGACACCCACTGGACGCTTACTAATTCGCAATATTGCAGCGGTATTCGATACCTATTTACAATCTCACGCTGATCAACGTTTCTCACAATCGATTTAGTGAACCATCCCGATGGGATTTCAGAGCGGCTGGTGCTTTCAGGAGATATGGCGCTAATATAGGCTGATCCAGTTGATGGACCCTCATAAATGGCATCTCACGATTGGCAGGTTTGCGATCTCACCTTGGAATTGCGATCTAAATGGCTCACCCTGATCAGCGAACGATGGCAAACTGACCAGGGACAACGGCTCGAATATTGGCGGATTGAAAAAGCAGATTCAGTCATTGTGTTGCCCTTGCTGAATCAGCAGCTGATTTTGGCATCGCCGATGTATCGCCCAGGAGTGCACACTCAGACCCTAGATTTTCCTGGAGGACGGGTTGCTGAGGGACAGTCGCCGAAGGATGCAGCGATGGTTATTCTCCAACGAGAGTTGGGAATTGATGCCCACGATTTAAGGTCTATCACGCCTGTGAATCACCAGGGATGGGCAATCAATAGTTCTTTCTCGAATCAATATCTCTATGGGGTTGTGGCTGAACTGCATCCCCAAACTCAGCTGGATCCTGAGTATGTGGGGGCCACTTATGATGTTTCTCGTGCAGGTCTGCAATCGTTGCTAGATGTTCTGCTTTGCCTCCAATGTCGGGCTATTCTCCTAGAGTGGTCCTTGTATCAGCCGATATAAGAATCCACAAAAACTGGAATAAACCATTGAATGCTCTTGGATAGTTGGAAGGAATTAACTTAATGCAGGACACTATACTGACCTATGCCTTGCCCTCCTAAAATAGCTGCCATATAAATCATCTATTTCATCAAAAAAAATAAAATTTTTAAATATGTGAGATTACACCTATTCCAAAAATATTTGAAAGATCTAATATGTAGAACTTTTGCATAATAGATAGATAGCGGCCTGTCAATAAATCTACCTATTTTGTGCTTGCAGCCTATTGAGATATCAATTTCAGCTGCCTCAACCTCACAAAAGTTTGGAAAATCATAAGGCATAGGAATAGCTCAATGACTGTCCATTCGCATCTTTAGAGAAGGGCAAGGTTGAAGATATGACTGAAGACTTTGTAACCTCATCACCTCAGCATTCACAGTCCTGGCAGCAAGCCATTCTAGATAGTGCCGATTTCGTTATTGTCTCAACAGATATTAATGGGGTAATTCAAACCCTAAATGCAGGGGCATTAAAACAATTTGGCTATTCACCTGAGGAAATCATTGATAGAGTCACCCCAATCATCTTTCATGACCCAGTAGAAGTCGAGCAGCGAGCGCAAGTCCTCTCCCATGAGTTGGGCCGTGCCATTGAACCAGACATG
This sequence comes from Acaryochloris sp. CCMEE 5410, assembly GCF_000238775.2. Lineage (NCBI taxonomy): Bacteria > Bacillati > Cyanobacteriota > Cyanophyceae > Acaryochloridales > Acaryochloridaceae > Acaryochloris > Acaryochloris sp. CCMEE 5410. The sequence goes on along the minus strand of NZ_AFEJ02000001.1, from coordinate 3,559,226 downwards.
GAGACCCTTATCGTCAAAGCACGAATGGGGATGGTTGATGAAAATGTCTGGACTTTGATTCGCAAAGATCAAAGTCGGTTCCCCGTTCGCTTATCTGTTACTGCACTCAGGAATGATTTAGGCCATTTAACAGGGTTTCTCGGGATTGGCAAAGATATTACTGCGCAACAAGCTGCTGAAGCCTCTCTAGTCGAAAGCGAAGCTCGATTCTCAGCCGCGTTTCAAAATGCTCCTATTGGCATGGCTTTAGTGTCTCCCAGTGGTCAGTGTCTGAGAGGAAATAATGCCCTAGCTCATTTACTCGGATATCCCAAAACCCAACTGATTGATCTCACCCTCACTGAGATGATCCATCCCAAGGATCGATCCATAGAAGAAACGAACCGACAACGACTTGTTGCAAGAGAGATTGGCAACTACTGCTTAGAGCTACGCTGTCTGCATCAGCAGGGGAATGAGGTATGGGTTTTGATGAATGTATCTCTGGTCAATGGCCAAGAGGTTTACCCTCCCTACTGCATTGTCCAAGTGCAAGATATTACCAAGCGCAAACAAGCAGAAGCACAACTCCAGCGCCTCAACACTAATCTGGAACAACTGGTTGAGGAACGGACTTGCCAACTCAGAGAAGCGATTGAAACAACTGAAATTGCCAATCAAGCCAAAAGCCGATTTATCGCCAATATGAGCCATGAGTTTCGCACTCCCCTCAACGGCATCATGGGCTTTAGTCAACTCTTGCTTCAAGATCGTCGCATTACGTCAGATCAGCAATCTAGTCTCAATGTCATCCATCGCAGTGGTGAGCACTTACTCTCGCTGGTCAACGAAGTCATTACCCTCTCCAAGATTGAAGCAGGAATGCTTGCCTATGAGTCCAAAGATGTAAATCTGCACCATCTTTGTGAGGGGGTGGAAGACTTATTATCCCTACAGGCTAGCTCCAAAGACATTCAGTTTCAAATTCATATCGCTCCTGACGTTCCTCAATACGTGAGAACAGATGCTAAAAAACTGCGGCAAATCTTGATTAACTTACTGGGTAATGCCCTGAAGTTTACGAAACGAGGCAGTGTCGTGTGTCAGGTGCAGTGGCAGCCCCCAGCACCGGAGCGCTCCTTCAATGAATTACATTTCATCATTCAAGATACAGGTCCAGGGATTCCTGGGCATTTACTGCCTCAACTCTTTGAACCCTTTGCTCAAGACCCTTTGAATCGTGAGACATTTGGTGGCATTGGCTTGGGGCTAACCATTTGCCAAAGATTTGTCCATCTGATGAAGGGGGACATTTCCATTGAGAGTGTTGAGGGTCAGGGAACAACCGTTAGTTTTTATATTCAAGTTGAAGTTGGCGAGCCTGTACTAGAACCTTCAACGTCCGAGGCAACCGTTGAGGGTCTTGCAGAGAATACTCCCCCCTATCGCGTCTTAGTCGTAGAAGATTATCCTGATAACCGCGAAATTTTGCTCATGATGCTTGAAGCAGTGGGGTTTGAGGTCAAAGAGGCAGAGAACGGCCAAGAGGCTGTGGACCTTAACCGAACATGGCAACCCCATTTAATTTGGATGGATTTACAACTGCCTTTATTAAATGGCCTGGAGGCTACTCAATTAATCAAATCCCAGGATCCAAATCCACCTGTCATCATTGCCATCACCGCCCAGGCGCTGGAATCTGACGAAGTGAAAGCGCTCAAAGCTGGGTGCGATGACTATCTTCGTAAACCCTATCAAGCCGCTCAAGTTTTTGAGAAAATGGCTCAGCATTTAGATATCACCTATCGTTATAAAATTTCCAATCCATCGCATGCTTCAGCAGATCCGATTTCTCTCTCGGCAGATGAGTTAGCCAACATGCCCCCTTCCTGGATACAGCTTCTGTATGATGCGGCCATTATGTTGGATGAAGATATGCTTGATCTCTTGCTTAGAGACATTCCTGATGACCAGCACTCCCTTAAATCTTCTTTGGAGTATCTAATGGCCACTTATCAATATGACGTCATTATGGAGAAGGCTCAAGCGGTTTTGAGATAGTTAACGACGTGCCAACCTTGGGTCAGGGACTACGCGGGTCAACAAAATCTAACAATGGGAAAATCTGTGAGCATTGCTGAGCTGTTCTGGGTGTCAGAATATAGAATGCACAGAATACCCAACACTGAGTGAACCCGAATATCCTAGCGGCCTGGTAAAACGTTGAGACTTTCCTCAATGTCCGTTTTAGACATAATTATGATGGATCTGCTTTTGGATATGGCACGAGATCCAGCCACAGCTCCAATGAAGATTGCTGTTTGGATGCTGACGACATCCACTTGCATCTGCAACCTACTTTTTGCAGGTGCAATAAACGCCAAATAAGGTCTTAAAAAGGGCTTGAATTACATTGAATAATCATCAAAATACTGATCAAAGCCAGAAAACGGGTTTTTTCGGTTTATCCGAATTTATCGTTATTGATAATTACAGTGAGTGAAATTTCAAGATCTGGTGGCTAACGAAGTATCAGCCTTTGAGATTTCATGCATTTGTCAGGCGTTGTCACGTTCTAGGATCACGCTGTCTGGTTTATTCCTAAAACGTTGAGCACCTGATTGCTCTGTAAATATTGAGCAGCTGATCATTGTCTTCAAGCCGACGGTGCTTTGAATTATCCTACCTGCAGCCAACTCGCTATCAGTCTGTGTGCATAACGCTCTTTACATAACTACATAGTTATATGGTTATATAATTTAATTAGACTGAATTGCAATTCCTCTTCGTTATGGCTAACTTCTCTGTTGTTGCTCTGTCTCCTAAATTGAGCCTTGTGGGTCGGATTACGGCTTACTTTATCAACTCTCAAGTGACGGTTTTGCTGATTGCGGCCCTTGTTCTGTTTGGGGTTGGGGCAGCCGTCTTCACCCCGCAAGAAGAAAATCCTCAAATTGTCGTTCCTGCGGCTGAGGTCATCCTGCCCTATCCGGGGGCACCTGCAGAAGTGGTCGAGAATATTGTCACTAACCCGATAGAGGCGAAGTTGCGAGAACTTACAGGAGTGGAACATCTCTATTCCGTCTCCCAAAACTCAGGGGCCAAAATTACCGTGCAGTATTTTGTGGGGGAAGACTGGGAAGATTCCCTCTTCAAACTGCAAAATCATCTCTACAATCATCAAGATTTACTGCCCCAAGGCGCGTCCTATCTTGTCAAACCCGTGATTATCGATGATGTTCCTATTGTGACCCTGACGTTGACAGGGAAAGGCTATACCGATAACCAGCTTCGTCGAGTGGGAGAGCGACTCCTCAATGATTTACGTAGTATTCCAGACACCGCCAATTTGACGATGGTGGGTGGGAAACCCCGTGCCATTCGGGTGGACTTGGACCCCGATAAACTGGCTAGTTATCGCCTCTCCCCTGCTCAGATTAGTCAGCAACTCCAGGTGGAGAATGTCCAACTGCCCACGGGGGATGTATCTGTTGGAGAAACCCGCCTATTTTTAGAGGGGGGCAATCTGTTTCAGTCTGCTGCAGATGTGGGGGAGATTATGGTGGGCTTTGGTACTGCCACAGCGCAGGGCCATCCCCGTCCTATCTACCTAAAGGATGTGGCGATGGTGGTGGATGATTTTGGCGATCGCACCACGGTATCGCGCATTCACTATCGACCAGATTGGGACATTGCCAATCCCTATCCAGACCCTAGCCGTCAGGCCCAAGGAGAATTTGTCACCCAACCTGCCATGACGATTGGCATTGCCAAGAAAAAAGGAACAAATGCGGTTGCCGTCGCCCAACAGATTTTTGACCGGGTGGATACCCTCCAATCCCAACTGCCTCCGGGGGTGCAAATTGCCGTCACTCGTAACGATGGTCAGACCGCTGCCAGAGCCGTCGGTGATCTCTACCAAAGTTTGCTGATGGCAATTGCCACTGTGGTCGGGCTGCTGGTGATGTTTTTGGGATGGCGAGAAGCAGCCATTGTTGCCTTTGTGATTCCCCTGACCTTAGCGGGGACGCTGGCGGTGGGCTGGATGGCGGGACAGACGATTAATCGCATTACTCTATTTGCCCTGATCTTGGCCTTAGGGACGTTGGTGGATGATGCGATCGCAGTCACCGAGAATATTCATCGCCACTTTGAATCCGTGCCGCCATCTGACCGACGACAGAAAACGGCTGCCGCCATCAGCGCTGTCAATGAACTCGGTACCCCAATCCTTTTATCGACGATCACCGTTATCTTGGCGTTCTTACCCATGCGGTTTGTAACCGGGATGATGGGACCGTATATGGGACCGATTCCCTTCAATGTGCCCGTGGCGATGCTGATTAGTACAACCCTGGCCCTGACGGTAACGCCTTTTCTGGCGCTGCGTTTGATTAAGCTGCAGCCTCACTCAGAGACATTGCCCAGTATCCAGCAGACCCGCATTTATCGCGGCTATCAGTGGGTAATGGCTCCCCTCCTCGACTCCGCCTCACGACGACGATTTGTCCTACTGGGGGTAACGGGATTACTCTTGGCAACGATGATCTTGCCCCTCACTCAGGCGGTGCGGTTTCGGATGCTACCGAAAGCGGATAAAGATACCTTTCTGGTGCAAGTGGATGCCCCCTTGGGCACGGAGTTGGCAACCACCAATCGCATCGTCGAAGATTTGGAGGCCGTCCTCCAACAAGAGACTGACATTACTCACTTCGAAACCTATGTGGGTACAGGGTCACCGATTGACTTCAATGGCATGTTGCGAGGGGCTACGGATCGCCAAGCGGAGCATTTTGCCGATATTCGGGTCCATCTCACGAATAAAGACGTTCGGTCTCGGCAATCGGAAGCCATTGTCTTTGCCCTGCGTCCCCAATTGGAGCAGGCGGCGACCCGCCATAATGCTCTAGTAAAACTTGTCGAAGATCCCCCCGGTCCCCCAGTCCGTTCGACGATGTTGGCGGAAGTGTATGGTCCTGACTATGGGCAACTGCGAGCCTTAGCCAAGCAAGTACGACAGGTCTTTGCCCAAACCGATACCGTGGTGGATATTGACGATTCAGTCAAAAATCAAATGCCCCAGATGCGGCTGGTCGTGGATCGAGAAAAAGCCCAGCGCGCAGGCTTGGCGACCCAAGACATTGCCCAAACGCTACGGGTTGCGATCGCAGGTGCCCGAGTGTCTACCCTCAAGGTTGCCGATGAACTGAGTCCCGTCGGCATCCAAGTCCGCTTTGCAGATGCTAATCGCCAGAGTATGGATGACCTGCGTCGGATTCAACTGCCCACTGCCAACGGCTCTTTAGTGTCCCTCTCAGAACTGGTTCAGTTTCAACCCACTACGGTCGATCAACCTATTTTTCATAAAGATCAGCGACCTGTGACCTACGTGATGGGGGAAATGGGCGATCGATCGTCTGTATATGCAGTTCTCGATCAGTTGATCTATTTTTGGCAGCATCCGTTACCCCAGGGCTATTCGATCCAATGGGATGGAGAATGGAAGCTTACCCTCGATGTGTTTCGAGATTTAGGCTTAGCCATGCTGGTGGCAGTCCTGCTGATTTATCTGATTCTCGTCGGTCAGTTTCGCAGCTTTAAGGTGCCCTTGATTATTCTGGGCAGCATTCCTCTCGCCTTAATTGGAATTTTGATTGGTTTTTCCCTCAATGGCGTCTACTTCAGTGCCACAGCCATGATTGGGGTGATTGCCTTAGCGGGAATTGTGGTTCGCAATGCCATCGTCTTGCTAGAGTTCGTGGGCGACAAATTACGGGAAGGGGCTGACTTGAAGCTGGCTATTCTCGAAGCCGGGGCAACCCGTTTCCGTCCCATCCTCCTCACCAGCGTCACCACGATGTTGGGTACCCTCTCCATCCTCGGTGATCCGGTTTGGTCGGGTCTGGCCTGGACACTGCTCAGTGGCATGTTAGCGTCATCCCTGTTGACTTTAGTGGTGATTCCACTCCTGTATTACGGTGAGTGTCGGAATCCTGATCAGTCTCACCGACCCATAACAGCAGAAGTTAAGCTGCTTTGTGAGCAAACATTGCCGTAGTGGAAGTCTAGATTTGATCTTGGCAGCAGGGAATAGAGCATCGGGACCCATGATGCGGTTCAGGTCGGTTTTGCTCATCTACCCATTCATAAAACGTCAGGGCATGACCATCACAAAAGGTACAGCCATGACATTTTGTAGGAACAGGGGCTTGCCGCACCCGCCCCTTACGAATCAGTTTATGGATCATCGCCTGTAGGGCTTGGCCTTCAATATGGAAATGTTGCTCCATCTCAGCCAAAGACACCAGATGACCGTTATGGATAAAGTCTTGAACGTCCTGCAAAATCATAACGGTCATCCTGCAATGTGTGATACGAGCTGGGCTTTAACGCCTACCTGCGGTTACTTTTGGTCTATTAGTGCTTTTGATTGGACTCATGGAGACGGTATTTCGCCGAGTACCGAAGCTTTTCAAAAGACCAATCACTGCAACCATCACCACTACTCCGCTTCCAATCCAAACAGTCGAGAATCCAGGATGCTGGGCGAATGTAGCCATTTGGTAAAACATGGTCGCCACCCAATAGGCCAATCCAGTCGTCCAAGCCGCGACCAAGGCTGTCCACCCTAAATTGGTTTCTCGGTAAACCGCTCCAGTTGCTGCGACACAAGGGAAATACATTAACACGAACAAGAGATAAGCAAAAGCCGCCGTTGAAGTACCAAACCGCTGAGCCATTTGACCAAAGGTACTCGTAGACAGTTCTTGTTCCTCAGCCACTGCACTCTGATCTTGGACATCGCCAATATTCAACCCCAATGGATCGAGCAATTGATTTCCCAAACTGACCATATTGATTGGAATGCTAACCAAGGCAGCTCGAATATTCTCACCCAAATTAAAGGGAGGATCTGCCTCGCTGGGTGTCGCTTCTTCAGCCAGTTGACCGTAGAGAGAATCTAACGATCCCACCATGGCTTCCTTGGCAAAGACACCTGTAAAAATGCCCACCGTTGCTGGCCAATTCTCCGCTTGAACGCCCATGGGAGCAAACACAGGCGTAATGGTTCGGCTGCTAGCTGACAATACCGAGTTTTGGCTATCTTGCTGACCAAAGGAGCCATCAGTGCCGACAGAATTTAAGAAGGCCAGAACCATCACCATCAGCACAATCATCTTTCCGGCCTTCAGCAAAAAGGTCTTGAGTCGGTCTCCAGCCCGTAGAAAAACCCCTTTGATTTTAGGAATATGGTACGGGGGTAATTCCATCACCAGCGGGGAGGTCTCCCCCTGCATAATCGTGTTTTTCATCACAAACCCGGTAAATACGGCGGCGGTAATCCCAATCAGATAGAGACCAAACACCAAATTCTGACCATTGCGGGGGAAAAAGGCCGCTGCAAACAGAGCATAAACGGGCAGTCTGGCCCCACAGGACATAAACGGATTCATCATGATCGTCATCAGGCGATCGCGGCGGTTTTCCAAAGTTCGAGTCGCCATAATTGCCGGTACATTACAGCCAAATCCCACCAGCATGGGAATAAACGATTTACCCGGCAAGCCGACAAATCGCATCAGCTTATCCATCACAAACGCGGCTCTAGCCATATAGCCTGAATCTTCCAGCAACGCCAGAATTAGAAATAGCAGGCCAATTTGGGGGATAAACGTCGCGACAGTTTGGATGCCACTCCCCGCTGCCGTGACGATACCTGTAAGCCAGCCCGGTGTACCGACGGACTCAAGCCAGGTTTGAGGCGCATCAACAAACAATGTCCCCACGGCAATATCGAAAAAGTCAATAAAGGCTCCACCCATATTGATGGCAATGAAAAACATCAAATACATCACCACCAAAAATAGGGGAATGCCAATCCAGCGATTGAGGACGACCTGATCAATCTGATCTGATTTGGAGTGGCTGACTTGATGGGTTTGTTGAACCGCCGCTTGCATCAGACTACGGATATAACCATAGCGGGTATCCGCCACCAAAATATCGATATCTTCATGCAACAACTGGTGAACTTGGCGGCGATGTTTGGCAATGATTTGCTCAATCTGCTGCCCCTGCAACTCTGGGGCCACCCGATTTTCATATTCCAGCAACTTCAAGGCAGTCCAGCGAGGCGCAATTTTGGAATTATGCCCCTGCTGCTGGACGATCGGCTCTAGCTGATGGATGGCATCCTCAATCACTGCAGGGTAAGTGACAAAGGTAGGATGATTTTTCGGATCATCAACATAGCTGTTAATAATATCTTTGATTTCGTGGATGCCCTCTCCTAGAAACGCACTCATGGTACTTACGGGGCAGCCCATACGTTGGGATAGCACCTGCGCATCAATGTCCAAGTCGTGATCTTGAGCAATGTCCATCATGTTTAGGGCAACCACCATGGGCAGTCCCATTTCCATGATTTGGGTGGTGAGGTAGAGATTTCGCTCCAAGTTAGAGGCATCGACAATATTCAAAATTAAATCGGCCTCGGTGGACAGTAGATAGTCGCGGGCAATCACTTCGTCTAAACCCGTACTGTCATCTTCGCCATCTAGGGAATACACTCCGGGCAAGTCCACCACCGTCGTTTTGGTGCCATTGTAGTGATAGTGTCCCGTTTTCTGATCAACGGTCACCCCTGGCCAATTACCCGTTCGCTGGTTTGTTCCCGTTAAATCGTTAAAAAGAGTGATTTTACCACAGTTTGGGTTGCCAATTAAGGCAATGGTCGGTGTTGACATGACTATTCCTGCACCTCTTGAACAAGCAATAAGGCGGCTTCCGCTTGACGAAGGCTAAGCCGAAACCCTCGAACTTTGATTTCTACGGGATCACCGAGGGGAGCAATATGGGTGACGGTAAATTCAGTGCCCGGGGTAAGGCCCATGGCCAATAGCTTTTTTTTATAGGCTCTAAGGTCTGGGGTATCCGTAGCGGCAAAACCTTTGACCTTGCCTGTTTGGTGAAGCTGGAAATCTTTAAGGGTTATGGGGGCGGTTTGTTCCATGTTGGCAGGGTCTCCCATGACGTTTTCTGGAGCTGTTAACGGCTGATCCGACACTAAAATTTGCTCAGCAATATTCTGATTTAGGCCAATGCGGGTTTCGCCAATGCGAACCACCAAATTTCCAGCGACCATCTGTAAGACTTCAATGGCAGTCCCAGGTGCTAACCCCATGCCGATTAGTTGATTCGTCTTGGCACTGTTTCGATAGCCCACAATCCACAGTTGTTGTGGCGGTTGCATATTTGCCAAGCTCTGACAAGAATCGGTGGGGCCATATAGATTAATCGTCACAACCAGAATTTCCTCAACAAGCGAATCAGAAACGGTCTGCTGACCATTCGTATCAGCAGAAAAAATATAATTTTGAAAAGATCAAAGAATTACTGCTGATCACAGCAGCAAGCTATGTGAAATTTGATAGCTATTTCTAACTAACTCACAAGCTGTATGGTGAAACGTTAGATTTACGGCTTATTCAATTAATAGAAATTATCAATAAGCTGCTTTTTTGTGTCTACCCCTTTAAGACTGATTTAACAAAGTTATTGCTCGTTAAGACCGTAGAAATGCTTTCACCACAATCAATTCATCTCGGAAAGGGAGTTTTTGGGGTTCTATAACAACAAATAATTTTTTTGATTTAAATCAAAAAATACTCGTTCTACTTAATTCCAAAGTTGCAGTAAGCCATATTGATGACTGATGATTGATCTCAATAGCAGTTCGTAAATAAAAGCAGCCTCAGTAGCTCCATGACCATCGATAATCGCCAAGGGGAGCGTGTCACTTCTTTGAGAGGAAAATGATAATTGATCTTAGATGATCCCTCTTATTGACTATGACACCAGAAGAAGAACAAGAATTCAATGCTTGCGTCACACGCATTTCAGAACTGCTGTATCAAGACTCCCAATCCCAGTCTCTGCCCATGAAGACTTTGGCAGAGATTGAATGCACCGTTCGGACTCAACTGCAAACTCATGTGTCGCCTCAAATGGGTCTTTTTTATCGACCAAGTTAGCCCGCCAGATGTCGGAGAATATCGACGGACCTTAAAAAGCATTCTGGGCAAACTCAACCTCACTCGGACCCAAGCAACAGCCCTCAAGGTCAAGCCCAACAGTCAGTTAAGCCCCTACTTAGAGATGTGCGCCCTGCGTATTAGTGCCAATGTTTCCTATGCCCATGCATCAGAGGATCTAGCAGTTTTAACGGGTATCACAGTCAGCTCCAAAACGCAGCAGCGTCTCGTTCATCGTCAAACCTTCAGTCCACCCTCTTTGACGCAAGGAGTCACTCAGCTCAGCTTAGATGGGGGCAATATTCGGTTGATTACTCCAAAAGGGGAACCCTGCCACTGGCGTGGTTATAAAGCAGTTCGCATCAATGGCGATAGGGTTGGCTTGGCCTACTATCAAGACCATACTTCCCTCTGCCTGGCGGTGAACCGCTTCAGATTTGCTGCAAGGGTTTACTGTCTTGGGGATGGTCATGTTGGGATTTGGAAGCTTTACCGACAGATGAGACTGCCAACTCAACAGGAGCAGATCCTAGACTGGTTCCACTTGATGGAGAATTTACATAAAGTCGGTGGGTCACTCAAACGGCTGCAGCAAGCTGAAACCTTTTTGTGGAGAGGGAAGATTGATGAGGCCATCGATTTGTTCTGTGGTTTGAGCAAACCTCAGGCTAAACGGTTCTGTCAGTATTTGCGAGACCACCGAGAGCGGATTCCCAACTATGGTTACTATCAAGCTGAGGGAATACCCATTGGCTCTGGTGCCGTTGAGTCGCTTGTTAAGCAAATTGACCGAAGGACAAAGATTTCAGGTGCGCAATGGCAAGAAAAACATATCCCCAAAGTCCTAGCTCATCGCTGTGCCTATCTCAATCGACAACTTGACTCTATTTTTCTCCTGAAAAAGTGACACGCTCCCTCGCCAAGATGTGCGCAATGTGCTCGTCACAGTCTTGTTTTTAAATGTGACGGTGATGTTAATTAAGGCTGGACTCGGATGCGGATGGTGGACTGGGTCCCTTAGCTTATTTGCCGGTGCCCTCCATAGCATTACAGATAGTGCCAATAATGTCCTGGGATTGACGATGAATTGATTGGCATCCCCCGAACCAGATCGAGAACATCCTTATGGACATCAGAAATTTGATGCTATCGGCGCTTTAGGTATTGCTGCATTTTTAGGAATTGCCTGCTTTGAAATTTTAGAAGGGGTGGTGGGGCACCTCTTCAACCATGAGTCTCCCGTGCAGATGTCTCCCCAAGTCTTAGAGCTATTGCTGGTGGTGTTGGGCATCAATATTGTGGTGGCGGTGTACGAACGCCGCGTGGGTGAGCGGGTTGGCAGCAGTATTCTGCTATCGGATGCGCAACAGACGATGAGCGATATTTGGGTAACCGCCATGGTCATGCTTGGCTTAGTCGGCGTGGGGTTTGGCTATCAGTGGGTTGATGTGTTGCTGGCCTTTCCCGTTTGTGTTTTGGTGTTTGCCAGTGGCTAGTCAGTATTGCAACGCAATTTGCTCTGGTTGGTAGATGAAATGGCCGAGCCATCCATGACGCCGTCATTAATGTGCCAGGGGTCCTCAACTGTCACGATATTGCTTCTCGGGGGTTGTTGGGACGACAAGCTTTTATCGAGATGCATCTGGTGGTTGACTCAGACAGTGTTGAAGTGGCCCATAACATCACGGAAGAGGTGGAAGCCATTCTGGAGCAAAAATATGCCCCTGTCCGGGCCACCATTCACATTGAGCCCCGGTCTTATTCCTCCGAACAAATTAGTTTTGGTGAAGTGCCTGCCACAGAACAAGGCGTCTAATCCGAAGAGTTTGGGGATTGACTTAAGGCTATAAGGCGATCGAAATCAGGCCATCAATATTGATCCCCCTCTGAGACAGCGTTGCGACACAGCCCTAGCTATCGATAATGAGTTTTAAGCCATGGACTGGGCAAACAGGAATTTCATCTTCCCGATTCTTGCGATACCAATCCTGGTTGCATTTTTCGACCGGACAGATATATCGAGGACTTTCAACGGAATTCTCGATTCCTGGAAGGGGATAATAAACTCTGAGAGCCTTGAGAATATCTTCAGCAGGATATTGTTCCTCCAGATATAACCTGATCCAATCCCGGGTCGATTCATGCTCTGATAAAAGCTGGGAAAGTTGAGTATGGCTTCCTTGTTTTAGTGAAGACTGGGACAGTAACCCTTCTAGCTGTCTCTCTAGTCGCTGAGCGTTTGGAGCATCAAGAAGTTTTGCTATATATGGCTGGATTGCTATAGCTGCTTTACGGATCTCATCAGGTGAATATTTCATCATTCGTTACTCCCGACAATTATTTGAATTGTTCAAATAGCCTCAACGCTAATGATACTGATCGAGAAGTGGAACCATTCTTCTATGGAAAAGTAGCAAGTGCAGAGATTACCAATCATCTCGTCTTTGGTGGTCTCTTACTAGGCCTAGCAATACATAGTAGAGAAATCCCTCAAAACTAGAGCCTGAGTAAAATTAGATTTTTTAAAAATTAATTAGCTCTCATAACTTGGGAAAATTTTTCCCAGATAATGCATGGGAGAACAATCCAAGAGACCTAATGTAATGACTGCAACTCAACCTGCTGCAGATACGACTGATCAACACTCCATATCTCATCAAATCGTCATTGTTGGGGGTGGATCTGCGGGAATTACCGTCGCAGCTCAGTTACTAAAGCAAATGCGGTCCCTCGATATTCTAATTATTGAGCCCTCTGAGCAGCATTATTATCAACCCGGATGGACGCTAGTTGGGGGTGGCTGTATTCCCTTTGAGGCCACCGTTCAACCTCAGCAAACACTTATTCCTCAGGATGCAACCTGGCTTCAAGATAAGGTCGTGCAGTTTGATCCTGATCAAAATTGCCTCCACACCCAAAATGGTACTCAGGTGACCTATGACTATCTAGTGGTTTGCCCTGGTATTCAGATCAATTGGAGTCAGATCAAAGGGCTCCAAGAGGCGCTAGGCAAAGGAGGAGTATGTAGTAACTATGCTATCGGTGGCGCAACTCACACCTGGGAAACGATTAAACAGTTCCAGGGCGGAAACGCCATTTTCACGTATCCTGAAACCCCCATCAAGTGTGCAGGGGCTCCCCAAAAAATTATGTATCTTGCTGATGAAGCCTTTGGGAAAAGCGGCGTTCGACAGCAAACCCAAATTAGCTATTGCACAGCAACCGGAAAAATCTTTGGCGTTGATGCGTTTGTTCCAGCGTTGATGCAGGTTGTAGAGCGTAAAGGCATTGATCTAAGAACTCAGCATAATTTGACTGAAATTCATCCAGATCAAAAAGTTGCCCTCTTTGAAGTTAGTAACGGCAACGAAACAGAAACGATCTCTTTGCCCTATGACATGATTCATGTGACGCCACCCATGAGTGCCCCTGATGTACTCAAGCACAGTCCACTTGCGGTGGAAGGACCGGGAGGCTGGGTTGATGTGGATAAATTCACAACCCAACATAATCGGTATCCAAATGTTTTTAGCCTAGGGGATGCATCCTCGTTGCCCACCTCTAAAACGGCAGCCGCTATTCGCAGAGAAGCCCCTGTGCTCGTGCAGAATTTGCTAGCCCATATGAATCAAACCCCATTGATGGGTCAATACAATGGCTATAGTTGTTGCCCCCTCATCACCGGATATGACAAAACGATTCTGGCAGAGTTTGATTATGAGGCTCAACCTTATCCCAGTTTCCCCCTGGACGCGACCAAAGAACGCACGAGTATGTGGTTATTAAAACGCTATGTCTTGCCCTGGGTTTACTGGAATCGGATGCTTAAAGGCGAAGAACATGAGGGTAATTTTATTCGCCGCCTTCTGCCCAATGCAGCTTTTGAGTTGAGCAAAAAAGCGTAAATACCTTCGGCTATTTCATCAGCGTAGATGAGTTTTGGTACCTTGCCTCCAAAAGTCTAAGGCATCTATTCGGAGGATTCTGGGGATTGACTTAAAGCTGTGAGGCGATCGCGATCCAGTATTGTCACTTTGGGGCCTGCGATCGCAATCATGCCATCACTACCGAGTTGATAAAACGCCCGAGACAGGGTTGCTGGAATAGTTCCCAGCCTTGCTGCCAGTTGGCTTTTGGTTAAGTCCAGATAGACCGTATCGCTGGCCGTATCACCCAAACTTAACAGGTAGGTTGCCAAACGCTGCGGCACACTTTTAAATGACAATTGCTCAACCAGTTGGGCCAGATGGCGCAGGTGGCTAGAGAGGCTAATCAACATTTGCACCGCCACATCGGGGTTGTGGTGGAGAAACTCCAGAAACGGGTAGCGCGGGAAAAAAATTAGGTCGGCAGGTTCCAGGGCTGCAGCAGAAGCCGGAAAGGCTTGGCCATCTAAAGCAGGGACATCTGCAAAGTTATCACCCTCGGTAAAAATATTGAGGATCTGTTCTTTGCCATTGGCAGACATCTGAAAGACTTTGACTCGCCCCGACTTCACCACATAAAATCCCGTCGCCTCTTGGTCTTGGCGGAAGATTTGCTCACTCTTTTTAAAGGATTGAATTTGAGCAATTTGGGTCAGGGCCTGGCGTTGTTCTGCGGATAAGCCGCGAAAAATCACGGTTGTCTCCAACCAATCTGCCACGTTAGCGGTGTCTATCATCAACCTATACTCTGCCAGGAATCCAAAAAATATGAAGACTACGATCTATTAGCAACCTCCACACCACATTAGCCCCTGGCTTAGACGCTGCAACTTTTAATAGCCAGGACTTAGATTTAAGCATCTTTTAATTGGCCGCTTGACTTAAGTCAAAGAATGAATCGAGTCGAGTCTCCTACAGTGGGAGGCATCTCCTCCAGAACAGCTCAGTATTGGACGAACCTAGCTCTTAGGGTTCGACTCCTCTCCACTCAAAAGATGGGCTGTTAGGAGCAAAACTATTTTGGGGATAGCAACGATGGCCAACCCAGCTTTAGATACCACTGTAGCGACGAACTTGCGATCGCGTCGCCCCTCTATGGGCTTACCCGCATGGTTAGCTCTGATTTGTATCGTCACCTTTACCGTTCTACTCACGGCGGGGGCAGCCATTTATAAAAATGCACCGCCTATTCCTGCCAGAATCGTTTCGCCTCAACAGGAAACGATCCTCACCCAGGCCGATATTCAAGCGGGCCAAGAAACCTACCTCGCCCGAGGCGGCCAGCATATTGGCAGTATTTGGGGACATGGCAGCTATCTAGCCCCAGACTGGACCGCAGATGTCCTCCATCGCTGGGGACTAGCCACTGCGGGCGTCCTGTATGACGGTGATTCTGACTTCAGTCAAGCGGATTTCGAGCAATTATCAGATATCGACCGCGCCACCCTGAGCGTCCAAGTCCAGCAGGATTTTAAGGCTAATCGTTACGATGCCAACTCGGACACCCTGGCCCTCACCTCGGCCCAAACCCAAGGGCTACAACAGGTTTTTGAAGACTATCAAACCCTGCTTTCCCAAGGATCTTCGATTCATTCCATTCCCAGTGGCTGGTTCACTGATAAGGGACAAATTCGCTCGGTTACGGCCTTTTTTAGCTGGACAGCCTGGGCGGCCTCGGCCAACCGTCCCAATGCGCCCTTCTCTTACACCGCTAACTTTCCCCACGATGATCTGATTGGCAATCAAGCCCCAGGGCAATTTCTGATCTGGTCGATCGTGTCAGTGGTGGTCTTAATTGCAGCCATTGCTTTTTTCTTGTTCGTCTACATTACCCAAGAAGATGCAGAAGACGTGCAGCCCGTCACTACCTGCCCCGCCATCCGCCTCGCCACCCCCAGCCAGAAAGTCACAACCCTCTTTTTTGGCGTGGCGATGATCCTTTGTTTGGTTCAAATCCTGATGGGCATGGTGACGGCTCACTATGCTGTCGAGGGAGAGGGGTTCTATGGCATTCCCATTCAGCAATATCTGCCCTACGCTGCCTCCCGCACCTGGCACTTGCAGCTTGCTGTCTTTTGGATTGCCACCTGCTGGCTGGCTGCAGGGCTGTACTTTGGCCCTCGCTTTGGTAAGCATGAACCCAAGTTTCAAGCCTGGGGCAATGGCGGACTATTGGCCGCCCTCACCGTGGTGGTTGTTGGTTCCTTGTTGGGTACTTGGGCTGGCGTCCAGGGCTGGCTAGGAGACAAAAGTTTCTGGTTCGGTCACCAAGGCTATGAGTATGTAGAGCTGGGTCGGCTCTGGCAATTACTGTTAATTGGCGGCATGGTGTTTTGGCTATGGCTAATGTTCCGAGCCCTGAAACCCGCCCTCAAAGCAGAAGGCAACAAAACGGGACTCAATCATTTCTTTCTCTATAGCGCCATCACTATTCCCCTGTTCTATGCATCCGGCCTCATGTATTCCAACCATACGCCCCTGAGTATTGCCGAATATTGGCGCTGGTGGGTGGTTCACCTTTGGGTTGAGGGATTCTTTGAAGTGTTTGCAACAGTGGCCATCGCCTACCTCTGTAGCGAACTGGGCTTTTTGAAACGATCGACTGCTCTGAGAGCCACCTATTTAACCACGATTCTCTATCTAGGGAGCGGTGTGATTGGCACCCTTCACCATCTCTACTTTGCGGGCACCCCGGTCTTTATTACGGCCATGGGGTCCGTAGCTTCGGCTCTAGAGGTGGTTCCCCTTACCTTAATCGGGTTTGAAGTCGTTAAGTCCCTGAAGCTCTCGAAAGAGGCCCAAGGGTTTTATCGGCTGCCCCTCAAGTTTTTTATCGCTACTTGTTTCTGGAATCTAGTGGGAGCGGGTGTGTTTGGATTTCTGATCAATCCGCCAATTGTTCTCTATTATTCCCAAGGACTAAACACCACCCCTATTCATGCCCACTCTGCCCTGTATGGGGTGTATGGTTCTCTAGCGATTGCCCTAATGCTATTTGCCCTGCGAGAAATCACGCCAGATCATGCCTGGGATGAGAAAAACTTCAACTTCTCTTTCTGGTGGATTAACGGAGGACTAGGGATCATGATGGTCTTTGGCTTGATTCCCAATGGCTTCTATCAACTGGTACAGTCCATCAATCATGGCACTTGGTATGCCCGCAGCGCAGAGGTAATCAACTCCCCCTGGATGCACTGGACTGTCTGGCTGAGAATTCCTGGCGATATGGTCTTTGCGGTGGGTGCTTTGGTACTGGTGATGAGCGTTGGCCGAGCTGTGATTGCCATTTGGCAACAGCCCACTCAAACACAACCTTTAAGAGATCCCTAGAAACCTGAAGAACTCCACCCAATAAACACGAGTTGAATCACACTTAAACTCAATCGAAGCAGGAGCAATATGCCAACTTTATTTGACAAACTTGGTGGTTCAGCCGCCGTTGACTTAGCAGTGGACAAGTTTTATGAGCGCGTCTTACAAGATGAGCGCATCAATCACTTTTTTGCTAACACCGATATGGTGAGACAGCGAGCACATCAAAAAGCCTTTCTGACCTACGCTTTTGGCGGCACCGATAAATATGATGGTCGCCATATGCGAGCAGCCCATAAAGAGCTAGTAGAGAAACAAGGCTTAAAGGGAGAGCATTTTGACGCCGTAGCGGAGAATCTCATGGTAACTCTTAAAGACATGGGAGTTCCTGAGGAGCTGATGGCAGAAGTCGCAGCGGTAGCAGCAGCCCCTCAACATCAAAAAGATGTCTTGAACCAGTAAAAATCAATGTGCAATGCCCATTCGGCTCATTCTGAAGTATTGCAATGGTCTAAATCTAGGAATCATCTACCGTACCAGGAGAACAACCAATGACTCGTGTTTTAGTTGGCATTTTGGTGTTTGTCATCAATAAGATCTATGCCAATCGTCCCTATCCCCGGTTTTACGTACTTGAAACTGTTGCCCGTGTCCCCTACTTTTCCTATCTATCCGTTCTCCACTTGTACGAAACGCTAGGCCTCTGGCGTAAGGCGGACTGGCTCAAAATTCACTTTGCCGAATCTTGGAATGAGCTTCATCACCTCCTGATTATGGAATCTCTAGGGGGTGCCGAATTTTGGGGTGATCGCCTCTTGGCCAAAACCACCGCCTTGATTTACTACTGGGTGATTGCGGCGTTATACGTAGTTTCTCCCCGCTCGGCCTACCATTTTATGGAGCTAGTGGAAGAGCATGCCTATGCCTCCTACGACAAGTTCTTGCAGGCAGAAGCTGAACACCTCAAAACCCTACCAGCCCCAGACATCGCGATTCAGTATTACCGAGATGGTGATCTCTACATGTTTGATGAATTCCAAACTGCACATCAAGCAGCAGAACGCCGTCCTCAGGTTGATACACTATATGACGTATTTGTGGCCATCCGCGATGATGAGATGGAACATGTCAAAACAATGGTGGCCTGCCAGCAACCTGAAGCCCAGCAAGCCCTTCTCAGTCCACATACTCCCCCCGCATTGACCACTGAAGATGCTCCCGTAGTGTCCTAAGTTTGTTCTTGCTGAAAATCTTGAGTTCCCTCATCTCTTTTTTTGAGCGGTGTGGGATATCGATTATAAACAGTGGACATAGCTCAATTTGGTCGTGCATCAAAAAAGTGTGGGTTTGTTAAACCTATAGGGAGTTGAGTTATCCTATCTTCTGACGGTAAAACCAGTAAAGGCAGCCAACGTTACCGTTGCCCCCACTGTCACCAAACCTTCAGTGAGACCTTTGATACCCTTTATTATCGCCGTCAGATTTCTTCTGAAACCATCCAGACCATCCTTCAATCTCATGCTGAAGGCAGTAACCTCAGAGGCCTATCCCGCATCACAGGTGTGGCTTACAACCCTTGTGTGAGTGTGATTCGTTCAGCGAGCCATAAAGCCCAAATGATTCACAACCAAGACGTTCAGGCCGTTTCGACTGACGTCATCAATGCAGATGAGTTGTGGTCCTTTGTCAAAAAAGCAAAAGCCCTGTGACCCGGAAGAGTTGAGCGTCGGTGATTGCTGGATAGCGTTGAGTCTCGCCAAAGACAGTGGCTTGGTGCTCAGTGGCCGTATTGGCAAACATACCGACGAACTCGCTCAAGAATTAATTGAGAATACCGAAGGCAAAACTGCCTGTCACCATTGGCAAACCGATGGCTGGGAAGGGTATTCACGACAATTAGCCGATGAGGTGATCCATCAAGTGAGTAAAGCTCTGACACAGCGCTTAGAGCGGACCAATGGCATACTACGCCAACAGACCGGGCGCTGGCATCGGCGGCAGAATAAATTTGGTAAAGTCTGGCAACAGAGTGCAGTGACGTTAAGACTGATACTGACCTATTTCAACTGGATCTGGTGCCACTCTCGATTCAAGAATACAGCTGCCCAACGTGCTGGGCTGACAGAGCATGCGTGGGAATGGCGAGACTTAGCCACCTATCCCACACTTTGTTGACGCACAATCATTCAGCTAATTGGTATGAAAAACACAATTGCACCAGAACGAGGAAGACAGTTTATCGATCGGGTCCGCACAGAGATCACGGATGCGAGGACCCAAGAGAAGTTCCTACAATTAGTAAAGACCGTTTTTATTTATAAGTCTCCAGAGTTAACGAGACGGGAGATGGAAATGATGCTGGGCCTCAGCGAACTCAAACAAACCAAGGTCTACCAAGAAGCGTTACAGGAAGGGGAAGCCTCGATCCTGTTAAGACTATTAGCTCGTAAGCTTGGGCCTATTTCCCCTGAGATTGAGGCCCAGATCCAGGATCTCTCTAGTGATCAGCTTGAAACACTAGCAGATGCCTGTTTAGATTTCTCCAGCACTGCGGATCTGACGACATGGCTGCAAGAACATACCAGCTGACAACATCACAATGTCACAAATATTGATGTATCGAGTAATGGTCTTGCACTACAGGGGTTTATCGACTGCAAAAAATTAAGGACATTTTTAAGGACACTTTGAGATTCTGATTTTGAAACTGTTGTCTGAAAAGAGTTTGGATCTGAAGAGCAAGAGCCTGCAAAGCCTTTATCCCTAGTTCGAATCTGGGTGCCGCCTTGAATCAAGAAACAAAGTATAAGAGTGTTCTCCGCTGTATTGGCAGAGACGCCATTTTGTATAGCGTCTTTCGCCAAGGATGGTTGAGTGGCTGATCAGACGGAGGTGCTGAGGTATTGTCAACCGTTCAAGCAATTTTAAGCATAGTGAATCCTTGAAATTTTGGATGTGTAGGTGAATGTTGTATTGGTTGTTTACCTTAATTGAGTAGTTATAGTTTTCTTTTTTGTAGACAATGTTTTCCATATTTCCTATAGAAAACATTGTCTTTTAGGTTGAAAAACCATGTGGAAGTTCGCCTGATTGGTTGATAATTTAAGTACTCAAATTGGTTGTTCTCAGTATCGCCTAAATATTTCCATAACTCATACCTCATAATCTTTATGAGAAGAGCAAATATTTGCTTTTTTCCGAAAAATGATGCATCTAAGATATTTTCGGGCATCGGATTAACGCTAGTTTCTTACTATGGCTCAACATAAAAAAATCTTGTGCAAATAAAAATATTGCTGGTATATTTACTCAATAGAGTGTTGTGAGCACCACCACGTTCGCGGAAAGGGCTGCGCCCATCATTAGTTACGCTAAAAACCTTTTCCTGAGGAGCGAACGCAGGTGATTTTCTGAGCTGCATGTTCCAACACCCTGATTCAAAAAATGATGGCCGCTTAAATCTTGAGCAACAACGCAAGCGCGCTAAAGATATTTTGAAAAAGGCAAAAGCTGGGGATCCTGTATCCATTGATCGCTTTCAGAAATATCATCCGGACTGTCAACCTGGACAGGTCATGTTTATGAGTCTGCTGCAATTAGCAGATGCGCAGTTGGTCATTGCTCGAGAAAATCAGTTTTCCAGCTGGTCGCAAATGAAAGCTCACATTGACCAAATGGAATTGATTCGGTCTCAACTGAAAGCCCAGCAACTCCCGCCACCAGATGCCGATTGTTCCACGCTGCATATCCGCTGTGGTTCTGATCTGGAACAGCGTCTACAACAAGCCGGGTTTGTGGGGGATTATTTAGCGTTTACTGATCCGTTTTGCCAAGGGCCGGTGCAGTCGCTGACCCATCGGTCAGAGTACATTCAACGACGGGCTGAGTTTATGGCCACAGCCTATGAAATGGAACTAGAGGTCATCCACGATCGCCTTCGTGACGAATACCATCAGCTGCAAGCCAGCCACTGCTACCCTCGAATTCTGTTGTGGTTTGAGGCCGATAGTTATGACCAGCTTAGCCTATCCTACCTATTACATTATTTTAGGTATGAATTAGGGGATTCCCAAAAACTAGACTTGATCTGCATTGATTCCTTTCCGGGTTTTCGAGGTTTTCGAGGTTTGGGGCAGTTGCCCTTGGAAGCCTTGCCGCTGCTTTGGTCCCAACGTCAGCCTGTGACTGCTGAGCAGATGCACTTATGCGATCGCACCTGGCAAGCCTTGACGGCTCCCTCTCCAGAAGATCTGTGGTCCATCGCCACGGAGGATACCTCTCAATTACCTGCTCTTGGCCCTGCACTCCTACGTCACTTACAAGAGCTCCCTTGGGCGGAAGATGGTCTTAGCCTAACGGAGCGTCTGACATTGACGATTTTGGCTGAAGGGCCATGCTTGGGTCAGGATCTGTTTCAGACGCTAGTCAATGAGCGAGAGCCACTCCCCTATTTGGGAGACACCATGTATTGGTTTGTGTTGCAACAGCTCCTGAATGGCCCGCATCCACTGCTTACCGTTCAGCCAGAAACCATGGCGTTACCGTGGTCGCAACGCCACTTCGACATTACACCTCTCGGGCTAGCGCTCCTTGCTCAAACGCAACATTGGCGATCGCTACAAACTTGCGATCGCTGGTTAGGCGGCGTATTAATTCGGCCCGATCAGCCCTGCTGGCAATGGAATCAAACCACTCAAACGCTTTCTTATGCCTAGCCATTGATAAAATGGCCATCTTGAAACCACGCCCCAGCTAGACATACAGCCGTAGATTACTTGAGCGATAAGTGGGGGTCTGGGGTACAGCAAGACAGCATGGGTTCCGTGGCCAGCTCTTTAAGATTAATGTCGTCTAATAAACTGTTCCATCTTGAGAGAATGGTTAGATCTTGAGGGGCATCCTGTTTTAAATCAACGAGCATCGCAATCGCATCAAACCATAACCCCTCTTTTAAAGAGATTTCCAATCGCTTCAAGGGAGAGGCGGTTTTCAGTTCTTGCTGGCGTTGGCTGTCCATCTGCTTACGGTAAATTCTGCCGTGAACATAATTGGTCTCGTTTGGTCCAAATTTTGTCAACAGCGTCCAGGTATATCGCTTGCCGACCTGTAAAGGATCTCGATTCTCAGGAATAGGAATACGAATGATACCGCCTTCCGTTAACGGTAAGACAAAACTGGTTTTGTGGACGTATTTATCATCCTCATCTTGCAAAACGAATTCAATGTTTAGGCGTGTGGTTTTGGGTTGCTCGGGGGTTCTGAACTTCGATAAATAGAACAGAAATTCTGGATGATCCGCTCCAGTCAGGCCCCATATCTGTTTTTCAGCATCAACTTCAGGGACTAGAGCGGTTAAACGAGACGTTGCACATTGTTTGTTCGCAGCTTCTTCTACCGTTTTACATAGCGTGTAAATTTTATCGCCACGGCTACTTCCACCTTCACGCCGACCTGTTGGCGCTCCAGGATCGCTGGGGGGAGTTGGCATGGAAAAGGTCATAGGGTTGTGCTGATGCATAGCTATGACATGAGGGGTGCGCCCAGAAAGTCCTGCACTTGCCACAGTAACAACCGCTAGGGTGAGCAGCATTGATCGAGAAAAAGGTTGGTCAGTCAGCATAAACGAAATCTCCTTTACTGGGGATGAGGATTTTGAGGATTTTAAGAAGCTTTATGATCAGGGTCAATTTGTTGCGTACGCACTAAGAGCACCGCAAGCGTCGTGATGATAAAAGCCATTAGAGCTGGAATGAACGGCATCCAGATGGCCTGGACGATGCCCCATAAACAGAGGCTGAACAATCCACCCACTAGAACCGCGCTGACCATACCAGCACGAGTGGTGAATTTGAAGACAATGGCGACGATGCCGCCCATCATTGCCCAACCCCATATCCACAGGCCATCCGCCCATTGAGGCCATATTTTGAAGCAAGAGCGTTGATCTTCAACGGCACTCATGATTTGGCTAGCCATATGGGCCTGGACAAAGACACCGGCAACTTTCTGCGTGGGGCCGGCACCATAGGGCGTGGACCAAAAATCTCCAGAACCACTAGATTGGACCCCTACTAAAACAACCTTGTCCTTAATAGCATTGGCATTAACTTGACCTGTTAGAACTTGCTCCAAAGTTACCGTTTTGGCGATGTCGGTCGGTTTCTGCAATGCTCGATAATTCAGCAGTAATTGCAAGCCCTTCATGCGGTCATCATTAATCCCTTGATAGCCGCCATGGGGTTGTAGTTGTTTAAAGATTGTGGTTCGAGTCGCGTCAGTGCCTGGTTGAGCCGTTTGAACCTGCAATTGCAAAGGTTGACCATTGGGTTCCGCAAACTTTAATGAAAACGCCTGTTTTGACTGCTGTTCCAAGTAGTGAAAGGCTAATAAAGCCCCGAAGGAAAAAGACGCTCGACAGGGAGAAGCGGGCTCATGGTTCATATGAAGAATATGTCGACGTAACACCCCATCTCCATCTTCGATAAAATCTGTAAAGCCGATGCGATTAGGTGCTTTAACTTCAGATGGAGGGGCGATGCCGACTGGATCGCTATCACCGGATGAGTCACTCCCTTTACAAGGAACCACTAAGCGCTCATTGTCTTTGAGTTGGGTCGTTAGCTTGGGGTAGTTAGGATCAACGGCAAAATCTCGGTAAATGTCTAGGCCAATGGCTTTTGGCTTGGCCTCGTCTAATTTGGTGAGAAGTTGCGTCAGAGTTGGATCGTTTAAAGAACTGCGCCGGGCCTGATCTCCTTGGACCTGAATATCTTTATCCGTGACCAATACAATTAGGAGCCTGGGATCTGGTCCTTCGTTAGGTCTAAGGCGTAGTAACTGATCAAACGCCCAAAACTCCATGGGTTGTAACAAGCCTAGTCCTCGCATACCTAACATGGCTGCCGTCAAACACAGACTGGTGGGCAAAACGGACCATAGAGGACGGCGACAAAAACGATGAACTTTAGAAAACAGAGAGACTTTTTCAGGAGGCGGTTCTGCATCGTTTGGCGGTATAGCAATGGGCTCAGAGAGTGTTTTGTTCGCAGGCTGCTGATCTGTATTGAGAGCGTTAGAGACTGTGGATGGTTTACTCCCCCGCAGTGGGCGCGGTTGCCGATTATCCCAAAGAATTTCGAAAATAGGGACAGAGCCGATGCCTTTGAGGGGGCAATGGTCATGGTCATATACGGTAATATCTGTTAGACCAGCATTGCGCAGTAACACCGCTGAGACTTCTGATAGTAAGATTTGTCCACCTTCAGCTAGGTCAGAAATGCGATAGGCATAGTCGACTTCTTGACCAATATAGTCATGATCTTCAGCATTCAATAAGGGGCTGCCTGTATGCATGCCAATCCTGACCTGCAAGGGGCCAAACGGTGTCTCAATGGGATCTTGTTCATGGTGCTGTTGCAGGGCAATGGACCACTGCGCAGCCTGCATGGCTCCTGGAAAGCTCATCAAAAAGCCATCCCCTTCGGTTTTAACCAGACGACCGCCAAAGGTTTTTAAACTATCAGTGACGCGTTGGCGGTGAGGTTGGAGGATTGTGTCGTAGTACTGTTGGTTCCGAGTGGTGACATCCAGGCCAGGCATCGCCTGTTTAATGGCAGTAGAGCTGACTAGATCAGTGAAGACAATGGTGACAATTTGAGCCGCCGCATCATTATCATGGCGCCATAAAGAATAGTCGTCCCCACCGTTTTGATGGAGCTGTTGCCATGTTGGAGGCGGTTCGGCTGGATTTTGGCAAATAATCGGCAACCATGTGGCACAGGGAAAATGAGGCTCTAGGTCATGGAGTCGTTCCCGGGCTTCGCGGACGGCTAAATGAAAGGGTTTGCCCTTAGAAAAAGCAGTTAAGAAGTACTTGAGAAAATACTGAGCCACTTGGTCAGGCACAGGCTCGCGCATGACCACCATGGCTGGCAAATGGAGATCGGCCAGGTGATGGGCGAGCCCTAAACCATCACAAGAATTGAAAATGGCAAGCTGTAACCCTTTGCTAATGGCTTGCTGCAAAGAATACTTCAGTTGTTTGATGTTTAGTGTTTCATGGGCATTGAGGCAAATATGGCCCGTGTCACAGGGATTGGAACTATGGCTGTGGCCTGCAAAAAATAAAATATCCCAGTTTTGGTCCCAGAGCTGATCTGTGAGTTCTTGCCGCTGTGGTTCTACGAGAAAAGTCACATTTGCGTGAGGAAGCTGATTGAGTAACCTTTGATCTGCTTGAGTATTGATACCGTGGCTACTTCCCAAAATGGCAAGAATCTTGATGCCAGCAGTAGAGCTGGATTGGCGTTGAATGCCTTCATAGGTGGGAGCGCTCAAGACCAGTTCTGCAAAAGGGTAGCGATTTAAAAGTTCCCACTGGTGCCAAGGTAAGCGCTGGAGCTGCGGATTATCCGTTTGCAGAATAATGCGAATGTGATCTTGGAGAGACAGTTGCTCTAGCCATTTATCGCGGACGGGGCGAAAGGTGTCTGCTAGAAGCCATTGGTCCAATGCATGATGAAGGGTTTGGGCGGCCTGTTCGCAGTTGACTTGGAGTTCTTGCCAGTCGATGTTGGTTAATTGTTCTGTGGGAGCATCTAAGCGGGTGGTTAATCCCAAGTTGAGATAAGCGGTTTGCCACCCTTGATAATATTCGGGAATATTAGGATTGGGAGGAAGAGAACCGATAATTTCAGTAGAGGGTCTGTCGTTTTCTTGGCCAACTTGAAGGGTCACAGGGAAACCCTGTGTAAAGCTACCTTCTCCCATGCGCAATACAACTAATTTATCCACGGCTTGTTCTCTTTATAGAGGCATCTCCTTTCTATGCAGCCAGGGCAAAAATTTTAAATAATAAATGTTTCTGTGAGGATGTGGTTTCCTTGCTCTAGATCGAGATGAAACTGTTCTCCTGGTAATCCGCTGAATTCCAGCTGTAAGTAGTTGTCTGCTTGCCGCGATTGAGCTTCTAAAAATGTGTTGTGCTGGTTATCCAGTACCCTAAGCACTAAATTAGCGGGTAATGAGGCATGTTGACCTGCAGGTCGAAGTTGAACACAGAGCATACGCTGGCTATCTGATTCAGTTTGCAGAAGATTCATGATCAAGACGAGAGGAATTTCTTCTGCATCATTTTTGAACTTGACTAATTTGGCCCGTTTGATTTGGACGGCATCATCATCCAGCTCCACAGTTGATGTTGTGGCTGCACTCCTAAAGTGAAAGGCTGGCTCTAGGGTAGAAGGTTGTAAGAGGTCTTCAACCACTTGCCAACTTTGATTAAAGATACCTTGTAGCCATTGGCCTAGATCGGTCTGCACGAATGTCGGTGATTTTGTGTCTACCAACATAAATTCACTGATATGAGCTAATAAGGATTCGAGGGGCTGTAATTGATCTATTGCAATTTGACCGGCTTGAACCGTGGGTGTGAATCCTAGGATGCGGGCTCTCCGCTGCTGATCATCGATGATGACAACCAGATAACCAATGCGATCTGACCAAACTTCAGGGGGTAACAGACAAGTGGGCGTGTCCGGTAAAATCGGGCGACATTCCAAACTTCCCATGCCTGGAACGACGAGGTCGGCAACGTCTGCACATAATCGTACTACGGGATTCCAGCTATCGCTAGCTTCCAGATTGTAAGGAATTTCCATCAATGCCAGATACTCTTTAACAGCTAAGACCGCTAAGGTATTGAGATAGACTTGCTGGTATTTCTCGGGTGTGGACTGTTGCTGCCCAAAGTCTTGGGCTGTTTGTCTTGCGGCTTGGGTAATTGGTAAGGCTAACGAATCGCTCATCAAGGGAAGCATGGAGTCAAAATCAGGAACTTCTATTATAGATATCCTTGTGACTGCCCAAAATTACGCAAGCGAGGCATACATTGTCGTTGGTAAAAACTACTCAACGTCGAAATTGGCAAGCTAAATTCTTCGGAAACCTTCTCCCAGCCTTGTTCTGGTGGAAGACGTCTTAAGAGTAAAGCTTGGCAAGTGACATCTGGTCGGTTTTGGATATGAACGCTTCTTAATTCGCCGGAGGGATCAGTTTCCACCCAATGACGGGTTGTTTCCAAAATAGGGGGAGTATCGGGCGGAGCGGCGAGATTATCCGTTGCATCTTGGTTTTTGTTAATGGCGCTAGGTACTGAAGAGGTATATCTCGCGAGGTGCTTTTGTTTGTTAATCCGAAAGTCTTGTAATCGCCATTTCAGATATCGGTTGAGCCAGGTAATGACGCTACTCCGATCCGGATCATATTGTTCCCCAGTACCGGCTTCACAAATATTTTGACAAAAATAAACCCAGGTTTGCTGTAAAGCATCTTCATAGTAAGGCGTATGCTCATGCCAGAGCTTACGGGATTGCTCAATCAGCCTCACAATCTGCGTCAAACATTGCTTGCGCTTCAAATGGCCAGAGGGGTATTGGCGGGCTTCTATAACCAGTTGACGGAGTTGCTCGTCGAGAGGTAGCATCTGCTGATTTTTAAGTTTCATAGGCCCCCCACCTAAATCCCCTTATAAATGTTGGCTGAGAGTGTCTAGACGTTTTGAGCAGTTGTTGCAGTGAGTGGATACTGTCAATTTCACACTGATGAAAAGGTTGCTGTGGAAATTACCTTGCAGATTACAAGATTGGAAGACGGGTAGTTGTGAGGTAAATCACTGGCGAGGGTACGGAAAAATGTATTCGATCCGTCTCAACCTCTGATACCTAGTGAAATGTAGCCCAAAGTGCCAAAGGTGCAATTTTGTGGGGTAAAGATGTGTGTACTGAGCCGGTGGATGACTAAACTGAGAATGGGAATGATTAGTCAAGTTTTTGGATACCTCATGACTTTAGATCCATCAGATATGCCGTCCGATCCTGAGGTTAATGCAGCAACCTCCAGTCAACGATTGAGAAATTTTTTGGTTGCTATGGTTGCGATCGCACTCAGCATCGCTCTCTTTCTCGGCTCTCGTCAGCAAACTGAACAACCCTCTTTATCCACCCTAGCCGCTGATTCAACCCCTCTAGAAGTCGCCTTAACCAATCAAAAGCCAACTTTGATGGAGTTTTATGCGAATTGGTGCACGAGTTGCCAGGCCATGGCTGACGACATGCATAGCCTCAAACAAGAATTTTCTGATCAAGTGAATTTTGTGATGTTGAACGTTGACAACAGCAAGTGGCTTCCTGAAGTGCTGAAGTTTGATGTTGATGGTATTCCGCATTTTGTCTTTCTAGATGGCGATGGTGAAGCCTTAGCTAGCTCAGTGGGGCAGCAACCCCGACAGATTTTGGCAGATAATTTAGCGGCCCTAGTGGCGGAAGAAACCGTGCCCAGGTCGCAAGCCATGGGACAAACATCTATCTTTCAACCTGCAGTTAGGGGGAGTCAAGACGATCCACGCAGTCATGGCGGCATGCCAGCAGGTGGACTGGAAAGGTCTTAAGTTTTATCTAGGAAGCTCATCATAAAGTCTTTAATGAAGATGAAGATTTATCAACTATAATGGGGGGCTGTAGTGATAAATTTTTTTCAGTTTTAGGAGGCAGATTGTCAAAGTTTATTCTTAAAGTGCTCTGGCTTGATGAAAACGTTGCCTTAGCAGTGGATCAAGTGGTTGGCAACGGGAGTAGTCCCCTAACCTCTTACTTCTTTTGGCCTCGAAACGACGCCTGGGAAAATCTCAAAACTGAATTAGAGAAAAAAACCTGGATTGATGAAGTTGAGCGTATCTCTATCCTCAACAAAGCAACAGAGGTGATTAACTATTGGCAAGAAGAAGGACGGCGACGTCCTCTGACTGAGGCAAAAGCGCGCTTTCCTGAAGTGGTCTTTACTGGCACCGCTTAGTCATACCGTTATAAGGCCTAATTCAAGACAGATTCATGTCCTCGATAACGACTTGTAAACACACCGTTATCGAGCATTTTTTCCTAGCCATTATTATCGGGCGATAGGCTTTAATATTTCTCTAATGGTTAGGAGTGCTATCCGTTTGATGACCCAAATGGGTAGGCAAATCTGGGCGAATGCCAAACTCTAACTGATGGATTTGGATCTGATCCAGACGGGGACCATCGGTTGAGATGATAGTGAACTCTAAATCATACAAGTGGTGCACTTCTCCTGGGAGAGGGAGCTTTTGCAGCTGAAATAGTAAAAACCCTCCCAAGGTTTGATAATCATCCACAATAGGTAACGCTATCCCTAACTGCTCATTCACTTCATCTAAGTCGGTTTGAGCTTGGACGATGAACGTATGATTATCGAGTTCTTGAATGGGAGGTGTAGCATCGTTGCCAGTTGCATCATCGCCTCCGATGATTTCATGGACGAGATCATTCAGAGTGACCAAACCGGCAGTCCCATTGACCTCTTCTTCCCTTACCATGACAATGTCTAGGTGATATTTCTGCATCAGCTGCAACACCTCATTGATTAAGGTGCCTTCAGGAACGAACCAGGCTGTTTGCACCCACGCTTTGATAGGAGTGTCATTTTGGAGGTCTCCTTTGGCAAAAACAACCGCTAACTCTTTGAATCGGACAATGCCGCGAATATCGTCCAAGGATTCACCAATGACAGGGTAGTAGTTATGCCCAGACCGAGCGACTTCTTCTAGCAGCATTTGAAAGGTTGCAGATTCTTCTAACGCATCAATGCGCGTGCGAGGGATCATCACTTCTTCCACCAAGACATCCGCAAATTCAAAGACATTAGTGAGTAACTCTCTTTCGTCCGCTTCTAAGCCAGTGGATTCTGTAGAGGTTGCAATCATGAGCTGCAGCTCTTCCGGGGTGACTTGGTGATACCAATCTTGATCTGAATATTCAATACCCACCAGTCCTAGTAAGCATCGGGTGGATTGGTTGAGAATCCAGATGAGTGGGTTAAACAGCCTTGCGATCGTTAGGCTAGTCGGACCTAAAAATCGAGCGAGTTGTTCGGAGTACAGTAGAGCGAGCGCTTTGGGGCATAACTCTCCTAGAACGATTTGCAGATAAGCAATGACCAAAAAAGCGATAGGGACCGCTAGGGTATGGGCGATAAAGACTTGAGTGGAGTCAGAGAGAGCACTCTGCCGTAACCACGAGATAATCAACACTGCTACGGTATGTTCTCCTATCCAGCCGAGGGCTAAGCTAGACAAGGTAATCCCAATTTGAGTTGTTGAGAGTAACCGCGCAATATCCTGCTGGAGTTTCTGCACTAACTTAGCTTGAGCATCCCCCTCTTGGACGAGCTGATTAATGCGGGAGCGACGAACGGCAACGATTGAAAACTCAGCCGTAACGAAAAAACCATTAATGATAATCAAGGCTGCAATAGCTAACAACCGTGATCCAATATCAGGCACACTCAGCACTGGAACTTGATCCGAAAACTGGGAAAGACTGAGCTGGGCCCAGTAGAAAAGCAGTGGGAGTGGAGTCATACCAGCTGCAATTTTGCCAGCCCCCTATAAGATGTGTGACATCGGTGCTTACTCATCGGCGACCGGGATATTTTGAATATCGAATTTGACCTTTTGGTCTGGATAGTCGTTCAAGGAAATCGAGATTTTTTCCACTGTTTCTGGCGGAACATCTAAAATCTTGATTGTGCCAAAGAATATTTCTCCTTTGGGCTTAAATTCAGTTGGCAACCCCCGAATCTCAGAGAATAAGGCTTGCCCTTGCTCGTCGGTGATATCTAAAAAAGTATAGACAAACTGAATCGTTTTATCGCTACTGTTCTGTAAGGCAACGTTAAGCAAGAGCGTATCATCTTCACGCGATAAGGACTTGACTTCAAAGTTCATGCCCTGATTGTTAACTTTGATGGGGAGAGACTTTGGCTGTGACTTTTTATCTTCTTTGCTGTCAGAAGATTTGGGTTTCTTGGGTTTAGGGGCTGTTTTTTGTTTCTCTTTGGCGATATTGGCACCGCTGGTTTGGGACTTTACTTTGGCAATGAGGTCTTTCTCATTGAGAAAATCGGCTCCTTGGCGAGGACGTCGATCCAAATCATCAGATTCTTTTAGGAATGGGTTGGTGGCAGGTTGTGTAATGCCTTTTAATGATTGGCGGGCGAATACATACCCGACGGTACCGCAAATAGATCCGACGATCAACATCAGCAGTAACAGTAATACTGTGCGTTTGATAGACGGATCAATCCTGAATCGATTTCGAGTTTTGTTGGTTGGGGACTTATTCGCTTTAGCCAAGATTACACGTTTGAATCAAGTTAAAAATGTCAGAGCTGAGTGATGCCTTGAGACTCTGTATTTAGGCGCAATACCAGGACGTGCATAAAAAATGACTTCCAGATTCAGTAATAATATAACTTAGGGGATAGTGCTATAGTCATTCTGGTATTTTTACTAGATTCTGCGGTTGACAGTACGCTAACTAACCGACTGCGTTACACAGTAAGATCCCCAGCGTAAGAACTGCTTTTTTGCCAGGGTTGGCCGAGCGGTTGAGGCAGCGAACTCATAATTCGCCTTAGGCAGGTTCAACTCCTGCACCCTGGATAGACTTCAATAGCGAAAGCGCCCAACGTGTGAAATACAGTTGGGCGCTTTCGCTGTTCTGGATTTGATGATTTTGTTAAGCTCTATTGGTTACCAAAGAGCAGGAACAGCAGGCGCTACAGGAGGAATATATTGAGGAGCAGGCTCGGATTCAGAGTTACCAATGCCTGATAGACTTTGCAGTTCTAACAATGAGGTTGCGTAAGGATTCGCCAAATCGCGGGTACGAACCGTGGGAAAATCATCATCTTGCTGCTGGAGTAGATCTTTGTAGATCACTTCAATACGCTCAGCAGCATTTTTGATAACTCCTTCAGGCGTCTCAACGCTAAAGAGAAAATTAGCATCCCCCCCTAAGGACTCATCTTCCCAGTAACTATCGAGGTTGGATTCCCGATCGAGTGTTTCCGAGATGGTGGGTTGACGTAATGGCTGATCGAGCGGATCAACTTCTTGAGCTAGTGCAACGCCATTTCCAGTCAGAATCAAGGTGGCTAGTGCTATACCCCCACTCCAGTGCTTGAAGCTCAAACCCATGCTACTTGTCCTTAACAATTAATTTTTTGTCTGATATGTCTTAGTTTACCCATTTACTAGAGGAACTTACTCTATGGTTTATGGTTTGTGAAGCTGCTTGCCATGGGTTTGTCAGCAGGGCAGTATTCACTTAACTGCTGTTATGGTCGGATGGGGCCATTGTAAGTCACGGTGACAATGCTATTTTGGGTCACGGTGACTACGGATTCTGTGGTGGGATTGCGATACCCAGGGGCTCCACCTTGGAATCTAAAGGTAATACTGCCATCTGGATTTTTTTGATGTGGTGTGCCAGCAGCAGGACCGAACATGGAAGGTTCAGGTCGATACTGAGCTAAACCACCGTTTGCGTTAATCGCAGCTTGCCGAGCTAAGTTTTTGGCGCGAGAGAGAAAGAAATCAGCCGCAATACTATTATTTGGGAGGGATGTAGATGAGGTCTGAGCGGGGCGACTGGGAGTACTCTGAGGGGTAATAGCAGGCGTTGGCTGTGTTGCGAGAGGTGGCAATGGTTGCGTTGGGGTGATTGTTGGTGCTGGTTGCAGGGGCGGTAGTTCAGAGGTGGGAAGACGTGTTTGTGGTGCTTTGGGTTGAAGGGTAGGGGTTAATGATGGAGGAGACTTGGGCAGTAAGGGTTGAGAGCTGGGGATTAAAACAGGCTTTTCTAATGAATTGGTTAATGTGGTTGGGGGCTGTGTTGGTATTTGAGTCTGGGATGGAGTGGGTTTGACCTGGGCAAGGGCTGCGGATCGTAAAGGACCGTTGTATTGAAGGCTGACCTGTCCCTGGGGGGTCACGGTGGCGATAGTTTCTACGGTAGGTGTGACGAATCCCGGGGCTCCACCTTTGAAGGTGAAGGTGACGCTACCGTCAGAATTCTGTCTACTGGGGGCATCTATGGCAGGTCCATACATGGCAGCTTCTGCACGATAGAGTCTGAGTCCGCCATTCTGACGTTCGGCGGCTTGTCTTGCCAGGTTCTTGGCCCGGGTTAGGAAAAAGGGATCTGCGGCTTTAGGAGGAGGTGTGATGGATGGGGAGGATTGGGCATGGACTGATACCTGCCCAATCCCCAAACACATGGGAAGTAACAAAACCTGCGAGAAAGCAACAAACTGGCGCATAGACACAACCCTAAAGAGAGATAAACAAAACCATCTGCCCATAGTAGAGGCACAAAACATCTATAGGCTATCGTTAGGATGCCTATCTGTGTTGGATAAGTGCAGACGACGGATAGCAGTAATTAGGCTTACTACTGATTTTTCCTGCCAGATTCGTTGGGTGGCTATTCAACTAAATCTTTGATCTGGTCAATAATTTGAGAGGGTACCTGCGGAATAGGATCTGTGGCTGCAGGGGTAGGTTCGGGTTGAGGGGGCTGAGCGGCGGCGGGACGAATGGGACCGTTGTAACCGATCGTCACGATGCCTGCAGGAGACACGGTGGCTACTGTCTCTAACGTGGGGGACACAAATCCAGGAGCACCTCCTTTAAAAGAGAAAGTGACACTGCCATCCTCATTCTCGACGTGAGGGGAGTCGATGGCCGGGCCATACATCGACGTTTCAGCCCGATACTGACTGAGGCCACCATTTTCTCGCTCGGCTGCTTGCCGAGCCAAATTTTTGGCTCGGGTTAAAAAGAAAGGGTCGGCTTTCACTGCATCTTGTGCGATGACTAGTGGTTGGGAATAGCGGGGGGACTCAACGGTTTCCTGAGCACTCAGTGCAGGAGTTATCGCTAAGGGGGCTAGAAGTACGGATGAAAACAGTAGAAATTTTTTCATAAGTTGTGATTTGGAAAACAATAACAGTAACTGTAGGGGAACTGAATGGGTATGCTTCTTGGGCATAAAGCATTGACTGTTTAGACGGTGCCGCCGGGAACCTGTTCCAATCTTCAAGGGTGGCTGCTAGTGTAACGCTGACAGGATGTGGATCATCGATGGCGCTGCTCTCAACCAATGGTGTCTTAGCAGCCTAACGACTATTGCTGTAAATAGAGAGGTACCGTCATAGTATGGTACGAGAGCACTGAGCCGTTTTTCAATTGATCCCTGTAGTAAAACTATGACATCCATCCGTATTGGTAATGGTTACGATATCCATCAACTGGTTGAAGGTCGCCCATTGATTCTTGGGGGGGTTCAAATCGAGCATTCTCTAGGATTGAAAGGCCATAGTGATGCAGATGTGTTGACCCATGCGATTATGGATGCCCTATTAGGCGCTTTGAGTTTAGGCGATATTGGTCATTATTTTCCACCGACTGATCCAAAATGGGCAGGAGCCGATAGTTTGAAGTTATTGGAGAAAGTTCACCAGTTGATTCTGGATCGAGGCTGGCAGATTGGGAATATTGACTCGGTGGTGGTAGCAGAGCGGCCCAAGCTCAAACCTCATATTGAAGCGATGCGCGATCGCATTAGCCAAGTCTTAAATCTCAACCCGGAATTAATAGGTATAAAAGCCACCACCAATGAGAAGCTCGGACCTGTAGGACAAGAGCAGGGTATTTGCTCCTATGCGGTCGCACTATTGACCTCAGATTCATAGATGAGATTTGGGTAAGATCTGCGATGGCCGACAACCTGGTATTGGGGATTGACTTAGGAGGAACCGCAATTAAGCTGGGCTGTTGTAGCCCCCAAGGCACTTGTGTGCGCTCGATTACAGTGCCGACGCCCCAACCCTCTACACCGGAGCCTGTGGTGGATGCGATCGCAACGGCAGTTCACACCTTAGATCCTGATAAAACCTTGCCAGTCATTGGAATTGGCATGCCCGGACCTGCTGATAATACAGGACGGATTGCTAGGGTCTCCATCAATTTGGATGATTGGTTGGATGTGCCCTTAGCTGAATGGATAGAGGATAAAACGGGACGACCCACCACCATTGCGAATGATGCCAATTGCGCAGGACTCGGCGAAGCCCTCTATGGGGCCGGACAGTCCTTTCAGAATTTGATTATGCTCACCTTGGGCACAGGGGTGGGTGGTGCCATCATTATGAATGGCGAGCTGTATACCGGGCGAGATGGAGCGGCCGGAGAACTAGGACTGATTACCCTTTGGCCCGA
This sequence comes from Acaryochloris sp. CCMEE 5410, assembly GCF_000238775.2. Lineage (NCBI taxonomy): Bacteria > Bacillati > Cyanobacteriota > Cyanophyceae > Acaryochloridales > Acaryochloridaceae > Acaryochloris > Acaryochloris sp. CCMEE 5410. Next base: position 3,523,836 of record NZ_AFEJ02000001.1, on the reverse strand, counting down.
TGGTCCCCCCTGTAATAGCGGTAATAATGGTTCATTGGAGCAATTTTCGTCAGTGCGCGCTATTCGTCGAGACCACCAGTGTGAGCCTCATGAGCTTGCGGTAAGAGAAGACGAAACTGCGATCGCATTTTGGCAAGACTATGGCCGCAATCTGGGTGCAGGCTTGGCTAGCCTGATTTATGTACTTACCCCTGAAGCGGTGATTTTAGGGGGTGGAATTGCGGCGAGTACTGAGTTATTTCTACCGTGGGTACAAGCTGAAATTGAGCGTCGGGTGATGCCAACGTCTCGGGAAAATTTAGTGATTCTGCCTGCTGCTTTGGGCAACCAGGCAGGCATGATTGGCGCGGCTCAACTAGCTCGACAGCGGTTCGGATACTAAGGGTTCTGCAGGTGCGCTCTCCTGATGATTCGCATTGTTGCCATTGGCTGCTAGACAGGCACCCACTAATCCGGCAAAAAGGGGATGGGGGTCATTGGGGCGAGACCGAAACTCAGGATGGAATTGAGTGGCAATAAAGAAGGGATGGGAGGGGAGTTCAATCATCTCGACTAGGCGACCATCGGGAGAGGTTCCGCTAACCACATAGCCGGATTCTAAAAATAAGGGCCGATAAGCATTGTTAAATTCATAGCGATGCCGATGGCGCTCATACACGATCGTCTCTTGGGGATACAGGCGAGCGGCTAGGGTATCGGGGACGAGACGGCAAGGATATAAGCCCAACCGCATGGTTCCTCCCAGATCCACCACATCTTGCTGCTCAGGTAGGAGGTTAATAACAGGGTTGCGCGTGTCTGGATTAAATTCAGCACTGTTCGCATCACTTAAGCCAGAAACATGACGGGCCCATTCAATGACCGCGCACTGCATGCCCAAACAGAGTCCTAGAAAGGGAACTTGATGGTCCCGAGCATATTGAATCGCAGCAATTTTGCCATCGACACCCCGAATGCCAAAACCACCCGGAACAATAATGCCCGCCGCGCCTGCTAGATATCGATCTGGGCCATGGGCTTCGATGTCTTCTGAATTGACCCAACGAATCTGAACGGCAATCCCTTGAGCAACGGCAGCATGTTGCAGGGATTCTACAACTGATAAATAGGCATCACTGAGCTGCACGTACTTCCCGACTAACGCAACTTCAATGGTTTGTGAAGGATGATCGAGCTGGTGAACCAGGGCTTGCCATTGCGTTAAATCAGGCCGCCGTTGTTCTAAGTGCATAAACTTGAGAACCTGCTGGGCTAGGCCTTCTTGTTCCAGAATGAGGGGGACAGCGTAAATACTGCTGGCATCTTGAGAGGTGATCACTGCCTCAACAGGAACGTCACAAAATTCTGATACTTTTTCTTTGATGCCTGCAGAGAGGGGGCGATCGCAGCGACAGACGAGAATATCGGGCTGAATACCGATGGAGCGCAGTTCTTTAACGGAGTGCTGGGTAGGTTTGGTTTTCATTTCCCCTGCTGAAGGGATCCACGGCATCAAGGTGACGTGGGTATAGAGGATATTGTCCCGGCCCACATCTTTGCGGAATTGACGAATGGCTTCTAGAAACGGTAAGGACTCAATATCCCCTACCGTGCCACCAATCTCTGTAATTAGAACATCGGGAGTCGCTTGTTTCGCCACCCGCATAATCCGTTCTTTGATCTCAGTTGTGATATGTGGGATCACTTGTACCGTGCCCCCTTCATAATCACCCCGCCGCTCTTTATTTAAGACGGACTGGTAAATCGACCCCGTGGTGACGCTATTCAGTCGGGACATGGCTGTATCGGTAAAGCGCTCATAGTGACCTAAGTCTAAATCGGTTTCAGCACCATCATCGGTGACAAAGACTTCACCATGCTGGAACGGGCTCATGGTCCCTGGATCGACGTTGATATAGGGGTCAAGCTTCAAAATGGAGACGGAGTAGTTGCGGGATTTGAGCAGCCTCCCTAAGCTAGCCGCCACAATTCCTTTGCCAATACTGGAAACCACTCCACCGGTCACAAATACGAACTTTGTCATGGTTTGCCTTACGTCCTTGTCTCTATCCGACCTATTTTGACATAGGTTCTTGTATAGATTGGTTTTATTTAGCTCACTACGCTCTGAAGTTCAGATCTGAATTACGTTACTAGTCTTTATCGGCTGGTGTATACCGCTACTTCCTTGAATCAGCATGACGACGTAATTGTCTTGTAAGCTTAACCACTGCTTTAAATTCAGAATTAAATTAAAATTGACCAGAATTAAGGCTAAAAACCTAAAATACAGTCGTTTGATTGTATTAATCAAGTCTGATCTTCATTAATGTCGTTTAAGCCTTGTCAGATGTCAGGTGTCGAAAAAATAGTTTTGCCCCACACCAAGATGATTGCCTCAATAATCGTTGATGAGCTATGTAAGACAGAACTCACCTACTGCCATGAAAGACCGTACGCTTTTGCGCTACTTCTGGGACAGCAGTGCAACTACCTGGGTTATGCAATAGCAACTTCTGACTCGTTGGCAAAAACGGTCGAGAATTACATTGAGTTGGGGTATCGCTATCAGGGAGTGCAAAAAATGTCCGATGAAGAGGCGATACGAACCTGGTTGAAGTGGGCCAATCCTGATGATGGTTGGCACTATGGAGATTTTGGCGGTAACGCAGCGGTACAAAGATATTTGGACATACATAATGGCGATGATCTTCTACTGCGAAATAGTTGTTTTGAGCAACTTAAGTCTGTAATTACTCAGTATGAAACTGACCTGACACTTGGTGTGATATACGGTGCAAATCCGGAAGATTTTCGCGATTCCGTTATTCAGATCTACGGTAAAGCTGGGCACAAGAGCTTAGTCACAGAATATGAGGCTATGCGTAGACTGGACGCTGACATATGCAGGTTGTAGTTAAAGGTTTAACCAAGGTAGAGGGTCAACAAATGTCAAAACGTCACTAGTCTAAGATAGAGCCACATCCTAACAGCAATACTTCCCAAATTATTGTGAGATGCTGACCTGGTTATATTGCAGGGTATTTGTATGGCACAAACTTTAACTCCAGCCCTTACCTTGAAAGACTTTCTGCAATTGTCAGAGACACAGCCTGCAAGTGAGTATATCAACGGCCGAATTTTTCAAAAGCCCATGCCTCAAGGCAAACACAGCGTATTGCAAACGCAACTTTCTACTACCATTAATTCTGCGTTGCAGTCGGTTCAGGTGGCTTGGGCGTTTTCCGAACTTCGCTGTACATTTGGTGGACGTTCAACGGTGCCAGATATTGCAGTTTTTGTCTGGGAACGGTTGCCCTGTGATGACAACGGAGAGATTGCTGATACATTTACTGATGCGCCAGATTGGACCATAGAAATTTTATCGCCTGACCAAAATCAAACTCGGGTCACTAAAAATATTCTGCATTGTCTCCAGCATGGCTCTCAGATGGGTTGGCTGATTGATCCAGAGGAGCAGACGGTTTTGGTGTATTTACCCCCTGAGCAAGTCAAGGTGTTTGATCAGCCGCAGCAAGTATTACCTGCGCCGAGTTTTGCCAAGGAGATTAGCGTGACAGTTGGTGATCTGTTCGATTGGTTGGTAGTTCGACGGCTAAAGACTTAAGCTCACGGTGTTAGCTCAGTATTGCTAACAATACCGTTGATGCGAATGATATCTCCTTGAGTTAAGACAGAATCTTGATCCTTGGGAATGCGCGTATTTACCGCCAAACGGTAGAAATGATTGAAGCGTGCGAGATTAACCCAGTCTGGTAATGTCTGCTTGCGATTGTGGAGAAACGTTTTTTGGAATTTGGGAGTAGCGACACCCGATTGGGAATCACGGGTGGGGACGATGCATCGTTGGCAGGGATTAACGCCTTCTAGAACCACGGACCCAATTTGAAATTGCACAAGATGCTTGGCATCGGCAAAAAGCTGATCTTCCCAAAAGGCGGGTACACCGCCTATCTCTAAGTTGGTGCGTAGGCGTCGGCGCAGCTCTGTAACCGTCAAATCGGGGTACCAAGCGGCAACTGCTTCTAGGGTGGCTGTGCTAATTAGGGTGGGGCCGGGGGAGTCGGTATCGTCGGGAAAGCCTAATGCTGAATTTTGTTGAACCTGGATATCAAACTGAAAGAAGTCACTCAGCCATGCTTCTAAATCGCTGCGTTCTTGCTCGATATGGAAGGTTTGAGGTTCGGTGTGGGGCGCTTGTAGGGTTAAGGTTTGGTAGTCGTTGGAGCATTGCGATCGCAACTGATGAATCTGGGCAAATCGTTTACCATTCACCACTTTTCCCTGGCGATCAAAGCAAGCATATTCCCGGTCATGCTCCAGGGCACCGCTCGCCAAAATATTGGCGGATTGGACCATAACGCCATCTAAAGACTTAAAGGGATACAGAGCAATTCTGGCTAGGTGGGGCATCGACTTGGCTTAGCTCAATAATGTTGCCATCTGGATCGTGTACAAATAATGCAGCTCGGCCTGAGTGGCTTAACTGGTAGGTGACGCCAGCTGCTTTGAGCTGGGTTTGACAGTCCTCTAGATTAGACACCGCCAAAGCCACATGGCGATTACGTCCCCATCGTTCTGGATCGGCTTGTCTGGCGGAATACTCAGGAGACACCATGATATGAAGCTGTTGAGGACCGATTTGGTACCAAGCCCCTGGAAAATCAAAGGGACGAGGACATTCCGTTAATCCCAGCACCTCGCCATAAAACTGCCGAGAACGCTCTAAATCTTGCACGAGCAAGGCTGCATGTAAAAACTGAGTTACCGTCATCGATCTTGTTCCGTCTCCGGCTGAAATCGGGTTTTCCAAATACTGATCAAGCCCACTGCCATCAAGGCACCCGTAATATCGATCATCACATCGACCGGAGATGCACCGCGATTGGGGACAAAACTCTGATGAAACTCATCGGTGACCGCAAAGATGGCTGAACCCAGAACTGCAAAAGGTAATACGGATTGCCAAGGTTTTTGGAACCCCCATGTCCCCATTGTGAAGCAAAGAGTGGTGAGAATGGCATATTCCGTTAGGTGCGCCCCCTTCCGAACGATAAAGTTCAGGGTGTGTAGCTGCTCTGGGCTGAGGGTATTGAGCAGGGCTGGAACACTCCAATCTAAGAGGGTTGTCAGAATGGATTGGGTCTGCTCGCCGCCCCATCGCTGAGTGGAAAATTGGACCATGACCCCCATCCACACTGCCCAACAGAGCAGTGTAAAACCTTTGGATGAAAAGAAAGTTCGATTCAATCAGGGTTCCTTGGTGTCAAACTGATGTTTCTGGAGAGATTGCGCTGCCCTCTTGTTTTCTGATGGCACTGATTCTGCAAGCACTATAGAGATAATGCCTCAGTTGGGGATCGCTCTCTCTGTGAGGAATACAGAGGTACAACGTTATAATAGAACGTTCCGCTGAGGCGAAATACCCCTCTTTTATGGCCTACGCTTGTGTCTCACTCTAACTCACCTTTACCCGTTACTATCGGCGTGTCTGGTGCATCCGGATTACTCTATGCCGTGCGCACCATTAAGTTCTTGCTGCGAGCAAATTATTCGATAGAGCTGGTGGCGTCTAAGGCCACTTTTCAGGTTTGGCAAGCCGAACAAAATATTCGGATGCCCGCTGATCCTGTTAAGCAAGAGCAATTTTGGCGTCAGCAAGCCGATGAATGGGGTGGGAAATTAACTTGCCATGCTGCGACTAACGTTGGTGCAGGCATTGCCAGCGGTTCCTTTCGTACTTTAGGGATGCTGGTGATTCCTTGCAGTATGAGTACAGTGGCTAAAATTGCTGCGGGTCTCAGTTCTAGCCTATTAGAGCGAACAGCTGATGTTCACCTGAAGGAACGACGACCTTTAGTAATCGTGCCTAGAGAAACTCCTTTTAGCCTGATTCACCTGCGGAATTTGACCACCTTAGCTGAGGCTGGAGCCCGGATTGTACCTGCGATTCCTGCCTGGTACCATAACCCCCAAACCATCGAAGATTTGGCAGACTTTGTGGTTGCTCGGGCTTTAGATCAGCTCGGAATCGATTGTGTCCCTCTGCAGCGCTGGCAAGGGACTGAACCGACTGCATAGTGTTTAGCGGGTCTCGCGAACTTTGGCATGGCTACCTGGCCAGGTATCGTGCTGGGGGAGGTCATCTGTAATGGTGAACCAAGGTGATTTGGACCCCACATAAATATGGCCCTCTGGGGTATTGTGGGGCGCTTGATCTAGTCCCCCTAAAGGAACGCCGATTTTATCAGGGTCATTGTCATAGGTGCTGATCAGATTGGAGCCACAGACAGAGCAAAAATGCTTCACGACAAACTCAGACGAATGGTAACGAGACAGCAGCTCTTCACCCCTAGTCCACCGAAATTGCTGGGCATTGATAGTGGCTCGGGTGCGAAAAGCAGCCCCATGCCAGCGACGGCATTTTGAGCAATGGCAGTTAAAGATGGGACCTAGCTCGCCTGAAATCTCATAAGCGATTCCTTCGCAGAGACAGCGGCCACTGAGTTTTTGCATAAGACAACAGAGTACGTAGCAAACGCCACGTACTTGTAAGTTGAATATTGATTAGGCGTTACTGGGGCAGATAATTTTGTAGTACTGACCAGCCTGTCCAAGACACAGCGGTTAAGGCTAGAAAAAGCATGCCGTTAATGCTGACGTGGAGTGGACGAGCCCAAGGGCGTTTGGGATGAACACGACTGGCTGCCCAAGCAGAAGCCAGGGTTAAACCGGCCACCAATAGGCCAGCAGGCAAATGAGATGAATGACCGGAGGTCCCTTCATAAGTGGAGGCACCTAAAATACCGATGGTCATTAATTCTAAAATGGTTAGTACTAGCGTAATACCCAAACCATAGTGGATATAACGTAACCATCCCCAAGAAGCTTCACCGTGACGGAGTCGCAATCTTCGTAGGGCAATCCCTAGTACACCAAGTCCTATGTAAAGGAACACAGCTAGCGTCATAGAAAAGGCTGTGATCGACGCAAACAACATAGGAGGGGGCGAATCCATACGCGACCTCAACAACATCAAGCGTTTCTGTTCTAGAAGTATATCCTCCCGCTAGGCCCAAACAGGCTAAGAAAAAATACTTAATACTCATGGTTTACATAGCCAGGACTCAATACAGTTCTTTACATATGGGTAACAAAAACAAGGTTGATTCTTGAAAGCTATGCAGAACAAGGATTGTGTTGATTTTGATCCCCGTTGTGATGATGAGGCTGTAGATGCGATCGCAGTTGTAATACTCTACGCTCTATCCCCGATAGACACCTTGTTTGGATCGTTTATGTAAAACTTGAAATATCTTGTAATGCATTTCCTACGAAGGGTTTGGAAGATTTTTAAGATCGCTAGTTTAGATCGCTACTCTGGTCAAGAGACTGACGAATTAGGAATTCATTTCAGGTGCGAGAAATATTTTATATAAAGTAACAAAAATTCATAAAATAACCATGTAGATTTTTATTTTCTACAAATTATTGTGGTACTAACTATTATCTCCAGCGATGCTTGATGGATTAACCTTGAAACCCACCTGTTGAGTCTGGGAGTGAAGCATAGCCTTCTTGCTACAGATGATGATTATCCAGCTATAACGCTTGATCAAATACCTTGAGCTTGAATCACAGCAATCATGTCGATTGTTAAGGGCTGTATCGATATCCTGACTGCTCAGTGATCAGCATGAATATAGTCAACAAAATAAAATTTGGGTTCCAGCCAATATTTCAACCAGTAGCAACCCCCTAATCCTAGAAGGGCTGTAATCACTAAAGGAATTCCCCACGTTGCTCTTAAATCGTCGGGCAAAATTGCAGCTCCACTGATGGCGATTGCAAAGACAGCGACCAACATCTTTTGCAATAGCTTGATTCTGCTCAATGCTCCTCGGCAGCTACTACAGATCAAGGTGTGTTGATGATATCGATCCAGAAGCTGAGGTCGCTGCTCCCCTTGGGGCTGTAAATAGTCATAGTTGTTGGAAGCAACGGGGATCTGCTGATGGGCAGATCCCCAAGGAATTTGTCCATGACTATACTTTTCGAACCATCGCCGATATTCAATCACGAGACGATCCGCACTGGTGGGGAGTTTGTAGATGGTTTGCCAACTTTGGGTTTGGGTGTGCTGAAGCAGCTGTTTTTCTTGGGAGCGTAACAAAATCATGTCACCATCCAGCACTGGATTGCGGTTTTTCATATGCTCTACCCAGCGAGGAATCACTTTCATTAAACCTGTGGCAAAATTTCGTGCAAACAAGGCTACGATGCGAGATCGACCTGGAGCAATGGGAATACAGTAGGTGACCATGGTCGCTTGTTTCCCATCGCCGATAGAAAATTGATACTCCACTCGGCAGGGAGGTTGAAAGGTAATGTTGGTAGAGAACTTCCCTGTGGTCTGGACTTCAATTAATTCTGGGGTGGAGGTCAGAACCTCCATAGGAATAGGAGCAGCTTGGTTGCGATTGCCTTGGACACCGTGATGGGCAAAGGGCACGTGACTCGGGTCAGAGACGTTTTCGACTAATGTCTGCCAATCATAGGCCAAATCCCTCATGACAGAAGACCAGACAAAGTTTTGGTCAGCATTAACGAAGGGAGAGAGAGGCAACGGTTGAGTCGCAGCAATATCTTGGGTGTCTGGATCTGGCCAGACCCACAACAGCCCACTTTGTGATTGTGTGGGAACAGAAGTGACGCAGTATAGCTGTGATTGTTGAGGGGTAATGGCTTCAGCTTGAGGAATGTGGGTGCAAAGACCCTGTTGGTCAAATTGCCAACCGTGATAGCTACACATGAGCTGCCCCGTTTGCTCGTCAATGCGACCTTCACTCAGGGGAGCTAAGCGGTGGGGGCACAGATCTTGGAACACCAGATATTGGTCAGAATCTTTAGGTTGCCAAATGACAAAATGCTGCCCTAATAACGTGATGGGAGTGGGACGCTGCGGATCTAAATCTTCTAAGGGAGCGACAGGATACCACTGTTGCCAAAAATTGAATTGAAAATCTAAGTTGCTTGGATTGGAACCGATTTGAGTTTCCATATCTGCTCTCCTATAGAAACTATGAATGGATTCATTTCAGCGAGCCAAAGGTGTTGCGAATAAAAATATCTAGCTCGGTTTCTATTTCTATTAGTGGTGTGATGGCTTCCATTCTATAGCGTCTATAGAGGGAACATAGATGTGGGTGTATTTACTGGAGGTTTTATAGCAAGAGAAATAATAATTCCGTAGTTCTTCTCAGGTGTGGATTTGGAAGAATGGTTAGAGTGTAAACAACTAGTTAATTCATGCCATAAAAAACCCTCGGATGCGATGCATTCACTCATCCAGAGGGTTCCAATACCTCCCATATCGACCCAGCACCCCCCGTGCTGGGTTTTTATTTGGAGACTAATTGATTACATCATGCCCTATTTTCTACAGAAACAAACACATCTCTGTAGAAAATATTAAATGATTATTTTTTGAATTTTGAGATCTTTGGGGATTAAAGTTCTTGACTGCCGCTTCTATCGCGTTCGTAGCAGTGCGATAGAAAAGATACTCAGATTTTGCAAAGCTTTATCTCTCAATTCAGTGAGAAATAGTTAAAGGTATTTTAAGTTATCAAAAGAATAAAAATTGTTGTAAAGAAGTGGAAGATTTGAAACAATTTACAAGATTTTAAGTTGTTGTTTTTTTGTTTCATTCTCTAAAAAAAAGGGGCTTGCGCCCCCCGTCGAACTTCCATGACAATAGCTACCCCTATTGTGCCCAAGTCTTTTTCGATTTGGTGATGGGTATATCTAAATAAAATCTAAACATTAGTTTTAATGAGGCTGGTGAGTATGTGGTCTTGCCAGATTCCGTTAATACAGAGATATCTAGAGGCATACCCTTCCATTTGAAAGCCTAATCGTCGGAGAAGTCTGCCGCTACGTTGGTTATGGGGCATATAGGCTGCCATAATTCGATGAAAGCTGAAGTCAGAGAATAGGTATGAAATAGCAACAGGTATCGACTCGGTCATATAGCCTTGCCCTTGATACTGGGCGGAAATACTAAACCCTAGGGTGCAGGACTGAAAAGCGCCTCGAACGACATTCGAGAAGTTGATCGCTGCAATAATCTGTTGGGGATGGTGCTGATCGAAGAGGAAGAATTTGATACCTTGGTCGTTGAGAAATGCTTGGTTGCGATCGCAAATCAAGACTCGCCAAAACTCCGGTGTATAAAACTCCACGGGTTTGATCGGCTCAAAGGGTTCTAAATGATCACGATTAACGATGAAATATCTGAGAATAGCATCGATATCATCCTCTGTCGCCATTCGCAGAATGCCGCGCTTACACTGCAATTTAGGAAACGTCGGCGTAGTTGAATTCCACATGGACGGCACACCTTGAAGTCTCGCTCAGGCGCTCAGTTGGTCTAGGGCCGCATCCAAAATGCTTTGGTCCTGGGAGGTGCATGTACTGCCCATTTCAACCGCTAGAGATAACCCTAGTAGCGTAATTTCAGGAGGGAAACGCTGGGTATCACAGAGATTCATGGTTAAAAAGGGACAGCAAAAAAGCGCTAGCTTGAGTTCTTGCCGCCAGGTATCTGGGAGTTGTCCTGCAGCTTTGAGATGGTCAATCAAAGGTTGAAGGACATGCTTAATCTTTGATTGCAGGAATTCTAGGCGTATGGCTGACGGTTGAAAATCATGATCCACGTGGATGCGATCTGCTGAAATCTCCACATTAATAGATAGGTCTTGAGCTATCTCTTGGGGAAAATATAGCCAAATCGCAAATACGTTGTGGAATATGGGCTTCGTTAGATCTAAAAAGGGGGAATGCCGCCCTGCAAAGGCCGGATCAAAGTAAATAAGGGTTTCTGTAGCTTCATCCACAAACACATTGCCGTTATGGGCATCCCCATGACCGACAACAGAGGGGGTCGCGGTCGGCTCTAGTTTTTGACTAGCCGTTTGGATAATGTCTGCTAGGGTGTCTTGGTAAGTGATGCCATTAATCTGCCAAGTCAGTTGAGCCAGCCGATCAAAATTGAGGGTTTGCCCCGGTAGCTTGACTTCTTTGCCTGCATAAAACTCGTGATAGCGTCCCCCAACCAGGCGATGGATAAAGAGTTGATGGATCGGCACATCAGCATGGTCTTCAGCGGATAAGGGTTCCAGGGTTTGCTGATAAATGTTCCACAGGGCTTGGTCGGCTTGTTCTTGCAGGGCCACAATCCGGTCAGCCCCACCTCGCTGTCCCGTTTCAATCTGACGAGCTACGTCAAATAGAGAAGGGAATTCAAAAAACTCATAGACCAGCAGTTGTTTACCCCATTCCGTCGAGCTAAAAATCGGCTGAATAATCGGGTAACCCGCCTCCGCCATAATCGTAGAGTTGTAGTACTCATGAATCAGGCTTTGGGGTTCAACGTGAGTCTTGAAAAACAGCTTGTCCCCTTCTACGGTATGCAGGAACCCATTAATGGAGTTAAGGGAGACCGCTGAGGGCCGCACCTGTACTTGCTCCACATTGAAGGGAAAATTGTCATTGACGAAGTCCTTCAGCAGGGCATTCGCCGCTGCCTGATCAGAAAACTGTAACGTCTGAATCTGATACAGGAGTTGATCGGACACGGTAACCCTCGGTATGCCCCTTACGGAAGCAGGTTCTTGCGCTCACGAATGGCCATGGCATGGGCCGGGAAGTCTTCATGCTCTGCCAATGTCTGAGCCGTATGACCTAAGCGAGCAAAGCCTTCCTGGGTTAAATAACCAATCCCGGTGCGCTTGAGGAAGTCGTATACCGACACCGCCGAGTAGGAACGAGCAAAGCCGCCCGTCGGCAGAATCGCGTTCACACCAATGCAGTAGTTGGCGGTTGGAATCGGCGTATAAGGACCAAGCAAAATTTCACCAGCATTCTTGATTTTGCCGAGAACGCTGAGGGGGTCTTGGACGAGGACTTCCAAATGCTCAGGTGCATACTCATTCAGGAAGTCGATGGATTCTTCCAGGCTGGAGGTAAGAATAATGCCGCCATAGGAAGACAGACCCTTTTGACAAAACTCCTTGCGCCAGTCCGGTAGCTGCTCCATATAATCGTCGGCATGTTTGGAGGCAGCTTTGGCAAGGTCTTCGCTGTGGGTGACTAGTAAGCCCGCGGAATCAGGTCCATGCTCTGCTTCTACTAAAAGATCTAGGGCAGCAATCCGAGGATCGGTGGTTTCATCGGTGAGAATAATGGATTCACTAGGGCCAGCGGGTAAGCCGACATCAACGGTACCGTAGAGCAGCCGCTTAGCGGCGGAGCCATAGACGTTGCAAGGTCCAGTAATTTTATCGACTTTAGGAACGGTCTCCGTGCCAATCGCCATCCCTGCGATCGCTTGGATGCCACCTAACTTATAAACGTCTTTTACACCTGCTAATTCAGCAGCAACCAGAGAAGCAGGTTCTACGGTGCCGTTTTTGTCGGGTGGAGTACAAACAACAATTTTCTCTACCCCGGCTACCACCGCAGGCACACTGAGCATCAGCATGACAGAAGGGAAGGAGCCTTTACCCCGAGGCACGTATAGTCCAGCGCTGGCAATGGGGGTGACTTTCTCCCCAGCAAAGACGCCGCCATCGATTTCGGCAAGCTGCACTTCTTCTGGCATTTGCCGTTCGTGCACTTCTTTGATGTTGCGATAGGCTTGCTCAATCGCGGCTTTGATTTCAGACTCGACTTGCTCGCGGGCAGTGGCAAATTCGGCTTCGGTCACTTTCAGATTTTCGGCAGTGGCACCGGGAAAATCAAATTTGCGCACGTATTTGATCACACCCTGATCACCGTCAGCGCGAATCTCGTCAATGACTTCTTTGGCGACAGCTAGCGCCTGTTCAATATCTAACTCGGCCCGTCGTTTGATGGAAGCGAGTTCTTCAGATGTCATTTCTGACAACCGGAGAATCCTGACCACGTGCTGTCTCCTTTAAATCAATAATCGACGACCGATACATGTCGTCGAGCGGTGTATAAGCATTACTAGCTTAGCTCAGAAGCGGGGTCAACAAAATTGAATGTATGGGTAAGGTCGATTTAGCCTATTTCTGATAACGGTATGGCCGTGATATCTCAATTGATGGAACTAAGGTTGAATCCATCAAGGTTGGTGTTAGCAACGTTGGATCAACTGTATAGGCGTGGTGTGCTTATTCTCTTTCGTCGCCGTTTTCCTCTTCATGTAACGTTTGCTCTAAGATCCATAACTCTGCTTCTTCTGGACTCCAGACTTGGTGAATAATCTTACCTAGCCTCCGATCATCAATCATATAATTGTCATCACCATCGGGCCAACGACCATAACTGAAGGGTGAAGTCTTCAAAATGTCTGCTCGGGACCGTCCTGCTAGTAGCTGATCTACTCTTTGCTGACGAAGCTGGAACTGCTGCTTGGTGTGGCGACGCTGCTGCCATTGCTGGAGAGGCTGAGCGCTGATAAGGGCCAGGGTAACGAGAGTAAAAATGATCAAGGCCAATACCGAACCATCTGCAGCTATGTTTGCCAGTATCACCATCATCAACAGCCCAATGACGATACCGACTATCTCAATACTGTTGGTGAGTTTTGTAGAGAGTTGCCTATAAATTTGGCAAACCTGTTTCATCTCAAAACTGTGGCAGTTGCATTGTTGGTCTTTCTAGTGGGCAGCCCAAAAATTGCGGAAATCTTCGTCTGATTGGCTTAGTTGTGCCCATTCAACTCCCTTGTCGGTAAATTTCTGGGCTAAGCGTTCACAGGCAGGCCGTTCTGTTGCATAGTGCCCAGCATCAATCAGAATCAGGTTGCGATCGCGACTCTCTTGAAACTGATGAAACTTACAGTCCGAGGTCAAATAAGCTTGGGCACCTGTTTGGCTCACAGCTGAAATATAGCTCGCGCCAGACCCGCCTAGTACCGCGACCCGCTCAATTTCCTGTTGGCGATCGGCGGTGGGTGAGACCAGCAAATCGGCTGGGTTTAGGGCAGACTGAATCTTGGCTAGAAGCTGCTGTAGGGTCAGGGCAGGCTTAAGATTGCCCACACGACCATACCCGAGACCATCTTGGGTGGGTTCCACAGGCGCTGCATCCTGTAGCTCTAACAGCTGAGATAACACATCTGCCGTACCATCTGTAACCTGATCGAAATTAGTGTGGGCACTGTAAACTCCAATTTGATGGGTGATGGAGAGGCGGACCATATCGCTAATGGCATCACCTTTCTGCACCGATTTCAGGGGGCCAAAAATCAACGGATGGTGGGCAAAAATCAAATTAACAGGGTTGCCCTGCTGCCGAAGTGCGATCGCTTCTTCCATCACTGCTAAAGTCGGTGTTAAACAAACTAGTACCCGAGCGGGTTGATCCAAAACGCCCGGTTCAATCTGCCAACCACAGTTATCCCACTTCTCCTGCCAGGAGGGGTTAGCCCAGCCTTCAAACCACTCAATCAATTCGCTAATTTTCATCGGTGGATTACCATCCTGATGCGTTATCGGACATGCGATCAGAGTTTCAGCCTTCTAGGATCTAATCAAGCAATAAAAAGTCTAGCTTACATCCCCTTCCCTAGAGGAGATATGGCAGTGTTCTACCTTGGGGAGAATGGTCCTATCCTGACTGCCTGACAGAAGTATCTCAAAGCCTTTATTTTCATAGTCTTTGAGAAAAGAGTGGAGCGACATGTGAAGCTAGATTTAAGCACAAATCAGCGTTACTCAAATGTCAGGCTCCACCCAAATTTATCGTCAACTGTTCTCCTTTTTACGTCAACACAGCCATTATCGAGATTTGCGTCATCTCATGACCCTGGGATGGATGGTGAGCGCCTTAATCTGCAGTGAACGATTATGCTTATCTGCTTGGGAATCCTATGTCCCCTGCCGAGCAAAAAAGCCCAAAGTGTCGAGCGTCGCTGGCAACGCTTTCTGTGCAATCCGCTCATTGATGTCCACAAACTGTATGTCCCTTTGGTCCTTCTAGCGCTTAAGAACTGGCGAACCCATCGCCTTTACCTAGCGATGGATACCACGGTTTATGGAATGAATACTGCATGATTCATGTATCCGTTGTCTGCTGTGGCAGAGCAGTACCGTTGTTATGGAAAGTATTAGAGCACAAGAGTGCGGCGGTTGCTTTGAGGAATATCAACCGCTATTGCGTCAGGCCCGTTGGTTATTACGGCAGCATCCAGATGTCATGTTGTTAGCAGATCGTGGGTTCGCGAACCATCAACTGATGAGCTGGTTACAGCAGAGCCGTTGGCATTACTGTCTGCGTATCCCATGTGATGTCCTTCTCCATGGCCCCCGTCAATGTCCAAGAGAAGTCCGTAGGTTATGGCCATCCAAAGGAGAAGCTCTCCTCTACCGTAATGTCGGGCTTTGGGATGATGGCCTCTATCGGTGCAATTGGTACTGGCGAATATCCGAGGCGTAAAAGAACCATGGGCAGTGATTACAGATGAATCACCCTCGTTACAAACCTTGTGGCAATACGCCTTGAGGTTTCGGGTGGAAGAATTATTCCTCGATAGTAAATCTGGTGTGTTTGAGCTTGAAGAGTCGAAAATTCGCTGTGCTGATGCTCTGGAGAGGCTGTACCTGATTGCTGCTGTGGCACTGCTATACAGCACGGCTCAGGGATGGCTGTTCATATTAAAGGGCTACGCCAACAGGTTGATCCCCATTGGCACAGAGGCATTAGCTATCTCAAGATTGGATTGCGGTGGCTCAAGGGGGTGGTCCATAAAGGACGGGAGTTGTTGATGCCAGTCCCCTTATTCACCAAGGATCCGCAACCGTGTTTTGCCTCTAAAAAGCTCAAAAGAAACACTACAACAAAATCTGGTTCTCTCGTATCCGCTCTCTACAGTGCAAAGCTTTATGAGCTATGGAATACAAAGATCTGTCAGGCAGTCAGGGTCCTATCTTGCCGATAATGCACCTAAATATTCTTATCCATACCTATTAAATGAAACTCACCAACAAGCTGAATTTGCCCATGCCTTTGTATCGGGCTGTGGAATGGCAAAATGCTCATCATTCCGTCGGGAAGGCAGATCTATCTTGTACCCAGTTGATTGATGCCCCACTTATTGCTTGGTTGCGACGACAATACAGTAATCAGCTTGAAGAAGACGTTTCTGAACGGCTGTGGCCTCTGTATGGCACCTTAATGCATTCGATCTTGGAAGAGTTTGCAGTTGACGGAGAGCATGTGGAAACGGAGGCCATTGCTGAGGTGGAGGGCTTTCGAGTTTCCGGCCATATAGATTTGGTGGTGACTGCTGATGGCCTGCTACAGGATTATAAATTCACCAGTTCCTGGACCGTGAAGTCGGCTAAGACTGAGGGCAAGGTGGAATGGGATCGACAGCTCAATGTTTATCGGTTCTTGTTAGAAAATGCAGTTGAAGGATCCGGTATTCCCCATTTTCCTAAAATCCAGAAGCTGCAAATTGTGGCTCTACTTCGAGACTGGGGTCCACGCCATGAGCGGGATGGTCTGAAGCCTGTAGAGGTGATTGAGGTGCCCTTATGGTCTGAAGCTGAGGTGATGGAATATGTTTGCGATCGCATCCAGCTTCACAAAGCAGCACAAGGTGATACGCCCCCTCCGATGTGTTCACCCGAAGAGCGCTGGGCCACCCCCACAACCTATGCCGTGATGAAAAAAGGTCGTAAATCTGCGCTTAAGGTGTGTGATTCGGAAGCTGCTGCTCAAGACTGGATGTCAGCCCACCAAAAAGGTGAGTGGATTGAGCAACGTCTAGGGCAGAACAAACGCTTTGAATCTTATTGTGGGTTTGGCAAGCAAGGATTCTGCCCTTACCAGGCCGTTAGTTAAGCGCAGCTCTCTTGGAGCTAGAGTGAGTTTGTCACGGTATCATTATTTTTCTGATGTTGCTCATCCAATATCCGTAACTTTGGATGCAAAAGTCTGGGGGACAGTGTCTTAATATGCCACCACACTAAAGGTGTGGATCGAACTTTTGAACTTCTCGATCTCAACGTACACAGTGTCAATGGGCCAAAAGCCTTAGGCATTTACCTCTGATTAGGTACACCGTCATGTCTAGCTATTCGGACCATTTAAATGATTTGAGTCGAGAGCGTTCTCAAAAAGAGACTCCTGGAAAGACGAGCTCTGCTGTTAGCGAGACCTATTTATCGCATCCAGTCTTTGGACTGCTCGTTAATCTATGCATTATTGATATGCAGAGTGCTCTATACGCGAGTCTATATGCCAAAAGGCTCTTTTTTCTGGTGACTGCATCCAATGCTGGCCTAGAGATAAATAACATCAGCCGAGATAATGCCAGGGTGGCGCTAGAAAAACGATTAGCCGTTCTTCGAAAATCAGGCTTCAATCAAGATTACGAGCAGCTTAAAGGAATCTACAAAAATACCTTTAGCGGTTAATTGAGGTGTGGGGGGCTTAAAAATGACAAACACTCAGGCAACTCGCTGGCCGTATCAAAGTCTGCCTGCAAACAAGGCTGGCATAAGAGGTGCTAGCCTGCCCTACTTTCCATAGACTTACTTTTGCTGATGCTGAATCGTTGAGGAATGATTCCCTAGCGCTTATCTCGATAGTCGTTCAAATCTACTTAAAGTAAGGCTGTTGATTCAATGCTGTGTAGCTATGTCAACCAAACTCCTTTTCTGGAAATTATTCGTATTTCCAATATTCAGAATTGGTATTTTGAAAAGGTGGTTTTTCAGCAGCAGCGAATTCTATTTGAATGTCATACTCAGGCCGTTTTAGAGATCTATTCTAGTGAGTTCTCGACAGCCTTACTGGTTGATAAAATTGCCTGCGAGCTGCTGCAAGTAGACACCACAGAAGAATGCTTGGATCAAACGGCCTAGGATTTAGCACCCGCAAATATAATCGATGCATCGCTCTTAGGTGCTTACTTACCGAAAGTTTCCTGATAAATTTCCAGGAGCGTGTCGTGAAACCCCCAACCCATGTGTGAAGTATTTTGTACGATATTGCGACATCGGCGTTCTGCCACACCATGCAAACCATATTTAGCAATGGCTTTCGTGGCTGACTCAAACATGCTCTCCATGCTGTTATAAAAGGGCTCATCAATATCGCCGTAGTCATCGGTAAATTTAACCCCCTGCTCAACGTAGAACAGCATCATGTCTACTAATGCCGCAGGATCACGGCAGACTTTCTTGTAATCATTCACCGCTTTGCGGGCCACCGAAAGTCGGGCTTTACCAAAGCCCCGCGCAGGGAAAAACTCGTTTTCAATTTTTTGCTTATAGCTTTCCCCGACATACTGTTCAGTTTCTGGATTGAGTTTGAGTTGGTAATATTCCTTGACTGCTGGAAAGGTTTTAAACAACTCACTAATTTCCTCAATCAGGTCTTCTTTCGAGGCTTGTTGGAGATGTTTCTTAAGTGTGGTGAGGTTGATTTTGGATGCGGCCATAGGGGTGAAGAACCTATGAATGTGCTTTGGATCAAAAGACCTGATGTAGTCTTGTCAGCCATCTGCTAATGCCAGTCAGACTAGCTATTTCAATATTAATATTTGCTGTCGAGACCCGGAGGATTGGATCACTCCACATCAGCTTCCGCAGGAGCCCAGAGGAAAGAGATACCCAAAAGTGCAAACCCAATGGCTGCTATGGCCTTCATCAGTTGTGTAGGCAATAACTGTCCCACGCCTTCTCCCAGCAAAACCCCCAACAAACTGGCAAAAATCAGTGCAGAAGAGGTTCCGAGAAAAATGGCCCGAGGATGTTGGCAATTGCCGCTGAGGGTGATGGCGGCCAACTGACTTTTATCTCCCAGTTCTGCTAGAAAGACGATGATAAACGTGATCCCTAATAACTTCCAATCCATGTGCTCTGGCTCCTGAGTTCTAGAGGTGTACCGTATCCCAAATCAGCAAGACCGCAATGAACAATAAACTTGCGCCTGTCGCGGTATTAAGTGTCTCTGCCGACACCCGACGAGCGAGCCACTGGCCAATGATTACCCCGAACAGGCTGGTTGTGATCAAGGCCGCCGCCGCACCCAAAAAAATAATCCAGGGCGATTGGGACTCTGCGGTCATCAAGAGGGTGCTTAATTGAGTTTTATCCCCTAACTCTGCCAGGAATACCGTGACAAAAGCTAACCCAAATTCCTTGCTAAATCCTTTCGTGGGGGTGGGAGGTTGATTGTTGTTGGGGGTGGCAGCTTGAAGATTGGCAGAGACTGGATTGGTATCACTCACGGTAAGCCTAAACAAAAATGGATCTGAAACTGCTTTCACATCGCAGTTGACTAGCCCCATTATGCCTGGAGGAGGGAGTTAGAAACCGATCTCTCGTTCAAACCGGAGGCTTTCTAAGCTGCGGTCACCGTATACGGCATCGATTTGTTGGCGACAACATGCGATCGCAAAATCATTCAAATCTTCAGGAGCCACACCGTACATGCGCTGAAAGACCTCTGGCTTGACTTGACAAAACTGAGGTCGATCGGCATAGATTTTGCATCGCCGATGATCTGCATCGAAATGAATGCACCAGCCATTGGAACCTACCAAGCTGAGGTAATGCTCCCATTCTTCTGGGGTTAAATACTCTTGAACATCAGGGCGCTCCGCTGGATCGAGATGGCAACAGGCCCCACATTGCTCGATGCAACACCAATTTGCCATACCTTGGCGACCTTATCCTAAACGGCTGATATCAATTGCAGGATCGGGATTGAATCGCTAACAATTTTCACCCTGATCAGAGCTAATAAGATAATCCTATCAAAATCCCCCTCGCAAGCGATCCCGTAACCAGGTAGAATAGAGGGCGCGTTCGCTCGCAATACTTGAGTTAATCTGGGAGGAAGGATGGACTTACTAGCTGCACTTAATTTACAAGTTGTGCTTCAACTAACTATGCTTGGCGCTGTCGTCATTGCTGGCCCAGTTGTCGTACTATTGGTTGCTCTTCGGAGTAACGCAACCTAGGTTAACCCTGCCAATCGATTGGCTGAACAATGATACCAACGTTGCAAGCGTTTTAACTCCTGCTCTAACACACCCGTCTCTGGGAAATCAGAGCAGGGGTAACCTATTTCTCTAAAAGCAGAAACAATCGTACTCGGTGCAACCCACCATTGCTGGCCTAAATTCAGCAGATTAAGGGGTTCGTCACCGTTTTTTGCTATTTCAAACTTTAGTTTTGCCTTTAATTCCTCTGCTGGCAAAATTGCTGGACTATGGTTGCGAATATAAATTTGCTGGGGCCGAGCCAAGGCTAACAACCAGCGTAAATGGGTCCATGAAGGCGGCAAAGACCATAGAATTAGACAGTCACAGGGACGGCTAGGTCGGTCGTATTCCACCGTTCCGGGCAGGGTTGTCGTCGATACATAGGGACGCTGATAACCGTACATGAGGATATGACCGCTAATGCCTTGTAGAACTTGAGGCCAATCCCCCAAGCTCGACCACTCTATGGCTTGTAGTAGTGTGGGTGATACGTCGGGTTCTGGACAGTGTAAGGCTACTTGCTGGCGAACAACGGGTGCCCCTTTATCGGCTTGGGCAACCACAATCGGTGTACGAGACGTTGAGTGGGGTGAGTCTACAACCGGTTCCCGAATCCCTAAAATTTCCAGCTCCAGATTGGTTTGCTGGTTCCAAGTATTTTCTCGAAGGCGATAGGCAACGTCGATCCGCTGGGGTAAAGGATAATAGGTGCCCCACCGCCATGCCATCCCTTTAATCAAATGCGGCTGATCGTCTGATTCGGAGTGAGCTAGGGTGAGCTTTAAATGGCTTTTGTCTTTGCCCACGGGTCGCTGCTCTACCACTTCAACATTGGCGGTCCAAAAAATCGGTTCTGGATTGCCAATACCGCAGGGATGCAGCTGATTAATTTGCTCGTAAAGATCCCAATCGATTTGAGTGAAGCTGGCTTGGGCATCGACCGTTACCAAGGGCTTGAGCTGATCGATCTGTAAGGTTTGGTGGGCGTAGGTACGCAGGTGCGATCGCATCTTCTCCAACTGGTCAGTTGCTAAAGAAAATCCACCTGCTGCTCGGTGGCCCCCATAGCGACCTAAGACATCATCACAGGCCTGTAGGGCTGCAAACACATCAAATTCAGGAATCCCTCGGGCTGATCCACGGATATGGGTATGGTCTTCTGCTTCATAGGTGGCAATAAAAACCGGGAGTCCGTAGCGTTCCACTAGTCGAGAGGCCACAATCCCAATCACGCCATGATGCCAACCCGGATGAACCAGCACAATCACCCAATCGCCTTCCGGCTGCCACGGCGCTTTCCCCTGTCGGACTAAGGTTTCCACTAATTCGATCGCCTCTATTTCAATATCGGAACAGAGCTGACGCCGATGCTGGTTGGCCTGTTCACACTGCATGGCTCGGGCAAAGGCGATGCCTGGATCATCGGTGGTTAATAGCTCAATGACCGTTTGTGGATCGGCAATCCGGCCCACGGCATTGATGCGGGGACCGAGGCGAAAGCCAATGGCATCCGGTTTGAGAGCTTGATCGGCAGAGACACAGCCTGACACTTGCATCAAAGACTGTACCCCCGCTAATCGAGAGTGGGGCAATAGGGCTAAACCTCGCTGTAGCCAGCGGCGATTGACCCCCACTAAGGGAGCCAAGTCAGCAATGGTTCCCAGGGTAAACAGTTCTAGTAGGGGGGTAATCAGGGTGGTATTACCCTGCTCTTGGGCGAGTAGGGTGGCTAAGACATAAGCAACCCCCACCCCGGCTAACCCTCGATAAGGGGAGTCTTCTGGCACTAATTTGGGATTGAGAATGGCGTTGGCTGGGGGGAGCTGAGGCGGCAGATCATGGTGATCTGTAACGATGACGGCTAATCCCAGCTCACGGGCTCTCACAATAGGGTCATAGGCGGCAATACCGTTATCTACGGTTAACACCAGCTTCACGTTATCTGCCGCAAATTCCTCGACGATCCGTTGGTTAATGCCGTAGCCTTCCTGCATGCGGCTCGGTATCGCATAGTCTACGTCAGCATTCAGCGCCTTTAGGACGCGCAGGAGTAGAGCCGTGCTGGTCATACCGTCCGCATCATAGTCGCCACAGATGGCAATTTTGTGTCGAGATGCGATCGCATCTTGTAACAACGTTAAGCTAGCAGCCAAATCCGGGAATGCTTCAAGAGGAGAGGGTAAGCTCTGGGACTCTGGTGCCAAAAACTGTTGAGCGGCTTCGACAGACCCTATCCCTTGGTTGGCTAATACTGCGGCCAAAAGAGGAGATAATCGGGTTGCGATCGCAATCTTGTCTACTAGAGTGCGCTCTGGATCAGCAATTTGCCAACGTTGCTGTGGAAAAGATGGTTTAGGCACAGGGAAAAATTGCGTTAGACCACTTCCACCATCGGTCATAGTGGGGCTCCACCCCCTGATTCGAGATCAATAAATTAATAATCCCTAAATTTGACGAACCAGAATGGAATCATCGGAACAACCAACTCTAGAGAATATGGCAGGACAGTCAGAGCAGACTGCTACAAACTTCGATACAGAATTCCCTGCAGCCTTAACTGAGGCTGAAAATACGCTTCAACAAATTAGAGATCGTTATCTTGAGATCACAACGGCCCAGGCTGAAAAAGCTCAATTGGAAAAAAAGCTAGCCGCTGTTCAGACGGATAGGTCCGCCAAAGCGCAAACAGAGCAAGATCTAGCAGCTTTGCAAACAGAGCTAGAGCAAATTCAAGATCAGATTCAGACCCTCGGCATGACCCTTGAAAGCCAACTCTGGAAGTGGCATGATTTGAAAGAGCCGTTCTGGCAATTTATTCGATACTTTGGCCTCGGGTTTGCCGCTGCAGTTGTAATTCACAAATTTGCAGGTTAAGTTTGGGCTCTCAGAATTGATACAGTTGTAAAGGATTGAGACCTCAATTAACGCGCAGAAAAATAATGATTTAACCTCATTAGAATCTCTGAATCCCTTATCTGTTAATCATTAGACCCCTATAGATTGGACAGTCACTTCAAAAAAACTGAATCCAAGTTTACAAAAAAAAATAAAATCATTATCATTAGTAACGTGGACATAACTTTTAAGTTTTGTTCCGTAGTTAATGTTAGTTAACAGCAATCATAACCATGACAACAGTCTTGCAAAGACGCGAAAGCGCCAGCGCATGGGAAAGATTCTGTAGCTTCATCACCAGCACCAACAACCGTTTATACATCGGTTGGTTCGGCGTATTGATGATTCCTACACTTCTCACCGCTGTAACCTGTTTCGTAATCGCCTTCATCGGCGCCCCTCCCGTCGACATCGATGGAATCCGTGAGCCCGTCGCTGGTTCACTACTTTATGGCAACAACATCATCACTGGTGCAGTTGTTCCTTCCTCCAACGCCATTGGCCTACACCTGTATCCCATCTGGGAAGCAGCTTCTCTTGACGAGTGGTTGTACAACGGTGGCCCTTACCAGCTAATCATCTTCCATTACATGATTGGTTGTATTTGCTACCTCGGTCGTCAGTGGGAGTACAGCTACCGTCTAGGGATGCGTCCTTGGATTTGCGTAGCCTACTCAGCACCTTTGGCCGCTACCTACTCTGTCTTCTTGATCTATCCTCTAGGTCAGGGCAGCTTCTCCGACGGAATGCCTCTAGGCATCAGCGGAACCTTCAACTTCATGTTCGTGTTCCAAGCTGAGCACAACATCTTGATGCACCCCTTCCACATGTTTGGAGTAGCTGGTGTATTGGGTGGTTCCTTATTCGCCGCCATGCACGGTTCCTTGGTTAGCTCCACCCTAGTTCGTGAGACCACCGAAGGTGAGTCCGCCAACTACGGTTACAAGTTCGGCCAAGAGGAAGAGACCTACAACATCGTTGCAGCCCACGGCTACTTCGGTCGTTTGATCTTCCAATATGCATCTTTCAGCAACAGCCGTTCCTTGCACTTCTTCTTGGGTGCCTGGCCCGTTGTCTGCATCTGGTTGACTGCAATGGGCATCAGCACCATGGCCTTCAACTTGAATGGTTTCAACTTCAACCACTCCATCGTTGATTCACAAGGTAACGTTGTGAACACATGGGCTGACGTATTAAACCGCGCCAACTTGGGTTTCGAAGTTATGCACGAGCGTAACGCTCATAACTTCCCCTTAGACTTGGCTGCTGGTGAGTCTGCTCCTGTTGCGCTTACTGCTCCTGTCATCAACGGCTAATTTGGTTAGAGTTCCTAATCATTTAGGCTAATTTGTAAGCGGTGTAACCTTCGGGGCTACACCGCTTGCTTTTGGGAATTTTCCAGATCTGGATTAAACCGGATCTCTACTAAAACCCCCTCAGGTGTTATACCTGAGGGGGTTTTAGCTGGCTTGTTGTTTTGGAGTCGTTTACGGAGTTGTTTGCGTTGTTTTTTCAGTTGTCTGAGGCGGGCGGCAGACCGTTTAGATTTGTCATTACGTCGCCGACCGCGGCGGGGAGACTCCCAAGATTTCATTCTCATGGTGGTCTATAGGAATGGGTGAAAACTTCACCCGCTATCCTAGCAAATGTTTAAAATTATTTGAGAAGCATCGAGCAACAAATATGGTCACTTCGCTGGCGAATCAACCTCAAGCGGCTAACTGGCAGTGGCAAGGTTTTTCAATTCGGTATCAATATGCAGGGACAACCGGCCCAGCAGTCATCCTCATTCATGGATTTGGGGCGTCTAGTGGTCATTGGCGTAAGAATATTGCTGAATTGGCTCAAAACCATCGCGTTTATGCTGTAGATCTAATTGGCTTTGGGCAATCATCGAAGCCAACACCGGGCACTCTGGTACCCGGTCAGAGTATTGCTTATGAATTTGAGACTTGGGGCCAACAAATTGTTGATTTTTGCCAGGAGGTTGTGGGTGAAGCTGCATGCCTGGTGGGTAATTCGATTGGCAGTATTGTGGCCTTACAGGCAGCCGTATTAGCCCCTCAACTCACGACCAGCGTAGTGATGCTGGACTGCTCGTTACGGTTGCTGCACGATCGCAAACGGGCAGGTCTGCCCTGGTACCGAAAGTTCTCAGCGCCTCTGTTTCAATCTGTTCTCTCAGTGAAGTCCATTGGCCATTTCTTTTTTCATCGGTTGGCCCGCCCGAAGACAGTGCGCCAGATTTTAGAGCAAGCCTATGGTAGAACGGAGGCTGTGACCGATGAACTGGTGGATTTGCTAATTCAGCCTGCTTTAGATCCAGGGGCAGCCGATGTGTTTTTGGCCTTTATTAATTATGCCCAGGGACCGCTGCCCGAAGATTTATTGGCTGAAATTGCTTGCCCCGTATTGTGTATCTGGGGGGCTGATGATCCTTGGGAACCCGTAGACCTAGCGCGCGAGTTAACTCAGTTCTCAAGGGTTGAAGATTTTATTGTGCTGGATGGGGTGGGGCACTGTCCTCAGGATGAAGATCCGCATCAAGTGAACCAGATAGTGAGCAACTGGATTGCGACCAGATGATCTTTGGACTATCGACCTTTCAGATTTGTTGGGTTGTTGTCAATCTGTGATGGGTATAGGTCCCTTTTACACCTTGAACATAAAAGTAAATAAATGCACCTCCCAACCCTATGGCTGCAGGATTGACTCCTTCCCCTGATTCAAGAGCAGCACTCACCCATAAGAGTCTGCCTAAGATATAGTAAATCAGCATCAAAACGGCACAAGCTCGCACCTTTTTATAAATTCCGAAGGTCAAACCTGCGCTTATTACAACGTCGATTAACCAAAAAGACGTATCTGAGCCAGACAAAATTCCTATCAAGAAAGTTAGGACAGCCAGAACTATACCTGCAATCCAGGCTGTTTTGATCTGCCGATTGGCCTCTTCTAGTTCATGAGCTGAAGATTGCAACGGTGGTGGACTTTGTTGGGGTTGACTGGGTTGGTTGGGGGGATGGGATGGTGTGGAATACCCTGGTGCCTGAATATCCGTAGGCGGTACACCTGCAGGTGGTTGTGAGGTGGAGAAAGGAGCAGATGGAGGCGGTGTATAGACAGGTAATGGTTCAGGTGGTGCCTGAATATCTGTAGGAGGCACGGTTGATGGAGGGACAGGAGGCGGCTGAGCTGGAGAGCTGGGTGTGGCTGATGGCTGGGGAAAAGGGGGTGGATTAGACCCTTGGCTGACTTCAGTTTGCTGGCGAGATTGCTCGAACTCTCGATCTAGTGTTCGTAGGCGCTGCAAAATAATTTGGGTATTGGCAGGCCGATCTTTGGGTAATCGAGCCATCAAGTCATCCACTAAATTGGCGAAGGGGGGTGAAATATGGGTCGCTGATTCTCGCCATTGGCATTGGTCGCTATAGGGATCGTAGATACTGCTATCCGTGGGCTCTTTACCGGTTAGCAGATAGACCCATGTTCGGCCCAGGGCGTAAAAGTCAGACTGCATCACAGCCTGTCCATTCATCTGCTCTGGAGGTGTAAACCCCATAGAATGAATGCCGGTTACCCCTTGAGCCCCTTGCTTGGCCATGTAGGTTTGGGTGACCGCTCTGACGGCACCAAAGTCAATCAGCACCAGTTGACCATCTGGACGCAGCATGATGTTGGAGGGTTTAATGTCGCGATGGAAAAACTGCTGGGAATGCACTTCATTAAGAATGGTCATGATTTGTGTCAGCCATTCCAGGGCCAGCTGTTCGCTAATGGGTCGAAACTGTCGCTGCTTCATATAACCACAGAGATCTAGCCCCTCGATTTTTTCCATGATCAAGCAGTGCAGGGCAGTTTGGCTGTCTCGTGGCCAGAAGATAAAGTGACCATCTGTATCGACCTGGGGAATTCCAGGATGGCGGAGCTGGCTGAGGACTTGTGCCTCGCGCGTAAAGAGTTCAACGGCTTTGGGCTGTTGATCGGTTAAGACTTTGAGCACTTTAGGAATGCCGCTATTGCTGGTGCCTGTAGCTCTGACGACTTCACGCACTTCGTAGGTTTTGCCAAATCCACCTTGGCCGATCAATTTAGTGACGCGATATCGACCTTCTAGGAGCAATTCTGACCCACAGGTTTGGCAAAATACACTGTTGTCAGAATTGTCTGGCTTGGAACATTGAGGGGCGATACAGAGAGTCATAGCAAGGATGTGATCTTGGCTGCTGAGAGAATATTACTCTTCCATAGTCTGACAAAAAAGCTGAAGGGAGCGTAATCTTGCAAATTTCAGGTATCGAGACTGAAGTTCAGCGGTTTTTCAACATTCAACAGCCATTGCTTGTGGCTTAACTTGTGCAGACAGGTCGGAATACGGTCAAGGTGCATTGCTGGATGTCAACGCTGCCGTGGGTGATGTCTTGATCAGATGACTCAAACGCTTCAAAACGATGATGACTAAACCAATACTGAGAGTAAGCAATCCCCAATAAATATCGATGAATGGCTGGTTTTGATCGAGGGCCAGTCCCCCTAATGCGGGGCCAATAAAATAACCCACTGCCCAGCATAGAGAATTGATGGACAGATAAACCCCGCGACTCTCGATAGGGGCTAAATCCGCAACCAAAGAGGATGCAATGGGCATATAGGCAACGGTTGCGATCGCAAGAATCCCCAACCCCAAACTGGCCCATATCAGTACGCCTTGACCCACGAAGCCAGTTATCCCGATATACAAAAAACCGATACCCCAGAACCCCGCAGAGGCCATCAGCCCCTGAGGGTAGGGCCATCGCCGCAGAAAGCGGGCAACCGGCAGTTGACTAGCGACACTGGCCCCTAAATGCCAGGAGAATAATCCCGTAATCACGATTTCTGATAGTCCCATGCCTTGCTGAGCAAAGTTTTTGAAATATAACGGTAGGGTGCTATGAATTTGGGAGAGATAGGTGGTTATGAGAATATTGGCAATAATATAGGTGCGTAATCGTCGATCCTGAAGGGCCACCACCCAGCCTTGCCATCCATAATTTCCCCGGGTTTGGGGATGGGAGGTTTCAGTAATGGTGAAATAAACGACCCCCAAAAAGATGACAAAGGAGATGGCATCAATCATAAAAAGGGTTCGATAGGCCTGAGTCAGGGCAATCCAGCTTCCCCCTAGGATGACCCCTAATCCTAAGCCCGCGTTGTCGGCAAATCGAGTAATGGTAAAGGCTTCTTGACGTTGTACGCCTTCGCTGAGGTCTGCAATGATGGCTTCTGTGGCGGGCCAATAGAGGCCCACGCCGAATCCCATTATGATGTTCCCGAGGACTAGCATCCCCAAGGACTGGGCAATCGCGATGATACCGGCTGCGATCGCAGAAATAAACAACGATAACAATAAGGTTCGCCGTCGTCCCCACCATCGAGAATCCGTCATCGATCCACTTAAAACCCTGCCCACAATTCCTGAAATCGAGGCACTTCCAATGGCAAACCCGACCGAGGTGGCGGTGAGTCCGACTTTATTCACAAAGAAAATCTGCAAGAAATACAGCGTGAAGCCCGTTCCCATTTGTGAGAGCAACCGTCCTGCCGCTAAAATCCATACCTGTGGGTCTAGGCTGGGGATCCAACGGGTCCACCGCTGCCAACGGAAAAATTTCATTATGTTAAGCTTTCTCAGAATAATAGACTGAACATAGGGAGCGTTTTAGGAACTATTGTGGCGAAATTTCTCTTGATAACTGATTTAGACAATACGCTCGTTGGCGATCGATCCGCCCTCGAACAGCTCAACCAGACCCTCATGCAAGTCCGGCAAGAGCAAGGACTGTTGCTAGTCTATTCCACAGGACGTTCCCTCACCTCATTCAATCAATTGCGGTCCCAAGAGCCAATGTTGGCTCCAGATGCCCTAGTGACATCTGTCGGTACCGAAATTTACTATGGCGGTAGCACCACTCCGGATCCAGATTGGTCGGAAAAACTCAATCAAGGATGGCAGCGTCAAGATGTCTTGTCGATTACTGCCCACTTTAATGATTTAGTGTTGCAGCCTGAGACGGACCAAGGTCCCTATAAAGTCAGCTTTTTTCTAGAACCCACCTTGGCTGCGGATTTATTACCGCGTTTAGATGTGGCCCTCCATATTCGTGGCTTAGATGTCAAGCTTGTGTATAGTGGCGGCAAAGACCTCGATATCCTGCCGCTCCATGGAGATAAAGGACAAGCCATGCAATACCTGCGGGGGCAATTTGGCATTTCTGCCGAGCAAACCGTGGCCTGTGGTGATTCGGGCAATGATCAGGCTTTATTTAGTACGGGGCCAGAACGAGGCATTATTGTGGGGAATGCTCGCTCCGAGCTGCTGCAATGGTATCAAGAACATAATCAGGATGATATATACCTTGCTAAAGCGAATTGTGCGGGCGGTATTTTAGAAGGGCTCCGTCATTTTAGTTATGTCCAATGATTGGTTTTCTGCAGGGATATGTCGTTAGTCTTCAGCAAACCAGTACCCATCGAACCTTGTTGACTTTGGATGTGAACCAGGTCGGATATGACCTCTATGTTCCCGGTCGTATCCGCCAACATTTGCCCCCAGACCAGGAATTGATGCGGGTGTTTACTCATTTGCAAGTCCGTGAAGATCAAATGGTATTGTTTGGCTTTGGGGTTGTAGCGGAGCGCGATCTGTTTCGCCAACTGATTGCAGTGAGTGGAATTGGTCCCCAGTTGGCATTGGCCTTAATCGATACTTTGGGATTACAGGATCTGGTGCAAGCTATTGTGAATAGCAACACGAAGATGTTGGCTAAGACCCCTGGTGTGGGAGCTAAGACGGCTGAACGTATTGCCTTAGAGCTGCGGTCAAAGTTGGCCGAATGGCGTGATCAGGCCGGTTTAAAAACTTTACCTAGTGCCGGGCCGATTGATAGTGTGCAAGAAGATGTGGAGATGACGCTCTTGGCTTTGGGGTATACCAGCCAAGAAGTGATGCGGGCGTTACAGGCCGTAGGGCAAAATACAGCGTTGGCCAAAAATTCAGATACTGAAGCCTGGATTCGAGAAGCTATTGCGTGGCTAAGTCAATAGCTTAGACACTGGTATGGCTTGGGATGTTTCTCTGGAGTGTTCTGGAGACATATCTTATGTCAACTAGAGCAGTTTTGGCAGGATAAAACAACATAATTCTTAACAGGCTGACGACGAATGAGGTCACTTTTTGTCACCTTTGGATACTGACAAGGTCACTAAATTATTTTATTGAGTGGAATATAGATATTTATGCTTATCTCTATTTCTTCAATAATGAAAAATGATACCCAATCATCTTGTTAATCAATGGATAACAAAAGCTTTTCAAAGCTATCTAGAAGATAAAGAACGCCAAATTTACTTAACACGAATACTGTCTGTTCTGACTCAGTCTGATCAGCTTTGGTCAGACGATAGTCCTTTGTATGACCAGGCATTGCAGCAAACTTTGAGCCAATTCTGTCAAGATTTCAATACATCGAGCTTGGATGTTCAAGCGTATGGAGAGTGGTCCCAGCTCATCCAATCTTTTAATCGAGATTTGCAACAGCAGCTCCGGCGTTTGCAGGCAGCTCAAGACTTAAATCGGCTGGATCGAGAAGATTTTTCCTCCGGGAAAGACTCAATGAAAGTCGTGTCGTCCTTAACTATGCAGATCTACGAATGGGTTAAAAGTGACATTAAGGGCGAGTTAAGGGCAACTCATCTGGCCAATTATCCGGCTGCTAATTGCCAAACCTTGATTGAGAGGCGTTTACCGCCTGAGCAAAGTTGGGAAGAGATTGCAGCTGATTTAGGACTTTCGGTGCCGGTGATCAGCGGTTTTTATCAACAAGAATGTTTGCCGCGGTTGCGACGTTGTGCCATGTCTAAGAATGCATTGGCGAGACCAAAAGCCTGCTAGAGCTTCAGCGGGTTGCTTTAAAGTCTCGGCATTGTTGGATAAAACGTTTCGGTATCTCAGGCTGGTTTCCCCAGTGAAGATGTAGGTACGAGGCGTGAACGTTATACCGATGCCAGCCTTCTGAAATCTTTGAGGGGTGAGCAACGGTCTGTCGTGAGAACGTATACGTGGGGTTATCTCCGTCCTGATCCAGTTCGGAGTGGTGAAATTCATGGCCCCAAACCGTCGTTCCTGCCGTGAGTAGGGGAGTGTTTTGGGTTGCGATCGCACATCGATACCCCAGCGTTAATCGCTTCGCCATCTTGACGTTTGCTGGCAGTATGCCCACCATCGGAAACCTTTTTCCCTGCAAGGTTTGCAAGGATTCACACAAATACATCAGCCCGCCACATTCGGCATAGGTGGGTAACCCAGCTTGAATCGCGGTTTTAAGATCCTGCCGAACGGCGACATTTTCAGATAATTCAACGGCAAACATTTCAGGAAAGCCACCACCGAGATAGAGTCCGTGGATAGGGTCGGGTAAGGCTTGATCGTGAATCGGGCTCCAAAATACCAGCTCTGCACCGAGCTGCCGGAGCTGATCGAGATTGTCGGCATAGTAAAAACTAAAGGCGACGTCTTTTGCGATCGCAATGCGGATATTGCTAGACGGTGTAGGAGAGGTTAAAGCATGGATTTGAGGCCGAACAGGCGTTGCTGGAGGTGTTGAAGTGGCTTGGGTTGTAGCTAATAAAGGCAATAAAGCTGACCAGTCAAAACAACGATTCCCTACGGCTGCTAACTGCTGTAACAGCCCGTCAGCCCCCTCTAATTCGTTGATAGGGACTAAACCTAAGTGACGATCGGGAATATGGATGGACGGCTGTCGCTGCAAGACACCCAAAATTTTAATGGAAAGAGGCTGTAATGCTGACTTTAAACTTTGAAGGTGGCGATCGCTACCTACCCGATTGAGGATCAATCCGGCAATCTGGAGGTGTGGATCAAAGGATCGGTAGCCATGGACTAGGGCGGCGATAGAGTCTGATAAACGACTACAGTCTAAAACGAGAGCGATGGGTACCTCTAAAAGCCGGGCAATATGCGCGGTGCTGCCTCTCCCTTGTTGCCCAATAGCGCCATCAAATAAGCCCATCACCCCTTCAATTAGGGCATAGTTGGCCTGCTGGGTATGGGTGTGAAAAATTTGCTGGGTATAGGGTTCAGACGTGAGAATGGGATCTAAATTTCGGCAAGGTCGCTGGGTGACTACCGTGTGAAACATCGGATCAATATAGTCTGGTCCAACTTTGAAGGATTGCACGACACCTGGTCGAGCTTGCAAGCTCGCTAGGATGGCAGCGGTCACAGTGGTTTTGCCCACACCACTTCGATCGGCTGCAATCACTAGTGACATTCAGGGTCCTCTTCAAAACGGTTACGCTGCATCTGCAAAGATGCTGTGCCAGCGTACAACATCTTTGCTCTGAAAGTGAACTCTCTCAACACCACTCATCATCGAGTTCTCCGTTGAATATCCGTAGTTTTACGGTTGATTAATTCTGAGACCGAATCAAGAGTTCAGTAATCCTACGGTTTTGGCCCCTGAGTCAACCGACTATTGTCAAGCTTAGAGTTTGAAATTTTTATCACTGTTAAGGCTCCGTTTCTGGTCATTGGCAATTCCCTGGGAGCCATCGTTACGTAGGCATTTATTTCCAATGGGGGAACTATGGGAATATCCATTTATCCGGATGGGCAACTCGGCCAATGGTTTGTTGATCAAAAACGGCCAGCATTCAGGCACAGAACTCACCGATACCATCAGGGGCAGCTAGGAACCGAATTTTTTCTCGAAACGAGTGCCGATACGTCAGTGAGCTATATGACGGCTCAAAGTCCTGCGGTTCGTCCAGGCGATTACATTGAGATTGCCAGTCCCGACGGACCCCTCAAATTTCAGGTTGATGAAATTGAGTATTACAGTGATCCAGCAGATATGTGGATGGCTCAGCTTTACCCCTTAACAGCATGATGTTGGGTTAAGAAGTGTTCTTAGCAGTGTTGGATGAGATCCTTGAGAGAGGGTTAGCTCGATGCAAGCTTGATCATCTGTGCTGTTACGGCAAGACTTTCTGAATATAGAACGTCTTGGTCCCAGCGCTGTAATTGCTGGCTGAGCAAAGTCTCAGAAGATTGATCTTGTAAAGGTGTGACATGCTGAATGCGGCAGGATTGGGCTCCGCCCCCAGCTTCCATGCGCATGCAGCCTCGGGTCTCAGAGCACAGAACCGTACAACAATCGGCCTGTAAATTGGTAGACGCCAGTTTTAAATCAATCAAGTCTCCGGCTACTTCTCCAGGTTGGGTCGGTATCGCTGCCAATTCTGCTTGAATCGTGCGCTGCTCTGAATTGACGAATTGAATTCGCTTGAGATCATAGTCGCCGCCTTCCGACGTGAAGGCAACCGGTTGCCATTGCAGGCGACTTGCTAACCAACCTAAAAACATCAGCGCTTGGGCAGGATTACCTTTCTCATAATCTAAGGTGACGCGATCGACTTCACCGAGCGCTGCTCGTCTAGCAGGGGGATCAAAGGCTTCGGCGGTTAGTTCTTGCCAAGCCGCTAACCGCCGCCAGTTGAGGTCAACAATATTGGTCCCTTGAGACATTAATGCTTGCAGATTAATCAGTTCTGATTGAGCCTCTTGATATTGGCTGGAATCAACAATCACAGCCGTACTTGATGTGGCTAACCGCTGAAACAGCTCCATATTGGCGGCGGGCACGGCTTTCCACCACAAAAATTTGGGAAGTCCACCGATCATTAAAGACTGAACCAGACCTCCTACGCGATCTAGGGCCACTTCTGTGCCTTTAAGAGAAATATACTCACAGCAAATCAGAGAGCTGCGATTCTGCTTTTTGACCGGACAGTAGGCGGACAGCTGGGCGGATACTCCTTCGTCTTCTCCACCCATGGGGAATAGGGAAATGACTCGACAAGGACTTTGGCTTGCGATCGCATCCGCAATACCCGCTCCCCCAGCATCCAAAACATAGCCATCATCCTGAGTCTGACTGATCTGCTGCTCGGTCATAGCCTGGCGTAGTTTAGCCAGGGTTTCAGAATTTGGCTTGCCGGTTTCTGCTAATCCAAACTTTGTTTGGGCTGATCGCAAGGCGGCTTCCATCCGTGGACCATAAATGCCGTCTACCGGGCCAGTGTAGAACCCTAATGCGGCCAAAAGCTGCTGAGTTTCTTCCGGTTCATAGACAACCAAGCTAAAAGTGGCGGCCCGAGTCGCCGTGGGGAACATGCCGCCATTGCCTGAAGAATTGTAGCTGGTCCAAATTTTGCTTAATTCAGCATTAATATCATTGAGCGAAACGTCTTTTGGGGCTTGCAAAGAGACGATGGGAGCAGATTTTGTAGTCATAGGGCGAAGAAAATGGAGAACTTAAGTGCGCATATTCAAAGGTCTAGAGTCGTCGCCAGCGCCGACCATCGCGGTTAAGCAATAGCTCAGCAGCTTCCGGTTCCCAAGTCCCAGCCTCATAAGTGGGTACTAGGGCAGGATCGGTAGGCTCTTCCCAAGCCGTTAAGGCAGGCGTTAACACCCGCCAAGACTCTTCGACTTCATCCCCACGGGTAAACAGGGTTTGATCGCCGAGCATGGCGTCTAAGAGTAAGCGATCATAGGCATCCCCCGTAGACTGGCCAAAAAAGGAACCATAGCTAAAGTTCATATCCACAGAACGAGTCCGTAGGTCTGGCCCTGGCATTTTGGCTTCAAATCGTAGGGAGATTCCCTCATTAGGCTGAATACGCATGGCTAATACATTGGGATTTGCCTGCTGGGCAGCGGATTGAAAGATTAAAAATGGCACTTGGCGAAAGTGGATAGAAATTTCTGACACCTTTTTGGGCAACCGTTTGCCA
Organism: Acaryochloris sp. CCMEE 5410; assembly: GCF_000238775.2. NCBI lineage: Bacteria > Bacillati > Cyanobacteriota > Cyanophyceae > Acaryochloridales > Acaryochloridaceae > Acaryochloris > Acaryochloris sp. CCMEE 5410. The sequence continues at coordinate 3,489,050 of NZ_AFEJ02000001.1, read as the reverse complement.
GTGCGCAGATAAAAAGGCACCCCTTGCCAGCGCCAGTTGTCAATCAGCAGCTTCAAGGCTACATAGGTGGGCGTTGTGGACTTAGGACTCACACCAGGTTCTTGGTGATAGCCAGGCACCTGCTCGCCTTTCATCCAGCCTTGGGTATATTGGCCGCGAATGGCTGAGTTTTCAAGGTTATGGATATCGGCCAAGCGCATGGCTTGGACCACTTTGACTTTCTCCGTGCGAATTGCATCAGCATCCAGAGAGTTAGGGGGTTCCATCGCCGTTAGGCAAAGCAGCTGCATAATATGGTTTTGGACCATATCCCGCAGGGCACCGGAGGTTTCGTAATAGCCTGCTCGCTCTTCTACCCCCACGGTTTCCGCCACGGTAATTTGAACATGGTCAACAAACTGTCGATTCCATAAGGGTTCGAAAATGGCGTTGGCAAACCGAAAGATCAGCAAGTTCTGAACGGTTTCCTTACCCAGGTAATGGTCAATGCGATAGACCTGGTTTTCGGCGCAGACTTCCTGTACAACCTTGTTAAGGGACTGGGCGGATCCCAAATCCCGACCAAAGGGTTTTTCAATCACTAGCCGTGTTTTAACAGGATCCGCCAACATCTGGGCGGCTCCCAGTTGTTGAATCGCTTCGGCAAAAAACTTGGGAGAGACGGCCAGATAAAACACCCGGTTGCCCATGGTGCCGCGACGGCCATCCAGTTCTTCTAAACGAGCTTTCAGCTTTTGATAGGCTTGGGGATCGTCCATATTGCCAGGGCAATAAAATAACCCTTCGGCAAAGCTATTCCAGACCTCTTCCGACTGAATCCCATCCGAAAATTCTTCGATGCCTTCGCGCATCTGTTGCCGGAAGTAATCATCACTCCACTCCCGTCGGGCAACACCGACGATGGTTAGTTCCGCTGGCAGGCGGCGCTGTTGTTTGAGATGGTAGAGGGCAGGGACCAGTTTCCGTTGGGTGAGGTCGCCTGAGGCGCCAAAGATCACCATAATCAGAGGCTCTGGCGTGCGTTCTTGGCGTAGACCGACGCGGAGCGGATTTTCAGCAAGCGTAACCATAGGCTGGGCAAACAAAGGGAAATAGGTGAACTTGGAAGCGGTGAAAGTCAGCCCTTTGCACTAGCGCACTTCGACGTTTGGGTAACGCCCAATCCCCTAGGCTAAGGGCGAGTCGTCTGGCCTAAACGGTGGTCAACTGCTTGACCTTTTCTTCTAAGGAATTCAGTAATGAACTGAAGGGCTGCACAAATTTATCAATGCCTTCCGCTAACAATTCATTCATCACTTGGTCGAGGTCGATATGGATGGCAGGGTTGGAGAGGTTTGAGATTGTCTCATAGGCATTCTCCATATCCTGCTCCACCCGATTGTCAACATCGCAGTGATCGGCACAGGCTTGAATCGTATTGGGAGGCAAGGTGTTGACGGTATCAGGCCCGACCAGCTCGTCTACATACATGACGTCGCTGTATTCTGGATTTTTGGTGCTGGTGCTGGCCCACAGGAGGCGTTGAATATTGGCCCCTTGGGCTGATAAGGCTTTCCAACGGTCGGTTTGAATGATCTTTTTGTATTCTTGATACGCGATCTTGGCATTTGCGATCGCAACTTTGCCTTTTACCTGAGCAATTTGGGTCGCCAGATGAGACTGATCCGGGCTAAGAGCCTTGAGCTTGGCATCGACCAACCCATCGATTTTAGAGTCAATCCGGCTGAGAAAGAAGCTGGCGACAGACGCGATCTGGCTAATATCCTCACCCTTTGCAGCGCGTGCTTCTAAACCGCGAATATAGGCCCAGGCCGTATCAATATAGCTTTGGACTGAGAACAGCAAGGTGACATTCACATTAATGCCATCGGCAATCACCTGCTCCACTGCAGGTAATCCGGCGGGTGTCCCCGGAATTTTGATCATGACGTTGTCACGACCGATCTCCCGGTGATACCGGCGAGCTTGCTCAATCGTGGCTTGAGTATCGTTGGCAATATTCGGCGGAACTTCGATGCTGACATAGCCATCTAGACCTTGGGTTTGGTCATAAATAGGCTTGAAAATATCGCAGGCATTGCGAATATCATCAAAGGTCAAAGACTCATAGATATCCAGAACCGACTTGCCCGCTTTGATCCCGGCTTCGATGTCGGCATCATAGGTGGCATTGCCTGAAATCGCCTTTTCAAAAATAGCCGGATTAGAGGTGATCCCGCGAATGCCTTGATCTTGGGTCATCTGCTTCAGCTCTCCCGATTCAATTAAATCGCGGCTGAGATTGTCCATCCAAATGCTTTGACCAAAGGTGCTGATTTCGAGGAGATGGTTTGTCATAGGAAACTCCGTAATCGATCGAGTAATAAGGGCAGGTTCTGCCGTTAGGACTTCAGCGCAAGTTCTTCTTCCGCCTGTCTTTCTCTGTCTTCAATAAAAGATTCAACTAAGGCTACATCCTCTGTGCTGCCAATAATCAAAGGTGTGCGGGCATGGAGATGATCAGGAACAACATCAAGCAATGCGGATTGGCCAATACTCGCTCGTCCGCCCGCTTGTTCCATCAAATACGCCAAGGGTGCCGATTCATAGAGCAGTCGCAGCTTACCATCAGGATTTTTCAGGGTTCCGGGGTAGATAAACACACCCCCTTGAAATAAGATGCGATGGAAATCTCCTACCAAAGCTCCGCTGTAGCGGGCCGTATGGCCTTCATGGCGATGAACATAGCGAGTAAAGTCTCGGAGGGCATCTTCCCATTGCCAGAAGTTACCCTCATTGACGCTATAGACTGGACCATGTTTAGGGATCGTCAGGTTTTCAGCAGCCAGAATAAATTCTCCCAGGCTCGGATCGAGAATAAAAACATGGACCCCTTTGCCAATGGAATACACCAAGACGGTACTGGGACCGTATAGAATATAGCCTGCGGCAATTTGCTGATGGCCATCTTGTAAGAGATCCTGACCCGTATGGTCGGGATCGTTACCGACTTGCTGGCGAATCGAAAAAATAGAGCCAACGTTCAAGTTCACATCCACGTTGGAAGACCCATCAATGGGGTCATATAGCAGGGTATACCGACCAATGGGGCAGTTTTCAGGGATGTAGTAAGGCTTCTCCATTTCTTCAGAGGCGAGCCGACATACCAGACCACTCTGCTTAAAGGCGGCAATAAACACCTCATTGGCATAGATGTCCATTTTTTTGACTTCTTCGCCCTGGACATTGATGTCACCAGTGAAGCCTAAAGCGCCTTCCACCAACCCCGCTCGACTGAGGCGGCGAGCAATCAGTTTTCCGGCCAACCCAATTCGAGTCATCAGAGCACTCATATCTTGGGCTTCTGGGCCAAAACTTTGGAGATGTTCTAGAACATGACGAGACAAGGTCGTGCAGTCCCGGTCAAGCGCAAAATCGTAACTTAGTTCAAGGGAAGTGCTGTCAGAACTATTCATTTGAGGTTCCCATAATGGGTGACAGACGGCCCTGTTGCGGGTGGCTCTGTCTTGATACCTCCCATCTTAAGAAGGCATTCTGAAAATGGCCTGAGTCTTTAGGTGAACTACAGAATACCTTTATATTCTGCGACTTCAGCCATGCTTCCATTCATTTCTTGGGGATATGGACCAGAGAAGTTAAGGCTGACCCAATCATAGATATAGCTTGAGTCCACTATAATTCTGACACTGGTGATGAGCAACATCCTAGAAACAAGACAACATCAGTTCTGGGGGCATATTTTACGAATTGACGGCTTCGAATGTTGGAATTTCGAGTTCAATGGCATGCTGCCTGACGGGACTCATATTCTAGTTCGAGTTCAATTTGATGATCCAGATAATACAATTGTTCAAGCAAATTTCACGGCAATTAGAGGGCGTTGGCCAGATATTTGGCCCCGTATTTTGCAACGAACTGAAGAAATAAAAATAGCATCCGGGTATGCCAATGTTCCCCTCTGCATTAATGTCGATTGGTTTGAACTGCAACTCCCTGAGCAGCCGATTAGTCATGATGGCGAATGGAGTGTAATGCTACAAGCCAAAGAGGCAGGTTGGCTCATCGATTTCAAGGGTTGGGAAGACTTTGGTGGGCAAGGCGTTTTCTGACCATCTGAAACATGAAGTTGCTCGTTTCGTTGTAAACCATGTCTTGCCTGCAATGTTATGACTGTGATCCGTGAAGGGCGAATACTATAGCCTAGATACTCCCAACAGTCGTGAAGATGATCTCCATCTCAGGCGAAAAATAGCCTAGGCTTTTCTATGACGGCCTTTAAACTCTTAACAACACCCCTATCCTCGTCCCATCATGCCTACTGCATCTGCTCAGCTTCATGTCATTACTGCTGGCGAAGAGAACCATCGAGAATTTCGGTTAACGCAAGCCACCTTTAGTATTGGGTCTGATCCAGATAATTCCCTTGTTTTAGAAGGGGCGTCTATTTTGCCGCATCATGCAGAAATTGTGTGGCAAATCGATCATTATGTCCTGACGTTGTTGGGTACTCATGACACACTCCGAGTGAACGACAAGCCCCTTGTCTCGCCAGAACCGCTCAAACTCCATCCTGGCGATGAAATTCAGATGGGCGATACGGCGATTCACTTTCGGGAAACCTTCAGCACGGGTGTCTTGGCTAGCGAGTCAGCCTTACCGGGAACCGTCGTGAGTCAAACCCATTGCGATCGCGTTTTGCAAGTCACCACTTCTAAATGGACCCAGGACTTTCCCCTCAACCAAGAAACCTTGACCCTGGGCCGACATCCTCAGTGTGATATTGTCATTGACTTACCTGTGGTGTCTGACCGCCATGCCCAATTGAACTGGGAGAATGAGACGTACACCATTCGAGATTTAGACAGTCTTCATGGTCTCATCTTTGCGGGCGATCGAATTCAAGAGAAAGCGCTGCAAGATGGCGATTTTTTCTCCATTGAAGATCAGGTGACGTTGACCTATCAGGTGATTCCGCAAACGGATGTCATTGAGCAGGTCGAAACCCTCGTCTTGCGGGAACTGAAAAGTCTGAGCTTTGGTCGCGATCCACGTAATACTACCGTGATTGATCATCCTGTGGTCTCCCGGTTTCATGCCCAAATTGACCTCAAAAGCGGCACCTGGGTGATCGAAGACCTCCATTCATCGAATGGAACCTACGTGAACGGTCGCCAGCTCCGTAATCCCCAACCCCTCCGCCCAGGCGATACGATTCGCATTGGCCCTTATCACTTTGTCTTTAACTTTGATGAAACCCTGATTCAGCAGAATGATTCAGGCAATCTCCGTCTCGATGCGGTGCACCTGAGTAAGGTGACCAGCAAGAAAAATATTCTCTTAAACGATATTTCCCTATCAATCTTGCCCCAGGAGTTTGTCGCAGTCGTGGGGGTGAGTGGAGCGGGCAAGTCGACCCTTCTTGATGCTTTAAATGGACTTCGCCCTGCTACGAGTGGCTCGGTCTTGGTCAATGACCAGGATTTATATAAGAACTTCAACCTCTTTCGCACAGAGCTAGGCTATGTTCCCCAAGACGATATTATCCATCGGGAGCTGACCGTGAGCCAGGCCCTAGATTATGCAGCGCGTCTGCGGCTTCCAGCTGATGTAACGCGAGCTGAGCGTAAACAGCAGATTCAATCTGTGCTTCAAGATTTAGAGCTGCGGGAACGGGAGCATCTGCGCGTGCGCTCCTTAAGTGGTGGTCAACGCAAACGAGTCTCGATTGGGGTGGAGCTATTAACTCAACCCAGTTTATTTTTCTTGGATGAAGCCACTTCGGGGCTAGACCCGGGTACTGAAACCTTGATGATGCGGTTACTGCGGCGGCTTGCGGATCAAGGGCGGACCATTCTTCTGATCACCCATGCCACCAAAAATGTCATGGTTTGTGATCTCGTTGTGTTTTTGGCGAAGGGAGGGCGGATTGCCTATTTTGGGCCCCCGGCTGAAGCCTTGACTTATTTTGGAGTAGAGGATTTTGATGAAATCTACCTCAAAATAGAAGGAGAGCAAACGCCAGAAATCTGGGAACAGCAATACCGCCAGTCCACCCTCTATCAGACCTATATCACTCAGCGTCAGGCCAGTTTATCCGTTCCCACCACGCCCCAAAAAGCAAAATCTAAGCCCCCTCAGCCTCGAACAACCGCCATTTCAGGCTGGCGGCAGTTTGCGATTTTGGCCCAGCGCAATTGGACCATTCTGCGCCAAGATCGGGCTAGCTTGATTTTAATGCTGGCATTAGCCCCCATTTTGGGCCTGCTAGATTTCGTGATGTGGCAGCGCCCCATGTTTGATGCCACCAAGGGTGATCCGGGGCAGGTGTTCACGCTCCTCTTTATTACGGTTTTGACGGCTGTGATGGTTGGCAGCTTGGCGATGATGCGGGAGATCGTCAAAGAACGGGAGATCTATCGACGCGAACGGATGATTGGGCTCAAGATTTTGCCCTATGTATTTTCCAAGGTCTGGCTGAGCCTACTGTTAGCTCTGTACCAAGCCGCTATCTTCCTGCTGACAAAGGTTTTGGCCGTGAACTTGCCCATCGACTGGCATGGCCTCCTAGGCATGTATATCACCCTTTTCTTGGCTACCTTGGGGGGTATGGTGATGGGTCTGTTTGTCTCTGCCTTAGCTCCTAACCAGAGCGTGGCACCTTTGCTGACGATTCTGTTCTTACTCCCTCAAATCACTTTTTCTGGGGCCATTATCTCTCTGGATTCCCTGGGTGCGCCAGGACAAGTCCTGAGTCAGCTGACGGTTACTCGTTGGCCCTATGAAAGTTTAATTACCCTATCTGAGGTGGGCAAGGATATTGCAGGGGATTCTTGCTGGCAGCTATCGACAGACGAGCGAGAACAGTTGAGTGATGAGGGCAAAGAGAAATGCCAATGTTTGGGACCGCAAATATTTACCCAATGTACTTTCCCTGCCCTACGCCAAGAATATGATCCAGCTGTAGATCAGCCTCAGCCTGCTAAACCGGAAGATCCAGGCGATCCGCCCAAATTAGCGGCTGACAATCAGTCGACTTATGAAGATGAGATCGAAGATTATAACGACCAGGTCAAGGACTATCGTGATCAATTGGACACTTGGCAAGATCAGTTTAGTGATTGGCGGGAAAAACGCGGAACTGCGATCGCAGCTGCAGAACTCCTAGTGGGGCGATTTCATGATAAGGCTGGCACTGCATTTGCCGTCAATGTTGGTAAACATTGGCTGAAATTAGGACTAATCATGGTGGGAATGCTGAGTCTGGTGGTTTTTATCCAACATCGTCAAGATGTCATCTAATTTTGATAAATATATGTAAATTTAGGTTTCAAACCACTGATATTGCTCTGCTTCCCTTGAAGAAGAAGCTATCTTATATGAGGTGGTCCCATACTGACAACTTTAAAAAGTCGCGTTCTACATCTGTCGGTTGTGAACCGTTCGATCAGCTATCAATTTTAGGCTTCAGTTTTAGCTTAAAGATTTTTCTCTAATCCTAGGCCTGCAGATATGGAATGCTATGCGATTCAAAGCGCGCATAGACGATTTGCTTTGAGTCAACCGCCACCATAGCTCAATTCATAGGGCACTCCCATGCACGACGAAAGCATCATTCCATCTTCTGTTCCCAGGCTCAAAACCCTTGTAGGTTCTGAATTGAATCGCCATCGATGGCAGGATAAGCTATTGCCTTTCGACACGGTGTTGGGGGAAGAAGATGTGGCAGTCTTGCGGCAAGAATTAGAAACAGCCCATAATCTGCTGCAATATCAGCAAAGTTTGATCGATTCTCTAACGGAGCAACTAGTGGGGCATGAATCCCATCAGGCACAGCTTGAGCAAGATTTAGAGAATGCTGAGCGTGATGCTCATCGGGAAGCGGAAAAGCTGCAGGAATTTCAATCGATTTGTCAGGACTTGCGATCGCAACTTCGTCGCCAGCAAGCCCGCATTTGTGAATACAAAACAGTGTTGAAAAATAACTCCAACACCTTTGTACCAAATGCCAAAGTTACCCCTCGGCAAATGGTTTCGTTTGGCTATGCCACCGTGGCTGTAGAGGATTCACTGCTGACCTCTTCTTCCGCCGTCTCACCTTGGTCTGCCACGGATCCAGGCAGTGTTTCCGATGCCTTTGCGATTTGCTGTCGGAAGTTAGCCGCCTTAGGTCTACAGAATACAGACAGTCGGCAGACTAGCCCTCAGACGGTGGTGTTACCTACCCCTCAACCTTCCGTAGAAAAGCAGTCACCGCCAACGGTAGATGTGGAGAGCAAATCATCCCATTTGTCTTCCCCACAGCCAGAACTTCCGCATTTCGTTCATTAGCTTGATAGAACTATCGATTTTAGTGACGTTTTAGCGATGTATTCATTACGATCCTCTACACCGTTAATGAGGAGTTATGCGTAGTACATAAACTCGACGGGAACGCGGAATAAGGTCTTAGCGATTCTAGACAGTCCAAATTTTCGTTTCAATCCTTGAGGAAGCGCCTGCCATTCAACAATCTGAAACCCCATGCGCTGATAATACTGGCATAATCGTTGCCCTAGACATTCAAGATAGAGGGGTTGGGATGCCTGTTCAATCAAGTGTTGAGCCAATAGAGTGCCTAGCCCTTGACCTTGATGGGTGAGCTTCACGACTAAACTACCCAGTTCTTGAGCATCTGGAAAGACCCGCAGTTGTCCACAAGCGATAACAGTTTGATGTTGTTCAATCACCCAGAATTGAGACCATCGGATCTGAGTTGGATCTAGCCGGGCAGACCACACTAATCGCCGAATAGAGCCAATATCTGTAGCGATGGCAGGACGCAATTGGCAATCTTTTGGCAGTAAAGGCTTCTGCATATTGACAAGTTGCGCTAGTTTAGACGGTAACGATCAATGGATTCAGGTGAGCAAGTATGGCTAACTTACTGCCACTTCCTGGGATATCCAATTATACAATTGCTGTTCTTACCCCCCAGACCTTTGACGAAACCGCCCAGGCTGTCGATGCCCTCAAAGCGGGAACCGTTATCCTCTTAAATTTTGCCAGCTTGGGGACTGAACTGGCTCAACGATTTGCCGATTTTGCCTCTGGCAGTACGTGTGCGATCTCAGGACATCAACAACAACTGGGGCATCAACTTTATCTGTTTACGCCTCCCACCGTCGACATCATCACACAATTAAAGGCTTGCTAAGAGAAGATTTCCCAACAAGCCTTTGATTTTAATGTGAAAGTAGAGAATATAGCTGATTCAGCCGGGTGTAACCGGCTAAACGGCAGCTCTAGGCACTACTTGAGAGAAGCCTTTCCACCTGCATCTTCCAGGCTCTTTTTGGCTTCTTCGGCGTCCTCTTTGGAAACCCCTTCCTTGATGGACTTGGGGGTAGATTCCACCATTTCTTTGGCTTCTTTCAGACCTAAACCAGTCAAGGTGCGGACAACCTTGAGAACGGCAATCTTCTTGTCTGAAGGCACTTCTTCCAAGACGACATCAAATTCAGTCTTCTCTTCGGCTTCCTCTGCGGCACCTCCTGTGGCACCAGGGGCAGCCATCATCATACCTGTGGCAGGAGCAGCACTCACACCAAAGGTTTCCTCAATTTGCTTGACTAAATCAGCAGCCTCGAGAAGGGTTAAGGATTTTAACTTTTCTAGAATTTCTTCAGTTGCAGACATGGGTCACTTCCTTTTTTGTATTCAATGATTGGATGGAGAATGCGGCTAAGCAGCCTTATCAGAGTCTGAATGTGCTTGTAAGGCTCGGGCCAGTGAAGCGGGAACCTCATTGATACCCACAGCAACCTTGGCAGTCACAGAGTTGATAGCACCAGCAATTTGAGCCATCAAGACTTCTTGTGATGGGAGGTCACCGATGGCCTTGATATCCTCTTTAGAGAGGGGCTGACCGTCCATGACGCCGCCCCGGAGCTCCGTTTTCTTCGTTGCTTTTTGAAAGGCTTGGTAGGCCTTAATAGCGCCACCTAAGTCATCCTTAATCAGCAAAAAAGCAGAGGAATCGGATAACCAGTCTGATAAAGGCTCCCACTTTTCATCTCCTTTGATGGCTCGACGCATCAAAGTATTTTTGGTGATTTTGCACTGAGCACCTGCAGGACGTAGCTTATTACGCAGCTCCGTAATTTCTGCCACTGTTAATCCTTGATAGTCAATGACAATCGTCATGACAGTATCGCTTAGGTTTTCTTGCAGCCCTGCCACAATTTGCTTTTTATCTTCTAGGGTTCTACCCATTCTTCTGTTCACCTCCTTAATCGGTACATAAAAACGAAACTGGTCGGTCCCCACAACAAAAGACCTTGGGTACAGGTAGATCCAAGGTCTTTTGATAACGCTGACTTAGAACGCTTTAACGTTTTAAGAGCTATCATTCAAAACCTCAGTAGGCCATTAAGCGTTGAGCCCCTACCGTCTACGGTCTTTGCTATTCAGTTGCATGAGGAATTAATGCAAAGGCTAGATCCTAAAAAATTGGACTGTTTCCAAGCTAGTCAGATAGGTTTAGGTCTCGTAGAGACGAAATATTAACTTCGATAGACGGTCCCATGGTGGCTGACACATAAAGACTACGCCAGTACCGTCCCTTGGCACCTGATGGACGATTGCGATCGATGGTGTCTTGCAGGGCCTTCAGATTCTCTAATAGATCTTGCGCAGAGAATTTAGCCTTACCAAACATCACGTGCACAATTCCAGTGCGGTCTGCTCGAAATTCAAGTTTACCCGCTTTGAATTCTTCAATCGCTTGGGGCAGATCGAACGTTACAGTTCCTGCCTTTGGCGACGGCATTAAACCCCGAGGACCCAGAATTCGACCCACTTTGGCCACCTGAGGCATCATATCTGGAGTGGCGATTAACAGGTCAAAATCCATCCGACCTTGCTGAATTTCAGTGATCAGCTCTTCTGAACCCACTACATCAGCACCGGCATCTGTCGCTTCTTTAACTTTCTCACCCCGGGCGACTACAGCAATACGCACTTCTTGACCGGTGCCTTTGGGTAAGGCCACCGTTGTCCGCAGTTGTTGATCGGTATATTTGGGGTCAATGCCAAGACGAATGTGCGCTTCAGCCGATTCTGGAAACTTAGCTGTGGCGGTTTTGCACAACAGCTCTAGTGCTTCTAGGGGTTCATAGGCACGGTCTTCAACCTGCTGTTTTAACTCGCGCATCCGGCGAGAAACTTTCTTAGTCATAATTTACTCCTGGGGTACTAACGAAGCCATGGCCTCTTCCCCAAATAGGTGAACAAAGACGGGTCTTAAAGCATACCCTGATCACTGGGCTTAATCAACGACAGCAACGCCCATGTTGCGGGCCGTTCCAGCCACAATGTTCATGGCTGCTTCAATGTCATTGGCATTGAGGTCAGGCATTTTAGTCTGGGCAATTTCTTGCAGTTGGGCCTTGGTAATTTGCCCTACTTGGACTGCATTGGGTTCTCCTGATCCCTTCTCAATGCCAGCAGCCTTCTTGATAAGGACAGAAGCGGGTGGCGTTTTGAGAATAAAGGTAAAACTGCGGTCTTCGTAAACTGAAATCTCAACCGGCACGACGAGACCAGCTTGATCAGACGTTTTGGCGTTGTATTCCTTACAGAACATCATGATGTTGACACCATGTTGTCCTAAGGCGGGTCCAATGGGGGGAGCAGGGTTGGCTTTGCCAGCTGCGATTGCCAATTTAATAATTGCTACTACTTTTTTTGCCATGGATGAATTACTCTTTTCGCACCTGATTAAATTCCAATTCTACGGGGGTATCCCGCCCAAAAATCGAAAGTAGCGCTTTGAGCTTGTTACGCTCAAGGCTAACTTCAATTACTTCACCCTCAAAGTCTTTAAATGGACCATTGAGGACTTGAATCTTATCGCCAACAGACATATCGACTTTGACCACAGGCTCTTGCTCTTGAGCCTGGCGGAAAATCCGCTCGACTTCTGAAGGGCTGAGGGGCATCGGTTTAACATGGCCGCGGCCACGCCCGTATCGGCGTTGCTGTTCGGCACCGACAAAGTTGATGACGTTGGGGGTGTTTTTGACCACCTGCCAGGTTTCGTCATCTAAAATCATGCGGACTAGTACATAGCCGGGGAAGACTTTCTCTTCGCCTGTTAGACGGCTACCATCTTTCCGAACCTTAATAGTCGGGGTTTGTGGAATTTCAATCTGAACAATACGGTCTGCAACATCTAGTGTTTGCAAACGCTGTTCAAGATTGTGCTTGACTTTTTTCTCACACCCAGACGCCACTTGAACGGCATACCAATGCCGGATCTCAAGGGGGCCTTCAGGGACTGAACTAACAGCCGGAGTGGTACTTAGGGGGTCATCAGTCATGGGCACTTATCCAAATACGAGTGTGGAAACCCACCTAAACAAGTTATCGATGAAAGAAAAGATGAAGGCAGAGAGGGAAACCATCAAAAAGACTGCAATTGACTCACTAATCAGCTGTTGCCGATCAGGCCATACCACTTTTTCGAGCTCTTCTTTTGTGCCTTGAAAAAAACCGGTTGAGCTAGCGGCATTGGAGCTAGTGGCTGCTATAGCCGCTCGCTCTGGAGCAGGACTAGGACTTTCTGCAGAATCCCCAGCACTAGCAGTAGTGGCAGCCAATGGCTCAGACGTCGCATCAATGTTGGATGGAGGTGACGGCTGACTGTTTGCTGCGTTGTTTTTTTTCTTTCTTCTTTTAGCCACTTTTGCTAATCCTTGGATACCAACTGCTGGGTATTTATACCCCGAGCTTGCCCACGACCGACTATAAATCGAGCTTGCCAACTAAATTGGCTATAGATAAGGCAATTGCGTTTAAGCAAACCTAGGGCATGAGTTGAAAATCAATCTGGTTGACTCAGCCCATGACACAGTCCATCTAAACTGATCTGAATTGAGCGCGCCCTGGAGGACTCGAACCCCCGACATCAGGTTTTGGAGACCTGCGTTCTACCAACTGAACTAAAGGCGCATAGGGCTACCTAGATGGACTGAGTAGGTTTAGGGTCTCAAGGACCTCTCTACTTTCTCAAGTTTACCTTGCTACGGTAGCACTGATAGATGATTGAGGCTGGTTGGATAATGGGCGAACCACACCAAACTCTCTCTACAGCTCTCGATCAAACCGTTGCTTGACACGAGTTGCCTTGCCGACGCGATCGCGTAAGTAATACAGCTTCGCTCGGCGCACTTTACCTCGGCGAACCACCTTAATATTGGTGATGCGAGGAGAGTGAATCAGAAAAACCCGTTCTACACCGACACCTTGGAAAATCCGCCGAACGGTGATGGTCTCATTGATTCCACCATGACGCTTAGCAATGACAGTCCCTTCATAAGGCTGGGTGCGCTCTTTATTGCCTTCTCGGATTTGAACTCCGACTCGGACAGTATCGCCAACATAGATTGTTGGTAATGTTTCTTTGAAATGCTCCGCTTCAATTGAGCGAATGATCTCCTCAGCGTGCATAATTTTTCACAAAAAGTCACAAGATCTAAGGATACTATATTTCCTTACCAATCGTCCATCATTCATGATGGCTTTTGAAATCAAGAGTGAAGGTGAGCTCAGGATGAAATGAGTCTAGGTTTGTACAGAGGTGGATTGACTTAATTCTGGACTAGAGACTAGGGTTCGCAAGAGAGATTGGGATTGGTTCCGTTGGAGCCAGTTGGCTTGCAGGATATCCGTTGTACTATCGACGCTCAAGGGACGGCTAAATAAATAACCTTGAACAATTTCACAATTGAGGGATCTGAGGAGTTCTAGCTGTTCTTCATTATCCACACCTTCGGCCACCACTTTTAGGTCGAGGCCTTTGCCTAAGGCAATCACTGCATTGATAATTTCCACATCCTTAGAGGCGGGCTTTAAATCTTGAATAAAAGACTGATCAATCTTGAGGGTATTGAAAGGGAGCTGCTTCAGATAATTGAGGGAAGAGTAGCCGGTGCCAAAGTCATCCATGGCGATATGAACCCCTAGGGCCTGCAAATTACAGAGAATGGATTTCGCAAATTCCATATTTTTAACCGCAATGGTTTCTGTAATTTCCAGTTCGAGTTGTTGCGGATTGAGGCCGGTACTTTCTATGACCTGGGCCACAATTTCAACTAAATTCGGTTGATAGAACTGGCGAGCGGATAGATTAATGGCAACGGATAAAGGCGCTAATCCCAGTTTGTGCCAGAGTACGGCCTGTTGACAGGCGGTTCTTAACACCCATTCTCCCAATTCAACAATTAAGCCGGTTTCTTCTGCGATGGGAATAAAGGTGGCTGGTGAGACTAAACCCATTTCTGGATGCTCCCAGCGCACAAGGGCTTCTAGACCGACAATTTCGCCGGTGCAGATATTGACCTTAGGCTGATAGTGCAAAATAAATTCATCGCGATCTAGGGCATGGCGCAAGCTGTTTTCCAGAATGAATTGCTCTTTGGCATTCATCGTGGGGTTATATAGCTGGCATGTGCCTCGACCCTGTTCTTTGCTGCGATATAGGGCAACGTCTGCATTTTGCAATAAGATTTCTGCTTCTTGACCATCTTCGGGATAAATGGCAATGCCAATGCTGGTGGTGACAAATAATTCATGTCTGCGAATGACAAACGCCGCTTTGAGTGCATCCAAAATGCGATAGGCCGTATTGATAGCGTCGTTGACAGACTCAATTTTGGGAAGGAGAACCGTAAATTCATCACCACCCCATCGGGCAACCGTGTCTCCATCTCGCAAACAATCCTGGAGACGAAGGGCTACTTCTTTAAGAAGCTCATCACCGATGGAGTGTCCTAAGGTATCGTTGATCAACTTGAAGCGGTCTAAGTCCATAAACATGACGGCAACGCTGCCATTGTTGCGCTGGGCAGAAGCTAAGGCGATATTCAGCCGATCGTTGAAGAGGACACGGTTGGGCAGATCGGTGAGGGCGTCATGAAAGGCTTGATGGCGGATAATTTCTTCTTTGTCTTGCCGCTGTAGTGCCGCGCTAATACTGGCTGACATGGCAAATAGAATGGATTCTTCTTGCAGGGACCAGTGATATTCGCGGGTGCAGTTATGAAGTTCAATAAATCCCCAAAATCGGTGATTGACAATAATGGGAACCACTAAAATCGACAGAATACTGTCTTGGGCTAAGACCTGTTGTTCGATTTCGGGCAAGTCCTGAACCAGGCTGCGAATGGTGACCTCGTCGGTTAAGGCGTGATACCAGCGTCTGAGATGGGGGGAGTGATAGCTTTGCTCTTGTCTATGAGGGCGGTGGCGCACGGATTCAATGGAGGAGCGAACCCACTCAAACCGCATGCTAGTTCCGCTTTCGCCGGTATCCGGTAGCGTGTGATTTTTGCAAATACAAATGCGATCAACTCCAGCTGCTTCACCTAAAATTGCCAAAGCAGTGTCAATGGCGTCGTATCCAACATTTTCTAGGAGATGTGTAGTGGCTTGAGCCACGCTCTGTAGTAAGCGATCGCGTTTGCGGAGCTCAGCTTCGGCTAGCTTGCGCTCGGTAATATCAAAGACGCAGCAGCGAATTAGATCGCTCTCAGAAATAAAGTGAATCGATTGCTCATACATCTTGTCGGCAACAGTAATTTCCCGGACCAAAATGTTGGTATCAGAGGTGTGGATGAAATTAAGGAGGCCGTTTAAAGCTGGATGCTGCATTCCCAATAAAGGGAGTTCTGGAAAGGCACTGACTGCGGCTGGATTGAGATACGTCAGTTCTCCTTCGAGATTAATTTCCAGCATGGGGCTGGGAGAAATTTCGGGGAAAGAGGCCAGTCGAATGAGAGGGGCCTCATCCAAACCTTCCTCTTCTAGGGCTGAAGGTTGTTCGGGGACGACGGTCGATTGAGACGCAGGAGGGGTGAAGAGGGCTTCATAATCGGCGGTACGACAATATTCCTCAAATTCGGCATCAGATTGAGGAACAACGGCAATGTATCGGGCTTTGATGTGGTTGCCAAAGGTGAGCAGATCTTGATCTTGCAGGCGACGTGACCGACATTTAACGCCATTGACCTTAATGCCATTGGTGCTGCGTTGGCCTTGTAAATCGCCATCAATCAGTAAGAAGCCATAGTTATTGGGATCAGAGCTGGTCACCCGCAGTAATAACGCATGCTGACGGGAAACTGCTTTTGAATGCAGCACTATGGAATTGGTTGGATCACGCCCCAAAGAGTGTGAGGAGGCCTCTAGAGGCACCAACCTTAATCCTTCTTTGTCCTCAAAAATGAGTAAATGTCGGGCCTGTTTTTTCTGATTGATTTCCACAACCAAGTCGTACTCAAGTCTATTGAGAGTTGTTAAAAGGCTTATAACAGCAGTGCCTTTTGGTTAGGTACCTGCGTTGATATCGACAACCTCACAACCTATTGCTAGGTTTCCCCCCTTGAGGTAGAACGAATTGGTTCTTAATCCCTAGGATGCCCAAAAAAGTCTAGTTAGAGAGCATTTTTCTTTAAGTGTTGATTTAGCTGTCTGGTCATAGACTCAGTGTTCATTTATGTTAAAGCTAATTACTCGCAATTGACTGAAGATGCCTGCTCGAATTTGGCTAGTTGGAGGGACAACGGAAAGTGTTCAGTTAGCTTCTGCATTAGATGGTGCGGGTCTCCCTGGCGTGATTACAGTCCTGACTGACTCGGCTCAGGATCTGTATCTTCAGTCATTGGGCTTAAGAGTTTGTACAGGCGCTTTGACTGATCAAACCTGGCCAACATTTTGTCGAGACCAACAAATTGGCGCGATTTTGGATGCGTCTCATCCCTATGCCACAGAGATTTCGAAATTGGCCATACAAGTATCCACTCAGCTTCAGATTCCTTACTTACGATTTGAGCGGTCTTCTAGGGCTGATGACTTAGCGGCTAATCCTTGGGTCGTGGAGGTTGATACCGTTGCGCAACTCGTGCATGGGCAATACCTAGAGGGGCAGCGGGTTTTATTGACGATTGGCAGCAAATGGCTACCGCTGTTTCGAGAATGCCAATCCAAAAGCACATTATTTGCGAGAATTTTGCCTCGTGCTCAGGCATTTCGGGCGGCAGTGGATGCGGGATTGAGTTGCGATCGCATTATTGCTTTGCGCCCTCCTATTTCCTTCGATCTGGAAAAAGCCCTTTGGCAGCAGTGGCAAATCTCCGTTGTCGTTACGAAAGCGTCTGGCCAGCCTGGGGGGGAAGATATTAAGCGTCGTGTGGCTCAGGCCTTGGGCGTTACCTTGATCATCATCAAGCGACCTATAGTGCCCTATCCCCACCAAACGAGCGATATAGAAACCGCTGTGCAATTTTGCCAAGCTGCCCTCCACCAGAAACCGGTCTAAGATGTGGGAGACCAGACAGCTGATGTGGGCTGCCACGATTTGAAATCTATTCAGCTATGACCCCACCTTCTATCGTTAAAGTCGACTTGCTCCTCCAGGGCGGACATCATCAAACTGTTTATTTGCAGGCTACAGATCCGCTGCTACAGCGTTTGTTTCAAGCGGTTTCGGTTACGTCTCAGCCGCCAGAATTGTTTCAAATCCCGTTACAGGCGGGCCATGCGGGGCTGTGCTTTTCCAGCCAACATTTAGTAGGTTTGGTGACGGAACCTCCCATGTATATTCAGCCTACGTTCAATCCAGCGCCCTTAGAGGTGCTCCTCTCTCCCTATGTGCAGATGGATCAGTTTTTGACGGCTGCTGAACATCAGGCTTTACTCCAAACCACCATTCAACAAGCATCTGCGTTTGTACCTACCCAAACCACAACGGATACCCCTGATTATCGTCAGTCCATGATTCTGCCGAATGTAGATGGCTTGGCCCAGCGGGTGATGGAACGCATTGAGCAGGTCTTGCCTGCCGTGTTGACACAGCTGAAGCTACCTGCTTTTCAAGCCTCGGAAATTGAAACTCAGCTCACGTCCCACAATGATGGCAACTTTTACAAGTTGCATAACGATAACGGCAGTCCCGATACAGCGACCCGTGAGCTGACTTACGTTTACTACTTCTATAAAGAACCCAAGCCCTTCTCAGGGGGAGAGTTGCGGGTGTATGACAGCAAAATCGAAAATAACTTTTACGTCCAGGCAGACACGTTTCAAACCGTTGATCCCCGCAATAACAGCATCGTCTTTTTTCTCAGCCGTTATATGCATGAAGTGTTACCAGTGACCTGTCCCTCGAAGCAGTTTGCCGACAGTCGCTTTACCATCAATGGTTGGATTCGGCGTTAATACATCGGGGATCACAACCGGGCCAGGGTGACCTGTTCATCTTGGTCTTGATATTTCCCTTGCCGGGTTTCGTAACTGACGGTGCAGGGCTCGCCTTCAAAAAAGAGCAGTTGGACAATGCCTTCATTGGCGTAAATCCGGCAGTCGGCACTGGATGAATTCGAAAATTCCAGGGTTAAATGCCCCCGCCAGCCGGCTTCTGCGGGGGTCAAATTGGCGATGAGGCCAATACGGGCATAGGTGCTTTTGCCAATACAGATGACCGTGACATTTTCCGGCACCGCTAAACGCTCAAGGGCGACTCCCAAACCATAGGAGTGGGCTGGCAAGATAAAATAGCTGCCATTCTCATCCGTATGCAGGGCTGCGGGTTCTAAATTTGCAGGGTTGAAATGCTTGGGATCAACGATGGTGCCAGGGATGTGGCGAAAGACACGAAATTCGTTGGCACTCAATCGCAAATCATAGCCATAGGACGATAGACCATAGCTAATCACGCGCTGAGAGACCCCTGGATCGCCTTCCACTTCCCGTACGAGCTGGGGCTCAAAAGGGCTAATCATGCCTTGATTAGCCATCCTGGTGATCCAAGCATCATTTTTGATCACAGAAACCTCTTCAGGACTAAGGGCAAACGCTGCGTCGCATCTCAGTAATTTGGTCGGCGACATCCATCAGGGACGAGGGCATATTCGGCCCCGTCAAAATCATATCAATATGCTGAGGACGCTGCTGAATCAACCCTAAGACTTCTGATTCGGGAATGAGATTGAGATGGAGGGCCAAACTGAGTTCATCCAAAATCACAAGGGAGTAATCCCCATCTGCGATCGCAGTTTTCGTATGCTGCCAAAGATCTTCCATGGCTTGCATTTCATCGGTCTCTAACTCTGGTGTATCAATACAGCGCGGTAAATTGCAGCGATACCAGTCCAAATTTTGACAGAGGTGCATGGGGTGGTGGTGGCCCATATTGATGCCCCCTTTCAAAAATTGGACGACGAGTACCCGCGTTCCTTGCCCAGCCTCCCGAAGTGCTTGCGCCATTACTGAGGTGAAAAAACTGCGATGCGGTGCAGTGAAGATTTTGACCAAGCCTTCGACAATATGGCGTGATGGAGAATCAACTGCGCGGGGAGGAGTATCTAGCTGGGCTACCATAGTTTAGATGCTAACAACAGATGTAGCGTTCACCTGTAACTTTCCCCCATAGTCAACACCATATCTATTGGATCCGTCAACATTTTTATGGGAAGTATTAAGTTTTGAAAGAATCTTTTACTAAAGCCCGGATTTCGAGTGGGTGATCTAGAGTATGCTGGTTGGGATTTAAATTGGCTCACCCACAATACTTAGGTCAGTGGTGGATGCCAACCCCTGTGTAGTTGAGAATAAGCATACATGACTTGGCAACGTCCTGATGGCCGTCAACCGGATCAGCTTCGACCGATTCGGTTTCACCGAGAGTATACCCACTTTGCCGCTGGATCGGTACTGGCAGAATGTGGACAGACGAAAGTTCTGTGTACGGTTTCTGTGCAGCCCGGTGTCCCCCGATTTTTAGAAGACACGGGTCAGGGGTGGTTAACGGCAGAATATCGCATGCTACCTGGAGCGACTCCAGAACGGCAGCGCCGAGAACTGATGAAATTATCGGGACGCACCCAAGAGATTCAGCGGTTAATCGGTCGGAGTTTGCGGGCAGCCCTCGATTTACAGGCTTTGGGAGAGCGTACCCTCGTGGTGGATGCCGATGTCCTACAAGCCGATGCAGGAACGCGCACGACATCCATTACGGGTGGATTTGTGGCCCTTGTGGATGCGGTGAATCAGCTAGTGAGCAAGGGAGAAATCTCCCAATCCCCCATTCGTCATCATGTCGCCGCCGTATCGGTGGGGTTGCTAGAAGGTCAGCCCTTTCTAGATCTCAACTACCCAGAAGATGTCGGTGCGGCGGTGGATTTGAATGTCGTGGCAACGGAACAGTTAGAGCTGCTAGAAGTCCAGGGGACGGCTGAAGAAGGCACCCTACCTCGTCCCCAGCTCAATCAAATGTTAGACCTGGCAGAAATTGGCATTCAACAGTTAATCGAGGCCCAGCGTCAGGCGTTAGCCTCGTAAGCGCCTAAGCCTTGACTTGGGTGAGATGGTCGACAATGCGGTCTAGCCCCACGGAGTGGGACGCTTTGCAGAGGAGACGATCGCCTGGCTGAATATGCTGATCGAGATAGTCCATCAGGGCTTGATGCTTAGCAAACTGCTCTGTGGGGACTGTGGTTGTTCCCTCTGCTAAGGCACTCCCTTCCGGTCCTTGATCTAGGATCAAAAGCTGATCAATGTTCAGTGTTTGGACAAGATTGCCCACTTGGCGATGGAGTTCGGGGGCATAATCGCCCAATTCTTTCATGGGACCCAGTACCGCAATTCGCCGTTGGCCGGGTGTTTGGGCGAGTAAATGGAGGGCTGCCTGCATGGATTCCAGGCCCGCGTTATAGGTCTCATCTAGAACCACCACATCGTTAGGCAGGGTGAGTTTACGAGCGCGACCGGAAGGAAGTTCCAGGAAAATACCTTGCTGTAGGGGTGCGAGATCCAAATGGAGATGCTGGGCGATGGTCAGGGCGGCTAAATAGTTCAAGGCATTATGAGCCCCTGGCAGAGGTAAGGGAAAAGAATGGCCCGCTACCTGTAGTGTTTGATCCGCTAGCTGTCCTCGTAAATCGCCAGAGTCTAGGCCATAGGTGACTTGAGCCCCCGACCACACGGTTTGAGCCGTTTCAATCAGTAAGGAATTATCGGCATTGAGAACTGCCAGACTATTTGCAGGCATATGGGCTAGTAGCTCACATTTGGCTTGGGCAATGGCTTCTCTAGATCCTAGACGACCAATATGAGCAGTGCCGACATTGGTGATCACGCCAATGGTGGGTTGGGCAATCTGAGACAGTTCCGCGATTTCTCCTGGCCCCCGCATCCCCATTTCCACAACTGCATAGTCATGATCGGCGGTTAACCCTAACAAGGTTTTGGGGACGCCAATTTCGTTGTTGTAGTTGGCCTCGGTTTTGAGAACGGATCCAGCCGTACCAAGGACCGCTGAAATCAGCTCTTTAGTGGTGGTTTTACCGACAGAGCCTGTAATGGCAATAATCGGGATTTGAAACTGCTGTCGCCACCATTGGCCCAAACGCTGATAGGCCAATAAGGTATCTGGAACCACTAGTTGAGGAATGGCTGCATCGATGGGGTGATCGACAATCGCAGCTATTGCGCCCTGCTGCACTGCCGACTCTGCAAACCGATGACCATCAAAGTTCTCTCCCGAGAAGGCTAGAAAAATTTCCTGGGGTTTCAGGCTGCGGGTGTCCGTATTAACGCCTTGAACCTGCTGGGAGGTTAAAGCATCAGGGATATGAAGGGGCTTTGCGGCCAGAATCTCAATTAGTTGGGTAAGGGGAGCCTGCAAGGTCATGGGAGAGGATGTTCTAAAGACTGCTAGTCATTATCCCCTAAACCTTGCTGGCCGTCTGCTGATGGCCCTAGTTGGAAGAGTCTCGTAGTCCGGTCCAGCCAATGCTGGCAAATGCGATCGCAAGTAATATACTTCGAATTCCTGCCCGCAGACGAGTCATGGATCGTTCTCCTTCTGCCCGTTTGACCACCTCAGCTTTACGCTTTTCCGCATCCGCTAACTGACCTGCAACTTGGGTTTGTTGCTGTTGGAGCTGCTTGACCCGAGCGTCTACATTTTGTTTCAGTACCTGGGGATCTTTCTTGAGTTGGGTAAGGGCGGCCTTTTGTTGGGGCGGCATTTGGGGATTATTGAGTAGCTGATCGAGCTGGGTGGGGTCTTTACCGATGGCTTGCCATTGCTGCTCTTCGACTTTGACCTGATTGAGCTGCTGATCAATGGTGGCTTTGTTACGAGTCCATTCTGCTTCAACTTGATCGAGGGCTTTCTGAATCACATCTCCGGTTTTGGCATAGTGAAACGGAATAATCAGTAAGAACATCAGTCCTAGAACACTGGCGAAGACAAAGGTCCAGAATTTGGGATCTTGCCAGGCTGCCCGCAGTTCCTTATCGTCTTGAGCATCAGTAACCAGGGGTGGCTTGGTATATAGATGAAACCAGAAACCCGCATAAATCAGGGATAAACCGATCAGGGGAATAACGCCGCGATCGATTAAGTCATTGAGTAGGGTCAATTGGACTTCGGCATTGCCAAGCTGGGGCGAGGTCAAGCGGACCAGAAAATCTAGAAAGAAGGTCAGGATTAGAATCAGACCCACCAAGGTCAGAACCCGGGATGAGGGCGGCAAGTTAGGGCGGTTCTCAGAGACGGTCATGAGTCACTTTAGGTTGAGGGTGGACAGCGAAATAGAGAATAAGCGAGTCTAAACAAGCCGGAGACAAATCGAGTTCAGTATTCCTCGGATGCTTGTCAAAGCTTCTGGGGATTATGATTCTTATTCTTTGGCCTTTTGTCAAACCGAGGCCTTTCATCTCCATCATCTTTGAGTTAGTGATGGTGAAGCGAGGTCAGCGGTTCCTCGATTTTAAGCGGATCGGTGAGAGGGACAGTGCCAAAATGCATCGGTTTGATGGCGAAGTGGCCTGGAATCGATTAACCCGTGGAACGTTGAGGATTATATTGGGGAAGATGAACCCTAGCTGCGAGCGCAATTGTTAAGACAGTGACGACTCAAAACCGCTTGTCCCTTGATCCAACCCATGATGCCTCTCAGCAGGTTGAGACCTCATCCTCCATTGCAGACGCTGAAACGTCCCTCGCCACACCTGAACAATTTCAATGGACACAACAATGGTATCCAGTGGCAGTGGCTGAGTTCTTGGATCCGAAAAGCCCTCATGCCATTCAGTTGTTGGGAAAAGAGCTGGTGATTTGGCATGATCAGCAGGGAAAATGGCATTGTTTTGAAGATCGCTGTCCCCATCGCCTTGCACCCCTATCGGAAGGACGAATCGAAGTCGATGGTACCTTAATGTGTGCCTATCATGCCTGGCGATTTGACGGTTCAGGGCAGTGCTTAGATATTCCTCAAAGTCGTGATTTAGAAACGGCCAAACAGAATCGAGCCAACCCACGATCTTGTGCGATTTCCTATCCAACTCAGGTGCAGCAGGGGCTTATTTGGGTGTGGCCCGATCCCAGTGAGAATTCCCAGTCTCTCCGCCAGGAGCGCTCTCCTCGGATTATCCCGGAGTTAGAAGAGTTGCCCGATCGAGCGATTCAATTGTTCTGGTATGTGCGAGATTTGCCCTACGGCTGGGACTTTTTTATGGAGAATATTGCGGATCCAGCCCATGTACCGGTGTCTCATCATGGCATTATGGGCAATCGCTATCGAGATGCCAATTATTACGATATGAGTCCGGTTCGGGAGGTGTCGACCCAAGAAGGCTTTGCCTTTGATATCACCCCCCTTGCCAATACGATTCTCAGAAAGGCCGTCCATAATTTTCAGCCCCCTTGTCATATGCGGATTGAAACCACCTTTGCTAGGGATGGGCAGATGATTTTGGCGCTTTATGCGAGCCCCACTCGCCCAGGCTGGTGCCGCCATATCGGTTGCCAGGTGTTAATTAAAGATAAGGATGGAAAAACCCCTCCCGGTTTGGGCTTTTTTGCTTGGCCCATGCCGAAATGGCTCGGCCATGTTTTGGCCCCCCTCTTTCTCCATCAAGATTTAGTGTTTCTCCACTATCAGGAAAAGCGCATTGGGCATCAAGAACCGGGAGATTGGCTGGAAACGGTCTATACCCCTAATCCCCAAGACAAGATGGTGATTGCCCTACGGCAATGGATCAAAACCCGTGCAGGCGGAGGGATTCCGTGGCAATGTGATCCCCAACTCCCACCCCCTCAGCGCGATAAGGAACAGCTCTTTGATATTTGGAACACCCATACTAAAGATTGCCAAGCTTGCCGTGGGGCCTTAAATCGGATTCAGCAGCTAAAAGTCGTGATGTGGGTCAGTGCGGTGGTTTGTTTTGGATTGGGGGTGATGCTGGATGCGCGATCGCAAGCCCTATACGCCATCACTCATCCTGATACTACGTTGCTCTTGATGGCTCCTCCGCCTGAGTTTTGGGAGTTAGTGCTCTGTAGCGTGGTTTTCGTGACGGGGGGCTATTTACTCCAGCGATTTAGCCGCATGTTTTATGTGTATACGTTTGATCATGCCCATAATGATTAGCGGCTCCTAAACTCATCCGGCGAAGGAAAAAAAGAGGAGGCTTGGGTCGCGGCCCCGAAACTGTTTACAATCGGAATGCGATATCACCATTTAGTTCGGTCTCCTGCCTTTGCTTCGCAGGACTGAACCCTAATTTAACTATGACTGCGGTACAACCCCATAAAAAAGCCAAAGCCCTCAAGTCTACGAGTCGCCGACCGGCTAAAGAACTCTGTAGTGAATGTGGTCTGTGCGATACCTACTACATTCACTATGTAAAAGAAGCCTGTGCCTTTTTAAATCAGCAGGTGGCTGAATTAGAAGAAAAGGCCCACGGTCGTAGTCGTGACTTGGATAACGAAGATGATTGGTATTTCGGGGTCAGCAACCAAATGATGACGGCCCGCAAGGTCGATCCCATTCCGGGGGCGCAATGGACGGGCATTGTCAGCACCATCGGTATGGAAATGCTGAAGCAGGGCAAAGTGGACGGCGTCGTCTGTATCCAAAATACCGATGAAGATCGGTTCCAACCCAAGCCGATTATTGCCCGTACCCCGGAAGAGGTGTTGGCGGCTCGGGTGAATAAGCCCACCCTCTCTCCCAATCTCTCGGTGTTGGAGCAGATTGAGCAGTCGGGGCTGAAGCGCCTCTGTGTAATTGGAGTG
This sequence comes from Acaryochloris sp. CCMEE 5410, assembly GCF_000238775.2. Taxonomy (NCBI): domain Bacteria; kingdom Bacillati; phylum Cyanobacteriota; class Cyanophyceae; order Acaryochloridales; family Acaryochloridaceae; genus Acaryochloris; species Acaryochloris sp. CCMEE 5410. Next base: position 3,463,927 of record NZ_AFEJ02000001.1, on the reverse strand, counting down.
GGATGTCAAACTCAGGCTTTGCGGTCTGTTCAGGATAGCTTAGGACTAGAAAAGCTGTATGTTCTGGGAACCCCTTGTGTAGACAATGTGAATCGAGCTGGGTTGCAGACCTTTTTAGAAACCACGAGCCGATCTCCAGATACGGTCGTCCATTACGAATTTATGCAGGACTTCCGCATCCACTTTAAGCATGAAGACGGCTCGATTGAGACGGTGCCTTTCTTTGGCCTGAAGACCAATAAGCTCAAGGATATTTTTGCCCCGTCCTGCATGAGCTGCTTTGACTACACGAATTCCCTGGCGGATCTTGTGGTGGGTTATATGGGGTCGCCCTATGGCTGGCAGTGGCTTGTGGTCCGCAATGAAACGGGGCAAGAAATGCTGGATCTGGTGATGGATCAGCTGGAAACCCAGCCCGTTATTTCTGAGGGCGATCGCCATGCAGCGGTGCAAAACAGCATCCCTGCTTATGACAAAGGTGTCACCCTACCCATGTGGGCAGCGAAGCTGATGGGTGTGGTGATCGACAAGATTGGTCCCCGAGGTTTAGAATATGCGCGGTTCTCCATTGATTCCCACTTTACCCGGAACTACCTGTATGTGAAGCGCAACTATCCTGATAAGGTAGATGCCCATGTACCTGAGTACGCCAAGCGCATTGTCAGTCAATATGACTTACCGGACTAAACCTGCATGACCCGACCGTCTGACGCTCTATCCCGGTCGCCCAATTTGAAAAATTTGGGTGGTGCATTCCGCATTGTCGGTTGGATCAGTTTCTGGATCAAGGCGGTGCTAGGCATCATCTCGGGAGTAACGGTTCTATTCGCCTTTTTCAGCCGTGCCAGTAATCCAAATCAGGCGGGCAATACGATTAGCGGCTTAGGGCTGTTATTCACAGTGGCCGGCATTTTGCTCTTGGGGGTGAGCGTTTTCTGGAGTTTTCGCTATACCCGCTGGGGACGTCGTTTTTTAGCGCCGTCTAGCGCCAATGCCCCTTCCAAAGCCGCCACTCTGAGATTGCTGAAAATGGTCTTGCTCACGGATCTCGTAGGTATTTTGGTGACCGTGATTGGGGGAGAATGGTTTGTAGGGGCGATCATCGGTAAGGCCATTTCTCAAGGGGTAGCGGTATTTAGCCTGAACCCCAATCAACTGGTAGAACCGATTGATCTATTTGTGATTCAAGCCTGTATTAATACGATTGCGGGGCAGTTTGCCGGTGTGGTTGCGTCGTTATGGCTGCTCCAGCGCACCACTCAACAGCGTCCAACGGGATGATCTATGTCTGTGCCAGAATCTGACTTACCGGAATTAATATCAGAAACTTTTTGGGCCATCTTGGACGACAAAATTCCTGATGAAACAGTTAATCGGATGCTCTGGTATCACTTGGGCTATCGCTATGATCCGGTCTCGCAGGCATGGGATGTTTCGCAAGTGGATGAAACCTGGACAGAAGTCTACCCAGATCCGCCAGACTTTATTGGCAGTCGTCCTGCCACTATCAAGCTCACCCGCTCCATTCCCAAAGAAAACAAACAGCTGCTGAAATCAGAATTAGGCTTTGGGGGTTACACGGTCGATGAGCTTAATCCGCGCCGGACTCGCCGGGCCACTGCCGTGAACTGGTTTTTGAACTACCTGAAGAAATCCGCAGCCTCAAATGCTGGGTGAGTCGCGGTTTTACGACCTATAGAGAGGGATGTTGTGGGTGAGATCTCACGAGAAAGGCACTGATTTAGAAGAATAAAGCCTACTACCAAGACATGTCTTAGTAGTAGGGGGCAAATGAAGATGGATTCAGTGACTTTCCAGGGGAAAATCACTTGCACTTCAACATGGGTCGATTGCTATCAGCAAACGGCCCTGCGTCGTGGGGTGTATCAACTGGTCATCCTCAATATGATGGGACTAGTTCAAAATATGGGCTGCACCATTGGGACTACGGGTGATGATTTTAAGAGGTTCTGAAGACTGGGTCGTAGTGTCGCGTCCTGATTCAGTCTGGGTAAGAGGGGCTGTATCATTCAGACTCTGGGTTGTTCTTGAGGAACCTTGAGCGATCGCAGGTACAGAACCGTTGCCTATGTTGACCGGATGGGTAGCAAAATTGGGACCACGGGTGAGGGTGGTTTCAGCCAGGGTGGGTGATGTAAATCCGATGCTGTGGAGCGTCAGGCTGGTTAAGAGCGATAAGGCAGTTCGAGTCGTGCGTTTCATGTCTGTGATCCAACTTCATTGATTCCAATGTAAGAGGGGTATCTGAAGCTGGAATGATGACTATCTGGGTAAAGTCATTGGATTGACTGAAACGTCCATGAACGTTTTATAAGAATCCTGAGAACTGACACTTAAATCGAAATCAGCTTTTGAAAAGTGGGGTGTTGATGCAAAACCTGTAAGTCAGGATCTGTACTAGCCAATTCACGAATGGCCTCTGGATTGAGGTGAATGGCTTGTTCAAGACTGAATATAGCTTGATCTAACTGTTGACAATGGGCATGGCAGCAGGCTTGGTTGTACCAAACTTGATCATCCTTGGCATTGAGTTTGATCGCTTGATCATGGGCGGTAATGGCGTCTTCATATTGCTGCAGTTGGAGGAGTGCTAATCCCTTGGCAGCCCATACTTCGGAACCTTTGGTGTCTATTGATAGGGCTTTATCAAAGGATTTTAGGGCTTGGGCATAGTTGTGACATTGATTAAAGGCTAAGCCGCGCCGGAACCAGGCTTGATGAAGGGTGGTATCTAGATTGAGGGCTTGATCGTAACTTGCGATCGCATCTTCGAACTGCCCTAACCAGGACAGAGCAATCCCCCGGTCATACCAAATCAACGCTCGATCGGGATCTTTCTTGAGTGCTTCCTCGTAACTATCGATGGCTTCTTCGTAGCGATCGAGCTGAGCGAGTAATGTGCCATAGAAATACCAATCTTGAGAAGGGACGCTGCCAAAATGAAGCGCCTGCTCATAGCTATTGACAGCTTCTTCGTATAGACCCAATTGACAATAGGCTAAAGACTGATTGTGCCAACTGTCTAAATGGTTTGGGCGATGGGCCAAGGCCTTATCGAAGCTACGAATGGCTTCTTGATACCGCTTTAGTTCAACTTGGACGCACCCTCGCCCAAACCACACATCGTTATTATCTGTTCCATGGGCGATCGCCTGATCATACTCGGCTAAACGCGCTTCTAGGCTTTCAGACGGTGTGGCATGGTTAGGCGGCTGAGGCTGACGAAATAATCTTTGAAAAAACACCACTGCAAAACTTACATCTCGAAAGAGGACGTGACACTATTGCTGAAAAAGCGATGGCCTACTGCAACTCAATGCAGACTCCCCCGACCGCTGAGACCGCAAGCTAAACTTGCTACTTGTGTGCTAGGACACGACTAAGACAAACTATTGTTGGCGATAGCCTGGATATCAAATCTCCATCAACACCGATGACTGTAGTGTGCCCATTTCGATGTCAAACTTATAGGTCTCAATCGTTAAATCTATTAACAAGTATGGATTTGGCCGTTTATCAGAGGATTTAATCGCATGCCTATGTTTCACCATCTTTTGACAATACAACAGCCGATGAAGCTGCAAATGTAGCGAGGCGTACTAATGACTGACCTCAAGTCTGGTAGAGGCGTTATTTAAGAGTTGTGATTTCCTTTTTGCCAATCAATATTAGGCTTTCGATCAATGTAGGCAACTCTTTGGCCCTAGTCAACCCGAGACGAGCTATGATTCGGCAGTAGATGCTGCGATAGCATCGAATATAGACAGGTCGCCCGTTACTGACCACTGAGTCAGCTTTGCCTATGTCTCCTGGTCAAGACGTTTACATTACTGGAGTCGGCAAATTTTTGCCCGGAGAGGCAGTTGCCAATGGGGATATGGCGGCATACATCGGCCATATTAGTCAGCGTAGCTCCACCCTAGGATCCGCCATTCTGCGCAAAAATGGGATTAAGCATCGCTATTATGCCCTCAATATGGAAGGGGGCTATCGATATACCAACGCAGCGATGGCAGCGAATGCCATTCACGACGCCCTCAAGCAGGCCCGTTGCCAGCCCGAGCAGGTGGATTTGCTGGCCACTAGTACGACCCAAGGGGATTATCTGGTGCCAGGATTTGCCAGTGCAGTCCATGGTGAATTGGGCATTCCACCCTTAGCCATTTTTTCCTTTCAGAGTGTTTGTGCTAGTAGCCTGATGGCGGTCAAAAATGCCTGGCTCAATGTCAAAGTGGGGGAGTCTCAGCTAGCCGTTGCGAGTGGCAGCGAATTTGCCAGCCGTTGGTTTCGTCCTTCGGTTTATCGGCCTTTTTACGACGAAGCGGCTAGACCGGATCCGCAAATTGAGTTTTTGCGGTGGACCCTGTCGGATGGGGCAGGAGCCGTGGTGCTAGAGCCCGGCCCTAAACCTGATGGCGTCTCTTTGCGGATTGATTGGATTCAGTTTAAGTCCTTTGCCGATCGCTTTCCGCCCTGTATGTATGCGGGAGCCAAAAGCAATACTGGGGCTGAGGACCAGGGATGGGGCTTATATGAGTCTCCTCAGGCTGCCTATGAAGCCGGTGCCATTGCCCTCAAGCAAGATTTTGAGATTCTCTATGCCATGTTCCCGGTTTGGGTGGGCTACTATCTAGAGCTGCTAGAAAAGTACGATCTCGATCCCAACGCCATCGATTATTTTTTACCTCACTACTCTTCCCACTCTTTAGGCGAAGAAATGAAGCGGCTGCTGCGCCGCACAGGAGCCATGATTGCAGAAGAGAAATGGTGCAATAACCTAGAACGCTATGGCAATACCGGGACGGCCTCCATCTTTATCATGCTAGAGGAGCTGGTCCAAAAACATCCACTGCAGGCTGGACAGCGGATCCTCTGCTTTGTGCCCGAGAGCGGGCGCTGTATTGCTGCCTTTATGCATTTAACCGTGGTGTAATCCCATGCAAACCCAACCCCGACTTCAAAGTAACGTAACCCAGGCCCAGCGGGTGCTACGCCAGCTCACTATAGTGTGGGCAGATTTCGAGAGTCGATTATTAACAGTACCGATTGTTGCTCGGGCGATGCAGCAGCAGCTCCGGTTGGCGGATTATCTGACTTTAATTAGCGACCATTACCAGCAAGTGGTGGAAGGGAGCGGTTGGATTAGTCGAGCAGCCTCTTCAATTACAGCTCCTTACTTAGATCAGCGCTCCGTCTTTATCCGCCATGCGGCCACGGAACATCTTGACTATCAAATGTTGGAGAAAAGCTATCTGGCTTCTGGGGCCCAAAAAGAAGCGTTGATCAGCGCCCGTAAAAATATTGGCTCGGAAGCGTTGTCGGCCTGGATGTATCAGCGGGCTTCGCAGCCTAACCCCTTCGATTTATTAGGGGCCATGTTTATTATTGAGGGTTTAGGCAAGCGGTTCGCCCAAACTTTTGCCAATGCCTTAGACGAGAATCCTTTAATCACGGATCCTGATCAGCTGGAGTTTTATCGCTACCATGCGGCCCATGACGAAGATCATCTCCAGGAACTGGAAGACCTGCTGTCTAGCTCAATTTTGGATATAACAGGAATGGATGAGGCGATTGTCCGCACCGCCAAAGTTACGGCTCGGCTATACCTCCTCCAGCTAGAAGAACTAGGACAGTATTGATGAGTTGGCAGACCGAGTTTGATCAACAAATCGTTAATATTAAAGACCCCAATCCTTGGTTGGCCCTTTATATCGATGCGAGTCTGCCCCTCCATGATGAATCGAAGCGAGCTTTGCTCAGGGGACATAATAGCCGTTCACGCCGAATCTTTTTACCCCTAGTGCGCCCCTTTGCCAAATTGATGATTGTGGTGGTGAAGCTGCTGCGGATTGTGATTCCTGAATGGTTAAGCTCATCGAGGCTGTTGCATCAGCTGATCTATTGGGGATTGAAGTATTTTGTGACGCCCGATAGTAACTATCTAATTTTGCGGCACTTTGTGATTGGGACGGAGATTCTAAAATTTATTGCGGATAATGCTGGGGTTGAGATCACGTCTACCCAATCTTTACGTCCCACCTGTCTAGAAGATTTAAAAGACAATACCTTTCTGATTCATGACTTGAATATTTACAACTTTATTATTGAGCTGAATCAAAAGCTGAAGGCGGAGAATCGAACCTTAGAAGCACCGCAACGGCTTAATTTTGACGCCATTACGGATGGAGAGTTTGAGATTAATCCTGGACGCCAAGGCTGGCTGAATTTTGTGGATTTGCAGTCTGCCATTGAGGTATATACGCCAGTTTATGCCTTATTTCTGTCGGATCATGATTTCTGGCGGGCCACCAATTCATTGCAGTTAGATGAAACCATCGCTATTTACATCAGCAAATTGTTACAAGATCCCCTGGCTTTAGGATTAGTGAACAACCGTCATCCCTGTATCCCGCTGATTACCCTCCATGCTGGCTTTCGGCTGATGCTCCACGGTATGGATGCTGAAATTTTGCATGGCTATTTACGGCAACAAAAGCGAATGCAGGTTACCCTAGCGGCATGAGGATTCAGGGTTTGTCTTGCTTGTTGAAGGGAATACAGCAGATCACAGAATAAATGGTAGGACTTGTTAATGGCCGATATCAGATTCTCAAAGCTTTAAATGAGGGTGGATTCGGTAAAACCTTCTTAGCTGAAGATGTGCAGATGCCATCCCGGCGATTTTGTGTGATTAAACAGCTCAAACCTGTACTCAATAATGATCGGGTGCAGAAAATTGTGCTGGAACGATTTCAGCGGGAAGCGGCCATCTTGGAACGGATTGGCCAAGGGCATCCGCAAATTCCGGACCTCTTTGCTTACTTTGAAGAAGAGGGGCAGTTCAATTTGGTACAGGAATGGATTGAAGGCCAGACCCTGACCGAAATTGTCACGGCCCAAGGTTCCCTGAATGAAGCAGAGGTGATCAAACTGCTTTATCAGATTTTGAATGTGCTCAATTACATTCATGGTCACAACATTATTCATCGCGATATTAAACCCGACAATATTATTGTTCGTAATGCTGACCAGCAGCCGTGTCTGATTGACTTTGGGGCCGTTAAGGAAGTAATGGCGACCCAAATAAATGCCCAGGGCCAGCCCAGCCGCTCGATTGTGATTGGTACTCTCGGTTTTATGCCCCGAGAGCAGGCAGCAGGGCGACCAACGTTTGCCAGCGATTTATATAGCTTGGGGTTAACGGCGATTTATTTGCTGACAGGCAAGTTTCCCGATCAGTTTGAGACCGATAGTGCCACGGGGCGTTTGCAGTGGAAACAAGATTGTGAACATCTCAGCCCTCCCTTTCGAAGCTTGCTCGATCAACTGGTGAAGCCCCATCCGAAGCACCGATTTGCCACCGTTGCAGCCATGCGAACGGCATTACAGTCTGTGGCCCAAGCCAGTACGGTCTTGTCCCATCCCTCGGCGGAGGATGAGGTTGTGCCTGCCAGTTCTGAGCCTGCTGCCACGGAACCAGGGATATCAACTGCTCGCCAGCCCACATCGAAGATCCAGAAGCCTAAGTGGCAGTGGATTGGTTTAGGAGTAGGGGGAGCTGCGATCGCATCCGCAAGTCTCTTTTTTCTCTTTCGTCCCCAATGGCATTATTTTTGGGGGCAACAGGCAGCCCAATCAGGCAACTGGCAGTCGGCCACTGAAAATTTTGAACAGGCATTAGAACTCAAAGCGGACTATACGGAAGCGGCTCTGAAGTTGGGGGAGACCTATGCCGAAATTGGCAAATATCCGGACGCCATTACCCAGTTCGATACGTTATTAGAACAGCAGCCGAAAACGGCAGCAGCCTTTCGCGAGCGAGGTGCAATTCGCTTTGCCATTGGAGAATACCAAGCTGCGATCTCAGACTATAACGAAGCCCTAACCCTTGACCCTAAAGATGCGGAAACCTATAACCATCGGGGAGATGCCCAGGTGGAACTGGGTAAGTATGAAAAGGCCATTGCCGATTATCGGAAAGCGATCCGGTTGCAGCCCAACCAGGCCCAAGGCTATCTCAATTTAGGGTCTGTATTTTTTGTCCAGGGAAAGCTAGAAGCGGCGGTCAAAGAGCTAGATAAGGCCATCCAAGCCGAGTCGAATCATTTGTCAGCCCATGTCAATCGAGGGAGCTATCGTTCGGCTCTGGGGGACTCAGATGGGGCAGAACAAGACTGGGAACGGGCTCTGGAACTGCCCGTGCGCACGGCGAAAGAATATACAAGTCGGGGCTATGCCAAATCTAGACTGGACCGAAAACAAGATGCGATCGCAGACTACAATCAGGCCCTGACTATTAACCCCCAGCTCACCCGTGCCCATACCAATCTGGGCGGGGTCTTCTATGAGCAGGGAGAAATCGAGCAGGCCCGTAAATCCTTTGATCAGGCGCTCCAGAGTAATCCCAACTCGACCAGTGCCTATCTGCTCAGGGGGGAACTGCGGGCTTATCAAGGCCAGCAGGCGGATTTTGAAGGCGCTCTTCAAGATTATGATCGGGCGATTGCCATTAACCCCAAGGATCCCTTTGTCCTCAACAATCGCTGTGGGGCTTTATTTTCCCTGAATGAACTGCAGCGTGCCCTGGCAGACTGCAACAAAGGTTTGGAAATTAATCCTAGCAGTGCTGCTTTGTATACGGTGCGCGGCAATATTTATTTGCGGTTGAAGCAGTATGAAAAAGCGATCCAAGACTATGGACGTACGATCCAAATTAATGACACCCGCAAGAGTGAGGTGCGTAGTCAAGCGGCCTATTCTAACCGTGCTAGCGCTAGAATCCAGCTCAAAGATTTGGATGGAGCCTTAAAGGATCTCAATGATGCCCTGCGGATTAAGCCAGATGCGGCTGAAGATTACTATAAGCGGGGCTTACTCTATTCCGTGCAAAACAAGCGACAAGACGCCATTACCGATCTAAAGAAAGCGGCTGATCTGTATGCCAAGCAAGGCCGCACCGATGATTACAACAACGTACTGAGTGTTTTACGTTCTTTGGGAGAAGGGTAACCATGTATGTGATTGGCTTGATGAGTGGGACCTCCGTGGATGGGATTGATGCCGCCCTGGTGAATATTTCTGGCCGAGAACTGGATTTACAGGTCGATTTGATTGCATCGCAAACCTATCCCTATCCCGATGCCCTCCGAAATCAAATTCTCGCGGTCTGTGGGGGAGAGCCCCTCAGTATCGAGGCATTGGCGGGATTGGATGATGCGATCGCAATGCAATTTGCTCGAGCGGCCCAGTCGATTCAGGCCGAGGGGGCTGCAGCTGATCTGATTGGCTCCCACGGTCAAACCGTTTTTCATCGGCCTCCCCAGGGCAACCTAGGCTATACCCTCCAAATTGGTCGCGGTGCTGTGATTGCCCACCAAACGGGCATCAATACTGTCAGCAATTTTCGGGTAGCGGATATGGCGGCAGGGGGGCAGGGTGCTCCCTTGGTCTCCAAATTGGATATTTGTTTGCTCAGCCATCCTGAGTTCTATCGCTGTGTGCAAAATATTGGCGGGATTGGCAATGTCACCTACCTACCGCCTTTAACTGATGCGAGCCAATTGGGCGTTGGCGTCAAAGGTTGGGACACCGGCCCCGGCAATGTCTTAATGGATTTGGCCGTGGCGCACTTTTCTCAGGGCGAACTCACCTACGATGCCGACGGAGCCTGGGCGGCTCAAGGCAGTCCTTGTCAGCCGTTGATTGAAGAATGGCTGAAGCATCCTTTTTTCCAAGCGCCACCCCCTAAGTCCACAGGACGGGAGTTATTTAGTCCCGATTATTTACAGACCTGTTTGCAAACGGCAGCGCCTTATCAGCTTAGTCCAGCAGATATGCTGGCGACGCTGACAGACTTTACTGCTGCCACTATTGTCTACAACTATGACCAGTTTTTACCCCATCCGCCCGATCAGGTCGTCCTTTGTGGAGGTGGGAGTCGCAATGGTTATTTACGGCAGTGTTTGCAGCAGCGCTTAGGCGGTAGCACTGTCTTAACGACGGATAATTTGGGGTTGAATTCTGATGCGAAGGAAGCGATCGCATTTGCCGTATTGGCCTATTGGCGACAGCTGCAAATTCCTGGCAACGTGCCGACGGTGACTGGTGCCGCTGGCCCGGTTCTCCTGGGAGAATTACACCTTGTTTGATCCAGAGGCTTGACCCCGTGGGCATCCTAAGGGAAGGACAAAGACTCACCTACATTAACGAAATGCCAGACAATAGGGGCACTGCGACCCATACCTTTTTATTGGATGCGGGCCGATGGACTTTTAAAGGGACTTGGATGGAACGGAACCAAGACCCCGTTGCCATTCATGGTCGCACCCTCGTGGCTTGGAACTGTGACAGCTGGTTTACCATGGCAACCAAGCTGTTGTTCCCGGAAGAATCAGCGGTAGCTCGTCAAGGCACTTCAGAAATTATCATGCAATATCGGGGCCGTTTAGGCAGTAACGACCAGCGGTATACCTATGTCCTTAAACATAGCCAATTGGGCCAAGTGGAAGGGGAAGGCTGGATTGGCCCCGAGTCCATTGTTCAGCGGTTTTGGGTTTTAGGCGATCGCGATCGCCGCAGCGGCTTTGAGACGCTTCATCGCATTGCTGAGAATAGCTATCGCTTATCGAGCGGCATGATGAGCGAGCATTATCTTCTGAATACGATGGAAGCCACCCTAGAGCGGCAGCCAGGATAGCGGCGCTTTACTCTATGACTGGATTCAGGTCTGGAGTTTCCCGCAACAGATCCATGATTTCATCTCGATAGTCTTGAAACAGGGACTGACGTTTGATCGTGTAGGTCCGCTCTGCGGGTAAGTTAACCACGATCTCTCGTTGGACCGAACCAGGGCGAGCCGTGAGCACATAAATGCGCTGTGACAGGAAAATAGCTTCTTCCACGTCATGGGTAATCATTAAAATGCTGGTGCCGGTTCGTCGCCATAAATCGAGCAAAAATTGCTGCATCGTTTCTTTCGTTTGCACATCCAATGCCCCGAACGGCTCGTCCATCAGTAATACTTTGGGTTGTGAAGCCAGGGCGCGGGCAATGGCAACCCGCTGTTTCATCCCTCCTGACAATTCTCGGGGATATGCATCGGCAAACTGAGACAATCCCACCACGTCTAGATACTCAGCGACTCGCTGAGTACGCAAAGGCTTGGCAACCCCTTGGAGTTTTAAGCCAAATCCCACATTTTTGGCGACGGTCAGCCAGGGATAAAGGGTATAGCTTTGAAAGACCATGCCGCGATCGGCCCCCGGACCAATGACTGGCTGTCCGTCGACGGTGATTTTGCCTGAAGTCGCGGTGTCTAGCCCGGCCACCATGCGCAGGAGTGTGGTTTTGCCAGATCCTGAGGCTCCCACCGCACAAACAAACTCCCCCGTCTCCACATGCAGATTAATATCTTTCAGCACGAGCAGCTTCCCTTGACGGGTCGAGAAATGCTTATACAGATGGGAAACTTCTAAGTGCATGGTGGTTCGTTAGTCAATGGCCCAAGGGCAGGAAAAGCGGAGTAGCCAGCGGAACAATAAATCAATAAAAAATCCAATCAGTCCCAGCACAATGAGGCAGGCAAAAATATCATCAGTCCTAAAGAATTTTTCAGCCAGTTCAATGCGTTTTCCTAAGCCTTCGTTGGCAGCAATTAATTCGGCAACCACCACTAAATTCCAAGAGGCGGCCATATTGACCCGAAAGGCATCCAAAATATTGGGAATCACATAGGGGGTAATCACCTGAAAGAGCACTTGGTGACGTCTTCCGCCTAGGGTATAGGTTGTTTCCAGCAACTCTTTGGGGATAAACTTGACGGCGTCCATAATCATCAAGATGTTGAAGAACACCGTCCCGATGAAAATAAGCGTAATTTTAGGGAGTTCTTCTATCCCTAAATAGATCAACAGCAATGGGATAAAAGCAGGTGCTGGCATATAGCGAACAATGCCAATAATCGGTTCTAATAGAGACCGAATACTGGTAAACGTTCCCATAGCAACGCCAATCGGAGCAGAAATGAGGGCTGCGAGAAAAAAGCCAATACCAACCCTAAAACAGCTCATCAACGTATCTTTGACCAAAAAGCCATCCGAGTGCAGATCGACTAAGGCCTGCCCCACCTTGATAGGAGAAGGTAAAAAGTCAGGATTCACAACTCCGGTACTGGAAACTCCCCACCACAGCCCCAAGGGCAGAGCGATGGAAATTGCTGTTAACGCCCACTTAAGATTGGCTGGAATATCCTCAGCAATGCGCCAGAAAGTAGTTGGCTTTAGGCCACCCGACTGATGGTGGGGTTGTGGTGGGGGAGCTGATCCATTAGAGGTCATAAGCGCTCAGGGGACACATCAATAATCTAGTATTTCTGGGGCTGACCAGCCCCAGAAATAGAGAGATACTATGCTTGCTTTTCTTTGTATGCCCTTACAAATTGATCATCCAGCACTTTGGTTAAGTCAGGTGCCTCCTCAATGAAACCGACATCCACCATAAACTTGGCCATTCGTTTGGCGGCAAACGGCATATGCTTCATGCCTTCCCCATCCGAGAAGGCTTCAAGATTATCTTCGAGGCTAAAGAAGCGTGTTCCTTCTTTGAATTGTTGCATTTCTTCCAAGGAGACCCCGGCTCGCTTGGCCATGATTTCATCGGCTTTTTGGGGATTCTCATCCATGAAGGCTAGGATATCAAACCAGGTATCGACCAAGGCCTGCACTTGATCGGGGCGATTATCCACTAAATCTTGGGTTACCACGAGTAAGTCTGGAATGGCCCCTGGAAATTCTTTGGACGAAATCAGCTCTTTACTGCCTTCCCGCTTTAACGCTGTTGCCCAGAATGGTGGGAACGCGCCGACAGCATCGGCTTTGCCTGCGACGAAAGCCGTCACGGCTTTACCTGTTTCCAAGCCGACGATCTCCACATCGTCCCGCTTCATGCCGTTTTCTTCCAGGGCCAAGGTCAACAAAAAGTCATCCACTACCCCTTCTTCAACGGCCACTTTCTTGCCCTTTAAGTCTTGAATGCTATTAATCTCGGCAGTAACGATAATCTTGTCGTTTCCGGCGGAGTTGTCATTAACTAAAACCGCGACCTCACCTTTGGTGGCACTGCCCGCAAAAGAAATTGTGTCGTTGAGGGTTTGACAATTTCCATCCAATTGGCCCGCTGCCAAGGCTTCCATCGAAGTGGTGTAATTATCAAACCATTTGAGCTTGACATTAGCGTTATTTTTTTCAAATAGCCCTTCTTGTTCGGCAATGGCCCAGGGCCACCAGCCTGCCCAGTTACTGTAACCAATCACGACTGGCTCTCCAGCACCAGCCGAAGAATCAGTCGTTGTCTCGGGGGAGGAGCTACAGCTGATGGTCAGCAGTAAGCTGCAGAGAAAAACCAAACATAAGGATAAAAAATTGCGTCGCTTCATAGATATCTTTTACCTGCTTACAAACAACTAGTGACTACCGACTGCAGTCCGACTCGGTTGGGCGACCTGTTGACGCACCCACTCAAACCATTCAGCAAGCCCTGTCCCTGTTTGGGCAGACACTGGCAAAATCGTGGCATGGGGATTGAGCTGACGGACATTTTGGACAATCTGCTCAATGTCAATATTTAGATAAGGAACTAAATCTATCTTGGTCACCAACAGACAATCGGCTGCTTGAAACATCACTGGATATTTCAGCGGCTTATCTTCCCCCTCTGTCACGCTGAGTAGGGCAACTTTGGCATGTTCCCCTACTTCAAATTCTGCCGGACATACAAGATTTCCGACATTTTCTACTAGCACTAAATCCAGTTCTCTAGGATTGGTGCAATGCTCCAATTGGTGGATACCGCCCGCGACCATCTTGGCATCCAGATGGCAGGACCGCCCCGTGTTAATTGCCACCACGGGGACATCGTAAGCTCGCAAGCGATCAGCATCCAGTTCGGTGGTCATGTCCCCTTCGATGACGGCCAGATTGACGTCTGGGCTGAGAGCTGCCAGGGTTTTCTCTAACAGCACTGTTTTGCCTGCGCCTGGACTGCTCATGACGTTAAAGCAGGTCACTCCCCATTCGTTAAAGTGAGCCTGGTTGTGATCGGCCCCTTCTTGATTGGCATGTAAGAGGTTAATGCCGAGGGCGGCGTCAACAGTTTGGTGCATAGGTTTGGGCTGAATCAGAACAATATTCGATATGGTCAATTTTGAGCTCGCGGCCGGACCGGATGTCTTCCATGGGGACTCCACACGTGGGACAGGCATATTGCAAGCCCATTTCAGGAGAATATTCCTGCTGACAGGGGTGGCAAAAGGCGATTAAAGGCGTCTCTCGAATCACCAGCTCTGTCCCCGCTAGGAAGGTGTCTCGGGTTTGGACTTCATAGGCAAACTGCAAGCTGACAGGTTCCACACAGGTAAACCGACCCACGACCAAATGAATTTTGGTGATTTGTGGATCTTCAGGCTGGGAATCGTACCAGTCCTTGACCGTCATGATTAGGGCTTTGGTCATGTCTGTTTCATGCATGACCTAAACCCACTCAGAACCAACGTCCATATTGGCTTCAGGATGAATATAGTCTGGTGCTTGTTGCCGAGGAAGTTGTCCCGACAGCACAAGATGGGCCATGGTATCGCAAATGACCCGAGTGGCCATCAGCGAGGTCATATCGCTGATGTCGTAAGGGGGTGACACTTCAACGATTTCCAAGCCGCAGACGGGGGCTTTTTGAATAATCTTGCCCAGCATATAGAGGGCTTCTCGGGGCATCAGACCGCCGGGTTCTGGCCAGCCCGTACCGGGGACAAACCCGGCATCAATACAGTCAATATCAAAGCTGATATAAACGCAGTCTGTGCCGTCTAAGGCTCGTTCTAAGGCGAAGTCAACGGCAGCATCTAGACCAATTTCGGTAATATCTGTGACGGTCAAAATATTCGTGGCTCGCTCTCGGCAGACCTTGACCCCTTGTCGAGGCACTTGCCAACCGCCAATGCCTAATTGCACTAGGTTTTTAGCCGGAGCATTGATCATATTGGTGGCATGAAACCAAGGGCAGGTATGCATGCGCTCGTCGAGGTCCGTTTCTTGGGTATCCACATGGCGATCGAAATGGATAATACCGACTTTCTTATCGCCTAGATGGCGACAGACGCCGCGAACGGTGGGGAAGCCAATGGAGTGATCGCCCCCTAAGATAATGGGGAAGGCGCCAGAACTGAAGATATGGGCGACCCCTTTGGAAATTTGGTCAAAGGATTTCTCATTGTTGGCGGGGATGGTGAAGATATCACCCACATCGCAGAGAGTGATCTGCTCTCGTAAATCGATACCCAGCTCGAAATTGTAGGGGGTATACAGGGCTGAAATCCGACGAATACCCTGGGGGCCGAAGCGGGTGCCGGGACGATAAGTGGTGCCGGAGTCATGGGGAACGCCTACTACAGCAATATCGTATTCGCCGACTTTACGCACATCTTCTAGGTAAGGCGCTTTGAGGAAGGTGTTGATGCCCGCATAGTGGGGCAGCTCGCCTCGCGAAAAGGTGGGGATGCTCCGATCGCGAATACTAGCCGCCGCTTCTAACCCCAGTTCTAATCCTCGGTCAACTTCTTGTTGCCAGCCCGTGAGGGGCAATTGTGCTTCTTTCTCTAAAGCACGATTAGCCTCAGTGGACGAAAAATTAGGATCAGAATTGGGAGGACCAAAGGTCGAGTTTTCAGCCATAATATCGGAAAATTTAGGGTTTTTACTTCGTCACGTTAATTTCTTTCTTCATGTTGTTTCTCAGCCATTTTAGAGGAAGATGAGACGTGTCCATTTAAAATACAAAACCCGCGGAGCCAATCATTACCGAATGTACGGTGAACGTTGATTCTCCCGGGCTTTTGTCCCTCCGTGTCACTAGCTACATGTCTGTGGGTAATAGATATGTAAAAAGCTAGCTGTTTCTCTTGGACCAGTCATTTAAGGCGAAATTGCTCTCAAATCGGAACCCTAGAAACAAGTATTTTTTTGAAGAATTATGACTTATTGATTAATGGGGTCTCTATACAAGAAATATCAAGTCTAGATATGAATAATTGTATTTTAGGATACAAAAAAGTGACATCCGGAAAGTGAGGGGCTTAACAAATAAGAATTATCCGACTTAAGAAGAGATTAATTCTTAGTTAAACAGGCGATAACGGTCTCGGCTCCACTGATTTCCTTGGCGACGTAATCGCACCAATTGATTCCAGCCCCCGATCCAAATATCACCCTTCTGATCGACGAAGAGGTCTCGCATATAGCCTAATGCTGAGAGGTCAATGAACGTGGGGTCGGCTTGACCTTTCGTCTGAACATACAATCCTGAGGTGTAGTGCAAGAAGTAGGTGTGCTGTTGATCGGTTGCGATCGCAGATCCCTTACCGGCAACATGGGGCATGGCTTGAAAGGTTTGGGTCTGATCATTGAAGCGGAAAAAGCCCTGGTTAAAGTCCACCACCCACAGTTGCCCCTTGGCATCTTCATAGAACGAACGTGGGTCGTTACCGGGATAGGCGTCAGACTGGAGTGAAAAGCGCTGCTGATCCCGCCAGATGGCCTTAAGGAAGTCGATGCGCCATTGCTCTCCATTCTGGAGATAGATCAGGTCATAGCCTTGTCCTGATCCCCATTGGGGATCGGTGGCGACAAAGCGATTCTGTTTGGCATCAAACTGCCAAAGCTGGCCGTCATGGCGGGCGAGTAAGGTTTTTTGAGGACCTTGGACGAGCTGAAAACCGCTTTCAGTGGATTGAGGGCTGTAGCGATAGAGTTTCCAGTGGGTACCGTCAAAACGCAACAGGCGATGTTGACAGCCCACCCATAGCGCATTGGACCAGACCATCAGGGATGTGCAGAGCTTCTCCGCTCGGGTTGCGGTTGCCGTCTGGGATTGTGGATCCCAAAAGACAATCCCGCCCTGAGTGGCTGTGACCATCTGATTCTGAAATTCGGCAATTTTGTAGATTTGGTTGAGTTCAGAGTTAACGGACGGTTGGTTCGTCAAGAAAGCAGGGTGCTGGCAGTGGGACTCATAGCGGTTTAGATACTGCATGGCCTGGGTAACGGCTTGCGGTCGCAAATTCCGTTTCGCCATCGAAAATTGGTTTAACACCTGCTGTGGCTCTAGGTAGATCGAGCACCAAGAGCGGGAAAAGTCGTTCTGTCCCTGGACAATGGCGCGAACAAACTGCACCGTAAAATCATCGGGTAAGGCATAGGCCGCTTGACTGATCAGTTGAAGAGGACGGGCTTTCCACAGATCTTCAGTCGCCGTTTTAGATAAAGAAGACAGTTCAAAATAATCATCCATGGCCAGCAGATAGCCTAGGACAAAGCGGTCGGTAGGCCGCAAATGGTGAAGTTGGATCTCTTGTAGGGTCAGTCCTTGGGCTTGGGCTAAACCGGCTAGGAAACGATAGCCATTTCGTTGGCCGTTAAAATTCCAGCCTAGGGCATTAATGACCGCTGCTTTTTGGTCTGTGGGGGCATCGCTTAACAGGAACGTTAAGACCTGACCCTCGGCAACTTTCGTGCGTTGAGCTAACTGGACTTCCGGCATCTCTTGATAGGCCGTTGCCAGATCAGTGGAGGTTAAGGGACTATCGGCTTGAGCCTGTTGAAGCGGCCATAGCAGCACTAGTCCCAGGCTCAAGGCTAAATATCGTCCAACTTTTTTCGATCTTTGTGATCTAGATTGTTGACAAATCTTAACTGACATGTCATATCACTCTAACGTTACTCGCATATGACCTGAATGCGACGCGCAGAGTAAAAAAGGGGTTACAGGCTACTTAAAAGCTTGGTTAATTCGTAAATCCAACCGTAGTAGTCATCTGCCAGAGTTTGGCGGTCCTGATGAATTTGAGTTTTGATTAAAGTCACCAATTCTTGGGCGCGATCGCAATCATGCGGCTGAATTTTAGACCAATCTGGATTATGTGCAAATCGTTCTGCTAGAACAACAGACATGACTCATTTCCCCCTACGGTGTGATTCAGGATTGACACCCAACTGTGACTATCTCTGCGGGATCGTTGCACAGGGTTGCCATCCAGCATGTCAGCAATATCCCCTGCGAGCAGTGACTATAGCGGCTTGTATTTGTGATCTGGATCACGTATCTCTAGTCTTATCATTCCCAAACTCAGGCTATTTATTTCATCGATTGAAGAAAAAATGAGCCAAGCTTAGATAGGCTTGAATCTAGAGTGATGAAGTTGGGATATCAACAATTTTTCAACTATACCGTCTTTTTTGAGCATGCTTTAGGTTGTTAAGACGCCTTAATTCCCTTGTCCAAAGAGTTATGGCAATAGTAATTAAGCCCTGGATGGTTCTATCTGCACCCGAAGAAACTATTACTTCAGGTTAATTTTGAGCAGAACCGTCGGACGCTCTCCCCGTTTTAAGATGGGACCAGATCGGCTCTGGATGCGCTGAGGATTGATGCCCCAAGTTTTCGTCAAGACTGTTTGGACCGCTTTGATCCGATTCTCGTTCATCACGGGGTTCTCCAAGGTTTCGGCTCGCGCCACAATGTCCACGGACAAATTGGGCTGCTGTTGCAGAATGGTGCCCACCTGCTTCAAGGTTTGTTGACTTGCGGGGGAAATCGCTGACAGATCCAATTCAAAATTTAAGGGGGTAGGAAACGTCGGGACTCGCTCCAAAATGACTTGAGTCATGGGTGATTGGAGGCGATTGCGTAGATCTTCTCGCAGTAAGGTTTGGGCATCTTTGCCGATGTCACGATCGCTCAGATAGATAATTTTGAGAGTGAGGGGATTAATGGCACTGGTGCTAACTTCGTGGCGAAGGGGGAGAGCAGGTGTCGGTAATACCATCGTGCCCAAAGCTTTATCGACGGTTTGCAGCAAATTGACTTGAGCCTGAGAGACACTGATGGGTGGGGTATCTGGCGTAATGGGCTCGGGGGCTACCGGGTCATCGGCGAGCCGAGCCAGCAGCTCATTGGACGCCGTTAAAATCTCAATCAACTGAAGATCCAGAGAATTAACAGGTCGGTTTAATTGGCGAGCCAGGGTCTCCCTAAACTGCTGCCGATCGTCCAGGGTATAAGGCTCGCTAGTAAAGACCGTTAACTGAACGGTGAGTTTGTCCTCGATAGCGGCGGTATTCAATTGGCTGATATAGGACCGAGGTTCTCCGGTGGCCGTATTGGCAAAATTGCGCTGCCAGATCGTGGTCGCCAATCGGCGTAGAGCATTGTCTTCCTGTTTTTGGGCTAACTCTGTCTGCAAGCGTAAAAAAGCCTGATTGAGGGGAATGAGTAAGGCCAGAATAGGCAGCAAAATCACCACGAGACGGCTGGGTAAACTGCCGATTTTCTGGAGCTGATTGGTAACGGGCAGTCGCGTCAATAAATTTTGCACCCACCGACTTTCGGGATCTTCTTCATGCCATTCGATGGCTTGAGATTTGACTTCGGGCATACCGATATTGAGGGCCAAAAACACCAACATGGACATTAAGGTGATGGCGGCCAAATTGGTTAAAAACAGTAACCCACCCCCCCGGGCAATTTGAAACCCACTAATGCCAACGACATCAGAGCTGAGGCGAATGCCTATACCGTAGCCGACCACGCAGAGGGGCGGCATCAGGGCCACTGCGATGGCCACTCCGGGAATAGAGGTGACAACCCCTTTGGGTTCTTTGGCTGTGGCAATCGACCCTAGCGCCCCGGAGAATAGGGCAATAAAGAGATCGAGGGCATTGGGCTGTGTCCGAGCGGCAATTTCGGGCGTCAATTCCTTAAAAGGGATAGGGGCAATAATGAGGATGGCAAAGACAATGGCTGCTAGACAGCTCACAGCTAAATTAACGATCGCTCGAGTGCCTAAGACCAAATCACCGACGGCAAAGGCTAAGCCATTAGCCAAAATGCCGCCCATAAGGGGGGAAATCAGCATCGCCCCAATAATGACGGCTGGACTATTTAAGACCAGCCCGAGAGTGGCAATGCCAGCCGAGAACAGCACCTGCAGCCAGTAACTGATATCCCCTAAGCTGACGGAATCCAGGAGGCTGTGATAGATTTCTGCTTTACGGCGAGGACTGATCTCTAAATGATCGGCTAGCCAGTTACGAAGGTGTATTGCCACAAATCACTCCCCAGGACATACCATTGTTAAGCCTAAGCCCTTGTTGCGCCAAAATAGATTCGCAAGAGCATAATATTTGCCAGTCTTCCCAGTTTGATGCTTAAACATACCTGAAATGCCAATATGAGCCTCCATACCCCGATGAGCCATGACCCGCTAAGATGACGAGCCTTCAAATCAGCCATTCCATCGCGTCGACACCATGATCGGAGAAATTGCCGCTGTCAGTGCAGCGTTCCTATGGGCCGTGGCTTCGATGATTTATGCTACCTTAGGCCGGCGAGCCCCTGCCCTGGCCTTGAATCTAGGCAAAGGGGTGATCGCGATTGCCCTCTTGGGAATGACTATTGTTGTCCAGAGACTGGATGCGCCAGCTTTGGCCGGAAGAAGCAGCCTGTTGTTGCTTCTCAGTGGGGCGATTGGGATTGGGTTTGGCGATACGGTGTATCTGGAAGCCTTACGGTATTTGGGGGCTAGGCGAACGCTGCTACTCGGCACCCTAGCGCCTCCCCTATCCGCCTGTCTAGCTCTGTGGTTTTTGCGGGAGCAGCTCTCTCCGTTTGCCTGGGTGGGGATTGCCGTCACCATTATGGGCATTGTCTGGGTGATTAGTGAGCGGGCTGCTGAAACCCATGCGGTGAAACATCAAGGTCTGGGTTTGTTCTATGCCGTCTTAGCATCTTTGGCTCAGGCCATTGGTGCGATTTTATCGCGGACGGCTTTAGACAATACAACCGTGAGTCCTCAATGGGGCGCTTTGTTGCGGTTGGCGGCTGGTGTGGTGGTGGTGGTGGTGTGGGGAGTGGTGCGGCGGCAGCTTCAGACCTGGTGGCAAGCCATGAATACTACCGATCTGCTGCTCCGACTTTTGGCGGCCTCGTTTGCGGGGACCTATTTGGGGATTTGGCTGCAGCAGCTCTCCCTCAAGTACACGGTAACCGGGATTTCTCAAACCTTGAATGCCACGAGTCCTTTATTTGTCTTGCCTATGGCCGTGCTGATGGGAGAGCGCATTAGTTCCCGGGCATGGCTGGGGGCCTTTGTGGCGGTGATTGGGGTCGGACTATTATTGGCCCTGACTGGATAAGCATTTCGATATATATTGCAAGTCCCCCTAGAAATTTCTAGGGGAACGATAACGGATGCTTGTCTTTGGAGGTCAGGGTGAGGAAAAGAGGAAAGCGGTTTAAAGGACTGACCTCTTTCCTAGGGCTAGCCGACGCCGACGCGTCCCGTGGTCTTCAGCCAGTTTTGCACTTCACTATAGTTGTTAGGGGCAATTTTAATAGCCCGCTTCCAGAAGTCGGCCGCTAGGTCAAAAAAGCGTTCGGCTTCATCCAATTCAGCGGCTTCTTCTGCCTGTTCGCCCTTGTAATGGAGGATGACCCCAGTGTTATACAACGCTTGGACTAAATTTGGATTTAACTCTAACGATTGATGGTAGTAATCCAAGGCTTTTTCATGATCGCCGTTATTGGCAAAGATCAAGCCCATATTGTAGAGGATGTAACTTTTGTCAAAGGGATCTTCTTCTAAAGCCAGTGCTTCGGTATAGTTACCCAGTGCTTTTGCATAGTTGCCATCTACCTGAGCAGCCATCCCGGACCGATAGTATTTGAAAGCATCTTTGGACTTTTGATCCGTAGGAATCACTTTCATGACGACATCGGACATTGCTGAAAAAGCTTTATCTATAAAATTGTCGCTAGGCATAATGACTTCAACCGTTGTAAGACGTAAATCAGGCGTACGTGAATATCGCGTTATTAAAGCGTTTGTATTTTAGTTTAGCAGTAGTCTTTGGGATGAATCGAGTCCCGTCTAGTCCCTGAGAAAAGCTTGATACGACGGGACTCTCGAGCCCTGATGCTAAGGCTGTTGCAGGCTAGTGATCAAAAGGGCTAACAAATTGTTGAGACAATGCATGGAGAGAGGCACAAACAAAGATTGGCTTTTCCAGCGGGCCACCCCAAACAGCAGGCCAAAGCAAACGATTTGGCAGATGATGAGAGGGCCATACTGCACATGTAAAATGGCCCAGCCCACCGCTGTAATCAAAACGGCACCGACTGGCCCGAGTCGAGACCTTTGCAGCCCCTGAAAGAGAAACCCTCGAAAGAGCAGTTCCTCAAACACAGGGGCAATTCCCACAATGGCAATGTAGAGCAGCATAGGGAATTGAGCGGTTTGATAGATCTCGGCAGTAAAGGTTTCTTGATATTCCAAGGCCCTTAGGACTGATTCGGACAGCACCATCAGGGCCAGTAAGAGTCCATGCCAGATCAACCAGTCGGTCCAGCGGGGTTTGTGCAGGGCAAGGTACTGCTTAACGGTGAAGGCCGGACGGATTTTCAACAGGGCGACAATCAGGCCGCTAGCCACAATCCCTGAAATTAGGGTAGCTAAGGATAGGGCCAAGCCATTGGTTTCGATGGCCGCTAGAGCGATATCTGGGGTGAGGTTAGGGTCTGTCGCCAACTGTAAAATGACGAAGAAGAGTGCGATCGCAGTACTGATACTGAAAAAAACGACCAAAACCAAGATCGTTAATCCTACGGTTTCTCGGGCATTCCAAGGTTGAGTAGGAGCAGAATTCGACGGTTTCACAAGCGCTTTTTGCCAGAAAGCATCGTCCTCACTTTAGCGCGGTGGACGTTGCTGAGCTGGAGGTGATCGCCCAGGAGGTCTGATGGAGTGCAGCAGAGGACTAGCCCTGGGCGATCTGATATAGCAACTGTCATTAAGCCGCTTGGGGCTGGTCCACGGGAGCAGCAGGCTGCTCTTCTGGATGGAGGCTATACCAAGCAGTTTGCGTCCAAACTTGATAGTCGTCGCTGTTTTCAGTGGGCGTGACTTTGAGGCGATAAGGAGCAGCAATGGCAATGCTGTCATTATCTTGGGAATGAATCCAGCTGGCGACCCAATGGGCCATCTCTACAATCTCTTCCGGTAGTACCGTGAGGTTGAGGCTCCAGGATGCGTTGAGGCTTAAGCCCGTTTTCTTATGAACGCTCTTGGTATTGGTGACAACACCACTGGGGGGATTAATGTTCACCCGCAGGGTTAAGGGGCGATCCGGGAAGAGGGCATCAGGAGCGGTGTGGGCCTGAACGCTGAGATAGTTAAAGCGTTGGTGATCATCGACCCAAGATGCGATCGCAGCGAGAGACGGGCTAAAAATGAGGGAGTTGTCTTTGGTAACAGACACGTCCCGTTTCATAGCCGTTGCAAACTGGGCGTAGAAGGTTTCTCGAAGTTGAACCAGGATTTGTTTGGCTTCTGGAGTCATGGGGTGTACCCTCCTCAAAAGATAGAGAATGAAACGGATGTAAGCAGAATTACAGCGGACTTACTGTTGTCGATACCACCTGACTGAAGGTTAAATCCACGAAGAATCTAACTCACAAGGTTATATTCTTCTTTTGCCCATCTCTATGCTGTAACGTACATCAAGTCTTCTGATGATCCGGATCACAAGGGCAATCCATTCTGAATCAAGCGGTTCTCAAAGCGGCAATCTGCCTGATGACAAGCGGATTTCCTCGCAGATGAGCTGCTATAAAATAGGCCAAAATTTGAGTTTACAACCTGATACATTTGGCTGGCCCTTCCGCTTTTTAATGGGGCGTTGAAGCGAGGACAAAAAGTAGAACAACCGTATATATACGGAAGTCTCATCAGATTTTTGTATCCCTCACAGGTTCTGCTCATCTGGTCTCGATAGACTCAGTGTATCCACCATTGTGAGGTCTATGAAGAAACTGTCACAGTATAGATAAGCAATTACACGGAGTTGACTGCGCTATCGATTCTCTTCCCTTATCCAGACTCTCAGATTTTATTTAGCAACCAAAAAATGAGGGATAAAAAGACGCAGATTAAGAGTGATTTTGATCACACATATGATTGATTTAAAGCACGGTTTAGACACAACAAGATCACGGTTTTTCCTAGGTTTTTAACTGAAGATTAAACAAGTGGTAGTGAGACTTTAAAAATGAAAAGATTTCTCCAAGCTTCAATCCTCTCTGGTTCTCTGAAAACTGTATTGGCGGTCAGCAGTGCCTTGGTATTAGGAAGCACTGGTATCGCGGTTGCAGAACCTACAAATATCGCGGCCTCCGGTCCCGCAGCGCCCCTTGCTGATGGCACGTATCTTTATGGCGATACGGATCAAGCCAATCAAATCGGCCAAGGCTATGTTGTGTTTAAGAAGCAGGGCCAGAACGTCACGGGAGCATTTTTCTATCCCCAATCCGAGTTCAGTTGTTTTACGGGCACGGCTAAGAATCAGCGCTTGGACGTGTTGTCCTTGGGGGCACCCCATGAAAATGCCCTAGAAGTTGAAGTCCCCCTGACTAAAATGCATCATATTCAATCCGTGGGTGACACCGAACAGAACAGTCTGAGCATGTGTCAGCAGGAAGTAGCGGCCTACCAAAAACAGCAGCAAATTGCGGCCCCTGTGACCCAATGGACGACCCCTTAAGAGAGTGAGGTCCTCTGAGCCTGAACGCTTTAACTGGCTCGTTCGACCCGAATAATATTTTCTGTAACGCTCTCAAAGGTGTCATCATGGCTAATTACAAATAGCTGATGAAAGGATTTGAGATGCCCCAAGGCTTCGGCCAGCTGCCGACGACGCAGTTCATCCATGTTCGTGGTGGGCTCGTCAAAAAACGCAATATTGATATCCACTAAGACTTTCAGTAAGGCTAATCGCACTGCTAACGCTGCACACATTTGCTCACCGCCAGACAGACTCTTGAAGGTGCGCCAGTGGCCCTGTTCTTGAACCTGAATCTCATAATCTTCGGTCCACTGTAAGGCCACGTCTGGTCGATCCAGCAGTTCTCGATACAACCGATCGGCTTCCCAAGAAATTTCCGTGAGATAGAATTTGGTGATCCGGGGGCCGCTTTGTTTATAGATATTGCGAGCATCGGTGACAAACTGTGAGATTTGGCGCTTGTCATCGAGGGTGATTAGGACCTGATCACGCTCTTGGGCAAGGGCTTGCTTGGTTTGCAGTTGTTGGTCTAAATATTGGAGCTGTGCCTGTTGCGGTGCCAGCCCCCCCTGAAGCTGATCATGCTGGCGCTGCAGTTGCTCATAGGTTTGACTTAATTCTGCTAAACGCTCCGGGTTATGGGCTTGCAGTTGCTCCTGCCATTGGGCTTGAGCTTCTGTAAGCTGGGTTTGCAGCTGAGTTTGGGTTGCCATGGCCTCTCGGCGTTGCTGATCCAGCTCTTTAAACGTATTAGCCTGATTTCGATGGCGTAAATAGAGCTGATAGACCTCCTGATGCTTCTGCTGGATCTGCTGTTGGGCATCGACTTGGGCCTCCAGATCTCCCAAGGCTTGGATCTGAGTGTCAACGGTGGTGAGGGACTGTTCATGCCGTTGGCACGCCTGGTGGAGACGGGCAATTTCGGCTTCTAGTTGGGTAGCCTCTTGCAGCTGTTTTGTCAGGATGCTGACATGGCCCTGGGGGTTATTCAGCTCCGTGAGCTGGGTGTTGAGTTGTGCGAGCTGGCTTTGGAGTTGGGGTTCTTGGTTGAGGGAGACTTGGATGCGATCGCACTCCTGTTGCAGGGACGCCATCCCTTGATCCAGTTCCGTGAGCTGCTGCTGCTTGGCTTCTAACATCAGCCACTGGGTCTGGGCTTTTTGGGCGGCTTTGAGTTGGGTTTTAATCTGCTGGAGCTGGTGCTGGAGTTTGGTAACCGCCTGCGGATCAATAATGTCGGCAAACGCCGCTTGCAGCTGCTGAATAATCTGGTTAGTGAGGGCAGCTCCTTGATCTAAGAGGGTGGCGAGTTGGGTGGTTTGGGCTTTAGTCAGAGATAGGCTCTTGAGGAGAGCTTTGGCTTTGCCGACTTGTTGCTGATATTGCTGTTGTTGGGGTTCAGCTTCGGTCAGTAAAGTTTGTAATTCTGTGGCAAATTGCTGGGCGGCGGCAATCCGTCCCAGTCGTTCTTGAATCTTTTGCTGCTGGGTTTCAAAGTTCGGAATAGCTTGAACTTGGGGTTCTAGAGCGACCAGTTGACCAATGGTCTGGTTGAGGGTTTCTCGATTCTGCTGCTGTTTGTGGCGCTGTTCTTGCAGTCGTTGCAGCTGCTGTTGTTCCGAGACCAGGGTTTGTAGGGCTTGCTGGCAAGTGGTCTTTTCTTGTTCGAGCTGTTGTTGCTGGGGGACTTTGGTTTGCCAGTCTTGGAGTTCTGTTTCCATTTTGGCGAAGGTGGAAAGCTGGCCTTGGTTTTGGGAAAGCAGGACTTGCTGATCGCGCAGGGTATTTTGGATGCGATCGCGTTCTTGCAACAGTTGTTGTCGTTGTTTCTGTTGTTGAGCGAGGGCTTTGAGGGCTTCTTGGGCGCTTTGATAGGCTTGAAATTGGGGGCGATGCTGACGACAAATCTGGACAGCTTTGTCGGCCTGCTGCCAATTCTCTTCTAAGAGCTGGAGAATTTCCTGTTTACTGGTCCATTGGGTTTGGAGCTGCTGTACCTGTTTTTCTAAGGTTTGGATGGCCTGGTCTTTGGCCTTTAAATCCTGGAGTTCCGTCTGCATCTCGGCCAACTGCTGGGCCAGGGTTTGCATCTGGGCCTGCTGTTGAGTCAAGGTGTTGGCCAGCTCTAGCTTCTGTTGCTTAAGGGTTTCCCAGCCTTCGAGTTGCTGGTCGTAGCCCTGTAGTTTTTGCTCTAGCTGTTGGACTTGGGCCTGGGCATAGCTGGTTAATTTTTGGGCCTGATCGTAGGCCTGTTTATACTCTTCCACCTTGAGGATGGGGTCGAATACCTTTTTGCGATCGCCCGCCGATTTGAGAAAATCTACTGTAAAGGTGCCCTGGGGAATGCCAATAGTTTCCGCAAAGAGTTTGGCCAGTTCCGTATGGACCCCTACCCCCAAATGTTCACAGAGCCAGCAGCGAACATCATCCAGTTTTTTCAGCTCTAGCTTGCGGTTGAGCTGCGGGTCGTGAACCTCATAGCCGCGACTGGTACAGCGACGCACCTCATAGACCCGCCCATCCAAGTGGGAGATAAAGCTGACCATGGCCTGGGCACTTTTGGCCCCGACGCTAATCAGTTCGGCTCGTTTATATTCACTGTGATCGAATAGAACCCAGGCAATGGCTTCCAGGATGCTGGTCTTCCCTGACCCATTTTCACCACAAATGGCATTGGCCCCCGGTCGGAATTCATAGTAGCGATCGCGATGGGCCTTAAAGTTTTTCAGCGTAACGGAGAGAACTTCCATCCGGCAGGATGTTGCACCTCATGAAAATGAGCATTCCCATCATTATTGCGGTTTTTTTACGCTCTGACTTGAAGACGGGCTGGCAGGACTTATGGGCTAGCTGGTTTGGTTAAGGTGCAGGCCACCCGAAACCCAATGTGATTGCTTTGTTCAGAGGCCGCTTCCCAAATGCGGGAGGCAGAACGACAGCTGGCCGCTTGAGTGTTCCAGGCTCCTCCCCGGAGCACGCAGGCAAAAAAGTATTGATCTTGCCAAACGCTGCCGTCAACTGGAGCATTGCCATAGTTGCCATGCCAGTGGTCTGCACACCATTCCCAGACATTGCCATGCATATCCGATAACCCATACGGATTCGCCGGAAACTTGTCTACTTGGGTGGTTTGTTGGCGAAAACTCCCCGTTGATCCAGCCCCATAGGTTGCCGTGCCATCATAATTGGCCAGTTCTGTGTTCAGGGTTTCGCCAAAAGCAAACGGTGTGTTGCTGGCGGCGCGACAGGCATATTCCCAGGCAGATTCACTAGGGAGATGATAGTCCTTGCCAGTGAGCTGGGACAGTCGGTTACAGAATTCGACGACATCGAACCAAGAGACGCTTTCGACGGGGCGATTATCTCCCGTAAAGTGGGATGGAGAATCATCCAGTTCGCGCTTGACAGCGGGTAAGGCGGCGACTAACCGCCATTGCGCTTGAGTGATTGGATAGCGGCTTAAATAAAACTCCGGAATGGACACAATATGCTGGGGACTCTCGGTCTGTTGTCTATGCTGCTCGCTAGGGGGCGAGCCCATGGAAAAGCGGCCTGCCGGAATATGCACCATCTCCAGCTTGACATCCTTACCGATATCTTCAGTTATGTAGCCAATCGGACGAAATTGGCGACTCACCACTTGGCCATTGGCATCGACCTGGGCGACTTCCGCCTGGAAGGAAGGGGTAGAAGACTTAGGTTTAGACTGCAGTGTGGTTTGCTGGGCGGGGACCTTGGGCTGGGATCTGACCTGCGGGGCTGTCTGGCCAGCGGCCTGGGCGACTCGAACGGCTGGGGCTTGAGGGAGGGGGCGAGTGGTTCCTTTGGCTAAGCCCCGTACTTCTCTGAGCACTTCTAACGCGGATGTATATCGCTCCGCTAGGTCTGTCTTTAATAACTTCTCTAGCACTGGCTTTAATTCAGCACTTAACGGCTGGGGAAGATGCTGTTGCCAATGTTCGACCCATACGGCCCCGCCCTGAATCGGTAAAGCGTGGGGTGCAACGCCTGTGAGCAGATGGACGCAGGTTGCCCCGAGGCTATAGAGATCGCTGCCGGGACGGGCTTTGTCGACAGCAAAGACTTCAGGTGGTGCGTAGCTGGTATTCTCGCGAACGTTATCGGTTTGTTGTAACCGAGATAAATTGATTTGTTTGGAGACACAAAACCCCACCAAAATCAGCTTGTTGTCCGAATGCTGACGCATGATGTGAGCGGGTTTCAGATCCCGATGAATCACCCCTTGATCATGGATGGTCTGTAAGACGGGTAATAGCTCTAGCAACAAGGCCCGAACTTGATTTTCACTGAAGGGACCCTGATTTTCAATGACTTGTTGCAGGTCTTGGCCGTCGATAAATTCCTGGACCAAATAGGGAATATAATTTTCTTCGAAGTAAGCTAAAATGCTGGGGATATGCTGGTTTTTTTTCAGCCGTCTAAGTTGTTCTGCCTCTTGTAAAAATGGTTCAACAACCGTCTGGCTGGCATCCGTTCCCTGGGCTTGACAAATGAGCTGTTTGACAATGCAGGGCTCTTGCAAATTATCTCGATCTTCTGCAAGATACGTATTGCCAAACATACCTTTACCCAGCAGACGAACCATCTTGAATCGCCGTCTTAACAGCGTTAGTTTAGCACCACACTGTTGACAATATTTACTGGTGTCCGGGTTGAGGGGTTTCTCACACTTGGGATTGAGACAACAAACCATTGCTTAGATATTCATAGGAATCAATTGAAAAGAATCACTCAGCACACTGGAATAGCTTATTGTTCAAGTCTTACTTTGATAGTGTTATCCAATAATCACTTGAAATATTGAAGCTACCATGTTTTGAAACATTAGTCTGCTAGAGAAATTGAGGCACTCACAGAACTCAATTAAACCCCCTATTTCTGTTACTAATACCTTACTGTATCGATAGTGAGTATTGGCATAAACCCATTGAGCGAGGGTTGATAACTGTCGCTCTGGCGATTTTTTCCCAGCACAAACCCTCCGTAAATTTGGTGCTTAGGGGGACAGAACTGGACTGACGACACGAAAGCCTAAATTACTGCTCTTAAAGTCGGCATCTGCAAAGGTTCGATAGGCAGCACGACAGCTGGCGGGCGCATCATACCAGGATCCCCCTCGCCAGGGATGGGTGGTCTGGGCTGCTCTGTCATCGTCTTGGGCGAACCAGATGCTGCCATCTACAGGAGCGTCTTGATAGTTGGGATGCCAATGATCGGCACACCATTCCCAGACATTGCCGTGCATATCGTAGAGACCAAAGGCATTAGGGCGAAAACTTCCGACAGGAGTCGTCTGATTGCGATACTGCCCTTTGGGAGCCAACCGATAAGTTTTCATGCCATGAAAGTTAGCATGGTCAGCAGTGAGGGTTTCGCCCCAGTGAAATGGGGTTGTTGTATTAGCTCGGCAGGCGTACTCCCATTCTGCTTCGCTGGGAAGACGGTATAGTCGCTTGAATTTTTGAGTCAGTCGGCCACAAAACTCCACTGCATCCAGCCAAGAAATGTTTTCTACGGGGTGGTCTGGTCCTTTGAACTGAGACGGATCTAGCGAGAGAGCTTGGTTGATGGTCGGTAAGGCTGCGACGGTCTGCCACTGTGCTTGCGTGATGGGGAACTGTCCCATATAGAAGTTGGGAACAGAGACGTGGTGCTGCGGTCCTTCGGAATTCCGTCGGGCTGTTTCTGTTGAGGGTGACCCCATCAGTATGCTCCCTGCTGGAATCGCGATCATTGAGAGAGAAAGGTCATCCCCTAGCGCTTCGATAAAGTATTGTGCTGTTTGGGTTTGAACAGACTGAATTTGGCCCATAACATTGAGCGTTGCCACCTCAAACTGGGTCGCTTGTAAAGGAGGGTACTCCAGTTGAGATGCTGATACTGCTGGGATTGCGCTTCTTGGCTCACAAATGATTGCAGTACGGTCAGTTGCTTGAGCTAATTCAAGCTTGTAAGACTGACGATCAACAGTAGGTTGGCGATGGGATGCATTTTGTACTTCTGTTGACAGAGGTTGGGGATTTTTCAAGTCCTTGAGAACGTCTTCAACGGAGGCATAGCGATGTTCAAGATTAATTTGTAGCAGTTTATGGATGATATCGACTAATTGGGGACTCAGGGGCTGGCAGAGATGCTTTTGCCAGGTTTGGGTCCAAGAATAGCCAATTTGGAGCTGGAGTGAGCGTGGATCGTGGCCCGTCAAGAACTGAAAACACGTAACCCCCAAACTGTAGAGATCACTGGCGGGATAGGCTCGACCATCTCGTAATTGCTCGAAGGCTGCATAACCTTCGCTGCCTAAAACAGTGCCTACGGTTTCTTGACCATTAACTTGCTTGGTCACTCCAAAATCAATCAGGAAATAGCGATCATCGGCGGGGCGATGCATAATATTGTGCGGTTTTAGATCGCGATGAATAACGCCTTGGGAATGGATATAGCCTAAGACGGGCAGAATACTGGCAAGAAAGTGTCTTAACTTCGCTTCGTTAAATACCCCTTCACGTTTCAAAACTTGCGAGAGATTATGGCCCTCGATAAATTCTTGGACGAGATATTGACGGCCTTCTTCGTGGAAGTAGGCGAGCAGGTTGGGAATTTGCGGATGGGTGCCCAGTTGAAAGAGTTGTTGGGCTTCTTGGGTAAATAGAGCTTGGACTTTTTGCTGGGCTCCTGGGCTATCCGGGCTTTGATAGATTAATTGTTTGACGACACAAGTTTCATTAAAACGCTCAATATCTTCGGCGAGATAGGTAATGCCAAATCCACCTTGACCTATAGGTTTGATGATGTGATATCGATGGCGCAATATTCCGATCAGGGGTTGTCCACAATTCTGACAGGTTGCACGACCATCCAGATTTTGGGGATGGGTGCAAGTGGGGTTTGGGCAATGAAGCATGGAAGATGGGGATAGAGGCAGAAACTATGGGGTAGAACCTGAGCTAAATGGTCTTGCCTATCGAATAAAAAGCTCTAACTTTACATCGCTTTATATTTAGGATTCCCGAATTAAACACTCTATATGCCTATCTTCAACGGTAGGGTTCACCGCTACCTCCAAGAACATTTCGCCAACCTCTCCTTCGACGAAACCTAACCCTCAAGCATTCCGCGCTCGACAAAACAAATTAGGCAACTGTCGCCGCAAAAACGTATAGCCAAAGGTAAACCAGTAAAAAATATTGACCAACACCACCAACCCTTGGCCCCAAATATTACCCAAAATCGGAAACGTCAACACAGAAGTCCCCAACACCAGCAGCATCTCCACAAACGCCACTTGCCGACCATAATGTTTCGGGTCCCAATAAGACAGGGGACTAATCAGCCGATACTGACTGAGCGGTAGAAAGTGCTTGTGGGCATCGTCATTATGAACTGGCAAATCCCCCAAAGAATGCAAAATCATACTGATAAAAAACAAGGCCGCAGGCATCAACCCCAGTTGCCAGCAGCCCCAAGCCGCCAGCCCCGCCAATGGAATGGAATGGCATAGATCGATGCAGGTTTGCCAAAAGGGATGATAGTAAGCTTCCGTCCAGATTTGACCTTCCGGTAATTTCCGTACCCCTTTCACCCAGGCATAAAACACAAACATGGGCAGATCTGGAGCAATGGCTCCCGCCGTTACCGCCAACACCGCTGGCTGCTCCGTCACATTCATCAGGAGGGCAAGGTTGATAATCGCGTGGCTAGGCGTGTTCACGGGCTTTATTCAGGCAATTCAGTATGACTCAAGATAACACTCGGTGAGTTGACGCTTCACAGCCCCTGATGAAAAAGCGCGTGGGTGTAAGAGGTTCGTTAAGACGTTTCTAACAACATCCCCAAAAGAGTGATGAGGGGCGCGTTGTAGTCAATGGCATATTCATTGGTTGCATAGG
Source organism: Acaryochloris sp. CCMEE 5410 (assembly GCF_000238775.2). Classification (NCBI taxonomy): domain Bacteria; kingdom Bacillati; phylum Cyanobacteriota; class Cyanophyceae; order Acaryochloridales; family Acaryochloridaceae; genus Acaryochloris; species Acaryochloris sp. CCMEE 5410. The sequence goes on along the minus strand of NZ_AFEJ02000001.1, from coordinate 3,431,337 downwards.
ACTTTTCGCTGTCGAGATAGCTGCGAATGCCTAACCCTTTGGGAGCAATATTATCCTGGGCTCCATCATTGGGACCCCCTACGACTAACCCCGGAATGTTGATTTGCTTCGCTCTGGCAAAGAGGTGGTTCACCTTGGCCACGGGATGGGTGCCCACACCCGTGACAAAGGTTTGGTCAAAGTGATTGCGACCCATCATGTAGTGGAGCTGATCGAGGGCGGCTTCTTTATATTTCTGCGCTTGGGTGAGGTGATAGGCATGAACTAAAGTAATGCCTTCTTCGACTGTCATTTTGTTGGAACCCCAAATAAAGCGATGGTTGGCCAACCGATAGCCACTCCCTTCGACCCGCTCCATAATTTGATCGGCACGGCCTAAGAGTTTTTGCTGAATTTGGGGTTTGAGCTGGTTGGAGTCTGCTTTGGCATAAAGTAAATAATCGACCATGCCTAGGGTGGAGGCATCCTTCCACTCGTAGAGGTTAAAGGGCATCTGATCGAAATGGTCCACCAGATATTGCTCAAACTTTGAGTCTCCAGTGGTTAGGAATAGCTCGGCGGCGGCCCAGTACCGATCGTCAATATCCGTTTTCAGGCTGTCCTCAACGTCAATTTCAGATAAGAGATACTTCCCGGAACCGCTGTCATCGCCATCAATCCAGCCTTCTTGTATTTGGTTCTGAGTCTGTAAGTAGTCCCAGGCTAGCTGAGCGGCATCTAGATAGGTTTTGGCCTGTTGGGGGTCTTTGTAGATCCGACCCGCCATAGCCATTACTGCGGCAAATTTCCCGGTTTCAGGGGTGGAAACGCCATACAGATAGCGAGTTTGCTTATCTTCATCGGGGGCTTTGCCAATTGGCCATTCTTTGCCGGAGAGCTTGCGATAAACTCCACCATCTTGGCGCTGAGTGGAGAGTAACCAGTCTAGACCGACTTTCATCTCATCTAGTAAATCGGGAGCCTGGTTGCCACTTTCGGGAATATTTAACTGGTCGTCAGTAAAGTTTTGGGGATATTGCTCGTACAGACTAAATAAGCTGCCGATGGTGACCGTTGTGGTTGCCACATATTTGCCGTAGTCCCCGGCATCGTGCCAACCCCCTTGGCTTTGCACCGTATCTCCCGCTTTGTGAAAGGCGTCATCATGGGCGATTACGGCATCTTTGAGATGACAGGGAGGGTGGTAAATCCCGGTGATTGGATCAAAGATGGCGACACCGCAGCGCTGTAAATAATAGGTGCGCAAGAGCTTGGTAAAGGTGTCCTGATAGATATCCTGGCCAATTTGGAAAGGGACTGATTTTAAGTCACCCGCTTGCAGGTAGTATTCACCGGATCTTTTGAAGTCGGAAAAGTCTAGGGTTTGGATGCGATCGCGACTCTGTTCATCCAATTCAGCAGGCCCAGGCTGGATCGTAGCTACTGTCTTCCCCGATTGCTGATCAACAACTTTGGTTTTAATAGGTGCATTGTCTTCTGCATTGAGTAAAAAGGCCACCTTGTCCCAGTTAGAGCGATACCCAACTTGGTTGAGCACAATTTTAGGTGCAAAGTCCTCGGCGAGCTGCTGGCTACAGACCCACGTAGCGACCCCAATCGTTAAAGCGACTGAGGCGATAAAACAGATTAAGAGCGCTCTTAACTTACGACGTCGACTCATTGGTTGGCTCCCCCCGATCCATCACATCAAATACAAACTGGTTTTCTCCTAAGACCGTCCCTAACCGATCCTTGAGGGTGGCGGTGACGGTGTAGCTACCCAAGTTCTGGGGCTGGAAAAAGATCTTATCTACGGGCTGACTACTATCGGCAGCCAAATTAATCCGACTTTGACCGGATTTGAGGCGTTGTTGATTCTGGTGCAAAGAATAGGTAAAGATGGCCTCTGGATAGTCTTTCCACAAATCGTTGATGGCCCAGAGTTCTAGCTCTACCGTTTCTCCCAAGGTCCAGGTGAGTTGCGGCCACGCAATACTGGGTAAGACGGGCTGATAGGCCCATTTCAGGGCTTCATGGCCGGGCTTAGGCTGTCGCCAGTAATCGACAATGCCCCAGTTGATGGACGGCCAATCCTCTACAAACATAAATTGAAAAATGGATGAAACGGGCTGATAGCGCTGGCGGCGATAGGCTTCGGCGGCAAACTGAATCAGTTGGGATTGGTACTGCTGGGTGTTATCAATAAACTCCTGGGTGGTATTGCCCATGGGCACCTTGGCAATATTGAAGGTTTCATGGCGCTGAAAGTTGTGGTAAAGCCACTTGTCCCATTCCGCTTCCGTATCCGGCCATAGCTCGTCCTCCGTAAAGATGCGCCGCAGGGACGCTAGGTGGGGTAAGGCTTGGGCGCCAAATTCGGAAATAATTGCTTCCGTGGTCGGTTCTGCATATTTATACATCGTGTGGGAATACCAGCCCCACCAGGGGTGCTCCCCCACGGTAGATACGGGATGGAGTAGACGGGTCGGGTCTTCTCCTTGGAGATTGGCAAATAGCTTGGCATCTAGCTCGCGATTTTGCTCTGGATCATAGGACTCGTACTTATACTTCATCCAGTCCGCATCCCAGGGCGGCTCATTATGCAGACTCCAGGCCAGAATCGAGGGATGGTTATAAAGGTAACCAATCATATCCTGGGCTTGGCGGGTGGCTTCCTTGAGAAATTGGGGCGTATCTTCATAGCCCCACTGCAAGGGGAAGTCTTGCCAGACAAATACGCCGTTGCGATCGCACAGTTCATAAAACTCCTTGCCGATCACATGGGCATGAACCCGCACCGTATTGATATTGGCCTCCTTCATCAGGTCAATATCCGCTTGGTACTTGTCCGGCGTCATTTCGCTTAGCCATTGGGTGGCAATGTAATTAGTGCCTCGTAAAAAGAGGCGGCGACCATTCAAACGCCAGATTTTTTCTATCGGGTCAAACTGAATGGTGCGAAAGCCAAACACATCAGAGGCCTTATCCAGTAGCCGTTTGCCATCGGCCAACTGTACCGTGAGGCGATATAGATTGGGATCTCCATGTTCCCAAGACCACCAGAGTTTGGGGTCGTCTACGGGAACCTCTAGCTTGAGGTGATTGGCTCCCTGGTGCAGGGTGCGCTGCACTTGAATGGGGCCAATGGGTACTCCCTCAAAGTTCTCGGGTACTAGCTGCACATGGGCATCTAGAGTGATTTTGCCCAGCCCTGGAGAGTTGACCATCAGATCCACCTTGGCCGTGGCCCGTTGATAGTCGTCATCGAACTTCGGGGTAATTTGAATCGTCTCAATGGCGATTTGATCAGAGACTTGCAAAAATACGGGTGCCCAAATACCTCCCGTATTTTTCTCCTGACCGCGATCGGTCCATGCGCCACCCGGACGGGTATCGTGGTGGCTAAAAATGCCTTTAATTAACCGTTTACGCAGGGACCAATCTTGCCCTTCAGGCTCTAGGGGACTGTTGACCCGCACCAATAATTCATTCTGCCCCGAAAACATCAGAGCCTTGGATACATCAAAGGAAAAAGGCTGAAAATAGCCCTCGTGAAACCCTAGATATTGTCCGTTTAGCCAAACATCGGCGGTGTAGTCCACCCCCGAAAAAACGAGGCGGGTGATCTTCCCCCGCCATTGGCTATTGGCGCGAAATTGATGGCGATACCAAACCACCCCCGATACATCTTGCCCTTGCAAATACCAGTTGGAAGGCACGGTAATCTCCTGCCATTGGCCCTGGGGGACCGGTGGAATATCCGGTCCGCTCGGCTGTAGCAAGAGCTTATCTGCTGGGGGCTGCGGATCAGCTTGAAACTCCCAGGTTCCCGCCAAGGAGGTTTGATTGACCGTCTGGGTAACCGTCGGAGTCCAGTAAGCCTGGGCATGGAATAAGTGAGGATTGGCGATCAGTCTAGGATGCGTGGCAGTTAAGCATCCTAGGAACATTCCAATCGCAAATAGAATTAAAAACGGTCGGTATCGTCGCCTTTTCGACATCTTGCTACTAGAGACAAGTTAATTTATGGCCCTAGCGTTCCCCTACTACTGCATGAAGCGACAGTCTTGATTTACTCCTCTGCCTAAAAAATCGGGGGAATTGGGCAGGAATGGCAACATTCTGTTGCGTTTTCCGGTAGGGGATTCATTTATCGGTAGGATTGGAGGCGGTTATCTCTCGGAAGATTTGCCGAAAGTCCTCTGATAGCAGGCTTAGCGAGATGGCCCCTGTAGGGTTGAGGAGCGAACAGTTGAAACGACGCAAGTTATTACGAAATTCGGCAGTGGGTGCGATCGCAACCACCACTCTTGCCGCCTGTCGGCGCTCCTCCACCAGCAGTTCTGGTGCCTTACCCAAGGTGCGCTGGCGCATGGCCACTAGTTGGCAAGAATCCTTAGATACCATCTATGGCGGTGCCAAAACCATTAGCGATCGCGTCAGTGCCATGACCGATGGTCGGTTTCAAATTCAGGTCTCACCGGGGGGCGAAATTGCCCCACCCTTAGAAGTCTTAGACACGGTTCGCTCCGGTAGTGTCCAATGTGGTCATACCGCTAGTTACTACTACATTGGTAAAAACCCCGCTCTGGGTTTTGCCACTGCCGTTCCCTTTGGCTTGACTGCCCAGCAGCAAAATGCCTGGCTCTATCATGGCGGTGGTCTGGAAGCCATGCAAAAAATTTATGCAGATTTTGGCGTCATTAACTTCCCGGCGGGTAACACGGGAGCGCAAATGGGCGGCTGGTTCAAACGCCAGATCAAAACGGCTAGCGATCTAAAAGGACTCAAAATGCGGATCCCTGGGTTAGGGGGTGAAGTGATGCGGCAGCTAGGAGTCAATGTGCAAGTCCTGCCCGGTGGCGATATTTTTCTGGCCTTAGAACGAAACACCATCGACGCCGCAGAATGGGTGGGACCCTATGATGACCAGAAACTCGGTTTACAAAAAGCCGCCAAATACTATTACTATCCCGGCTGGTGGGAACCCGGTCCGACCCTCGATGTCCTAGTCAATCGCCAAGCTTGGGATAAATTGCCCAAGGAATACCAAGAAATCTTCAAAACGGCGGCCTACGAAGCCAATATCAATATGTTGGCTGCCTATGATGCCTTAAACCGTGATGTTATCTCTCAGTTAGTGGCAGGGGGGACGCAACTCACTCGCTATAGCGACGATATCCTGCAAGCCGCCCAAAAAATCTCCTTTGAGATCTATGAGGAGAACGCGGCAAAAGAGGCTAGCTTTAAAGAGATCTATGAACCCTGGAAAGCCTTTCGCGAAAAGGTTTACAAATGGAATAAGGTCAACGAGCTAAGCTTTGCCAATTTCGTCATGTCTAAAGCCTAAAGTCCATGTGAGGTCTAGACGCTGAACCTTATCATTTTTAAGACTCACCGTATCCCAGCGGTTGACCAAAATACGATCTGAGCATTGTCACAACCCCAAATCGTGATGGTCCCCGATTTGAGATATTCTTAAAGACTATGAAGCTGTTATAAACGGGTAGCGTATCTAACGGTTGCTGAAAAGGGTGTGTCGTTGACTGACCAGCAATTCTGAAGATTCAAATTCTCGTCTGTAATTGAGACATTCGGTTTAGGGACAAAGCATGAACATTGTAATATTGGGCGGTGATGGGTTCTGCGGCTGGCCAACTGCGCTACATCTATCCAAACTTGGCCATGATGTTGTCATTGTAGATAATTTATCCAGGCGCAACATTGATAATGAGTTGGAGACCAACTCGTTAACCCCCATTAGTCCGATTTCGATTCGCCTGAAGACCTGGCAAGACATAACAGGCAAGCATATTCAGTTCTACAACTTCGATATCGCGGCGGAATATGATCGGCTCTTAAATCTGTTTTGCACCTATCGCCCTGATGTGGTTGTGCATTTCGCTGAGCAACGGGCTGCACCGTATTCCATGAAGTCATCCCGGCAAAAGCGCTATACGGTTAATAACAATCTCAATGCGACCAATAACGTTTTAGCTGCCATCGTTGAATCTGGCCTGGATATCCACGTGGTTCACCTGGGCACCATGGGCGTTTATGGCTATGGTACTGCTGGCATGAAGATTCCTGAAGGCTATCTCGATGTTCAGGTGGTGATTGATACCGGTGAGGTGGTTGAAAAGCAAATCCTCTATCCTGCGGATCCGGGCAGTGTTTATCACATGACTAAAACCCAGGATCAGCTCTTCTTCTATTACTACAACAAGAATGATAAGATTCGAGTCACCGACTTGCACCAAGGTGTGGTCTGGGGAACGAATACAGAAGATACAAAGCAGGATGAACGCCTGATTAATCGCTTTGATTATGATGGTGATTATGGGACTGTCCTGAACCGATTTCTGATGCAGGCCGCCATTGGCCACCCCTTAACAGTGCATGGCACGGGTGGTCAGACCCGAGCATTTATTCATATCCAAGACACCGTTAAATGTATTCAACTAGCCGTTGAGAATCCTCCTGAATCAGGGGAGCGCGTCAAAATCTTTAACCAAATGACTGAAACCCACCGGGTGAGGGATTTGGCTAAGATTATTGCAGATATTACTGGCGCTAAGATTGACTACTTAGAAAATCCCAGAACAGAGGCAGCAGAAAACGAATTATTTGTTGAGAATAAGTGCTTTATGGATTTAGGTCTGCAACCGACGAAGTTAGATGTTGGCCTGATGAAAGAAGTAACTGAAATTGCAGCGAAGTATAAAGATCGGTGCGATCACTCCAAAATCCTATGTACGTCTAAGTGGCGTAAATAGGCAGATTCACGACTACCTAGCTGAAATTGGAGCAAATAGCGACGGTCTTTTTAGGCCGTCGCTATTTGCTTAAGAAGTAAAGCTGGCGTCGCTAGTCTTTTGATTTCTTTCTCCGTTTGTAGATGCCGAAGATAGCACCGCCAATCAGCAGTCCAGCCATTGTAGATGGCTCAGGTACTTTTTCTGGAGGCTTGGTGGGAGGCGGTGTTGGAGTGGGTGTCGGCGTTGGAGTAGGTGTTGGTGTCGGGGTAGGCGTTGGAGTAGGAGTGGGTGTTGGTGTCGGTGTCGGAGTAGGTGTTGGTGTTGGGGTAGGCGTTGGAGTGGGTTCTGGATCTCCACCTGTTGCGATTAAAGGAACAGCTGCTGCTGGCGCTAAAGCGGCTAGTACAGGAAAAGGAAAGCCACCCGGCGCAGCTCCCCCGGTTGGAGGTACGCCACCCAGACCGCATAATGCAGCATCTTCAAAAGCAGAAGGGCCACCAATAGCTGTGTCTCCAACAACACAGCAATCATCTATGACCGATTGAGCGACTAAGGATGACTCGGATGTGAACAAACCAGCATCATTTGCCGTGGCACGATTATCAGCAATAAGAGTGGAGCCCAGTGTCAAGGTTTGGGATAGATTGGAGACCTCTGGATTAGACTGGGATGTCAAATTTGGATCAGACTCTTGGGCACAATTACTAATAGCGTTGGGGGTTGTTAGACTGCCCTCGGTTTCTGATTGATCAAAGTTGAGTTGCGCTGCGTGTAGGGGCAGTGTGTGGATAATACCCGCTAGGGTGATGGCGAGGCCAATCGTTTGAGATGGATGTTTATTAATGTTGTTCATTTGCGTTTACTCCCTATTTCCCCAGGATCAATCTGAAAAAGAGTTATAGCTGGATCAAGGGACGGACCTCGAAGGAGCCAGCTGTTGTTTGAGGTCTTGAGAAGGAGTGAGTCTACCATAAGGCTGGGATAGGTTGAGGAGGTTCAGCCGCGGGTTCCGGAGGTACGACCACGGGAGGCTGTTGTGTAAACTTAGAAATGCAGCATACTTTCGTGGCACTAATGCCTTCGTATTGAGTCACGCTTAAGCCTGTCCCAAGAGATAGCTTTAGCCGATTAATGGAATTGGCGGCAACGGTTGTTGTCAAAGATGAACCGTCCGGTGCAACAATCGTAATCTGATTGCCTTGAATGTTAGAAATTGTTCCTTCAAAAATGCGAGCAATTTGAGGGGGACGGAGTTCGGTGAGTGTGCCGTTGGCATCCGCATTAAAGGCTACAAAGTCTCCTGGGCCTAAAGCCATGGAAGCGGTTAAATCACTGGAAACCGAGTATGTCCGATAACCCCCACTTAAATGTCTAATTTCAAGAGTGTTGAGGCCTGCTGACCGAACGATACCGTAATTTTGAGGAGCTTGTCCTACTGCAGTAGTAGGTGAAATAGACTCTGCAGAAGCTGCTGGGGTGATAATAATTGTTGGGCAAAAGGAGACAACACCAACCAAAACCGATAATCTGGCCACTCTCATTAATTTATCCATGAGTGCTCTCGCTTTTGAAAATATAGGTTTTAGGATGCCCCTGCAAGTCCGTTTTGTGAAACAAGAAATGCTGTGATCTAAATTACACTCCATAAGGATAGCCAAAGAAAATAAAAGTGGCAACACAAGAGAAATTAAATGAAAAGATTCTTTTGAATAGGGCAATTTTAATATGAATCTTAGGGAAAAAGAAGTTAGATTCACTGAATAATTTATACCCTGCTGCCATACTCAATAAAATATCTTGTCACAAAACTACTCTCAGAGTGTGAGGGACTTATGAGGTATAGGGTGGGATAAATTATAGAAGTTTAAATAAAATATTTTCTGTGAGAATTAAAATTTTTCATGATGGGCTATTTGACTTAAGGTAAGGTGTAAAGTCTTGAGCCATAAGGCTTTTAGCAATTGTAGCTATTTTACGCTCTTGAAAATACCTCGTTATACTATTTATCAAGCAGCAAAGACAGTTCTGTCTCTCAAACGCAAGAGACCACGGGAGAGAACAGTACTTTCGAACTCATCAAAAAAATATTCTCTCCAGAAAGACTCTAATTGTTGATGTAATTTGGCGTGGAAACAGCAGATAAATCTTAAAATATGGTGTGCAAGAACCGACTCAGGCTCGTGAATTCATTCTCCTATCGATTTGCAAGTTAGTATTTTGATGTATGTAGGGTCCTGAGCCTTCTCCTTTGAGGTCACGATGAAATCTGAACTTGATGAACAATCCTTATCTTTGATGCAGGCTTATGAGCAGTCAGAGTATACGCCTTTAGGAAGTCCAGAGAATCATCAGTCTGCTGGTAAGCAAGGACTCAACGTTCGGCCTTTGTGGCGGTTGATTCGTCGCAATATATTGCTGATTGGTGGGATTAACATCTTAGTGGCTGGGTTGACGATTTATTTAGTTCTGAGTCGCCCCTTAACCTATGAAGGAGAGTTTCAGCTGTTAGTGGAGCCCGTGACAGAAACGGGTCGATTGACCGATCCGTCTGTTTTGTCTCGTGATGGCAATATTCCCAATCAAGAAGGGCTAGACTACTCAACGCTCATTCGAGTGCTCAGGAGTCCTAAAGTCTTGGCGGGGATTTTGAAGCAAATTGAATCGAAATATCCAGTCAGCTACAACGAATTGCTGAAAGATATGAAGGTTGAGCGCATCGGTCAGGACGAGTTTGAGAAAACCAAGCTGATTCGAGTTAGTTATGAATCAGCCGATCGCGTCAAAATTATCTATGTGCTGGAACAATTGGCCAACGGCTACCTCAAATACAGTCTTGAAGATCGTAAAAGCCGGATTGGAGGTGGGGTGGCTTTTATTGAGCAACAACTGCCAGAACTGAGGCAGCGGGTCAATAGTTTGGAAGGGCAGTTGCAAACCCTCCAACAGCAAGAGCGCATCAGCGATTTGGATAGTGAAGGGGTTGAATTAGCAAAGCAGGCGAGGGAACTCGAAACTCAGCGGTTAGAAACCCAACGGAATTTACGAGCCCAGCAAAAACTATATGCCAATTTGCAGAAACAGCTAGGGCTAGCACCCAATCAAGTGATTGCTGCATCGTCTCTTAGTGAAGATCCGCGTTATCAAGAGCTACTGAATCAGTTGAAGCAAATTGAGACTCAGTTGGCGCAAGAAAGAGCCCGTTTTACGGATGCCAACCCGGTGGTTCAAGAATTACGAGAACGCCAAAGAAATCTGCAGGCTTTATTGAACCAGGAGACGCGTAAGCTGGTTAGCCAAAGTCGCGCTGGCTCCTCTGGTGCGAACACTTTACCTCAGTTTCAAAATTCTATTCAACGCTCGTTAAGTCAGCAAATGATCGACACGTTGAATGAAATTCAAGTCTTAGAAATACGCAATCAGGCATCGGTTCAAGCGGCAGCTACGGTGGATGCTCAACTGCGCCGATTCCCTGCCGTAAAGCGAAAGTACGAGCAACTGAGTCGTCAGCTAGAAATTGATACCACTACCCTCAATCAGCTGTTATTAAAACGAGAAGCTTTAAAGGTTGAAGCGGCACAAAGAGAAATCCCTTGGCAAATTCCGACGGAACCACAGCTCAGAACCGACGATGAAGGTAACTTGGTTTTACCGGAGCAGAGCCGGACCAAAAAAATTGCCTTGGGTGTGATTGGTGGCTTTTTGCTAGGGTTAGGGGCTGCACTCTTGCGAGAGAAACACCGAGATGCCTTTTTTAGTATTGATGATTTAACGGATCAAACTCGGCTGCCCTTATTGGGGAGTCTACCGTTCAATCAAGCCATTGAAGCCATTGATAAGAACCCCAATGGTAGCGAGTTTGGGGAAGCCTCTGTGGCGAATCATCAAAACCAGGCCTTTTTGCAAGCAGCAGAGGCCCTGTATACCAAGATTCGGTTTTTGCCGATCGAACCCCCTGTAAGGTCCTTGGTGATCAGCTCTGTGGCGGCTCGGGATGGAAAAACCACCGTGGCTCTCTATCTGGCCCAGTCTGCTGCCCGCATGGGACAACGCGTATTGCTAGTAGATGCCAATATGGCGTTTCCACAACTCCATACCCGCTTAGGTGTGCCCAACGCAGAGGGATTGAGTGATGTGATAGACCGCAACCTGGATCCGAATGAGTTGATTCAACGGGTGCCCTATCAGAAGAATCTGTCGTTGCTGACTGCGGGACAAACGGGGTCAAAGGCTAATAAGTCTTCGGCCTCTAATCAAATGAAGTATTTAATGGAACAACTCCAGAGTACGTTTGATTTAGTCATTTATGACACGCCCTATCTTCAGGGGCATGCCGATGCTAATTTCTTGTCGATCAATGCGGATGGTTTGCTGATGGTGGTCGGGATTGGTAAAACGCAGCAATCGAGCCTGCTCAAAATGTTGAAAGATCTACAGGCTTCGCGATTGCCAATTCTGGGGTTGGTGTCTAATTTTTCTGGAGAAGATGCGAGTGGTGGCTCCCATGAAGAATATGTTGATGATGACTATTTTGATGCGGAAGAACTGGAAGATGAGTTTGATATTTTTCGAGTCAGTCCTCGGCAGTAAGGTAAACCGTTGTTTGGTGGGTGTTTAATGCCTCCTATCTGAACAAGAGATGGCTCAGTTGGGCAGGACGGGAACACTAAGGAGAAGTCTCGTCTCAGAGGCTGTTTGTTTCTCATTCGTAAGGCAAAATTACTGTGCTGTTGAGCAGGCTGGTCTCGCTTTTTAGTCATCTCCTGCTGTGGGGTAGTGTGGTACTCCTTGGCATTCCCAGTCTTGTGTTCTGTGTTGAATGTCTAGTTGGGGCTGCAGCGATTCAGCTTCGGGAGATGGATGAGGAGGAGGTTCCGTTACCCCTCAGTCTCAATATTCTTGTGCCAGCTCATAATGAGGCGGACAAGATTCGGTCAACTCTGGATGGATTGTTAGGGCAAGTTGCAGAGGCCTCTCAGATTATAGTTATTGCGGATAATTGTTCAGATCAGACAGCGACGATTGCACGCTCTTGTGGAGTGACCGTGTTGGAGCGGGAGGATGTACGCTATCGAGGCAAAGGGTATGCCTTGGATTTTGCGGTGAAGCATATGCAAGAGACTCCCCCAGAGGTGGTAGTTATTGTTGATGCGGATTGTCAGTTGAGGCCAGGAACGATTGCTCGATTAGCTCAGCAAGTTGTGGAGCAACAACGCCCAATTCAGGCCACCTATCTGATGGATGTGGGGGCAGAACGTGGTATCACAGATCGCATCTCTATCTTTGCGATTAAAGTACGGAATTGGGTGCGGTCAGTGGGGATTACTCAGCTGGGCTATCCCTGTGTTTTAGCAGGGTCGGGGATGGCTTTTCCCTGGACTATTTTGCAGCAGGCCCCGTTGGCGGGCAGTAAGTGTGTGGATGATATGCAGCTGACGATCGATCTTGCGATCGCAGGTCATACTCCCACCTACATCACTACTGGCAGAGTCATCGGACGGTTGATGCAAAATCAGGCGGCTCAAAGTCAGCGATCTCGCTGGGAACATGGCCATCTAGAAGTGATTCTGACCCAGGTCCCTCACCTGCTAAGGGAAGCATGGCAACAAAAACGCCTGGATCTTGTAATGTTGGCTTTGGACTTATCGGTCCCGCCGTTATCCCTGCTAGTGTTGTTGTGGTTGCTCGCGTTCAGTCTATCTGGCCTGTTTTGGGGCCTAGGCTTCGTCTCGTGGCTTCCTCTCATGGTGTTGATCTTGTTGGGTACTTGTCTCAGTCTTGCCTTGGGTTCAGCCTGGTTCAGTGTTGGGCGACAAGATTTACCCGTCTCGACTCTCTTTTCTATTCCGGTCTATCTCTTGTGGAAAGTGCCAATTTACTTCAAGTTTTTTGTCCAGCCGCAAACGCGATGGCTGAAAACGGAACGAGATATTGAACCAGAAGCATCGAAGCAATAGGCATCTAGAATGAATGCTAGTTTATGAGGCTTCTACAGGGGTAGCAGGTTCGGTCACTGTCGGGCGCAACTGCATACCAATGACTTGAGTATGGGTGCCGCGAGCCTGGGTGACGCCAATGGTGCGATCGGAGGCTTCAATCATGGGACGACGGAGGCTGACCACAATAAACTGGGCTTGCTTGGCCTGTTTTTGAATCATTTTGGACAGGCGCTCTACGTTGGCCCCATCTAGAAACATATCGACTTCATCAAAGGCATAAAAGGGAGACGGCCGATAGCGCTGCAGGGCAAAAATAAAGCTCAGAGCGGTCAGAGATTTCTCGCCCCCGGACATGGAGGCTAAGCGCTGGACGGGCTTGCCTTTGGGGTGGGCCACGAGATTGAGGCCGCCCTGGAAGGGGTCTTCGGGATTGTCTAGCTGTAAATGCCCATCCCCATCAGAGAGTTCAGCGAAGATACTCTGGAAATTGACGTCAATGGCATCGTAGGCTTCGCGAAAGGATTGATAGCGTAAGGTGCGGAAGTTCTCGATGCGCAGGAGAAGTTCCGTGCGCTCAGATTCCAGGGTGGTCAGTTTTTCGGTTAACTCAACCAGGCGCTCTTGAGTCCTCTCATACTCTTCGATGGCGAGCATATTCACAGGCTCCATGGCCTGGAGGCGCTTTTGCAGCTTTTGCAATTCCTCGCGTAGCTGCTCTAGGGTCAGATCCTCGGGAATTTCAGGTAAGGGATCGGGGAGTTCTGCTGCTTTGGCTTGCAGCTGGGTTTGTAGCTGCTGAATCAGTTCCTGGTGCTCTTGCTGTTTATCCTGGGTTTTTTGAATTTGCCAGAGGAGTTGTTGATGGGCAGCGGTGCGTTCTTGCAAGTGTTTTTCGACGCGATCGCGTTCTTGTTTCTCACTCCCTAAGCGCTCTTCTAATTTGGCTAACTCGGTGCGCAAAGTGGCGATGGTGGCTTCAATTTGCTTCTGCTGGTCCTGATTTTCGGCTTTTTGGGTGGCCTGGGTTTCGGTTTGGGTCTGCAGGGTTTGCAACGTTACTTCCGCCTGCTCTTGTTTCTCTTGCAGACGCTCTTGCTGGCTGGTCAGCTCTTGAATTTGTTGTTGGACCTCGCGCAGGGCCTGTTCACGTCCAGCCACTATGGATTCTTGGCCCTGAATCTGGTTTTGCAGGGTTTTCCATTCGCCATGGGTTTGGGACTGCTCCAGCTCTTCTAAAGCGTCCCGCAGCTGTTCTAATTCAGTTTCTTTTTGGGGCAGATCGGTTTGTAGGGTCTGGAGACGATCCTGCGCACCTTTGAGATCCGAGCCGTAGGTTTGTCGCTGTTTTTCCAGATGGGCTTGGCGATCCGCCAATACCTTGAGTTCTTTTTGCAACTGCTCGGTTTTGAGTTGAGCTTCACGATGCTGTTGGCGTAAGCCACTCAGCTCTTGATGTTTGCTGGCTAACTTAGCTTGAGTCTGTTCAATTTTGTTTTCTATGGGCTGGAGCAGGGTGGCAATTTCCGACAAGCGCTGCTTTAAGGCCATAATCGCCGCTGATTCTCCCGCTTCGCCGGTCCCAAAATGGAGGGTGTTATGGCGGTTGCGGCTCCCGCCAGTCATGGCTCCCGTCGGTTCGAGCAGTTCGCCATCTAAGGTGACCATTCGGTATTTGCCGATATGGCGACGGGCGTCACTCAGGGTTTTGAAGACGACGGTATTGCCAAATACATAGGCAAAAATCGGCTCATAGATGGGGTCAAAATCGATCAGTTCAATGGCAAAATCGATAGCGCCCGAGGCGGTTAAAGACGGCAATCCCTTCGGAGGGCGCATTTTATTCAAGGGTAAGAAGGTGGCTCGCCCGCCCCGCTCTCGCTTTAACAGTTCAATTCCGGCTGAGGCAACCGCATCATCATCAACCACTAAGCAGCCGAGGCGACCCCCTGCTGCGATTTCTAAAGCAGTCTGATAGTGGGCATCGACCTGCCCCAGTTGAGCGACTAAACCGTGGACTCCTGCTAGCTTAGCCTTGCGAATAATATGGGTGGCATGGGTGCCCTGGACTTCTTGCTGAGCCTGTTCTTGGGCTTCTAGCTTATCAAGCTGACGCTGCTTCTCTTGTTGTTCCCGCAGCAGCCGATTTTGGGTTTCTTGTTGGGTATTGATGTCGTGATCGATTTCTGCGATCTCACCGGCACAATCTTGCACCTGCTCTTGGCGTTTCAAGACCTCAGCTTCTGCTGCTTCTAGCTGTGTTTGGGTCTCTGTCACTTCTTGAGCAATTTGCTCCACCGATTGCTGCTGCAGATCGCTTTGGCGGTCTAACTGCTGAACTCGCTCTTGCAGTTGAGCTTGTTCAGCCCGCTGGGGTTCCAAAGCTTGTAACACCGTTTTAATTTGCTGATTCAGGTGGGACTGCTGCTCAATCCAAGCATCGGCGGATTGGGCAATGGCTTGAGCCTGCTGTCGTGTGGTATCCAGAGCTTCCTGGGCCTGATTACGAGCTTGGGTTAATCGGGGAATTTCTGTTGTTTCTAAGGTTTGTCGCTGTTCCCCAACCTGCTGAATCTCGGCCTGGAGTGTTTGCAGTTGCTGTTGTCTATTGACGATGGATTGGGCAATTTGCTCTTGGGACTGTTCAAGTTCAGCCTGCTGGCGTTGGAGCTGCTTGAGTTCGGCTTCCTGGGTGGCAATTTGAGCTTGGAGGGCGAGATGTTCTTCTTCCCCTAACGCTTTGACTTGGGCATTAAGGGTTTCCAGCTTCTGGGAGATCTCTGCTAATTCTGTGGCGAGGGCGGTTGCTTCGATCTCTAGCTTGGCTTGGGTTTGTTGTTCTGTGGCTAGCTGTTTTTGCTTCTTGTCAATCTGGGCTTGTAGGTCGCGCCAGGCCAATACCCCTTCCCAAGCCGCTTTCGATTGCAGTTCCGCGCGCAGTTTCTGATACTTTTCGGCTTTGATACGATCGCGGGCGAGTCTTTCGCACTGATCATTCAGTTCCTGCTCAACGATGCGAGAGCGCTCTTCCTGCTCCTTAACCGCATCTAGTTTGTCTTTGGCCTGGTTGATGCGGCGATCAAAGTTAGCTACCCCGGCTAGCTCATCAATAATTTCTCGCCGCTGGCGGGCATTCATGGAAATGATGCTGGTAACGTCCCCCTGGAGGACGACGTTATACCCCTCTGGATAAATCCGACGGCGATTGAGCTGCTCGTGGAGCTGGGTGAGGGTACAGGACTCACCATTGATGGCATAGGAGGAAGTATAAGTGCCTTGTTTGGTCACCCTTAGCTTGCGGGTTACCTGCCATTCATTGGGGGCAAGATTGGTTGCCGTATCCGGTTTTGGTATCGTTGATACGTTGCTGGTATTGGTGTGTCGTTCCGCTTCTTCTGCCTCAGCGGCTTCTGCTGCTGCTAACTCTTCCAGCTCTTGGGGGGAGAGTTCAAACGTGACTGTGACTCGGGTTTCTGCGATCGCATGTCCCCGCTTAATTTGAGCATGATTGACCAAATCGGGCAGACGCTCCGCCCGCATACCCCTCGAGCCCGCCAATCCCAAAGCAAATAACAAGGCATCCAGTAAATTGGACTTACCCGATCCATTTGGCCCACTGACGACTGTAAATCCTGGCAATAGGGGAATGGCAGTGGTACTACCAAAGGATTTGAAATGGGAAAGTTCTAGTTGTTTTACGAACACAAATTAATTCAGTCGAACCAATGTGGCGAACATCAAAGAGTATCTGATTCAAGACCAGCGTGATTCAGAATTGCCAACAGGGTAGCATGACTGTTCTGAGTTGGCAGACTAGCTCTTCAGAAATTTGCGTTTCTTAGTACTTAGGATTGCGATAACACTCCAATCTATAGCCTAAATCGTGATGTAGATATCGCGATGAGACAAGTCTGGCATAGAGCTGAAGGTCGCAATATGGATAGGATTGATGGACCCATTGCCGTCGATATCGTAACTCAAGTGTCCTGACACCTGATCGTATAAGAAACGTTGCTGAGAGGTTGTGGCGCTAGCACCTAAGCCAAAATCTGTAGCCTCTAAGTATTGGTTGCCGACTAAGTTCCCACCGAATCCGGATGCGGACAACTGAATGACATCTATCCCGGTTGCAAAATCGGTAATTATATCAATTGCGTCATTCGGATCTAGAGAGATGACTTGTCTACTCTGATCACTATCTACGGATATCTGATGACTATCTACACCTACTAAGATCGCATTAGCAGATTTTCCGATTAACATATCATCATGAATGAACTGTTTTGAGACCGGAGCTTGCTCAATGTTCTGATCACCATTCAGGTCTTGCTGAAATGATGGTTCCAAACTGATGATGTCAGCTTCAGTGATACTTTGAGAGCTTTGGTAGGTCCCATTGGCATCCAGTCGCCAGTCAGAATATCGCCCATTGGTGTTTTTCCATAGGAGTCGGTAGCCCTGCCCGAGTTTTTCGACCCCAATAGCCGACCACCCTCCAAAGGAATTACTGCCGACGATCTCACCATTGAGCCGAACAAACTGTGGATTGGCACCATTTTCTTGAACTTGATAGCCCAAACTGGTTGTCATCAGCGTTGCCGTTCCAGCTGTTTCAATCGTTGCGCCAGCTTGCTGATCGCCATTCAGGTCCTGCTGAAATGACGGCTCCAAACTGATGATGTCAGCTTCAGTGATACTTTGAGAGCTTTGGTAGGTCCCATTGGCATCCAGTCGCCAGTCAGAATATCGCCCATTGGTGTTTTTCCATAGGAGTCGGTAGCCCTGCCCGAGTTTTTCGACCCCAATAGCCGACCACCCTCCAAAGGAATTACTGCCGACGATCTCACCATTGAGCCGAACAAACTGTGGATTGGCACCATTTTCTTGAACTTGATAGCCCAAACTGGTTGTCATCAGCGTTGCCGTTCCAGCTGTTTCAATCGTTGCGCCAGCTTGCTGATCGCCATTCAGGTCCTGCTGAAATGACGGCTCCAAACTGATGATGTCAGCTTCAGTGATACTTTGAGAGCTTTGGTAGGTCCCATTGGCATCCAGTCGCCAGTCAGAATATCGCCCATTGGTGTTTTTCCATAGGAGTCGGTAGCCCTGCCCGAGTTTTTCGACCCCAATAGCCGACCACCCTCCAAAGGAATTACTGCCGACGATCTCACCATTGAGCCGAACAAACTGTGGATTGGCACCATTTTCTTGAACTTGATAGCCCAAACTGGTTGTCATCAGCGTTGCCGTTCCAGCTGTTTCAATCGTTGCGCCAGCTTGCTGATCGCCATTCAGGTCCTGCTGAAATGACGGCTCCAAACTGATGATGTCAGCTTCAGTGATACTTTGAGAATTTTGGTAGGTCCCATTGGCATCCAGTCGCCAGTCAGAATATCGCCCATTGGTGTTTTTCCATAGGAGTTGATAGCCCTGCCCGAGTTTTTCGACCCCAATAGCCGACCACCCTCCAAAGGAATTACTGCCGACGATCTCACCATTGAGCCGAACAAACTGTGGATTGGCGCCATTTTCTTGAACTTGATAGCCCAAACTGGTTGTCATCAGCGTTGCCGTTCCGGCTGCTTCAATCGTTGCTCCAACTCGTTGATCACCATTAAGATCTTGCTGAAATGACGACTCTAAATTAGAGATGTCTGCTGCAGTGATACTTTGAGAGCTTTGGTAGGTCCCATTTGCACCCAATCGCCAGTCAGAATATTGCCCATTAGTGTTTTTCCATAGGAGTTGATAGCCCTGCCCGAGTTTTTCGACCCCAATAGCTGACCATCCTCCAAAAGAAGTGTTGCTGACAATCTCGCCATTGAATCGGACAAACTGTGGCTCTGCCCCATTGCCTTGAACTTGGTAGCCCAAACTGGTCGTCAACAACGCAGCGGTGCCAGCTGTTTCAAGTTTTGTCGCAGCAAATGACGAAATTTCACCTTCAATCGAATATTGCCCTAGACTGCCATAATCCGAATAACCTTGTGAGCCATTGATGAGAGGATTATCTTTACCGACTCCATCAATCCGAATAAAGTATGTTCCAGCCGTCAGAGATAAGTCAAAACTGGCGCTTAATAGCGTGCTGGGGTTAGACGATGCTAATAAGGTGCCACCGGTATTGTATAACCCTGCCCAGATATCGAGATTAGCGCCTTGAGACTCTAAATATTCTGTAGCATAACTGCCACCACCATTGGCAACGAAAGCTCGCGATGCGGGGGTAATGTCGAAGGAAACATTGCCGCTTCCTGTCGTGAAAGAAAAATAGTCGATGTCTGTGTTTCTTTCAATAATGCCAAAAGTGCTAACCTTACCTGTCTCGTTCCAAACGAGAGATGATGCACTGGCTTGGCTATTGCCATGGTCATCTGAGCGATAACCAAAACCATTTCTTGTGGTGATCAGGGCAAGATCGTCTTCCTTATTACTGGCGTTGTAGTAATCTCCTTTACTCCATTGCGTGAGGCTTTCCTGAAAAGGCGCACCCATAATGCTTCCCCAGCTGGTGGCACCACTCCCATGGCCAGGGTGGTAGTCAGTCTGACCGCTGATACCATCATGTCTGAGGTATAAACTATGCCCTACCTCATGACTGGCAGTGACGGCAGCCGCTCTAGCTCCTTTGTTGAACACAAAAACAGGCTGGTCTACATTCCGGTTGAAACTTCCGATATAGGCTACTCCTCCGGCTCCGGCGGCTATGGCACTGCCATCTAGATCGTTACGATTGTTAGTGAATAGAACGCGAACGCCCCATTGACGGTCGCTGCTACTGGTTTTGCTTAAGGCTGCAGCACCTGGATCTTGGGTCGTGACGTTGACATTGAAAGGGGCAAAATCTTCAGCAACTTGCTGCCAAATAGACTGAATTTCTAATAATTCACTCGTACTAAAGGACGAACTATTTCCATCTCGATCATACGCTGAGGATCGGATGGTACCTCCATTATTCCACCATGTACCGGATGTCGTATGTCCGTCAAAGTCTAAATAAATGGTGTGTTGTGCATTAGGATTGCTGTGAAGCCGAAACGTGTTGCCAACAGCTAAAGAAGAAGATGGAGCGATACTAGCTGAAGTGCCAGCCGTATTCCATACAGGGAAATCTCCCTCTAATCCATGGGTATGTGAAGTACTGCCATGATAGTGGTTGTGTCCACTGAATACAGGATTGTTGTCTTGCTGGTTTGGCTGGGCCTGGTTTGAAGAACATGCGCATCCGACTTGACCACATTTGGAACAGCTTGCTTGTTGCTTGGCAGGGGTCAGGAGAGAGGTCAGATTTGAAGATAGAGAAAATGTCTTACTGCTCAAATACTGTTCAAAACGATATTGTTCAACGCTATCGTCTTGCTGAAAGCTGACTCCTTCAGTTGATAAAGATTCTAATGCTTCAATAGAAAATTGTGATGGTTTTATGCCATCTTTAGAGAGATGCTCATCTTCTTTTCTGTTGTTTGAAACAACCGCTGTATTGCTAGATGAAAATTTAATCTCAGAGTTTTTATTGTGATCCAGATCTGGACTTATAACATCACTAGATTGTTGGAGGTTGGCTGGATTGGTCATTGCACTGGATGTTGTATGAGATATTAAAAACTAGTGAAGATATCTTATGGGTTTGCTGCTTGCAATAATTGGATTTTTTTAAGTTAAATATGTCGTATTGATGGATTGGTTTATGAATAAATGAATTAATAAATCTCTTCCAGATGTTGTGTATTTGATGATGAGACTCCCATAAATATGAGTGGTGTTGACATACGAATTTCTATTGATATAGAAGGCCATATATCAATACTGGCATTGCCGTGTATGAATTAACGTCATTAAACTTCGTCTAATGTATAACTTGATTAGAAGAGAGATAATGAAGCTTGATTTGTTCTGATTTAATTTCTTTTGCTTTTGTTTTTAGTCTGATTAAAAATAAAATAGTGATAAAAGTGAGCTCTGGCTATGGAAAAGCTTTGACGGTTAGCTTAGTCCATCGATTGATATCTGATTTATTGATTTATCATTGAGTGTTTAGATTTTTATTGCGAGAAAATACGGAATATTTATTTTGCAGGGAATTCTATAACTAGCGTAGCTACTTCAGAAATATGGCTACCTCAGTAAATACTCTGATATTTATACTCTGAAAATAAAATAATGCTAGATTTCCTCGGTGTTTTCCGATCAAATAAAGTATTGTATCTATGGAATCGGAAAAATTTTAATATCTGTATTTTCTGCTCAAACTAACTTCTAAAGTTATCCTCAGTGTTTTTATCTATATAATGGTCTGTAAAATAGCGTTGTAGATTCAGCGTTGAGAGATTGAACGATGCAATAGCGATAGATTTGCCTTCTAATCTTTCACGCTTGTGGCTATTGGAGATGTCGATCTATGACATGTCAGGGGAAACGTGCCTATCCATGAATTCGTTACCCTGAAGATAATATCTCTCTGTTCTTCATCAATTAATTTTTGGCACTATGGCTCTTTTTGGATTATTTGGGAAAAAGCTCACGTTACCTACTGCAGAGGAGGCATTAGCAGGTCGAACAACGCCAATGCCTGTTGCTGACAAGCACTTTGTCAACGGTCATGCTCTCAAACCTCCTTTTCCTGAAGGAATGGAACAAGCCATGTTTGGTTTGGGTTGCTTTTGGGGAGCTGAGCGACGGTTTTGGCAGCAAGAAGGGGTGTATGTGACTGCTGTGGGCTATGCCAGTGGTGTAACGCCTAACCCAACATATCAAGAAGTCTGTTCAGGTATGACTGGGCATAACGAAGTGGTGATGGTCATTTTTGACCCCTCAAAAATTAGCTATAAAAGCTTGCTACAGGTGTTTTGGGAAAGCCATAATCCAACCCAAGGGATGCAGCAAGGGAATGATGTGGGCACGCAATATCGCTCTGGGGTTTACACCTATTCTGATCAGCAAAAAGCGCTAGCGTTATCTTCCAAGAAGATTTATCAGGACGCCTTAAAAAGAGCTGGCCTCAGCGAAATTACGACTGAAGTGTTGGATGCTCCCGAATTCTACTATGCGGAAGATTATCACCAGCAATACTTGGCAAAAAATCCGGGTGGCTATTGTGGATTAGGAGGGACTAGCGTGACATGCCCTCCTTTAGTAGAAGTATAAATCTTCAGTGCAATCTCTCGTGATTAACTTCTACTATTTGCAGTGATGGCCTGATAAAGAGATTGCACTGAAGATTTTGCTATTCAGGGTAGATCGACGTTGATGTGGACAGGTAGTTTTTGATGACTGCCTCAACTCTATGAGAATCTGCGTTTGACCTCCAATCTTTAAGGAAGATAACGCAACTCCTCGTCACGCTCTTGCTATGGCAAGGGTTAGTTTAGGATGGGTTTTAGGTTCTTTGAAGTGTTGGCAGGTTTATGGCTTACTTTTGGTTCAAAGCATTTCATATTATTGGCGTTGTTGTTTGGTTCGCAGGACTTTTTTATTTAGTTCGCTTATTTATCTATCACGTAGAAGCCAACGAAGAGCCAGAGCCTGCTCCTGCTATTCTCAAGCAGCAGTATACGCTGATGGAAAAGCGTCTTTATAGCATCATTACTAGTCCTGGCATGATGGTGACGGTGACGATGGCGATTGGCATGCTTGTCACCCAACCGGATTTGCTGAAGCAAGGATGGCTGCAGGTTAAATTAGCATTTGTCGCCTTGCTGCTGATGTACCACTTCTACTGTCGTCGGTTGATGAAAAAGCTAGAAGAAGGGACTTGTGGTTGGTCAGGGCAGCAGTTGAGGGCGTTAAATGAAGCGCCAACATTGATGCTAGTCGCCATTGTGCTGTTGGCGGTCTTCAAAAATAGTCTGCCAACGGATACAACAGTATGGGTGATTTTTGCCATGGTGATTGCCATGGTGGTGACAATTCAGCTCTATGCCAAGAAACGCAAACGAGATAAGGAAAAGCTGGCTTTAGAAACGGCATCAGAATAGTCTCGACGGCATGTTCCAAACAACTCGACGGCGATTAGCACTCTGGTATACAGGAGTCACTGCAATTTTGCTGCTGGTTTTTGCTAGCGGCTTTTATCTGTATGTGCGAGGCACCCTGATTGAGCGGGTGGATGATACGTTGAGCCATGTGGTTGAGGTGGTCCAGCGTTCGCTCGTCGTTGAAGCGAGTAATGCTGATCTTTCCCCTCTAGACTCTCCGTTTATTGTCAATTTAGAAGCGAGCTTTGGCGATCCACCGGATGCGGTGGATGATGACCGAATTGACTTGGAATGGTTTAGTGCGGAGGGTGATTTGCTATGGTCAACTCTATCTGAAGTATTAGAGGTTCCCATTCGTTTGGGCTACCGTGGCGAAACGGTTGAAATCGCAGACGATTACTTGTTGCGGCAGCTCACCCAGCGGGTCATGTTGAATGGTAATGTGCTGGGCTATTTGAGGGTGAGCCATCCCTGGTTTGAAGTGACAAAACCTGCTCGTCAATTGTTTATTGACCTGAGCTTAGGGACGAGTTTGTTAGTCGGGTTAGTGGCGACGACAGGTTGGTTCCTCTCAGGGTTAGCTATTGAACCGATTCAAGACTCTTACCAGCATCTGAAGCAGTTTACAGCGGATGCCTCCCATGAGTTGCGAAATCCGATCGCATTGATCCAAACGAATGTGCAAGTGGCTTTAGCGGATCCGGAACTGGAGATGCCTGAGCAACGGCAGCAGCTGGAAGTGATTGAGCGGCTGACTCAGCGCCTGGGGCGCTTGGTGGATGACTTGTTGTTTTTAGCCCGCCAAGACAGTGGCATGCTCGAGATTGACTATCAACCTTGTCCGTTAGATGCTGTGTTGATGGAAGTGGTAGAAGACCAACGGGCTTTAGCGACGAGTAAGGGGGTTCATCTACATTTGCATTTAGAAGAGACAGGGGCAGAAATGGTCCCTAGTGAAGAGCCCTTTTCGGTAATTGGAGATTACGATCAGTTGGTCCGGTTGTTTACCAATTTGGTGAGTAATGGAATTCAATACACCCCTGCAGAGGGCAGAGTTAGGGTGACGCTCAAACAGTCTCTTCGACAAGGCATACCTTACCTAAAAGCGATGGTTGAAGATGAGGGGCTAGGCATCCCGGCGGAGGCAATTCCCCATGTGTTTGATCGGTTTTACCGAGCGGATCCGGCTCGACAGCGGTCGTTAATATCGGCGACTCAGCAACCTGTTTCTTCTGGCAAAGTGATGGGGACGGGATTGGGGCTTGCGATCGCACAAGCGATTTGCCACAATCACCAAGGCCAAATGAGCGTTAGCAGTAGATTGCAGCAGGGGACTCTCTTCACAGTGACCCTACCCCAGCAGCTCTCTAGAAAGATTGACGTTAAATCCGCGCCCTCGGAAGAGATAAATCAGCTACCCTGAGAAAGGCAAGATTACCAAAAAGGCTTAAGCATGAAGGATTGGAATCCAGCAAATCTCGGAATTATCATTGCGTTGTTGGTTCTGTTGGGCCTCAGTTCTGTTGTGATTATCAATCCCGGTCAAGCTGGCGTGCTCAGTATTTTGGGAAAAGCACGGGATGGAGCGCTCTTGGAAGGGATCCATGTCAAAGCTCCCTTTATTTCCAGAGTTGATGTTTATGATTTAACGGTTCAAAAATTTGAAGTTCCCGCCCAGAGTTCGACTAAAGACCTACAAGACCTTACCGCCCGCTTTGCCATTAACTTCCGACTCGATGCAACGGAAGTGGTAGAAGTCAGACGGAAGCAGGGGTCGCTCCAAAATATTGTTTCTAAAATCATTGCACCCCAGACTCAGGAGTCTTTTAAGATTGCTGCCTCTCGTCGCACCGTCGAAGAAGCGATTACCCAACGGGAAGTCCTGAAATCTGATTTTGATGACGCTTTGAGTAAGCGACTGGAAAAATACGGCATTATCGTTTTGGATACTAGCGTTGTAGATCTAGACTTTTCCCCAGAATTTGCTCAGGCCGTTGAAGAGAAACAAATTGCTGAGCAACGCGCACAGCGAGCGGTTTATGTAGCTCGGGAGGCTGAGCAAGAAGCCCTGGCTGAAGTGAACCGTGCTAAGGGAAAGGCCGAAGCCCAACGGTTATTAGCTGAAACCTTGAAAGATCAAGGGGGTAAGTTGGTGCTAGAAAAAGAAGCGATTGAAGCCTGGAGACAGGGCGGATCCCAAATGCCTCGTGTTTTGATTAGTGGCAGTGGCAAAGATGGTGGGCAGATGCCATTTCTCTTGAACCTCAATGGGGATAGTAAGGGATAAAACCCAGCCTTTAGACACATGTACAGCAATCAGCCCTCATGCCTTAGACATGAGGGCTGATGTCATCAATAATGCCAGTCGTCTTATTCTGGATGAGCGCTTGATCCATGAGGCCAAGTTGAATAGGGATGGGCAGCTAGGTATGAATTGAAATATCGTGGATCATCCGATACTTCTAGGCCGATCCAACTGGGTAAGTTCACAAACTGTTCAGGAGAGGTTAGCTCTACTTCAGCCAGGACTAATCCTTGATTAGTGCCAGCAAACTCATCAACCTCCCAAATGAGGTTTTCTATCGGAATCTTGTAGCGAGTTTTTTCAACAACTCTTGGCTGGCAGAGATCCATCATGGCTTCAGCATCAGCCACTGGGATCTCATATTCAAACTCTTGTCTCGTTAGGTTTTTGACTCTTCCTTTAACGGTGAGAAAAGCGGTGTCTCCAGCAATACGAACCCTGACGGTGGCCTGATCACTTCCGGCTAAATATCCTTGAACAAGAGGGATACTCTGTCCCATGAATCGCCATGCTTCTCCTGCAACGAGAAACTTACGCTCGATCTCAATGCCCATAGTGGCTAACTCAACCCCTAGGACTCGGCCCGGGTCTTGAGCAGCTTACGAATCAAATCGAGCATTTCTGAGGGGTTAAAGGGTTTGGTGATGTAAGCATCTCCCCCTTGCTTCATCCCCCAATGTCGATCAAATGCTTCACCCTTGGTAGAGCACATAATGACGGGTAAGTTTCGGTCTGACAGGTCATTTTTGACCCAGCGGCACAATTCATAGCCGTTCATGCGAGGCATCACGATATCTGTGATTACCAAGTCTGGATAGCTACTGTCTTGCAGCATTGTTTTAGCTGCTAGACCATCTTCAGCTTCAATGACCTCTAAACCATTGCGCTGTAACATATCCGTTAGCATGGCACGCATGGTGGGGCTGTCATCAACTACCATTACTGTTGTCATGTCTCTCTTCCCTTTTACCTCCATGAGACCCACAGCTCTTCATTCAAGGATTCCCTGTTAAGACGCTCTAGCTAACTTTGAATACTCCGTATTTTTACGAGAATTTCGCTTTAAATCAACAAGGTGCCATTATCTTGGGCTCTGAGTTGAGCGGGCCAAAACTAAAATGGGTACCAGGAAATTGATCAAGAGTATCTTTACCTTGATTGGACTAGATCTATAGACAACGTGAGTTATTCAAATAGTCTAAATCCACCTTTTTTAGGTGCAATCTTTATCTTAAACGAAGTAAGAACAAGACTCCTGCTTACCTAGGCACAAGCATAATTCATGATGTGTCTCAAGCAAATCAGGGGAAACACTTAGATCGTAATTGATCCGTCCGATCTCAATAGTACACAGGTGTCGCTCCCGAATGACGGTTTAGGTGCATTTAATTTTATGGGTCAGGACTGTTGACTCGGTAACTGTGGTGATGGCTTTTAGCGTGGCTTGACTTTACAGGATCGCTTAAGGTTACGAAAAGGATAAAGGCCATATAAGCCCGATGAGATCGCACGGATCGTATCCCACTCAGTTGGAAGTCGAGGTAGTTTCCAGTTCTGGGGATTGCAATAGGTAAAGTTAACAATTTTCCAGAGGGTGACTGCATCGACCTCTTTAAACATGCAGCCGTACACCATGCCGTTTTTCTGTTGGTTACGGATCTCAGCCATCATGCGTAAGCTTGTCCGGGGAACGGCTAATTCAACTGTTTCAAAGAGGCTTAGGGCCGTCGGGTGGTTGGTCTTAAAGCGACATCCTGCTTCCGAAATATCTATAAATTGTCCCATCACGGTCTGTCCGGTTGGAGTAGTGATCTGGCAAACCTCATCCGAAAAGACGCGAGGATGGCCCCGATCATGATCGGCACTGACGCCAGCAATCAGCGCTGTTGCCAAAAAGATCAGATTCACTTGGGCCCAAATAAGATTGATAATGTACAGGTCATCGCTCGTGTGGTGGAATAAGCCAGTTATCATCGCTAAGAGCGTTAGTCCGAAGAGGACAAAAAGATGCGCCAAACTATGAAAATTGAACCTGATACCAAAACCATCTAATTGTTTATTGGTGACGTGGAAGGGATCGGAGATTTGAGAATATAAAAATATTTTCAATACCACTTTGAAAATATGGAACCCTTGCAATAGGTTATAGATAATCAATAACAGGACACTGCTTCGCATCCAGCTCATCACAATAATAGATAGGGAATAGTTATAAAAGGTATAGGTACTGGCTTCCCCTAAGGTGATGTCAATGCTTTTGAACCCAAAGAACAGGTAGAAAAGAGGGGCCAAAAAGCTTAAAGTTTTCAGCGTCTCTTCTAGCCAATACAATGTGCCGAAAGCATAGGTAAACCGCTGCATAAAGGTGAGACCCGGCAACCGCAGCGGATTATGTTGGCTAATCACCATCCTTAAGGTGCCTTCAGCCCAACGCATCCGTTGTTTGAGATATTCATTAATATTGTTGGCGGCACACCCGACACTCAGTAGTTCGTTTAAATAGACGGTTTTATAGCCCTGAGCCTGCATTAAAATGCCTGTTGCATAGTCCTCAACAATGGTATCCAGAGGAATACCGCCAATGGCATCTAAATGTTGACGTCGATATAGCACGGAGCTACCTGAACACACCACGGCGTTGACAGAATCACGTGCAGGCTGAATCACTTGGTAAAAATCAGTTTGTTCATCCGTAATAAACTGACCGCCTAGATTCTTTTGAGGTGGGTCTGGATTGTAGAACTTTTGGGGGGTGACGACCATGGACAAATTATCGTCTGCTTTGAAAAAACCAATGGTTCGTTCTAAAAAGTGATTGAGGGGGACAAAGTCAGCATCAAAAACAACCACAATGTCACTAGTGACATGCTGTAACGCATGATTGAGGTTGCCTGCCTTAGCATGGTCGTTAATCGGCCGAGTCAGGTAATTGCAGTCCCATTTTTGAGCGAGGGCTTGAATATCGGGCCGCTGGCCATCATCCAATAACCAAATGTGTTTCTGTTGTTTAGGATATTTTAGAGATTTACAACCAATCAGCGTGCGCTCCAACATTTTGGAAGATTCGTTATAAGTGGGGATTAAAATATCGACGCTGGGCTTATAGGTTTTTTGCACCCACTGACTATATTGATCGGCTTCGCTACTGCGGTTGGGTGACCGCAAGATTAAAGTATTATTCGTCCAGCTATTCAGAATGCTGAGCAGCTCATAAGCAAAGAGGCCAATGCACAAAACACCCTCTAGCCCCCTCAAAACAAGAGTATGAGTTGCTCGCCATAGAAGGTACCTGGCTTGCACAAAAAATAATACAACAACTAATAACCCTTGAATCCATTTGGGTGGACGTTGGGGTAGAAAAATTCTTAAGGCCCCTAAAATCAATAGTGAAGAACAGATCGGTAAAGCGGGTAAAATTGTGCGAGATAGGGATCCAATCTTGGGGACAATTTGCGTGAAATCGTAGGCAATGAACCCTAACGTAAGGAATACTAGAAAATATTTACTACAAGTAACTCTATAGTCTGTTGGTCGCGATCGTAGGTAGTTGGCTACGGCTCGCATTCA
This sequence comes from Acaryochloris sp. CCMEE 5410, assembly GCF_000238775.2. Taxonomy (NCBI): domain Bacteria; kingdom Bacillati; phylum Cyanobacteriota; class Cyanophyceae; order Acaryochloridales; family Acaryochloridaceae; genus Acaryochloris; species Acaryochloris sp. CCMEE 5410. Next base: position 3,402,821 of record NZ_AFEJ02000001.1, on the reverse strand, counting down.
CTAGCTCCCTAGTCCTTTAATAGAGGGATATTGCATGGGGTACAGCCATAATTGCCGGGTGTTGTTAATGAATCATTGTCGGCGTTAGTGTAGAAAATAATCGCAATTTTAGACAATAATTCGGATGTTTGACTATAATTCCCCAAGAATAATCAAAATAGACAACTTAGTGTCTTATATCTTGCTTATATTTTTTCCTGTAAAATCTAAAGCTAATATATAGTCCATATCAGTAGAGCTGTGAGCTGTTAATGGGAGTGTTTCTTGACTAGGAAGAAGGGTGATTTGGGTGTTGTGTGAACCTTGGATGCATAATTAACTGATCAAACTTGCAGCAAGTGGTTGATGGCTGGGGGCTAGTGCAGTTTATGGAGATGGTTGGAGTCTAAGGTTGTACTCTTTCGTTATGGTGGTGCATACAAGACAGAGACGACTGTTGAGCAAGAATTTCAACCCAATCAATCTTCTAGCTCAATAGCAACTGGAGCCATCTCAGCATCGATGCTACCCAAAACAAATCTGGGGAAAGGGAGGACGGTCCCTTTCTTTTGGTAGAGGGTGGTCAATGTTGCGTCTATGGCAATGTAGAGGACTCAACCCACTGGAGCCAGTGCCAGGGTTAGTCACTCAGGCAAGGTCCAGATCCCACCCATGGTCGGCAAGGCAACCGCTCCGAACAAGATCGCTAGACTGAATAAAAAGAGGAATTCATACCGATCTGTGGGCTTTTCTTTCACAGCAATCTTGAGTGGTAGATTCCGTTTGTAGTCATTGAAGTATTAGAGATCCTCCGCCGAGGCTTCAGCATATTTAAGGATCATTTCAATCGTGTTGAGTTCGTGCTCAATGCAAGTCATCTCGGCATTGAAATCCTGGTCTTGGTTGAGGTTGTCACCAAAGATGTCATGGCCAGGACGGTAGTCGGTCTGGGCACAGCGGTGATCGAAATACAGTTCTTCGACAATGGCTAATCCGGCTTGCCAGCGGTGTAAATCAATCACTCTAATTTGCCGAATCCAAGCTTGCTTAACATAGATGGGCAGAAAGCGAGACAGCTGAATATAGGAGACTAGACGGTGGCAAGAAAGGGCGATCAGCTCTCCTAAAGAAGGCGTATCGGCAGGGGTGCTTAAGGTTTGGAAGAGTGAAGAACGAACATCTGGTGCAACTTTGGCCTGATTGCGATTGGGGGAGGCTGCTGGCACTGTTTGGGTTGAGTTTACCCATGTTGATCTCAGGGCTTCGCCGCTTTGTTGGAGTTGCCAAGCGATTTTAGCGGCGGGAGTGTTTTTGTTTAGGAAATTGCTAACCATTTCATTTTCTCTCAGTCATCAATACCCTCATTTGGGAAGTGAACCCTAGTCGCAAACCCTTGGCTCTTCCTCTTGGGGGATATGTTTAGAATCCCAGATATACAAAAGGTCAGCGATGAGAATCATCACTGACCACGACTGAGAGCTATCACGCTGTTAACGTGATGGGTATCACCCAAAGCAAACTTAAGATGTTCGGAGGAGAGACTTGACTATCCCGAATAGGAATTAAGGGGTGGCTCAGAGGGATTTAGACTCAGGAGGCATGAATCTAAATAGGCTCCCATTTGCTCCACTAGCGTGGAGTGAACCGAGAGAGATTGTTGGACGAATTGCCCGGGTGCTGCCAAAGCCTGCATCATTTGTCGAGCGGTGAGGAAGCGCTCTCCTGGGAATCGAGCAATGGCCTTGTTCAAAATGGCGGCAAAGGCTGAATCTGGGTCTAAGGTTTGGGTATTCCAATCACAGGACCCGGTGTTGAGGTTAAACAGATCGTAGGGATCTTGCCCGGTCAACAAATAAATGCCAATCAGACCCAAACTGTAAAGGTTGCTGGAGTAGTAGTGCTGGTCGAGGATGACCTGCTCATGGGGTAAGAAGCCAGACGTGGCTATCCAAGGGGTGGGCCGAATGTTATTGTCCAGAAATGTGTTGGCAATGACCTGATTTAACATGCCGCCATACTGCAGGACAGGCTTGTTGTCGTCTTGTCGCAACACAATATTGTTGGGTTCCAAGGTACAGTGGACGATTTGATTTTGGTGTAGATAATCGACCAAAGACAGAAGCTTGGTCATGATCTGTTGAACAGTCGCTTCGTCTAATGCGCCTTGTGCTTGCACGGTTTGGGTGAGGGTGAGGCCTGGTACCCATTCTTCCATGAGATAGACTTGGCCAGTGCTATCGGCAAAACTGGATAACCAAGGAATTTGGTCATGGATGCCGCCTAGCTTTTGCCAGGTTTCGATTTCTGCTTGAATGCGATCGCAAAGCTGTTTTTGAATGTCTGCATCTGCGGTCAGGGGCTTGACCTGGCGGATAACGCATTGCCGACGAGAAGGAAGCTGTGTATCCTCAGCCAACCAGGCAATACTCCAGGGCCCGTCCTCAAGGATGCGAACAATCTGGTAGCGATTATTGAGTAAAGTTGGTGTTGGTGCGATACAAGTGCTAACCATCTTGGGTATTCCCCAGAACATCTATGACTAGACAATGCCAGTTCCATTGGGGTTACTCAGTGACACATCTCACAGAAATCACCTGAATCTAATCACAAAGATGCCTCTAATGCTTTCAGGATAAAGAGTTTCACGGGATCGCTCTGGCCGTGGGGCTGCAACATACCGCAAACAAGAGTGGTCTATGCTGAATCTGGTCCGTTGCAATAGGAAGCGATAAAGATGCCATTTCCTGATCGGTTTGTCTGGGGGGCTGCGGCTGCAAGTTATCAAATTGAGGGAGGCGCTGAGGCCGATGGCAAGGGCCTTTCAGTTTGGGATGTGATGTGTCGCCAACCCCATAAAGTGGCTGGGGGGCATACGGGAGAGGTTGCTTGTGATCATTACCATCGCTATGCAGAAGATATTCAGTTGATGGCGGATATCGGTCTGCAGGCTTATCGGCTGTCTTTGCCATGGCCACGCATTTTGCCTGATGGGATTGGGCAGGTGAATGAGAAGGGATTGGAGTATTGCGATCGCATCATTGATACCCTACTCGAACACCAGATCGAACCCTGGGTGACCCTCTTTCACTGGGACTATCCTCAAGCCTTGTTCGAGCAGGGCGGTTGGCTGAATCGGGACAGTGCGGATTGGTTTGCAGAATATACCCAAGTGGTGGTGGATCGGCTGTCGGACCGCGTCACTCACTGGATGCCCCACAATGAACCCCAATGTTTTATTGGCTTGGGGCATCAAACGGGAGAGCATGCCCCTGGGCTCAAACTCAGTTTTAGGGAAGTTTTGACGGCCATTCATCATTCCTTGCTGGCCCATGGGAAAGCCGTTCAGGTGATTCGAACCCAGGCCAAACGTCCGCCCCAAATTGGCACGGCGTTAGTAGGGATTGTCTCCATACCCGCCACCGACCATCCAGACGATATTGCTGCGGCCCGAGCCAGCACCTTGGCCGTCAGCGGTAAGCACTGCTGGAACAATACTTGGTTTGCCGATCCGTTGATCCTGGGGCATTATCCCGAAGATGGCATGGCTCGGTTTCATCAGATTATGCCCAACATTCAACCCGGTGATCTGGAGACGATTTGCCAACCTCTAGATTTCTATGGCCTGAATATTTACCAAGGTCAGACGGTTCGAGCGGAGTCAGATGGCCGTGTAACCACTATCGCTCATCCACCCGGCGGACCCCGAACCACCATGGATTGGCCAGTCACTCCAGAGGCTCTCTATTGGGGACCTCGGTTTATCTATGAGCGGTATCAACTGCCTATTGTGATTACAGAAAATGGCATGGCGAACTGCGACTGGGTTCATCAAGATGGCCAAGTCCATGATCCCCAACGCATCGATTTCCTGGCTCGATACCTGCAAGCCTATAGTCGAGCCATCAAAGATGGTATTGAAGCCCGAGGCTATTTCCTCTGGTCGATTATGGATAACTTCGAGTGGGCCTTTGGCTATGACAAGCGATTTGGCCTGATTTACGTGGACTATGAGACTCAACAACGAACGCTCAAAGACTCTGCGTATTGGTACAAAGATGTGATTGCCAGTAATGGCCAGATGCTCTAAGGGTAACGAACTAAAGAACACCGGAAATTATTGCTGAATGCAGCTCCATCCCCTATCTTCCATAGCCTTAAAGCCACTGATGGCCCCCTAAATCCCCCACCAGTGGGGGACTTGCCTGATTATCCCCCACAAGTTCTGCAACAGAGTTGAACCTCAACAACCCCAGAGATTCCAATTTCTATATTCAGCCTAGATATGGCCTCAAAGTCCCCCAGAATGGGGGATTTAGGGGGCGGATGCAAACGCAGATCGCTGAAAGAGACGGCGGAAATCTCGGTATTAATTACTTTTCAGTCCTAAGTTGCCTGCAGATTCTTTAGCCACTTAATAATCATCGGATTGATGATTTCTGGACGCTCGTCATGGGGGCAATGGCCAGTTTTGGCAATAATTTCAAAGGTGACTTTAGGCTCGGCATTGGGATCGGCACTCAAATCCCGATAGACCTTCGCTGTGCGCAGGGCAGCCCAAGGATCATCTTCACCCCACAGCAAGAGGAGAGGTTGCTTAATTCGAGGCAGTAACTCAGTTGGACGAGGTCCGGGAGGCCCAGTTAAAACAGACAGAAAGACATGGCAGGCTTCTTCTCGACAGGATGGATTATGCAGCATCTCTACCAATTCATCCGTAATGGCTTCTTTGTTGCCATAGATCTGGGACAGGGAGTTGCGAATCGCTCGCTTACCTCGGACTTGATTGAAGAAGAATGGCCCGAACAGTTTGGAGCGCATCATCATCCGCATCGGCCCCATTACAACTCGTAGGGGCAGAATCGCCTCTTCTCGCCGAATATTCATACTGCCAGCGGAGTTGAGCAATACACCACTGGTGCACATTTGGGGATGGTCGGCCAACATCATCAATACCAACAACCCGCCAATGGAGTTTCCCACCCAAACGGCGGGCTGTTGGATAAATTCTTCCCAAAAGTCTTTGAATAGGTCTTGCCAGACTTCTAGGGAGTAATCGATGGCGGGCATATCAGAGTCGCCAAACCCCAGTAGATCTAAGCTCCAGACCTGATATCCGGCTTCGGCGAGCTCCGGAATATTTTTGCGCCAGTGACCAATACAAGCACCAAAGCCATGAATCAAAACCATCGGCTGTCCGGTGCCTTTGACGGTGTATTTGATCTGATGACCTTGCCAAATCCAAGTTTTGATGTCAAGGGGTGGACTGATGGGTACCTGAGTGGTCATGGCAAACTAATGAAAACGGTTGTCTTAATGTTCCTTCATAATAAGCTGTTCTTTGGTCAGTGGTGTTCTTGTTTTATAGAATTCATCCACTCAAGGTTTCGTTTTTTCCAGATCATCCCTAGCTGCCATAGCATTTGCTTTAAGGAGTTAGAGGGAAAAATACTGCGGGAGACACGGAAAAATAGGCTGCTAATTCTTGTATATGTCTTGTTGTTAGCTGTCTACGTCCCTTAAAAATATCTGAGATGATCGATTCAGCTTTAAAGATAGGCACTAGATCTTTTTGTCTGAGTCCTCTGTCCTCAACTAGAACTTTCAGTAACTCCACCCCGTAGATATCGGGAAGCGCTTCTAAAGATTGCTCATATTCCCAGACGAGGGTGCCTAAAAGATCTAGATAGTCCGTTTCATCGGGGGTGAGTTCACGTTCTAAATCTATTAGGGCGTCAATTCTCATTTGAACAGCTTCAAGCTGTTGGTCGTTGTGAATAGGTCGGGGTATAAATTCTTGTATCAAGCTTTCGTAGGTAGCGGCATTATTGGTTCCAAGAATCATCTTGCCATCTGCCTTTGTCGTATTCGGCATGAGTTAAAAAGTGACGGATAAATACTTTGCGTTGTCGATAGTCAATGAGAGTGATGAGTCGATAGTTATTCCCGGCGATGTTAAAGACGGTCAAGTTACCGACTAGATCCGCACTCGGAAAAGTCTGACGAGTATCGTCAAGGCTGTGCCAATTAGCAAATTTTGTAATCTTGATCCATGCTCTGACACTGGGCTGGGCATTAGGGTATTTTGCAGAGGCTGCTCGGAGGCGAGAGTCGGAAATTATACGCATCAATGTTGATGGGATTGTAGTTGTGCATGGTGGCTATTTATTTTTTGTGGTCAGTCACAGACTATCTTATCATATTGATAAGTTGACTGGGGTTTGACTCTGACACAATAAAAATTAGGCGTGTAAACAAATCGATAGCCTAGCCAGGTACTAATCAACAGAAGGTTCTCTCAGCCAGTCTTCTAGCTGCAATTGGGAATAAGCTCGGTGTGAAGACTTGAATTGGGACCATAGCGTCAACGGAACAGAGGTATTCAGTTGGGGCTTGGACAAACGCTAGGTAGACACCTTTGTGCTGGTGTCAGTTCTCAAGTTTTTAATGTAAGAACGAACCATATCCTCTAGGACGTTGACTTGAGCGGAAAAAAAGTCGGGTTGAAAGTGAAACATACAATAATGGGTTGCCATCCCATCTAAGATGCTGACCAGCATGCGGGCAAAAATGGGGGCAGAGAGCTTTGACGAGATTTGCCCTTGGGCTTGACCGGCTTGAATCTGAGCAATAAAGAACTGATTGATGCTCTCCAGCCATTGTTTAAAGTCCTCACTTAACCCAATCGACCGATCCAGATCTTTATTGCCTAGAATTTCGAAGACTAAGGGAGTGACATAAGCAAATTCATCTAGATCCTGAAAACAGAGTTGAATTCCGGCCATGATTGCTTCCACAGGATCAGTATGAGCTTGCTCTAGTTGCGCAATTTCCTGATCGAATGCTTCGAGCATCAGGCCAAAAATGCTTTTGGGAAGTTCTTCCTTGGTGCGGAAATACTCATAAAGGGTGCCTTTGCCCATCTCAGCTTTGTGGGCAATGTCGGCCATTTTGGTAGCGTGATACCCTTTCTCGGCGAAGACTGCGATCGCAGCGGCCAGAATCGCTTGGCGTTTAGCTTCTCGGTCAACAATTTTAGGGCTCATGGCGTCATCATAGCGGTTCCTGCGTCGTTTACTGTAGGGCTTTCATCTTTCTACTTGACATTTGACCGACCAGTCGGTCAATATAAATATATCGTCACTAGGGTTTCAACTATGTCGACCATCGCTACGCCCGTCAGCCCTATTACTGAGACTACTCCAGTGCCCAGTCAACCTTACTTTCAGGGAATGGCTTGGAATGAGCACCAGTCCGTCACACTGCTATCCAGTCTAAAAACCGTTGCCACGCTTCAGGGTCAACGGCCAATGCATCCTTTAGCTAAAGACATGATGCAGGCAATTCAAGATCATCTGCTCCAATGGCAAGGGTCGATTGAGAACCTACCTATTATTAGTCCAGAGGTAATGGGCCGTGAATTAATAGGTAGACATCAAGAACTGGCTCTGCAATTTCTAATTCTGATGCCCTACCTATCGATGCAGGTGGAAACGGCTGAAGTGGAGTTAGTGCAGCAGTTTGCCCAGGCTTGTTCACATCAGCCCCACACATTGAAAAGTCTAAAACAGGTGCATAAAGGACAGTTGCGAGGGTTGCTGTGGGATTACTCTGTGCGATCGCTTGTCAAACTTTTACCCGGCAGGTGGTGGCAAAAACTGGGATGTATTGTTAGTGCCATGCATCAATACATCGGTGATCCGAAGACGGCCCAGCAGTATCAAGCTTTAGGGGAGTTACCCGCAGGCACGTTGGGAAAAGCTCTGTATCAGTACTATCGCGATCTCAACTTTCCCTTACCTGGCGAAAAGAAAAGCTTTAGCGATATCTTGGTGCCTCATGATCTGATTCATGTGTTATCCGGTATTGATACTAGCCCCGTGGGTGAAATTGTGGTGGCCGGTTTTGAGGCGGGTATGAGTGGTAGTCAATTTGGGTTTGAGCTGTTGCTAGAAGTCGTGTTGGATTTCCACCTGGGTTTAGAATTCACAACCCTTGGCATTTTAGACCCGAGCCAAAACAATTTCATCCCTAGCTTAGTCATCCAAGCATTTGTACAAGGAACGGCTGTTCGTCAGGACTTATTCAGTCCCGATTGGTCTTTCTCGGAACTCCTTGAACAACCGATCCTGACCATCCGAGATGATTACAATATTGAAACGCTAGATCTCAACAGGACGGTGGGACTGCAGGTGCTCCCCCTACCCCAGACTGTTCTAGCATCGAGCTAGTAGTGGTTGCAGAAGATCCCACAACAATCGTCGCAAATACACAGCCTGTGATCGCATCTAAATCATTGTTATTGGGGATGGCTTGAAATTCTCCCAGCGTAGAGTTTGTAATGCCAAATTGAAAGGTATATTGATCCGATGCAAGGGGCAAATCAATTTCGAGATTGGCCATACTATTCGCAAACACTGGAAATTCTAACCGGTAGGTTTGCTGGGCTCGATTGACTGAGCCAATATAGCTTTTAGCAGCAGCTTGTCGTGCTTTCAGGGATTGCTGAAACATGGATGGCACAGCTACAGCAGACAGAATACCCACAATCACAACACTGACCAGTAGCTCTAAAAGGGTCAAACCGTTCTCGGGGTATTGCCGGAGTCTGTAATAGCTAGGGATAAGCGAAAACATGGTGCTGGTAGAAAGGGATGATCAGACGCAACTCAAGGCGGGGCAACATAGTCCAAGAAATGGGTCATGCAACGCTTTGAGTTAAGTCGCATAAAAACTAAGCCCCATATAGTTTGCTAATCACAAACTTCATGGGGATAAAAAATGGCTGCTGGCAGCTACTGTCAACAACATGGATACACCATCAGTTGTTAACAATCTGGACAACGATACAACTATGTTGGCGGGCGAGAAAAGAGATAACGCAAGCTTCAAACCCTCTAAATAACAGTGTTACTGTGCTCAACCTAACATTGAGATTCGGGCGAGCTGTCCGTAAATATACGGACAAGAACACAACAATTTGTGACCCATTTTTCTGTGGCCAAAGATCAGCTAAAAGAGATTAAAGATAAAGCTATTGAGAAGAACAATTCGCAAGTAAAAATGATGATGGGTAATATCGAAGCGAATAACAAGATACTTTTGCGGATATAAATCAGTATTTTCTCTCTTGAGGCTCAAATTGGTTTAAATTGACGGGCATGTATTTTAGCTCAATCCCGGCTGTAGAAAAATAGGCTAGGGTATGTTGCAAAAATTGATCATCGTTGCGGGTAGGGAAATCTTCACGAGAATGGGCACCCCGGCTTTCTTTACGTTGTAGGGCACCGGTCATAATCACTTCCCCGACGACCATTAAGTTGCGTAATTCCAGGGCCTCGATAATTTCAGTATTCCAAAGGGTGTCTTTGTCATCGAGGCGAATGTTTGGATACTGCTGTTTATAGGTTTGGAGCTGTTCTAAGCCTGCTTGGATGATATCGGCGGTGCGAAAAACACCACAATGTTGACTTAAGCAATCTTGGACCTGCTGGCGAATATCGTGAATGCGGATATCTCCAGATTGAGCTAACAATGCTTTGATCTGCTGTTGGGCTTCTTGAAGATACTGCTTTTCATCCACCCTAGGTAGAGATTGATCTTGGACATAGGTTGCGATCGCACTCCCAGTGCGTCGACCATACACCACGCATTCCAATAAAGAATTGCTGCCTAACCGATTCGCACCATGCACCGACACACAGGCACATTCCCCGGCTGCAAAAAAGTTATCCACCAAGCCATCGGCACTATTGCGAACCCGCCCATCCGTATTCACGGGAATCCCCCCCATGGAATAGTGGGCAGTTGGCCGTACGGGGATCGGCTCAGTAACCGCATCAACCCCTGCTAGACGGTGAGATTCTTCCCAACAAAAAGGGACGCGGCTCATAATTTTCTCCCGTCCCATATGTCGCAAATCTAAGTAGACAAAGGGGCCACCTGCACTGCCATCGAGATTGAGACCCCGCCCCTGACGGATTTCTGTGGTGATGGCCCTAGAGGTAATATCGCGGGGGGCCAGCTCCATTTTGTTAGGGGCATAAGTGGCCATAAACCGATCCCCTTCACTATTGATCAGATAAGCGCCTTCTCCTCGCACGGCTTCGGAAATTAAAACGCCTGCGGGGTATAAGCCGGTGGGATGGAACTGAACAAACTCCATATCCTCCAGGGGCAACCCCGCCAGGGCGGTCATCGATAACCCATCCCCCGTAGACGCAAAGTCATTGGAAGTGGTGTTAAAGACCCGACCATAGCCGCCCGTGGCAAACATGACAGCCTTGGCCCGTAGAACCTGTAGCTCGCCGTCTAGGAGGTGATACATCACCACGCCTTTAGCCCGGTTGTCTTCGAGGATCAGCCGCATCACGTACCATTCGTCGTAAATGGTGATGCCGTAGCGACGAATATTGTTGTACAGCTCGTGCAGAATGGCATGGCCGGTTTTGTCAGCGGCGTAACAGGTGCGATTGTGGCTGTGACCGCCAAAGGCCCGCTGGGCGATGCGGCCATCGTCTAGGCGAGAAAACAAAACCCCTAGATGTTCTAGATCAATCACAACATCTGGGGCTTCTTGGGTGAGGAGAGCGACGGCGTCTTGATCGGCTAGGTAATCGGAGCCTTTGACGGTATCGAAGGCATGGGCTTCCCAACTATCTTGGTCATCCACATTTTTGAGGGTGGCGGCAATGCCCCCTTGGGCCGCAACGGAGTGGGAGCGGATCGGATGGGTTTTGGCAATCATTGCCACATTGAGTTCGGGGGCTTTTCGAGCAATTTCTAGGGCAGCACGGCACCCTGCTAAACCACCCCCAACGATTACAACATCATGCTCTAACATGGCAGTTTCTTTACAGCTTCGAATACGTTCCAAATCTATCGCACATATTCTTTATGAATCCTTAGCTACAGGGTTTTGTAATAGTGATATACTCACCTCACAATCAATGAATTGGAGGGCTATTTGCAACCCATCAGGTTGTTGTCAAGCCTGGCATAAATCTGTCATTGCAGGCTGACAAACAACTGGGGAAAGTTCGGTGTAATCCCGACGCTGTCCCGCAACTGTAAGTTGTTTGTGCAGGTCTGTTGCAAGGTGTTTAGCCATATAAAAGTGCCAAATGCCCTGGCCAAGGATACTGCTCAACCACAAGCCAGAATACCCTTGATTGCATTCTTTTCTACAACATATCTGCGAGGTACAGATTGTGAATAAGATGGTTCGTTCGCTGCGATGGACGAGTAAAAGCATTCGATTATCGCAACTCCTGCTGCCAGCGCTGTTACTAGCAATTGTGCTGGTGCCTGTCAGCGCCCAAGCCCATTTTGATGGCAGTCATGGTGCGGGATTTGTACATGGTTTTACCCATCCCATTGGGGGGTTAGATCACTTTGCGGCGATGGTCGCCGTGGGGCTATGGGCGACTCAGATGGAGCGCCGAGCTTTATGGGCTGTTCCGTTAACGTTTGTGTCGGTCATGATTGTGGGTGGCTTTATTGGCACCACCGGATTAGCCATTCCCTTTGCTGAACAAGGCATTGCTTCTTCTGTGCTGATGCTAGGGGTATTGATTACAGCTGCCATTCGTCTACCCATAGGCCAGAGTGCTGCCATTGTGGCGTTATTTGCACTGCTCCATGGTTATGCTCACGGTGCAGAGATGCCAGCCTCGGCGTCAGGTCTGTCCTATGGGTTGGGGTTTGTGGTGGCTACTGCCCTGCTCCATTTGAGCGGTATTGGGCTAGGTCTGTTTTGCCAGCAAATGTTTCAGCGCCATGCTCGTCTTGCGCAATTGTTTATGGGCGGATTTGTTACCAGCTTGGGTGTTTATCTGTGTGTTGCTTAACAGCAGATGTTTGATGCCTGAAAACTAAATCAGTGCCCAGGTTGATTGGGCAATATAGGAATGCCGTTGCACTATGCAACGGCATTCTTGGTTGTTGAGGAGCAAGAAGTCATAGTGGAGAAAATTCTATTTGCCGTGTTGCTGCTTTCGACAAGCTATTTACTGTGGGATGGATTTACTTCGGGTTCTGTTTGGGTGCGCGGTGGACGGCGGACGTTCGAGTTTGGTAAGTGGGCTCATAAAAAACACCGTCATCAAGAGCCAACCTGTTACTGGATTGCTATGGCATTTTATGGTGGTTCAGCTATCTTCTCGCTATATGCCCTTGTCTTCGTAAACTAATAAAGTGCGAAGGGGGCACCCGCATATTTGTGCCCTGACTCAAAGATTCAGCAAAATGAAATCTACAACACTTCCCAACAATCGCCAGGTCTATTGTTTTGATAAAAATGAAGCCTATATCCTATACCTTCATGTTTCTGAGTATTTAAAGCATGGTATTACCGTGAAGGAAGGTGATCTGATATTTGATGTGGGTGCAAATATTGGCCTATTTAGGGACTTGCCAAGAAATAAAGTACCTGCGAATCTAAGAAACAAGTCAATACATGATTGACCGATTGTTTTGAGGATATCTGATGCTAGATGCCCCTATAAAAGAGACGTTTCGAGATGCCGCCAAGAAACTGACAGGCCCACACAAGCGAGCATTCATGGCAAAAGTGGCTGAAGACTACCTGGACGGCTCTGCCCGCAAAGCTGAGCGTCATTTAGGTTGGAGACGTACCAGTGTTCAACTGGGCCTTGATGAACGACGGACTGGCATTAGATGCGTTGACAACTATCAAGCCCGAGGTCGTCAGCTTAGCGAAACGAAACTACCCCATTTAGCAACTGACATTCGGGATTTAGTTGATGGTGAAGCCCAAGCTGATCCGAAGTTCAAATCAACGTTGTACTACACCCGTATCAGTGCCAGGGCCGTGCGTGAGGCATTGATTGAGGAGAAAGGCTACAGCGATGAGGCATTACCAACCCGTCAAACCATCGGCAATCTATTGAATCGAATGGGTTATCGCTTAAAAACCCAAAAAGTTAAACCCCTGAAAAACTGCCGCAAACCGATGCGATTTTCGCAAATATCGCTCAAGCCAATTATGCTGCCGATGCGGCCCCCAACCTATTGCGCATCTCGATTGATAGCAAAGCCAAAGTTAAAATTGGCAACCTCTCTCGTGGCGGCAAAGCTCGTACCCTAGACGCGACAAAAGCCAATGACCATGATGACCATTGGGACGCTATTTTGGTACCCTTCGGGATTCTCGATGTGCTCGCAGGGCAACTGTCAATTTACTTTGGTCAGTCTGCTGAAACTACTGATTTTATTGTTGATTGTTTAGAGGCTTGGTGGCGCGAACATCACGATAACTATCCTCAGATAGAGGGATTAGAAATTAACCTTGATGGCGGCTCTGCAGTGCGCAGTAACCGCACACAATTTATCAAGCGTATGGTTGAGTTTGTCCAAATGACACGATTATCGGTTCATCTGATTTACTATCCGCCCTATCACAGCAAATACAATCCGATTGAGCGATGTTGGGCAGCCTTGGAACAATATTGGAATGGCACTATCCTCAACTCCATTGATACGGCTGTCCAGTGGGCATCGAATATGACCTGGAATGGATTGAAGCCTTTGGTTCATTTGATTGAGGGCACCTATGAAAAGAACATTACTGTGCCCTCAGATGAGCTAGAAGCCTACAAACAACAATGGCTATGTTCTGAAGCGTTACCCAAATGGGATATCAAGATTGTGCCCAATTGATGGGTACCTTATTTATTTGTAGATCCCTTACGATCATGCTTCATGATTTATTGGGGGAAGATATTAGTGTTTATGCTTTTGAACCTATTCCAGAGACCTATGAAATTTTAGACCTCAATGTTCAAAGTTTGAGTACTCAGAAGATCTATACTCTGCCATTCGGCTTATCGGATGCCAATAAAGTAGCGGAATTTTCTTACTCTTCTGGTGGCTCTGCTCTCTCTTCTATCTATCCTTATGATGGTGCAGAACAGAGGATGATTAAGCGTGCTTTTATCCGTACCCTCAATTATTTACCTAAGAATGCTCCATTGTTCTTGAAACTTCTGAACAAAATGCCAGGCCAAGTCTTGAATTTTGTCTTGTCTCACATGGCTAAAAAAGCATTCGATTTTAAGCAGGTGACTTGTCAGTTGAAGACGGTCTCTGAACTCATGGCTGAGTTAAATATATCTGCCATTGATTTATTGAAAATTGATGTAGAGAAATCGGAGCTTGATGTTATTCATGGCATTGAAGATAGGGATTGGGAAAAAATTAAGCAGATCATTATTGAGGTGCACGATATTAGCGATCGCATCTCTGTATTGACTCAAATTCTCTACAGCCATGGCTTTAAGCAAGTCCATGTGGAGCAAGAGGTGGAGTTAATCGGTACCAATATTCACTGTATTTACGCTTTGAAATAAGTCTTGATTATGCTGGGCCTAGTGTTCCTCTCAAGATGCAGAATGTAGGTCACATCGAGGTTTGAGTTGAGGGGGCTGGGAGGTAATCAATGCCAAGCATCTCACGTTTACTCGGCAATGTGTCCCCAAATAATAAGATGGCGATCGCTAACCGAACGCACCTGTAATTGTTCTAACCCGGCTTGAGCCAGCTGATCTTGTACCTCATCCACCCGATAGGCTGCTAACAGTGAATTAAAGAAATCTCGTCGTAGCACCTCGGGTTCGCCCTGGGCATAGAGATCGACGAAATCCCTTGCGGTTTCTCGCTTTACGGGGCGCATTAAATCCATAATAAAGACCGCAGTTCCCGGCCCAGATTGCTGTTTGACCTCCGTCCAAAGGGCCATTGGATCAGCTAAATGGTGGAGCAAACTATTGGAAAAAATCAGGGGGAACGATACCGTATCACTTTTGGTATCGCTAGCCGTATCGCTTTGAGGTACGTATACTTTTTTCAGGGTGATGCGGTCTTGGAGTTTGGCGGCGGCTATGGCCTGATAACCATAGTTCAGCATCGCCTCTGACGCATCCCATCCCTCCACCAACCAGGCTGGAAAAGCGCGGGCAAAGCGTAGGGTAATATCCCCAGGACCGCAGCCTAAGTCTAGAGCCGTGCCCGTCTCTGGTAATTCAGGCAAGGTCTCTTGCAGGAGCTGAACAAAATGATTGTGCGGCTCTGCGAAGTCTGCTTCTGCATAGGCCCGAGCCTGGTCATCATCATCCATTAACTCCGGTTCGGGTATCCGGGTGAGCAGGGCACTGGCCTCAGATCCAGGGTTCGTCATCTTCTAAGTCCTCGATGGGAATATTTTTAATGACATCTTCCTGGGTAATCGCTTCCACATTTGGACGGGATGCAGGACGGGATTCTTCCGGGTTAGCCAGCTCTTCCGTCAGGTTAAAAGCACCATCTTCAACTCGCTCCCATAGGGCTCGACCTTTTTGTTTAGCCTGCTGCATCAGCTTCTGGGATTTTTCCTGGAGCTGTTGGCCGAAGTCTTCTTCCTCCTCGGCTTGGCCAAAGGCTTCCACCTGTTCATTGGCTTGTTCAGCTAGTTTCTGGAGTCGTTCTTCTGCCTGTTGGGTCAGCTTTTGGGCGCGGGAGGTGAGGGAATCAAGTTCTTGGGTGTAGCCCGACTTAATGAGATCGCTGACCTGTACCAGTCGATCTTCTAATCCTTCTTGGAATACCTTCAAGTTTGCACTGACCTTAGCCGTAACCAGAACTTTTTTGCGGCCAAAGCTCATCACCGCCCGAGGGGGGAGTTGATACACCCCGCTGGTGAAGCCTCGCCAACCCCCAGATTTAAATAAATAGTGGGTGATATTGCCCGTTTGCCGATCAAAAAGACAATCAATAATCCGGCCTAACCGTTCCCCGGCATCGGTCCATAGCTCCAGGCCAATCAGGGTTTCTAGCAAGGCCACTTCTTTGACATTGGTTTCGGCAGCACCAGAAGAGACCAAAATACTTTCCGGGCCAATCCGATAGAGCTGCTTGAGGTTAAAGGCATAGCGCTGCTTGGTCATAAAACCAGGTTTGCAGATAAACCCCATGACCCGATGGGCTGGGGGATGCATCCAGACCACATCGATCCGGCCCAATTCTTCCGTCGTGTCGCGGTCAATCACCAATCGATTTAACAATTGGCTATGGCGCATAATCTTGGCAGCGTCAGCCATTGGCTCCTCAATATTCCGCTTACGCTTTTTAGTGTAGCGTAGGAGGTTCGTCCTCTTTGACCGATAGACAAAGCCCCCCATTCTTAGGGATGATTGAGGCTATGGAACCCATTCGGAAGACTTTAACCCTCCCCCATATTCAACTCTCCTACTTGGAATGGTTTACAGGCCCTGAGCCTGTGCTGCTGCTCCATGGTTTGGGAGATCATGCCCGGGTGTGGTCTGATCTTGCGATCGCATTAGGCCATCGCTATCATCTGGTGGCCTTAGATATGCGGGGCCATGGAGAGAGTGACAAACCGACGCAAGGATATACGTTTACCGACTTAATCGGTGACCTGGAAGCGCTGTTAGATCACTTGGGCTGGTCTCAGGTTCACGGAATTGCTCATTCCTGGACCGCTAAACTCCTACCGATTTGGGCCACTGCTGCACCGCAACGGTTAGCCAGCATGGTGTTGGTGGATCCGTTTTACATCAACAAAATGCCGGGATTCGTGAATTTTACATTTCCGTTGCTCTATAAGGTGTTGCCCTTTTTACAAGGCATGGGGCCGTTCCCGAGCTACGCAGTGGCGGAAGCAAAAGCGCAAACCCTCAACCAGTTTCAAGGCTGGAGTCCTTTGCAGCAACAAGTGTTTGCTGAGGGAATTGAACAAAAAGCCGATGGCAGTTGGGGCAGTAAGTTTACGGTGCCTGCCCGGAATGAGATCTTTCAGGAATCCGTTGCTGTCTCTGGTTTAACCGCGCCTATCGATATTCCCACTCTGTTGGTACAACCAGAGCAAGGGATTAATCGCCGAGCCAGCAACTTAAAAACCTATCAGACCTATCTCAACCAGCTTCAAGTCGAACGGCTACCCGGAAACCATTGGCCGTTCTTGGTCGAGGCGGAGCTTTTTAACCCCGCTGTTATTGAGTTTCTGCGGCTGCATCCTTTAGCCAATGGCCGAGAGGGAGATGGGTAAGCTATTGGTGGGCTTTGCCAGTTCTGCCGTTAACTTTGTTTCTAAGGTCAGTAGCCGTTTCGATCTGTTTTTCAGTTTTTTGGCAGGGCTACCAAAATACACGCCCCAAGGATCTAAGCTTTTGGTGACTAAAGACAGGGCTCCCACGGCGGTGCCATCGCCAATCTGAACATTGGGCAGAATAACGGAACTGGAACCAATAATGGCATGTCGGCCCAGGGCGACGGTTCCTCCTATAATGCCGGTGTATTTCTTGGGGACGGTGGGATTGGTTAAGAATTTGCCTGTATAGTCATCGGTTCTGCTATAAAGATGAACCCCTTGAGAGAGTCCGCTAAAGTCATCCATGCGAATACCGTCTCCAGCAGATAGTAGACAATAGCCGCCAATATGAATAAAGGAGCCTAAGGTAACCCAGCCTTCCTGATGGGCAAAGATGGAACAATAGGCATCAATGCGGACATTGTCACCGATCGCGATATTTTCAATGCCAACGATAGTACAGTTTTTGGCTATTTTGACGTTCTGGCCAACGGATTTGAAACCAAAGCCTCTCAGCTCATTTTCGGTGTAATAGCCTGAATAAAAAGGGTTCATGGCGATATTGCTTTCTCATCAGTCGATTTTTCCAGCAAACGGCCTCACCTACACTTAGAATACTCCTTTACTCGTAAAAGAATGGTGAAGTGGGTTACAGGCTGCCTGCTTATTTGCTGCTTGGACTACCACTCAGTCGATAGATCGTTAGGTTATTAAGCACTTAGCTAAAATTAATTACATAATCATCGCTGTAGGTTTTCAAAACTCTTTCCACATATTCGACCAAAGATGACCACCCCCAGTAGGCACTCATTTCAATCCACTGATATTTCATGAATTGCCACAGACGCTCAATCAAATTTAGATGGGGAGAATAGCTTGGCAACTCAAACAAGGTAATTCCCCGTTCGGCCCACTCTGCCTTCATCTCATAGATTGCTTGGCTCGTATGGATAGGGGCTTGATCCATCACAATGACGGTGGGCACCTCCACGTCAGCAAAGAAGGTATCAATGCAATGACTGACAACCTCACTGGTGATGGTCTGTTCTGATGTATAAGCATATAGCCCTTGTCGTCGACTCAAAAACCCCAGAACATTCAAGCGTTTACTTGAACGAGTCGGGATTTCCAGATAAGTCCCTATGGGTTGCCATCCATAGGGAATACAGGGGACTAACGAAAAACCACTCTCATCCATAAAGAATAGGTGGATGTCTCCCTTCTCTTCTTGTTTCTTGAGATGTTCTAACTGCTGTTTTTTCGAGGTAGTCGGCATATAAAGGCTGGCCTGATGTCCCTTGGCGAAAGCGATGCCAGCTCATGTCCATCTGCTTCAAGACGCGTTTAACGGTGGCCTTTGACACGCGTACTGACCACTGCTGTTCAATCTGAGCTAGCACCCGATTGAGTTGGATGGGAGATGCCTGAGTCCACTCATAAATCTGCTGTTGTTGGTCGGGATTAAACATCGGTTTTCGACCTCGGCCTGGGCGATTATAGAGTCCTGCAAAACCACGGTTATTCCAAGCCTTAAGCCAGTTGTACACGGTTTAGGACTCACACTAAAAAGGGAGGCTAAGGTGTAGGGACTCCAACCCTGGGCAGACAAAATGAGGCAATGGGCGCGTTGTCTGACCTGATGATGGCGACTACAGTGATAAATCCGATGCAATAAGCGTAAGCTTTCGGTGGAGATAGGACGGACTAATGACATCAAATCAATGGATGTAAAAAAGAGGACTCAGGTAGTTTACAACCTGGAAATTCTATGTAATTAATTTTGTCCATCTGCTTAACTTGACTTATAGTACTAAAAAAAAGTACTATAAGTATCGACTGCTGGTCTGTACATAGCCCCACAAATTACTGGTCTATCGAAGTTGGTGGATCCGAAATTTCAATGGTTTTGTATGGATATGAACAATAAACAGAAAAAAATTCTAAGCGCCTTATTCTCTACACCTATTCGTAAAAATATATTGTGGGCTGATGTAGTTAGTCTAATTCGAGGATTGGAGGGAAAGGTTACTAGTGGAAGTGGTTCTCGGGTTCGCTTTGAACTCAACCAAATGTCCTTAAATATTCATTCCCCACATCCAGGGAATGAGTTAAAGCGCTACCAGGTTCAGGCGGTGCGTGATTTTCTACTCAAAGCGGGAATAACTGATGAAATATAAAGGATATGAAGCTGTTATTCAGTTTGATCCTGAAGATCGAATCTTCTTTGGCCGCGTGGTTGGGACTCAGGATGTGATCGCTTTTGATGGACAAACAGTGGATGAACTAGAAGCCTCGTTCCACAATGTCATTGAAGATTATTTGGCGGATTGCCAACTGATGGGCAAAGATCCAGATAAACCTTGCTCTGGCCGCTTCAATTTAAGAATTTCCCCTGAACTCCATCGTCAAGCTGTCATTCGAGCTCAGGTGGATGGTGTGAGTTTGAATACGTGGGTTGAGACTGCTATCTCAACTCACTTACACCACAAGTAACTCGCTGTAGTGTTTAGGGTTGCAGCACTTCACAATACTGAAATGTCCCTGTTATCCGAGTAATTCGGCGCGTGCCGTGTTGAAGTCACTACCGTTCAAAGACTTCACCAATACAGCATGCCCCCAGAATAGCCCCGAATTGTCATAAAACAGTTCGACTACAGTATTGCCAGTAATATTGACTCCCGTCAAAAAGAATTTCTGCTCAAACTCGGTTGTAGTTAATGGTGGATGAGTCACTAGCTTCAGAGAGCCATCTGCTTGTACTTCGTCGTATTCATTCCAACCGTTGTTGTAGATGTCACAAAGGTCGTTGACGATAATGTTCTTGGCGACAACATCATATTCAGGCAGTTGTTCGATAATCTCGGTAGCCAGTTGCAAAGCCATGCCGAAAGGTTGACCATCGGATATGAGTCTGATGTCAATGGCATGTCCTTCATATTCGATGGTGATGATGCCATCCTCCCCATGACGAGTGATCTTACTTAAGTCGTGAGTCATAAAGATGTTCTGTCAGGTGTACGTAGGTCTATGCAATTCATAGGACTGAAGTGAAACACTTCACCAGTTTGTTCTACAGAATGACACCGATATTTCCCCATTTCTTTCAAGGGCTTTCTGTTGACTCATTCATGAGGAACCGAGCTGTCAATGGAAACTGAACCCAGAAAGAGAAGTAAAAGAAAGAGAGATACCAATACCGAAAGACAAAAGTCATATTGTCGCCGCCAAGTAAGACGATAAACAAATAGTCATAGATAAACAGTGGCACGGTTAAATAGAGGGCTAGCCAGAGGGAGTTCTTGACATACTGCTTGTTGTCCATTCGCTTCAAGATGAAGGGGGCCAATGGAATGTAGAGAAGTGTGACTGCGATACAGGCGGCAACTTTGGCGGAGAAAGGCCAGCTTTGGTAATAGTCAGGTAAGCCTAAGAGAACGAAAAATCCCCATGTAAGAAAGCTCATAAGGAGTAGGGCTAGGTGGGTTTTCGGCGTCAAAGTGGTCATGATTCACCAGTTCATAGGGCGAGTGGAACTGCATCTCTATCAAGTAGGGTAAGGTCACTTTCTATGCTCCAGTTTAGAAATGGAGAGATCCGTTGCAACATAGAGAGAGTATGTTTTGTATAGTCTGTATCCTTCTACCAGGTTAGACAGGGCTGTTTTAAGTTAGCAGCGAAAAAATAATATCGACCCGATTAGCAAGCTTAGTCATCGCGGTTTTGAGGGATTGATAGTCGTTTAGCCGCAGGATATTAATCCCAATAGTTCTAAGCACTGACCAATTGAGCAGTGCTTGTTCATCTTCGAGTCGATAATCATCTTCGCCAAAAACAACATCCTTCGGCCAATGCAACCGATTTTCAATGCCCCAATGTTCTCGGACCAGAGATTGCCAATGCTGGGGTGAGGTGGCAGCTGAACTGATGTAATAGGCCGTATTGTGATACTCCTTTCCTTTGCTTTGTGCCCCATCGTTGGACACAAAGCACAGAGCGAATTGCCTCCCATTCCTGTAAGGCTATGCCGACAGGCTCATAAACCTGTATACACCGATGTTCATCTCGTCCTCTACTTTGGGCGGAGTGGATGTGCTCAGCCATGGGTTTAAGACACTCAAAGTAAGTCTGGAGGTGGTCGTAAAGTCTTCCCTGATTGGATTTGACCGCCACAAGATAGTCGTTACCCGAGGCCACAATCTTCTCAAGTGTTTTTTGGGCGTGTAAGGCATCCATGGTAATCAGCAAGCCATCGAGTTGAAGGGTTTCCAACAGTGCCTGCACGACTTTGATTTCGCTATTATCCTCCTGAGTGAGGGCTTCGAGCTTGAGGGTGATGCCTGCTTCCACCGCAAATAAACTCACCAAGCCCACAAAACGCTGCTTCCCCTTGGCATCTGTCAGCCCCTGACGAATCCGTTTGCCATCAATGGAGGCTGCATAATTATCGGGAGAGTGAGTCTGGGCTTTCGAGAGCATCCATGCTTCAAATTGGTGGCTCAACGCTTGGAAGTCAAGCCCCATCATCACTCGACGAAAGGTACAGTGAGACGGAACTTCAAGGCTCTCAAGTCCCAATAGCTCACTTAAAGGCTGGCGATAATCGCTCGTAAAGGTTTCTAAGGGGCGATATCCCTGGTATCCAGCAAGCATACCCATCACCATCAACAGCAACAGAAGCCATAACGGATGAGTACGGCCATGGGCACTGCGGAAATCCGGGACTTGCTTCAAAGTATCAATTAGATGGCTCATCGGTCTCTCTACTGTTGGTCAGTAGAACCATCCTATTTTTTCTAGGAGGAACGTAAAACAACCCTGCCAGGTTAGATGAGGCAATCGATCTAGCCCATCTCTTGGTTTGGATTCATCAGTTTCTTAAGTAGTGTTCTCGATATTGGGGGTAGCCGAACAGAAATTGGCTAGCTTTTCAACAATCATTCTATTCAGTGATGAACAAGCTTACAACAATGCATAATCTGCTAAAGCATCCTCCCAAATTACGTCTTTGTTCTCATTGAAGTATTTTTTGAGCACTGCACGCATGGCATCTTGGCTGACATTGTTTGACTCAACCCATTCGATCATTTTTTGGGAAGATTCTGCATCCATTTTTCGCGTCTCGTCTTCAATGCCGCAGCAACCGTAACCATCAAAAGATATTCGAACAAGAAATACATACCCGTTATCATCAATATCGAAGTCGGCAAATACGCTGCCCTGTTGGAGACTTAGGCAATATTGGCAAGGCCTCGTTGGTGTCATTGGTGTGTATTTTCTGATGTCCATTGTCTATCGATATGGTGAAGTGAGTAGGTAAGCAGCGACTGATTGGGGGTGAACTGCAGAACTATGATCTATGTGCTCGATGGTTAAATGGCTTTCTATTCAACTCTTATCTATGGCCAAATATATCTATAGCTACTTCAAGGCTCGACCTGCATCGAGAATTATCAATAAAGCAACGCCGACATCGGCAAATATAGCTTCCCATAGCGTCGCGATACCCATTGTCCCTAGGAGAAGAAATAGACCTTTTACCCTTGACCCATAAGGCAACTCTAAATGCAGCGGGCTCTATGGGCAATTTGGATAGCTTCTGCCACTTTAGTCGGTGTATTTGCCGTAGTCACCACATCGACGGTTTCAATGGCTGCACCTGAATCCATTCCACCCATAAAAATACTGGCATCGGTACGTGCGATCGCACCTGCAATTATCTCCACCCTCAATGTGTTGTAGTGAGCAAACCGAGTGATAAATTTTTCAATGAGATCTGGGTTTGTACCAGGACCCAATCAATGCCTGAAGGGA
The DNA here is from genome assembly GCF_000238775.2 of Acaryochloris sp. CCMEE 5410. Taxonomy (NCBI): domain Bacteria; kingdom Bacillati; phylum Cyanobacteriota; class Cyanophyceae; order Acaryochloridales; family Acaryochloridaceae; genus Acaryochloris; species Acaryochloris sp. CCMEE 5410. Next base: position 3,379,930 of record NZ_AFEJ02000001.1, on the reverse strand, counting down.
AGGGCTAAAATCTAGCAAGCAGTCTGTTGACAAAGCACAGGAAATGGCTCGACGAATTATTGGGTTGACGGGAGGCATTGCGACGGGCAAGTCCAGCGTGGCTGCTTATCTAGAGTCGAAATACAAGCTACCCATTTTGGATGCCGACATCTATGCCCGCGATGCTGTGCAGCCAGGTTCGGTGGCGTTAGCCAATATTACCCAACGTTATGGACCAGAGATGCTGCTGGCAGATGGCACTCTAGATCGAAAGCAACTGGGCAATATTGTCTTTAATGATGAGTCTGAACGTGCTTGGCTGGAAGGCCAAATTCATCCTTATGTGCGAAAGCGAATCTTGTCTGCTCAACGACAACTCACGGATCCGATTGTGGTGGCGGTGGTGCCATTGCTGTTTGAAGCGAAGATGACGGATTTAGCCTCAGAAATTTGGGTGGTGGTTTGTGACGACGAGCAGCAGTGTCAGCGGTTAATGCGGCGAGACTCTATATCTAGATCTCAAGCGGAAGCTAGAATTGCTAGCCAAATGCCTTTAATTGAAAAAGCTAACCAAGCCAATTTGGTCATAAATAATGATGGAAATCTTACCGACTTATATGATCAGATTAATCGAGAGATTAATCAATAAGTGTTGCATGTAAACTGAACTATTTCTAGTGATAGTTAATAGATTATGTGATCTTTGATGAAACAAATAGTTATTAGTAATAGCATGAAATGATCTCGTTGTAGTCAAAGAGTTTATAGATAGAGTATGAGAACAAAAAAAGAAAAATCTATTCTACTGATTATTCTAGGGTTGATTATACAAATCCCTCCCCTAGCAATATTAGGAGCAATGACTTCCAATGATAGCCAGGCTGCTAATACGATATCCTCTGCACTAAATTGGACTTTTGCAATATTAGTATTGATTGGTTATCTAATATTATTTATTGGCTGTGGTAGCTATATAAGAGATAAAGGCTATTCTCTTCATTGGAGAATGTTAGTGATAGCCAGCATTTTTGGTGTCTCGATTCTTCTATTGATGCCCAGTAAATCTCAAGCGTCTGTGAACTATGAGATTGAAGATAAAAGTAGCATCTCTCAAGCACTTAAGACAATAGATATACCAGAACAGCTATTGATCCAATGGTTAGCACTTTCAGGTCTAATGTATGTAAGTTTTTGGTGGCTCTGTCTGGCTATGGGCTTAAACCCTAAGGAAACTATGGATAATTTAGTGGTTTCAGAAGCCATCAATATTATCTGGTTGACTAGTTGGACTGTGATGCTTCTTAGGCGATTTACTAGATCTGGATTAAATCCTATGAGGTTGATTCAGAACAGCAAAAAAACAAATTGGAAGCGTATTTGGAAATATTTATTATGGGTACTAGGTGTTAAGTTGGCTTTTGCCTGGAGCTTTAATTCAATAACGCTATACTATCTTTCATTTATCTTTCCCAACTATGTAGAAAATTATGTTGACAGTAGTGGATTTAATGGTTTTTGGGAAATGCCGTTATTCTTTGTCTTAGCTGTTATTCTTGCACCTATAGTTGAAGAATTATTTTTTCGAGCATTTGTCTTGCAGGGCTGTTTTAAGTTAGCAGCGAAAAAATAATATCGACCCGATTAGCCAGCTTAGTCATCGCGGTTTTGAGGGATTGATAGTCGTTTAGCCGCAGGATATTAATCCCAATAGTTCTAAGCACTGACCAATTGAGCAGTGCTTGTTCATCTTCGAGTCGATAATCATCTTCGCCAAAAACAACATCCTTCGGCCAATGCAACCGATTTTCAATGCCCCAATGTTCTCGGACCAGAGATTGCCAATGCTGGGGTGAGGTGGCAGCTGAACTGATGTAATAGGCCGTATTGTGATACTCCTTTCCTTTGCGAGTGCCCCATCGTTGGACACAAAGCACAGAGCGAATTGCCTCCCATTCCTGTAAGGCTATGCCGACAGGCTCATAAACCTGTATACACCGATGTTCATCTCGTCCTCTACTTTGGGCGGAGTGGATGTGCTCAGCCATGGGTTTAAGACACTCAAAGTAAGTCTGGAGGTGGTCGTAAAGTCTTCCCTGATTGGATTTGACCGCCACAAGATAGTCGTTACCCGAGGCCACAATCTTCTCAAGTGTTTTTTTGGGCGTGTAAGGCATCCATGGTAATCAGCAAGCCATCGAGTTGAAGGGTTTCCAACAGTGCCTGCACGACTTTGATTTCGCTATTATCCTCCTGAGTGAGGGCTTCGAGCTTGAGGGTGATGCCTGCTTCCACCGCAAATAAACTCACCAAGCCCACAAAACGCTGCTTCCCCTTGGCATCTGTAAGCCCCTGACGAATCCGTTTGCCATCAATGGAGGCTGCATAATTATCGGGAGAGTGAGTCTGGGCTTTCGAGAGCATCCATGCTTCAAATTGGTGGCTCAACGCTTGGAAGTCAAGCCCCTTCATCACTCGACGAAAGGTACAGTGAGACGGAACTTCGAGGCTCTCAAGCCCCAATAGCTCACTTAAAGGCTGGCGATAATCGCTCACAAAGGTTTCTAACGGACGGTACCCTTGATATCCAGCAAGCATGCCCATCACCATCAATAGCAACAGCAGCCATAACGGATGAATACGGCCATGGGCACTGCGGAAATCCGGGACTTGCTTCAAAGTATCGATTAGATGGCTCATCGGTCTCTCTACTGTTGGTCAGTAGAACCATCCTATTTTTTCTAGGAGGAACGTAAAACAACCCTGATTTGTCTTGTGTAAATGGTCAAGCAAATGGGGAATGATATCTGGTTTATGGACTTCTTCTCTGCTATTTAGCGTTTATCACATGCGTTATGACTTAGTGACATTGTTTATCGCGGGGATGATTTATTCATTCATATATTACAAATTTCAAAATATTCTAGTCCCAGTTGTATGCCATTCCCTCAATAACTTCTGTGTTTTAATCATATGGATGGTTGATTTCGTTGCCAAAGATTTTGTCGCCAAGAATGTACAAATTACAGCGAGCGAGTATCGAGATCTAGTACAACCTTGGTTTGGCTTGCGAGTGGGCGTCGCAGTTGTGACGACACTCTGCTTGCTGTATTTCTTTAAGACCAACTTTCCTAAGCCTGAAACGGATTTACGTATATCTTGGTCATAATGGATAAAGCCTATTGAAACTTGACTCAGACCAGCTCTGATCACAACTCATAACCTCGGTTTACCCAATAATGCCAATCGTCAATCGCTTCTTGAGTTTTGGCAGCCATCTTTTCACTTTGCTCACCGTCTCCACTTTTGAAAGTCAGTTCTTCGAGCAGGATAGGCAAGACATCACCGTCCCACTCCACCTCCACAAACATCTCATTCTCACACTCTTCTTCATCAGCCATACCAATAACCTTCACAGGCTTCGCTTCTTTTTCCGCCGCGCCACGTCGCTGCATCATGTAGGTTGCCATAAACGGAAATTGTAAGGTTCTCTCCAGGTAGTAGTACCAGCCTAGGGCCTGTTCTTCAGCAGTATAGGCATCGACCACAATCTCCGTGGTGATCCGCTGCTCTCGTACTTTGTCTTGTTTTTCGGGGGACATGGTTGATGAATGGAATACTGTGTGAGCAGACTATCATCCCAAAGACAGTTTTCCCCTGCCGATGTTAAGAACGCAAGCTTGGAAGTGGCATAGCATGGGCTAGCAATTGAGATGAGATGAGGGTCAAGTTTGACTCATGCAAACTGTTCCGTCCGGTAGTGTCGCTCCCGTTAAAACTGTTCTGGTTAAAATTGCACTACTCCAATCTGAACGGGTTAGATTCGCCCCTTGGAGATGGGCATCCGTTAGATCGGTTCTGGCTAGAAAGGCTTGAATCAGAAATGCTTCTTGTAGGTTGGCTGCTGTCAAGTTTGCCCGACTGAGATTGGCCCGATTCAGCCGACTGCGATAAAGGGTTGCGCCCTGCAAATTGGCTTGACTCAGTTCACTTTCTACCAACGTGCAATCGCTTAAATCACTATTGACGAGCTGAGCCATTTGCAGATTGACTCGTTCCAGCTTGGCATCGGCTAAGGTGGCGTGACTGAGATTAGCTTGTTGGAGATTGGCCTCAATCAGTAAGGCTTGCTCCAGATTTGCGCCCTGTAGATCGGCCCCGGCTAAATTCGCTGCTCGTAAATTTGCATTGCGGAGATTCGCCCCTTGCAAGCTGACTTTGCTTAGATCGGCGCCACGCAAATTAGCCCCTTGCAGATCGACCCCATCGAGTATGGCTCCTCTCAGGTCCGCACAGTTGCGATTCTCTTCTCGCAGGTTGGCACTGCGCAGACAAGCCCCTGTCAGGTTGGTACTGCGGAGGGTTACTTCCCGCAGATCGGCTTCCATCAGATTGGCATCCGTTAGATCCGCCAAGGTCAGATCTGCTTTGAAAAGAACCGCTCGTTGTAGATTCGCCCCATGCAAGGCTGCATCCGTGAGGTTCGCTTGGCTTAAGTTTGCTTGAGTTAAGGTAGCCCCGCTTAAATTGCTCTGAGTTAGATTGCTTGTTTGCAGATCCACGCGATTCAAGTAGGCCAAACTCAAATTTGTATTGCGTAGGTCTGCTGCCGACAGATTAATGCCAATTAAGTCGGCCCCAGCTAGATCTAACCCTGCTAGAGTTTGACCACTAAAGTCAAAGACATTGTTGGCATATTGTTGAAGTAGTGCTTTCGCTTTCATATCCCTTAGGAGACCTGGGGCACTAATTGGCAAGTGAGCATATCATCTTCTATCTCTAAGTCGTCGATGACGTTTGGCTCTGGTTTCTCCAACGTGGCTAGGGATTGACCCCGGTATTGGGGGAGGACTGCCCGCAGTAAGGCATGAACCACTTGTTGACTCTGATCGAGGGCTTCTAGCTGATCGGCGGTTTGCATCAACTTCTGTTCAAGGGCCGCAAAGCTGGGATAGGTGGTGAATAGGGTTTGCAGTAATTTATCTAAAGAGCGCTGCTTTAAGTTCAACCAATCTTGACGCTTGAAACTAAAGGGATGGTAGAGGGCCGAAAAGATCAGAATTTTTGCTTTCAGCGGGTTGGTGGACTGCATTAAGGCTGCTTTTAGGTCAAAGAGGCTGTAGATGGCTCCTGCCCCGATGGGAGATGGGTTGAGTGCGTCGGGTACCCCATAGTCTGGCAGGACGGGAGTGGACTGACAGAGGGGAGCCAAAATTTGGCTAATTGTGTCAGCAATGGGTAGATAGGTTTTGGATTTATTGAGCTTGGCGGCTCTCTCAGATAACAAATGGCCTAAATCTTGAGCGGTGGTTACCTGATCTAGCAAGATAGGGACTAAGACATCGAGCTGCATCAGGTCTTGCGAGATGCGATCGCTAGGCCAATGCTGATGACCAACAAAATACAGTAACTTGCGAATACGAAGGTGTTGAGGATGATGCTCCAAAGCCTGTATGGCTTGTGACAATCGTTCAGAGACCATGAAGATTCAGCGACAGAAGATAGTGAAAACATCGGTCGATTTGTAAACCCAAAAGAGTGTTTTCTTTGGGCTTAGCGGGGGAAAGTTACACGTAAAAATTGGCAGCGGGTTCGTATCTTTAAAGTGCCCTGAATGCAAGCATAAGGACGCATAGCCGTTACAGATGGTGCACTTTCGTTACGTGCGTCTAGGCCCCTGATACAGAACTAAGCAGAGTTAACAGCCCGTTTTTTGGCTTTTTTCGACTGGGTTGCGGTTTTGCCGTTGGCATAGCTTTGGCGTACTTGTCCCGCCTGCTGCAAGAGTGAATCCACGAAAGTAAGGGCCTGCTGAGTAGTTTGGCCCCCAGCTATTTCTGCTAATTCTTGTCGTCGCTGTTGGTCATCTAAGGAAGTGACCTGTACGACTGTCCGCTCAGCAGTTTTGGTGCGGGCTGATGTTGCACCCTGAGTGACCACCTGTTTTTGCACCTGAAAATGGGCATCGGCTATGGCAGCAATCATGGGTTGGTGAGTAACGCAGAGCACCTGATGGTTCTGGCTGAGGTGGTATAGCTTGGTGGCAATGGCTTGGGCCACATGCCCTGAGACCCCAGCGTCAATTTCATCAAAAATTAGGGTGCCCACGCCCTCTCCTTGGGAGAAGCAGGCTTTGAGGGCCAATAAGAATCGACTCATTTCACCCCCTGAGGCGGATTCAGATAGGGGCTGTAGGGCTTCACCGGGGTTGGCGCTAAAGAGAAACTGGATTTGGTCCGCGCCATGTTGGGTGGGATCGATGGGCTGTAATCCCACCTGAAATTGCACCTTATCTAAGGCGAGGGGCTTGAGTTCTTGCAAGATGCGGGCTTCTAACTGTTGGGCTGCTTTCTGGCGCAGGGCGGTTAACTTGGCACAGGCTTGCTGGAGCTTAGCTTTATACTCGGCTGCTGTCTGCTCTAGCGCTTCTAAGGATTGGCCTTCGCCTGTCAGGTCTGCATATTGGGATTGAATGGTTTGGTGATGTGCGATCGCATCTTCTAAACTCGGTCCATACTTGCGACAAATCTGCTTTAGCTCCATCAGCCGAGTTTCGACGGATTGCAGCTGTTCAGGATCCGTTTCAACCGTATTACCGTAGGCATTGATGAGTGAGCCAGCTTCTTGCACCTGGGTCAGGGCCTGCTGTACCAGTTCTAGGATAGGCTGCAATTGCGAATCATACTGACTCATATCCACCAAGATGGCTTCGGCCTGACCTAACAGATCGCCACAAGCATCTCCTTGGTCCTTTTCGTAGAGGAGCTGGTAGACCTGATAGCTTTGTTGTTCGAGTTCAACGCTATGGCTTAGGCGTTGCAGTTCTTGTTCTAGATTCGTTTGCTCGTTGGGGTCAGACAGATTGGCTGCATCTAGCTCTTGCAGCTGATACCGGAGCAGATCAATATTCTGAAGGCGCTGCTGCTCGTTTTGGCGGAAGGTATTGAGTTCTGTAGTGATTTTTTGCCAGCGGGTAAAAGCCTTCGTTACTTGCTGTCGCTGTTTGAGAAGCGGCTCTCCCCCAAAGCCATCTAAGCACTGTCGCTGGCGATCGGCCCGGCCTAGCTGCACAGCTTGCCCTTGGGCGGTAACTTCGATCAGTTGCTCGCGGAGTTGAGCAATTTGCTGTTTGTTAACGACAACGCCGTTCACCCGAAAGCGGCTGCGTAAGGTCGTTTGAGTCGAAATTTCGCGACTGCACACCAGCAAGTCATCTAAGGGATCGATATCGGTGTCTGCAAGCCAAGTATTGAGGCTGGGGGTTAGGCTAAAGCTGGCTTCTAGTAAGGTGCGAGATTCCCCTGTGCGGAGCATGGAGTTGAGGGCTTTGCCCCCTAAGATCAAGTCGATGGCATCCAGCAAGATCGACTTTCCGGCTCCGGTTTCTCCCGTCAGCACGTTCAATCCATCCGTAAAGGCCAGATCTAAGGTGTCGATCAGGGCAAAATTTTCGATGCGCAGGGACAGCAACATACAGGAACGGCTAACTCAGATCCTATCTATCTTACTGATCTGCAGGGTATCTGAAAGGGAAGGCGACAATTAATAACTGATTTCAAATGCCTTTTTATAGAGTGTGACTTAATTTCAGAGCGATGCCAGATGTTAAGACGGCCTCTCTCGTTAGCATGGGTGATGTGTTCAGACAAGACGACCAGGCACCCCACCGAAGCTGGCTTATACCACGCTGAGAGAATTGCGATAGTAAAGGCCTGCAGGCTGGCGAGGATCTGCTGTAGCCAGACTGAAGTGGCCTTATGATTGAGTCGAGTCTGCTAGCGTGACTGCGAACTTTCAATCAGATCCACCATCAATCTAAGTAACCCATCAACTTCCCGCTGGGAGAAGAGTTGTTTTCGGCAATGGGGCGATTGCCGGGTAAAGAAGCTGACGGGGTGAGGGATGAGTCTAAGCTAATCACAGGACGGTTGCCATACATCGCTACTATGTTCAACTCGCTTTGAAAAACAGGACGATGATGTGGTAGATGTTCGAAGCTACTCACCTGACGGGTACCGACCAAAATAGGACGACCACCTGGCAAGGTCTCGGAGGGGACTAAAGCCAGATTCCCGGCAACAATAGGACGATGATTCGGGAGTTCGGGGGGGGTATATTCAACAATCGCTGTGCTGGAAGTGCTCTCGCTGGGTTGGGTTAAACGAGGTGCATCAAATCCCCATCCCTTCTCAGGCAGAGATGGAAAGGGTTCGCCTTTGACAGCCGCTACTTCGTAGCCTTTGTCTCCACCTCTAGGACCAACCACAGGATATTGGCCGCTTTCTTCAACAATCTCACCAGGACTAAAGAGCTTTTTGCCCATCACATTAATCTCACTACAGGTCATTCAAGAATCGTTAAGGGTGAGTGACAGCCTCTAGCCTGCAATTCCAATATTTAGTGGCAGATGCTCACTCTTTACTTAGCGTACTATCGAACACTACATTTTCATCCCAGTGTTAGCTGGGTTGAATGGCCCGAAATATCATTTCTTGTACCCATACATAGCTGAAATCTTCAAATTCTTCTCCAGGTGTGATCCGTGTGGTTGAACCTTCCTGGTTCTCAATAAATTCTTTTCGCCATAATTCCCAAGCATAGATGGATGGCAGCTCTAAATTGGCGCAGTATTCAAACCAGCAATCTCTTTGAAAGCGAGACGTATCGCAATAGACCCGACTGGATTGCACTTCGAGCAGACCTAGATCAATCATCTCCTGCATTAATGGAGGGTGATGGCTGGGGGGTTCCCCTTGACCCATGACGGGGGACTCAAAGGCTAGTTGAAGCATTTCACCATTATTCTCTTTCGCAAGACGGAGAATTTCTAATTGCACCTGGGTTAGGGAAGGGATATGGGGCATAATCTATGGGGTTTCTGCTGAGATGCTATCACCATAAAAGTTCCAGGTTGCCTGAGATGATAATAATGCTGTTGCATGGATGTATTTTGCACAGTGCTAATGTCTCATGAGTGGGGTTAGCGGTTTGGTTCAGGACAAACACCGTGATCGAGAATCGCTCTATGGCAATGAACCAATTTCTGGTGCTTGGGGAAAGGGACAGGTGTCATTTGCCAGTCATTCTACCAAGCCTGTTAAGCTCAGTATTTCATTTTTGACGATGTCATTTATGCCCCAACGCTGGGTAGGCCCTATAAACCTAGCCTCGACCTGCAATGACGTCCTTCATTTCCCTCACGGCTCGGTCCAAACCCACCAACACTGACCGACTGATGATTGTATGGCCAATATTCAGCTCTTCCATCCCCGGTAGACGGGCCACGGGATAGGTATTCCAATAGGTCAAACCATGCCCTGCATTGACTCGCAGTCCTAAAGCAAGAGCGCGATCGCAACCCTGTTTCAACACGTCTAACTCTTGGGCCTGCTGGGTCTCACCTTTGGCTTCGGCGTAAGTCCCCGTGTGCAGTTCAATAAACTTGGCCTGCACCTGAGCTGCTGCTTCAATTTGGGCCGCATCGGCATCGATAAACAAGCTGACGGGAATATGAGCCGATTGTAAGGTCTGGACGACATCCGCCATATGGGTTTGCTGACCGATGACATCCAGTCCCCCTTCTGTGGTCACCTCCTCCCGCTTTTCCGGCACTAGGGTGACATAATCCGGTTGGATACGAAGTGCGATTTCAACCATTTCTGCCGTCGCCGCCATTTCTAAGTTCAAGTGGGTACGAACGGTTTTGCGTAATACCTCGACATCTCGATCCTGAATATGCCGCCGATCTTCTCGTAGATGTACAGTTATACCATCCGCTCCCGCTAATTCAGCTAAAACGGCTGCCGCAACTGGATCTGGTTCGACGGTGCGACGGGCTTGGCGAATCGTCGCCACATGATCGATATTGACACCAAGGGTAGGCATAATAACACTCCTGGCTAGGGGGAAGATTAATTATAGAGGTTATTGTGGGTGCCGAAGCATGGGATAAAGCGTGGGTGAGTTCTCAGCCTGAACAGTACCCAAAACTTCAAAGCCATGGTTTTGATAAAGAGCGACATTACGGGCATTGGTGGCTTCTAGATACACTGAATTTCGTTGCTGATCGCAGGTCGCGAGAGTGTGAGCCAGCAATGCAGAACCATAGCCATGTCCCTGATATATCGGATCGGTGCCGATCATCGCTAAATGCCAATGAGGCTCTTGAGGATGGTGCCCGCTGAGCTGCTCCAGAATAGACGCAAGGGCGGGCTGTTTGCTTTCCTCAACGCCTTGCTGAATTAATGCCATCAGGGCTGCTTCATCGGGCTGAGTGTTGGGGGGTAGCCACAGGGCAATTGCCTCAAACCTGTCTGTATAAAACGCGGTGGCCTGCTGAAAGGCCGCACCGCCAAAGGCTTGAGCAAATAAGGGTAAGCCTTGCGCATATTGCGAGGGCTGTAGAAACATCCACCGAATCGCTGGATCATTGCAGAATGCCAAGGTAAGGGTCGCCAGACAATTTTCGGCATCTGCTGGAGTGGCTATTTTGATGGTGTCCAAGCGTCTGCTCCTGATTCTAGGGGGTTATTTCCAATTGTTGCTCGCTTGTTCTAGAACGAACTGGGCTACCGTTTCGATTTGCGTATCATTGAGCTGGTCTGCAAACCCCGGCATATTGTTTTGTCCCTGGGTAATTAGATTGATAACGGGAGCTAGAGTATCGTAGCTGTCTCGCTGTAAAGATTTCAGTTTTAAAGTTTTGCGCCGCCGAATGATATTGCCGCCTTTAGGGTGACAGCCTGCACAGTAAGTTTCAAACAGCACAGCACCGTCCCCAGACGAGGCAGCCCAGGCCGGGGCAAGATTCACCCCCAACCACACCACTATAAGGCCGACCCATAAGCCAGCTTTTCGACTAAACGCTATCGAGGTACGGAGTAACTTTAACAAGACACAGCTCTCTGCAAGGTTCCACTCCATTGTTGGGCGCGATGGAAGGGGAAGCAACTGGCTTTGCCAATCTTTACGCCGTTTTAATCCCTGGGATGAGTGCTTTCTTTTAATCGCTGCTGTAAGCGCGGCAGGATGGCTTGATACTTTTCCAGTCGAGTCCAGTCTTTCTCCGTGGGATGGGAAATGCGGCTAATATCCATGTTGTCCGTCATATCGGCGATTTTGACTCGCAATGCGATCGCATTCCCCATCACGCGTTCTAAATAGGTGTCATAAGATTCATGCTCCCGCTTGGTCATCGCATCAATGGCGGCCAAAATCTCCTCAGGGAATCCAGCCTCAGCCAGGTCTTCTAGGGTTAAGTCCGAGTCTTCCACAGCATCATGGAGAACGCCCACGATTTTCTCAGGTAGAGTATTGCCCGCTTCCATCACGCGCAGGGGATGATCAATGTAGGGCTGGCCTGCTTTATCGACTTGGTCAGTGTGGGATTGGGTTGCGATGGCCACAGGCCGGTTGGAAACCATCGCAATCGCCATATCCAATAACTCTTCTAAAGAATGGGCTTGCGTCTGGGAAGTCATAACTTGCAGCGGTAAACCAAAGAAAATCCCTCCAGACTTGAGGGGAGTCTTAACTCTATCCTAGCGGCAGAGTTAGGTCGTTCAAGATCTGGAGGGGGAAGTGTAGTGAGCGACTTGGGGCTGAATCCATGCCCACAGCTTTACTGAACTGGAGCCTCTACAGGGGAGGCGACCACATCCACCGTCACGGTGTCATGAGGAACGGGCTGGGTGGATGAATCAGCAGGGTCGGCAGCATCCGTGGCATTGACGTACCAGTTTTTAAGAGACTGGAGTCCGCGCTTCATGGATGTGTAGGAGTCACCATACTGGTCAGTGAATTTGGTGTCGACGCGAGTGGCCTGTTTTTGTAGGGGAGGGGTGAGGGTCTTTTGAATCGCCTTGGCCATCATTTGGAAGACGCTTTGCAGACGTTCCCAGGTTGATTTTGAGTCCGTTTCTTTACCCCAAGCCTCTTGGAAATTACTAGAGGCTTGATGGCGTTTCTCTTTCAAGTCTGCAGCGACCGTGGCCGACATTTCAGCAGCGAGAGGACGAACAATGGTGTACCCTTCTTTCAATTCTGCTGACGTTTGCGTAAAGGCCTCTTTGAGAATCTTGGCAATCCGCTGGCTGCGGGTTCCGCTTTCAGTTTTAATTTGAGAGAATGTAGCATTCATGGGGGTTTTGTTGTTCATTTCCATCTGTAAAAATCTCCGGTGCTGCAAGTTGGGAAGGGTGGGGCGACTAAACAACGGGGTTGGCTTCAATATCAATCGTGGCTGCAACAGTTTCTTCTGAGGTGCTGTTTTTCTTGTTTTCCAACATCAGCTGACAGACTTCAGAAATCAGGAAGGTTACGAGTACACCGTCATCAATCCAGCCTGCGATAGGCAATACATCAGGGGCAAGATCTAGCGGGCTGACCAGATAAAACAAGGTGCCAGCGATCAGAGCCCAACGATATTTTGGATGACGAAGGCCTTGGCGAAAGGCGTCTTGAAACAGCTTAAACAAGGAGGGTTGTTTCATCGAAGGTCCTGTACTTCAGTGATTTCATTCTCACAGACCTGCCTCAAAAAATCTGGTGCAGATTACCCGCAGAGATGGGGTAAAACTACACCGAATAGACCGTATACGGTTTACCGCAAGTAGGATGTATTGCACGTGATGATGATTGGACGATACCTCGAAATGATTCTCTGACGATGGACTAGCAACTAGAAAGATGCGGGTATGCCTCTTTGTGATTTGATTGGCTTCTCATGTTTCAAAGTGAGATGTTGCAGCGCAGAGCTTTTCGCATCAAAAGCGGTGCTGAGGATTCGACTTCCCGTTAGGCTAGAAAGCAGTTGTAGATCATGACTGAACGTGAAACCACTTGCATTAGATGAATTTAAACAAGGGGTTGCAGACTTTTATAATTGTAGGAGTCGAAGCTATGACCAGGGGCAGTGGCACCCTCAAATTTGTGACCGCCTGCTGGAATATGCGCGGATTGGTGCTGGTCAGACGGTTTTAGATATTGGTACGGGAACAGGCTATCTTGCGATCGCATCTGCCCGACTTGTAGGCGAGCAAGGTCATGTGACTGGCGTAGACATTTCTTCAGGTATGTTGAAGCAAGCACAGCGCAAAATTCAGCGGTTAGGACTGAGCAACGTCGTGGTTCAACGGGCTGATGCTGAAGCCCTTGACTATCCCAGTCATCATTTTGACGCTATCCTCTGTGCCCATACGTTTCCTTGGATGACGGATAAAGCCTCGACATTGCGTTTGTGGTATCAGTTGCTCAAGCCCAAGGGGCGCATCGCCGTCCATACCCCTGCTGATACCGCCTATATTGGGGCTGTGGTGTTACGCAGAGTACTGGCTGAGTATGGTCTTGAATTAGAGCCTAGCAATCGGTTGGGTTCGATTGAGCAATGTCGGCAGTTGTTTGAAAAGGCTGGTTTTGAAACGGTTGAGATTCATACCGAACAACATGGCAGTTATAAAACGCTAGATCAAGCCAAAGCCATTTGGGAGAGCGTTGCGGTGAATCCTTCTATTACTGCTCCAAAGGTTGTTGGTGATGGCCTATCCCGGTTTTCCGCAATAGAGCTAGCGAAAATTAAAGCTGAACTATATGCAGAACTGGAAGCCCTGCAAACGGAGCAGGGCCTCTGGAATGATCTAACGACGGTATATATTTTGGCCGATAAGCCAGAGCCGCATTGCGGTTGAGTCCATCACCATCCATTAGCATTGGCTGAATGTTCAAATCGTGCTCACATCAATATGACCCTATTCATCAGTAATGATATTTGGCTTGGATAAAGTCAATACGCTCATCCCTGACCACATAGACGATGCGATGCTCATGGGATAAGCGGCGAGACCAAATATCACTCCCGATATGTTTCAAGGGTTCAGGCTTGCCAATGCCCTTAAACGGATCTTCGAGGGTATTATCAATGATCACCCAGGTGCGATCGTAGAGTTTGGGGTCGGTTTGAGCGAGAGCTTTGAGATCTTCTCGAAATTGAGGCGATAGATTGGCGTATCGTCGAAAGACGGTGAGGGGCTGATCCGATATTTTGGATTTACGCTTGCTCAATCTCTGCTCTCAACTGGGCGATGGCTTGTTCGGCAGCTTCTTCGCCAGGTGGATTCTGATCTTGGGTTTGTGACCAGGCCAGTCCATCAAACAGTCTTTGGGCATTCTGGGGCGATCTCAGCAGGTAGAGGCTTTCCATCATGTTGGTTAGCTCATCGGCGGAGATGATGGCGACGTCTGGGGCATCTCGTCTTTCGATCAAGATAACGTTGCGATCTTGGGTGACCTCATCCAGAACTTTGAAGAAATTTTGGCGCACGTGAGAGGCCGAATGAGATTTACTCAGCATAGTTGTACAAGATTTGCGTACAAGTCAAGTCTAGCAGATCTGATAGGGCTAGTGATGAATGGCGTATGGAGAGCAGGCTTATCTGTGCTTTAGGGGTAAAAGATACCGGTTGAGATGCGATGGACAAGCGCAGCAAAGAAGACAGCAGATTGAGTTCAAGGTACAAACCGATTGGCTATAGGACCGATTGAAGTTTGGTCAGTCAACTAGGGGATATTGATGGATGTTGATAAAGAGCGCTTAGTTTTTGTACTCAGTCGTCAAGTTGGCTATGCCCTACCTAATAGATTTAGGACTTTTCAGCGAAGTACAGCTATTATCTTGAAGAACTCAGGATCATAAAGGTCAGTAATGAAAGCTCTCAGAGGATTTTGGGATTTTCTCAATACGGATGTACGAGATATTCCTTGGGGAGATGTGGCCCAACAAGGCATTGAAGCCATGAAGGCGTTGCCGGATGCTTCAAAAGCTTGGCAGGACAATGCCGATCAGATTCAACAGCTTGCCCCCTATTTGCAAAAGGCAGAACCACTGATTAAAGCCCTGGATACGCCAGTGACAAAGTTGGCTATTTCTGGGTTGCCATTTGTATCTGTTGGCATTAACTTGCTGAAAATTGGGATTGAACTGGCAAAAGTGGAGCCAACTTTCGAGAGTTCAGTCACAATTGTCGCCCAACTCGCCTATCTCCAGAGTTTAGAAATAGTGTTGGAAAAACAGGATGAGACGATTAAAGCGCAGCTAGTGCAGCTATCGCTTAAGGATGTTGTCGAGAAACAGCTTTCCAAATTTTATAGAACTGAACTGACCCTCAATGAAGCAAAGACAGCTACTACCCAATTTCGAGAGTCTGTATTCGCTGAGAAGTTTGGAACAGCTTTGATAGAACAGTTGAAACAGTGTGGACTGGACAACAGCCAAGCTCAACGATTGGCAGATCAAGTCTTGTGGGGAAGTCATCGGTATTTCCATGAGGCCATTGCAGCGGCTGGGGAAAGCGTGGAACCCTTGGCTGAGTTTTACCGTACTGGTGGACAGCAAGAGCTAGAACGTTATACGGCTATTGACGAGTATTTAGAAACGCGGATAAAACCCACTCCCCAGGAGCAGGTCTTTGATGAAAGTAGCCCCAGAGTAAGCTTTCAAGACATCTATGTACGGCTAGAGGTGCAGCCCTTAACCCAAGAAGGAGAGGTAAAACGTGATGTTAGTCCCATCTGTAGCCATGAATGGACAAGGCAAATTTTAGACCAGCCAGCCAACCAGACCCGCAGGGTGATGTTTATGGAAGGCGAGGCAGGCCGAGGGAAATCTGTATTTTGTCGCATGATTGCAAATTGGGTGTGCTCGGAATTTGGAGATGCTTTTATTCCCTTGCGGATTCGGTTACGAGACCTACGGAAACTGGCAAACAATCTAACAGAAACTCTAGAAGACTGCCCCGATTTAGAGCAGGAGAATTTCGTGCGTGGGGAATCGAACTGGCTAGCCGATAAAAACACTCGATTTTTGATTATTTTGGATGGCTTTGATGAACTCTTGTTAGAAGGGCGGGCTACGGGTGGTTTAAAGGAGTTTTTGCAGCAAGTAACGGATTTTCAGCGGCGTAGCCATCATCAGCTATTGGTCACTGGACGACCGTTAGCACTGCAGGGCATTGATCGGCTGATCACTCAAATTAAAGACTTGGAGCGGGTGCGGCTAGAACCCATGGGAGATCAGTTGAGAGAACGCTGGCTGATCAAATGGCAAGCCCTATTTGGAGAAGATACGGTCAATCAGTTCAAGGAGTTTTTGGCGGCCTGTCCTCAAGATATTACAGATACTCTAGCCCGTGAGCCTTTGCTACTGTATTTGCTGGCGAGGCTCAATCGAGAGGGACATCTCACTCAAGGGATGTTTGCCGATACTCAAACGGGTCGCCATCAGGATACTCAGGCCAAGCTGCGAATTTATCGAGAAGCGGTGAATTGGGTATTGGAAAAACAGCGGCAGGATGAGAACTTGCGGCTATCAGGGTTAGACACCATAGAAGATTTACGGGAGATACTGCAAGAAGCAGCGTTGTGTGTGGTGCAATCGGGGAATGAAACAGCCCGACTAGAAATGGTAAAGCAGCGGTTTAAGGACAGCAGCAATCCCATCGCTGAATTGCTGAAGCAAGCCCAGGAAACCACTGGGCAATCCGAGGACAAAGCGCTAAATAATTTACTGACCACCTTTTATCTAAAACCTGGAGAAATCGATAAACGGGGTTCAGTGGAATTTGCCCACAAGAGCTTTGGTGAGTATTTATTTGCAGAGCGATTACTAATCGCCTTTGAAACGTGGACGGAGTTAGATAAACGTGAACGGTACCGGTTGGATGAACGAGCACTGAATGAACAAATTTATGACGTATTGGGTTATGGCGGCCTGAGTCAAGAAATTGTCGCCTATTTGTGGGAGCTACTGGATGAGAGCGATATTGACCGTGTACGGCTGTTTAATCGCCTCAATAATTTCTATGATCGCTGGTGCCAAAACGAATTTTTGGATGCTCCCCCCAATGAGAATCTTCCCCAGAAGAAACTGATACAGTTGCTAGACCAAGAGATCCCTACCGGATTAAAGCAAGTAGATGTATTTACGGGGCTAAACGTGATGATTTTTCTGTTTAGGCTACATGCATCTGCGCAACCAGAGGACTATCCTTATTGTAGAGGCGATACCACTCAACCCGATATCTATTTTTATCCCTGTGGTGAACCTGATACAGAAGGTGCGCAAGCCGAACGTCTCCTCGATATTATTCATTACGCAGATACCCTGGAAACAGGGACTTTTACCACTACACTAGGGCCTTATTTCTTCAGCGCCAACCTCATCAACGCCAATCTCCGTAGAGCCAACCTCAGCAGCGCTGACCTCAGCAGTGCCAACCTCAGCAATGCCGATCTCCGCAGTGCCGATCTTCGCAGCGCCAACCTCAGCAACGCCAACCTCAGCAACGCCGATCTCCGCAGTGCCGATCTTCGCAGCGCCAACCTCATCAACGCCAACCTCAGCAGCACCGACCTCCGTAGCGCTAACCTCATCAATGCCAACCTCATCAATGCAACCTCATCAGCGCCAACCTCAGCAATGCCAACCTCAGCAATGCCAACCTCAGCAATGCCAACCTCATCAGCGCCAACCTCATCAGCACCAACCTCCGCAGCACCGACCTCAGCAGCGCCAACCTCATCAGCGCCAACCTCCGCAAAGCCGACCTCATCAACGCCGATCTCCGCAGCGCCGATCTCAGTAGCGCCAACCTTATCAGCGCCTACCTCATCAACGTCGATCTCAGCAGCGCCAACCTCATCGACACCAACCTCAGCAGCGCCGACCTCAGCAGCGCCAACCTCAGTAGATCCTGCCTCCGCAGCGCCTACCTGCGTAGCGCCGATCTCCGCGGAGCTAACCTTAGCAGTACCGATCTCCGCAGCGCCGATCTCCGAAGCACCGATCTCCGCGGAGCCGACCTCATCAACGCCGATCTCCGCAAAACTCTTTTAATACGAACGGTTTTGAGTGATGCTCACAATCTCACAAGTGATCAACTGGAAGGTGTGGATCCACCACTCATTTGCGGTACATTTATGCCCCCAGGTATCGATATTGATGCCAATCGAGATTGGGATGGGCTGGCAACGATTTTTCATAATCGCTTCCCCAATAGTTTTGTGACTTTGAAAGAAGCTGAACAGTGGGTAGAGAAGGAACGATATCGTTGATTTCGGTGATAAAGTTTGGTTCTTAATGTGTGCTCAGTAATACCTACTCTCAGGTTTTCCTACGAGGTTTGGGTGATGGGTTGACTCTGTGCTTCGCCATTCAGTGAGGGACAATTGCAGCCGATCTGCACTGAGAATCTAGAGGCCCTGCAAATAGGGCAAGGTATTTGAAATGTTCAATATTTTGGCCTGTAAGCAAGAGAAGTTTGAGGTTGAGTCTATTGGACCTTATAAACTCAACCTCATCAGCTATCGTGAGTGTTTAAGAACCTTGACGCAGTTTATCTAGAACACTTTGGTCTTCCATGGTGGACGCATCCCCAGCGATCTCTTCGCCACTGGCTAGGTTGCGCAAGAATCGCCGAATAATCTTGCCAGAGCGGGTTTTAGGTAACGCATCGGCAAAGCGAATCTCGCCCGGCCGAGCAATCACCCCAATCTCATTGACCACATGCTGCTTCAGCTCAGCATTCAGTTCATCACTCGGAGGATGGGTATTTTCCAAGGTGACAAAGGCAAACACATCTTCACCCTTGAGATCATCAGGACGACCAACCACGGCAGCTTCCGCCACGGCGGGATGGGACACCAGTGCAGACTCAATCTCCATCGTCCCCAGGCGGTGCCCGGATACATTAATCACGTCATCGACGCGGCCCATAATCCAGAAATAACCATCTTCATCTCGGCGGACGCCATCCCCAGCGAAGTACACATATTTACCATCTTTGGGAGGGATATGCTCCCAGTAAGTCCGGCGGAACCGATCATCATCGCCATACACTGTACGCATCATGCTGGGCCAGGGGTGACGGATGACCAGATAGCCCCCTTCATTGTCTGCGACGGGGTTGCCGTCTAAATCGACCACATCCGCCAAAATCCCTGGGAAGGGTCGAGTGGCAGATCCAGGCTTAGTGGATGTGGCACCCGGCAGGGGCGTAATCATAAAGCCTCCCGTTTCCGTTTGCCACCAAGTATCGATAATCGGGCATTTGCCGCCGCCAATCACCTGCTGATACCAGATCCAGGCTTCTGGGTTAATGGGTTCACCGACGGTGCCTAAAATCCGCAGCGAAGATAAGTCGCGGGCTTGGGGATGTTGATCGCCCAGTTTAATAAAGGCCCGAATGGCAGTGGGAGCCGTATAGAAGATATTGACGCCATATTTTTCCACAACGTCCCAAAAACAGCCGGGATTGGAAGCGCGGGGTGCGCCTTCATACATTAGGGAGGTGGCCCCATTAGATAAAGGACCGTAGACAATATAGCTATGGCCTGTAATCCAACCCACGTCTGCGGTACACCAGTAGACATCATTATCTTTAAGGTCAAAGGCCCACTTGCAGGTCATATGGGTGTAGAGGTTGTAGCCTCCGGTGGTATGGACTACCCCTTTGGGCCGTCCGGTGGTGCCGCTGGTATAGAGAATAAACAGCATATCTTCGCTGTCCATGGGTTCAGGCGGACAGTCAGCGGAAGCGGCTGGGACTAACTCATGCCACCAATGGTCGCGATTGGAGGCCATGGTGACATCGGCTTTAGTGCGCTGCACCACTAAAACGTTGTTAACGCTAGGGACACCATTATCGGCTAAGGCTTTGTCAACGGCGGTTTTGAGAGGAACGGCTTTATCTTTGCGGAAGCCGCCATCAGCGGTAATCACTAATTTGGCTTCGGCATCGTTGAGGCGATCCTTGAGGGCTTCGGCACTAAACCCGCCAAAGACAACGGTATGGGGGGCACCAATGCGGGCGCAGGCTAACATTGCGATCGCAGCTTCCGGTACCATCGGCATATAAATGCCCACCCGGTCGCCTTTGCCCACGCCCAATTGCTTGAGCACGTTGGCGGTTTGACAGACTTCTCGATGGAGTTGGGCATAGGTGAGGGTGCGCGAGTCGCCTGGTTCCCCTTCCCAAATCAGAGCGGCTTTGTTGCGTCGCCAGGTTTTCAGGTGACGATCTAGACAGTTATAGGTGATGTTGAGCTTGCCGCCGACAAACCACTTGGCAAAGGGGGGCTGCCAGTCCAGCACCGTATCCCATTTCTCAAACCAGTCCAGTTCCTTTTCTGCCAGTTCAGCCCAAAAGGCTTGAGGATCGGCTTCTGCTTTGGCATACAGCTGCTCGTATTCCTCGGCACTTTTGATCTCGGCCTGGGCCGCCAGGTCTGCAGGCGGTGGAAACAGGCGTTGTTCTTGGAGGATGGATTCAATCGTGGGTTGTGACATAGCCCTTGTTAACCAGTGTCTAGAGCAATCTAGCAGAGGTGAGACAAACTCGATCTGCCGTGTTGCTAATTAAGGTCCCATAAAATGCGATCGCAATTCTTTAAGCTTTTGTGATCAGTTTGTACAAGAGTCAAACACCTAAGGAACCCCGAAATTTCGGGATATACCTGTAAAAAATGAATTTCGCCCCCAATTCTGTATCCTGAAGCCCCCATTAATCCCTTGCTGCTCCGATGTTGAATAGGGTATTCTTTGGTTATAAAAAATTGCTTCAAATTCGAAAAATTGAGGAATTATTAACAATTTCTCCCTCCCAAAATTCAGTTTTATCGCAATTTTTAAGTAAACCTTTAAATTGGTCACGGCGGAAAAGAAATGCTGGTAAAATTTATCGCTTCATCATCCATTATTGGTCTGGCACTGATCAGTGCAACCGTTGCCAGCCATGCCCAAGCCAGCGATCTGGTGACAGAAGACTCAGCATCTATGGCCAATCATTTCACTCGCGATGCCGAGGTTTTGGGGCCGTTTGAGTCCGTGACGATACCCGTCAATCCACCCGCCCCAGCTCCCGACACGTCTCAAACTGCGTTAACAACGCCTTCCGTTCGACCAACCGAGATTTTGAGCCAATACGGATTAGTCCGTTCCTTAAAAGGCGATCAGCTGTCGGTGCGATTAATTGATGGCACCGCTCGAACCTATAAAGTGGCTGCCAACAACGCGACGCAAACCTTTCGTCGAGGCAGCTTAGTCGGGTTTGATGTCAATGGCAATAATCAGATCGTTAAATTAAACTCAGCCCGTGTCCGTCGGGTCTTTGAAGGAACAGTGATTGTGGTGGAAGAGAATAAGCTGGGCCTGGTATCTCCCACAGGCGAACAATTGGTGACTAGCTTATCCAAAGACAAGATCAACCGCATGAAAATTGAACCGGGCCGCACCTTGCGGGTCACCCAGTACGAGGGGACTTGGGCAACCAAGGTTTGCCTGCCTGCCGAAGACGATGACATTGCAGCCTTGTCTCAAGCCCTGCCTGAAGAGACGGTAGCCCAGCCCAATGCTGAGTTCTAAATCCTAGGGCTTTATGGAATAAGCGTTGTCGGCGCTACCCGCTAGCGTTACATGTCTTGTGCTAGGTTTACGTCCCGTTACATCCATGCTGATATTTGTTACCTAGGTTACACGGCTAACTCAGTTAACGATAAGCTTTAGGGGCGATCAAGACTGAAGTATCCTGTGCTATTTCTTATCAACTTGAATGTATGAAATGGCTAGATCCTTAAGATTTTTGATCAGAGAAAGAAATTAAGGTTTATGAGTCCTTATTATCTCAGTTGAGGTGTTGGGCCTCATTGCTTATTGTTACTTCCTACTGAGAAGGGACCTGTCATGAAATTCACGATGCTTGCCCTGGCTAGTCTAGCCCTCGTGTTCTTACCCACTGCGGCAGCGGCTCAAACCCAGGTCGTTTTTGGTTTCCCTGCTAATCCAGTCGCACCAGTTCCTTTCTTTATTCCGTCGGCGGGTTTCTTTAACAATAGCTATCCCTACCCAGGCTTTTATCACCACTACTTACTGCTGAGCGATGAATCCTATAACCCGAACTATGAATATACGTTAAGTGGCGATCTGCAGTATGAATTCCCCATCGTGGGCAACTTCCAATATGAATAAAGGACCTGGGAATTAAAGCTCTCTAGCCTAAGGGAATGACGTTGGGGTGGCCGATCAGGCTCTCTCAATCGGAAAGGTCTGGGCGATCGCGAGTCTCTAGAGATCGGGGCTGATCGCAGAGGGCTGGTGAATGAATTTGTCTGCAGTCTGGGATACCGTTTATGGTGGATAAACAGTTTGATTAAACTGCTCGACTCTCCCTGACTTATCCCGCCGGTTTATTGTGGTTCTATCAACTGCTGCGATTTCCCAACAACTGATCCCTATTGTTGGTCCTGAGCAGGTCTTGCTGTTATCTGAGACCTCCCTGCTTTCCGCTCCAGAGCAGATTTTCGATCAAGCGCCCCTGCCGACTTATATTGTTTATCCGCGGACCCAAGCTGAATTAGCGGCGGTGATGGCGGTTGCCCATCAACAGCGCTGGCGACTCTTGGTATGTGGTCACGCCAGTAAACTCCACTGGGGCGGCCTGACGCAGCAGATTGATTTGGTGGTTTGTACCCAGGGCCTTCAGCGTGTGGTAGCCCATGCGACGGGGGACTTAACCGTCACCGTAGAAGCTGGACTGTCTCTGGCTGCCCTGCAAGCTAAACTAGCGCCCTTCCGCCAATCGGTTGCCCTAGATCCAGCCTATGCCGAAACGGCCACTTTGGGCGGTCTGATTGCCACCCGTGATGGCGGGAGCTTGCGACATCGCTATGGCAGCTTAAGGGATATGTGCATTGGTATCACCTTTATTCGGGCAGACGGGCAATCTGCTAAAGCTGGGGGCAGAGTCGTTAAAAATGTGGCGGGTTACGACTTAATGAAGTTAATGACGGGGGCCTTCGGCACCTTGGGAGTCATTGCTGAAGTGACCCTGCGTCTCTATCCCCTACCTGAAGTATCAACCACGGTGGTGATAGGTGGAACGGAAGCCGATATCACAGCCTTAACCCGTACATTGCTCAAAAGTACCTTGACCCCGATGGCGGTGGATTTGCTCTCGGCTGCAGCCATCCCCTCTGGCACGGTAGAGGGAGAGTTGGCCTTGGCCGTGCGCTTTCAGAGCGTAGAAGAGAGTGTGGTTGCCCAGTGCGATCGCATGTTTCAACTATCCCAAGGTTGTTCGAGTTGCACTCTCTCCGGCGATGCAGATACGGAGTTTTGGCAGCAGCTCACCCAGCAGTTCTGGCAAGCGCCTCAGCCCTCGGCTCTGGTCTGTAAATTTGGGGTGCTGCCTGCCCAATCGACTCCGTTTTTGGCTCAATTTGATCGCTACTGCCAACAACAGCAAATTGCTGGTTGGGGACGGATCTACGCCGGTAGCGGCACGGGTGTCTTGCGATTAGAGCAGGAAGGGATAGGCAAGAACCCCTCTCCTGGGGTTGAATGGATACGGGAGTTGCGAGCCCACTGTCAAAACGCCCACGGATTTTTAACCGTTTTAGATGCTCCGCCAGTGCTGAAGCGCAGCCTGGATGTGTGGGGATATCCTGGCAACGCCCTCGCCAGTATGAAACAGCTCAAACAGCAATTTGACCCTCACAATATTTTGAATCCTGATCGTTTCGTTGGTGGAATTTAATGACTACTTCTGAATCACCCCGTTCTCTGCAGGTGACGGCTGCGACAGTGGATTGGACTGAGCCGCCTGAGCTGCCAGCGAAGCCCTCAGCATCCCCTGAACAGTCCTTGATTGATAGCTGTGTCCATTGTGGATTTTGTCTATCCACCTGTCCTAGCTACCGTGTGATTGGCAAAGAAACCGATTCTCCTCGGGGCCGGGTCTATTTAATGAATGGCCTCAACCAGGGCGACTTTACCCTGACAGATGCTGCTGTGGGCCATTTTGATACCTGCTTAGGCTGTTTGGCCTGTGTCAGTACGTGTCCGTCTGGGGTCGAGTATGACCAGTTGATTACCTCAACCCGAGCCCAGATTGAACAGAATTATCAACGCAGCTTGCCGCAGCGACTCCTGCGGAAAATGCTGTTTTCGTTACTGCCCTATCCTCAGCGGTTGCGACGATTGCTTGGCCCCCTACAGCTCTACCAAAAACTAGGGTTGCAAACGATGGTGCGCCAGTCGGGGCTGTTGGCACGCGTCTTGCCCAAATCCCTCGTCGCTATGGAGTCGCTGCTGCCCCCCATTGAATCCCAAGCGTTTGTTGATCCAGCATCGGAGATCTTTCCCGCTCAGGGAAAACGCCGCTATCGGGTGGGCTTGATTTTGGGTTGTATCCAGCGTCTCTTTTTGTCTGAAGTCAATCAAGCCACCATTCGGGTGTTGACGGCCAATGGCTGTGAAGTGGTGATTCCCAAAAGTCAGGGGTGCTGCGCTGCCTTGCCCCATCACCAAGGCCAAGTCGATCAAGCCCAAGATTTAGCTCGGCAGATGATGGATAGTTTTGCCGATCAGGACTTAGATGCTGTGATCGTCAATGCTTCCGGCTGTGGTCATACCCTCAAGGAATATGGCCACATCTTGCAGGATGATCCATCCTACAGAGATCGTGCCCAAACCTTTGCTCACCAGGTCAAAGACGTCCAAGAATTTCTGGACGAAGTGGGCTTAACGACTCCCTTGGCTCCTCTACAGCCAGAGCCATTGGCCGTCGTCTATCAAGATGCCTGCCATATGCTCCATGGCCAAAAAATCCAGGCTCAACCCCGTCGCCTCTTGCAGCAAATTCCGGGTTTAGAACTACGCGAACCCCGTGATGCCTTTCTTTGTTGTGGTAGTGTTGGGGTATACAACATTCTCCAACCCGACATTGCGGAAGAGTTGGGACAGCAAAAAGTGCAGAATCTCACCCAGACAGGGGCGACCTTAATTGCCTCGGCAAATGTGGGCTGTACCATGCAAATTCGCAAACATTTAGAGGAACAAGACCATACAACTCCTGTGCTCCATCCCATGCAGCTGTTAGATTGCTCTATTCGGGGTGTTTCTTGGTCAACGGCTGTAGGGAATGCTCAAGACAGACCCCTATAAGCTGTGGTGGCTGGCCTCTTTTCTATGCATCTCATCCACAAACTCGCATCTTGGTTAGAAACCCATTGGGCTGTGCCAGCCTATGCGGGCTGGGTGATTCTGGGCCTCACCACCTTTTTTCTGCTGGCTGCTGCGAACACCCTCGCAGGCTGGTTATACGTTTTAGGGGGACTGGGGTTGGGACTGCTGCTGGTCTCGGCTGTCTTGCCGATAAAGTCTTTGCAAGGGATACAGGTGGAGCGGCTACCCTTATTGCCCGTTAGTGTGGGCGAATCTTTGAATTTAGGCTTAAAGCTGTCGAACTCAACGAAGATGGCAAAGTCCCTGTTGCAAGTCTATGACCATCCCCCTAAACATCTAGGCGTGGCTACTGCTCATAGCATTGATGAGATTCCTGCTCAGGCAACCCATACCTGGACCTATACGCTGCAACCTCAGCAACGGGGAGTCTACCGTTGGCAAAACGTGCAATTACGGAGCGCGGCCCCTTTAGGACTGTTTTGGTGTCGTCGGAGTCGTCCGGTCAAGGCTAAAGCAATTGTCTATCCCCAAATCTTGCCCTTACAGCAATGCCCTCTGTTGGATCATTCGGGCCATGAACAGGATCGACAGCGGCAAGCGCAACAAATTGGCCCCCAAAATAATAATGAAGGAGTAACTCGGTCAGTGCGCCCCTATCGTTGGGGTGACCCGTTACGACTCGTCCATTGGCGAACGAGTGCCCGTCACAACGAACTTCGCATTCGCGAACTGGAAATGTTTGCAGGGGGCCAAACCCTGGTTATTGCTTTGGATAGTTCTGGGGATTGGCAGCCTGATCAGTTTGAGCAAGCGGTGATTGCGGCGGCGTCGCTGTATGCTTACGGTCAAAAGTATCAAGATCAGGTGGAACTCTGGACTGCCCAGATAGGGCTACAGACGGGGCGGCAAGCTATCCTGGAAACGCTAGCTCAAGTGCAGGCTGGAGAAGTGACCGTAGCGCCGTTTCCCCAGCAATCCGTGATATGGCTGACGTCTGATCCGAGTGGTATATCGACTTTGCCACGGGGGAGCTGTTGGCTATTTTGGCCGAATCTTGATACATCTCGTCGTGATGATGCTTCTCAACATCGAGGCCAAGGGTTAGTGATCGAATCCGATCAACCTTTACAATCTCAGCTTCAAATTCCAATTAATGTGACTAGCCTGTCTTGAAATAACGCAGGGATTGCAGTGTTTGGCTCTAGTCCATACGGATACAAGGGTCGGAGATGATTATGGCTGCATGCTTTTGAAGATGATGAGAATAATCGTACTTGCAACATAAAAGATTGACCACAACAAGTCCTTCATGACTAATAGACGAATGGCCCAAATATAGCTACTAATATTTCGGCGCTTCTTGGCGATACGCCACACACTACTCGACAATATATGCTGCCAACTCACGCATGATCGAAATTGTGGATAAGCTGTGATAGCTTGCTGAATATGCAATTGTGCTTGCTTAAAACACTGATAGCTGGGAAGTTTCTTGAGGGCTATATCCAGATTCGCTTCAGTAATAAAATAGAGGAATTGGTATTCTTGCTCTAATCTAGTTGAATCAATCTTTTCTAAAAAGCTTCTGGCTTGCGTAGCATTCTCGTCTTTGCTAGCGGCATAAGCGAGCCAAAGTTGATGTATTGAAGCACCATTGGTGCTGGCGAGAGTCAACGCATGTTGACTCACAACCACCGCTTGGGAGCCTTTCTTTAAAGCTTGTAGAGATGTCACGAGATTGAGAAGCATCCAAGGCTTCGCATCATTGCGTCGTTGCCAGTCGGATAGCCATTTTAAGTTCTGTTTATGCTCTTTCTGTCGGGACAAAGCGTAGCCCACAATGCCCCAAGTTTCTGAGTTGGCTCGCAAAACTTTGCGATTCATCCTGATAAATTGCATCAGATAAACGGACGAATCGCGATAAGACAAAAGACGGATATAAGTAATCAGGGCCTGTCTTTGGACTGGATGGTCAGGATGAAACTTCTGTAATTGTTTCTGACAAAATTTCCGTTGTTTCAGCTTCTCACAACAGTAGACCCAGTGATATCCCACCTTCGGATGGGCATCGGGTTGGGGAAAAGCGTCAAAGAGAATGGTTTGAGCTTCAGTGGTCCAATTGGCGGCAATCATGGACTCCACCGCAGCCTGCAAGGGCCATTCCTGGTCACTGGGATAGATACAGAGTTGTGCTAAGGTTTGAGCCGCCGTATTCAGGTCATTCTGTCTGACTGCAAGCTGAACGGCACGAGCCAAAACAAATTCATCATTACAATGCTCTTTTAATCGAGCTAAGGTGTTGGCGGCTGCCTCAGTCTCAAGCCCCTCTAATTCGAGATCAAAGAGACTCAACCCTGCAAAACTGTATTCAGGATCTAGCTCAAAAGCCTTGCGAAAATCTGCTTTTGCGCCTAATCGGTCTCCTGTTTTTTGTTTGGCTTCTCCCTGATAGCCCCAAGCAATACACTCTGTTGGAGCCAGTCGCACCAGCTGTTGTGCGGTTGGTAGATATGCGTCTAGGTTGTCGAGTTGTCGATACCAATCTGCCAGAATACGCCATCCTGCGAAATAGTCAGGATCTTGGGACAGAATAGCCTTCATGGCTTGGATGGCCTCGTCAAATTGGCCTTGCTGGTATTGGATCCAAGCGGCCCGAGCGGCCAAAAATGAGGGGACGTCTTCCTCCCCTTGAGTGGGGGAGCAGGTTGCGATCGCATCTTCGTATCGCTCCGCTGCTGCCAATACCTTAGCCTTTAAATCATAGGCATCCCAACAGCGAGGATTGAGTGCAATAGCCTGGTCTACAGCAGCCAGCCGTTCATCTAGCGTGTCGTCTCCAGTCAGATATTCAGCTAGCCGTAACCAGGACTGAGTCTCTCCTGATCGAGTGACCGTTAGCTCCCGAGCGATGTCTGCAGTAAGGTGGGGACGTTCCAAGGCCTGAGCCCATTCTTGGAGCCGGTTCCATCCCCAGTCATAGTTAGGATCAAGACGAAGGGCTTTCTGCAACTGTTGTAGAGCGGTCTCACGGTTATCCAGTTTCCACCGTACATCTGCAAGATAGCCGTGAAGATAGGCCTCCAGGGGTGAATGCATCAGAGCCGTTTCTAGCAGAGCTTTGCATTGGTCTAGCGCATGAGTGCGGTCATAGAGATCCGCCAACTGTTGAATAGCACTATCCCACCCTGGATTAATTCGCAAAGCGGTTTGCAGGGCTTGTTCTTCGGCTTCATCATCCTTGAGGGTGCGATGCACGATCGCTAAATCCACCCAAACTCGGGGTAAAAGGGGAAAGCGCTCCGATGCTTCCACTGCAATCGCCAAGGCTTCCGTTGTTCTGTCCCTACTGAGGAGCTGCCGACTTCTGACGGTCCAGACCTGCCATAAATCGGGCCGAGCGGCATGCACTTCCTGGATGCGTTGATCAAAGTCTTCAGGCGTCAAGACAGTGCGAGCATATTGGTAAAAGGTGAACAGTCCATCCCCCGTAATCACCTGTTTCTGAAACTCATGAAAGATAAAGTCGATAACGTCTTTTTGTTCTTCTGTGGACTGGCAAATATCGATCAGTTCGGAAATAGCTCGGTTAGAATCGACAGATCGCTGAAGGGCCGATTTGAACGCGGCCTTAGCCATGGGAATGTCTTTGTTTAAAACGCAGAGATACCCATAGATGGTGAAATAGGCTGGGTTGTGCGGATCTAAGTGCTGAGCTGTTTCGCAGGCGTCAAACCCTGCCTCTAGCTGCTGTTGTCGACCGAGTTGCCAGGCAATTTGTCGCCAAGACCAAGCGTCTTTAGGGTTAATGTCTACCAGTCGCCGTAGTACCTGTTCTGCGACGACCGGATCCCCCTCTTGCACCTGTTGATACCAGAGGTGATGTAACCCTGCATGGTCCGGGAAGGTGCTGCAGGTAGCGGCTATAAACTCACGGGCGGCAGTGACGCCTTCCTGTTCCGCTAACAGTTGACTAATGGCGCGATTTGCCTTGATATCTAAGGGGTCAGCGGTGACGAGCTGTTGCCATAGGTCGAGGGCTTTGTCAGGTTTGTATTCATACTGTGCCAGGGTGGCCGCCGTACTTAACCAACGGCTATGGGCCGTCTTGGCTTTGGCCTCCTTCAGTAGGGCATGGGCTTGATCAAACTGGCCATGCTCTCCCAGGTACTTGGCCCGATATAACAGCAACTCTCCATCGCCTGGATGCCAGGATTGGGTTTGCGCCAATACCTCAATGGCCTCGGAAGGGCGGTCTAAATGGTCATAGGCAGTCGCCAACGCATAAACAGGATGGGCCGACTGCTTTTGGTCCCGGTTCCACCGTTGTTTCAAGAGCTGTAAGGCGACAGAGGTTTGTCGACACCCCCGAGCCGCTAGGAAATAGCTATGGGCATAGGTTTGCTCCTTATCTTCGAGGCAGGCTGCAAATCGATATAGGTCCAGTGCAACGTCAAACTGGCGTTGTGACCAATACAGATTCGCCAGTAAAAAGTAGTTATAGGCTTCCGTCGGCATTGCCCGGATAGATCGTCGCAGTAAGTGAATGGCGGATTCATCAGCCCTAGCATCGTCACTTAAGAGCTTGGCGAGTCGAGTCCAAAAAATGGGATGGAACTGTTCTTGCTCGATCACATACATGAGCCAATCAACACAATCCTGGCGGCTGGCCAATTCCTGTAAGTATTGGAGTTTCTGCAACATCAGATGGGGTGCAGCGGGAAACTGCTCCAGCATTTGTTCGATCACGGCCAAGGCACTGGTGTGGTCAGCATCATAATAAGCCAGCTCGAACTGAGCCTGGAGGGCAAGGCGATGGTGAGGGGCGGCTCCATTCAGCCGTTGGCTCCAGTCACCGGCGGTGGCGCGATCATGGTGGGTTAGGGCTGCTTGTAGTGCATGGAGCTGATCGTAAAGGCGGCTATCGGGAAGGTCTAGGGTTTCTAACAAGCCCGCTTTCTCTGGTGGCAAGAGCACCATACCTCGGGGACCAGACGCCTGATATCGTTCCAGAAATTCCTTGGCCCAGGGTTCAACGATACCCCGATGGTAAGGGTCACGAATAATCAGGGTCTGCAAGCGACTGTCATAGCCAATCACGGCTTGTAAGTGGGCTGACGTGGCTTCAACGGTACTGAGGGTAAACGGGATACCAGCATCAATCAGCTGGATAATGCTGTCCCAGGTCACCGTAAATTCGCAAACCGCCCATCCTTGCTGACTGGCCCAATCCCGCTCACTGTAGCTAGATGTGCCGTTGTAGCAGATGCTGTCCGCGAGTTGCTGGTGATCCACCGTGGTGCCCCAATAGGCACAAAGGGTGGTCAAAGTGGCGGGGGCACAAGTCATGTGGTGCTGACGGACAAAACCGACGGGTAAAATCACCCGTTCTCCCTCGGGTAGCTCCAGCAGGCGTTGGGCTAAAGACTGATAGTAGGGGTACTCCGTTAATTTCTGAGCCAAGTGATGGGCTTGATTAAAATCCCCCCTCTGGTAGGCAATGTCAGCTTGGGCAGACCATAGTCGAGATTGCCCGGCCTTGTCCAGGAGAGGACAGGCTTGTTCGTATTGCTGATAACTGTGCTGAGCTTGTGTATACTGCCCCAGCTCCAGTTGGAGCGCAGCGAGTTGGGCCCAGATATCACCACTCTCTAGCTGCGTGGTGGCCTGCTGGAGGAGTTCCAGCGCTTGGTCATCTTGGTTTAAGAGGGTATATAAATGGGCTGTTGCCAATACGGCAGGACGATACCATAGATGCTGTGCTAAGGCTTTTTGGGCCATGGCTAAGGCGTCTGGATATCGATCTTCTTGCTCCCATAAACGGGACTGTAAAAGGGTGATCCAAGGATCCTCTGGGGCTAGGGTCTCTGCTTCTTGGAGGTAGGCGTCCGTTCGATCAAAGTCTCGGAATTCTAAAACCACCTGGGCTTGTAACCCCAGCCACTGGGCTTGTTGATATGGAGTGAAGTGATCAAATTGCGATTGATGCTTTTGAATCAGACGATAGGCTGCTAAGGGACCCTGCCGCCAAAGCATCGTACTGATGTAGTAATACAATGCATCTGGATCCGCTGGATTCCGCCGCCAAGCTCGAAGTAATATCGCTGCTCGTTGTCGGGGCGCGCCTAGAGCCCCTGTGAGGCGACCTACCAACAGTTGGGTGGTAGTGTCTGGCCCCGTCGACCGCAGATCAACGGACTGGCATAAGTCATAGGCCTGGAGATAGAACCCTTGGTCCATTAAGGCAGATAGACGATCTGAGACAGACTGGGAGAGTTCTACCGATGTTTTCATTAAGGTCTAGACAAGATAGAGGATGGATAGGCTGATCCTTCGTCCTCCCAACTGGTGGATGGTTTGAAGAGAAGTGTGGTCCCCAGCTATGGGTCGGCGGTGATCTAGCCTGCTACTAGTTAGGATTCCCACTCTGAAGCGAGCTTTCGACGCTTCAGAGCTGAGTTTGAAGGTCAGACAATGAGCTGCTGGGGCAGTATGCTGAATCTTGAAGAGGATAGGTAAGATTCAAAATTTTACCCACACAAAATGTCATCTGAACGTGCGCTTCAAGGGCTGGATATGGGGGACAATCGTTAACTTAGATAAAGTAAATCAGTATAATCTAATACATTTTTCAGGCTGACCTCAGTTAGGACGTGCATACTACTCTCATAGCAAATGAGACAATAAGTAGGTCAGTAAGATGAATACAAAAGCCTTGCTTCATACTGCTTTGATTTTTGGCTCTTTAGCCAGTGCATCGGCCTTAGCACAAACCGCTCATGCAGGGACTTTAGTGACCTGTGGTCCCAATGGTGCGGCGTCCATTGTCAAAGTTGTGCCTGCTGGGTGCCGCCATCTGTCCGCCACATCTGCTCCCAAGCATTCTCCTGACAATCCGGTAGAAGAGTCACGCTTAGGCTTTACCTTTAAAGCCTCGGCTCCCGAAGTGCAAGAAACCCAGCCGATAGCGGCGGACCAAAAGGCTCAACCAGAGGTGGTAGCGACCTATCAAAAACCTTAAGTTGGCGTTTTTTTAGAGATCCTCATGTCTAACTTCAGTCCTCTAGATGGCTCCCCGAGTGAAGAGGACTGATTTTTTTATGGCTCTGGATACCAAGTATCGGATTCGTCCGGTGCAGGGGATGAGTTCCCAGCGTATTCATCCATCCAATGATGGACTTGAACTAAAAACTGAGGCAGATGCAAGCTGCGAAACTGGTCTGCGCTCCAAGAGTTGTGAGATAACTGGTTCCTGTGGCTAGGCGGGATAACATAGGTATCAGCATATAGCGTAGAGTATTCGGGAAGAACGACCGTTACCGCTTGTCGGATATACAGATCCCCTTCGAAATAATCGAGGCGGTCTAGGGACACGGGATCGATATTGAAATAAATTCTGCCCAGGGTAGACTGGTGCCCCGTTCTGATCATGCCTGGGTAGAGTTGATCCACTACACAAAAGCGCTCGTACCCAGGCAACAGAGCGTCTGTGGCTGGGAAAATTTGACCGGTGACCGCTTGCATCACTTCGGGAAGGGTAAGGGTGCCGTAGGTGAACAGATGGACAGTCACCAACCCGATTCAGATTAAGGAGTCTCTGGTAGCGTATCTTTGATCAAGGATTCTTCTTCTGGAGTCTCTGGCTCTGTAGCGCTGGAGGGTGAGGCAAGGGGACAGTCGTCTAAATCGACGTCAGCATCTGTCAAGTCCGCTCCGGCAAGGGTGGCCGTACACACGTCAGCGCCTTGTAATTTAGCACTCCGTAAAACAGCTTGGGTAAAGTCAGTGCTGGTGAGCTGGGTGTTTTCTAAGTTGCTGCCGTATAGGTAGGCGGCGGTGAAATTCGCGTTTTCTAGGTTGGCGTTTTCTAAATTACTGAGGAGTAACGAGGTATTGCGAAGGTTTGCCCCTTTCAAGTTGGCATTGCGGAGATTAGCACGGATTAGAATGAGTCCACTTAAATCAGCGCCACTGAGATCGCAGCCTTCACAGGAGTTGACCTGTTTGAGCTGAGCAACATGTTTAGGATCGGCAGCAAGAGCTGAGCTACCTAAAGTCACCCCGAGGGTGAGTGCAATCGCAAAAACACCAAATCTCATGCGTTTTTCTTTTAATTCCGTCGCGACAGCTCCAAACCGTACTGTAGCAGATTCAGCTAAAGGGAAGGAATTTTAGCGAGCCATTTTCACGGCTGTCCCAGTGGCGGTGATTAACAGTAAAACTCCAGTTTCATCAATATTAATGGTGTCCGTACTGACCCGCACACCGATCACCGCATTTGCCCCTAACCGATCTGCCCGTTTTTCCAGCTCAGAGATGGCATCCTGCTGTCCCTTTTCAAACACGCGCTCGTAGCTGGCGGTGCGACCGCCGATAATATCGCGAATGCCAGCAAAAAAATCGCGCAGGGCATTACTGCCATACACAACTTCAGCAGTAACAATGCCGCAATAGCTATCGATTACAGCGCCTTGAATGACATCCGTTGTGGTCACTAACATGTCGATCTTTTCCATAGGTGAGGTCTGATGTTTGAAGGATTATCTAACGTGAAAAATAGTGGGCTTAAATGATGTATAACCACTCAGAAAAATATCTTTTTTTGGGAGCTTTAACCTAAATCTTTCAAAAATTTACAGGTATGGTGATGTGTAGGAATTGAAGTGTCTGGTGTTGAGTAAAGCGATAGCAAGTCTGGCATCACCAGCCGCTGGTATAAGATGCCCAGAGCCATTATTTGAGTATGAGGTAATCTTCGGGAAAAAGAACCATGGTCTTGAAGAGGCTGATGAGCCGTTGTAGCAAAATGGATGCTGATCCTTCTGCAAAAGGGGAGATAGTTTGGATGTGCTGCTTCGCTACCTATCCTTGGGCATAGTGAGTGGGGTGGCTGCCATTTAGGGGTGGGAAGCGACCCTTCACCAGCATTGATTTTGTCTACCCCAGGTCTACCCCAGGGAAAAGAACGTCCTTCCTAAGTCAGGTTTGCTGTCATCATAGAAAGAGATAGTCGGGTAAGTTAGCTGAGGATGACCATTTTCTTCTACAAAGTCCAGGATCCTTACGGATGTTTTTCCAATTTTTCACTTCATAGTATTGACCTGCAAGGACAGACCTGGCCGACCTCAGAACATTACTATCAAGCCCAAAAATACCAAGGTACGCCCCACCAAGCCTTATGCGACAAGATTCGACAGGCATCGACCCCTGAAGCTGCAGCAGCCCTGGGTCGTAATCCCCTTTATACCGAGCAGGCCGATTGGGATGTGATCAAGCCTGAGATTATGTATGCTGCCGTGCGCACTAAATTCTTGACCCATCCGACGATTCAGGCGGAACTATTATCCACAGGGGATGAATTGATTGTGGAAAATTCGCCTTTAGATCCCTATTGGGGATGCGGTGCCGATGGTCAGGGGCAGAACCAGCTGGGAAAAATCTTAATGCAAGTTCGCCAAGAGATTCGCCAGTTGATTCAAACCGGGGCGATTAGTGTGTGACGCTAGCGACCATCGCTGGGGCCAGGCTATTGACCACCCGCTGATCCGGCAAAATAGTACGAGATAAGATGGCGTCTCGCAGTCTCTGGAGCTGCACTTGGGCATAGGCCAAATTGGTGCTGCTCAAGTTCGCTTGCTGAAAAATAGCGTCCGTCAGTTGGGCAAACTTCATTCGTGCTTCGCTGAGTTCGGCCATACTCAGGTTGGCGTGGCTCAGGTTAACGCGATCGAGACAAGCGCCAATCAGGCAAGCCCCACTTAAATTCGCCCCTTTCATAGAGCTATCTTGGCAGTTGGCTTCGCTCAGATCGGCAAACATTAAGGTCGCCGAATCTAAGTTTGCTCCAGTTAAATTGGCGTCCCGCATATCGGCATGATTCAGGGTTGCACCCCATAGATAAGATCGCTGCAAATTGGCTCGCTGGAGATTCACCTTACTCAAATCTGCTTTGAGGAGATAGGTCCCTCGGATATAGGCATCACTGAGGTTCGCCTCAGCCAGCACACTGCCCTGAAAATTAACGCCCCATAGGTTGGCTCCACAAAGCTGGGCACCCGCAAGGTTGGTATCTTCGATGTAACTGTGTTTGAAGTTCACCCCATATAAGTAGGCATTCTCCAAATTCATATGGCTTAATTTGGACTTAATAAATGTGACGCCAGATAAATTCTGCTGGCTTAAGTCCGCATTTTTTAACTCTATTTCGCAAAAATCTCTTTCTCCGGCAGCGTAGCGCTCCAGCAACTCGGCTACTTGCATCATGGGGCTCAACCTATTCAAATCCTGAGCTTCGATCTTAGTCACTGGCCTCTGGGAGTGAGAAGAGTGAATATACCGATTCCAAGAGAATATTCAGGGATTGCGATCGTGAATCTACGGACTGGAGGCTATTTTTCCTGGCTTTTGCGGCTAACGAAAATGTCTTGCCAGGTGCCACCCACCCCTTGTAAGATGCCGCGCCCAATTAAACCTAAGCCCCGGCCAATCACTTGAGTGAGGATATAAACCACTCCTCGACCGAGAAAGGTGAAGGTGGCCTGTAGTGGCGGTGCGATCGCATCTCTCCCCTCTAAAGCCAAGGTCACAAAAAATCGAATGCCCTGGAGCTGCTTGAGTTCCTGATCGCGGGAGCCATAGACGGAAATTTTCTGCAGCCCCGCCTCACTAAAGACGATGAGCCCATACTGACTTTCAAAGATTTCGGTCGGCTCTTTGAACAAGCGTCGAGACCGGTAGTGATTAGAGAGGGCGTTGCGAAACCGCTCAATATCTCGGGTAGAAATTAAAGAACGGTCGTAGAAACTTTGTTTAATCGCTTCATTGGTGGCAAAGCGATTCAGCAATGGCTGCAGCACGCCATTGGCGACACTGACGACTAAGTTACTCAGCAGGGCTTCGGCCTGGAGCATGGCTTCAGGAGAACCAACGGCGGACAGGGTATTGTCAACCAGTAAGGGGGCTTTAAACAGGAGGTGATCCAACAGTTCCGTTACCAAAGGAATTTTGTTGAGAATATCTGCTTTGACAATGGCCTGATCTTGCTGGAGCACACTAACAATTTCGATATCTTCTAAGCCCTGGGTGTTCACCGCTGCAGATAAGGGGATAGTCAAATACTTGCCAAAAAAGTCGGCGGTAGACCCAAGCCATAGGTCTTGCAGAAGTTTAGAACGCTTGGTAACGAGTTGCGATCGCGTCACTTGGGCATAGCGCAACTCTTCCACCACGGTTTCAAATTGCTTCAACACGATCAGAAATAAATCCTGGCGTTTTTGGGCCTTGAGAATATCAATCTCTAATGGATCTTGGGTGCGATTGGTGAGGCTAGTGGGGAGCTTAGCCAGCAATCCATCCATCAGCACGGTGGTGATGTCTGGCTGAGCAGCGAGGTTCCCCCCGTCACTTACTTCCGTAATCCGCGAGGGGACCGCTAACTCATCGGTTTCCCAGGGATCGACATTGGCCCAAGAAAAAGCAGGTTCTTCGGGGTCTGAGACGGCTTCTTCCTCAGCGGTACCACTCTGGCGTTCCATATACTGCCGCACCAGCCAGCGCACGGATTGTAATTCCCGCTCTCGCCCTTCATTTACAGCGCGTTGCCATTGGGTTAAGGCTTCCCCTTGGCGGCGAGCTTGCAGTTGCTCTAGGGTTTGCTCAATTTGCTTTAACCCCGTTTGCATAAACACCTGCCGCAACAGGGTAAAGGCCGTCACATTTCGAGTAACCATCGGCGGCGGGGCATCGGGCTGCGGCACGATCTGAGCCTGGGCCTTCTGAGCGGCGTCCCAAACCCGCTGGCCTTGACTGGCTCGCCGAAATTGCTGGATTAAGGTGGGGGTATCGACACTGCCTTTCCGACAAAAGCCTTCAACGCCGACTTGCCACAGTTTGGTGAGCTGATCGGGGTCGAGGGTTGCCGATAGAACAAACAGAGCCAGATTGGGATAGCGCCCCTTTAGCTGTTGACAGAGGAGGCCATTTGCTTCGGTATCCCCGACCCGACTGATATCGAGAATCAGCAAATCTAGGGATTGTGGATCGACCTCTGGGCTGGCCTCTTCTGCAGATGGCCTTGAGAACAGCTGTAACACTTGGGCTGGATTGTCGGCTTCAGCGACGACCTGAATATCGGCGACGGCGTCTAGGCAGGCTTTTAACCCGACCCGAAAGATCGGATCGGTATCCGCTAACATGAACTGAAGGGGTTGTGTCTGTGCTGCTGCCTGCTCTGTCATGCCCTGTCCGGTTTTTAGAGCCTATGCTCCTGAAATCGCTAATCCTGGTCAGACCCATCGCTTAGCTCAGGAGAGCGACTTGGCCCCATGTAGAGAATAGTGCACTTTTAGTGGAATCGATCAAAAAAAACTGTGGTACCCCTACGCGATAATAACCCCACTCGAATCACGCCCTTTGTTACCTATGTTCTGATTGCCCTCAATGTCGTTGTCTTCCTGCATGAATTGCGCTTGGGTCCAGAGCTAGATGCCTTTTTCCGCTTGTGGGCGGTGGTTCCCCGAGAATTGACCGCGAGTTTTCAGGGAGAACCCACGACCTTGCCTCATCCCGCCTGGATTACCCTGTTTACCTCCCAGTTTCTGCACGGGGGAATTTTGCATATTGCTGGGAATATGCTGTTCCTGTGGGTGTTCGGGAATAATATTGAGGACAAACTGGGCCATGTCAAATATCTGGTGTTTTACCTGAGCTGTGGAGCTTTAGCGGCCCTCAGTCAATGGTTTTTTAGCGTCAATTCTGAGATTCCGTCGTTGGGTGCCAGTGGTGCGATTGCAGGGGTGATGGGGGCCTATATTATTCGATTTCCCAAAGCGGAGGTCTTAACCCTGATTCCCCTAGGATTTTTCTGGTGGACGGTTAACCTGCCTGCCGTATTCTTTTTAGGGTTCTGGTTTGCCCAGCAAGCCTTTAATAGCGTCGCTAGCCTCAATGCACCCATGAATATGGGCGGGGTGGCCTATTGGGCTCATGCTGGGGGATTTGTATTTGGGGCCTTGCTCGGTCCCCTGATGGGACTGTTTGATGACGATCAGTCCCGCCGTTAACGTGTGAGTGTGAAGCTGCTTGTATGGTGAATATTGCTCAATCCGTGAAACTGATGGGGCTGATCGGTTGCTCGTCTCTGTTGGTGAACTGCACCCTGTTGCGTAAGACAGCTTCCGAACCCGATGCCTTTCGGTTAGAAGCAATGCCCATCGAGTATGAGTCTTTAGCCTCGAAGCCTGCGGTGCCCATGAGCAAGGTGTTTCAGCTTTCCTTTTACGACTATGATTTCAACTGGAAAAAGGTGATTAAAACCGTTGATGTTGCGCCCCTCCAGTATCGCGGCAATGAACCCCAGTTTGCCCTTGATAATAACGGTCGAGAATATTTAACCTATCCCGTTCCCGGTCGAACCCAGGTGAACGGTAAATCGGTGCTGACGGATACGCCGTTGAATTGGTATGGCCAGGGTCCGGCGATTGTATTTGAGCGTAAACCGGGCACGGTGATTTTGCCCCTCTTGCCGGATCACAGCTATAAGACGGTAAAAGCGGAAATTGAGCGCACGGGGGGCAAGGTGCTGGGAATTTTTGGCACGACCTTCAAAGGCTTTACTAAAAAGAAGGAAGCGATTCCCCTCAGCTATGTCTATTTCAATCCCAATCGGTTACCGAAGAATGCGGGGCAAACGGATTTGCCGATCTATCGTTCGTCTAAGATTTCGGGACAATCTGCCCCCAATATTCTGTTATCGGGGTTGGTGACCTATGCAGATGGGCGGTCGGCTTATCTGGATTTTAGCGATTTGGAGGGGGAGGGGAAGACGAGTAATGAGCGGCTGGATGATATCAAGGGACAAATTCGCCAGGAGCTAGAGCAGCTGGAGGCCCAACCGGATGTGGCGATGGTGACGATTGATACCCATGGGGTCATTCGCAAGCCGGAGGATATTGAGGTGGTGTTGGAGCGGGGGGAGTATAAGCGGGGTGGCCCGTTTATGCTGCATGAGACTCAGTCGGTGGCGCGGGGAATTCGGGTGTTTGATGAGGAAACGAAGGCGTATGTGGGCTCGATGATTACGCCGTCTTTGCTGATGAAGGATTGTTTGGCGGTAGCGAAGCAAAAGTTTGGGGAAGATGCGGTGATTCAGTTTTTGGATGGGGATGCGCCTGCTGCAGCTTATTTTGAGGATTATGATCCAACTGCGGATTTGGAGTTGAAGGATCCGATTGTGTTAAATGCGTTTCGGTTGAGGGGGGCGAAAGGGTTGGAGTTGGTTGTGCAATACGATTGAGAAGTGTCTTCAGTGCAGGACAATCACTGAATCCATCACTCTCTGCCGTTATCCTTAGCCATGTTGAGGAATGGTTTTATAAGCCTCGTCAAACCCTGCATACGCCCCCTAAATCCCCCATTCTGGGGGACTTTGAGATGTATGATTATCCTAGATGGGAGACCTTCAGGAGATGACTAGAACACAATAAGGCAGTGCCAGGACAAAAACGAAAGCCATCACCCTCTGTCGTCATCATGAGCTGGGTTGAGAAGTTGTTTTGGAAGCCCAGTTAAACTCTGCATTGGCACCCTAAATCCCCCATTCTGGGGGACTTTGAGATTTATGATGATTTTAGATGGGAGACAGGGTTGGGGGTAACAAAATGCGAGAGAAGTAAATGCAACACCACCGCATTCGCGGCACGACCCCAGCCGTCGTTGCCGCCGCACGACGACTGAGACTCAATCTGACGACTGCAGAACAAAGGCTGTGGAAAGCACTGCAAAAACGTCAACTCAGCGGCCTTAAATTCCGCTGTCAACACGCCATTGGTTCGTTTATTGTCGATTTTTACTGTCCCCAATGCCGATTAGTGATTGAACTAGACGGCGATATCCACAATCAGCAGGTGGAATACGATAAAGCCCGTACTGAGCAGCTCAACCAGCTTGGTTTCCGAGTGATCCGATTCCATAACTCAGACGTTATGCACCACCTAGATCATGTGCTTCAGCAAATTCGATATGCGAGCGAGCAAAGCATTGATGGACAATCAAAGTCCCCCAGAATGGGGGATTTAGGGGGCTAATGCGGCATAATTGAGGCTGTTGACTAGAAAAATATCGGATCTAGTTGTGAGAGGTCGTACTCTCCTTAAAAAAATATCCCTAGCTAGCTGATATAAAGTTTTGTCCTGTACTAAAGACAGCGCTATATTTCTAGAGCCATGACCAAGACTGACAAACCTACTTCAAAATCTAAAGCTAAGGTTTCTCTCAGTGACCAGATTGCGGATGTTGTGGTTAAAGCTGTGCGGACAGGTGGGGTGACGGTAGGTGGAGCAGGTGCGTTTTGGTCCCTGTTCAAAGATAGTGATATTCCCAAAGCCTTGGCGTCTGGAGTGATTGGTTTGGGAATTTCCTATGGAGCTAGTCTGCTTAACCCAGTTCATAAGGGCAATCAAGATCGCCTAACAAAAGCAGGAGAAGCCGCCAATAAAGCGATTGATCATGGCATTGCTAAAGTTAGTGGCGTAGAAGAACAGTATTATCGATGTCAAGCTTGGGCTTGCCGTCGTCAGAAATCTGAAGGGGTGGTGCAACATGATGGTATTTTTATGCCCCTGTTGGAGGAGATTTATGTCCCTTTAGAGTTGGATGCTAGCTCTTTACCAGCAGGTTGGCGACAGTTTCCTGATCAGCACCTTGAAAAGTCTGCTCGTGATGTAGTTAGTGGGCACAAAATTTGGGACTTACTGGGAAAAACCGAGCGAGAAGTGACCTTTCGACAAATTGTGGTGCTGGCCTGGGGCGGGTATGGTAAAACGACGTTGCTCAAACATATTGCCCATACCTATGGAATGAATCAACAAGGAGATAAGTATGGCGTATCGCGACGAGTCCCTTTTTTGCTAGTGTTGCGGAAACATCGGGACCGACTCGCTCAGGGGCAACCGCCGAGTTTACCAGAGTTGATCAAAAATCACCATATTCCAGATTTACCAGATTCTGACAAGTTAGCTGATTTACCGAAGGATTGGGTTCACAAGAAGCTCAATCGAGGTGAAGCAGTGGTAATGCTGGATGGCTTTGATGAGGTTACCTTCGGGCAACGTCCGGCAGTGGCTCGATGGATTAATGACCAGATGCGCCATTATAGTAAATCAGTCTTTATCGTCACTTCCCGTCCTAAAGCCTATAACGAGCAGGACCCAGCCGATCGCCTTGAACTCTCGACCCGTCTATGGGTACAAGATTTTAATGAAGCTCAACGCCGCGATTTTGTGGAGCATTGGTATTGGTGCCAAGAGCGATATGCCAGGGGCGGGGATACAACTCCCGACGTTGAGCATGATGCCCAAGCTGCTGCCGAGGAGCTGCTAACCCAAATTGAAGCGCGGCAAGAGCTGAAAGATTTAGCCAAAAATCCACTCTTGCTGAATATGATTGTGACGTTTCATCGGCGATTCCCAGGTGTGGAGTTACCCAAACGCCGGGTTGAACTCTATCGAGAAATTTGTACATTGCAGCTTCGAGACCGACCGGGAGCGCGGAAACTGGAGACTTGCTTAATCAATTGCGGAGCCCAGCTTATATTGCAACGGTTGGCTTTATCGATGATGGAAGCCCATGAAGAGCGTTTGGATCGCTCTGTCTTAGTGGATTGTATCGATACTTATTTGGCACAACAACAAGAAACAGTTCAATCTAAGGATTTTTTGGCGCAAGTAGTACAGATTAGTGAACTTCTAGTGGAGCGGGAGCCAGGTGAATTCGAATTTGCTCATCTCAGTTTGCAAGAGTACTTAGCAGCAAAGCAAATTGCTGAGGGCAAGCAAGAAGCATTGCTATATGAACACCTCAAAAATGACTGGTGGAAACAGACCATTTTGCTCTATGCCTCGCAGGTCAATCCCACACCACTCATTCGAGAAGCCTTGCATCAAGAAGCTATTGATTTGGCCTATACCATTCAGCAAGACACGACGAAGCGGCTGGATTTAACCGCAGATGAGTTAGCTGCTTTCCAACAACTCACCCCCCAAGTAGAAAATTCTCGTT
The DNA here is from genome assembly GCF_000238775.2 of Acaryochloris sp. CCMEE 5410. NCBI lineage: Bacteria > Bacillati > Cyanobacteriota > Cyanophyceae > Acaryochloridales > Acaryochloridaceae > Acaryochloris > Acaryochloris sp. CCMEE 5410. The sequence continues at coordinate 3,337,890 of NZ_AFEJ02000001.1, read as the reverse complement.
ATGCAACCTTAGAACAACTTCTAAAAAATCAACAGTGGTATGAAGCCGATCAAGAAACCTATCGCTTGATGATTACCACGGTGGGGAAAGAAGATGGACAATTGTTGAGTGAAAATGACCTTAAAACTTTTCCCTGTGAAGACCTGCAAATGGTTGATCAATTGTGGGTGCAATACAGCAAAGGTAAATGGGGTTTCAGTGTGCAAAAAAAAATTTGGGAAGAATGTGGAAGCCCTACAATTTACAATGATAAGTGGGAAAAGTTTGGTGATCGTGTTGGTTGGAGAAGTAATGGCAATTGGCGAGCATACCCAGACTTGACCTTCGATATAAGTAAGACTCTTCCTGGAGAATTTCCGGCTGTTGTGTTGTCAGTCGGCCGGGGCGGAGGGCATTGGCTCGTTGGCTGGGCTACTTTCCTTGCACAAAGACTTGTAGATTGCAGCACAAGGCAGTCCCGTGAATTGTAAGTTTCATCTCTCTATTTAGCTGTCAAACTTTCGACTTGATCTGATACTCCTTTTGTTTGATGATGTTTATCTCAGAGTGTCGGATCAAATCGAAAATTTGACGCATCATGTTTCAGATCGCAGGTGAACATGAACCTACTGTTTGGATACGTTGCCAAGATACAGTTCGAGCTGGTTCAGACCACCCCCCCAGCCTTGGCCATGTTGATCACGCGCCGCTTCAAACGCCTCAGCTTCCTCTGCCGTCGGATTAATTGGTTCCCAGATAAACGCCAACTTCGTCTTGTCACCTACCTCCTCCAACGTCACCGTTGCCCTGATTTCTGGCGGCCAGTTAGGGATTTGAGTATTCGGCACAATCTCACCCGCCGCATTGGAACTGTACTGCCTAAACACCAGACGGTCTGGTGGACTAACCACCTCATATTGAGTCAGCAACCACATCTCATATCCACTCGGCGTTGTCATCTTATGCAGCGAAGACCCTCCCGCCCGAATATCCGCAGACACATACTCACAAGCAAACCCCTGCTTTGGAAACATCCAGTTTTGTAAATGCTCCGGTTGTGTCCAAGCCTCAAACACCAACTGCCTCGGTGCCTTGAACTCGCGAGTGAGTCGCAGCGATTCAGCGCAGGAATTACTCATCATTCACCTCGTTTGCTTGGATTTCGTCTAAATAGGTTTCCAGGTGATCCAGACTGTCACTCCAAAACCGTTCAAACTGGATTACCCACGCTTGTATCGGTTTCAACTGATCGGCATTGACCCTATAGACCCGATATCGGCCCTCCTTCCGTTCTGAGACCAACCCCACCTGTTTCAAAACACCCAAGTGCTTTGAAACCATCGGCTGGCTCCATCCCATCCGCTCCACAATCTGATTCACCGTCAGTTCCTGACCGACCAGCGCTTCAATTAGGGCTCGCCGTTTCGGTTCTGCAATTGCATTAAAAGGGTCAAACGTAGTTTTGGTTCGTGCCATATTCACAATATATTCCGATATAAGAATATGTCAAGCAACACATTAAACTTTCCCGTTTAGAATGGCGTTTTTTAGGGAAAGTTGAGGTCTCTATCATATGGGCTGATGCAGTCCAAGCGGTACTGATTTGCCCTGCTTTGCAGTTAATTATTCCTCCTTCACAAAAGAGATCCAATCCTTAGTCCCTTTTTTGGGCATAACCACTGCATCATCTCGATTGAGGCAAGCTGGTTTTAAACTCGTGAAATCTCCTTTGTGCCTAGGATGTTCGGCAAACGCCACCACCGATTGATCCTTTACAAACACCAACAAAGCAATCCCATCATTTTCTTTAATCGACGATTGACTTTCAAAATCCCAGTTGAACCCTAAAATCTTTGCCCCTTCTGTATTGACCGTATAGGGATTCAACACACAAATCTTCTGCCACTCATCCGAGCCAAGGGTCGCTAAATCGAGGGGTTGACCGGGCTGGTTTTGGAGATGGTCAGCAATCGCTGCAGTCACATTGACCTGAGGATCTTTCGAGCCGACACACCCTGCACAAGTCATCAGCAAGCAAAAACCAACAAAAAACAGAGACTGCTTCATGGGTCCTCAATGGATGGATACAACTGGCGTTAGTCTAGCCTCGCGATCCGATCCTATGAGTGTTCTCCCTCACTGCGGTCTAGCATCCCTCCCCACCTGGGAATACTGAGAGTCGTTAGCGCCATCAGCCATTGGCTATCGCTATGATGGTACGGTCAGCGCTCGCTATCTCCGACTTCAGTCCTTTCAACCGCCAATCCATGAGCAATCCTGTCAACGCCTCCCAACCTGCGGGATATTTAGATGATTTTGACCAAGTCCGCCGTGTTCGCGAGCAGGTTGCCGATCATTTAGAACAAATGTCTCAGGGGCTGATTCAATCAGAACTGGATGGTGCCAAGGCTTCAGGACCATTGGGGTTTGACCGCCAGATTACCCTTGTCAAAACCGCTAGTGACTATCTGCGGAAAGGTGTCTTTCGGCTAGTGGTATTGGGCGATCTCAAACGCGGCAAAAGTACCCTAATCAATGCCATTTTGGGAGAACGACTGCTGCCCAGCGATGTCAACCCTTGTACCGCTATTTTGAGCGTTCTCAAATATGGTCCGCAGAAGCAAGTCACTATTCACTTTCGCGATGACACCCCGCCCCAGCAGATTGATGTCGCCACCTTCAAATGGAAATACACCATTGACCCGTCTGAATCCAAAGCCCTACAGGATAAGGATGAGCAAGCCTTTCCCAATGTCAGTCATGCGGTGATCGAGTATCCTCTACCTCTCTTAGCCAAGGGGATTGAAATCGTCGATACCCCTGGCCTGAATGATACAGAAGCCCGTAACGAGCTAGTCCTCAACTATCTCAACGACTGTCATGCTGTGTTATTTGTCCTCAATACTACCCAGCCCTGCACCCTCGATGAGCGGCGCTATCTACGAAACTTTCTCCAGAATCGGGGACTCACCATTTTCTTCCTCCTCAATGCCTGGGATAAGGTGAAAACCAGCCTCCTCGATCCAGAGGATAAAAGTGCCTTGGCCGAAGCAGAAGCCAAGCTGCGACAAGTTTTTCAAACCCACCTTTCCCCCTACTGTTCAGTCAATGGCGAAGATCGCTATTCCCAGCGGGTGTTTGAAATTTCAGCGCTGCCCGCGCTAAGGTCTCAACTCCACGACCCCAAAGCCTCCCTAGACGATACGGGTATCCCCGCATTTCTCGATGCCCTCACCCAATTTTTAACCCGCGAGCGCACCAATGCTGAGTTAAATCATGCGGTGCACCAGGCTCGGGTCGTGGCGGCCCATGTTCATGAAGCGGTTGAACGGCGGATTCCCTTATTAGACGAGGATATCGGTAATCTGAAGGTCAAAGTTGCTTCCGTCCAGAGTGAGTTCGATCAGCTCGCAGCCGTCTCTACAGACTTTCAAACCGAAATTCGCCAAATCCGCGATCGCGAAGCCCAATCCATTGCCGATTCATTTCGGGCCTATATGCTGCAGCTGGAAAAAACCTTTGAAACGGACTTTGTCGTCTCCCAGCCGGATCTAGAGTTTTTAGACTTCCTCAACAAGCAGAACCGGGCCAAGTTCCATGAGTCCTTTAAGAGAGCCTTTGAACGCTACCTCACGGATAAATTGGCCGAGTGGGAAATCCAGGCGACTCAGCAACTAGAAACCGCTTTTGCCCAGGTGCAAGCCGTTGCCGACCAATATCAGGCCACCTATACCCAAGTGGTAGAGGTGATTAATGCCAAACTGTTGGGCCAGTCCTATGGAGCCTCAGGCCATACCTATAATGATGCTGAAACCTGGACCGACACCGTCTTTGAAGTCTTAGATGCCATTCCCAACTCCCTGAATGGGGTGGTGGGTCGTTTAAGCCCCTTTTGGCGGCGGGTGATGCAGGCGGTGTTTACCTCCCTCTGCGTCACCCTGGTGATTCAAATGGTTGGCTTTTTGTTTTCAGCCATGGCTTTGAATGTGTTTCTAGTGATTGTTGCGGGCGCAGGTCTAGTGGCAGGGCAAGCTGAATACGTTCGTCAGACCTTCCTGACCACCACTCGCCAAGAATTTGCCAAATGTCTGCCCCAAATTGCCCAAGAGCAGCAGCAGGCGGTGTATGAAGCCGTCGAGTCTTGCTTTAATACCTACGAAACCGAGATTATTCAGCGCTTGAACGATGATATTCTGGCTCGCCAAACGGAACTCACCTATTTGGTCACCCAAAAAGAGACTCAAGACATTCAGCTAGAGCAAGAGACCGATCGTCTGCAACGGCTAGATCAAGGCATGGCTGAACAAGTCAGCCAGCTAACCGCCCTACTCAATTAGGTGTTGCGTTTCCCTCTAGCGCGATGTCGGGCCATGCTGGTCACTCGATCGGGATGCCCTGAGTTGAACTGCAGCAGCATTTGTTGCTTGGGCAGGCGCAACAGCTTACCTTCCCGCTCGAATTCATTGAGCAGACGAGTGGCGGTGACTCGGGTGATGCCTGTAATCTCAGCCAAGAGCTGATGGGTTAATCCCAAATCTAGGATTCGCCCCTGATCAACCTGGCGGCCAAACCGATCGCCCAGCCAATCCAAAAAGCGCAATAACCTTTGAGGTGCCCGCTTATAGCTAATGATGCTGAAGAGTTCTTCCATGTAGCGGAGGTGCGATCGCATCACCACCCCCAAATCTTGCCCTGCCAAAGGCAAAGGTTTCACCTCTACCGCGCTTAAGCACTCCATCTGGAAAGGAGCGACTTCAGACAACAAGCGACCCACAGAATCGCCGGCCCCCCATAGTCCAAGAGTGACTAAATCACCTTCCTCATTCCACGTAAGGGTGCGTACCAATCCTGACTCAATGTGCCAGAGATGATCAGACTGCTGTGGGACAACTTGGCCCGGTCTTAAGCATAGACTGCGAGCTTCATAGAGGGACGTAACGTTATTTGAAAGAGAGTGCGGAGTGACGGGGGTTGATACTGCCATTAGCTGCGTACCTGCGAAAAACTGAATGAAACTTTGCGTCAGACTCACCGAGGAATATTGCCTATGCCAGTTAGCAATGAGGACAATAGGGTGAGGCAAGAAGTTATGTAGGATACATGATACTAATCACTAAAAATGAGATTTAGGGATAGTACCAAATACCAACATGAGTACGATAGTAGTAAGCTTCTGTGAAAACTCCGTGAAGTTTAGATGAGAATTTATCCGTTATCGAACTTCATCCTAAAAAGGCTAAAAACAGTGAGCCATATTTATCTTCTTCAGCAAAAATACAAACAGTTAGACGCCATAAATCTTCAAAAGTTCCTCAGTAGATCTTTTAGAGCCTAAGCTTGGATTAGATCCGTCGCTATCCCTCATACACTTCAGTTATTAATAGGAGTTTAAGAAGCTTTATCCCTATTAAATACTAGATTGATAAGCTTCTGAAAGATAAAAATAAATCTTATTTTGCACTTCAATACCTTAAAAATAGTGAGTTGTGGATAGGTATAAACTTTGATCTTTGATCAGAGACTGGAGTAATTTTAGGCTATTTTACTGCGTTGATAATATTTCTGATCCATGTCCTAGACTCATTAGAGCTGATATCTACAGAAGATATAAAGTGAACAGGTTAGATCAATAGAACGTTTATGAATGTATGGTTCGATGAGGTACAAGATACAAATCGAAGGGCTTGCAAGAACTTGTGGTGATTACGAGTTCAGGTCTTGCGCATCCCATGTCGTATTTATATTTGACCAATGAATTTGCGGTCATCATTACAGGCATGGCCAGATATGCAGAAGCTACCCTACCAATACTCAACCAACCGCATTACTCCGTCAGGATTAGAATTGTCTTGCTTTTTGGATACCCACAGCAGCAGAGAAAAAGCAACTTCTTCAATGCTCTGAATTTTGTAGGAAGTACGTGCTAAACGTCCAGATCATGTGCTCAATCCTCAGCACCCGTGGCTGTGGCATGGGCATTCCATTGATGACGAGCTTGGCGATAATCCTTAAAAGAAAGTTGCTAACGTTTTCACTGGGAGGCAGATTCTTGGAGCCAGAGTGGGCATTTCCTTCAAGAAACCGTGCTAATTCTCCCTGATTAACGATTTTGACGTTGAACCAAGCCACCCAGCATAAGATTAAACAGGATATGCGGACAAATTCGGGTGGGGGTAGAAGCTACTTTTGAGGTCGTTATATTGAATTATAGAGTTCATTTGAACAGTGGTGATACTAGTGAAACCCTATCTCTATCGCCTCTCTCAAGCGTTTATCCTGTACTGAGGTGTATCATATAGTGCAAATACTTGAGAGTTTTTTGATACTAAACAGTTTCAAGTCTGGCAAGCATAGTTATGCATATGCATGTGCAAAATATCTTTAAAGAAAGAGGTAAAAATATTGATAAAGCATACTGATAAACTTTTATCTCTGATTTTCTTTATGGTTATTTTACAAGGATGTGAATCTGAAAATTTAAAGAGCAAAAATATACCATACTCAAATATAGAGCCTATCCGTATTCAATTAGACTTGCCTGAATTTGAAGATGGTTCTGGTGGGTTAATTGCTTATGATTTAAATAATGATGATCAGCGAGATTATATTATTACTCAAAAGAATCAGATTTCTGTTTTTGATAGCACAGGTAAAAAACTGTGGGATAAGAAAGTCGATATACATGTTACAGAAAAAGCAGAGGCTCAAGGTCTACCAGGCCTTCATGCTCCAGGACTTCAAGTCGCTGATGTTGATTCAGATCAAAAAATAGAAGTATTATTTTTGTCATCAGACAATAAACTCCATATTGTCGATGGTGAAAATGGAAATTCAAAAAAGATTGTCCAATTAAATGTGCCCAAAAAGGTACAGCGCTGGGAGCATTTAGTTGTAGTAAATTTTAGAGGTGAGGGAGATAAAGATCTCCTACTGCAAGCTACTACTAATACCAACTATCGTTTGGGTAAGCACCTAGCAGCTTATTCAATAGAAGAATTAATCAAGACTGAGAAACCCAAGCCACTTTGGGTCCAAGATGATTTCCATAGCCCTGCCCATAATGGTGCGAGAGTTGTCGATTTAGATGGTGATGGAAAGGATGAAGTGATTGGCGGTAATATCGTCAATTCATTAGGAGAGATTGTATTTCAACTGCCAATAAAATTGCAAAATGCTCCCCATATAGACTCAGTATTTATAGCAGATGTTAAACCTGACTCATCTGGCTTAGAAGTCGTTGCATTGGAGGAGGGTGGAGATAATCGTATCTTTCTATACAATACTAAAGAATTATTTTGGCAAGCCGATTATAAAAATCAAGAACCACAAAATGCAGCTGTTGGGGATTTTGATCTGGAGAAGCCTGGTTTAGAGATTTGGTGTCGTAGTCGCTACAAAGACCAAAGACCATTTGTTTTTGATTCAACGGGCAAACTAATCGACATTTATAAAATTGAAAACGTAGCACCGAATGGTTGGACAACAAAAGGTGTAGAAGTGATTGTCCCTATTCACTGGACAGGGGAGCCTAAGCAATTAGCAGCAGCGAAAGAAAGACATGAACCGGGAGATGTCGGTTTATTTAAGCCTTTGACTGGAGAGTTTGTTGATAAGTTTCAGACAGTAGCAGATCGTTTATATATTGCAGATGTGACAGGAGATTGGCGAGAAGAGTTAGTAGTCCTGAATCACCAAGAGCTCAAAATTTACCAAAATCCTGCACCTAACCCTCGCCCAGATCGCCCATCCCTTTGGGAAAAAGAATATTATCGGCGTAGTAAGTTGACTTGGAATTACTATAGCCCGTAGTTCTAAGAATGAGTCAGATGATTGAGTACAGCAATGATCTGACTCATCATGATGTGGAAAGTCTTCTTGTTTTTACTGAACACGTATAAGAGTGATAGCAATTTCTCTAATACATTCAAAGTGTTCTTGGTTTAATGGATGATTTCTTGTATTTTCTGGTGATCACAGCGATAAGCAATACACATATAACAAAACTTGCAAGACAAAGATAAATATTGACTTTATAAAAAATTAGGGAAGGGATTAATGAGACTAATAGACATAAAAGTGCGATGTAGAGTATGGTGAAACCAATTCTATGAAATTTGATTCGAATCAGCATCGTTGATCCAAATATAGTGAAAATAAATTCACTGATTAATGTTGCTAAGGCTGCACCAAGAGCACCCCATAGTGGAATAAGAATAGCATTCGCACTAATGTTGAAGATAACAGTTGTCAAAAGAAGCGGCGGTAAAATTTTTTCCCGATTAGTTGCTTCAAAAAAATATTGAATTAACGTTCCAAACATCTTTATCCCTAAGCTAGGTAGAAGGATAATTAAAGATGGAATTGCTGCATAGAAACTGCTGCCATAAATTGTATTGACTAATGGAACAGATAGTAAACCAGCTGCAATAATAAAAGGTAAAACGAATAAAATTAGTAAGATAACTGAATTGAATAACTCTGTAGAGAGTTTTGGCTTGTCATTGAAGTTATGACGAGCCAGTTTTGTAAAAGATACCAGGAAAATAATTCTGGGTAGAGTTAAGAAGATTTCAAAAATTCTATATGATGCACTATAGAAACCTACTTGCTCAGACGTTGATAAAGTATTGAGCATTAATAGATCGATTTGATAGTATACGACCCATAGAATCCCTGTAAGCGCAAAAGGATAAGCTTTTTTGACAGCATTCCAAACGGTTTGCGAGTTTATGGCTGAAAATAAAGTAAATTGTCGACTTAAAATAAATATTACTACGAGTAAATCAATAATGCGTACGCCAGCAAAGGCAGCAGTGACGAAAAATAAATCTTTAGAGATTACTAATACTAGACTAGCAATTATTCCTAAAATGATTCTCTCAGATGCAAGCAAGATAGTCTCAGATTTATATTGAGAGTTGCCACGATATACACCTCTGACAGTCTGTTTTGCACCCCTACAAATTTCAGAAATAGTGAGGCAAAAACAAATTAGTATACCTTTGTCTTGAAACCCAAGAACAATCGATAACGGTAAAAGCAGTAGTAAGATAAATAAGGAATTAAGTGATTCAATAAATAAATATAAATAGGTGTTTTTTGCCCCTTCTTTAGGATTATTAGCAACCTCACGATTGATTAAAGCCGAAAAGCCAAACTGTGTGAAAAAAGCTAATATCCCGCCTAGGGAAGCTGCTGCTGAGAAAATACCATATTGCCCTGGGCCAACAACACGCGCAATAAAAATGTAAAGTAAAAATGTAACTCCTAGAGTTGCTTCACTGAGAAAAGTGAAAAAATATGAGAAATCGATAGCATTAATTATCTTTCTTATAAATTTCAAAGAATTTGCCTCTGACCCTTAAAAACCAAGAATTGGACTATTAGATATCAATAAGCCATACATACTGTACGATTATTTGTGCTACTTTCTGCTATGGCTAAGGCTATCGCTTCCATATCTTGACAAGAACCGACTCGTTAGACATGCGCGACAAACTCAGAAATGAAAGCGATCTTCAAGACTATAGATGACATGTAATCTCAAAAAATTGGACGATGATGTAAAATTAAGTAATGAGAGAGAATTCTTTAGCATTCTCTCAAAATAGGAGAGAGTCGATGATCACCGTTCGTGTTCCATTGCTATTGTAGTAGCTCTCTAAGCTATATAAGAATAAGATATTCGACGGTCATATGAATGTTTAGCAGGCTTTAGGTTAAGGCTCTGGTGGTTGAGTAAGATTAGGTTTTGCAGCTAAGGGTTTTACGAAATAGGGCAATTTTCCTTGAAGCTGATAAAATAAGCAGTTTGCTAAGATAATATACTAGCCTGACGTTTGAGATCGTTTATGGGTAAAAAGACAATGTATACGTTTAATGTGGGATATATATGACTTTGTCCTACCTCTGCAGCGTTGAAATGAGTAAATGGATACAGCTACTTACTGTATCGTGCTAGGTGTAGTTTACTTGCGCTAATTCGACTAAAAGATATAACGCAGTCGTCCGACTGTTCTCAAGACTGGTCTAAATCAAAAAGTATATATATCAATATTAAATGACTAAAGTAATATTTAATGCTCAATAGCTATTAACCATCGTGGTCGCTTGTAGTAGTAGATAAAAGCTATAAATTGATATCTGTGATTGTCCAGATTTCTTATTTAGCATAATCGAAATAAGATGATATTGAGAGAAGGAATGTTTGTTAACTTGTTTTGATATTTTTGGATTTAAAAAATTAATTTTTCTTTTGGATTAACAATGAATATCCGTTCAACATCTCTTAAATTAAAAAATATATATAGAAAAAATATTCCAGAGGTCAAAGCTTATTTTCAAGGTTCATATCCAAGCTTTATTTTTGATAGTACCTCAGAAGTTATTGATGAAATACCGGTTTTTACCTTTCATGCGGTAGCGCCTGAGGTTTTTGAGCAAAGACTCAAATATTTAAAGGAAAATCATTATCAAACGCTTAAAGCAGCTGAGTTTTTAGAGATTATCTTGGCTAATAAGCCGATACCTAGACGTTCAGTTCTATTGACCTTTGATGATGGTTGGGGCAGTTTATGGACCTTTGCTTATCCACTGCTCAAGAAATATGGCATGTATGCTACATGCTTCTTAATTCCTGGCTTGATTCAGTCATCAAGCCGTAACTATCATAATTTGGAAGATGTTTGGTCTGGACAAGTTGATCATGACTTATTGATACAGCGTGAACGCTCTTCTGAGCCATATTGTACATGGGAAGAAATTTCTATCATGTATCAATCTGGTGTATTCGACTTTCAGTCTCACACCCTATACCATTCTCAAGTTCATACATCATCCAAAATTATTGACTTTTTGAATCCATCCTTTGACTATGCTATTGGGAATCATAATGTACCGATTGTTAAAAGTAATGGCCATGAGAGATGGGATAGGCAATTAGAATTTGGAACACCCATATATGAATATTCACCAAGAATGGGTGGTAAAAAACGTTATGTTGATGATGAAAATCTCCGATTACACTGCACTACATTTGTTCGTAATAGTGGAGGAAAAGATTTCTTTCTCCAAAAGAATTGGAGAAAGTCCTTATATAAAGTGGTAAAAGACTTTAAGAATCAACATGATAATCAAGGTCATTATGAAACCACAGAAGATCTAGAAAAAGAAATATTCAATGATTTACTTTCGTCAAAACAGTTGATACAAGAAAAGCTTCCTAATAACGAAGTTGATCAGTTATGCTATCCCTATTATGTTGGTAGTCCGTTAGCTGTTAAACTTTCTAAAGAAGCTGGATATAAATGTAGCTACTGGGGCTTTATTGACGGCAAGCCTACTAATCGGGTAGGAGATGATCCTCATCAAATTGTGAGGCTGAATGATGACTTCATCTTTTTATTGCCGGGTCATAAATGCAAGAAGTTTCATCAACTATTTGTCGATAAATTTCGCACTAGATTTATAAAACACTAGCCACTGTGGGGACACATGTTAACTTTAAATCTGAAACTAATAAAAATTTTCTAGATGATTTAAAAAATCAAGAAATTTTTTGAGAAAAATTGCGCTGTTCTACCTATTGGAACTGATTTCTATGAGTGTTGAAGCACTGCCTCATAGCACTTCTCTATTAATCTTACAGTTCTGTTATTGTCATGCTGACTAATGATAGCTTTAGCATTGTGGCCCATCTTGTTACATAGTTCTGGATCTAGTAACAGCTCTAAAATCTTATTAGCTAAAGCCTCAGCATCTTTAGAAGGAATGAGATAACCTGATTCTCCAGGTTTGACGAAATGGCTGAGCCCAATCACATTAGTAGCAATCACAGCTGTCCCGGCTGCCATTGCCTCAAACAGCGTCAGTGGGCCACCTTCAGATAAAGAAGAAATCACTAAAATATCCATTTCTGAGATAATGGAAAATGCATCAGAGCGAAAACCAGTGAAAATTACTGAGTCTGCAATGCCTAAGCTTTGCGCCTGCTCCTGTAGCTCAGTCCGTAAATCTCCATCACCGACGATCAGAAAACTAACATTTGGGTAGGATTTCAAAACAATAGAGGCTGCATCCAAAAAAAATTTATGCCCTTTAATTGGATGTAATCTGCCAACAATGCCTACCAGATGATGCTTATTTGAGATAGAAAATTGGTCTTTCCATGAATTGTTTGTATGTGGCTCTATCTCTCTAAATTTTTCTAAAGGTACACCGTTGGGAATGACATCAATTAAGTGGGATGGGACATGCCTGGAGGCCTCCATAAATTTAGCAACAGCATCGGAGATCGCGATTCCTCGTTCCGTCCATCTAGACAATAGGTAATCTAAGAACTGAAAGTATGGTGGCATATCTTCATCGACCATATGCTCATGAACAACTGCTGGAATGCGAGTGAGCATACTAGCAACTCTTCCATAAGTCCATGCACCATAGCCATGTAAATGGAGAATATCAATATTATGAGATTTTATGGTTTGAATCAGATCAAAAAAAATGGCTGGGCTGAATTTAGAGCGGTTAAAATAAATTACCTTGATGCCACAGTCTTCTAAGTATTCTCCAGCTTTGTCTTTTTCTCTAAATGTGCAAAGAGTGATTTGATATTTTTCAGGATCAAAATTAGGAATCCACCATGAAAATAATTGTGTTACCCCATGAATAGTGGCATTCCCTAACGCTAATTTATCGGCAACAAATAGTATATTAACCATATTTGACTGAAAGACATGTCGTCAATGATCTAAATCAGATACTGAGTCTGTACTCATAATTATCTGCGTTTAAAAATAACTTTAGCCGGTGTACCACTGGCTATTGTGTTATCAGGCAGCTTAGAAGACACGACAGAATTAGGCGTGATGATGACATTATTGCCAATAGTGGCACCATCTAAAATGACGCATCCTGCCCCAATCCAAACATTTCTACCTATCGCAATCCCTTTGGATGTAATCCCTTGGTTTTCCAATGGAGTATCGAGCTCTGTATATTTGTAATTGTTCCCAATAATCGACACGTTTGGACCAATCAAACAATGATCACCGATTTCAAGTCCGCCATATTGAGAACTAATAAAACATCCAGTTGAGATAGAGACATTAGAACCTATCTTTAAAGGACCGTCAGATGATTTAATCTTTGTAAACGAGCTGACAACAGATTGGCGACCAATGGCAAAGTGTGGACTAAGTTCAACCTCAGCTTTTGGACTGATTTGTGCGCCAGATTTAGCCAGATAATACAGCGTGATAGCAGGTGATGGAACTAAAAATCTACGAACAATTTTACTCGCATCCATTACAGCATAGTCCTTGAAATATTTAGCATATTGGCCAATCTTGGTGATGAAATGAGAGCTACCTAGCCTTTGCGTTCAATGAGCTCAAATACGCGGCTAATATCAACCATGGAAGAAATTTCTTCCATCGAAAAACTAATGCCGAACTCTTCTTCTAAGGCTGTAATGAGTCGTAGATTGTTCATAGAATCCCAACTATCACAGTTTTCAGGGCCAAGATCATCTGAAATCGCTTGAAGATCGATGTCTAGAACGTCGGAAAAAACGAGCTTCACTCTATCTTGGACACCATTTTCAGCCATAACTTATTTATCCTAATCTGTAACATTTATCCAGGGGCAAGGAACTTCTGATGCATCTTCAGATAGCACCTCATAATATTTTTCCCCATTAGTGCCCTCTGATACCAGAACAAATCCTTGAGATTCAAAAAAGTCTTTAGTGGGTATGTTCTTTTTAGTGGGAATATAGGCCCCCATGAGTTTCAGCGACTTTTGGCTTAACAGATATTCTCGCTTGATGTAATTGATCAATGCTGTCTCAATACCACGTCCCATGGCCCGACAGCTCAGTATGAAGCTGTCAATCAGGAGTTGATGCTCTCGTTTTTTGAGTAAGCTTAATCCTACAGTACCCAAGTCACCAAATTTATCTTGAACAGAGACAATTATAATCGAATCATGTCCATGCTTATGGAATGCCTCAATGTCAGACATCGAGTAGCGGATAGTGGTTAGGTTGAATTGGTTCGTTTTAGAAAAGAGCTGATGAACTCTGGGTAAATCTTGATCAGTAGCCAAGCAGATTTTAACTTGCGTCTCTAAGCTATGTAGATATGAATTGAGATCTCCAATTCGTTCTTTCTCTTCTTTACGCTGTTCATTCTGGGAATACTGCTTTGCTTTGTTGAGATCATCGCTTAGGATATTAAATTTTTCAAATACAAGAATTTTGTCGAGAACATCAGCGTAAAGAGCTGGGTCTGCCGGTAATTGAACAGTCGTTACTTCAGGGAGTGCTTGAGAAACAAGACTGCACTCTACAGGATTATCGTCAATAAAGACGATGCTGTCAGTCCCAATATTCAACTTCTTGGCAATGTTCTTTATATTGATATATTTGGGATTCCAGTTGATTTCGATGGCTGAAAAATCTTCGATGTTTAGTGGCATTTCGACTTTTGTGTCAAAGACCTCTAAAGCATCCGCCTGATTGTTTTTACTGCAAATACCAAGAATCACGCCTCGGTTTTTCAACGTGGCAATTTTATATTGAAACGAAAGATAGGCTTCGCTAATGGGATCGCCATTCCCAATCTTTAAGCCCTCTATCCCATCTTCACCAATCACACCACCCCATAATGTGTTATCGAGATCTAAAACCAAACATTTTTTAGTCTGACCTAAAAAACTGATGAGGTATCGAATGAACTCTTGAGCAATTGTAGGCAAAAACTTTTCATGCCAAAGAACTTTGGCCATAAAAAACATTTTTGAGTTGATGGCCTGATCTTTGCCATACCTGGATGCTAACTTATCTATATCAACAATATAAACCCTAGGATTCGCTTGGAATTTCTTTTTTAAAGCGAGATTTAGCTCAACATAGAATTCATTTTCACTATAGCCTTGCTGGCTATCTGCAATCCCGAAAGATGGAAAAGTAGGTTGTAAAAAGTTACTGATAAAAACTGTAGCGGTTGTTCTCTCTAGAGTTAGATTGACCCAGTCCAATACATGCTCTAATATAATTTCTTTTTGATCTAGTTTGTGCTGATCCGTAAGGTCTGTAAAACTGTTGAGGATGGTAGGGCAGAGTTCGTGTAGGGATAATAGTAAAAATGCAATATCAGGGCTAAAGCTGAGAGCTGACGAACTGGGGTTTAGTATTTCCTGATAGTGCTGGTTGTACTCTCCTATATAGCTCCTAACCCCAATTTTATGAAAAGCGCTCTGTACTTCAATGAAAGAAGGTAGAGGAGCAACAGTGTAATTAGAAAAATATGCGATGTTTAAGCAAGATTCTGAACTTGCTTTGTTCAGCGATCGACTAATAAAAAAGTAATCTGAGCTGGACAAGTCTGTGGAGCGAATATCACTCAAGATAGTAAAAATCTCTGTTTGAGTTTGAGCTTCTCTCAGTTGAGACTTTATGTCAGCATCTAGCATCACTAAAAATATATTGTGTTACGGTTGTTGAACTAATTTCAGAGAATGATGTTTGAGTATCTTTGGCTTCGATTTTTGATTTTTGTCTGTTGATGTGAACTTAGTTAACAGTTGTCCATCCTTCTTGTAAATACCATTGTGCTAGTTCAGTAATACATTGCTCGTTTGAATGCTGGGGAACAAACCCTAGCTTTGATTTAAGCTTGTTAACATTGAATGACCGATCTTTGGTGTAAAAGGCAAGTCTTCTCCGGTATATGGGAGGCTCAATATTTAAAGGTTTACAAACAAACTCAAGAATATCTCCCAGAAGAAATAAGGGGGCTGCAGGAAGTTGTAGAAGTGTGGCTTTTTTCTGGTAGTACTTGGAGATGAGATTGACCATTTCTTTGAAAGAAATCGAGTCTTGATTTCCACAGATGAAGACTTCATTCACTGCATTTGGATGTTGGGATGCTAGTAAAAAACAGTTGGTCAAATCATCAACGTGAATTAAATGTAGCAGGTTGCCTCCATTACCAATGGCAGGTACTAAACCAGAACAAACCATCTTGTAGATTTTTAGCAGTCTCTTTTCGCCAGGACCGATAATGCCTGCCGGTCTAATGATGGTTATGGGGAGCCCAGTTTCCGCACCAAATTGCTTGATCCATATTTCACCTTCTAATTTGGTGGATTGGTATAAATCTCCAGGAGAAGTTCTATAGGTCTCATCAGCAGGAGGATTTTCGATATGTCCATGCACACCGATCGTCGAGATATGAACAAAGCGCTTGAAGTCGGGTTGCTTTAAGGCTTCGCTCGCTAGTAACTGTGTACTTTTAACATGGACATTGTAATAAACATCATCAGATGACTTTGCTTCCCGAAATGGGGTGACCATATGAAATATATAGTTCACGCCTTCCATCGCCTCTTGAATGAGCTCTGGATCAAAAACATCTCCTTGAATCCATCGAATGGGCGCATCTTGCCAACGGCTTAAATCAGAGGATGGACGAGCTATTGCAACAACCTCGACATTCTGGTTTAGCAGTTTTTGGACTAAGGTGCTGCCTGTATAGCCAGTTGCGCCAGTCACTAAAACACGTTGACCAGGGCTGATGGTGTTCTCGGTAGCTGTTGTTGAAGACATACAGTAGTGATATAGATGTTGATAGTTAGATTAATGATGGAATTGAGTCATCAAGAGATTAATGCACTTTATGAAATCTGGTAATCACTGGCGAGCCCCATATGTAAGTTAAACCGAGCTTCTTCACAGGATTCTCTAAAAGTTCTGAAACTTTAGGTTGCTTCAACATTCGATGTAGCACCATCGGCCAAAAAAATTGTGGATGACGATTGTCTTTCTCTAACCCAATGCTGCTGCAAAAGTCTAATAGCTCTTTCTCTTGATAACAAATGAATTGCCGAGTATTGCCCTCTACACCTTTTTTGAATTTGAATAATAGCGGTGATAAATAGTTGATGCTGCGAGTCGTGGGGTAATCGACAATCACGGCTGTTTTGGCAACACGCCCTAGCTCAGATAGGAACGCTTGCCATTGGTTCACATGTGCTAGAAATCGATAACTAATGACAATGTCGAAGGTGTTGTCTGGATACGGCAAGCTTAAAACATCTCCAACCTTGAACTCGCATTGTCCACCGTCTATATAAGGTTTGATACGGTTTTGGCAAGATAGGCTACTACCCAAAACGGTGAGTGCAAACCCTTTATTGATCAAAGCTTCGGTGAGCTGTCCATGTCCCCCACCCACATCTAAAATGCTGGCGTTGGGATGTTGTGCCAGCATAGAAAGGGTTGCTTGCTCTTGGATGTGTAGTAGCCACTCACCAGTTGGCCCTTGAAAACGAGAAGCATAGTCATCTGAAGATGTTTCTATATCTGCTGTTTCTAAAAAGTTGTTCTCCGGTTGCATCTTAATTAATGAGTAAAAGAGCGTGATATTTTCTTGGGCTAACGTTCAATCTAGTGTGTTGCCATTTGAGATTAAACGAAAGGATTCAGTCCAGCTATTCCAGGCGTTATAGGTACAACAATTTTTGGGCTTGCCCCCATTATTCAACTGCTTTACTTTTTTTCTTTTGCAGTCTAAATTTAATTTGATTATTAATAAAGCGAAATGGTGTTTCCAGCGATCCATAGGGGTGAATACTGGCGTTTGGATCTATCAGTATTTGCTTGAGACAAGCTGCAGGACGGTTGGCCTCAATTATCCCTTGAGTATAGAATCCGAAACTTCCAGGACGGTGTACTTCTGTTGCTAAAGGTAAGGGATCTGTCCCTGGTAATACCTTGATGCCCTTTTTTTTCGCTTTATTCAGATACACGGGATTAATCCAAAAACCGGGCCGATTGCCGTTGTCGCCGATCAAAATCTCAGTTGGATTCCTGTCTTGGATCACTTGATTGACTAACTTTCCTCGTTTCCCAAACCATTTACCAAATCCCCAAGGCAGGACTGCTAACCCCCCGGCCGTACGTACATTGAGTAGTGTTTTTGCTAAGGGTTGCTGCTCAGGGATGGTCGTACTTGAAAAGAGTGATAAGACTTCGATCTTTTCGCTGGTGACAATTTGACGGCCCACAATGAGCAGAATTTGCTGACCAGTGGAATGTTGAGCGACGAGTGACTCTTGTTCAGGTGTGACTTGTAAGGTCCAGTCATCAAGGGTGATCGCTTGTTGGTGAGATACGTCTGCTCGTAATTGTGCAAATGAATTCTGTTGTCCTATCTCATTGATGACTAGAACCCCAAGTTGATGCTGTAAGTCGGTCGTCATGTTTGAGACATTATCTTGGAAATTCCGCAATGCTGAATCGAGCACTGTTTGTAAGGCAAAACAGTGATGCAGGTGCACATGGGCGTCGACAAAGATCAGGGATGGTTGTGAGTCGTGCATATTCACTAGAGACTATCTGGATTTCAATATTGTTTTGAGGGTTTAAGTATTTTGATTTGGTCGTTTATATTTTTGGTATCGATTAATGAATAGCAGTAGAACGATACTGTAAATTGTCTCAAAGGTGATAAAGAAGATATGACCTGGATAGAATAGTCCTTCAGAATGCCTAACACTAGGGAAAAAAGCAATTGGCGATTTGATAAAAGCATCTGTAAAAGGCCAGAGTAATTGCATCCCAGAGCCTCCGGCTGTCCAGAAATCTAGAATAAGATGAGAGATATAGATTCCAATCGTGAGTAAAAACCATCGTTGGAAGGTTGATTGATGGAACCATTTGAAAACAAGCGTACAGCCTAGACTGATCAGTAAGGCAATGCAGAGACTATGGGAAGGACCTCGGTGAAAACTGCCTTCTAAGATTAGATGCGGAATAAAGTCTAAATCAGCGATATTTCCAATGACGATGACGTAGGCAAGATCAATAAAATGATGTCGGTCTGATTTTATAGAGCGATTTTTCTGAGGTGTGATTTTGTATAGGAAATATGCAGTTGCTGAGTGAGCAATGGGAGAAGGCATAGCTATATTCCCTGAATAGTTGCTGTTTGTTCTCCCACTGAGGGTGGTTTAGGAATAGACCAAGACCACCTAGATGTCACGTCTGAGATTTCTTGTTCTACTCTAGACTGACTCCACAGCAGGGTATTTGACATAACATCTGCGCAAGTTTGCAACTCTGCAGGGGTTGGCATTTGGGCAGCACCGATACCCGTGCGCCTAAAGATAACGTCGCTTAGAGTGTGCGCCATTTCTTCTTCAATTGCATAGGTGACTTGTGCTTGTAGTAGATCTAGTTGTGAGGTGGCCCGTTGACCGTGCTGAACCTGTTTGAGAACGGATGCATAGGTTGTGCCGTAATTGTAGAGAAAATGCTGGACGGACTGACGATCAGTGATGTGGTCGAGTTGCTTTTGTCCGTGTTGCAAGAATTCGCTTAGGTTTTCAATCCCCCCACCCTGTAAGGGATGTTGAGCCGATTGGGAGGGGGGGACTGGCTTTTGTAACATAGCTACTGCAGTATCAACGGCATGGATGGCGACGTTTCTAGCAGTTGTATACTTAACTCCGGTAACGGAGATAAGGCCGTTGAAGCCTTCTTTTTGATAATCCTGAACGTGGTAATGCTTGGTTAATTGGACATTAGTTGTCTCTTGGGAGTGGCTACTGGGCAGTAGACCTTGATGTACCCAATACACATCCTGAGGGGTTAGGTTTGCGGGTGGATAGGCATTATTGATGTCATCCAACAAGTGTTGCACTTCGTTTTGGGGCACCGATAATTGATCGTGAGCTCCAGGGTAGTGGGAGTAGGTTGTACCTATGAGAGAACACCCTTGCCAAGGTGCGATGAAGAGTAACCGGTTCTTGCGCTTGAGAATGGCATCTTTATCTGTGTAGTCAGCCTTGCTGTAGAGGCCGACGGCGTAGTCATGATCAAAGAGCGCTCGAGTGACCAAGTTCATGGCTAATGCAAAGGGCTGATAAGTTGTAGGAGGCGACTTGAGGAGTCCAAGGACTTGATTAATCCAGGGGCCGCTGGTATTAATGATCGCTTTAGCTTGAATATCAAAAGTGTTTGCTGTTAAGGCATCTGTCACTTGCACGCCACAAATGTTAGAGCCAGTTTGTAAAAAACCAGTGACTTCCAAATAGTTGGCGACTCGTAAGCCAAGCTGAGTAGCCGATTGTAAATAGGCAAGCACCAAACGTTCAGAATTGTAGACTTGGGCATCGTGAAAGATAGCACCACCTGTTAAGCCATCGGCGGAGATACCGGGTAAGGTGTTGAGACATTCTGTTGGAGATAGGGTTCGACCCGTCGGAATGTGCTTTTGAGGATCGGGCAAGCCGAGGTTGCGATCGCAACTCACTAAATCATTAATTTTCAGAGCCACTGTCATCGCTTCTATGCCTTTTAGTCCATGGCCGTAGGTGGGCACCAATACAGGCAAGGGATGTACGAGGTGAGGGGCAATTTTCATTAAGGTGCGCCGCTCGTAGATAGACTCGCGCATCCGTTTAAAGTCAGCATGCTGTAGATAGCGTAAGCCACCGTGGATGGTTTTTAAACTATTCGCGGAGGTCGCCCCACAAAAATCTTGTTTTTCCACTAATGCAACGGACAGGCCTCTTAAGGTTGCTTCATAGGCGACACAAGCTCCATAAATGCCGCCACCGATGACGAGGACGTCAAATTGAGTGTTGGATAATTCCTCTAAATTTCGTTTCATAAAATCAGTGGCATCCTAGCGCTGGGGCTGGAAGTAGGGCATGTTAGCGAGGTGAGGCAGCATTGTTAAACTCTAACTGTAATGAATCATATAAGCTATTCAATTTCTGCTTATAAGCCGTAAATGAGTGCCGCTGTTGCACCATTTGCTTGGCGGCAACGGCGAGAGTGTGCCGGACTTGAGGGTTGTTGGCGAGGTATAGAATTCCTTGAGCAAACGCGTCTGGATTAGGCGCGCTTAACACCGCAACCTCGTTATCCAGAACCCAATTGTGTGTTGGCAAATCTGTTGCTAAGACGGGCTTGCCGCTATCAAGATAAGAATACAATTTCATTGGGGTGTTTCTCCCTTTAATACGAGGGGAGAGCAGAATGTCTGCTTGAGCAAGATAGTGGCCGAGATTCTCGACCGAGCGCTGCCCTAAAAATAAAACTTGGTGGTCAATACCAATATTTTTCGTTTTTAACTTATATTTTGCAATGTCGCCATCTTTGCCGCCAATAATGACAAGTTTTAAAGCAACCTTCAGGGCGAGATTTTGAGCTGATTTAAAACTATCCAGCAGCAAATCAATCCCCTGGTAAAGTTCTAAATTGCCAACGTACATCAGAATAAGTTCATCAGACTGGCAGTGCGCTCTGATATTTTCAGGGATATTATTCATATTGGCCGAGTGATATTTCCTCACTGCAGATGATTCTGTTCATCAGTTATGCCTTGTTATTTGGGGCAGAATAATCTAAAAGCGAAATGTCTGGTAAAACAACCACTCTCTTTGGTTGATAGACTTGAATATCTTCAGATAAGGTTTCGCAAACGGGGATCACCACTTTGGCTTGTTGAACGGCCAGTCTTTCAAACGCATTGAAGAGAAACCGTAAAGAGGAGAGAAATGCAAACTTCTCAATCATTTGCTGAGCCAAGGATGAGTCCATATCATAGATATAGGGTGTTCTAAACATGACTTTCAGCACTAACGCAATAAAAGCTGATTCTTCAACCGAATGAACGATATCATATTTATACTTCCAGCAAAGGTTAATAGCCTGAATCAGCATAAAACCATCACAGACCAGTTTTTTCCCAGAAAAACCTGGACTGATATTTTTAATAAATGGTAATTTGGGAGTCCGGTAGATCCGCACGTTGTCATAAACGACATCATCTCCTTCTGGAAAAGTCAGCATGTCAATCTGATCTCCCCGCTCTGATAGCACTCTGAGCATCAGGTCAACTGCGATCGGTGTACCACGGGTCTGGAAAAATGGATGTGGAGCTAAGAGTAGGATCCTCATGCGGTTCTCGAAGATGAAAGGTGTTAAGCCGTCAGGTAAAAAGGCCTTAATCAATGTTCTTTGGCGATATTAAAAATTGAGTGCCCAAGTATTCTTTCCAAGTTTACCTTCTAGAAGAGGCGAGTATTGGTCCTAAATAATGTTAGTTATAGAAGGTATTTGAGCTTTACCTTTGTCGGTGAGTTGCAAAAAATGCTTTAAATACTGTTCTTGGCAGTTTTCTTGAATGAAATCCTCTGAAGTGAGTTAATGAATAGCGAGTGAGATGAAATTACCCATGCTAATGCAAGACCAAAAAGCCAAGATCACTCAGCCCGAAATCTCGGTCATTATACCCATCTATAATGAGGTCGAAAGCCTGGAGCATCTCATTCGTAGGATTTCAGATACCCTGGATGAAACCCATGTATCCTACGAAATCATTTGTGTCGATGATGGCTCGGTGGATGGTACGACCGAGTTGTTAAGGAAACAGGTGGATCTATACCCCCAGCTACGGGGAGTTGTGTTGCGCCGAAATTATGGACAAACGGCAGCTATGTCTGCAGGGTTCAACCATGCCCAAGGTAAGATTTTTGTCACCCTGGATGGTGACTTGCAAAATGAGCCAGCCGATATTCCGCTACTGCTGGCCAAAATGAATGAAGGCTTTGATTTAGTCAGTGGTTGGCGGAAAGAGCGACAAGATGCCGCATTGACGCGCCTGCTCCCATCTAAGATTGCTAACTTGGTGATTGGGTGGATTACAGGGGTTAAGCTGAACGACTATGGTTGTTCTCTGAAGGCTTATCGAGCAGAGCTGATTGCTGATAT
This sequence comes from Acaryochloris sp. CCMEE 5410, assembly GCF_000238775.2. NCBI lineage: Bacteria > Bacillati > Cyanobacteriota > Cyanophyceae > Acaryochloridales > Acaryochloridaceae > Acaryochloris > Acaryochloris sp. CCMEE 5410. Next base: position 3,315,125 of record NZ_AFEJ02000001.1, on the reverse strand, counting down.
GAACCTGTATGGAGAATTACACCGATTTTTACCAGCATTAGCTTTTATTGAAGGTGCCAGAATTGCAGAGCTGCCTGTGCGCCATCATGCTCGTCAATTTGGCCAAAGTAAGTATGGCCTGGATCGGACCTTTCGGGTCGTCATGGATTTGCTAACCGTCTCTTTTATGAAAACCTTTTTAACCCGTCCTATGCATGTCTTTGGACTGTTGGGGATTACCTTTACGGGGTTAGGAGTGTTAACAGGCGGCTACTTAGTATTTTTAAAGTACGGCCTCAACGAAGGAATTGCAGATCGTCCCTTGCTGATCTTATCTGCTGTGTTGCTATTGACTGGAATTCAACTTTTTTCCATCGGGCTCCTGGCTGAACTGCTGATGCGAACCTACCATGAGTCCCAAAGTCGTCCCATCTACCGGGTTAGAGAAGTTGTCCAAGCATCCAATTCTGAAAATTGAAGTGTCGGTTAACCCTCATATCTAGCGGTTGAAACGGATGAATAATCGTGCCAAAGCCAGAGTGTACATGATCTGGGGAGTGCCAATAACATAGCCCCCAAATACACAAGCTCCATGAGTATTTGAGGGCGATCAGGCAACACGATGAATTCTGTCTAAATCTTTAGACAGATTCGAAGTAAACCTTGGATTTGACTGGATCAGGGTTCATGGTCTTGTCTCCTGGCTGCCAGCCTGCGGGACAAACCTCATCGGGATGAGACTGAACATGTTGAATTGCCTGTAAGGTGCGCAGGGTTTCATCAACATTGCGGCCAAAGGCAAGGTTGTTAATGGTGGCATGTTGGACAACGCCTTCTTTATCGATGATAAAGAGACCTCTTAAGGCAACACCAGCATCTGGATCGAGAACGTTATAGGCGGTGCTAATTTCTTTTTTAATGTCCGAAACTAAGGGGTAGTTGAGATCGCCGACTCCTCCAGATTTGCGATCGGTCTGGGTCCAAGCTAGGTGGGAGAATTCGCTGTCTACAGAAATACCGAGAACTTCAGTATTTAAGTCCTTGAAAGCATTATAGCGATCGCTAAACGCCGTAATTTCAGTAGGACACACGAAGGTGAAATCAAGCGGATAGAAAAAGATGACGACGTACTTGCCCCGATAATTGGAGAGTTTGACTTCACTAAATTCTTGGTCGTAAACAGCCGTTGCTGTAAAGTCAGGTGCGGCTTGGCCGACTCTTAAACATTCATGGACTTCGTGTTGCGACATAACCAAATTACTCCTATAGGATGTTGATCTTTGTAGATATCAGAATTTGCAAAGATCAATCGACTGCGTGCAAAAAAATGAGTGTATCTACGGTATAAATCCAGTTACACCCCAATCACTATACCGCAAACTAAGAACGGTTCTTATTTGCTTCCCGGTCTTGCTTGTAGAGACCCACTGGATGGCTTCTATTTAGCTGTGTTGAGTGCGGATAAAACAGGTTTGAACATCCAATTAAACCCAATTTTAAGCTGATGATCGAGGGTGGGCATGCGGTAGAGATAGATCAAACGCCGAGCCATAAAGGCTAGAGGACCATCAAGCTGTAATCCCAGTCCAGACATAGCAGCTGAGTCTTCTCCTAAGGTCAGCATTTCTCCCAGATGGGTGTAATGAAACGACAGCAATGGCCGTTGGGTTAAGGAAGCCCAAAGGTTCCACCCTACACAATCTGCTTGCTGGATAGCCACTTGAGCGGTTTTAGGATTGGGATTGCCTTGCGGATCTCGACAATCTGCCAAGTCGCCCAAAGCAAAAATATGGGGTGAGTCTTGGACCTGCAGGGTTGGGTCAGTCAGGAGTTGACCGAGATCATTCTGAGGAAGGGGTAAGGCTTGAATCGGCGGTGCGATCGCAGTTCCCACTGTCCACAATACCAAGTCTACGGGCAGCGTATCGGTCTTATCCTTATAGCTCAAAGTCATTTCATGGGCTGCTAGGGACTCAATACTTGTCTCTAGATCAGTCCACACTTGCCGTTTCTCTAAGGCTTTCTGGGCGGCGGTTTGATTAAATTCAGGAGCCGATTTGAGAATTTGATTATTGCGTTCGATTAGCCGTATCCGACCGCGATCGCCTAAGCGATCCGCCAGCTTACAGGCGAGTTCTACCCCACTAGGGCCTGCTCCCACAACCGCCACACGAATTTTTGGCGCGTCGGAGGTTTCTAAGGCTCGTAATCGATCTTCGAGACAATAAGCGTCTTGCACAGTCCGAAACGGCAACGCATATTCCGCCGATCCAGGGACTTGGTGCAGGGGTGTTTCCCCACCCAAGGCTAGTACCAAGCGATCGTAAGAGATGGACTGATCAGATAGGATAACTTGCTGTTGGGCAACATCAATCTCTTTAACAGCACTTTGAATAAAACGCACCTCAGTATTGGCTAAAAGCTCGCTGTAAGGTGGAGCAATTTCCCAAGACTGTAGTTCTCCTGTAACCAGTTCATAAAGTAATGGCGAAAACAAAAAATGATCATTTTGATCCACTAGATATATGAGTGGTTGTTGTTCATCCCACGGCAGTTGACTTAAGCGAAGAGCTGTATAGAGACCGCCAAAGCCACCTCCTAAAATACAAATTGTTGGCTGATGTTCAGTCATGCAGTCACCCTTCCCAGGAAGATCTAGATGTCTTAAGGATACCAAGGGATTTTAGTCGGAGGGGGAGAACACTAAGCGCCAAAAATGGCTTGAGAAAATGTCTCCCAGCGTTGACCATTGTGTTTAAGGAGGGTTAAGCAAGAAGCGATAAAGTGATGCTCAAACGGGCGATCTTGGAAGTGAGGCCATGATGCATAGAAATTAGCCCGTGTTAAATCGCGAAAAGCCACGGTCATATGAGGAATGAACGAACGAGACTGCAATCGAGTGTCTCTGATATCCCAAACCGTTGCACAATAGTGTTGCAGCTGGGTCTGTAAGGCGAGTAAAGCTGGTGTGGGCTGCACATGGATATAAATAACGCGGGGCTCAAAAACATCAAACCCCGAGAGTTGAACGGGCAATGGTTGGAGAGAGTTAGCCCATGCCGTTAGCCCTTGGATTAACGCTGTAATGGGTGGATGAGCAGTGCTCGCATCGGGTGGCCAGTCAAACGGAGGTTGCAGCGTGATGTGAGGTGGAGAATTGAGTGCTTTGCAACTGTGATACTGTTCTGCAAATTTTTGTTGTATACAGCAAACTTCCTCCTGAAGATATTCAGGAGGAAAGAGAGCTAAAAAATATCGATCCACTAGACCTGGTTAAGGTTAATCCCAGCTTCGCGAGCAAAAGCAGCTAGACCTTTTTTCTCAAGAGTCTTAATCGCTTTAGTGGATAGTCGGAGCTTGACCCAGCGCTTTTCTTGGGGCCACCAAACCCTCTTCCATTGCAAATTGGCTTCTTGCAACTTGTGGGTTCGGCGGTGGGAATGGGAAACTGCAAACGCATTATTTGCTTTTTTTCCCGTTAATTGGCATTTTTTGCCCATGAAATTGACTCCAACAAAAGGCTGTAAAAAACGGAGAGGGAGGGATTCGAACCCTCGGTACGGAGTTCACCGTACAACAGATTAGCAATCTGCCGCTTTCGACCACTCAGCCACCTCTCCGGGTGAGCAAAACTGATCATAACAGATCTCATTGATGACAGCAGGGTTCTCGGGTCTAGATTGTGATATTTTTGTCGAAGTTTATCAATGAGCTAGCTTCCTCCACCATTTAAATCACTTGGGTATCAGTTGAGCTTTATAATTTTGAGATTCAATTTCTCACGCCAGACTGAGGAAATATGGAATATCCATGATGAAACTGCCAGACTTCCCAGAATCCAATCATCCGTTGGTGCTGTCGTTGCAAAATTACAGCGACCAAGAGCTAGTGCAAGGGTTTCAGCAATATCCTGATGAGGGCAAATACTTCATCGCTCTTTTTTGTCGGTTTGGCGCGATGTCTTATGCTCTCCTGCGCAATATGGCGAGATCGCATCTCCAAGTTGATTATCTATATGCCAGAGTGTGGCGCAATATCTTCTATGAGCTCAATCATTTGGTGATGGAGACAGGGGGACCCAGTTTTTCATTGCAGGCATGGATTACCAATAAGGTTGCTGCCTGTATTACGGAAGATCAGCTCCCTGCGGTTGAAACGATTCAATACACCTTGTCAACCGCTCCCCCACCCTTATGGTGCTATATCCAAATCGCTTTGGATCACGTGCCGCCTTTACCGAGGTTGATTCTAGTTCTGTCCCAAACCTTTCGTTGGCAAGACCCTCGGATTGAGGCGGTTTTGCAGGCAGAAGGGCAAGATATTACGCCTGAGGATATCAACCAATATCGACAGGAAGCCTATCAAGCATTGCAAGCTGCATTGCCTCAGGATATTCAAGACATTTATTTCAGGGCATCGTCACAAACATCTTTGTTCTCGTCTTAGGCTAGGTTTTGCCCAAGGGATGCTGGGGAGGGTGAGTGATTTTCCATGACACTCCCGTAATGATATTGGTGGTGATATGGGCAATGACAGGCACTAGTAAATTGCCTGTGCTCCAAGCGCTATAACCGAGCACAAAGCCAACGACGGTTACCCAAACCACATAAGACCATTGTTGGGGACTATTCAGATGCAGGACCCCAAAAACGATGCTCGATAAAATGAGACCCACCCAATTCAGACCTACCATTGGGAAGATCACACCTCGAAATAATAATTCTTCACTCAAGCCCGGTAACAGCCCTAACCAGATTAAGTCAGTCCAGACGAGGGGCTGAATAACGAGCTGCAAATATAAGGATGCAGAGAGCCGATACTGGGGCCATAACTGATAGATAATAGCACTCGCAGCTGTAATCCCGAAGCCAATGCCGATACCCAAAACAGCCTGTTGCGATTGCCACGTCATGGGCAAGGTTGCAAAATTACCAAAATATTGGAAAACCTTAGCCAGGAATAGTAACAGCAATGCTGTTACCCCCATGGCAATCAAGACTTGTGTGCGGGTTAGGGACTCTAGTTCAGGCTGCTGATTAGGGCGATCAACCACAGAGATATCATAAGTTTCAAATACCTCTATAACCTATCAGTTAATGCGAAAGACCGCATCGTGTGGGGGGAGTCGCAGATTAAACCATGTCCCGAGGGATCAAGGAGGGAATATCTGGACGTAATGCTTTTACATCAACCCCTGCTTTAGAAGCTGCAAGCACACCCACGGCTTCGGCATAGGACTGTACGGGAATACTCTCAATACCTAAGCTCTGAGCTGTTGCATGCATGGTGGTGGTATTGTCCATCACCGTAATGATGTGAGCTGGGGTAGCGTTTAAACTGAGGATGGCACCGCTACCGCAGGCGCTGGCTGGGACAACTACCGCATCGACTTGATCCTGCCAGAGATCGGTAGGCTGAGCGGAGTCTTGAATAAACTGAGGGGCTCGCGATAAACCGACTAAAACGGAGGGTAAAAAGGTATAGCCCAGTTCTTCGGCTGCGGCCCGTGGATTTAAGTGTGGATCTAGCGGTAAGGGGGAGAGGGCAGGAGCATGGGCACAGGGGATTTGAAACTGCTGGACGACTAGATGGCTAATGACTGCCTCAGCACCGGCTAAAGCATCGACCCCTTGGCCTTGGCGATAGGCTTGAAGCATGTCGCTGTCTAAGTCATCAGGGAACCGGGCCACGAGTGCGATCGCACTCGTGGCCCGGTCATTGAGCAGATGTTCGACGGCCCGCAGCAAGCTATCAGGTTGATCCAGCGTGCCCCAGGTGGCCCCAGAATCAGCGGTTTTAAGGGTGACTCCTAAAGGCGTATCCGTCACACAGACATCTGTGATGCTTATCCCTAATGTCGCGCGGGCAGCATCAATAGCCTGCAAGTGCCGCAGGCGTAACTCAGGTTCAATGGCTTGGTCGAGAACGACGCCGATTCGGTTCTGGTGGACCGGTCGTAGCCCCCATCGTCCAGCAGCAAATTGATCTAACCCATAGCCTTCGACATACCAAGCATTGGGGATGGGCCAGTAGAGTTGGGCTCCATTGAGAACATTGGGATGGGTGATGATGCGATCGCAAACTACGGACAAGGTTCGAATGACCGGAATTGCATCTCCTGCATAACCACCAATTGCTGCCCCAATGCCTGTTGGTATTAATAAGACAACGGTAAAAGGCCGAGCAGTTAGCGAGATGAGACGGTTTCCTCTGGCTTGAGCACCACTGCTTCAACGGTCGCCGTCTCCGACTGAACATCCGTAACAGCCCAGCGCAAAGGCTCACCTTGTTCCCGGAGCTTGGCTTCGATATTAGCTTGCAACTCTGTAGTTGAAGTATCTAGCTCAATTTCAGCCTCAATAAAATGAGTGGTCATGATGTTTATCTCCAATGTTGACGGCAATGCAGTGGCAATGGGGTTGACCCAGTTACTGAGATTGCCCAAATTGTAATTTGTATACCAGCTCTTCTTTGTCAGATTCAAGCTTGATATCTGACCGGGGGTAGGCGACACATAATAGTGCATATCCCTGGTCCAATAAATCGGGTCCTAACCCCATTGCATCTTCTTGTTCTACTTCACCTTCCAAGATTAACGAGGCACAAGTCGTACATACGCCAGCACAGCAAGAGCTAGGTAAATCAACTCCAGCATCCTGAGCAGCTTGCAAAATTGTGGTGTCTTCAGGGACGCTCACCATATGGACGGCGCCTTGATGGTGAATCTCTACGGAATAAGTCTGTGACATGGAATCAACAACTGTAACCTTTGATGGGCTTATGAGGGATTAGCCTCTATTGTTTCATATTCTTTCCCAAAACCAAGGGGGTGACGCTTGAAAAGGTGTGGAGGTTGGGAATCCTAGGTATAGACAACTTCAATTTTGAGAACAGGTAAAATCTTGACTTGCGGTTCCTGAGTCAGGGAACTCCCTTGCTGCAAGATTTTAACCCTGGCGCCCTCATCCGCACAACGTCTGCTGACGGTTGTTGCGATGCCTCTAGCGAGATGGCTGTCCAGCCCTTTTAGATGAGGGAAGTTAGCGTTGATGTCTTATGTAGGCTGATTTTACGGTTTCCTCAGGAATTTCCCTAACATGCACGACCCTAAAAACGATTCTTCTGAACGGCACGTTCTGGTTATTAACGATGGTAAACGTCGTGCGATTGCCCTTGACTCAGCAGCCTATTCTATTGGGCGAGATGAGTCTAACGCTATCGTGCTGGATTCTCCCACGATTTCTCGTAAGCATGCCATTCTTCTGCGCTTGCCGACTCCTGGAAAAAGCACCTATCGTTACCGACTTATTGATGGAGACTCTGAAGGCAACCGCAGTGCTAATGGGGTCTTCGTCAATGACAAGCGGTGTAGTTCTCAAGAACTAGCGGATGGCGATCGCATTGGTCTAGGACGCAAGATTAAAGCGTCCTACCTGGTAGTGTCGATGGGAGAAGCAGAATTTATCCGGTATTTGGAATCCACGGATTTTCAGCGTCTCAAATCTGATGCCGTGAATCCTAAAGCAACAGTGGTCGCTGCCGAAGCAGAATTGGCTGCATCGCCGACGGCCAAAACCCGTCTTGCTCGAGATCCTGCTGCTATCCTTTCCCAGGCGAATTCAGGTCCTGCTGCTCTGGATACCATGCCGGAGTCCACGGCAGTGAGCTCTAACCCTCGGAAAGCGGATGATAGGCGACAAAAACAAACCTTGATTGTTCGCCAACAACCGCGGCTATGGATGTTGAGTGTGCCCATTGTGCTCATTATCTTGGCTGGACTGGGAGGATGGTATTGGGTGAGCCAACAAGAGCCTCAACTTTCTCCTACGCCTACCACTCAAAGTGAATAAAGTGCTATTCAGTCTTTACCAGGTGTTCAGGTAAAGGATGCTGAAGGAACAGAAATTCTGAAATGATTTGGTTCTTCAGTAAATGTTCTTGGATAATCCTTTCAAGCACGGGTGGCGTAGCGGAATGATACCAAACGCCATCCGGATAAATTACGATAATTGGACCTTGCTGGCAGACACGCAGACAATTGGCTTTAGTGCGGAAAACGCAGTTGTCCGTTGGTTGGTCTAAGCCTAGCTCCCTCAATCGCTTTTTGAGGTAAGTCCAAGCTTCTATACTGGCTGCCTTATCACAACATTTATCCACCGTTTGATCGGCACAGATAAAAATGTGACGCTGGATCTTTGCTAAACCCAGCGCCTTCACTGTTTTTTGTAATGCAGACTCTTGAGGATGGGCAGTGGTCACTGCTGTTTCCTTGGAAGGCTTTTGAGTCATTCGTGAAACCAGGGACAGGGATTAGTGAAGACTAATGGGCAGAGCCATTGCCATGATAATCATCAGAATCATAGAACCCATTTTTGGTCCCAAAAAATAGGCATAGAACGATGAAAATGGGTGTTAATCCAACAAGGATGGTTTTGAGATCCATAAGTCTAAAAATGTATTGAGCTATGCAAAGCTGTTCTTAGAATATATCAATCCACTACTTACTGTGGATAAGGGAATTGAATCAGGGTGATAGGTTTAAGGTATGGATGTTGCATTCTCCCTATTCTCATCATACCCATTCACAACTGGCCCTGTTCTATAGAAGCAGGAGCATGTAAGAATATTTGCCTAGAGAAAATTTTGGCAAGCAGCGATCATATTGACTGAAATTGGGGCCAAACCTATCGATAGGTTCAACAGAGTGGTCTGCAAACAATTTTTCTGCACCCCCAAGTCTAGTATTTGCCTTGGTTTTTAAGAAAAATTTAATATTGGCCTCATAATTTGATATGATTCTTCACGAATCCTTTGTGTTGGGCCTCTATGCGTTCTCTCCTTCCGATCCCGAAACGCTTTCGGATCTTGATTACTCTAACAGGACAACGTTCCGTCAAATTCTCGGTTAGTCCTATCCTCATCATTTTGGGCTTATCAATGGCTGCTGTTCCTGCAGTCTGGGCTGGTAAAACGTTTTACGCATTGCAGCAAAGGCATGATCAGCTATCAGAATCAGCTGCTGAAGTGTTAGAAGAACTAGAAGTTCTAGACGGAGAAGTCGAAAAACTTCGTCAGCGAGCTGGATTATCCAAAGCAGAGCGCCAGCAAGTCAAGCTGGAAGTCTTAGACGAAGAAGTCGAAAAACTCCGCCAGCGAACTGGATTATCCCAGGTAGGACGCCAACAAATCAAACTAGAAGATAAGGGTGGTAAAGGTGGAGTTGCCGTCGTGTTGGATACGGAACAGCAGCTCCAATTTGCCAAAACCCGCTTGCCTGCATTAGCTTCTCGCCTGAAGCAGCAGGTTCAACCGGCGCTAGAAAAGACGTTACAGGCAGAAGAAGCTCGTAATGCGGCTCTGCCTCAAGGTAAGCCGACGAAAGGTCACAGTCCTATTTCATCTGATTTTGGTTTACGCCCCGGTCCTTTTGGGGGGCGTGCTGAAATCCATGACGGCATAGATTTATTGGGAGATTATGGGTCTCCCATCTATGCAACAGCCAACGGCAAGATTGAGCGAGCCGGTTATTCCGGTGGCTATGGGTATCATGTGGTGATTCAGCATGGGTATGGATACCAAACCCTGTATGCTCATCTTTCTAAGCTAACGGTTAAACCCAATACGTCTGTTAAGCGAGGACAGTTGTTGGGCTTTATGGGCAGTACGGGGCGATCGACAGGGACTCATTTGCATTACTCGATTTATCGTAATGAAAATGCAGTCGATCCAAAACCCTATATGGTGTCTAAGCAGCTGCGAGACCAGGGCTTTGCTGCTGCACCTTAGGACAAGTGGGCTAGGGTTTGCAGGGCTTTGTTAACGTAAGAGCCAATATTTCTGACTAAGTTGGTAATGTGGTGTGGATCATCAGGGATCTGAGCCATCAGGGCATGGTATTCATCGAGTAGGTCATGCTCTATCTCTGACACCACATCATCGGCAATTAATAGATTACCGATGGCTACCAAGAGTTTCAGTCGTTCTTCTTGGTTGGTTTGTCTTAAAAACTCAACGATCCAGCGTTCAGTTTGTTGAGCGGAAACCGGCTCTTGGAGAAGGGCCTGTAACTCGTTATCCTGCGTCAGATGGTAACGATCCAGTACCTGTTTGAGATAGGTGACTTCGGGTTCACTAAGCGTATGGTCTACCCAGGCTGAACCGATCAAAATTTGTAGAGTTAAGCGTTGGTGTTCTGTATCCATAGGGGCTGCATAACAACTGTTTTCATCATGGCTTGTGCAGTCGAACAAGACAACCCACTGTTCACTCAGCGGTAAGAATGGGAGTTATAGATTAAATCGCTGTTAGAAGCAGCTGGTAGAACGCATTAGCGATCAAATTTTTGATGCAGCATTAATTTCAAGAATGGCAGGTCGTTAATTAAATAACGCTTCCAGAGGCGTTTCGGTTCACCCATCAGGCGAAAGAGCCACTCAACGCCCATGGTGCTGATGAGTTTTGGAGCCCGTTTTTGAGTACCAGCCTCAAAATCTAAAGTGCCACCAATGGCAAAAATAATATTTACAGACTCTGCTAGCTGTTGACGATACCGATAAATCCATCGCTCTTGCTTGGGCGATCCGACCCCAATGGCAAGAACCGTTGCTCCAGAGTGATGAATCCGTTCGATAATCTCTGCACATTCCTCGGGGTTGTTTTCAAAACCATAGGAGGGAGAGTAAGAACCAACAACGATATCACGGCCCACACGGGCATTGATGTTTTGTTGCGCTTGAGCGGCTACGCCTGGCGCAGCACCTAACAGAAAAATGGTGATGTCTGGATTATCTTTGTGATAGGTGTAAAAGGCGGGGAATAAATCTGACCCTGAAATCTTTTCTTTGATCGGTGAGCCAAGGAAATGAGAGGAAAAGTAAAGAATCTGGCTGTCGCAAATTTTGTAGTCGGCGATGTTGTAGGCAGCTCGAAACTCTTCATCCTGCTTCAGATTCATGAGATGGTCAACATTAGGAGTAAAAACGATGCCCGATTTCAGTTCCTGGAGCAACTCGTCTTGGGTCACGTTATCAATGGGAACCCCTAAAATATCAACTGTGTTTGTGAGCCAAGGGTGATCGCTAGGAGGCTTGAAGTGATACCCCTGGGCGGACTTAAAGCTGAGATTCACCAAGTGACGAGAGGTGGCGTAAGCGTCTACGGAAGTTGCGATCGCAGGTTGTCCCAAGGCGGTACTGGTTTCTATGATGGCTTTGGCCAATCGCGTTTGGGGCGAATCTTGTCTTAGGTCGCGAATCAAAGACGGGTCGATTTTAACGGCATCAACTCCTAGTTTTTCCCACTGCAGAAAGGTGAGATGTTGATTAGCAAAATTGTCTAAGGTGACGGAGCATCCGAGCTCTTTAAGATCTCGGATTAAAGCAACTGAATCCTGAAAATTTTTGGCCAGACTCGCTTCTGATACTTCAAAGTGAAGTTGGTGCGGTTGAACGCTGTGGTTGACCAACAGATCGTAAATATCTTCGGCGATAAAGCGATCTTCGACAATGCGCTTTGATAAATTAATAGAAAGCTTGAGGTGAGCGTGTTGCTTTAATTGGGCAATGGCCTGTCCCGTCACATAGCGATCTAACCATGGCTCAGCATCCGCATTTTGAACCATTGGCATAAACTCTTTCGGCCGATGGATCAGCCCTTGGGTATCCCGCCATCGTAAAAGCACTTCATTTTGAAGAACGTTCCCTGAAGAAACGTCATACACCGGTTGATACCACAACTCAAACCCACGGGGATTAATTGCAAGTTGTGGAGAAGGCAGAATGGTTTGAGGCTTAGCCAGCATAGGTTGTAGAGAGAGATAAGCTATCGAAACATGAACAAACGGCTAACAATCATTGGTCAGTAACAAAGGATGATCGAAAATTTCCCCAGCACTCCGAACATTAACCTTGAGTTCGGTTAATGATTTTCCCTCACTAGCAATTATTCTAGCTATCTAAATATCAGGGTGCTTGCGTGTTATTACGTAATATTTTTAGTGCTATCAGCTAGTCTGTGAAACGATGACATTAAAAAGCATTCCCTAGACAGTTGATATCGTTTTGCCCCTCTCCCAAACTGTATAAACAGCTAAAACTATCTCTATGGATTTGGATAGAGTGCCAAATCTTCATGGAGTGAAATGCTTCTATATTATTGAGTGCCTTCAAAGAATATTAGTATTCTTTGATGCAAGATTTACTCTTTTATAGCATCAAAATAGATACTAATTATTAATTTATTTTGAGGAATTGAGAACAGTTTTTTGGTGTAAAGCCAAATATTTTACAAATAACAATAACTTCTATTTTCTTGTGAAAAGAGATAAATCTGAGTTGTTCTGACTGCTGATTTAGCCTCCAATTTAGCAATCTAAAAAACTTGATTTGGGCTTTTTTAAGAAAATTATGATTGGGTTGACTGTCAGTCTCTCATAATCTCTATTTTTCAAGCCATGCCGTGGTTTCTTGGCTTCGCGTGAGTCTTGGTGGAGCGAGGTTTAAGCGTAGCTATAAATGTAGATTAAGGGTTGTATTCTAAAGGTTTTTATAGAGCTAATGTAAAAAGTACTGAGTCTGAACGGATCCAGATACTGAGCAATTTTAAAATTCTGACCAGATAGCTTTGCGGAATTCGAAGGTACTTCGCCATAGCATCAAGCTGTTTTGTTGATAGGTCGAGAATGCCTCGCTATTCAAGTGGTTAAGGTAAGTAATGACATTATCGGCAATGATGGGATGCAGATTGAGAGACCCTGTATCGAACAGCGATCGCAACGTTGCAAACTGTGATCGTGCCTGTGAAGCAGTTGAAGTGTGTGCCAGTAATGGGCTGAGGCTGGGTTTAAGGGTTTCCCACCAAACCTGACTGAAATGGGGACTGAGGAATGCCCCCCACTGGGCCAATCTGATACATTTTTGGGCTTTCTCCGCAGGAGAGCTAGATGCGGCTAGACATTGTAGAAATAGCGGCTCAATCTGTTCAGCGGGCAATCGTTTAATCAGAAAATCAATGGAGTCATCGGTTTGCTGCTCGGCAAGATTGCTGAGCCAATAGCCCATCATTCGTTGGATCCACGATGGATTGGCTTGTCTCTGGGCTGCGATGGTCCATCCCTGTAATAAAGCAGCACCCTGTTGATGCGTCTGGGCGGTTTGGATCAGACCATCTACATCCTCTGGCCAAACCTTTAAGGGAACGGCTGCTACGATTTGCATCAGCAGACTCCCTCGCCGTCCTAACTGACTGGATTGGGAGTAAGAACGTTCATGTTTCCAGGAGCCATCATCTTGAGGGAGGGTAATAGAGAGAGTATTGTTCTCGAACTGAACATAGGTTTGTACCTGGACAGCCATGCGCTGACAATAGTGTGACTGGGGTAAGTGGGCTAGCAGATCACGGGCACCCGTTCGGACATCCTGGGCGCGATCGTGTAATGCTGCTTCTAGAAAGGGTTCATCTTTTAAGCTGAGATGGTTGTTGAGAATGGCGAGAAATGTTGCTCGATCGTTGGCCTTTTCTTGCTTCCATGTGGTAGCTAACATCTCCCGAGCAGCTTGAGGCTTAAGACTTCTGAAAGTTTTCAACAGATTGACTCGGAGGGCGTAATCAGAAGTTTTCCACAAGTTTTCCACAGCCTCTTGGTCGATTTCCCCAGCCTGTGTATAAGGCAAAGTTTGACCGGTGGCATATGCCCATACTGGGTTATGTTGTGCTAACCAGCGCCCCCGTTTACCGATGACGGCTTGGATATGAGATCGTAACGAGGTGTGCCCACGTCCCTGATCTAAAAGGGCAGGTAATGTTTCTGCCGGAACGTATTGGTGCGCTTGGGCCATCAGATCCAAGAGTTCACATAAGACGTCTTTGTGTTCACCATTGAGAATGGTTTGTAGATGCTGATGGGTACGGTCACTGCAGGGGAATAAGGTTTCTTTTGGACAGCGAGTGGGCAGTGGTCCGTCCTGAGAGAATGCCCCTTGTCCGGCCTGTTGATAGCTGGCCACAATCCCTGCAGCGTGTAAGAGTAGGGATTCTGGTTCTGTCGGCACTTGGCTGAGCAGTGCTTTGAGTTGCCCTTCCCCCGCTGGTATCTGTGGCGTTTGGCGATCGGTACCGATTAAGGCATGGGCGACTAATGTTTCCCAAGGGGTTGGCATCATGAACTCCTAGCAAGAGATAAATCGGTCGCCAGCCCAAAGGCTGAGGGGGAAAAGGCTGTGGCCATTCCATTCTCCAAAGAGTATCACTGGATGACCCCCACTTAAGGCTAGCAGGGGCCATGGATCAAATCCTGACTGGAGGGGCAGTTGATGCCCATGGGTATCAGCGATGTGCCATTGTTGATCCGTCCGGTGAGGGATAATGGTGGTTAACAGCAACGGAAACTGCACGAGCCAAGGATTGGTCGCCATTGCCGTTCCGTAATGGGCGATGGCGTCCGCAATATTGGCTGCACCTCCCTGTGGAGGGATAAGGTCAACGCCAGGCTGTCGCGCTTTGACTAACGCTCGTAGGGGATAGAGCCCTGGATAGAAAACCAGCTCTGCTGAAACTTGAGTGCCTGGTCTCAAACTGGTGTCGAGGGGCTGATTTTGATACCCAAAACTCAGAATGAGGGCGGGGCGTTGATGGGTGATGCCCCATAGCCAGACGCGCTGAACATTTAAGTTGTCTTCGGTGGTGATCCGTTTGCCCAGGACTGACCAGGTATCCTTGACTGCCAGCGCGGAGGGGCTAGTGAGCAGATCCTCTTGTTTTTGGGTCCAACCGATTTGCGATCGCAATTCCGCTTGTGCATCTTCTGGTAAAGTGGCCAGTCGCTGATACCCTTGCACGAGTAAATAGAGCTTGCCTAATTCAGCCAATAGGCGAGATGGCCAATTGCCACCCGTGTGGGGAATACTGGCCATTTCTCGCAGGCGGCGGGCTAGACTAGGCGCTTGGGCATCGACCATGCGGGCAGCAGCCTGTTCCCAAAAGCTATAGGGTTGGATTTGGGCCGTGGCTAAGCCCTGACGCATTAAATCCTGGAGCCACTGGTCCAAATCGGCTAGACCAGCCAGGATTTTGGCTTCCCGCTGGGCGATGCGTTTGGATTGGGCCTCTGGGTCGGCAGTAGCGGCCTTGGCCTGCTTACGGGATGCGGTTTGCGATCGCTTCTCTAACCATTCCTGAACCCAGTCGGGGGGATCGGCGGCGGTAAATAATTCCACTTGGTTAACAAGCAATAGGAACAGGGCTAGGGAATGTTTGCAGGGAAACTTGCGACTGGGGCAACTACAGCGAAAGGCTGGTTCGCTCAGATCGATTTGGGTTCGGTAGGGTTTCTTACCACTGCCGCGACATTCACCCCAAATGGCCTGTTGATTGGTGCCTAAAGTCTGCCATTTACTGGCAGTGGCTAAACTTTTACCGTTTTTGGTGGATTTATCGTCCGGTGATAGAGCAATCACTTGCTCAACCGTCCAAGTCATCGTCATGGTCAAGGCAAAATCAGGGATTATGGCAGCTGTGCGGCCTGCTAAGCACTTAGCAATGGCAATTGCCTAATGGGTGCTTCTCTACAATCTACAGAGAATTTGCCACCATTTATGAAAAATGGGGAATATCTGAATTATCATAAATGAGCTAGTTTGATGTGTATGGGCGTTTTGGCTATAACGCTTATATAATGTCTAGGCACGCTGGTGTAGCTCAGTTGGTAGAGCAGCTGATTTGTAATCAGCCGGTCGCAAGTTCGAGTCTTGTCACCAGCTTTCTTCTATACTAAGCCCTGTGTAAGTCGCACAGGGCTTTTCAGTGCTTATCTGTAGCGGATTCTAATCAAGCCGTTGGGTCTTATTGGGCCTTGTTGGACCTGCGATTGAGATAAAATATAGAACAAATGAACTAATTTTTGAGTTCCATGTATGCATGCAAACGAAAGAAGTCAAAGACTGGCAGTGTAAGGATTAGGAGTAGCAACAACCGTCTACAGCTTGTCTTTAATAAATGCCCAACGCAAAACCTATCTGCTTGATAACCCCATCTATCAGCCAATTGAGGTGAATTTATCTCAGTTGACGGAGGAGTTTCAGATTATTGGCCGGGTGATTTGGGGTGGGAAGCGATTTTAATGGGTATGGGAAATTGAGTTGTAATAGCCCAGCCAAAATCTCTGCAAGAGGAGATACTAGAAAATATCTGACCTGAGCGATCCTTTATGATCTACACTGCTCCTAAAACGCTGACATTTGAGGAATTTATCAGCTTACGGTGATAATCCTCGATATGAATTAATTGATGGAGAACTGCGTGATATGAAACCCACCGGCCCGCACGAGGCAGTTGCCGGTAAAATTTCGGGTCACCTGTTCACGGCGATCGCCCAGGCCAACTTGGATTGGTTAATTCCCAAGAACTGCTTGATTAAACCACCCGCTGCTGAAGCAACAGCCCTTAGGCCCGACGTCATTGTCCTAGATGAAGCCCAACTAGACCGTGAACCCCTCTGGCAAAGAGAACCCATTATTACCAAGGGCAGCACAGTCAAACTGATGGTGGAAGTGATTAACACTAACTGGCAAGACGATTATGCCCTCAAAGTTGAAGAATATGCCTTACTTGGCATCCCTGAATATTGGCTTATCGATTATCGGGGTCTAGAGGGCGTGGCTTTCATCGGTAAGCCAAAGCAACCCACCTTCACGGTTTGTCAGCTTGCAGGTGAAGAGTATACTCAGCAGCAATACCGTCTAGGGCAAGTTATTCACTCACCCCTGTTGCCCAACCTGCAGCTTTGTCTAGATGATGTTTTACCCCGAGCGTGATAGTCATGAAAGAGCTCGCAACCACTACGGACATCAACAGGCCAGATCCTGATGACACACCTAGCTCAGTCATCATTGAAGGTCTCCGGCAGGGGCTACACGAAGTGCTCACCGGTCAAACTATCCCTCTCTCCCAGATGTAGGATGGTATTGACGCTGACTGAGTCTGTCTCTGCCCGCTCTATTCAGCAACGCTGCGTGATGTGCTAATAGACTTTATCGGAAATAACGTGGACACCTCGCAGAAGCGCTTTTTACTCTCACATTTGTGATTAGGCAGTTCCCAATACCGTTTGGTTAAAAATTAAGCTGCTTTTTTTGCGACAAAGCCATGAGGGTTTCGGCCATAATTTGCTAGCTCATTCATGTTAAACCGAACAGTATTGGGTTGGGTCGGGGGTGTGGGGTGCTCCCCAAGGGAGAAGTGCAGCGCACATCGATATCAGCCCCCAACCGCTTGCGAGGATACGGACTAACCGTAGCGGAGCCAGGTATTGTCATGCGATGGCCGAAGGCCGGTCGAAGACCATCGCAGATCCACGACTTAGCGAAGCGGAGAGCAGGAGTACCGGAGGGGTTGCAAGAAAGCCGCTGTGTGGTACCTATTATCGGCGCTGTTGTTGGTAGCCGCGCGCAGCGCACTGCTGGAGCAGGCCCCCGAGGGGCTGAGGTGCGAGGGGGTAACGAAGGGAACAATCAGAGTGATGATTCCATCCGAATGGAAAGCAAGGCGACAGTTAAGATTGCTTTGTTGGTGATGTAACGAGAACTTTAAAACAGGTTAAGCTCAAGCTTAAGGCTGCGCAGTATTTTGGTGAATCAAACTTCGCATGGCTTCAGCAGATATATGATCGTCTTCCTGCTCAAATAAGTCAGCGGCAGTTTGAAAATCAGAGAGCGCGCTTTTATATTCCCCCATCTGTAAGCGAATCGTGCCGCGATTCCCATAGGCTTCAGCCATGGAAGGGGTGATTGAGATCGCCCGCTCAAAATCCTGTAGAGCATTATCAGAATGACCGATTGAGAAATAAGCCACGCCTCGGTTGTAGTAAGCTTCAGCATTGGCAGGCGCGAACTGGAGTGCTAAATCGTAGGCTTCAATCGCGCCTGGATAATCCCCAGATAGGGCCTTTTGAATCCCATCCAATAAATATTTTTGAGATTGGTTCTCCTTAGAAAAAATGATTGCCGTTGGATGGGTCTTGGATGGGTAACTATTCGGACGAGCGATAGTGGATTGAATACTGATCAAGGCAAGGCTACTAACCACAATGGAGGCAAGCAGGGATTTGGGAAGACGCTGGCGGAGCATGGCTGGATCCTGGTTGAAGTAAGGTGAAGTGGGGCTGGATAAAACGCATCAAGTCTCTGTTTTTACCCATACTTTTATTCAATCAAGACTGCTCAAAATCGCCATCAGCAAGGAGGATGAAGATCTAAGATCTTCATCCTCCTTGCGGACTAGTCCTTTCGGATGATTTAGTCCAGTTCCCTCTTACTTTTTCGTCAAGTCCGCTCTAGTTAGCTCCCGGTGAGCAATCACAGATAAAACTGCTCAGTACATCTTTTGCCACAGCAAGGGGTCCCGTACCCTCTACGGCTTCTTCGCCACTACCAATGAGACCATCAATGGTACCCGCTACTTTGGAGAGCTTAAAGCCATCCACAACCAAGTCTTGGGTTGGATACCGCTTTAAGAATTCCAAGAACGAGATTCGATTGTCATCGCTGAGGGACAGGATAATGGCTGAGCGAAAGGCTTGTAAATTCGCTTTTTTGCTGGGGGTATGAAACAGTTGACCGGCCTGAAAGAGGGCATACTCGCCGGGAAGAATATGTAGTAAACGATCCGCAGTGCGCAGTTTGACTTTGACTTCCTTCGTCATAAACTTCCGGGCCGCTTCAGGGTCCTGTCCTGACACATTCAAAAAGAATTTGAGCTTGGAAGATGCTTTACCCGTTTGGGCAAAGGTTTCTAATTCATCAACGGTGAGGGATTGACCAAACTGTTTGAAGGTGAAAACAACTTTCTCAGCCGCATGGGCTGGCGCGGTCCAGTTCAGTCCTATCACTGAGGTCAAAGTCAGGGTGGTTAAGGATAGCCCTTTAAGCACACCCCAACCTCCTCCAGTCTTTGGAAATCTTGAGGGGAAAAAGGCCATAGAACAACTCCATAAAATCATGATTCATTACGACTAAAGAGAAAAGGGGTGAGACCAACCAGCTAGGGTGCCAGTAAGAATGGGTTACTGTCTCAGTTGGAACCTCACCCCAAGCTTCTATTGGCCTTGAGCAGAAGTGAACTGGGGTTGCGCAGCTTGTGAAGTTGCCGTTGTCGATGGTTGAGTAGCATCTTCAGGGGAGGGTAGGCTTTGTCCTGTGGTCGGGGAAGGTTGAGAGGTCTCACCTTTAGCCGTCGTGGTCCCTTCTTCCTCACAATTTTCCGCTGCATGGAGGGAATGGTTGACCTTCTGAGCACCGTTCTTGGGAGCGGCCTCAGCCGTATTGCAATCACAAATAAAGTCTGACAACACGCCTTTGGCGACTTCTAAGGCTGGCAAGATCCGCTCAACAAAACCACTGACATCGTTGTAGGTCCCTTCTAAGCTGGTTATATCAACTCGAATGGTGTTTTGAGGGTGTTTGTCGATAATTTCGATAAATGAAACCCGATCATCTTCGATGGAATTTAAGACGGCTGTTTTAAGGGCATTTAAGCCTCGTTCTGTTCTACCCTCTGTGCTGGAAATGACTTGGTCGAGCTTAAAGAGGAGAAATTCACCGTTGGAACCTTCCAGGAAATTTTTGAGAAATGTGGGAACCGTGATCTGGTCAGATAGGATAGTCCGAACGGCAGCCGGGAGTTCTGCTTCAGTATTAAGTAAGGTTTGCAGCGAAGCAGGGATATTGCCAGTCTCCGTAAAGGTATTTAGCTCTCCACGAGTCACCTTAACTTCTGTCTCCTTATATCGCACAAAGATGCTCTCAGCAGCTTGAGCCTCAGTCCCAAATAGGGGGGCAACCATGACCACCGCACTCGCGAGTCCCCAGGGGATAAAGGTCTGAAGATAACGTTTCATGGAATACTCCTTTCGGTTCAATTCTATTTTTTGGGAAAACGCTGAGGTGGAACAGGTCCGTCACTGAGGAACAATAGGTCGGCTCCCATTGCCAATCCTTATTATGGTTTGTCTTTGGTGAGTTAAAATCGGCAAAGTGGACGTAATTTTACAATGTTGAATCATTCCTATGGATGAGTCGCGTATCGTCCATAGGGATGATTTTACCGCTAACAGAGCAGGATGGGTATTTGGGGAGGGGGGATTCAGAGGGGTCATGTTGGATTGCGAAACGATGTCAGCCAATCTCGCATGAATTCACCCACGAGGGACTGACTGCAGAAAACAAAGGCGAAAGCAAAGGCCACTGCGATCGCACCCAAGATCAGCCCAAAGGCCAGATTGACAATATTGGTGGCAATGCCCATTTGTTGGAGGGACATGGCCGACACTAAAGCTAAAATGGCAATTCTCGCTGTTTGGCCCAGGATTTTAGCTTGCCGATTGCCGGAACTTGCCACTAACCTGGATTATTCATGATGATCAACAAAAATCTTCTCAAACCCTTAATGGGTAGGAAGTTCAGAAATTCTTAAAAAAGATCAAAGCGTTACACTCTTTAGATCGCCAAAAGCACTATGAGGAAAGACTTTCAGAGATTCCTGAAAAATGTCATGAATAATCCAGGCTAAGCGGTAGGACCAATTCGCCAGATAGACCCCCACGATCCACACCGCTAAACCACCGAGAACCCGCCCCAACAAGACGATAAAATCCTGAACAATTACGGTTAAGCTGGGCAGGGCCAGTAAATCCGTCGCTGCAACCGCCGCAAATAGCATCACCGCTACCCAGACAATCAAGCCCGCTATTGCCGAGGGTTGGGGAGTCGATACAGAAAGGGAGGCGTCAGAGTCAGAGGGGGCAGGGGGAGCATCGGTGGGTTCCGATATCCCTAGCCACTGTAAGAGATTGTCAAACCCAATCCCAGCTAAAAACTGGCCGGTTAATTCGGAGAGGAAGCGACCGATAAAATAAGCAATTACCAGGATAAAGCCAGCGGTAAAGATTTGGGGCAGGGTGGTCATTACCTCCGTCAAAGCTGAAATTGCGGGGGTGGAGATGGCCTCCACTTTCAGTGCCGTCAGGGCCGCAATGGCGATGGGAATTAGCACCAAAACATACACAATCGTCCCAATTAAGCGAGATAGAGACTGGTGGGGTGAGGCTTGAGGCAGTCCTAAACGCTGACTGAGTTGATCCGTGCCCATGGCGACGAGCAAGTTGGTGACCACGCGCCGAATCACTTGGGCCAGCAGCCAACCGGCTCCTCCAATCAAGAGGGCTGCCAAAATATTGGGGAAGATAACAAAGATATCGTTCAGTAGCTTCTCAATCGGTTGAGTCATCCCTTGCAGTTGCAGCGTCTCCAAGATGGCTGGCAAAAACAAGAGAAACGTGAACCAATAGACCACGTTACCGAGGGTGGCACTTATAGAAATCGTATCGGCCTCCATCTCCAACCCCGCTTGCTGTTGGAGTTGATTATCGAGGTTGAAGGCTCTGAGTCCCCGAGTGGTGATTAATTTAGCCACGGTGGCAATCCCCTAGGCCACTAGGAGATAAGATCAGGGCTCCGCCTAAGCGAGGGAAAAAGCCCACCACCTGATCTAATACCAAATCCGATTCATATAGGCCCGATATAATGCATAATTAAAGAATGCCAAGAAAACTGTATCTAGAACCTCATTTTTCGCCTGACGAGCTGAAGTCTCATTATCGAGCCAGCCAAGACCCAGTAGAATCGCGCCGCTGGCATCTGCTGTGGCTCGTCAGTGAGCAAACAACGCTAACTCAAGCAGCCCAAGTGGTCGGTCTCAACTACGATTACGCTCGAGAAATCGTCAGGGAGTATAACCACAATGGCGCCCATGGGTTACGCAACCGACGCAAAGATAAGCGACCTCATCAATCTCGCAGTCTTCTGACTCAAGACCAATGTGCACAATTGTTGACTCGTCTACAAACCCCACCCGCCGACGGTGGTCTATGGAACGGCCCCAAAGTAGCCCAGGTCATCGCTCAGATGACAGGAGTCGATAAGGTTTGGCCCCAACGCGGTTGGGACTATCTCAAGCGATTGGAGCAGTCCCTGCAATGCCCACGTCCTCACCACCGTAAAGGTGAACCAGAGGCCCAAGCCGCTTTTAAAAAAACTGCCTGAGTACAAAGCAGAATTGGAGCGACGCTACCCTAATGCTCAGGTCGAAGTTTGGTCCTTGGATGAACATCGTTTAGGCCTTAAACCCATTATTCGAAAGATTTGGGCGCCTGTGGGTCAGCGTCCAATTGCTGAGGTGGACCATCGCTATGAATGGACTTATCTGTACGGATTCGTTCATCCCGCAACTGGCGATACCGAATGGTTCATTCTGCCTCGGGTCAATGGAGAATGGTTTAATCAAGCCCTACAAAGCTTTGCTCAGCAAGTTGGAGCGGGAAAGCACAAACAGATTCTTCTCGTTCTGGATGGAGCCGGATGGCATACCTGTAAGAATCGGGTGGTGCCACCTGGCATTCATCTGAAGGTTTTACCCCCTATTCTCCAGAGCTACAGCCGCTGAACGGTTGTGGCGGCTAGCGGACGAACCACTGGCCAATCGGTGTTTGAGACCCTGGATGACCTCGAAGATGTTCTCGAGCAGCGCTGTCGAACTTTAATGACCATGCAATCGGACATTAAAGCTCTAACGCAGTACCATTGGTGGCCAGCTTGACAGATGAGATATTTCGGGGGTTAATGAGTCAGATTTGGTATTAGAAGAGCAAGCAGATATTGAGATTGTAGGTGAAGCCGCGACGGCAACGGAGGGATTGCGGCTGTTATAGGATCAACTGCCTGATGTGGCTATTGTCGATTTAGGCTTGCCAGATATGGATGGTATTGAACTAGTGCAGCGGTTTAAGAAGTCAAGCACCCAGACAAACCCCCAAAATACGAAGATTTTGATCTTAACGATGCACCATCATGCGACAGAAGTTCTGGCTGCGTTTGCAGCGGGGACAGACTCCTACTGCGTGAAAGATACGGACAGGACTAACGCATTGACAGAAATTACCCCCAATGTTCAAGAGAGCCATCCCAGCAGTGGTTGTTCAAGAATGAATTGTCGAGCAACCTCTTGATATAACTTGCGTTGTAGGGCATACCAGTTGTCTATCTGTTGATGCCAAACTTGTAATTCCAGCTCTACAAAAGCCCTCAGCGCACAAAACACATGGGTATGAACAGTCTCAGTTAAACGCACACGAAACCGCTGAAGTCCACACAATTGTTTGCCTGCACGATGAAAGCATTCAATGCCCCAGTGGAGTGTGTGTAAATGCTCAAACTCAGCTTTACCTGCAATAGCAAGCTCCTTCGGGTCTGGCGCATACAGAAGGTAATAGCGACACGATTCGTTTTGAATCGCTGGCAAAAACCTTCACGATGCCCACCCCTTTGAGGTAAACATGTAATCCTTGTTCAGGGATGACAAGGGTATCCACGCGTTGATACTGGCTCTGGCCCAATCGCACCTGTCGATTTTTGGCAACACCAACCAGGAATCCCAATTGCACGTCTTTGAGTAAATTGAGATTGGCCTTGGATGCATACCAAGCATCGCTGGTGAAGGTCGTCGGTCGAAGCCCCCAAGCTAAAACCTCTTGGAGCATTTCCTGGAGATATTGATTCTTGGTTTTGCCCTCCTGTTTGTCATAAATACGATAGTTAATGGGGACTCTCAAGCCATTGGGACTGGTGTAGTACAGGGTGATTAAGGGGATTCCCAAATCGGTTTGCTATGTTTGCTACTCCAGTAATATCCCAACAGGTCCATTTTCTTGGGGTTGCTGTAGAGTTTCTCAAGAACAGTATCATCAGCACTCAAAACGCCTCCGGTCAGCTCAATCCATTCATTGTCTGCAAGTAAATCAAATAGATCTTTGGGCTCATAGCGTTCTCGAAGCAAAAAGCGGTTGATGCTGTCGTGAGAAACATCTTTGAGGATTTCTGCCATATGGCTGCATCCATCTCCTTGGGGTTGAGCTAGGAGATAGCGGACATAAAGGTCTTGGGTGCACTGAGCAGTTGAAGGCTTGCTGGGTATTCGCAACAGAGGGAGAACATTAACGGCCTTTATCTTTCAACCCACAAAATAAAACCCGTGTCAATGCGTAAGTCCTGACGGATATTGATCAGTTGATTGAAGCGGTAAGAACTACAGCGGAAAACCATTCTTGGATTGACCCAACGGTTGCCAGTATTGTTTTGGAGCAGATCCGCAATGGCTCGCTGTCTGCTTCTGAAAAGCCTGCCGGTGACAAGGTGTCAATTCAGGGCCTTGAACCCGATGCCGCGGACGTGCTGCAAACATCTCCGTTAACGGAACAAGAATTAGAGGTCTTAGGACTCATCGTTGGCGGATACAGTAACGCTGATATTTCTGAGGGAGCGTGTCACTTTTTCAGGAGAAAAATAGAGTCAAGTTGTCGATTGAGATAGGCACAGCGATGAGCTAGGACTTTGGGGATATGTTTTTCTTGCCATTGCGCACCTGAAATCTTTGTCCTTCGGTCAATTTGCTTAACAAGCGACTCAACGGCACCAGAGCCAATGGGTATTCCCTCAGCTTGATAGTAACCATAGTTGGGAATCCGCTCTCGGTGGTCTCGCAAATACTGACAGAACCGTTTAGCCTGAGGTTTGCTCAAACCACAGAACAAATCGATGGCCTCATCAATCTTCCCTCTCCACAAAAGGTTTCAGCTTGCTGCAGCCGTTTGAGTGACCCACCGACTTTATGTAAATTCTCCATCAAGTGGAACCAGTCTAGGATCTGCTCCTGTTGAGTTGGCAGTCTCATCTGTCGGTAAAGCTTCCAAATCCCAACATGACCATCCCAAGACAGTAAACCCTTGCAGCAAATCTGAAGCGGTTCACCGCCAGGCAGAGGGAAGTATGGTCTTGATAGTAGGCCAAGCCAACCCTATCGCCATTGATGCGAACTGCTTTATAACCACGCCAGTGGCAGGGTTCCCCTTTTGGAGTAATCAACCGAATATTGCCCCCATCTAAGCTGAGCTGAGTGACTCCTTGCGTCAAAGAGGGTGGACTGAAGGTTTGACGATGAACGAGACGCTGCTGCGTTTTGGAGCTGACTGTGATACCCGTTAAAACTGCTAGATCCTCTGATGCATGGGCATAGGAAACATTGGCACTAATACGCAGGGCGCACATCTCTAAGTAGGGGCTTAACTGACTGTTGGGCTTGACCTTGAGGGCTGTTGCTTGGGTCCGAGTGAGGTTGAGTTTGCCCAGAATGCTTTTTAAGGTCCGTCGATATTCTCCGACATCTGGCGGGCTAACTTGGTCGATAAAAAAGACCCATTTGAGGCGACACATGAGTTTGCAGTTGAGTCCGAACGGTGCATTCAATCTCTGCCAAAGTCTTCATGGGCAGAGACTGGGATTGGGAGTCTTGATACAGCAGTTCTGAAATGCGTGTGACGCAAGCATTGAATTCTTGTTCTTCTTCTGGTGTCATAGTCAATAAGAGGGATCATCTAAGATCAATTATCATTTTCCTCTCAAAGAAGTGACACGCTCCCTATTTCTGAGTCTCTATTTTTGAGTATGGGTACGGTAAAAACCCACGTCCGCAATATTTTGAGTAAGCTTTGTGCGAGCGATCGGACGGAAGCTGCGGTTCGTGCCCTGAGATCTGGTTTAGTTAAATAACGGCGCTCTCTTGTTCGTTTCAAGATGCGAAGAATGCATCGTAAGATAAAGGGCGTTACTAATGAGGCCCTTTATCTTTGCCTAACTTACCAATTATTGGCTGGCGCGAATGGGTATCGTTCCCCGATTTAAGTATCACCCATGTCAAAGCCAAAATTGATACTGGGGCACGTACTTCTGCCCTCCATGCCTTTGATGTTGAACGATTTCAGCACCAAGGAAAAGCCATGGTACGGTTTAAGGTTCACCCGAACCAAAAAGATGAACTCACCACCTTGACGGCTGAGGCTGAACTGCTAGAGGAGCGCCAGATCCGAGATTCAGGCGGGCATACTGAGTTGCGTCCTGTTATTCAAACGAAGATTGAACTTGGTCCCCACCAATGGGCGATAGAAATGACCCTCACGAATCGAAGTGCTATGGGATTTAGAATGCTACTGGGTCGGGAGGCACTGCGCCAACGCTTCATGATTGATGCAGGTAATTCCTATCTTCAAAGTAAAGCCATCGCTCCCTAATCTGTTATTGAAATTATGAAAATTGCAATTCTCTCCCGGCAAAAATCTCTCTATTCAACTCAGCGGTTGAATGAAGCGGGTACTGAGCGAGGGCATGAGATGCATGTGATTGACTATCTACGCTGTTACATGAATATCACGGCTCATAAACCCAAAGTGATTTACCAGGAGGAAGCCCTAGAAGGATACGATGCGATTATTCCTCGTATCGGTGCTTCTAAAACCTTTTATGGGACGGCTGTTGTCCGCCAATTTGAGGTGATGGGAGTATTTTCAGCTAATGAGTCCCAAGCGATTTCACGGTCCCGTGATAAGCTCCGCTGCCTGCAAATTTTGTCTCAGAAAGGAATTGGCCTTCCTGTAACGGGATTTGCCCACTCTTCCAAAGATATTGATGGGTTGATTAAGAGTGTGGGTGGAGCACCCCTAGTGATTAAGCTCCTGGAAGGGACTCAGGGGATTGGTGTAGTCCTTACAGAAACCTATCAGGCTGCAAAATCTGTGATTGAAGCGTTTCGGGGACTCGATGCCAATATCCTGGTTCAAGAATTTATCAAAGAAGCGGGGGGCATGGATATCCGTTGTTTCGTCATTGGAGATCGGATCGTGGCGTCTATGAAGCGTCAGGGGGCTCCCGGTGAGTTCCGCTCGAACATTCATCGAGGGGGTAACGCCTCCAAGATTAAGCTGACTCCTGAGGAGCGGAGTACTGCTGTAAGGGCAGCTAAAGCGATGGGGTTGCGGGTTGCGGGGGTGGATTTGTTACGCTCCAATCATGGTCCTGTGGTGATGGAAGTCAATTCTACTCCCGGCTTGGAGGGAATTGAATCAGCAACGGGCGTGGATGTTGCGGGTAAAATCATTGAATTTTTAGAGAAGAATGCTGGGCCGGGTAAGAACCGCGATCGCATCAAGTATTAGGGTATTGAATGGATATGACGCCGATTACGATTGGAGGCACTACGGTTGCTCCTGGTACTGAACAGCATATCGAACTACCCGTTGCTTGCCTACCTACACAGACCATGCTGTCGCTCCCTATTCATGTGGTTAACGGCCAAAGTGAAGGTCCAACCTTGTGGCTAAGCGCAGCTATTCACGGGGATGAACTGAATGGGGTGGAAATCATTCGTCAGGTACTGGAACAGGTCAAGCCAAAATCACTCAGAGGTGTATTAATCGCAGTCCCTATCGTTAATCTTTTTGGCTTTATTGAACAATCTCGCTATCTCCCAGACCGACGTGATCTGAATCGTTCCTTTCCTGGATCAGTCCGAGGGTCTTTGGCTGCACGTTTAGCTCATCTGTTTATGAAAGAAGTGGTCAGTCACTGTAGTTATGGCATTGACCTCCATACGGCCTCCCATCACCGCGTCAATTTACCCCAAATTCGGGCTAATCTGGATAACTCCGAAACTTATCGATGTGCCCAAGCATTTGCTGCCCCAGCTATGATTCATGCCACAACCCGTGACGGATCTCTTCGGCAAGCGGCTGCAAAACAAGGGATTTCTGTCTTGCTCTATGAGGCAGGAGAAGCCTTGCGATTTGATTCAGAGGCGATTGCTATTGGTGTTAACGGTGTATTGCAGGTGATGGCAGCCTTAGAGATGTTGCCTCTAACAACCCCAACCTCTAACACTCCAACCACTCAAATGTACAGAAGTACAAAATGGGTCAGAGCGTCTCGTAGTGGCATCTTGCATCTACAAATTGAACTGGGGCAAACAGTCATCCAACGTCAAAAACTGGGTTACATCGCCGATGCTTTTGGAGATACAAATCGCAGGATTCAGGCTCCCTGTGGAGGCATCATCATTGGATATACTCAAAACCCTCTAGTTAACCAAGGGGATGGCATTGTTCATATAGCCATTCCTTAAAATCTCCGATAAGGAATTGACCCACTGTGTCAATTCAATGCTCTCCAAGCAAAATAAAACAGTGGGTTGATTCAAGACAAAAGCCTCGAGTTTTGAAAATTCTAAACAGGGTTTAAACAGTGTTTTTCTGAACCTTCAGATTTACCTGAGAAATGCCCTTTTAGCTTGCGGAATTTTCTGGGAAAAACTCTCGGTAGAGATGGTTGAGCTGAGTGGTGTATAGTTGGTCGAGTTGATTCGCTACCCCCTTCCAACTAAAGTGAGCCAGAACTCGCTGATGTCCCGCTCTGCCCATAGTTTGCCGCCTCGCAGGATTGGATATGAGGTGGTCAATTGCTGAGGCTAATTTTTCATCTTGTTGGGGCGGTACTAAAAGCCCGGTTTCTCCATCAATGACTGTATATTTCAGTCCTCCAACTGCACTGGCAATGACTGGAGTACCACAAGCCATCGCCTCAATGGGTACTAGCCCAAAAGGTTCATAAAGGCTAGGTACGACGCAAATATCTGAAGCAGCATAGTAATCAGGTAAGAATTCATGGCTAATTTGACCTGCAAAGGTCACTCGGTCTTGCAAACCTAGCTGTTTGACAATGGCTTCAATTCTATTTTTTTCTTGATTATCTTTACGCTCCGAACGACTTCCCCCCACAATCATCAGATTCACATTTTGATGGCGCTGAACTTGGGGATTTGCAACTGCTCTAACTAAGGTTTCAATACCTTTTCGGGGATCAAATCGACCCACATACAAAATGAGGTGGGACGCTTGAGAAATCTCTAACTTCTGTCGAGCTGATTGTTGGTCGGTGGCTTGAAACCGCTGAGTGTCTGTTCCGCAGGGAATGATTTCAATGTTACCGTTGGTGGATACTAACGACCTTATATGCTCTACTTCTTGCGGACTTGTAGCGATTATACAGTCAGAAGTTTCTACACATTTTTTCTCAATCTCCAGTCGGGTTCTAGCGATCAACGGAATGGTCTTGCTGGATTGGTATTTTACAGCTCCCAAAGAATGATTGTTATGTACTAGTCGGGTTACCTGAGACTGCTTTAATTGCAATCCGATCCAGGCAGACAACCAATAATTAGTATGAACTAAGGGATAGATGATGCTGTTATCGGCTTGATACTGACGGAAGGCGGTCAAAAATTCCGGTAAATACCCAAATAATTGATTTCGATTGATAAATGCTTTGGGTCCGGCAGTCAGGCGAATCGTCCGACAACCTGGCTGATGTTCTACGATCTCTGGTTGATCAGGACTTGATTGACGGGTAAACATATCGACCGTCCATCCTCGATCTGCAAGCTCCTCACCAACTCGTCGAACATAGACGTTTTGGCCACCAGCTTCTTCGCAGCCAAATTCAACGGCAGGATCTCCATGAACAGAGATTAAGGCAACGCTACCTCTATTTTCAAAAACCATAATTTAATTTTTTTCTGTTAAAAAAGAACTATTATTTATCCCAGTCTCAATTGCTATTAATTAATGAGAGGTAATCTAAGCTTTGCTGAAAATGACAAAAAGAGTTGATGGTTGTGATCGCTAATTGATGTGTTTTGGATGTTTTGAAACGCATCCTTAAATAGGATTTTCAGAGAGCATATCATCTTGTTTTTTTGGCATTGATACTTGTTCTTTAGGTGTTTGCTAATTTTTTGTTAGGCATCAAGAACTAGGCCTGAAATACATGTGTCTATAAAGATGATATGTTCCCGACTATTTAAACGTTGCTTTTCAAGCTATTTCGCTGTCGCAGGTTAAAGGACAAGCAGCAAAAAGAACAGGAGTCTGTGGTTTTGTATTTGGATTGAGCCAGAGTAAACCAGGTGCCTGATGTGGGTGTATACCCCAAGCTGTAAGCGATAGTGCTGTGATCATTAAGAGGATCATGTTTACAGCCAGAATGCATCCTGCAACTAGTGCAATGGCACTCATGGGCAACACAATCTGTAAACTCAATGCTAGCAACGTACCGCTAATAAAAACGAGTGCTACTACGGGAAAACCTACCACTAACGAACAAACGGTAAGTGTAAAAATCCAGATAAAAAAGCATTTCACTGTCTCTCCCAGAGTCCAATTAGGGAAGGGCAAAGTTTGCGTTGAGACCATAGTTTTTTCCTCGATTTTGGTAGAATATCTATTGACAAACAATGTTGTAGTCATCTCGTCTTCGAGAACTTATTCTTGGTGCTTTCCCTTTGCAACTACCTCTGGAATTTAGATTTTTTCTCAGAATAATCGAGGTATGTGTCATGTGTATGTAAAACGTGTGTCATTGATATATCTCTAGTCCCCACTCAATTAATTATTTCTAGAGAAATTTGCAAACTTTATGATTGCAGATACTCAGAGTAGTTGAGAGAAGGAGGGTATCTACCAAGATTGTGCTTCAACAACGTGTTGGATAAATGACTCGGTCTTTGTAAGTCTAAGGATGTTCTGTAAGCTTTGCTCATTATGGTGGCTTTATCTTGTATTGTGATACGCAACATAGATTCTCTTACGCAACATAGATTCTCTACTGTGCCGTTGAGTGCTTGCCTGCAGTTATTTCGATGCAATTGACACAGATACGACATATAAAACGCATCAAATCGTCATCAGATTTTTCTAAATTTGGAAGACAACTCGTTTGATCCTGTGAAAACTCAAACACCTTTAGTTCAAGGGGTAGAGAGAAAACTATCTATGGCAACATCAATAACGTCTTCTGGATATCCATTGTGCGCTGCAAAACTGAAAGCCTCTTCAGATAACGTGCGTTTGTATCTACGAGATATTGGCCGATCGCCCTTGCTGACGCCAGAGCAGGAACTACAGCTGGGTAGAGAAGTACAGACGATGGTTCGGTTGGAAGCCGTAAAAGATCAATTAGCTCAAAGCTGTGGGGAGGAGCCTTCAATGGAGACCTGGACCAAGGCTGCGGATCTGGAGATAGCGGAGCTCCAAACGCTCCTTGAGAAGGGCCATAAAGCCAAACAAAAAATGATTACTGCAAACTTACGTCTCGTTGTTACCATTGCTAAAAAATATAGGGATCGTAATTTAGAATTACTAGATCTGATCCAAGAGGGGACTTTGGGACTGGAAAGAGCAGCGGAAAAATATGATCCACAGCGAGGCTTTCGGTTTTCAACCTATGCCTATTGGTGGATTCGGCAGGGTATCACTCGTGCGATCGCAGAGCAGGGACGCACCATCCGACTACCCATTCATCTCACAGAAGCCTTAAATAAAATCAAGCGAACCCAGCGCGAACTCTCTCAATCTCTAGGTCGTAGTCCAACAACAGCAGAGGTTGCTCAAGCTCTGTCTTTGACCCCAGAAAAAGTCCAACAATACCTTCACTGCGCACACCACACTTTATCTATCGATCTGAAAATTGGTGACGACCAAGATAGCTCTATCGTTGACTTTATTGAGGCTCCCGATTCCTCCCCTGAAAAATTTGTATCTGACAAAACTCTGAGTGAGTCGCTCCAGATGTTGTTAGCCACTCTCACCCCTCAGCAGCGAGAAGTGCTCACCCTTCGCTACGGTTTGATCGATGGTCGTGAACTCACCCTCGCAGCCGTAGGCCGCCGCATGGACATCAGTCGGGAACGAGTCCGCCAATTGCAAAATGCAGCCCTGAGTCAACTGCAAAAGCGTAAGCCAGAAATCGCAGATTATCTTGTGAGTTGAGAAATATCACTCAACATTACTGCATGAAACTAATCAAGATACTTCTGGTCAAAAGGAAATCATCATGGCCATAGAAGGGCCAGAGCACTCTCCAAGATCTCAATGGCATACCTTGGATACCAATGTTGTTCTTCGCCGTTTAGAGAGTGACCCAATCCATGGCCTCACAATAGATCAGGTCAATCAAAGACAACAGCTGTATGGCCACAATGAATTACAAGAAGTTTCCGGTCGCTCAACCTGGATTATCCTGATCGATCAATTCAAAAACATCATGTTGTTGATGTTGATTGTCGTCGCCATTGTCTCGGCTGTTTTGGATTTACAGGATCGACAATTTCCCAAGGATGCCGTCGCCATATCTGCCATTGTGTTACTCAATGGTTGGCTAGGCTTTATACAGGAAAGCCGGGCAGAGCAGGCGCTAACGGCCTTAAAATCTATGACCTCTTCACGGGTTCGCGTGATTCGCCAAGGCCAAGAGAGGGAAGTTGATGCTAAAGAGTTGGTGCCAGGAGATGTTATCTCTTTGGAAGCTGGGGTGCAGGTACCTGCTGATGGCCGGTTATTAAAGTCAGCTAGCCTTTCGATCCGTGAATCAGCCCTAACGGGAGAAGCGGAGGCAGTCACCAAACAACCTGAGTTGATCTTGGCCGAAGACACCGCTTTGGGGGATCGACAGAATCTCATCTTTCGCGGGACCGAGGTCATTCAAGGACGCGGAACAGCCATCGTCACTGCCACAGGCATGGAGACGGAACTGGGGAAAATTGCGGCCATGCTGCAATCGGTGGAAACAGAACCCACCCCTCTGCAACAGCGAATGGGCCAGTTGGGAAATGTCTTGGTTACTGGATCCATGGTGTTGGTAGGACTTGTCGTCCTTGGCGGTATCGTGCGGGAAGGCAACCTCAGCATGGTGGATGACTTGCTAGAGATCTCCCTGAGCATGGCTGTTGCCGTCGTTCCCGAGGGACTACCCGCCGTCATTACGGTTACCTTGGCCTTGGGCACCCAACGAATGGTGCGCCGTCAAGCATTGATTCGAAAGCTTCCCGCTGTAGAGACCTTGGGGTCTGTCACAACGATCTGTTCCGACAAAACGGGGACCCTGACTCAAAACAAAATGGTGGCCCAGCAGATTCACCTCCTTGGGGACCACTTGAGCATCAGCGGCATGGGATACGAGCCTGTCGGTGACTTCGTAGCCCAGGGCCAAGTCATATTACCCGCTCAAAACCCTGCCCTGGAGATGCTGCTGGTGACCAGTGCGCTCTGCAATGATGCCGCTTTACAAAAGGAGAAAGGACAATGGGCCATTATGGGAGACCCCACGGAGGGCGCACTCTTGGTCTTGGCCAGCAAAGCGGGGCTAGGCCCCATTGAGCTACAAAATGCCTTTCCCCGCTTGATGGAGGTGCCCTTTACCTCCGAGCGGAAACGCATGAGTGTGATTTGTAAAACAGCTCCGTCACAAGCCCGTCGCCTAGGATTCACTCAACCCTACACCCTCTTTATGAAGGGGTCCCCTGAGTTGGTGTTGGAGCAATGTCACCAGGTCATGAACCAGGTCGTTATTCGGGGAATAACCGATGCAGATCGCGATCGCATTCTCATGCAAAACAACAAGATAGCCAGTCAAGGACTACGGGTGATGGGTCTTGCGTATAAACCTCTATCGGTATGCCCTGAACCTGAAACTCTGGAAAATGTTGAGCATGACCTGATTTGGTTAGGGTTGGTGGGTATTGTAGATGCGGCGCGTCCTGAAGCCAAGGCTGCCGTGGCTCGTTGCCGACAGGCAGGGATCCGCCCGGTGATGATTACGGGAGATCATCAACTGACAGCGATGGCTATCGCCCGTAAAATCGGTATCGCTCAGGCGAGTGATGCCGTCTTGAGTGGTCAACAATTGGCCCAACTGTCGCCTCAGGAGCTGGAGCAACAGGTTGAGCGAGTCAATGTTTACGCTCGGGTCGCTCCTGAACACAAATTACAGATTGTCCAAGCCCTGCAACACCGAGGGGCCTTTGTGGCCATGACTGGAGATGGCGTGAATGATGCCCCCGCCCTCAAGCAAGCGGATATTGGGATTGCCATGGGGATTTCGGGCACCGATGTCAGTAAAGAAGCCAGTGATATGGTGCTTTTGGATGATAACTTTGCCACCATCGTCGCTGCTACAGAAGAAGGACGAGTGATTTACGGTAATATTCGCCGCTTTATTAAATACATTTTGGGTAGCAACATTGGTGAGGTGATTACCATTGCCTCAGCGCCTTTACTGGGATTAGGGGGCGTTCCTCTCTCCCCACTGCAAATTCTGTGGATGAATTTGGTCACTGATGGCTTACCCGCGTTGGCATTGGCCATGGAACCTGCAGAGTCAGGGGTTATGGATCGACCTCCTTACAATCCCCGTGAGAGTATTTTTGCCAGAGGTCTGGGGTTTTACATGGTGCGGATTGGCTTAATTCTTGCATTATTGACCATTGGTCTGATGGGGTGGTCCTATCACTACACCCAAACCCCAACCTATTCAGGCCATCCCGATACATGGAAAACAATGGTTTTTACGACCCTTTGTCTGGCTCAGATGGGACACGCACTGGCCGTGCGATCTGATACTCAACTCACGTATCGTCTCGATCCCTTCTCTAATCCTTACCTACTAGGCGCGGTCACCTTGACTACGGTGTTGCAACTGCTGTTACTTTATGTTCCTATCCTCCAAACGTTTTTCGATGTCCAACCTTTAAGTGGGATAGAGTTACTGATTTGTCTTGGGTTTAGTATGCTGATGTTCACCTGGATTGAACTTGAAAAAGTATGGATGGGTTGGTGGTATCGTCCTCGAAAAAGATAGAGACTCCAGCAAAAAACTTTATCAGTCTTTATTCATTATCTCGATTAGCTGTAAATAATTGGAATCTGGCTTCCTAGTAATGAAGTTGATATTTACCTCATATTTGTCAAAGCTTTGAAGCTTGGAGATTTGACAAATATTTCACATAGCTTTGAAACATCAATCGATTACATTGAAAAGGTTGATTCACAGTTCAGAGAGTGCTCCAGCAGTTTGAAAAATCCAACCGTGGCATTCTTTAAAAACGTACATGAATCGGGCTATTTAACTATTTATTTCTGATGGAGACGCTATGGTCGTATTGCCATCTTCTCCCTTTCCTCAATGGTCGCTAGGAGAAGTGATCAAATGTTTTGTTGTATGGATTCTTGTCTTAACGGCTTCTTGGCTAATAGTGGGGTTTCCTGTGGTAGCGTTACTTGTCATGAGTGGCGCTTTTATGGTCATCGGCCTTCAACTTGAGTTGCCCATGAGCGCTGTTGCTGTGGTTGCAGGCTGCATTCTAGCCGTGAAAGTAGCGATCTTGTTGATCACAGCAGTCTTTCTGACGGCTTGGGGGATACACCCTCATCAAGTTCCAGGGTTGTTATGGCTGAAACCATCGACGAAAAAACGCCTTTGACCCAGCTTGTCGATTCCCCTCTAGTTGTCAATGGACAATGCTCATTTAGACTCAACTCAATCACTCAAATTATCAAGGATTGGACACATTTTGAAATTGCCAATCATGATTCGAAACGTCCTAAAGGCCACCCACCTTTGGCAATCCCATGGCTTGATTCTTAAGGAGTTGAGGCACTATCGTCTATTATTGATTGCTGCCCTATTTTTCTCCTTTGTGTCAGCAATTTCTGCTGCCTTAAGCATCGGTTTGATTAGCGCTTTGCTCCAAGGACTTACATCACCATACAATTCACCCTTGCAAACGGGGATAGGCTGGATTGATATTCATCTCTTGGGAATACAAACTTCAGCCAACCAGAGAATTTACCGACTAGCAGCTTTGACTTTAGTCATATCTTGGCTCCAGATAGCTAGTGCCTATTGGGGACAACTATCCTTTCGGCTAACTGCATTGGGGTTAGTCAATCGCCTCCGAAAAAAATTGTTTGATCAGCTTAAACGACTGAGTCTGAGCTACTACCTATCTTCAAGTGCTGGAGCACTCACTACTACACTGACCAGTGAAGTCAATCAAATACAGCAGGCTTTAATGACTGTTGCCCAGATGATCACACAACTATCACTGATCTTGGGCTATGGCATTTCAATGTTTGTGCTGTCGTGGCAACTGTCACTGGCCATGCTCTTAATTACGTGCACATTATCTTGGGGGTTACAAAATCTTCAGCGCCAAGTTCGGGCTGCTAGTTTTGGCGTCCCCGAGGCCAATAAACGATTGACTGAAATCGCCTTAGAGTTTATTTACGGGATTCGTACTGTTCATGCCCATAATTCTCAAGCCTATGAACAGCAACGATATAACCAGGCTGCAGATCAAGCTTTGAGCATTTCCCAACAGATGACTCGGAGCATGCTTAGGGTACAACCTATCGCCCGAGGAATCGCTAGCAGCTTGCTAATCCTAATCATTACAGTGTCCTACTCGATTTTGATTGCGGGAGGGACGTTACAAGCTTCAACGCTACTGGCTTTCTTATTCGTGGTCTATCGCACTTTGCCACTGGTTAGCCAGCTAAGTGACTCCCGAGTCAACTTAATTAGCCTACAGGGGTCGTTAGAAAATGTGAGTGAGCTGCTAACCAGGAACCATAAACCCTATCTCAGCGATGGAACTTTTCCATTTGCTGGACTGCAACTTTCTATAGAATTCGTCCATGTGAGCTTTGGTTACACCTCTGGGCATTGGGTGCTTAAAGACATTAATTTGTCATTACGGAAGAACCAAATGACTGCATTGGTCGGAGCATCTGGCGCAGGTAAATCTACAATAGTGGATTTAATACCGCGATTTTTTGACCCTATGGTGGGTCAGATCTTGGTAGATGGTATGGATCTAAGGCAGCTTCAGCTCGATACCCTACGGGACCGCATGGCAATTGTGAGTCAAGACACATATATTTTTAATGCTTCTGTCCGAGATAACATTGCCTACGGTTTATCAAATATAACTGAGGAACGAGTGTGGCAGGCTGCTGAACAGGCCAATGCCCTATCCTTTATCCAAGAGATGCCGGAGGGATTGAACACACCGTTAGGGGAACGTGGAATTCGCTTGTCGGGTGGTCAACGTCAGCGGATTGCAATTGCCCGCGCACTCTTACGAAATCCTGAAATTTTGATCTTAGATGAAGCAACCAGTGCCCTTGATTCGATTACAGAACAATTGATTCAAGAATCGTTAATGACGTTGGTTGAAGGAAGAACAGTCATTGCCATTGCTCACCGCTTATCGACTATCGCTAATGCGGATCAGGTTGTTGTGTTAGATCAAGGGCAGATAGTTGAGCAAGGCACTTATCAAGCGCTACTGGATCAACGAGGCCAGTTGTGGCAATTCCACCAGATGCAATTTAAGCAACCCAGTCGGGTCTAGAGCGAATGAGTGGACTAACCATAGATCGATGGAAATACTTCAAGATCCCAAATTCTTAACCTTAGGTGTCTTAACCTTAGCCTTAATCGCCTTTGTTGCAGAGTGGCTTCCAGTGGATATCACGGCATTAATGGTGACGGCAGCGCTGATATTGCTAGGACTCGTATCACCCGATGAAGGCATTTCAGGATTTGGCAACTCGGCCACGATTACTGTACTGCTGATGTTTATTCTTAGTGCTGGAATTGCCAGAACAGGCATTATCCAAATGATGCGGGACTGGCTGATTCGATGGGGTGGTCGCCATCCATCGCAGCAGATCGTAGTGATGGGGCTTTTGGTCGGTCCCATTACCGCCTTTATTAACAACACGGCGGTCGTGGCGGTCTTCCTACCCATCATTGAAGACTGGTGCCGGAAGCAAAATATCTCACCATCCAAGCTATTGATTCCCCTCTCCTATGTCACCATTATGGGCGGCATGATTACGGTGGTGGGCACCTCTACCAATATCCTGGCCAGTGGCGTATCGAAGGATTTGGGCTACGGCGAGTTTTCTTTGTTTCAATTCACAGGGATGGGGCTGGTCACCTTCGTGGTTGGACTCGTGTTTCTAGCAGTCGCAGCGCCTCGGCTATTGCCCAAACGCAAAGCAGCCACGCTATCGCTTGATGACTTTGACCTCAAGGATTATGTCAGTGAAATCACTATCCCTAACGGCTCCAGCTTGGTGGGCCAAACGCTCCGTACCACAGGGCTGCAGCGTAAGTTTGATCTGGATGTGTTGGAGCTGATTCGGGGAGCCGAGCGCTTTAGTCAACCTCTCGCAGATCTGCCACTCCAGGTAGATGATCTACTCTTGGTGCGAGGCAGCCGTACTGAGTTACTGAGTTTGCGTGATCAGCGGGATGTAGAGATTATGCCCGCCGCTAAGTTCAGCGGCGCTGAACTTGAAGCGGACCTGAGCACGGGAGCTGAGATGATTACTGAGGTTTTGGTGCTCTCGAATGCCCGTTTAATTGGTTCCACCCTCAAGGATCTCAAATTCCGACAGCGTTACAACGTGACCGTCTTGGCGATTCGTCGAGGCGAAGCCCTGGTGCGGGATCGTTTGGGTCAAGTCCGGCTCCAATTTGGAGATCTGCTCTTGGTGCAGGGGCCACGGAATAGCTTAGCGGGTTTGCAATCCACCCGTGAGCTACTGGTGATGGAACCCCGTGATATTGAAACTCTGCGGCCTGAAAAAGCTTGGGTTGCGATCGCAATCATCTTAGGTGTGATTGGCGCAGCAGCGTTGGATTTGGCCCCCATTCTTGTCACAGCCCTAGTGGGTGTTTTGCTGATGATTCTCACCGGTTGCCTTAAACCAGGTGAACTCTATGGCGCTGTGCGCTGGGATGTGATTTTTCTGTTGGCGGGTCTGCTGCCATTGGGGATTGCGATGGATAAATCTGGCGCAACTGAGTGGTTAGCACAACCCGTTGTGGCCGTAGGTCAGCATTTGTCAGGCTATGGGGTGTTGGTAGCGCTCTATATTTTCACATCGCTGCTGACTGAGATCATCTCGAATAATGCTGCTGTCGTTCTTGTGATTCCCCTCGCAGTGCAGGTGGCTACAACCCTGAGCCTCAATCCCTTAGCCTTTATCTTTGCGATTACCTTTGCGGCCTCTAACAGCTATATGACCCCTATCGGTTATCAAACCAACACCATGGTCTACGGTCCCGGCGGCTATAAGTTTTTGGATTTTATGCGCATTGGGTTGCCCTTGAATATTTTGATGGCGATCGTCACCCCATTATTAATCGTTCAGTTCTATGGATTGTAGGACGCATGGTTGAAGAGACGCCAGCGATGCCACCTTGAACCCCTAGGTACTGACAATCAGCCTCCTCCGAACATTGCGATCGCAACGAGGAACCCAACTTTGGGGCGTACTTTGCACAAGTAAAGAGGCTATCTTTCAAGCCAAGACCATCAGCTAACCTCGTCGGCATTGATGGAGATTATAATGTGGCCCTATCGCTACATCTAACGCTATCTCCTACCCTGAGTTCCACTTCATTCTCTCTAGGGAATTGTAGTGAAGACCTGGAGTGCGTATGTTTCCTGCCGCTCAGTCACAGAACTGCTAAGGCTTTGCCATCGGTGTGGCACAACCACATTCTATTGTTAGCAACATCAACATAAAAACTGTAAAGCCACTCCGTATCATCCATTCCTAACGTTCGCTCAAAATATTGAATTGTTCTGGATATGGAGATGCCTGAACGGGTTGATGACATGTCACTTTCTTTGCATCCCTTGGTTGGAAATCGTTCTATGCAAATTACTAATCGCATCAATTTTGATCATTTGCGCGGCGATCTCCTGGGAGGCGTGACCACCGCCGTTGTGAGCTTGCCAATGGCCCTGACCTTCGGTGTTGCCTCCGGTGCAGGTGCTGCTGCTGGTCTTTGGGGCGCGGTCATCGTCGGCTTTTTCGCGGCCCTCTTCGGAGGCACCCCTACTCTGATTTCTGAGCCCACTGGCCCGATGACGGTAGTCATGACCGCCGTCATTGCTCACTTCATTGCTGTTGATCCAGAAAACGGCTTGGCAATGGCTTTTACGGTGGTGATGCTAGCGGGACTGTTCCAGATTCTATTTGGAATGCTGAAGTTGGGAAAGTACATCACGATGATGCCCTATACCGTGATTTCAGGCTTTATGTCTGGGATTGGCATTATCCTCGTGATCTTACAGATTGCCCCTTTCCTCGGACAGGAAAGCCCAGCCGGGGGGGTAGTGGGTACCTTACAGGCTATTCCTACACTCCTGGCTAATGTCCAGCCCATCGAGACACTGCTAGCAGTGTTGACTGTGGCCATTATTTGGTTGATGCCTGCTAAGTTGAAGCGGGTTATCCCCCCGCAGTTGGTAGCTTTGATTGCAGGTACGGTGTTGTCACTAGTGCTGTTTCAAGGCGTTGAGATTCGTCGCATAGGTGAGATTTCAGCAACGTTGCCGACTCTACAACTTCCAGCTTTTAGGCTAGACCAACTGCAGTTGATGTTGATTAATGCAGCGGTTTTAGGGATGTTGGGCTGTATTGATGCCCTGCTGACGGCGGTGATTGCCGATAGCTTAACTCGCACTGAGCATGATTCCAATAAGGAACTGATTGGTCAAGGCTTAGGAAACCTATTCTCGGGGATGTTTGGTGGCATCGCTGGCGCTGGAGCCACGATGGGAACGGTGGTCAATATTCAGACAGGGGGTAAAACGGCGCTGTCGGGGTTAACGCGGGCAGGTGTGCTCCTGGTGGTAATTTTAGGGGCTGCTAAACTGGCTGCGACGATTCCTTTGGCAGTGCTGGCGGGGATTGCCCTTAAGGTCGGTATTGACATTATTGACTGGGCTTTCTTGAAGCGAGCCCACCAGATTTCGATCAAGGGTGCCCTGATCATGTACGGTGTCATTGTGCTCACGGTGTTGGTAGACCTGATGGTAGCGGTCGGTATTGGTGTGTTTGTGGCCAATATTCTCACCATTGATCGCATGATTACGTTGCAATCAAAATCCGTCAAGGTGATCAGTGATGCCGACGATAGTGTTCAGCTCGATGGAACCGAAAAGCGCTGGCTGGATGAAGCCAATGGTCGTGTGCTGCTGTTTCAGCTCAGTGGTCCAATGATTTTCGGCGTGGCCAAAGCGATCTCGCGAGAACACAATGCTATGAAGGCATGTGATGCGATCGTGTTTGACCTCAGTGATGTGCCCCATATGGGGGTGACTTCCTCCCTGGCGCTGGAAAATGCTGTTAAAGAAGCAGTAGAAGCCAGTCGTCATGTTTTTATTGTTGGGGCTGCAGGGCAGACCAAGCGACGTCTAGAAAAGATGAAAGTTCTGCATTTGCTGCCAGCCCATCATCTGCATACGAATCGCGCTGAAGCCCTCAAGGCCGCGACTGAAACGGTGTTGCTTACAGCTGACCTCAGATCAGTAGGGACAGGCACCTCTAGCACAATCTGAGTGGCAGGAAATTGCTCCTCCGATTGTTGTCCTGAGCCAGTCTCGGAATGCTGTCATTATCGTAGTGATTTTGATCACATTGATAGCGTTGCTGCTGGTGTAGCCAGCCTCTAATGACCAGTCTGCACTAGAGAAGGTAGAACCAATGCAGTTATTGGTCATGGGTAACAACCGATGAGGAGTAGAACTATCCAATAGCCTGGGACTGGTAACTTTTATCAAGTTATTTTGCAGATCAATGGTGCTCGGTAGGGGGATAGGACTGTCTCACCTCACCACCATTTTTTTATCTAAATATGAGGTTATATGGTCGTTTTCCAATTTGTTGCTGGGCTAGTCTTCCTCGTTGTAGGCGCGGAGTTCTTAGTCAAGGGAGCTTCCCGATTAGCTGCAACCATGGGTATCTCACCGCTGATTATCGGACTAACGGTGGTGGCCTTTGGCACCAGTGCGCCCGAACTGGTGGTGAGTATTCAAGCTGCCCTATCGGGACAAGCTAACATTGCCATGGGTAATGTGATTGGCAGCAATATCTTTAACGTCCTTTTTATTCTTGGCCTGTCAGCGCTGATCGTCCCGCTTTATGTATCCCAACAACTGATCCGGCTGGATGTCCCTTTGATGATCGCGCTGTCGGTTATCATCCTCGTTATATCGCGGGATGGACAGATCAGTCGGATGGATGGATTTTTCTTAGTCGCTGGTATTGTGATGTATACCAGTTTTTTAATTCTCCAAAGTCGAAAAGCTCGGGCCAAGGGTGAATCTGATCAGAGATCCAATGCTGCCCGACCGAGTTCCAGGCGCTGGGTGACGAATGGGATCTTAGTGCTTGTGGGTCTAGGTCTTCTCGTTGTCGGCTCGCAATGGCTGGTTAAAAGTGCCGTTTCGTTTGCCCAATATCTGGGGGTGAGCGAACTGATCATCGGGTTAACTATCGTTGCGGCTGGCACCTCTCTACCGGAGTTGGTCACCTCTGTTGTCGCCGCTATCCGGGGCGAGCGCGATATCGCCGTTGGTAATGTCGTTGGTAGCAACATTTTCAATCTGATGGCGGTGCTGGGGAGTGCCAGTATCGTAGCCACCGCTGGGATTGAAGTATCACCATCCGTTTTACGGTTTGATCTTCCAGTCATGATCGCTGTTGCCTTTGCCTGCTTGCCGATTTTTTTTACGGGGGGAACGATCAGTCGTCAGGAAGGGGCTTTATTGTTTGGGTACTACATCGCCTATATGCTGTACCTGATACTAGCGGCGACGCACCACGACGCGCTACCGCAATTTAATAGGGTGATGCTGTATTTCGTCGGGCCGTTAACTGTGATCACTATTATTATTGTTTCCCTGAAGGAATTGAGACGTCAAAACAAAGGCCAATCGAGCTGAGTGCAAGGCCAGAAGGAAGATGATCGCCAAGATGCTGCATTGCCCATCCATACCTGAGTAAAAAGGATTTTGAATGACCTTCTCTTCTCACAGTCGCGAAGTGCGATCGCAACCCTTGGCAACCCTCCCTCCTGGCAGCATCCCCGGTACTCTGAATATCAAGGCCGATGCAGCTTCTCCGCGCCTAATTTTAATTGACTACAGTCCAACTCAAGCGACGCGCCTCCCGCTGCATCAACCCCAGGATTGTGTGCCCTATCTTGACAGTGAATCGGTCTCTTGGCTCGATGTGCAGGGGCTGGGCAGTGAGGAGACCCTACGGCAGTTGGGACAGATCTTTAAGCTCCATGCTCTGGTACTAGAAACCGTAGTCAATGTACCCCAGCGCCCCAAGGTAGAAGACTATGGCAATCAGCTTTTGGTGGTGACCCAGATGAGTACGCTGGTGTCGAACCCCAGTCGAACGGCTGGTAACTCTGGAGCAACCGTGTCCCCTCTGCCGCAACTGATGATTGAGCAGGTCAGCTTTATCCTCCAGAAAAACGACCTGCTGACGATTCAGGAAGAACCCCTGCATGATTGTTTTGGCCCGGTGCGCGACCGCATCCACCATGCCAAGGGCATCATCCGCCAACAGAAGGCAGACTATCTTTTCTACGCGCTCCTGGATGCCATGATTGACGGCTTTTTCCCAATTCTAGAAACCTATGGTGAAGTGATTGAAACCCTCGAAGATGAAGTCATTGCCCATCCCACCCCCCAGACCCTGGCCCAAATCCATCAGCTCAAGCGCGATCTGCTCACCCTGCGCCGTGCCATCTGGCCCCAGCGGGAATTGCTGGCAACGCTAGTCCGGGATGACTGTCCGTTGATTGGGGACGATGTGCAAATCTATCTGCGGGACTGCTATGACCATACGGTGC
Source organism: Acaryochloris sp. CCMEE 5410 (assembly GCF_000238775.2). Taxonomy (NCBI): domain Bacteria; kingdom Bacillati; phylum Cyanobacteriota; class Cyanophyceae; order Acaryochloridales; family Acaryochloridaceae; genus Acaryochloris; species Acaryochloris sp. CCMEE 5410. The sequence continues at coordinate 3,271,650 of NZ_AFEJ02000001.1, read as the reverse complement.
AAATCCTGGACATGGTGGAGACTTATCGGGAGTTGGCCGCCAGTTTAATGGATGTTTATCTGTCGGCAGTGAGCAACCGCATGAATGAGGTGATGAAAACCCTAACAGTGATTTCCACTATTTTTATTCCCCTCACCTTTATCGCGGGCATCTACGGCATGAACTTTAATCCCCAAGCCTCACCCTGGAATATGCCGGAGCTGAATTGGTACTGGGGCTATCCGTTGGTTTTGGGGGGGATGGGGGCGCTCGCCCTTACCTTGATTTTGTTTTTCTGGCAACGAGGCTGGTTTCGGGATTTTTCTCAGTTTAGAGGTAGGGATGCTACGACGCGCTTATAACTGGGTGATTCACTGGAGTAAAACGCCTTATGGCGGTATTGCTCTGTTTCTGATTGCTGTTGCTGAATCTTCCTTTTTTCCCATTCCCCCGGATGTATTGCTGATTGCCCTTTGTATCGGCAGGCCCAAGCTATCTCTCGGTTCGCGGCTTTATGTAGCGTAGTTAAAGATTTAGACTCCTGGTTGGTTTTAGTCTTTCAATAGAGTCATCATTGATGTTGATCCAAGATGGAAGAGAAAAACTGGCCCGTGACTTTTAGCATCGGTGTATATCGGTGTACTCACCTGTCAGACTCCACCCAGTTCATTAGAAAGATTCAAAAATGGTGCCCAAGTTTATGTTTATCTCATTGCAAATTGAAGATTGCCCGTCACACCGATGACACATCCTCCGTTCATAATCGAAAGTATTGCACTGGCGGATCTAGTAGCATGATAGCTGTAAAAAAATGGTTCTCTTCATGCTGGGTTACAAATGCCAAACAGTCATTTCATCAATGGGTGCGAAGAGAAATTATTGATTTCGATCCCTATGATAAATAAGACTTGAGTTATAGGGGGTATGACCATAAACCCTTTATAATCCATCCTCTTAATGCCTACTCTAGCCACTAGTCCTTTTGGGCTGAAGGTATATAGTACTTTATACACTATCCAATCAATCCTCTACCCCATTTTTGCCCTATTGGAAATAACCTGTTTATCTGTATGAAGTAGGTTTGCTTTTCAACATGCAGATTTTAATGTGCCCATTTTGCCTGGAACATTCCAAGTAAATTTTCTAGACCACACTAAGGCTGTTTAACAGAGATATCACCGATGTATTTACTGCTCGTTGAGTCTACGACTCAAACTTTGCGTGAACCTGTAACAACCTTTGTATTACTGTTGGCGATCGCCTTAATCACACCGCCCCTATTTGAGCGTTTGAAATTACCGGGCTTGGTGGGGCTTCTGGTCGCAGGGGTTATTTTTGGCAGCAGTGGCTTGGGCTGGTTAAAGCCTGATTCTGAGACCCTAAAACTGTTCTCAGAAATCGGCAAGATTTATCTGATGTTCGTTGCTGGTTTAGAGATTGACTTAGTGCAATTTCAGCGCACCCGTCATCGTTCCCTCAGTTTTGGCTTTCTCACGTTCGCCATACCAATGCTGGGGGGAATTGCCATGGGCTTGCTGTTTAACTTCGGATGGTTAGCAGCGGTGCTAATCGGATCACTCCTCGCCTCTCACACTCTGTTGGCATATCCGATTATTCAGCGTTTGGGGGTCGTCGGGGATGAAGCCATCACGATTACCGTAGGGGCCACTATCTTTACAGATATTGGGGCATTGCTGGTTTTGGCCATTTGCTTGGGAATTAATCAAGGCAACTTCACCATTCTCAAGCTCTGTATCCTGCTTGGTTCTCTCCTCCTCTATACCATTGCAGTGTTGTCTGGTCTTAAGCGATTTGGGCGCTACTTTTTCCGTAAAACCGGTCAGGATGAAGGCAACCAATTCTTATTTGTGCTTTTGTCCGTCTTCCTATGTGCCGTGGTTGCTCAGCTGATTGGCGTTGAAAATATCATTGGTGCATTCTTGGCGGGACTTGCTATTAACAGCGTTGTGGGGGATGGTCCGGTCAAAGAAAAAACAGAGTTCCTAGGCAGTGTCCTGTTTATCCCCATGTTTTTTATCAATATGGGACTGCTGCTTGACCTCAAAGCTTTTGGTAGCATCATGCTTTTCATTGAGCTACCGCTATTGGTGGTGGGGACCTTGCTACTTTCTAAATTGCTGGCCTCCTTGGGAACTAAACTTTTGTTTGGCTATAGCTGGCCCCAGTTTTGGTGCATGTGGTCCCTATCCATTCCGCAAGTGGCAGCGACCCTGGCAGCGGCCCTCGTGGGATATGAGGCTCAAATTATTAATATCCAGGTCTTTAACAGCGTTATTTTGATGATGCTGGTGACCTCCATCCTAGGACCACTGGTGACTAATCGATTTGCTCGTCAGTTAGCGACTCAATCAACCCTCGATCAAGATATTGCGTTTAATTGGCTCCCCCCTGAGGTTCCTGACACTTTTTCGGTGGTGGTCCCCGTATACAACCCTAAAACGGAACAACATCTGATTGAACTGGCGGCGTTGATCGCGCAATTTGAGCAAGGACGTGTGATTCCGCTGGCCATCGCCCTGGCACAACCTCAAATGGACTCTCCCAAACTGGATCGGGCCTTACGCCACTGCCGACGGCGATTAGCGGCAGCGGAGCAGATTAAGGAAACCTTCGATATCCCCCTCGCACCTCGGTTGCGGATTGCCAATGATATTGCCCAAGCCATTAGCTACGTGAGCCGGGAAGAAGACGCCAATGTGATTGTGCTGGGCATGGGGGCTCGACCGTCGTTGGGGAAGCACTTGCTCGGTAGCATTCAAGACAAGGTATTGGCTAAGACGCAATCTCTAGTAGTTGTGGCTCGGTTGTTGGCATCTCCCACCCAGATCCACAATATCTTGGTCCCCATTGAGACCCCTAGCCCATCTATGCTCAGAGCGCTGAGATTTGCCCAGGTCTTGTTAGCGGTAAATGGGGGACAGATGACGCTATTACACGTTTGCAGCCCTCGGACTTCGGCCCTTGAGCAAACTCGTATCCAAAAGCAGCTAGACCATCTTATTGGTCGCTTGCCTCAAACGGACGGTCGGATTAAGACCCAAATTGTTTCAGCCGATTCACCAACCACTGCGATCTCAAAAATTGCAGGAAATTACGATCTGGTAGTGTTGCGATCGCAATACCGCCATATCAACAACCAACTCAGCTTTGGGGCTAGAACTACACCTATCCTGCAACAGCTTTTGGGGTCAGTGATACTAGTCAGTGAACCGGTCACAAGGCCCCAGGAATATCCTCGGTCTTCCCACCATGCCGAACCATTAAATACAGAGTCTTACCTTCGTACTTCAGACACAGCGAATGAGAAGGCAATACAGGCTCGTACTTCTCATCACCTCAAAACATAGGGGATTCAGATTCATATAGAGATCGGGCCAAATCAATATCTTTCGACTTGACTCCAGATTTTGGAGGTTAAGGGATGTCGGTATCGAGAGAACTGCTTAACAGTTTTAAAGTGGGTGTTTTTATCATCACCCTGGTTTTACCAATCTTCGGGGGAAACACCCGAACAGTCAGTTCTGCAAGGGCTAATTCAACTCCAAGCAACTTGGAATCCCTGGCGAATGGTAACTATCAATTTTGCAGTAAACCCGAGCCTGATGATGGAAGAGATGGAGATGGAGTGTGTTTTGTCTTTGCTAAACTCGGCGATCGGGTAGATGGGTATTATGGTTATCCCCACTCAGAAGTGTATGTTTGTGTCCGTGGTCGTGTAGAAGGAAATCAGGTGTCTGGTTACGGTTTATTCTTAGCTTGGTCCTCTGTCTTGACATCTGAATATACTTGGCGATTAGATCAATACTTAACCCTTCAAAATGGCTATGTTGTCCAGAGCCGAAAAGGAGAACACGAAGAGCTATCTTGGGTTCAATATGATGATTTGAAATTAAACATTGGCGACTTCTATCAATATCCAACCGTGAAAATGCACTTTTCCCCACAAATGTGTGAATGGGAGGTGTCATGACAAGCAAGGTAAAGATTTTTACAATGAATCCCTTGCACAAGGGGAAGTCTGTAGAGAGACAATACCCTGACACTAGAATGGCACATAGATAATTTAAAGTTTGAGATGACATCTGAAATCACACAATCTCTCTCTTCTGAAACTGGAGAAGCCCAATGTCAACTCAAACAGGTGAATTGATCTATTACAGTAGTTTGCTCAACAGGCAGGTCACAAATGAAACTGCTTCCGAAAGATTGGGTCGTGTTATCCAAGTATGGCTACATTACAAAGATCACCAAGTGATAGGATTTACTTGCCGTTTGGGAGTATTAAAACACAATTCTTGTACCTTTCCATGGAGCCAGATTGCAATTCTTGAAGCTCAAAGAATTCTGGTGAAAACCATTCCCACGCCTCACCTAAATGCTGTTACGAATTTGGAGTTTCAAATGCAGATCGCAGTAGATAATCACATCAGTCATGAGGTCTGGACGAGTACAGGTAATTATGTTGGTAAAATTACTGACTGCCGTATTTATCCTCATTCAGGAATCGTCAAGGACTACATTCTCACGGTTAGGAGTCTGAGAAAACTGACTCTCCAACAATTTTATTTGTCTCCGAACTCGATTATGGCTGTTAGCCGAGGATGGATGACAGTGATAGATGATTTTATGCAGGAGAGTGAACCTGTGTCCAGCAAAATGTCGGGAGTTAACTTGCTTCCTGTAGAGTTGGCATAGATAGCAGAAATAGAAATCTCCAAAAGACATGGAACAATACGCTTAAATTATGCTGATCTCCTCTATTGAGGTCCCCCTAATTGGGGCGAGGTATAGCAGACTAATTGGAGGGAGAAATCCCATGGGGTGGGATTCACAATGCTTCAGCTTGTTGCAGCTGCTAAAGGTTAACACGGCGATTGTGTAAATCGAAATCAGACTAAAAGTAGTGTTACTCATCAATCTAAACACGCTTCAATGAGCACGCCGCAAGACCAAACGAAGCAAGATTCCAGGCATTACATAGAGGTCATCAACCCTGCTCAAAAGCAGTAGATAAGTATCTTGGAATCAGTATATCCACAACCTCTTCATCAACCAGGGGCATCACTGAATCACTGACTAAAAGTCCTCCGAAACAAGCGTTTACAATGCTGTACATGGGGATATTAAACTGTTCCTGAATCAGTCCGGCTCCGCTTTTTTTCGTACACAAATAATCAATGATTTCCCCTGATCCAAGGTCAAAACTGTAGTCCGTCACTTCTCCAATCCACTGTCCACTCTCTGTCCATACGTGGAGATCAATATGGTCTCCTGAAACAAATGAATTGCTTGACAGAAGATTGGACAATAGAGGTAGATTTAACTCTGTGGTAGGGTCTACCGCAATTTGCTGGTCATCGATTAAACAAACCTGACCTAATGGATAGGAGCAGGGAAAGAAGTCCCAAAAACCTGCACGGCAATTGAACCCCATGACTTCATGGTGGTTGAGATCAATCCAAATGCCTGAGATATGACCCAGAAAATGCCCCGTACTATGATCAACCACCTCACGGCCAATAAATTGAGAGTACTGGATGCCTGATTCCATCGTATTGGTCATAATCCCCGGTCTGCCTGAAGGCAGCTCCACTCATTCTCAACGGTCGGTGTCACCTCATGTTAATGAATGCATTTGTCATTCTGATGGCAAAGGCGTGACAGAGGGATGTTTGAGAGAAAGTTCTTTTTCCGCTTGCCGTGGGGGTGGCCACACACTATCTAAAACCACCTTAATAGCGCCTGCAAAGGGAACGGCGATCAGGATGCCAATTAACCCGCCGATTTGTGCTCCAATAACGAGGGAAATTAATACCCACACTGGATTAAGACCCACAAGCCGACCCAGAATACGGGGTGCGATCGCATTATCAATCAACTGATCGATCAAAATGCTAACGATGAGTACTTCCGTGCCCAGCCCAATACTCTTGAGAGCCACCAACCCGCTTACCACTGCAATCCCCAAGATGTCACCGAAGGGAATCAATACCGTAGCTCCGATCCCAACCCCAAAGACCAACCAGTAGGGAATTTTAAGCAGGTGAAAGGCGATGGTTAGCGATATACCCATCAACGTCGCTATCGATACTTGCCCTAAAAAATAGTTGCGAAATTGCTGCCGAATAACGGGACGAACATGCTGAATGGTTGGGAATCGCAAAAAAACCCCATCCCAGAATGTCCGGCCATGGATGAGTAGGTAGAGGGTAAAGACTGCGGTTACCAGCAAATCAATAACCCGATCCGTTAGGCCGACCACCAATCCCATCAGCTGGTTAGGCAGAACCTTTAGCTCTGTAGGAAATAAACGGCTCAATTGTTGGGCTAAACCGTTGTAGTTCCCAGGTAGATTATGAGTGACGTACCAAGCGTCAAAATTTTGCAGCTGCTCCCTTCCTGAGTCAATCCAGCTGGGTAGGCGGTTCGTCAGTTCAATAAATTGTTTGAACAGATCAGGAGCCAAGGTAATGGTGAATGTGCCCACCGCGATAAAAACGATGAGCAAAATCAATAAGATACCGTAACTCCGCTGAATCCCTCGATTTTGGAGCAACTGAACGGGATAATCCAAAATAAATGCTAGAACATTGGCGACGATAAGTACATTAACCAGCGGTTGCGCCTGCTCAAAAATCCAGGAGAGCACCCAAAGATTCAACGTCACCAGCGGCAAGGCTAGAGTGATCGTCACCCATCTCGGCAGTTGCTTCACCGATTCCAACATAGCTTTACTCAGTCTTTTGTAGTACCAATATTGCAGAGAACTGGTGATACAGTCTGAGCGAAAGCTTTAACTTCAGGAATTTTTATTGTTGGCTCAAGAAGTAGAATTACTTGGTCTAAAAGATCGCAGTGTTCTTTTGCTATTCGACAGCTTTCCTTACGGTGTCTCAGTCTGGGAAGTAACGGGTTCAGGTTGAGCAGAAGAAGGTCCAGGGGAATTAGTTTGAGTTGAACCTTCTGGGTTCGTTTGTGCCGGGGTAGGAGCGGATAATCCTCTCCTCTGTAGTTGAGCTTTGAGCTGCTCAATTTCATCCTCCAGCTTGGTCGCCATTGCCTGGCCCTTTTCCCGGACTGCGGAAACGTTGTCGGTCACTTGGCGGTTAAGGTCAGTGATTTGCTTCTCAAGCTGCTCAATGCGTTCACGGGCAGGCGTTATAACCGTATTTTCAATGGTCTGCATCCGCAAAATGGACCAGCCGAGTGTCCCACCAAACAGCAATACAACACCGATAAGTATGCCCATTAACCCGTTTGATCGTCCTTGCAGACGGTTCACATCCTTATTGAGTCTGGTGGTCTCCTGTTGTAGGGCTTGTATCGTGTGCGTGAACTCAGCTTGCGAAGAAGGGGGTTCGAACTGCTCTAACCCATGGTCAGCATTGTAATCTGATTGCTGTAAGGAAGTCTTATTGCTCATGGCTCTTTCTTGGTAAGTTGATTGAAAGAATTCTGTGGTTAGCTGGCAAAGGCAACTTGCCAAGGAAGCAAATTCAAGTTTTTTGCTTCCGGCTCCAATTGCTGCTTGTACTGATCGGGCACCTGAAGCCAGCCTTGCCCCCCATCCACAATCATTGAGGATGCAAGATAAATCAGCTCTGGAGTCTGATCCCGCTTGGTATGTGGTGCCAAGAAGTAATAGTCAATGGTTCCAGTAGAGGCATTAAAGCTAAAATCGGTAATCTCACCGAGCCGGTCTCCTTGCTGAGTCCATACCCCCAGATCCAGTCGTTCTCGGACGGCCATTCCTGTTTCTGCATTCAGACTCAATATCAAAGTGGGGTGGACTACTGGGGATGATTGCACTTCAATTCGTTGTTCATCTAAAGTCTCAATCTGTTTCCAGGCATAAGTCTGGAGACAAAGGTCCCAAAATCCTGCCCGACAACTGAAACCTAGAACCCGATGTTGGCGTAGATCAATCCACAAATCAGTCACTTGACCCAGGGGATGATCTGATTGGGTTGCAAACACTTGACGACCGAGAAAAGTATTGTGCTGGAGGGTCGGTTTAGCTTCAATCGGTGCCATCACTGTTCTCCTATTTAGCAGTGGCATTTATACAGCTCACTCTAATGAAAGGTTGTGTCAAAGGAATTTCAGGGAAATGTCAGTCGAATACCAGTTTGGTGTTAATGCTTTGATTGGGTTGTAATTACCCATGGGAATTCCATTAAAGAAAGCTAAATTGTGATAGCTAATTCGGTAGCGGATGAGTGATTTGTGTTTGAGGCTGTGTTTTATAGAAGGCCAAGTTATGGGACAGGTCAATCGTCCTCTTTTGAGCCGTCAAGTCATACCATTTCCCAGTGAGGCGGTGCTGTGCAAAAGTGGCACTTGATATATCGCATTGGGTTATACCTAGAGGCTTATATTTGAGGGGGGTGCCGTTTATGGGTTGATCGGTGTAAGTAATCATGACTCTCTTTGGAACTCTTCAAGAGAAAGTGTCAGTCATGATCAATGCTCAAGTGATGACACTTTCGTTTATACAGCTCACTCTAAAGAAAGGTTGTGTCAAAGCAATTTCAGGGACATGTCATTCAAATGCCAGTTTGGGGTGATTGCCTGTGCTGGGTTGACAATAGCCGATTCCAGCATGTCTCAATGTGCTAGTGCTAGACATCGTCTCATCTCCAAAAATTTCCACTATTCAAAGGCGTTTGTCAGGAATATGCAGATTTGATGTCAATGTTGTGATCAGGATTAGACTGAAAGTGCCACCCAATCCATATGTTGAGAACAGTGGCGCTGCATTAAACCTTTAATAAGTAATGAAGCCCTCTATTTTGATCGTTGAAGATGAAGTCGAGATTGCCCGATTCATCCAGCAACTCCTTGAGCAAGAAGATTTTTCTTGCCATAGTTGCCACGATGGATTGGAAGCCCTGCGCCTTCAACATCAGCTACAGCCCGACCTGATTATCCTCGATCTGAAGCTTCCTGGCTTGGATGGTCTCGAAGTCTGTACTCGTATTCGAAAGCAGGCTAGTGCCAAAGATCCTTACATTTTGATGCTAACGGCTAAGGGTGAAGAAATTGATCGCGTTATAGGACTCTCAACGGGGGCAGATGACTACCTCGTCAAACCCTTCAGTCCCATAGAATTAGTGGCAAGGGTCCGTGCATTACTGCGGCGCAGCCTTAGACAGGCTGACACACCTCAAACCTACCGTACTCAACACTTTAGCGTTGATCTCGATCAGCATCGGGTGTACAAGCATTCTTCGTCTTCTGATGATCTCCTAGATTTAACGGTGTTGGAATTTAAGCTTATGGAGACGTTTATTAGTGCGCCCAATCGAGTCTGGAATCGCTCCCAGTTAATTGACAAACTTTGGGGGGATGACTTCTTTGGTGAGGAAAGAGTTGTCGATACTCAGATCGCTCGGTTGCGGAAGAAAATTGAGCCCGATTCCTCCCAGCCGAGGTTTATCAAAACGGTGATGGGGGTAGGGTATCGGTTTGAAGATGCACCTAGAATTGCAGAATGAACAGAATAGGGCTGAGATCGCGCTTGTTGATATCCCATCTGCTGGTGATGGGAATTCCTCTTTTGAGCTTTATTTTGATTAGTAAAGCCTTCTCGGCCAATGTATTTGCCTATCGCCTAGCCCAGTTAGAAGGAAAGGGGTTTACGATTCGCACAGCTCGTGACGTATTACTTGAAAGCTATGACGCTGCCTGGAGCCACAGCACCGGATGGGCGGTTCTGGTCGGGGGCCTCGCTGCGACATTGCTGAGTTTCTGGGTTGCCCGCCGAATTACGCATTCTCTAACTCAGATGGAGCATATTATTCATCAGGTGGCTTTGGGTGATCTTCATGAGCGGGTTCCCCCCAGCGAAATTCCTGAACTCAACCGCCTCAGCCGTAGTTTCAACCGTATGGCCATTCAACTTGAAGATGTCGAGCACCGAAGGAGAGAGTTGATCACCGATTTAACCCATGAATTGAGAACCCCTTTAACGATTATTCGGGGCTATTTAGAAGCCTGGACAGCAGAAAAATTGACACCCAATCCAGAGGCTTATCAGCTTTTAGTGAAAGAGACTCGGCGGCTAGAGCGGCTGACGAATGATGTCCAAGAGCTATCCATCGCTGAAGCTGGACATCTATCCCTTAATCTAAAGCCATTAGCGATCAAACCACTGATTGACAAGCTAATCCAAACCCTCTCTGCTCAACTGGATGAGCAGGGGCCAGTATTGGAGGTAGATTACCCTGAAGATACACCCATGGTGTTAGCTGACTCGGCCCGGACTGAGCAGGTCTTGATGAACTTGCTGAGTAATGCCCTCCGACATACACAATCAGGAACGATTACTGTTCAAGCTTCTGTTAGAACCCAAGAGGTTTGGATTGCGGTTCAGGACACAGGTTCAGGGATTTCTGCTGAGGATTTACCTCATGTCTTCGAGCGATTTTGGCGATCTAAATCGTCGCGTTCACACTCTACCCAAGGGACGGGGATTGGGCTTGCGATCGCCCGTCGTCTCGTGGAGTTGCAAGGTGGACGTATTGAGGCTGAAAGTCAGCTGGGAACGGGGAGTGTCTTTCGCTTTTCTCTACCCACCGTGAGTTGATATGAATATCATCGAAACTTTGCTGGGTATAGACCCTGAGTTTCAAAAGAAGCTGATCGCATCTCTGATAGGCATACTGTTTGCCATTAGCTTCCGTTGGTTTGCCCTTCGTATCCTCAATCGACGGATTCAAGATCCCCGTATTTTATATGCATGGCGAAAGTGGGTCGGCTACATTAGCTATGGGATTGCCATCTTTGCGTTGGGGCGTCCTTGGATTCCTGAACTCCAAGATATCTCCACCTTTCTTGGAATCGTAACAGCGGGTTTAGCTGTGGCGTTAAAAGAGCCTTTAGTGGATTTAGTGGGGTGGGTGTTTATCCTCTCAAGAAAGCCGATGCAAGTGGGAGATCGGATTCAAATTGGCTCCCATACAGGGGATGTCATCGATATCCGGATTTTTCATTTTACGCTGATGGAAGTCGGGAACTGGGTCGATGCGGATCAAAGTACGGGGCGCGTCATCCATATCCCTAATGGCAGAATCTTTCATGAAACCGTCGCCAACTACTCCCGTGGATTCCAATATCTTTGGCATGAAATACCCGTATTGATCACCTTTGATAGTGATTGGGAGCGAGCGAAACAAATTTTTCTCACCATCGCCAATCAAGATTCTGAACGGTTGAGTGCTGCAGCCCAAGCTCGTCTGCAGGAGGCAGCTCAAAATTATATGATCGTCTACTCTAAACTAACGCCTACGGTCTATACCTCTGTCAAAGAAAGCGGTATCCTACTGACGATTCGCTATTTATGTGAACCACGACAGCGACGCTCTACTGAAGAAGCAATTTGGGAAGATATTCTGCGAACAGTTGACCAAGAGGAAAAGATTGCCTTTGCTTACCCGACCCACCGTCTGATCACAACTGTTCACCATGATGCAAAATACCCGCCATCTACAGCTAATTCTTGATGCCGGGCAAACGAACAATAAACCTTTTCTCACGCGTAAAAGGCTTTATGACTTAGGTGTCTCCTGATCTGGTTTACGGGTGGAAGTTTCAGGAAATAACAGCATAATAATCTTGAGGCTCGCTCCCACACACAAGCCAATGGTGGCCATGTTGGATATGAGTGACATAATCGTCAGCATAGTGAACGCCAATCCTAATCTAGGAACAACTCAAGCCTAACGATTTGGTGTGACAACTCTATGTCGAGACTGCCACAAGGCAATATCAATTTGACTGAGGTGAATTTCGCAACCTTGGCATCTTGCCGTCACAACCTTGACAAATGTAGTCGCTATTCTACGACTACGGCTGTGTTGTGTCTTTGCCATGAATCCTTTTATATCTCCAAAACAAACATTAAATACCTTAATGAGATTTGGCTTTAGCCCTCTAGGTATATATGGGCTTAATAAAGTAATTACTGAATATCCATGTGAAACGGTGATGAAATCTCAAAGAGCCATTCTGAGTACCCGTGAGAAAACTAAGGGGCAAAACAGCATCAACATGCCAACATTCGAGACTTCCTCACCCAGGGAAGAAGTATGATAGCTGCAAGTATAAGCGCTCCAGCGACCTCGTCACAGGGATGCTGTTATTACATCAATCAAACCGCTCATGTTCAAGTTCTGAGAATTGAAAATATTCCAAACTGGTATTTTGAGCGGGTTGCCATTCCTGATCAGCCCCTTATCTTTCAAGCGCCATTTGGTGCTCAACTCGACGTTTATTCAGGTTGCCCTGTTAGTTCATTACTATGTGATCGAATTTCTTGCGATCGTCTTCGGGCAGTTATACTCTAGACGGCTAAGATATTAACTTTTTTAAAAGACTGAAACTTGAGTGATAGCAGGCTTGTGAGTTTCGCCTTATGCTCACCATTGCACTGGTCGAGGCACTGTTGAATGGCTCCCTTAAAGGCGGGGAAATCAGCATAATACTTTGAGTAGAGACATTCTTTGCGCACAAAGCGCCAGAGCCGCTCAATTAAATTCAAATGGGGTGAATAAGAGGGCAAGTAGACTAACTCAATATCGACGATCTCAGCAAAGTCTGTCACAAGCTGGCATTTTGATATCGAGCATTGTCTAAAATCACGCTGATGGGTATGACAGGGTCGAGTAGAGCAAGCTTGGCTAGCAACAAACACATGCTATGAGAGTTGATGTAGGTGTGGTTGGTGATGCTGATGATATCTTTAGTGACGGCGTTGAGCGCCCCGAGAACATTGAATCGTTGACGACCGGAAGGAGAGGGGATGAAGATCCGACGGATGCACCAGAGAAACCCCAGATAAGCCTGATGAACAAATGAGCAGCATCTACAAAAAGACAAGACGCTCTTGGCGTTGAGCTCCCTCTAATAAGGGTTCAAGGCAAGTTTTTCGGAACTGCTCTTGCTCCTCAATTTCTCGGGTAGACTCGACTTTCCCGGCACATACCCCACTTTTCGATAGCGACAACCGATGCGTTTGAGGAAAGCTTTGATCTGGGTTGGACTACGTTTAATGCCCGTCAATTGTTCAATGACTGCTTGAGCTTCTGCACTGGTGCGGGGCGGGTGTTGCTCAAATAGGCTCTCACACTATCGCTATGAGCGTTGAGTGAACTGGGTTGACCTTTATATTCCAGGGTCTTCAGTCCTTCAATTCCTCCTTGTTGATACAAACGAAGGGTTTTGGCTAAGGTCGGACGGCTAATCTGACAAAGCTGGCAGATCTGGGCATGGGCAAGACCTTGACTCTTTAAGTAGAGGACTTCCATCCGTCGCTGCACCCGTGGGTGAGGATGATGATAGCGCTCGTAGTTGAGGTGTTGGATTTCCTCTGCGGTGAAATCAATTTTAATCATGCGAGTAGGAGAGTCGGTTGGGGGATACTCCCAGTGTGCCAAATCTCTCCGCTACAATGTTAAGCCACTAGTCGTCCGCAGTATAACAAATGAAGTATCTTCTACCTTAAAATCAATCATGCAGCCTATGCGCCCCAGACTTGCTGCTTCTTTAGGATTGAAAAGATGCTAGATATCGTGATTGGTTTATTCCTTCATTGATATAAGGTTGGTCATGGAGTTTAAATTGTGATCAACAGGTCTACAACATTACCTGATATCACAGGTTGTACTTGCCAATGCACAAGATCGTTTTTTTCCCACCCTTGAAATAACGTATATCCGTAGTGCGATATCTAGCTGGGGCGAAGCCTAAAGGTGAAAAACATCAAGTTCGATTTTGAACCTAAGTCTGGGGTTCGCTTCAGTTATTGCCCAGCAGCCAATGCAGGAAGTCTTGGAAATACTGTCCTGCAAAATTACACGGATTGCTATCAAAAGACCGTCGGCTCATCTATTTCTCAAAGGTACTTCAGTTGTACCTACTGGAATCCATTAGAGGGCTGAAAATGTCTTGAGATAAAACGGTTTACAGTAAAAATTTAGATAAGCTAGGAAGTGTATCTAGGAGGCTGGTGAAAACTTTGGTCTAGCTGATTTGTAATCCGCCGATCTTAAGTGCGAGTCTTGTCACCAGCTTTTTGATTTTTATCCTATCGATAGGATGATGCTTAACCCCCTTCCTGCCAAGTTGAGACGAGCTGCAGTTCTGGGAATTGTGCTGTTGTTGGGTGCGATCGCATTCACCCAGACGACCATCACTACTCCTCATACCCATTCGCCCCAGGCTGCTTACACGCTTCGGTCTCAACCTCCTAAACTTGAACAAACCTGGGTAGTTAGCGCCTTAGAAGCGAAGGTTCTTATCGACCAAGGTGCTACTCTCCTGGATGCCCGAGGGAATCAGTGGTTTGGGCTCAATCGGTTGCCGGGTAGTGTGTCGATACGCTGGCAAGATTTTTCTCCTTCTAATAAAGTCCGTAAAGGAACGCTGCTAGAGAGCGATGCCGTTTTGAACCAAAAACTTAAGAAGCTAGGAGTCTCCCAAGGGCGGCCCGTCGTGGTTTTTGCAAATCCGCCCCAGGGTTGGGGAGAGGAAGGACGCATCGTCTGGATGTTGCGAACCCTGGGTCATCCCCAAGCGGTGATGGTGGACGGTGGATATTCAGCCTTAGCTTCATTAAATCTGCAGGCCCCAGAAATATCTCAGTCAGGAGATTTTGAGATTCACAGAAATCCCACTTGGCAAATTCAGAAAACAGCCTTAAAAGCGGCCCTGGATCAACCCGATTTAGTGTTAATCGATACGCGAACTCCCAAAGAGTATGCCGGTGCAACCCCTTATGGTGAGCAACGCCAAGGTCATGTGCCGGGGGCCATTTCGCTCCATTTCCAGGATCTATTAACGCCCCAAGGCAAGCTGCTACCCCGAGAAAAAATTGTGGCCAAACTCGCCGATCTAGGGATTATGCCAGAGACAATGGTGGTGGCTTACTGCACTGGAGGGATTCGCTCTGGATGGCTGACGGTGGTTCTAGCAGACTTGGGATATCAGGTGCAAAATTATGCAGGTTCAATGTGGGAATGGTCCGCAGGGTCACCGCAAGAGTTCCCACTGACCGTTCAGTCTCAGGGGTTAAAGACGATGAGTATGGCACAGTAAAGAGGTGCGATCGCAAGCCCCACAGATAACCTTGGATATCACACCTATTAATTCCCACTGTTTATACCTAACTTGATACATCCGCAGAAACAGTTTGTGGTCTTCTCTGATGAAATTTAAATGATGCCTCCCTTGCCTGAGCGTCCGATTTATTTAGATTGCCAAGCCACGACGCCCGTTGACCCCAGGGTCGTCGAGGCGATGCTGCCCTACTTTACGGACTGTCCGGGAAATCCTTCTAGCAGCTCTCATCTCTACGGTTGGGAAGCAAAAGCAGCAGTTGATCTGGCGCGGGAGACCATTGCTCAGGCCATCGGCGCAGATCCACAAGAGATTATCTTTACCAGTGGCGCAACGGAGGCCAATAATTTAGCCATTAAAGGGATAGCGGAAGCCTATTTCAGTAAAGGGCGGCATCTGATTACGATGCAGACGGAGCATAATGCTGTTTTAGAACCCTGTAAATATCTCGAAAAGCTGGGATTTGAGGTGACGTATCTACCGCCTCAAGCGGATGGGCTATTGGATCTGGAGCGTCTAGAACAGGCCATTCGGGGCGATACGATTTTGGTATCGGTGATGGCGGCGAATAATGAACTAGGGGTATTGCAGCCGTTGTCTGAAATCGGTCAGATATGCCGCCAGCACAGTGTTCTTTTTCATACGGATGCGGCTCAAGCGATTGGCAAAATCCCTTTAGATGTGGAAGCGTTGCAGATCGATTTGTTGTCGATGACGGGGCATAAGCTCTATGGTCCTAAAGGGATTGGGGCGTTGTATATTCGCAATCGCAATCCCCATGTGCAGGTTGCGGCTCAAATGCAGGGGGGTGGGCAAGAACGAAATGTGCGATCGGGGACGTTACCAACGCCTCAAATTGTCGGTTTGGGAAAAGCAATTGAGTTAGGTCTATCAGAGCAAGCAGCAGAAGCAGAACGGCTAACGGTGCTCAGAAATCAGCTCTGGCAAGAGCTGCAGGTGTTGGATGGCATTCACTTGAATGGTCATCCGCAACAGCGATTACCAGGGTGTTTGTCGGTCAGTTTTGAAGGGGTGGATGGTGCAGCATTGTTATTAGGCTTGCAGCCCTATGTGGCGTTATCTTCAGGATCTGCATGTGCGTCTAGTAAGCCCACTCCCTCGCATGTGTTAACGGCGTTAGGGAGGTCTGCTCAACTCTCTAAAGCGACGCTGAGATTTGGGTTAGGCCGATTCACGACTCAAGAAGAGATCGAGCAGGCAGCTCACCATGTGATCCGTACGATTCAACAAGGCCAATCATCACAAAAACTTGATGATACAGCTCAGCCTGAGTTGGTAAAACCTGAAATCCAACCTTGATGAACCGTTTTTCAACTCTTTTAAATCCCGAAAGTGTGCCCTCAAGATAGCCCCAAACTATCGATGACTAATGGGTCTTTGATTTTGGGACACTCCCCGGTAATTGATCTAAGTCAACGTACCGTAGATGTCCCTCCTTGACCCAGTAGTAACATCCTGCAGGCCCCGCTTGTGCCGATAGCGTTGCTCCTATCGGTAGCCTGAGCCAAGAGTACTGAGTAAAGGTCTCTTCTTGTTCTATGAATTCTCCTTCTAACACCAGAAGCTCTAAACCACCGCTCGGTTGATAGTCGATCATAGCTCCCGGTTGCCAACGCTCTAGGCGAACAGACTCCCGATCATCCTGAAACAAAGGCGTTTGTAAAATACCTGATCGCTCTGAACTGTTCTGTTGTGGCCTGTTGTAAGCATCTATGTGCACATGGGTTCGATCCTGCAGATCAAACTGCCACAGTTTTACAAAAATGGTGCAGCCTAACTCAGATCCAGGCTGATGCTTCGACTCGGGTGGGTTGCGAATATAGCTCCCTGCTAGGAAATCACCCTGTTCGTCCTGGAACACCCCTTCCAGAACCAGGAATTCTTCTCCACCCGTATGTACGTGGGGTGAAAAAGAACTATTCGGGGCATAGCGCACAATTGAGGTCGCACGGGCCACTTCATCACCCACGCGATCCAGCATCCGCCGCTCGACACCTGGCATGGGTGAAGGAATCCAATCGAGCTGAGCAGCATGGACCACTGCTCGCTGGTTAAAATCTGCATTTAACTCCATGCTGCTCTCCTTTGTACCTTCGTTTGAGTTAGCCTGCGATGCTGGGACGTTGACTGACGCGTTCACGCCAGGCTTTCAAATGACCACACTCCGCTGGAATCTCAATCTTGGCAAAATCTGCAAATACTAAGCCTGCAAAAGCCGTGATATCGGCCATCGAAAATTGCTCACCCGCTAAATACGTGTTTTCGGCTAGCACGTCATTTAGATAGTGCATGCCTGCAATGGCCTTTTGGCGTTGATGTTCTCCCCATTCTGAACACTGATAAGCCTCGACATCTGGCCCTAAGCCAGGGGTTGCATGATGAAAATATAGGCCAACCGCATCCAGCAAACCTGCTTCAGCCCGGCGCTGCATCATATGAATCACAGCCCGTTCTTTGGGAGTCCGACCGGTTAGCGTGGTTTCACCCGAGGTGTGGTCCAGATATTCTGTAATGGCTGTGCACTCAGCAATGGTAGTGCCGTCGTCTAACTCAAGGACAGGAACGGTTCCAGAGGGATTTTTAGCCAGAAATTCAGACTGTTTGTGTTCTCCATTGGGCACGTCAACAGAGACAAACTCTACGGTCTCGGTCAATCCCTTCTCTGCCAAGGCGATGCGAACCCGAGCGGGATTTGGAAAACCTTTGAATTCATACACTTTCATAGGGGCGAAAACTCATCTATCTATCGATAGATAGATAATGGCTTATCCGAATTATGTTTGTCAAGACTTTTGGGTCTGCAGGTTATATTGGGCCAATAGGATGTGATAAGGCGATGGCTGATACCCTCAATCTTCTGTTAGATGCTGCTGAGCAACGGATTCGTGCCTATGGTTATCACGCCGTCAGCTTCCGAGAACTAGCGGATGCGCTGGGCATCAAGAGTTCAAGTGTGCATTACTATTTCCCGCAGAAAGAAGATTTAGGCGTTGCCCTGGTCCGTCGCTATTCGGAGCAGTTTGAAAGGGGACTGGCAGCTATCCCTAATGGTTCTGTTGGCCAAAAATTGCAGGCGTTTTGTGGTCTCTATCGGGCTTCTCTAATGGCTAACGACACGCTTTGTCTGTGTGGCATGTTGGGGGTTGAAAGCGGGGGATTGCCTGAACCGGTGGTTAAAGCGGTGCAGCAGTTTCTGCAGGCGAATGTTGATTGGGTTGCTGAAGCGATGTCTGCTGAGGTACCCCTTGCGGAGCGCCAGAGTCAGGCAGCTACGTTGGTGGCAGGACTGCAGGGTGCCATGATGATGGCGGTCTGTTTAAAGGACCTGACCTATTTTGATCAGACCGTGAAGCAATTACTCAAGTCCTACGAGGTGGATGGGCCATAGTCGGTGCTATCAGGCTGACCATATTTTGCTCTCAGAACGGCTCACTCAAACTTGAAAACAGCTCATGGTAGTGGCTTCTTCAGGAAATGGAGTGCCGCAGTAGAGACAATTGGGCTTTTTGCTTTGCTGAACCCGTCCACATTTGGCACAGTTCTGAGCGGCATTCTTTTCTTCTATGTTTTGCAATGCTTCTAGCAGGTCCTTCTCTGACAGTCCTGAAGTGGTCTGTAATAACTGCCACATGGCTTGACAAGCTAAAGACAGTTTTTGAACGGATTGACGCAGTTCTTCAATCGATTCTTGGCTTTCTTGAACAGTGCGAGCGGTGCGTTTGTTCTCGGTCTGAGCCTTTGAAATGCGCTGATTTTGGCGGATGTCATAAAGGCTCATTTTGTTTCCTTTGTAAGTTGGTATAGGGTGATGCAGTGCTAGGGATGCTGAACAAACAGATCGCTAATGATAAGATTCCCTCATTTCTGCCTGCTTCTATCAAGTGAGGCTGCTATGCCTTTTTTGAGAGAATATTTAGAAGGAACAATTGGCAAAAATTTCTTCGTTGACGCACAATCAAATATCCCTGTACTGGATGCACTCAGAAGTATATTAATGCTGTAAATTCTATTAGACCAGTGCTTTAGTCTGGGCAGTCACATCTAGTGGTTGACTACAACTTACCCATCGCTATTGGCCTTAATCCTCGTAAGTATATTGACTTGTTATGGAAAAGTAGCCATGAAAATACAAATGTGCTTATCGACTATTTCATTTCTGACCGTTTCATTGGTAGTGCTTCCAGTGAGGGCGGATGTAGATACATGTCTGAATAAATTTTTGCAGGGTGAGTTGGCTGACATTGGTTATCGAGTTAGAGAAATCGAAGCTCAGGTAGAACATCAGGGTGTTCGTTACCATTGGATTTCCCTAGGTTCAGACTATCCAAGATTTAAGAATGTTGAAACTATTATTGCTGAATCAGACCAAGGGGTGTGTGAGATGCCAGTACATGATCCGGGGGGGAATATGCATACCCTGGAGCAATATGAGCGAGTCCTACCTAAAGCAGTTGTTCAGAAGTTCATAAACGTCTTTCGCTCAAGAAAGTAAAGTTTTAGCTAAACGCGGGAGCTGCGCGCCATAACTTTTGATTTAGCACCTGGCTGAATTACATACTGGCCGAGTTAGCAGTAACTGTTTGCCGAAAGAGGGAAGGTTCCGCAATCCAGGCGGTTAGATCGGCTAAGGCGCGATCGCGATAGACTCCATAACGCTCGCGCTTATTCCGAACTCGCTGCGGCAGATCAGGAATAATGCCAAAGTTGGGTGGCATGGGCTGAAAATGCTTTGGTGTTGCCGAACTGATAAATTCAAACAGCGAACCACTCATAGTTGTTGTCGGTAGGACCACAGGCTCCAGCCCTTGAGCCAATCGCACTGCGTTCGTTCCTGCTAGCCACCCTCCTGCCGTCGCCGCTGTATAGCCTTCCGTACCGATCAACTGTCCTGCTGCCAGTAACGTAGGCCGCTGCTTAAACTGCAAGGTGGGATAAAGCAATTCCGGCGCATTGATAAACGTATTGCGATGCATCACCCCCATGCGCACAAATTCTGCTGACTCCAACCCTGGAATCATTTGGAACACCCGCTTTTGTTCACCCCAGCGTAGATTAGTCTGGAAACCGACTAGATTCCAGAGCTTGCCTGCCTTATCTTCCTGGCGCAGTTGAGCCACGGCATAGGGACGATATTTCTGGTTTTCCGGTGCTTTAAAGTCGCCGTAGCGGGCATCGAATAGACCTACAGGCTTGAGGGGGCCGTAGCGCATTGTGTCTTCGCCCCGGCGGGCCATTTCTTCAATGGGTAAGCAACCCTCGAAGAATTTAGCGGTTTCTTTTTCAAAGTCTTTGAGTTCAGCCTGTTCCGCTGCGCAGAGGGCTTGCCAAAAGGCTAAATATTGCTCCCGATTCATGGGGCAGTTTAGATAGGCTGCTTCGCCCCGGTCATAGCGTGAGGCCAGAAATGCTACGTCTCGGTTAATGGATTCACCGACGATGATCGGACTGGCAGCATCAAAAAAGCTGAGATAATCTTGTCCAGTAAATTGGTGTAGGCTCTCCGTTAAAGCGGCACTGGTCAACGGCCCAGAGGTCAATACGACAATGCCATCTGGGGGCAAAGTAGGCACTTCACCTCGGCGCAATTCGACATTAGGATGCTCAGCCAAAGTTTCTGTCAAATTGCGGCTAAAAACGCCTCGATCGACGGCTAAGGCTCCTCCGGCAGGAACTTGATGCTCATCGGCTTTGCGAATAATGATGGAGCCGAGCTGGCGCAGTTCCGCATGGAGCAATCCGGCAGCGCGATCGCTAGCTTGTGCACCAAAAGAATTACTGCAGACCAACTCAGCTAGATGATCGGTATGGTGAGCGGGCGTCAGCCGTTCTTCGTCCACCGAGCGCATTTCATGCAAAATCACGGGCCATCCCGCCTGGGCAATTTGCCAAGCTGCCTCCGTTCCTGCGAGTCCTCCCCCAATCACTTGAATAGGTTGTTTGTCGTCCATACTGTTCGTCTGGAAATATCTCCTTTACCAGGGTAGTCAATAAGCTTGCGATTGTTCTATCCCATTCCTCCTTGAATCCCGCCTACCCACCACATCTCGAAGGGGCAAAGTGAAACATATCTTACAACTGAGGGGGAGGTGGTGTGGACCTGGCAGGGAAAGCGGTAGCACAGAATTCCAGGGTGAATAAAACGATACAGTGAACAGTCTGAATTGCGAACAACTCCCAACTTGTTACAATCAGCTCACAGCGCATTAAGACGCAAACAAGTCAGAGTTCTGAATCCATTTTTTTGCCTTCCCATGTCACTTGTTGGTTCTTAGTGTGAAGAGCTTAGGGTATCAGTCAGCGCTAAGATGTCCGTTTCTCAAGCCCACACGATACGCAACGATCAGGCAATGGCAGCTAATGCTTTCCAAGCCTTTTTTGAGCTGTCTCCTCATTTATGTTGCATTATCTGTCCCGACTTTTCGTTTGTGCAATTGAATCAGGCTTGGACCCAGTCCTTGGGATGGTCTCTGTCAGAGCTAATGGCTGACTCCTTTCTGAATTCCGTAGATCCTCAGACTCAACCAGCCACCATCGCTGCCTATCAAACGGTCAAGGCAGGGCAAACCGTTCAGTTTCAGAATTGCCATTTGCATAAAGACGGTGGGTCTCGTGGTGTGGCGTGGCAGGTGTGGCAAGACGAACAACAATTAACCTATGGCATCGGCACCCTCCTGGACCAAGATGGTTCGCCAGCAACAGCCATGGAGCAAGAGATCCTCGCTGCCGAGACGATCCTTGACCCTCCACTCCCTCAGGCCGACTCCTTTTTAAGTCAGCAACTGTTGGCCCTCCAAACCCTGCAGGCTGATTTAGAAAGCCAGAAGTTGGAGACCACGGTTTCATCCCAAATTCTGTACGATATTTCCCTGCAAGGTAAACTTGCCCATGATGATGAAGCGTTACTCCAATCGATTTTAGAAGATGTCTGCTCGACGATTCCCTACGATATTTCTGGGGGCGTCTTTTTGACCCGGATGGATGATGTGTTGCGAGGCCATTTTGCCAAACGACAGCATCAACATCGTCCTCAGTGTAAGTTTTTTATTAAAACCAATCGTCCTCTTCCCCGCGCCATTGGACAAAGTATTCGGAACACCATCCTCAAAAATCTGGCCTATCTGAGTGGGGTGGATTTGCAGGCAGCCCAATTCAACGTGGATTTGCAGGCAGCCCAATTCAACGTTGATATTTTAGATCCCCAGGTGATTGATGGCCAAGCGTCCCCCTTGGGCGCGATCCAATCCCAATTGTTTGTGCCGCTCATTGTGCCCACTGAGCAAGAACCCCAGGTGATTGGGCTGTTGTTTGTTGGTGCTGAGCAAGCGGCGCAGTTTAATGAAGAGCATGTTCGTCTGCTTTATTTTGCAGCGAGCCATGCGGCTATGTTGATCCAAAGGCTACGATCGCGACTCGCCATCGACCAATTGGCTCAGGTGATCAAGAATCTGACGGATGGCGTCTTGTTGCTGGATCAAAAACGTCGCGTGGTGCTAGCAAACGGCAAAGCCCAGAACTATCTCGCCCTCTTGTCGGAAATGGGGACGGATAAATGCTTACGGCAATTGGGTAATAAGACCTTAGAAGAGTTGATGAACTGCGCACTGGATGATCCAGATTGCCGAGAAGTAACATTACTGGACCATCCTGATCGGGTCTTTGAGGCAACCATTAAACCGATTTCCCTGGATCCACACTTAGACTACTGGGTGGTGGTCATTCGAGACATTAGCGATCGCAAACGCTTTGAAGCCAAAATTCAACAGGCCCTGAACAATGCTCGTGAGTTAGTTGCCCTTAAATCTCGTGTGGTGCGTACCGTCTCCCATGAGTATCGCAGTCCGCTGGCCGTGATTCACATGGCGGCTGAACTTTTGGAAACGAAGAGAGAACAGCTGAATCCTGATCAAAGAAAGCATTTTTTAGGACGCATTCAGCAGGCCACTCGTTATATGACTGAGCTGGTGGACGATATGCTCTTAATCGAGCAGGCAGAATCCGGGGGGGTGGACTTTACACCCATTGAATTGGACTTAAAAGGGTTTTGTCAGCGGCTGATAGATGAGCACCAATTGTTGAGCAACCATAACCATACGCTACTGTTTATCTGTGAGGACGATGGTATCCCTCTGTCAGCGGATCCCAAGCTGTTGCGCCAGATTCTCACCAATCTCCTCACGAATGCGATTAAGTACTCTCCCGATGGCGGTTCGATCAAGGTTCAGCTCACCTATGGCGCAGAAGAGGCTGTCCTTTGTGTTGTAGACGAAGGCATTGGTATTCCATCCAAGGCTCAAGCTGAGGTATTTGAAGCCTTCTTTCGGGCGGAGAATGTCGATGTGATTCAGGGGTCGGGGTTGGGCTTGAGTATTGCCAAAAAGTTCGTGGAACTCCACGGAGGTCAGATTCAGATTGAGTCGCAAGTGAACCAAGGCACGACCGTGACGATTCGCTTCCCCATCAACGTGCAGACCCCTTAAAGGCTTTGGCGGGCTTTGGGTAGGGTGAAGGAAAATGTACTGCCTTGTTGCAGGACACTTTCAGCCCAAATTTCGCCTCCATGCAGATGGATAATGCGATCGCAAATAGCAAGACCAATCCCCATCCCATCGTAAGTGCGACATCTGGAGCTATCTCCTTGCTGGAAGCGAGCAAAAATATAGGAGAGCTGTTCAGCGGAGATTCCCATCCCTTCATCGATCACCCTGAACAAAATGCAGGAGGCTTGATCCACCACTTCAAGGGTCACTCGACTTTCTGGGGCAGAAAATTTGATGGCATTATCCAGTAAATGTTTAAAGGCTTGCAAAATATAATCGGGATCTACCCAGCAAGTAAAAGGCTCAATGGCTAAGTTGCTTCTTACCTCAGATTGGGAGGCTTGCTGTTCTATCCTGATCTCTGCCTGTTCTGCTGTATTAGCCATCAAAGCGATCGCTTTCTCCACCAACACCTTGGCATTGCAAGGTTCAAACTGCATGGTAATCAAGCCAGATTCTAGCTGGCTCAACTCCAAGATATTTTCGATCAGAAGCTTGAGCTGGTTGGCACTTTGAATTGCAATGTCTAACAATTGCAACCCTTCATCCGTTAAGTTCCCGATACACCCACTGGCCAGCATTTCTAAAGGGGCGTAAATCAGGGTCAAAGGAGTACGGAGTTCATGGCTAATGGTGGCAATCAGCTGATCTTTCAGTTGTTCCAGGTTTGCGGTCGCCCGAACCTCTCGAATAATCAGGGTATAACAATCGGTGGTGGAGAGTGGGGTCGATTGCTGCACCATGACTTCTAATGGCGGCTGAGTCAGATCCAGACGGGGGATATCCTGCCACAGTCGAGGTTCATCCCCCAAAAGCCATTCTTCGAGGGGCTTTTGGGCAAAGTTTTGCAGGCGCTGTTGGTAGTCAATATCAGCTAATTGTGGCAACAGTTGTTGAGCAACTTCATTGGTGAAGAGAATATGGCCCTCTCGACTAACAATAACGACCCCCTCAGAAAAATAGGTGGTGAATTGCGCTAGGCGATGTTTCTCAGCGGAGAGATGCGATCGTAACCGCCCTAAAGATACGGCTCCTTGATTGGCGACAGTGAACAGAAAACGAAGATGACTTTGGGTAAAGGCATTTGGGGCCGTAGCCCCTATCAGCAACATACCAACGGTCTCAGGACGATCGGGTTGCCCTGTTGTTTCCACCAGCATCGGTACCATAACCATCGATGCCAGGCGATACAGCGGTGGACAATCTGCATGGGGTTTACTTCTTTGCAAGGAGACATTCGTCTCGGCTGAGGATACCCCATTCATCAAACTAAATCCAGCCAGCAGTCGCTCTCGAATGTCAGCTTGAGCCTGATCGCTGAGCGGATGGGTGGAATTGAAGACTAATTGCAGATCACCCGGTACAGATATCAGTCCAGCGGCAACATCAATGGGTAATACACGATCAAGACTATTGATCAGCAAACTGAGTAAATCTTTATCGCCCAGAAGATAACTCACCTGGTGTGACAACTCAGACAATATCTCTAGCTCAAAGGTTCGCTGGAGCAATAACAATTCCAGCTCAGCATTCCGCGTCGATAATTGCTCTATTTCCCTTGAATGTTCCATCATGTAGACCTTTGCAGGTATCAACCCGATGTCGCTGGCAATAGAGTCAGAGAGATTGACTGACGATACTTGAAATTCCTTAATGCTGTTAGAGGATTCACAAACATGCTTTTGTGAAATACTCCAGACAGTTTAGAGTTCCAGATTCAACAAAAGATTGAAATTTTCTTTATTATTGCTTTATATTCTACGAGACCTAACTGGCATCTTGGGGATAAGAAATATTGCTTAACTGATAAGAGAAAGCATCACAGGGATTCCCGACGCCTCTAAACGCTTTCCAATGGTGTATCATGCCCCATTGTTTAGTAATAGTCGGTTTGAACCACAACACCTTCGCCATCCCGGATCCGATAGGGATAGGGGCGCGTATCCGCTTTGACCCCCCGGGCCTTCGTGATCCGCAGAGACGGATAGCCTGAATTGCCCAGCTGGTGCATTTCACCCCAATCGGGTCGGTACAGTTCAATCGAAATATCGTAGGCATTCACCAGACTGGATCTCAACTCTGGTTCTAGGATGCCTTTGAGGAAAATATCAAATAAAACGACACTGGGTTGATGTAAAAGACGGTTTTTTCGGTAGATGAGACTGACAAAATCGCTATGAGAATGAGCGATAGCTAGCGGCGTCAGGGAATCCGTAATGACACGACAGGGCTTTGGCATCTCATCCAGATGCTGGGCCAGCTTGTAGAGAAACACCTCAGTATCCTCAATGTTGAGGGAATGGGAGGAGTAGCCAAAGATATCCAATAGACGCAGCTGGCCAGATTCTATATAGGGTTGAGGAAGAAAACTCAGCTCTTCAAGGGCTTTCAGGGTCCGAGGGGTGGGGACATCAGCGCCAATATATAAAACGGAGTCTTGGCTCTTTAACCCTTCCATTAAGAATTGATAGGCAAGGGTCGTTTTGCCTAAACCAGATTCACCCCGCACGAGCCAAGTGGTCTCAAAGGATAAATCACCCTGAAATAAGGGCTGGACGGGCTGAAAACTGAAGGGAGTGCTGGCAATATTAGGAACGGTCTCTGGTGGTTCACGATCGTTAATATAAAAGACTTGGATGCCTGTATCCGTAATCTCCATCCGATGACGACCGGCTACATAATCCGCGGCCCGCATCTTAAAAATTTCTAGATATCGTTCCCGTCGTTTCCCCACCATTTCAGTGGATAAAACCAGGGTGCCATCGGCGATGGTTTCTTCAACGCCAAACCGAGATAAACGACGGGTATCGTTGGCGGGGATATCTGAAATCAGGATACCAACGCCACCAACCCGCTGCATTAGCGTTGCTAGCTGAAAGGTTTTTTCTCGTTGAATCGCCGGATCCTGAACCCGATACAGAAACACAGAGAGGGAGTCTACCACTAAACGACGGGGTTGGAAGCTCTCGACTTCTTGAATCAGCTGTTCTAGCTGTTCTTCAATGCGAATATCGGTTTGCGGGATAAACAGGACTCGAAGGAGTCCTTCCTGCTCATAGCGATCTATATCCCACCCAAAGCCAATAGCGCTGCGGTAGAGGCGATCGCGGGTTTCTTCAAAAGAGAGTAATAATCCTCGTTCTTGCTGACTGGCTCCTTCAATTAGAAATTGGAGAGCAAAGGTGGTTTTGCCCGTTCCCGACACGCCAGAGAGAATCAGTGATCGTCCTAAGGGAATGCCCCCTTTGAGCAGATTGTCTAGGCCGCTAATCCCCGTGGAAAGGGTGTCTTCTTCAACCTCCAGGTTATGTTCTCGGCGGCGTAGGGTTAGAGCCGGACTCAGTACTTTAATGCCATCATCAGAAATTAAAAATGGAAAGGGCTCCATCTGGGAATCTCGCCCTCGCATTTTATAAACCTGGAGGAAACGGCTAGGGGTGCCCGCTCTTTCTGAAATCGAGAGATAGAAGATACCGTCTGCGATCGCAAACTCCGTACTCTTCGTAATCAGGGTTTGGTCACATTCATTCACCAGAAACGACGTACAGCGAGAACTGGCCAGACGAATCGAGACATCAAAGCAAAAACGGCGGAAATCTCCTTCATCTTTAGCCAAATCATGGATGGCTTTAAAGGAGTCGATTACCAAGACTTCGGCGCGGTGATCATTCACCAATGCCATAATCTGGTCGGCAACGGCGGTTAGGGGATGTTCAATCAAAAAAGACCCCACATCCTGATAAATCACCCGTTCGCCAAACACTGCTCCATCAAAAAAGCTGAAGTACTGCATATAGCGCACCACTTTCATGGAAGGTTCAGACAGGGTGCTTAAGTACAGGGCTTTGGCTTCGGACTGATTTTGGATATAGCTAAAGAGAATCTGCTGGGCCAGAATGGTTTTACCACTCCCCGGTGATCCGGCAATCACATTGAGGGAATAGGCAGGAATTCCACCTCCCAACACTGCATCTAGGTTGGGAACACTCGTGGGCAGTAGTTTAATCTCTGGCATAGCCCTATAGCGTTGCCTTATAGAGGTCCTGATCGTCTGTTTGCGTAACCACCACCATGCCCTGTTCCCTCAGGGTTTCTAGCTCCTGGGAGAGATCTTCAAGCCCTAAGCCTGTGAGTTGAGACAGGGCATTGGCACTGGACAGTCCTTTCTCCTGCAACACCTCAACCACATAGCGAGCCTTGGTTGGTAAATAGAGCAGATCTTTATTGCGCTCTCTAAATACAGGAATTCCCGTTAATACGCCCGTCTGAGCTTTGACCATCTGGTCAATCCGAATGCCCTGATTGGTGATTTCAAAGGAGCGAATTTCCTTACTATGTTGGGACCCCCGCACCTTCATAATGCTGATCGCCCGTCCCATGCGTCCGGTTAGTTCCAGATAACGCAGCAAAATCACATTATCGACGACAAATGAGACGCCGTATTCACTCAATTGAAATGGTCCAAACATTTCGGGAATTTCATTGGTGAGTAGGGTGGTGACCCCTTGCAACTTGAATTGGTTGACGAGGGAGTAAATATAGTCTTTGAAGCGCACCTTATCCGGGGTGGCAATTTCAATATCTTTCAGAGAATCGAGCAGCACGCGTTTGGCCCCCACCTTTTTGACGGCTTCCTTGACGCGGGCAGCATGGATATCGGGCTGCAGTTCCACGGGAGAGCTGTAAAGATGCACCAGTAGCCCCTGCTTTTCCATCTCTTCCAAATCCCAACCGAAGGAATAGGCAATCTCCCGCAGCTGTTGAGGATTCTCTTGAAAGGTGACAATGACGCCGGGTTCTCCAGCTTTGACCCCTGCCGTAATTAAATGGAGTCCCAAGAGTGTCTTACCCGTGCCAGCGCCTCCCGCTACCATCGTGGCTGACCCTTGAGGAACGCCCCCTTCGAGCATCGTATCTAGCTCATCCACCCCTGTGGACACTCGCTGCCGTTGACTGAGGATAATTTCACCCGATTCTTCCACCGTTTTAATCCGGGGATAAACGGTGAGACCGGTATTGTCGATGTCGAAAGGATGAAGCCCGGTTGAGTAGCTTTCCCCCCTGAGCTTAAGGACGTTCACGTAGCGCTGGTAATGCAGTCCTTGATGCATATTGTGGAGTTGGATGATACCGTCTGCGATCGCAAAAATCGGTTCACTCTCAATTTCTTCTGGCGTGTACTCACCAATCAGTAATGCCGTCACGCCCCAAGTGGTGAGCTGGACCGACAGATCATAACCAAACTTACGGACTTCAACCGGATCTTTAGCCATATCATGAATGGCCTTAAAACTATCAATCGCCACGATTGACGGCTTGTGCTCCTGCACATGCTTGACAATCACATTGGTGGCATCTTCCAGACCCTTTTCCCGGATCACTTCACCAATATCGAGATAATTGACATCACTGCCGACTTTTTCGGCATCAAAAAAACTAAATCGCTGCAAGTAATGGAGCAGCTTGACGGACGGTTCCGAGAGGGTGACGAGATAGAGGGCCTTGCGATCGGGGCTGGCATTGCTATAGAGAATTTGCTGGGTAAAAATCGTCTTCCCCGCCCCAGGGGGGCCCGTGACAATATTGATGGATAGTTCGGGAATACCGCCTGAAAGGATAGGGTCTAAACCGGGAATATGGGTGGGTAACTTGCCTAAGGATTTGCGAGCACGTGGCGTTGTCATATGAGCTGTCGTCCCTCAATTTCCTTAAGCAGTTGTTGCACCAAAATATCTCCTGTGAGCATGGCTAGAATATCAATCAAATTGGCAATCAACTCCTTAAGAGCGTCCCGCATTGCTAGCTTCTCTTCTTCCCCAAGACGTTGGCGCAATACGTCAAATGAAACCCCCTCTGCCCTGACTTCCAAGTGATGAATCACCGGATATTTCTCTGCAGTCAGTACTAATGCCCGCTCCATGATGGCGGTCACCGTGACTCGACCGAGGGTGGGCATAATCCGGTTCCAAATCGTTTTTAAGAGATCCTCATAAATTTCAATGACCTCTTCCTTGCGGGCGATGGTTTTGGCTTGATCAACACGCTCCTGTACGCTTTCTTCAGAAACGTTATTCGCTTGATCAGGGGGTTGTCCCGAGTGGCTCATGGGGTTCTCTTCAAAGGATGCTCCAATATGAACCTAGATAGAGCTAAGTGCAGATTGGATAAGTTGTCAAAACACAGGTAAAAATGCTTTAGATAGTCATTCCATATCATGTTCCACTAAGCACTGTACACCCTGTATTCCTTCATTCGGCCTAAATGCAACATTGGGTAATCTCCTAACCTTGCTTAATAATGCAAGCCGTTGATCTGAATAGTATTTTGACTTTCATGAAGGAGTCCCTAAGATACATTAGGAATTCTTCTTATAAAGATGCAGTTTACCGTTCAAATCCTCTCAATCCGTTCGTTGATGTGATGCGTACGGTCAGAGTAAACGAGCTTCGGTTCAAATGTTTCTCAAGGGTTTGCAGCGGACGCACAAGCTTTATATAGAGTGTGGTAGAGCAGTCAGGCTGTTGATTTGCGGCACCCAGATTTCCCTTTGTTATCTCAGTCACTCAGGAACAATAGAAGATTGCACATTATCCTCTCCTGGCAGCAGGGTAACGCGACAAGAGCGGCGGGCATTGGCAAACTGTGGATCTTGCCAGGAAAAGTCAAAATGGCTGACCGTCCGAATTTGGGGAGCAACCCGACGAATGGCTGCCATTTGAACTTCTAAGGAGGGGCGACTGCGAAATGCCCGTCCCCATTGGCCTGCAATCACAGGTTTGACTTGGGCAGCGCTAGTTCGCTGCAAGACCTGCTCTACTTGCTGAACAATACAGCTTGTATCACCACAGGTGCCATAGGACATGGCATGCCATTCAATATTTTTGGGGAACCGATGCCAGGGCTGCATTCTGGAGTCATAGCCTTTCCCGATCCGACGATTAGCATCGGGGAAAAAGGCTGCCCCGGCGGGAATCCCTTGGCGCATGGAGGTGGTGGCAAAAATCGATAGATAGTCCACAATCCCTTGATAGGCATGGGCGACACTGAGCAGCCATAAATCCCAATTAAGGCGTGTGGTGCGAATGTCAATCGGTGGTAACTGACTGCTAGGGAGGTTGCGGCCTTGCCAGAGGGCAGCTTTCTCCTGGGGGTATTGGGCATCGATGCTTTTGAGTTCTCCAGCCGAAATCCGTCCCTGCTGCAGATAGCGTTGGATGACGGTCCGCCCCTTTTGATTCGTGGCTCGGTTAATCAAGGCTTGTTGGGCTGCATTACCAAAAATCCATAGATCATTAAGCTTACTGCTCACGGAAGCTGCCCCCTTTTGCCTGGGGTAGCGAATATAGTCAAACAGGACACCATCCGGGCGACGCTGTAATATTGCTTGCAGCATCTGAGCATAATCTTGGCGGGCCTGGGGGCTGTAGGGGTCCACAAAGGCGTTATCAATGTCACCATCTAAGCTAATACTGGCATCCGTGTGATCATTGAGGGTCAAACTCGTTTGACCGTAGCCATTGCGGGCCATGGCCGATTGCCGATCGGGACGTTGAGTATAGGGGTGACCATAATTGAGGCTAAACATCCAAGCATAGACCTTCAGACCTCTGGCTCGCCCTTTTTGAATCGCCTCTGCCAGTAAATCCCGATTGGCATACTTGGGATTGCGAATCTCTGAGGGCCAAGCAGTTGGATTATTGCTGGAGGGCAGCAAGACACGACCGTTGTAAAACACCTCTACATAAACTTGGTTATAGCCCCGACTGACGATCCGATCCAGCAGTGTATCGAGGACACCGGGTTCTAAGTCACATTCATGCAACCGCAGCCAAATAGCCTGATTTTGGGGCCAATTGCGGGCTCGACATTGCTGTAGTTCACGAGCATCTTCAGCGACTTGTCGGTCATAGGCCCGCTGAGCTTCAGTATCTCCAGCAATGGCTGCGCGTAGGAGGCTGAGTTTGGCTTTGGCTTCACCGGCTGGGGAATGACAGAAGCCTGGCACTTGCGCCTGGACGGGCGCCATGCTGATGCTAGCGGGCAAGGCCAGAGAACAAAGTGCCAGAGGCAACCAAGAAAATGTCTTTGTCATAGGGGCAGCAGAGGAGTGCAGAAAGTAGAGGTTCACCTGATCTCAACGCCAACCGCTTTGCAATCTCATAGATTGGTAGCCGCTGGCAAAGGCATCCATCCCCACTTATAAAATACGAGGGGATCGATTATGTGCTGACTTAAGGATGAATCAAGCTTAGATAGCCCAGATCAGCAGGGAATCGTCGCTCTGCACATATCGAGATGCTATTCCCTCTGACGCAAGGTTATTCGAGGCGGTTCCAAGGTTGGGACTGATAGGTTGGTGTTGAGGTCGAAAACCGCTAGGGAATTGCGATCGCACCCAGTAACTGCTCCACAATCCCTTGGGCAGAATGGCCAGCCGCAGGAATCAGGCGATGGCGGAGGACGTAGGGTGCTAAAAATTTGACATCATCGGGTAAAACGTAATCTCTCCCGTTCAGCAGCGCTAAGGCTTGGCTGGTACGTTGGAGGGTCACCGTTCCCCTAGGGCTGATACCCAACGTAATATCATCGTGCTCCCGTGTCGCGCGGACCAACGCCAAAATATAGCGCTGGACGGAAGATTCCACATGAATGGCCCTACAGTCTTGCTGCAGCTGCTTGACCTCTGCCAAGGTAATGCAGGGCTGTAAGGTCTGAAAAGATTGGCCGGATTGCAGACGCTCCAGCATTTGCAGTTCTTCGGTTTCTGAGGGATACCCCAGACTCAAAGATAAGGCAAACCGATCCAGTTGGGCTTCCGGTAAGGGAAACGTACCCTGATATTCAACAGGGTTTTGGGTGGCAATTACAAAAAATGGGTCGAGAACGGGATGAGAGACCCCATCAATGGTGACTTGGGCTTCTTCCATCACCTCCAGCAGGGCAGACTGGGTTCGGGGTGTGGCGCGGTTAATTTCATCCGTGAGCAAGACATTGGCAAAAATAGGTCCGGCTAAAAACTCAAATTTGCCTTCTTGGGGATTCCAAATATTGGTCCCGGTTAAGTCACTGGGAAGTAAATCGGGAGTGCATTGAATCCGGTGAAATTGACCATCAATGGAGCGGGCCAAGGATTTCGCTAGGAGGGTTTTACCGACACCAGGCACATCTTCCAGGAGGGCATGGCCGCCTGACAGCAAGGCAACCAGGACTAACTGAATGGCCTCATGTTTGCCGACGATAACGGTCCCGAGATTATCTTGCAGGCGCTGCACTGGAGGCCGGACACTGGTCAGAGTATTCACCATAGCTACCTAAAAAGATGGGTTATACAACCGCTGCGAGGGATGCCCGAGCGATCTCACAATCTGCCTGGATTTGGGCTTTGAGATCCGCTAAAGAGGCAAATTTTTGTTCCGATCGCAGAAATTGCTGCAAATGCACAGTCACAGTATGCCCATACAGATCCCCAGACCAATCGAGTAGATGAACTTCTAAGGTGGGTTGCTGACCGTCTACTGTAGGGCGGCAGCCCCAGTTCATGACGCCAGGTTGGGGTTGAGACCAAAGGTTGCTGGTAACGCTAACGCTATAAACGCCCGTCCGAGGGCAAAATTTATCCGTAGGCACCTGCAAATTTGCGGTCGGAAAGCCTAGGGTACGGCCTAACTGCTGCCCTTTAACCACGGTTCCTGTGAGGTCATAGGCTCGTCCCAACATTTGCTGGGCTTTCTCCAGGTTCCCTACCAGTAAAGCTTCACGAATGGCAGAGCTGCTAATGGGTTCTGAACCGTTTGTTTGGGGGGCAGTAATGGAGACGGGGATTTGGTACTGACCTGCGATCGCAACCAAGTCTTCTGCTGTTCCTGCCCGCTGATAGCCAAAACAAAAATTAAAGCCCACGCTAATAAACTGCGCCTGCAGCTTGGCCACCAAAATATCCTGGACAAAGTCTTGGGGACTGAGATTGGCCAAGGCTTGGTCAAAGGGAATCAGCACCAGCTGATTGACCCCTAACTGTTCCAATAATGCTGTTTTTTCAGGAAGTGGCGTGAGTAGGGGCTGATGCTCACCCGAAAAAAAAGCCTGAGGGTGTGGATTAAAGGCAACCACCGTGACCTGGGTGGTATCTGAGCGGTTAGACAGCAGAGACTGAATGACCTGGCAATGCCCTTGATGGATGCCATCAAAGTTACCAAGGGCAATCACCGTTGGTGTTCGAACCGTCTCTAATGATGAAGTAACCCACACAACTCAAATTCTGACACAGTTTAGGCCCGTCAGCTTAATCATGCACGATCAGGCACGGAAGAAATGGCGCGGCCAAGTTCGGCATACTGTAAAGAAGATTGGCCATTCGGGGTGAGGGTAATGCTTAGGCCTTCTTGGGCAATGATTGAGTTCGTAAATCGATGACCTGCTTTGCGCCCGATATCATCTAAGAAAACATCATTGTGGAGGGGATCATGATGGAAAAGAACGAGCTGATCGACCTTCGCCGCTTCCGCAATTTTAATCGCTTCTTGCCAGGTGGAATGTCCCCAGCCCACCTTGCTATTGCCCGCTTCATGATATTCAGCGTCAGTATAGGTGGCATCGTAGATCAATACATGGGCTTGATCGGCCAAGGCCAACACATTAGGGTCTAGGGCGTCTGGGAAATGCTCAGTATCGGTGATATAGCTGACCGTCAATCCCTGCCATTCCAACCGATAGCCGATAGACCCGCCGGGATGATTGAGGATGGCATTGCGAATCGTAATATCTTCAACTTCGACGGTTTGGCCCGCTTCCAAATCATAAAAATCCAGACTTCCCCCCATAATCTGTAGAGGCACAGGGAAGTTGGGGTGCAGCATCTGATCCGTTAGGCGTTTCTCAATGGTCTTACCATCGGATCCTCTGGTGCCGTAGATATGGAAACGGTTACCCGGCATAAATGCAGGGGCGAAAAAGGGAAATCCTTGAATATGATCCCAGTGGGTATGGGAAAAGAAAATATGAGCTTCGACCGGTAGATGCTTAAGAAGCTCTTGTCCCAGAACTCTAAGGCCTGTCCCACCGTCAAAGATGAACTTTTGGTGTCCGGCTTGCACTTCCACACAGGGGGTATTGCCACCGTAACGAACGGTGTGTAGCCCTGGACAAGCAATACTGCCCCTGACGCCCCAAAAGCGAACCGTAAGCTTTTCTTGCATAAATGGCTTGTGGATGGCCTGGACCGAATCGGCCGTTAGTCCAATCATATCGAAGCAATGAAACTTCTGCGGGTTTCTGTGAATTTTAGCCCAAATAAGAACAATTCGTGTGATCAAATTACGGATTGTCGGTTCTGGAGGGGTGTAAGCCAGGCCAATAAAGGATTTAGACTATTGTTCGCAGTCAGATTATATTGCAAAGGCGTGATTGCAATGCATCGTTGACGAATCGCCTGAACATCTGTGAGGATAAACGGATCGGCTATCCTATCGTCTTCTAAATCTTCCATCACCTCTCCTGCCAGCCAATAATACGTTTTTCCTCTCGGATCGATTCGTTTTTCGAATAGGTCATGGTAACGACGGATCCCCTGACGAGTGAGGGCCACCCCTTGAATCTGATCGGCAGGTACAGCAGGGACATTCACATTTAGCAACATAGGCTCTGATAAAGGATGCTGAATCAGATGTTCTAATAACTGTTGGCCAAAATTAGCCGCTGGCTGGAACTGTTGGTCTGTAAAGCTGCCATAACTAAAGGCAATACTCGTAATTCCTTCAATGACTCCTTCCATGGCTGCTGAGACCGTCCCTGAGTACAGGACGTCTGTGCCTAAATTGGGACCTTGATTAATCCCCGACAAGACGAAATCTGGTGGACTGTCTAGGAGTGCGCCTAGGGCTAACTTGATACAGTCTGCAGGCGTGCCAGAACAGGCCCAGGCGGTGACCTGATCGACAAACATGGACTGCACTTGTTCGGCGCGTATGGGCTGATGGATGGTGAGCCCGTGCCCGGTGGCAGAGCGTTCTCGATCCGGGCAAACGACGGTGACCTCATGGTCTAGGGCCAGCGTATTGGCTAAGGCCCTGACACCGGGGGCAAAAATACCATCATCATTGCCAACTAAGATTTTCATGGACCTCCGATCCAGACAAAGACAGCTCGATTATTTGTGCAGGATTGTATATTATCGATGCTGCTTGCATCTTACAGATGAAGACTGCTGAATTGATGTTAGAGTAGCCTGTCTTCAAAAATTGCTCCTAGAGTAAGGTATGGCTGCAGAACTTTCTCTTATTGTCGATATGGTAGCGGTTTTAGGGACTGCTGCTGTGGGTGGTTATCTCACGACCCGTCTGGGACAGCCTGCCTTATTGGGCTATTTACTCGCAGGCTTGGCCGTGGGGCCGTCTGGCTTAGAGATTGTTAAAGCCGAAGGAGCCATTAACTTTTTTGCGGAAATGGGCGTCGTCTTGCTGCTCTTTGCCCTGGGGGTTGAGTTCTCTTTCAGCAATCTCTTAAAAGTCCGCAAAATTGCCTTGGGCGGCGGTACCTTGCAAGTTCTGCTCACCACCCTGTTGGGCGGTGGCTTGGCCTACTTCACCCAGTGGGTCGAGACGTTCCCCCAAGCGATTTTTTTGGGAGCAGTGCTCTCCCTCTCCTCAACGGCTGTGGTGCTCAAAAGTTTGATTGAGCGCAATGAGATGCAGACGGTTCATGGCCAAGTCATGTTGGGAATTCTGATTATTCAGGATTTGAGTTTGGGATTGATGCTGGCGGTATTGCCCATCTTGACTCAACCGGCTGCCACCATCGGCCAAGCCTTGCTGATTGCGGTGCTCAAAACCGCCTTGTTTTTTCTCTTAGCCATTGTTGCAGGACTAAAAATTGTCCCGACCCTGATGAAAAAAGTGGCTCAGACCGGTTCGCAAGAGCTGTTTGTGCTGAGCGTGGTTGCTCTGTGTATGGGAGTGGCGTTGGCCACAGCGTCCATGGGCTTAGGGATTGAGATGGGGGCATTTGTCGCCGGATTAATGATTTCCCAGGTGGAATATGCAGACCATGCCCTGCAAAGTATTTTGCCCATGCGAGATGTCTTTGCCACCTTGTTTTTTGCCTCGATTGGCATGCTGATTGACCCCTTATTTTTAGTTCAAAATTTGGGGACTCTGCTGAGTTTGGTGGCGATTGTGATGGTCGGCAAGGCCCTGATCGTGACGACTTTAGTGGTGATCTTTGGCTATGGTTTCAGCACGGCCCTAAAGGTGGGTTTGGGCATTAATCAAATTGGGGAATTTTCTTTTGTGCTGGCGGGGGTCGCTGTGGAGCTGGATCTGTTCTCTCCTCGACTCTATGGATTGATGGTGGGGACGACGGCCATTACTCTGCTGATTACCCCCTTTGTGTTTAAGCTGTCAACGCGTCTTCCCAGGTATCTTCAGCGTATTCCGGGGATTGGTCGCTGGTTTATCTATGCCCAACGGCCCCGAGAAGTGGTGATTCCCGAGGGGTTAACAGGGCATTGTGTTGTGGCTGGCTATGGTCGGGTTGGGCAAACCTTGGTACGGATGTTGCGATCGCAACGTCATCCCGTCCTAGTGATTGAAAATAACGAAGCGACCCTCCAGACCTTGCGAGATCAAAAACTTCCCTATCTATTTGGGGATGCCTCTAGTGAACTGGTCTTACGTAAATCTAAACTTGATCGAGCCCGCGTCTTAGCTATTGCCTTGCCTGATCCTTTAGCCACTCGGTTAACCCTTAAGCGAGCCCTAAGCATGGTTCCTGGTTTAGATGTCACGGTCCGTGCCCATGCAATCCAAGAAATTGACGTGCTCTACCAACTGGGAGCCAAAGAGGTAGTCCAGCCAGAATTTGAAGCATCCCTAGAAATGGGAGCTCATGTCCTACTCAACTTGGGGGACCCGATTCAACAGGTGCAAACCATTGCCAATACCTATCGGGCCGGCCACTACCGGGAAATTGTGCCGAAACAGTTGGGGGATCGGATGCCCCCCGAATTAGGCAGTGCGGTGGAAGGACTCGAAGGTCGCTGGTATGCCCTAAAGCCTAACTCTCCCTTTATCAATCAAACCATTGCCCAAACCCAGATCCGGAGTCGAACGGGAGCCACCATTATGGCGGTGCGGCGGGGCCAACGTATCTTTCGATATCCCCATGCCCAGACTTTACTGGAAGTCGGTGATCGATTGCTGTTAGTGGGCAGCCCCCACGAGCGCCATGCCTTTGAGAACCTACTTGCACAAACCACTCCCTAGGAATAGGTCATCTGTCAAAGCGGCCCATTAAGCTTCAAGGTGGGGATCATGGGCTGGTAGAATTTATTCGCTCAATTGTATTGATGTATTCATGTCATTTTTCCTGCCTGCCCTACTTCTCGCTCAAGCAAGTACGATTGCCGCCGCCTCCGAAGTGGTCATTCCCCAGGAAGTCAGGGCCTTACCGGGAGAACTGGATAAATTCCCTGTTTTTAATAGCAATAGTCCAGAAATTGTTAAATCGGAAGGTATTCTTTTATCGACCTTTCCTGAAACAGGTAAACAGTCTCCTGACGCTCATTTGAACTATGCCTTATCCGGTCGATTTGATGTGTTTGCCCATCATGTCACCCGAATTGACTCCAAAAAAGGTAAGCGCCCTCTTTATTTAGGGGTGCTATTGCATAATCCCACCAGCAAGCCTGTCAAGGTGTTGGTACTGCAGGCCAATAGCTATCTAAGTCAGTCCCAGGCCCCTTTTGTGGATCTTCCATCTCAGACCGCTGATCCAGGGGGTAACGTCTATTCGGGTCCGGGAAGTCGGACGGCGGGTGATGTGCTGCGTCGGCAACGGCAAGCCGGTTGGGACACCAATCTGGTGATTCCGCCCGGTGAAAGCAAAATGCTGGTGAATTTGCAGTTGCCCCCCAGCAATAGCCGCACCACCTGGCTACGCCTCTGGACCAACGGTAAGCTCTACGCTGCCAGCATGACCCGATATGCTCGCTCTCCTTCGAAATGGAAGTTTCAGGCCCCTTTGTTGGATGATTGGAAGCAAACGCTGACCAAGGGCAGCTTGGTATCGCCGAGAGATCAACCACCCACACCCCCCGACTCTAAGGCCGAGAAGTTTTTCTATGGCCGAGTCGCGGGAGTGTCTCAAGGCTCGGAATGGAAAGCCAAAGTGACCAATAAACCGGGGGATGACGAGCTAGATATCCCGAAGCCCGGCAAGGCCTTTTCCTATGTGATCAATTCCTTAGATCGCGGCACATTAGGCACCGGGCAGATTCAAAGTGCGCCGATGCTGGTGCGCTATGGTGATACGGCCTATAAATCCCATGGCAATTATGGATTGCGATATAGCCTGGATCTGCCCCTAAAAAATACAACGAAAGACCCCCAGAAAATTTCTCTGTCCTTGCAAACCCCCATCAAAGAAGATGAGCTTACCCAAAAAGGCTTGCGCTTCTTCAAGCGGCCAACAGGGTCAGCCTTTTTTCGAGGAACGGTCAAGCTCAGCTATACTGACACCTTTGGCAAGGCCCAAAGACGCTTCTTTCACTTGGTGCAGCGACGGGGTCAACGCGGCAAGGCTCTGCTGACACTTCCCATCGATCCCAAACAGCAGAAGCTGGTCAATGTTGAGTTCCTTTATCCGCCAGATTCTACGCCTCCCCAAGTGCTGACCATCAGAACACTCACCAAAGATTAGGAGGTTTGTTGATGCGCGCTGGGCTGTTTCGGGACCCACGTTCTACCTCTTGTTCTGGAGTGACGTTGAGCTCCCTTGTGTTAGTCGGAACCTTACTGGTGGGCTGTGGCCCTCCTAGTACACCCGTTGGGCCGTTGGGTGAACCTTTCACCTTCTCTGAGTATGAACAGGAGTCCGATCAATCTAGTGTGCAGGAGCCTGAAGCAACGCCGCACCAAGCGACCTTTCGTTTGGGTGAGTCCCAAGCCGAGCTGCGTTTAGCGTGGAAGAGTATAAAACCCAAGAATCATGCTTATCTCTCCTCTGCAGCGATTGAGGTGGTCAAAGCTGATCCAAATCTCAGCATTACGATGGGTGATGCTAGCAATCCCGTCAATATTGGTACATCTGAAGCGGCGATTGAACAGCGTTCATTGTTGATCACTTGGCATCGTCAAGGCTGGCTACAGTCTCAAAGTAAGACACTCAAAATTAACTTTTCTGCTAATGGGGAATGGACGGTTGAGTAGTTTATTGTTCTTTACTCTGACAAACCTGATCGTTCAAGTAACTCTACAACTACAGAAAAGCCGGCCTGCTCCTGACAACGATCCTGTGCATATATCAAAGCTGTTTTACCCGCATTATCGTGAATATTGAGATCAGCACCCACCGAAATGAGTGTTTTGAGAGCCTCAATAGCAGGCTTTGAATACCCCCAAGTTACGCTATGTATCAAGGCTGTACGGCCTGCTTTGTCTTGAAGATTTGGATCTGCTCCTGCTGCTACCAACAGCTTAATAATCTCTTGAACGTTTTCTGCAAAATGGCAGGCATAATGACTTGCTACTTTCATCAAGGCTGTCGTGCCTGCATCTGGACCATCATCATCACTTTGAATATTGGGATCTGCGCCTGCCTCCAGCAATATCTGAACTATCTGTTGCAAGCCAGAAGAGGCTGCATACATTAACGCAGTTTGGTTGCTAGCACCGATTGCATTGATATCTATTCCACGTCGAAGGCCCCACTGAATAACGTCCATCTGTCCTAACATGGCACCTTTGATAAAAGCTTCTACATCTGTGTTTTGTTCTCGTGCTTTTCGCTTTAAAGCTTTATGTAGGGTGTATTCTGCATATCTTTGAGTTTCTTCAGAGACAAGAGGAAAAAGATAGTTATAAACCTCCAAATGTCCACAATAGGCAGCACCGAATAAAGGAGAATCCTCATCACTTGTCCATGAATCCACTAGGGCACCTGCTTCCACTAATGTCTTAACAACTTCCACATAACCCTGGTCAGCTGCCACGACTAATGGTGTTTCTTTAGTGATGCTAGGTCGATTTACATCAATCCCTGACTGGACAAGGATCTGAACCACATCCGGTCGTCCTGCTTGGCTGGCGGCCTGTAAGGGGCCGTAGCTGTAGTACTGATGCACATCGATAACAGCAAGCAGAGTGTGCAGCGCTGCAAGACTGCCTCTTTCACAAATACCAACCAAAACTTGGCCAAGCATTTCTGGCATCGCAGATTTCAAGATTTGGAGAATATCCTGATGACCCGCTACCGCAGCGGCCCAAATAGCCATCGGTCCTGATGCGCGAAAATCTCCAAACTCACCCTTGCTTCCCTGGGGTTCTGCGATCCCTGGGGAAGCGAAATTGGCTCCAGCAACCAATAAGATCTCTACAATGTCGGTGTAACCCTTCTGAGCTGCAATCACTAAGCCAGGAATATTGCAGTCATCCCAGGTATCAGGAGAGAATCCAGCATCTAACAAACTACAAACCTGATTGCAATCCCTTTGCTGAATTGCGGCAATCAAAGCCTGACCGTTGCTTTCTTTGCTCATTATCTAATGTTGGCGATCACCAGGAATAGGTTGTTATCCTACTCTTAAAACTAGCTCCAAATCCAACTGAAGTTCTCCAATCATCAGTCTCTACATCGGTGAGAAGGAGAACATAAAGTATTGTCTAAACCCGATCGCTAAATCAACAAACGGCACACCCTAGTGGAGAATGCGCCGTTTGCTTACTGTTTATTAAGGCTAGGCTATGATTATGCCTTTGCTTCTTGGCGTTCCTTGGCTTCCTTAATCACCTCTTCTGCCACATTGGTTGGACAAGCAGCATAGTGAGAAAACTCCATGGAGAACTGGCCTCGACCGGAGGTCATGGTGCGCAGGTCACCAATATAGCCAAACATTTCACTCAAGGGCACGTCAGCTTTAATTCTGGCTCCCATGGGGTTGGCATCTTGAGATTTGATCATGCCTCGACGACGGTTCAGATCTCCAATCACATCACCCACGTGATCATCAGGGGTAAAGGCATCAACCTTCATGATCGGCTCTAGCAACTGAGGACCCGCCTTAGGAACCGACTGACGATAGGCCGCCTTCGCTGCGATTTCAAAGGCGATCGCAGAGGAGTCAACCGGGTGGTAGGCCCCATCTGTCAGAGTGACTTTCATGTCAACGCAGGGGAAGCCTGCCAGCACGCCTTTCTCTAGGCTATTGCCAAAGCCTTTCTCCACTGCAGGCCAGAATTCACGAGGCACGTTACCACCCGTGACCTTAGATTCGAATTCGAATCCTGTTCCGGGTTCACCGGGTTCGATGACGTAATCAATCTTGCCGTACTGACCGGAACCACCGGACTGCTTCTTGTGGGTATAGCTATCTTCGAGACGCTTGGTAATCGACTCTCGGTAAGCCACTTGAGGTTTACCCACTTCGACTTCAATGCCGTGGGTGCGCTTGAGAATATCGACCTTAATGTCGAGGTGCAATTCACCCATCCCTTTGATGATGGTTTCACCACTATCTTGGTCGGTCTCGACACGGAAAGAGGGATC
This sequence comes from Acaryochloris sp. CCMEE 5410, assembly GCF_000238775.2. Classification (NCBI taxonomy): domain Bacteria; kingdom Bacillati; phylum Cyanobacteriota; class Cyanophyceae; order Acaryochloridales; family Acaryochloridaceae; genus Acaryochloris; species Acaryochloris sp. CCMEE 5410. Next base: position 3,229,438 of record NZ_AFEJ02000001.1, on the reverse strand, counting down.
CTCTTGCACCATTTTGCTCAGGGCCATCCCCAACTTCTCGTCAGCACCTTTTTTCTTGGGTGCGATCGCAACCGAGATCACCGGATCAGGGAAGACCATCGGTTCTAAAGTGGCAGGCTCTTTCGGATCACAGAGGGTATGTCCCGTCTGCACATTCTTCAGACCGACGATAGCTACGATATCTCCGGCTTGAGCCGAGTTGATTTCTTCCCGAGAGTCGGCATGCATTTCCACCAAGCGACCAATCCGCTCAGTTTTGCCCGTGGCAGTATTGAGGACCGTATCACCTTTGGAAATCGTACCGGAGTAGATTCGGGTAAAGGTGAGAGCACCAAAGCGGTCATCCATAATTTTAAAGGCCAATGCCCGCATGGGATTGCTGGGATCAACTACGGCAAAGTTGCCAGTCTCATTCCCTTCTAAGTCAATTTCAGGTTGAGGATTGACTTCTTTCGGGTTCGGTAGATAGTCCACCACAGCATCCAGAACGAGCTGAACCCCTTTGTTCTTAAAGGAAGAACCACAATAGGTGGGGAAGAAAGCCAAGTCACGAGTTCCCTTGCGGATACAGCGCTTCAGGTTCTCAATACTGATCTCTTCACCTTCTAGATACCGCTCCATCAAGTCATCGTCTTGCTCAACAGCGGTCTCGATCAGCTGCTCTCGATAGGTGGCCAGATCATCTTTCATGTCGTCGGGCACATCTTTGATCTCGTAGTTCATAGGATCGCCGGAATCGTCCCAAACCCATGCTTTCTCGGTTAATACATCAACGACACCGATGAAGTCGTTTTCGGTACCGATGGGCAGGGTCATGACCAAAGGTTTGGCCGCCAGGATATTCTCGACCTGGTCGACGACGCGATAGAAGTCAGCGCCCATGCGGTCTAGTTTATTAACGTAGATAATCCGAGCGACTTTAGAGTCGTTGGCATAGCGCCAGTTGGTTTCGGATTGAGGTTCAACACCACCAGACCCACAGAAAACGCCAACGCCGCCGTCCAAAACTTTGAGAGAACGATACACCTCAATCGTGAAGTCAACGTGCCCTGGCGTGTCAATAATATTGAGTTGATGGTCTTTCCACTCACAGGAGGTGGCAGCAGACTGAATGGTGATACCCCGCTCTTGTTCCTGCTCCATGAAGTCAGTGGTGGCCTCACCTTCGTGCACTTCACCAATCTTGTGGATTTTACCGGTTAACTTCAAAATTCTTTCGGTTGTTGTAGTTTTACCGGCATCTACGTGGGCAAAGATACCAATGTTGCGATAGCGGGTGAGGTCTTTCATCTTTCTTCTCTAAGGGATAGTGCTACAAACGTTGACAAACCACCAAGGGGTGGACGTAAGACTGTTAGATTGCCCGTGTAGCAGGGATGGGCGCTTTAAAACGTCGTAATTTAAATTCTAAAGTCTTTGTTAATTATGCCCAGGGCAGTATTGCTGATTGTAAAGTATCTTGACGTAAAGTTGTAAGGATCTCTGGAAGTAAAAACCGAACTCAGGGTAGATTGAAGCATTCTCTGTCAGCGAACTGGTATATTTCTCACCAATTAAGAATTGGTCAGCATCAATAGGTCCTTCTCAGCCCAGTGGAGTATTGGTTAGGATATTAGTCTTATTCAGCAAGCCTGTTGGCTTGAAATCTGCACCACCATCAGAGTGCCCATGAGTGCCCCGTTATTTCAACAAGGCCAAGCGCAACTGCGACAAAAGCAATATGCAGATGCGATCGCAACCTTTACCCAAGTTCTGGACGCCGATCCGTTCTCCATCGATGCCTATTGTCAGCGGGGGTTGGCCTACTACGATTCTGGTAACGTCTATGCCGCCATTGAGGACTATGGCAAAGCCCTAGAGATTGATTCTAAATCGGCCAAAGCCTATTACTGTCGAGCCTTAGCCCGACTCTCCTTAAAAAATATCCCAGGAACGATGGCTGATGTGGAACTGGCGATTGGGTGCGATCGCACCTATGCTGCTGCCTATAAATTGCGAGCCATTGTCCATCGCAAGCAAGGAGAAATCCCAGCGGCAATCGCCGACTTTAAGGTGGCTTCAGGACTTTACCTGGATCAAAAAGATGCAGAGGGAGCACGCCAATGCATTGACAAGATTGAGGAAATCCGACCCAAAACGCCCAATGCTAACGCTCCAATCACAAAGTCACCCAACGCACCGCCCCCTGCCCTGTCAGAAAAAGATTACTTTACGCAAATCCTCGATCGGGCCAAAATCGGCCAGCTCAGTCAGGCCCTCTCGGATATTAATTGGGTCTTACAGGCCGATCCTCAAGATGGCAAAGCCTATTGCTGCCGGGGATTAGTCTATTGCAAGCAGGGCAATTATCAGGCTGCCATGGCTGATTTTAATCAAGCCCTTACCCTTAAATTTGAAGATCCGATCACCTTTCGCGGGCGGAGCAAAGCTCGCTTAAACCTCAAGGATCCCCAGGGGGCGATTGCAGACTGTAACCAAGCCTTATTCCTATCTCCTGAAGATAGTGATGCCTATGTTGCACGAGGCAATGCCTACCGGGCCATTGGTCATCATTTGGGAGCCATCGAAGACTATGCAGAAGCCTTACGTTTAAATGGCAATAATGCCGATGCTTTTTATCAGCGCGGCCTCACCTATGCGGGAATGAAGGAAAATCCCCAAGCCATTGCCGATTACCAGCGGGCCATTAGCCTGTTTTGTGCCCAGGAAGAATGGTTTAACTATCAGCAGGTGCTCGCCCAACTCAATCAGCTTCAACCCCCTGCCCAGGCTGCCAATCAAGCTCCGCCACCGCCACCCCCACAAACCACCCACGAGCGCTTGTGGCAGCGGTTATTGGACTTATTGGGAGGGAACCAAGAATTAGCGAAAGGGATGGTTCGGAGTACAAAAGCTCATTATCCTGGGCGTTCAGAGGAGTGGTACCTAGAAACAGTAATTCTGAACCTGGAAGACCATATGAGGTAAATCTGGCCTGAGTCCTCAAACCGACCTGACCCGACTTTTTCCTCAGAACTCCCGACTTCAGCCGACTGACAGGACCAGATGGGCAAAGCTAGGCTGTGCTTAATTTTTCGCTGCCATCCTTGTTTATGAACGCTGTTGCTATTTTTATTGCTCTCCTCAAAGACCGACAAACCTTTCTCCAAGAAATTCACGAGGGAAAGCGATTATCGGTCAAAATTTCTGCTCTACTAATCTGTAGCTTTTGCAGTTTCGCTACCTATGGCGCGATTGTCGGCTCCTTTCATAGTCCGCTGCAGGCCCTGTCCTCGGGCCTCAAACTGCCCACCCTCTATCTAATTACCTTACTGGTCTGCCTACCTGCCCTATACGTGTTTAATGCCCTGTTTGGTTCTCGTCAAACCATCGCGCAGCATTTCACTTATGTCTTGAGTGCAGCTGCTGTCATTGCCCTGCTGCTAGTAGGATTTGCTCCGATTACTTTGTTTTTTGTGATCACCATTTCCCCTGTTCAAGACTATTCCTTTTACCTGCTACTCAACGTGGTGATTTTTGCGATGACGGGCATGTTTGGGGTGTCGTTCCTCTATCAGGCTATGCGTCCCGTCGCCCAATCAGAGACGGATACTAACGTCCAACTTCGGTCTACGGTGCTTCGCTTTTGGTTGGGGCTCTATGGGTTTGTTGGCAGTCAGTTGGGCTGGACCCTTCGTCCCTTCTTTGGTTCACCGGGAGCCTTTGAGCTGTTTCGCCCTCGGGAAGGGAATTTTTGGACAGGGGTTCTAGATGCGATCGCAAATCTGATGCAGGGCTAAAGCGCATGACCGGTACCCGCAACTTAGATAACCTACAAGCCCTACGCTTGACCACCGATGATCTTGAAGCCCAAACGGGTTTTACCACCACTTCCTTTTGGGTCGGCAGCTTATGGGGAGGCGTTTACCGCCTATCGGTTTGGCGTCAACCCCAACATTGGCTGCGAGTATTGGGGGTAGAAATGATTGCTTTGGCCTTGCTCGGTATGTTGTCGGTGCCCGTTGGTCTGATCCCATTACGGGATACGGCCCACCCCCACCGATTTCTTCAGGTTACAGGAACAGCAACGGGGCTGATGTTTGCCAGCTGGCATCTCTATCTCTGGCATCGAACTCGCAATTTACGACCTCTGTTGCAGTTACTGGATGATATTGACCAATATAATCAGCTAGTGGAGACGGTCATCCTGTTGGACGGTCTGACCCACGTGAATCCCTCAGCCCTGACGTCCGATCACACGCTCATCTTGGATGCCTTACACGCTAGTCGCACCAGTTTAGTCACGGCATTAAATCTAGAAAGGCTGATTCGCCAGCATCAACAACTGATTCACCGGCATCAAGCTCTGCTGGATTTGGATCAAGCCTTGATCAACCTGCAAGCTTTAGAGTTACAGGATCAAGCCCAGGACTATCAAGATCTGATTCAAGAAGCCTTACAAATCAGTATGAAGGTGCAAATCACTGTCAGACAGCTCTCTCAGTCTTGATGAGTTAGCATGAAGTTCAGCACAAATGTCAGCTCAAGGCCCATCAATGGAGAGGGAAGCAGCGTTATTGCATCTTGGTTACCAATCGCTGTATGGCTTTCAGATAAGAATGCTGACCCGGACGATAAATACGGAAATGGTTAGCATCGGGCACTACCACTAATTCTTTAGGGGTCTCTGAAGGCACTGCCTGATACAGCCTATGACTCATCCATACCGGCACAATCTGATCTGCGGTGCCATGGAGGAAAAGGACAGGGGTTTTCAAAGACCGCACCTTAGCTAGGGAATTAAACCGTTGGGTGAGGATCCAATCGACAGGGAGAAACCGAAACCAGTCCATCTCCCTCGCTGCTGCGGGTAGCGTCGTAAAAGAACTTTGGACAATAACGCCAGCTGCATTGGGCTGCTTAACCGCTAAGTCGATGGCGACGGCTCCGCCCAAGGATTCGCCATAAATCACAATTTGATGGGCAGCCATGCCCCGGGTTTGAGTCAGATAGCGCCAGGCGGCTTGGCTATCTTCGTACAAGCTGGCCTCACTAGGTTGGCGAGGCGAGCTATTCCCATAGCCCCGATAATCAACGAGCAAGACAGAAAAGCCCAGCTGACGGAAACCTTTGACGCGTTCTAAGTGACTGCGAGACCCCTTGTTGCCTGCCCGTCCGTTGAAATACAGAATCACTTTCGGTTCGGCCAGGATATCGTGAGGTTCTTCGGGTAGAGCAATGGTGTCTTCTAAGGGGTGAGGGGCAGGTACCCACCAACTATTCAAGTGCTCAGAGGTTGACCCCACCGGAATTTTGACGGTTTGGAACGGTAATTGAAAGGGTTGATCGCTGGGTACCGTTTCAAGGGTTAGTTCGGAATCGTAGAGTAGTGCTTCTTGCCGCACAAAAAAGAAGATACAGATCCCTGAATAGACCAAGAGGGTGCTAGCTACTAAACCTTGGGCCAGCCGAATGCTGAGCTGTCGTAATCGAGAGGTCCAGGGATTGTTGGAGGGGAGTAGCAATGTCCGCAGGGAGAGTTTAAAACAACCATCATTACTCCTAGGCGCTGGAGTACAACCCTAGAAGCTGATGTCACATTCCTGCTGATATCGTAAAGGGACAGCTGGCTCTAAATCAAATGGATGCGGGTAGCAATTCTCTCATCGCTTCAGCGACTTGGGACGCCGAGGAATATCGCTTTTGGGGTTGCGGATGGGTCAGGCGTTGAATCACGTCTGCCATTTCAGGGCTGAGGCGAGGCACATCTTCGACATGCAGGCGGAATTCTTCATCTCCCAATCGATAAAAGGCATCGGGTTCTTGCCCGGTCAAAATATAGACCAAAGTTGCCCCCAGGGCATAGAGATCTGAGGCTGGGGCAGCTTTGCCAGCCTGTAACTCGGGTGCTGTGTAGCCCACCGAGCCAATAAATGTGCCGGCTTCGGGGCTGAGCAGCTGCATCTCGCCAAAATTTACTAAGACCACTTCTTTGAAACCATGGGGAATGGTAGGACGTAAAAGATTGGCAGGCTTAAGATTGCGGTGAATAATCGCTGGGGTCTGTTGATGCAGATAGTCTAAAACCTCACAAATATCTGAAATCCATAAAATGGTCTGTTCCTGAGAGAGGGGGCCTCGCTCTGCCACCCATTGCTTGAGATTTTGCCCATAAATCATCTCGCTGACGAGATAGGGGTGTCCGTCTACTTCAAAGGCTTCGTAGATTTTGGGAATTCCTGGGTGACTGATCTGACAGAGCTGGGCTGCCTGGTCTTGGAAGGCGATCAACGCATCTTCATGGTCAAGCCACTCTTGCTGGAGGGTTTTGAGAACCACCATGTGACCATCTCGCCAGGCAATAAAAGTATTATCCCCGGTCCCTAGCGGTTTAAGAATATGGTACTGGCCGATTTGCCGCCAGACTTTGAGGGGTAAACCACAATCGGTGCAAACTAACGATCCTTTGTTCGCAGGTGAGTTTTGACAGCTGGCAGCAGGTTGTGATCCGTCATTCGTGCAGGGATACTGAAAGCGACGCTGTTCATCTTGAGGATGTTTAGGAAAAGAGGTTTGCCCCGTCACTTGAAATTTTTGATCGGCGCTTTGAGCGTGTGGCTCCGAGCTGGGTGATACGGCAACAGCTTCGGCAGACTCCTCTACTGAAACTTGAGATTGTATCTTCACTGAACTAGGAGCTGCAGTTACTTCAGGGTGATTGTACTGTTCGCTTACCGCACCACTTCCATCAATGTGAATTTGAATATTAGGTCCCGATCGTGCGAGTCGCATGATGTTGCCATCAGCCAGAGGAGCTTGATGGACCCGTTTGCCATCTAGATAGGTACCGTTGGTGCCAATATTCACGACTTCCCATTGGGCTCCGGTTTGTCGCAGTTCGACATGATAGCGGGAGACAACGGCGCTATACAAGACAACATGGTTGTCTACCGCTCGACCAATTCGGATGACGGGATCTTGCTCAAAGCTCCAACTTTGAACGGGAGTGGATTGGACAGGATGTAAGAGCGTTAGAGTAATCACGTTATCAGTTAAGTTGGAATAGAAAAGTGACTAGATTGCCTTTACCCAGGGCGATTCGATCACCGACGCGTAGACGATGCCGATTACCAGGTAACAAAGGAATACTGTTGATGTAGGTCCCATTTGAGCTGCCGACATCTTCAATAAAATAATGACCCCCTTCAACCCGAATATCCGCATGAACGCGAGAAACAACTTCAGCATTTGGGAACCCTGACACGTCGATGTCGGGCGGCACTCGATCGTTCGGCTTTCCCATATGAATTTTATCCAGTGTCAAAGGCAGATCAATCACTGTGTTGGTCTGAACATGGACTAGCTGAATGGTTTGCTGTTGGAGTTGAGTTCTGGGCGTACCCGGCGACTCGTTATCCCCATAGGCTGAAGAAGGAGGTGGCGTTTCTTCAAACGGAGACAAATTGTTGTCCAGGACAGGTAAATCTGTGGCTAATGAGGGTTCCTGCGATACTAAATCCGGCATGACGAGCGGATCAGGGGGTTGAGGATCGGGAAAAATGAACGGGTTCTCTGGAGAGACGGGTTCGGATTTTGCTGTTTCGGTGGTGAGAGCGATAATTTCATCTAAGTCGTTGGGATCGTCTTGTAGATTAAAACCACATTGGCCGCAGAATTGTGCGCCTACCTGTATGGATGCACCACAGTTGGGACAGCTGCTGGTGGCAGGTAAGGCAGTATGACAGGCCTCACAGGTCGCTGCGCCATCGGGATTTTGGTGGAGACAATTGGGACAAATAATCATAGGTTGTAGTTATTTCCCCCGTCAAAAAATTCCCCGATCATAGTCAAATTTAGGCGGCCGATAAGACTTATCGAATCGTTAGCTCAATAGGCGATAAAACGTCCCAGCAATGTCTGTACAAGAGAGGCTTTTTGAGATACAAAAAAGACTGCTTTTCACATAGTACACGAGATATTCATGGCAACTATGGTCTGCAGCCTGGGTTGTTAAACCCTACAGCCACTCAGCAACTCTGTCTTCAGACGTTTTGATCTTGCCTCATTGAGTGTACCCATTTGTAGTGCTTAATCTGATCCTCAGATTTGATAGGGTTTCTAGGGCCAAGGCGGTCTGTATCAGGAATCAGCTATAGATACTTCTGTAGAGGTTCTCCTGCCGCAGTGTCCAGTAGCCATGAGAGTTTACCGTGAATTGGTTGGATTAAACGAGCGGGATAGTGGGTTGCATCAGCTGTCTCCGCAAAAATTTCCGTTAATGCGTCTTGTTTATTTGCGCCGGTTGCTAAAAAGAAAATGCGTCGAGCTTGGTTGAGAACGGGAACGGTTAACGTTAATCGAGGTTGACCGTCTTTATTGCCAACGGTAACGTTGCGATCGCACACCTGTAATGCATCAGTATGGGGAAATAAACTGGCGGTATGTCCATCAGGCCCCAAGCCTAGCAAGACAAGATCAAAGCTGGGGAATTCCTTGGGGCCTGTGCCAAAAAACGTCTGTAGTTGTTGGTCATAGGTTTGAGCCGCCTCCGCTGGATCGGCGGCTTGAGTTGGCATGGGATAGATGTTGGTGGGAGGAATGGCCACATGGTTGAGCCAGGCTTTAGTGGCCATTCCGGCGTTACTTTGCGGATCAGAAATCGGCACATACCGCTCGTCTCCCCAAAAAATGTGGATATTTTGCCACGGTAAATCCTGTTGGGCGAGTTGCTCATACAAAGGTTTGGGCGTATTGCCTCCGGCTAAAGCCATTGTGCAGCGTCCTCGTTGTGCGATCGCATCTTTGATTTCAGCGAGAGTTAGTTCCAAGGCACGTTCAATTAACTGGGATTGATCAGCAAAAACTTCAATATTAGGTTTCATTCAATTAGCTCCGACTGCCAAAGAAAAGATCCGTTTTAACCGTTAGCACTTGAGGTGGAGTAGCATCCGGTGGATAAACATAGTCCACCTGGACCAACCGCCGTTCGTCTGGTTTGAGCTTTAACGTCACAAGAGGCTGACTTTTTTCACCTTGTTTTTGAACAAGATGAAAATAACGCACTTGAGAGTTGCCGTCATCGTCTTTGTACCGTACCCGTACGGTACCCCGGAAAAAGACAGGAGCAGTTTTTGATCGCCAAAAATTAAGACCCACCCCTTTGCGGTCATGTTTAAGGGGCGTTTGAATTGCAATATCAACCTGCTGAGGCTTTTTACTGGGGTTATGGAACGGTAGGGTTAAATCGTAGTGGACGCCATAATTCCCATGGGCTAAGTAAGCAGTATCAGGGTATCTCACAAGCATCGGTGCACTTTGAACCTGCCCAGTCCCAAACGTTCCTCGCTGTAGCGTGCTCAATCCATAGGCAAACGTACGACCGGGCCTAGGTATGGTTAACTGCTTGCTGGTGAAATCATCTGTGATTTGTGCTTTCCAGAGAGAACCTCTACTGACACCCGCAACGCGACCATAAAAAAATGGATCGGTTCTTTGACTCAAAGGGGAAGGGGGCTTGTCCCGAGGAGAGAGGAGCTCACCATTAATTAACAGTTTTTCCCAATCTTTCTTGGTCGGAATTTTTTCAGTTCCATTTTGATTTAGGGGCGCTAACATGGCCATACTGGCGGCATATACAGGGCCACTGCTTTGTAAATGAGCCAGGGTTGAGCGAGTATTGGAAGACGGCGCAATATTTTTGAGAGGAGATTTCGCCGCATTTAGCTTCAGTAATTTTTGGGCTTTTGGACCCCGGACTGGCTTTTTGGCCGATAAGCTGGGCACGGGAATAGGTAAGTTCATCAGCATTTTACTTTGGCCAGGGCGTAAGTAAATGACTGGTGGCCAATGGGTTTGGCGGCGTCCTCTTAGGATTTGATCGACGACTCGTCCACCTGGTCCAGAAAAAACCTTGCCCAAATCATTGCTGACCTGAGGTGGTAGGGCAATATAAGGCGCATCAGGATTGCCTAGAAAGGTTGCTGAATGCAAGACCTTAATCGTAATACTGCGGGTGCGGCTGGGGTTAAATAACAAGATGCCTTTATAAAGAGTAGGGGTATCATCCGGGCGATTGGTCTTGGCAACATGATGGGCAAAAATATCAAATCGACCGTTAAAGGCAAAATTGAGATGGGCCTTGGCTTGGTGCTTACCTCGGGGTGGAAATGTGGACAGCAAAATCCCGGACCGTCTGACTACTTCAGGACTATTGCTGTTGAAAACAGGGACTGTATCGAGCCGGCCAGGCAAGGTGCGAAACTCAATCCCTTGCCGTGATGCTTGCCGATTCGTTTGGCGCTTCAAAGAAGGGCGAGACGCTTGGGCAACCCACCCATCCCGATCTGAAGAGAGTTGGGGTTGGATATTTGCCTGGGATAAAGGTTGAGGGGTCTCTAAAGATAAGTTGGGCTGTTGGATCCATAAAGTTGCAAACAGAGGCAGCATTCCGTCAACGATCTCAGAAACATCAATCCAGGCATTCTTTCTATGTACCCATAGAAGCTTTAATTGCCTTGACAAGTATAGCTCAGAATAATTTTCAGCAGCATCTGTTTTGAATAGTTCACTACTTATAAATCCTAGCAATTTTTAAAATATTGATAGGAAGAATGCATCTCTACATTTATAGATTTCGATGGAGATAGAGAGGATTCTATAGTCATCTCTATTTGTGCTTGTGAAAAAACTCTAGTCAATCCTTACACTGTCAGTTTGAAGTGGAATTCTGAAGCAAACCAGTAGTTCAATGAGATACTAATGGTTAAGAATGCTAAACAGTCTTGTGAATAATTATTTCGAGTGATTTTTAGATATTAAGCTCTTCAGCTCTTCAGAGCTATCAAAGGTTATTGTGACATTTTGGGGCCTCTTCTAGGAAAAAATATAAATTTTAGGCTGCGTAAGATTAAGAGTTTTAGCTTATCCCGAACTCAGATTATGTCTGATATGGAGCTGCCATTATAGCTTGACTTCACACCATAGAGATTTTATATATCGCTATACATAATTGCAGCTTATTAATAAACAAAAGTGCTAAAAGAATTAGATTAAATAATATCTTCTTGGAAGATAAAGTTTGAGTTTGATCTGGATTGAGTTGTTTTTCTATATATTAAAAGGAAATTATTTTAAGTTTCCAGTTAGTCCAGAAAAAATGATGCCTTAGCCATGTCCAGATTCAAAGTTTCTCGCCGCTTAAGATAAACATTGGATCGACAGCGGCAAACAATTGACGTGTGCCACGGGTCTCTAAACGATTGATGACGGACTGAACGACTTCAATGTTGCGAGCATGCAGGGAAGAAAAGGTTTCAGAAACGACATACAGCGTTTCTAGACTAGATGCAGACGCTACCAAGCGGCCATTGGTTTGTAGATGACTCCATGCTGTTTTCAGCAGGTCTTGCATGGGGTGCCCTCCTTCTATACAAATTCGGGTGGGTTGAGGTTGGAGGTCATCCAAACAGCCGGGCGCATTGCCTTGAATAATATCGACATTTTTGACTGCAAATCGATCACAATTCGCTTGGATCAGATTAACCACTTCTTCATCCCGTTCGATGGCAATAATTTGTCCCTGGGGACAAAGTAAACCTGCTTCGACAGGAATGGTGCCAGTTCCTGCTCCAATGTCCCACAGGACTGTATCCGTCGTGAGTCGCAATTGTGAGATTAATAATAAGCGTGTATCTCGCTGAGTCATGGGGATTCCAGGTAAACGCTCAAACAGTTCATCTGGGATGCCAGGACTGGTATAGGGCCAAGGAGGAGAAGGCATAGGTTGTCCCTGTGTGCTCACGCTACTACTCTCTCACAACCTTTAAGGTCTGAAAGCGCGGATCGCTACACCCCGTAATGATGCCCCCTTGTTGTTTGAGTTGTAAGAGCCAGTCTAAATCTTGCTTCTGAATTTTTTCTCCAGGGAGCAGAATAGGGATGCCCGGTGGATAGGGACAAATACTTTCAGTACTGATCCGGTCGACAGCCTCTAGGATTGGAACGGCGTCAGCAGGATGCCAATAGGCCTCCCTGGGTGAAAGCGCAGGTACAGAAATAGGCGTTTTGTGTGTGGAGTAGGTCAGAGAGCTGAGCTGTAAAGGAGGTTGGTATAACTCTCGTAATGCTAAGAGTAATCGATTAATATCATCCTCGGTATTTCCCAACGTAATCAAGAAGGTGAGATGGTCTGGCGTGATCAGCTCTGCTGAGATGCGATAGGTATCGATGAGGGTTTGATCGAGATTATAGGCTTGAGCACCAAATGGATCAACAGGAATGGTGAGGCGCGTTTGATCGAGAGCAATACAGCCGGGGGTAGTGTCTATTGGATCCCATGGACGATAGTTTGGCAAATCGTTCAGTTGAGTATGAGCTTTATTGGCGAGAGTTAAGACCTGCTCCATGACGTTCAGGCCAGCATGGGCTAATTGGTGGCGGGCCGCATCCAAAGAGGCCAACAGCAGATAATTGGGACTGGTAGACTGCACGAGCTGTAGGGTTTGACTCAGCCGAGGTCGATCGATAAGAGGACCCTGAACATGAAGCATAGCCGCTTGTGTCAGGGCTCCTAACATTTTGTGGGTGGATTGTACGGCCAGGTCTGCACCGGCAGCGAGAGCAGATTGAGGGAATTGAGGATGAAAAGCAAAATGGGGGCCATGGGCTTCATCGACAATTAACGGGATGCCATGATCATGGGCAAACGTGGCGATAGCTGCAACATCTCCACAAATTCCCTCATAGGTCGGATGGACTAAGAGGATAGCCTTGGCCTGAGGATAGGTCTCGAACGCCAGCTGAATATCCTGAACCGATAAACTATAGGCTAAGTTGAGCTGACTATCCAATGTCGGTTGCACAAAAATGGGGACTGCGCCAGACAACACTAGCCCGGAAATAACGGATGTATGAAGATTTCTCGGTACGATAATCTGTTCACCCGAGCGACAGACAGTAAGCAATGCTGCCAGAATGCCACAGGTCGAACCGTTGGTTAAAAACCAGGTCTGCTCGGCTCCAAAGAGTTGGGCAGCGAGGACCTGAGCCTCTTGAATCGCTGCTTCAGGGGCAAAGAGATTGTCTAATTCGGGTAGTTCTGGCAGATCGGCTGAACCTAGAGCAGATCCAAAATGCTGAAGAATAGCACCGGGCAGCCCCCGTCCTCGTTTATGGCCAGGAGTGTGAAACGCAATTTGATTGGAGTGGGCACTGTCCTGTAGCGCTTGCCATAAAGGAGCTTGCTGTTGATTTACGCTCATGTAAAGGGTTCATGCATGTTTTAATGGCAAAGGATTATGAGTCACATTTGCATCACTTTTAGAGATGCTCTGCATATGCTGTCTTCATAATGTGTTTGAGCCCATGATTTGAGTCATCCCTTCCCATGTTAAGAGCTGGTATTGTTGGGCTACCCAACGTTGGTAAATCAACCCTGTTTAATGCCTTAGTCGCGAATGCCAAAGCTGAAGCTGCTAATTTCCCTTTTTGTACGATTGAGCCCAATGTGGGCGTGGTCTCTGTTCCTGATCAGCGCTTACAAATTTTATCTGAATTGTCGAATTCGGCCAAAACGGTGCCCACCCGGATCGAGTTTGTGGATATTGCTGGGCTGGTGCAGGGAGCTAGCCAAGGAGAAGGTTTAGGAAATCAGTTCTTGGCCAATATCCGTGAAGTTGATGCCATTGTGCATGTGGTGCGTTGTTTTGATAGTGATGACATTATTCATGTTGCAGGGTCAGTAGACCCCGTGCGCGATATAGAAGTGATTAACTTGGAGCTGAGCTTGGCAGATTTAGCTCAAATTGAGCGACGAATGGAGCGAACTAAAAAGACTGCTCGTAATAACAAAGAGGCTCAAGCCGAACTAGAAATCTTAGAAAAGCTCAGAGCCACGCTGGATGCAGGACAGCCAGCCCGTCAGGCTGATTTAAGTCCTGAAGAGAAAGAGGTGATTAAGTACTTGGGCTTGCTGACTCTGAAGCCAATTATTTATGCAACCAATGTGTCTGAAGATGATTTGGCAACAGGAAATAAATGGGTAGAACAGGTGCGAGGGATTGCAACGGCTGAGTCAGCGGAAACCGTGATTATGTCAGCTCAAGTTGAATCTGAATTAGTGGAGCTAACGGATGAAGAGCGTCATGATTTTCTGGAAGCCTTAGGGGTTGGGGAGGGGGGCTTAACATCCCTTATCCATGCTACCTATAAACTCTTGGGACTACGAACCTACTTCACGTCTGGTCCTCAAGAAAGCCGAGCATGGACCATACCCATCGGCACAAAAGCTCCTCAGGCTGCTGGGGTGATTCATACCGATTTTGAGCGGGGATTTATTCGGGCGGAAACAGTTGGTTATCAAGACTTAGTCGAAAACGGCTCCCTCACTGCTGCTAAGGAAAAAGGATTAGTCCGCAGTGAGGGTAAAGATTATCTTGTGCAAGAAGGAGATGTGATGCTCTTTCGGTTTAACGTTTAACCGTGCGTTCCATTCCTTGGGCTCTTCGCTCAGATCTAGAAGGAATGGCATCTCAAAGCCCCAACAAGTGCTTAGGATTTAGTCGGGAGCTACCTTTAATAGCAAATATCCCAGACCAATACCCACTAAGATCAGCGAAAAACAAAGAAATGCTGTAGTGAAAATTTCTCCGGCCATAATTAATCGATCCTAAAACTTATTCCAAAATCATTGCTCAATATTCAGTTAAGCATACTCGGGTGTCATGTTCTTGGGTCTGGACTGATCAATGAGGGTTAAATTTTGGGTTTAGACAGAGAAGCCTGCACAAGGTGATTAAGTTCCATGTCATAATAATTCACAAAGATTTCTAGGATTGTGGAAATTCCACGAATTTAGGTCATGTCTACTGAGACGGATTCAAATGAAGAAGTAGTACCTGTTGATCGGTTTGAATGCCGATCCTGCGGGTACATTTATGAGCCTGATGAAGGTGACAAACGCCGTAAAATTCCGCCAGGAACGTTGTTTGATCAACTTCCTAACGATTGGAAATGCCCTGTATGCCGAACTCCTATGGAGCAATTTGTCAATATTGGGCCGGTAGGTGCCCCCTCGGGGTTTCCTGAAAATCTAGGTTATGGCTTTGGGGTTAATGCAATGACTCCAGGCAAGAAAAACTTGCTAATTTTTGGCACGTTGCTGCTGATATTCCTATTTTTACTCAGCTTCTATTCTTCAGGCTAAGTTGTAACGATTCGTTCCCTTACCCATCCGCGAAGAGATGCTTTGTGCCGATTGCAGAAATCCTAAGTAATCAATTGGCTAGTACGCTATCGCCCGTTCAAAAACAAGATGATAAAAGCAATTCTAAAGACTTCAAGGCAATGGATATCTATCTTTGCCGCTCTATTTTTCTTAACTGCCTGCAATAGCCTGCCAGTTTTGGATTCCCTCTCTTGGGAAACCGTCGCATTGCCGACTGACTCTACTGTCTTAGACGTCAGTTTTGCGTCCCCAGACCATGGCTGGCTCGTGGGAACCAACTCTGCTCTGTTAGAAACCTTTGATGGGGGTAAATCTTGGGAGCAGCGTCCTCTTGCCCTAGGAGACTTAGATTATCGCTTTTCATCCATCAGCTTTTCTGGTGATGAAGGTTGGATTGTGGGTGAACCCTCTATTTTGCTCCATACAACGGATGGTGGAAAGTCTTGGTCACGGGTATCTCTAAGTACTCAACTTCCTGGGACTCCCTATCAAGTGACTGCCTTAGGTCCAAAATCGGTCGAGATGATCACCGACCTCGGTGCTATTTACCGTACTCAAGATGAGGCTCAGCATTGGACAGCCTTAGTTGAAGAGGCTACAGGGGCAACGCGCAATATTAACCGATCTGAAGACGGTAAATATGTCGCCATTTCTTCTCGGGGAAGTTTTTATACCACCTTTGATCCTAGTGAGACCTCTTGGCAAAGCCATGATCGAAATGGTGCTAGGCGGATTCAAACCATGGGATTTGATCCCAATGGTAACCCCTGGATTTTGAACAAAGGCGGACAGGTTCAATTTAGTACTGGTTTTCTTGAGAATGGAGATTATGCCTGGGATGAAGCCTTTACCCCTGGCACTAACAAAATTGGACTCTTAGATTTGGCTTATCGGACTCCTGATGAAGTTTGGATTTCAGGGGGGAGTGGCACATTACTGTGTAGCCTAGACGGTGGCCAAACTTGGCAGAAAGATTCGACGGTAGAGGATGTGCCATCCAACCTCTACAAGATTATTTTTGTTTCATCTGATCAAGGGTTCATTATTGGGCAATCTGGAACGCTATTGCGTTTCATTGCTCCCCCTAAAGCATCTGCTTAGAGGGTAAAAGTCCTCCGCTTTCTTCTTATTTTGATAGTTGGCGGAAGTAAACTTCAGGTTTTACTTGTGGGACGTCCGATGGTTTCGTATGATTAAGTATCATGACTGTGTTCATAGGAGGTGTTTGAATTGTCTGGTAGAACTGGTGAACGACCCTTTGGTGATATCGTTACAAGCATTCGTTATTGGATTATCCATACCATTACGGTACCTATGCTGTTTTTAGCAGGATGGCTATTCGTAAGCACAGGTCTGGCTTATGACGTGTTTGGAACGCCAAGACCTAACGAGTACTTTGACCAAGCTCGACAAGGGCTACCTTTGGTTACTGACCGTTATGAAGGTAAGCAACAAATTGATGAATTTACAAAAGGATTATAGTTATAACAATGACCAGTAGACTTTCAAAAGAACCGGTAACATATCCAGTTTTTACAGTGCGTTGGTTGGCTGTTCATACCCTAGGTGTCCCGGTTACCTTCTTCCTGGGTGCAATCGCAGCTATGCAGTTCATTCAGAGATAGGAGACGTTAATGGCAACACCCAATCCGAATAAGCAACCCGTAGAGTTGAATCGTGCATCGCTCTTTATTGGCTTGCTGCTTGTTCTTGTTTTAGCTTTATTGTTCTCAAGCTACTTTTTTAACTAACATAAAATTCCGTTTATCCATTTGATAAGCGTTTTTGAGAACAAACTATTCTATGCATAAACTTTGCTGGTAATTTTAGGAGGAAAAGTCTGTGGCAGATGGAAAAGTTCCATTATGGCTAGTAGGGACAGTCGCAGGGACCGCCCTCATTGCAATTGTAGGTCTCTTTTTCTATGGAGCATATGCAGGCTTGGGTTCTTCCCTGTAAGCTAGCATTTTTGCGATATCTAAAAGGGGAGTCAGTTAACTGACTCCCCTTTTTAGTTAAGATGCTTGTTATGGCTTCTTGCTATACGTAGCCGTCCAGTAAGCAAGGTCGGCTATATGAAATACATGGCATGAGTTGATGGATTAAGCCCCGTCCATTATCCTTCACGCTCAACATAATAAAAGAAGGCCGTCATAGCAGCTCCGCCACCGATTAAAACAACTAGAGGCGTCATAATTGCAGGTAAAATGTCGCTGATCATAATCAAAGTCCTATGAAAATGGGCAAAACGATAATACAGATCATCTAGCAAACTTAGCAAAAAAAGGCTAAGAGTCTAAGCATAAATTTACTGTACTACTCCAGCTTTTTTATTATCTGGTGCGAGGGCGACCGAATCAAGTTTCTGTAATATGATTCATCGTTACCTTTATTACCGTAAGTAGGTCCGCAACATCTCCTATGAAGCGAAATCATCGAACATCGAACCGTATGGCTAAGGTTTTTAGCGATGCGTCTTTTCTCCAGGTGTTGCATTGGTTTCAAGGGACTGTTGCTAAGATTTTGTCCCTAGCGCTGATCATTGTTATTTTTTTCGCGCTTTTCGATCTTGGATTTAAGGTTATTCAGGAATTATGGACGGAACCTGTTGGCTTCTTTCAGTCAACCCTACTAGAGATTTTTGGCTTATTCCTTAATATCCTGATTGCTTTAGAGCTGTTAGAAAATGTTCAAGCCTATCTCGATCATCAGGGCGTTCAGGTTCAGTTGGTGGTTGCGACTGCTTTAATCGCTGTAGCGCGCAAATTGATTATTTTCGACTTTGCGAAATCGTCCGGTTTCGATCTGTTAGGGTTGGCAGCAGCCATCTTCTCCCTATCGGTCAGTTATTGGTTAGTGTGTCAACTTAAAAAATAGTCAATCTAAGGATATTATTGCTGTGGCACAAACTCTTTTAATTAGTGGTTCAGATACAGAAATTGGCAAAACCATTGTTACATCTGCCTTATTGGCCTATTGGCAGATCTATCGACCAAATGAGAAGATTGCAGTCTGTAAGCCAGTGCAATCTGGATTGGGAGATCGGGAATGGTATATCGAGGTCTTTGATCTGAACCAGCCCCCGGAAACCTTGAACCCTCTTTATTTTGAGCAACCGCTAGCGCCTCCCTTGGCGGCAAAACGAGCTGGACAGGTTGTGGATTTATTACCTGCTTGGCAAGCGGTTCAACAGTTGCAGTCTCAGTTTGACTGGGTGTTAGTTGAAGGGGTTGGTAGTTTAGGCTCTCCAGTGACAGATGAGTTGATTGTGGCGGATATTGCCCGAGATTGGCAATTGCCCATTGTCTTAGTGGTGCCAATTCGATTGGGGTGTGTGGGACAAGCGGTTGCCCATGTGACTTTAGCACGACAGTTTGGGCTGGATATCAAGGGCATTGTTTTGAATGCTACGGGGGTATTATCCACGGAAGAAATTCAGCAATGGGCACCGGCCGATATGATACAAACCTTAACCCAGGTGCCAGTGATTGGACAGGTGCCTCATTTGTCTGATCCAACGAATCGAACAGCACTGGCTGAGGTAGCCTCTGGGTTAGATTTAGAGATGTTAGGCTCGCTTAGCTATGCGATGTGACTCAAGATTGCCAGCGAAACTTCCAGGATAAATAGAGAGGCAATTGGTAGAACTCTGCCAAAACCCATAAGGCGATGAAGCCATGGATTAAGCCTACAATGCCAATCCAGAGGAGTGGAAATGTCTGAGCAGAGCTGTCTAACGGTGGAAACGTATGGTGCATCAGCCATAAGACCGTTGGGGGAAGTACCGTAAGACCGCCACAAAGAATCCAGATTCCCAACGGAAAATCAATATCGGGGTGATGAAGAGGACGCCAGTGTTGGTGAGCCCAGCGCCAGCCAAGGGCTGGGGTCTGATCGGCTAAACAAATGGATTGCTGGTTGAGGTTGGCTGAAAAAATGTGATGGCAGGTGCTACAAGCAAAGGCATCCATTAAAACTAGGCGGTCTAATTTTCCCTTACGACAGACCGGACAAGGATAGCTCTGTTCATAATCCAACTTTGCAGGGAAGATTTGAGCCATGGTGAGGATGCCGGTAAGAGGCCATCACCAATATTACACCTATCGTTGAGTAATAGCCGTTCCATCAGATACGGAATCCAACCTGACTTAACAGCTGGTCGCTTAGCTTAAACAATAGGTGAAAGGCCTGCCTGGAGTTACCTGTCTCACCAAGGCTAGAGTTGAATCAGCTTTTCTCTATTTTTGAGGATTAAGCTTAAGTTTCCGTCTGGAGTTGCTGAAGTAAGGACTCGATTTGAGCTTTAATTTCTAAGTACTCAGCTTGGTGATCTGATTTATAGACATGCTTGACAGTCTCAAACAGGCGAGCGTCGTTGCTGTTGATAGAACTGGTTGGATCAGACTGCTGAGTTGCGGCTGGTTTAGAAATGATGGTTTGGCTAGTCATTTATACTCATCTACCTGCTGCTTTGGGCCACCATTCTAGATCGAAATCTTCCCTAAATTGAGGACCCTATAGAACACTTTCTAAATTGCCTCATAGGCTTGGACCTGCAGCTTGCGGGTTATGGAGATGAAATTTTGGAAGGTGGGATATCAGCAGCAGAAGCGGAATTGTCTCGTGACCCTTCAATGTGGCGGAGGTCAGAACTGGTATGGGCAATCAGGGTCTTGAGTTCTGAGATTAATTTTTCTTGTTCTCGGTGGTGGTGGTCTAGGCGCTTTAAGAGGGTTGAGACGTGTTCAGAGCTTTTACCTTTAGGCCATTTGTTGGGCTTGGCAGGACTTAAGGGGGCTGCCGTTTTCCCTAAGAGCCATCGCACCAAAGAATAGGGCGATTTGAAGATAGTAAACAGGAGATGCTTGATACCGCTGCTAATCCATCCCAAGAGAATTTGGATAATTGCTAATAAGACTAAAAGGCTGATAACGGCCAGGATAGGGTGACCCACCATCCAAGAGAGGGCTGGGTAGCTGGTGGATAAGCTTTGAAACCACCTGTCTAAGGCAGTTTGGACAGGATTAATTGCGAAGCTCATTGGCTGAAAACCCATACCAACTCCTCACCTAGGATATCTACAGTGATGTTGTGATAGTCGTGGGAATTAGCCTTACTATACGGCGTGGATACCGACAATTCCAAATCTTCGGTGGCGAATATTTAGCTGATTTAACCCGAGAGGCTGGAGACGGTTTCACTGGTAAGCTCGGTTCCCCCAGCATTGACGGGTGGATCTTTGAGGGGCGGCAGCCGTAAGAGAAGGTGGGGCTTACCCATGCCGTAGGTTAAACGGTAACACCAGCTCAAAAGCTGTAGCCATAGATGGGGCCAATGCCGAGATAAAGGTTCTTGCCAACGCTGTAAAAGTTGGGGTAACCAGCCGCTAAAAAGAAAGGCGAGAATGGCGGTCCAGGTGAAGGTGAGGTAAGTGGGGACCCAGCTGAGTAATTCTTTCAGGCCAATGGCACGGGCGACCCACCAGGGGATTTTGGGCATGCGTATGCCCGCTTTGAGAATGGTGCGGGTCATAAAGAGCCAGCCCCCACGATCTTTGATGAAGTCGTCAACTTGATCGGGAGGTTCGGTGCTGAGAACGCCAAAAAAGGCATTGAGGATGGCGTTAATCCAATAGGGGGGTAGGGTGCTTTGGGGCTTAGCCATCATCCCGCGCGAGAAAATCCAGGTGGCGGCCAGATTGTCTTGGTAGGCATTGACCAGTCCGAGATCTTTGCCGGACAAGAGATTATTTTGTAGAGCGGTGTGCAATAAATGGGTGACTCGAGGGAGGTTGCGGACTAATGAGCCAAACCCGGTAAAGATGAGGGGAGAATTGAGGGAAGCGGCATCGCCAATGGAGAGGATGCGATCGCACCCCGGTAACCGATCTTGAGCATTGCGACTAAACCGTCCTGGAATATAGCCAAAGGCAGCCTTACGCCATTCCAACTGGTCTAAATCGCAGCGACGATAGTCTGGTAAACAGGCAAAGAAATCTTCAAATAGCTCTAGTAGGGACCCTGGATTCTCTTTGGAAATTTGATGGTAATAGAACAAATAAATGGTGATATCGTTGCCTTCGCCAGGAAACATTTCCCAAATCAGTTGGCGACCGCGACTGGTATCGCCATTGGTGAATAAAGGCTCACCATAATTTTGATCCCAGACACCCGGGGCAAAGCCATTTTTAACCACGCCACCAATCGTCGGACAAACACTATCAAAAGCCTGTCCGCCATTAATTTGCTGGGCAATTTGCGAGGCAGTCCCCATAGCATCGATCAACAGTCGAGACTGCATATAAGACACTTGATCGGTGTTGAGTTCACGGACCTGAACGGTAACCGAGTCTGACTCTAAAAAGGCTTGTTCAAACTCTGTGCATTCAAAGATTTGTCCACCAGCGGCCTGCAGCTTTTCTCCACAAAGCTGCAGCAGCCGATCACAATCCATCGCGACATTGAGGACGGTCGGCGTATAGAGAACGGAAGATCGAGCGGCTGGTGGATTATTGCCGCTAAAAAATAGATTGAAATTATCTTGATATTCGCGAGCAATTAACGTTTCTAGCTCGTCTGCGGTTAATAAACCGACATCCACTAGGGTTTGTAGTTCGCTACGAGAAATATTCCACTCCCGGTTCATGCGGCCAAATTTGATGCGTTCCACTAAGGCCACTTTGTAGCCCAAGCGAGCCATCATCGCTGCGGTTAAAGCCCCTAGGGCACCGCCCACAATCACCATGTCCCAGGTTGAATCTGGTTCAGCAGGGGGGGCAGTATGGACGATGGGTTGAACGGTAGGGGGTTGAGGACCGAGTTTGACCGTATCTCGCCAGCGTTTTTCCCACCAATAGGCGCGCTGCAAGTCTGCCTCACCATTGGGAATATTCTGGAAGTACTTAGCGGTCAGTGGATAATGCGGGGCTAAAGCAGAAAAAATATCTGTTTGGGCGAGATCAATCTCTGGAAAAGGTTTAGGTGCGTAGGGAAAAGCGGATTTGAGGGTGGCTTCAAAGGAACGGATCCACTCTTGTTGTCCAGATAAGGGCTGATCTGACCATTGCATCACCTTTAAATAGGTGGTGTTTAGATGCCGCCACAGAAATACAACTAATTGTGCTGAACCTGCTGTGATGTGGATCCCTGAAGTGGTGGGTGTGACAACGCTCGTGCCTAAGCCCAGCGTGTTCGCGGTTTGCTGATGCAACCACGTTTGAACGACTGCCAGATCCGGCGTGGGAATTTCCAGGTAAAGAAGTTGTTTCATGAGTTGGGCAAGCCACTAAACAGCACGGCTTTGGGGTGTCTCGCGACGCCCATAAAATACGAGCATCTGACCCAAAGGAGTGGAGGGGCAAAGCAGTTATCCATTAATCAGTGAATCTTATGCAAAGCATACCGTTTCATCGGAAACAACGGCGGAGATTGCTAAGCTTTGACACATTTGCTGGGGCTTGAGAGCTATGTGCGCACCACTTTCAGGTAGATAGAATGCCTCAAGAGATAGAATTTAGCGGCTAACGGTGGTGATAAACTGGGCCAGACGTTCGATGCCTTGTTCGATACTCGTTTGGTCAGTGGCGTAGGAAAGCCGAATGCATTGGTCGGCCCCGAAGGCGATGCCGGGAACAGCCGCCACATGACACTGTTCCAGCAAGGCTTCGCAAAAAGCAATCGATCCTAACCCCGTAAAGCTAATATCCGGAAACATATAAAATGCCCCTTGCGGTTGGGGACAGGTAACACCGGGAATAGCCGTCAAGAGCTGAAACATCAGCTGACGCCGTTGATCAAAGGCTTGGCGCATGGTTTCTACGCAATCTTGAGGCCCTTCAAGGGCAGCGATGGCACCGTATTGCGCAAAGGTGCAAACATTAGATGTGCTGTGGCTTTGCAAGCGCCCCACTGCTTGAATCAGCTCTAATGGACCCGCGAGATACCCAATCCGCCATCCCGTCATCGAATACGCTTTGGCAAATCCATTGCTGATAATCGTGTGTTGAAAGGCGGCCTCACTCACTGCGCCTATACTCAGCTGTTCAGCGCCATCATATAAAATTCTCTCGTAGATTTCGTCTGATACGACCCAAAGGTTGGCTGTAACGATAATCTCTGCTAGGGCTGCAATTTCGGCAGGGGTATAGACCATCCCCGTGGGATTAGACGGAGAATTGAGGATGACGAGGCGTGTGTGGGGAGTAATGGCTGCTTGTAGCTGCGAAGGCGTGATTTTAAAGCCGGAATGGGCATCGGTGGCCAAGGTGACCGGGACGCCTCCAGCCAATTTCACCATTTCGGGATAACTGAGCCAGTAGGGGGCGGGAATAAGCACCTCATCACCAGGATTGAGGAGAACCTGCATTAAGTTATAGAGAGATTGCTTGCCCCCGTTCGTCACCAGCACGTTCTCTGCTTGGAAATTTAAGCGATTCTCTTGCTGTAATTTATGGGCAATGGCTGCTCGCAATTGGGGCTCGCCTGGGGCAGGGCCATACTTGGTTTTTCCTTGATCTAACGCTTGTTTCGCGGCAGCTTTGATGTGATCAGGGGTATCAAAATCGGGTTCGCCAGCACTAAAACTTAAAACATCAATACCGTCAGCCCGCATTGCTTTTGCTTTTGCTGAGATGGCTAAGGTCAAAGATGCAGACACCTGACCAATGCGGTCTGCCAGTTTCATGCTGACTCCGAGATTGAGGATGGGGGGCTATTTGGAATAGCATACCGCACCCTCTGAAGGAGCAAATCAGAATTCCCTCTTAAGAATTGAATCTTCTTTTGAGAGGGGGGTAAACGATAGGGCAAGACCGACGCTATCCAGGCAAACCCAAGATTATGATCTGTCTGAAAATCGCTCTTGGTAAAGGGCCGTGATGTGATGGATCACCTGCTCGATGGTCATGCCATCCGTATTGATTTCTACGGCATCGTACGCTTTTCGCAGGGGAGCAAATTCTCGTTGACTGTCCTGCTGATCGCGACTGGCAATTAGGTCTTCTAATTCAGCTTGTGTCTGGGGGGGTAAGTTCTGATTTTTTTGATCCTGATGCCGACGGCGAGCCCGTTCTTCTATGGAAGCCGTTAAGAAGATTTTGAGGCCTGCTTCAGGAAAGACATGGGTGCCAATATCTCGCCCTTCGGCAATCAGGCCCCCCTGACGCCCTAATCGTTGCTGTTGTTTAACGAGGGCTTCTCGCACTGGGGGTTGTGCAGCAACGGCGGACACCAGGGCAGTCACGTCTGGGGTCCGAATGGCTTGGGTGACTTCCTGTTGATTGACCCAGACTTGGGGCGGTTGTTGAGGGTCTGAATGGGGCTTGAGTTCGATCTGACAATCTTCGACGAGATCTGCGATCGCAAATGGGTCTGATACCTCAACCTGCTGGTCTAGGGCCAGCCAAGCGACGGCTCGATACATGGCTCCCGTGTCTAGATATTGCAATCCCAAGGCTTGGGCACAGCGACGGGTGACCGTTGATTTGCCCGCCCCAGCAGGCCCATCAATGGCCAGGATGGGTAAGCGGGCATCCAAAATCAGATTGTCGATCAGTCGGGCCGAGCCGACGCGGGCGGCAATGGCAACTAGACCTTGGGTGGTGATCTGTTCTAGGGGCTGCAACGTTGCAGGATCGACCAGATCGATATACTCCACCTCCACCTGGGGTTCTTTGGCTAAGGTTTGGGCCACGGTGGTAAGGACAGCGTTGCGATCGCAACTTCCCCCCTGAAAGGTGTGCCTAGCAGCTTGCAAACTATGGTGCAAAATGGTGGCTTGTTGTGCTTCTTGGGGATTTAAGTACTGATTACGAGAACTTAAAGCTAAGCCTGCCGCATCCCGAATCAGCTTGCAGGGGACAATTGTGACATCTAGATTGAAGTCCTGAACCAGACGTTGAATAATTGCCAGCTGTTGAGCATCTTTTTGGCCAAAGTAGGCCCGAGTCGGCTGGACGATATTCAGCAACTTCAAGACAATGGTTGCTACCCCGGTGAAATGATCGGGGCGATGGGGCCCACAGAGATATTCTGTAAGAGACGCAGGCGGAATCACCTGGGTGAAGGGAGCATCGGAGAGGAGGGTGTCTGTAGATGGGGCGAAAATAGCATTGACCCCCTGCGCTTGGCACAAGGCTTGATCTTGATTTAAAGTTTGCGGATATTCGGCCAGGTCTTCATGGGCGGCAAACTGAAGCGGGTTGACGAAAATGCTAACAATCACACATTGATTTTCTTGACGAGCCCGCTGAATCAAGCTGAGATGCCCTGCATGCAATGCTCCCATGGTCGGCACCAACCCAATCTGACCAATGACTGTACTGGAAGGGCTGGCGCCTGTATTAAGGTTGCCAGGCAAACAGCGCAAGAAATGACGCAGTCCTGACACCGTTCGAATAATCGGCACATTGTCCATGACAGTTAGAAAAAAAGGCAGACGACAGGGCCAGTTCCTTGATGAGGTGCTTTGGCAAAGCGATCGGGATGACTGGTCTCTAAGCTAGTGTATCGTCTGGCGGTTGATGGTGTTGTCAGCCTAGGGTGGGGAAGATGAAAAGAGTAGAAATACTAAAAGCCATGCTATATAAGGTTTTAGGTAATTAACGCTGGGTTAAATTAAAAGATTAGGATCGAGCATAGAACTGCTGAAGCATCGTGTTGAATTTGGCAAAATCAAAGCTCCGGGGATCAGATCGCTCGCCAGAACGGTCCACTTTTGCATGGGTGGTGACGCGCTGACTGGGAACCCCTGTGCGAGCAATGAGCCAGGCCAGGGATTGGTACTGAGCTTCTGAATAGCCTCCGTGGCTAGGGCCATTGTGATTACCGTCCGGCGGGGTTTCCAAGGCAATGTGATAGGCGAAGTTATTGACGGAGGCCGGTAGGTCTGGATTGGTTTTGACGGCTTCAGGACCATTAGCACCGACAAATACGGAGTTGCCCGCACCAAAGGCTCGATGCTCTGGGGGGACAAGATAGACGATAGTCCCATCGAGAAAAATTAAGGCATGGTAACTGGCTTGGTCTTCATCCCGAGGATGAGGCGTTTGAAAGTGACGGATGGCGCTCATGCCAGAACCCACCGTCTCATGTAGAACAATCAGCCAGTTATTTTGTACCGATTGGCCTTGAACGTTTTTGGCGAATCGTTCTCCGTAGTTCGTGGGATGAACGGTTGCTTTCACCTCTCTAGGTTGCGCAAAGGCAGAAGAAACACTAGTCAGAGGACGCTGAGGAACAGGAGGCTGGGGCGTAATGGGCGCTGGATTACTGGGGGCTGGTTCAGGGGTAAGAGGGGCGGTCGGGGGACAACCTCTGGATCAGCCAAGACAATATCTGACTGCACGTCAGGCAAGTTCTCCGGTGTGGGAGCGGAGAGAGTTGAGGGAGTGGGGCCTTTGGGGGCGGCTGATGTGGAAGCAGATTCTTTTTCAGTCACACTCCAAAACCCGAACGCACTGGTAATGAGGCCAGCAGCAATGGATAAAACAAGGGTTAGGAAAACGTTGCTTTTAGTCATGGTTGATAGGTCTTCCCAACTGAATTTGCAGAATTAAGGGTCCAGCAGCCATATGGATGGGTACAAATCCCTTGAGAATGACGTCAAGGTGTAGACACTAATATCTACTTATAAAGATCATATACGTCAAGAAACTATAAAAAAGTCAACAATATCACTTTTTCTGCAGATGAAGCGCTAAAACGACCTAGGCTTCATAATCTTGTATGCCCATTTTGCAAGAGAAGTTAAACGATTTGGGCAGGCTGGAGGTAGCTCATTAGGGTATCGATAATCAGGGAGCTATGAGTCTGAAAACAAGATGGGTTTGGCAAAGTTGCATGGCCTTGTGCCTATGGGGGAATGCCATGGGCGGGGCGTTAGCCCAGCCGATTCTCCCAGGAGAGATGGCGGATCAGATGGGGGTTCGGTCGGAAGAGAAAGCGATGACTCCGATGGATCCTGCTTTAGTATCGGCCATAGTCCAGTTGCAAGGACTGAAGGTGCCTGAGCCTCAGGTGCAGGGAGGCGCTCGGCTGCCCCTGTTTGCGTTGCCGGGCACGTCCGTTTATACCGTGAATGCTCAATTGCGGGGGCTGTCAACCCGGTGGTTAGTGGATACTGGAGCGTCTACCTCAATGGTGGCCACACCTGTTGTTGAGGCACTGGGTTTACAAGGCAAGCCTATCCCCAACCGACGGCTGTCCTTTGCCGTGGCGGGGAATGACTGTCCCAATATGAATGCGACGCTCCAGCAGCTCCCCCCACTAGCGTTGGGCCAGCTCCAGGTCAAAGGACTGCATAGTCTGCAGTTTGCCAATACGGTCATTCCGGCAGAATTGTCTGGGGTCTTAGGAATGGATGTACTCAGGCAGTTTGATTTACATTTGCACCCCGGCAAAGCAACCCTGAGCTTATTACCGCCAACGCCATTGCCTGTTGATGCGATCGCAACTGCAGTACCCCTCCAGGAAAAACTAGGGGTGATGGTGGCCCAGCTCTACATGAACGGGAAAGGTCCATTTCGGGTGTTGCTAGATACGGCGGCGGACAGCACCTTTATTTCTAAGCAAGTGGCAGCAAAGCTCAACTTGGATGCAGCGACGCTGAGCCCGATTCAAATCCGGGGATTTTGTGGTTTGGAAGACGCGATGCGATCTCAACTGGACTCCGTTACCCTGCATCGTTATCAGCAGCGAAATTTAGACGTGATTGTCTTATCTTCCAGCATTCTCAAAGTACTGAAAGTGGACGGTATTCTGGGGCAAAATTTTCTGCGCCATTATCAGCAATATTGGCGGTTTAATTCAGCTTCACAGACAGGCAGTTTGCTCCTGGTGCCCCTTGCCCCCTCAGCGCCATCTCCTTAAGAGGTTATGCGGATTCAGCAATGCTGACTAGCTCAATGTCAAAGGTTAGATCTTCACCAGCGAGAGGATGATTACCATCTAGGGTGACTTGATCTTCAATAATCTCGCTGACCATCACCGGAATGACCTGTCCTTCGGGGTTTCTGATCTGCAATTGTTGCCCCACTTCTAATTCAAAATCGCTGGGAATTTGCTCCCGGAGGACGGTAACCACCATATCTTCATGGCGGGGACCATAGGCTTGATCGCAGACAATCGTCTCAGTTTTGGACTCACCTGGATTCATGCCAATGACGGCTTGTTCAAATCCTGGAATAACTTGTTGCCCCCCAATGGAGAATTTTAAAGGCTCGCGCTCTAAGGAAGAGTCGAAGACGGAACCATCATCCAGTTTGCCCGTATAGTGAATTGATACGGTATCTCCGACTTTGGCTGCTGCCATGATTCTGCTCCTGAGATGAATGAACGGCACCAGTGGACTAACGCATTATTTGCCCACTGGGTCACAAGTGCAATGAACACCTTTATTTACCTACGGCCACGCATTCTACGTCGTTCTCGATGTCTGGCAGTCATTTTTCGCTGTCGCTTTTGAGCGGGAGTCTCAAAATGGCGGTTTTTTTTCATGTCGGCAAAGATGCCGGCTCTAGATACTTTCCGTTTAAATCGACGCAGCGCGGATTCTAATTGCTCATCGTCTCCGAGGACCACTTGGGTCATTCAAGATTCTCCAACTAATATGGTTGAACGTTTAGATGCCAGACAATACTGTATACCTAGACATCAAAAGCAGGTAAGGGAGGATGGGGTCGCTACCCTTACCTGATAAGGCTTGCAACAGTTACCGTTGCTAGGATTGAGTTTGCCTCAACCCCATAAATGATATTTGGATTAATATCTTTGGTTGCCGCCCCATCCACTGCTAGTGGGTCTGGGGGTACGAGGCTTGGCTTTGTTGACCTTCAAGGTCCGGCCCATCCACTCAGCCCCATCCAATTCTTCGATGGCTTTCTCTTCGTTAGATTCGTCTTGCATTTCTACAAATCCAAATCCACGTTTGCGACCTGACTCACGATCCACAGGAAGCTTGACCTGCTTGACTTCTCCATATTCCGCAAAAACTGCGCTTAGATCGTCCTCTGTAACCTCATAAGATAGGTTACCGATGTAAACTGTCATACCTTACCTTCAAAAATCAAATGAACAATGTATCGAGATTGGGATGCGGAGGTAAGTCAACTAACTCAGGACGAAAGGATAAATCTTCTTGAATCTAGCCAAAACTTGGCCTACCGACGTTTGGTCTCTCCGGTTATTCTAGCGTTACTGCCGCCAAGTTCAAAGAGGCAATTGATCGATCCTTGTAAGGAAAGACCGACAGGCACAGGTAAATATGGCAGAATTTAATCTAATGCTGCCTTAGTTTACAGGCTCGTATTCTCCTCTTCAGAGTATTTTAAGTTTATGATTGCCACCGCTCCGTCCCTATCTAGCCAATATGATCCCGCGGCCACCGAAGCCAAATGGCAAGAGACTTGGGAAGCGAACAACGTCTTTAAAGCAGATCCAAATCATGAGGGTGCTCCCTATTGCATCGTCATTCCTCCGCCGAATGTGACGGGCAGCTTGCATATGGGTCATGCCTTTGAGGCGGCGTTAATTGATGTGCTGATTCGTTACCATCGCATGATTGGTGATAATACCCTGTGGTTACCGGGAACGGACCATGCCAGCATTGCCGTGCATACCATTCTGGAGAAGCAGCTGCAGGCAGAAGGTAAAACCCGCTATGACATTGGCCGGGATGAATTTTTAGAACGGGCGAAGCGCTGGAAAGCTGAATCGGGGGGCAAAATTGTCCATCAGCAGCGGCGATTAGGCGTTTCGGTGGACTGGACCCGCGAGCGGTTCACCATGGATGAAGGCTTGTCCAAAGCGGTGAATAAAGCCTTTGTCCAGATGCATGAAGAGGGACTGATCTATCGGGGCAACTATATGGTTAATTGGTGTCCTGCCAGCCAATCCGCCGTCTCTGATCAAGAAGTCGAGAATAAAGAGGTAGATGGTCATCTCTGGCATTTCCGCTATCCCCTCAGTGATGGTTCTGGTGCTGTAGAAGTTGCTACCACGCGCCCAGAAACGATGCTGGGAGATACGGCGGTAGCGGTAAATCCGAAAGATGAACGCTACCAAGATCTGATTGGTAAAACCATCAAGCTGCCAATTACAGAACGGGAAATTCCGGTGATTGCCGATGAGTTGGTCGACCCAGAATTTGGCACGGGCTGTGTTAAGGTCACGCCTGCCCATGACCCGAATGACTTTGCCATGGGTCAGCGACATCATCTGCCCTTCATTAACATCCTTAATAAGGACGGCTCTCTCAATGAAAACGGCAACGTTTTTGCCGGCTTAGATCGGTTTGAAGCCCGTAAACGCGTGGTGGCTCGTCTGGAAGAAGACGGCTGTCTGGTGAAAACAGAAGCGTATCGCCATAGCGTTCCCTATAGCGATCGCGGCAAGGTACCTGTTGAACCCTTAATCTCCACCCAGTGGTTTGTCAAAACAGAGCCCCTCGCCAAACGCACCTTGGCGTTCCTAGATGACCAGAATTCACCCGAATTTATTCCTGAACGTTGGACGAAGGTCTACCGAGATTGGCTAGTGAATCTGCGAGACTGGTGTATTTCTCGCCAACTGTGGTGGGGACATCAAATCCCGGCCTGGTACGCTATTAGTGAAACTGAGGGCGAAATTCGCGAAGATACGCCGTTTGTGGTGGCGGAAAATGCGGCATCGGCACAGCAAAAAGCGGTGGAACAGTTTGGACCTGATGTACAGCTGCTTCAAGATCCAGATGTTTTAGATACCTGGTTCTCATCTGGCTTGTGGCCCTTTTCCACCTTGGGCTGGCCAGAGGAAACGGCGGATTTATCCACCTATTACCCCACCGCCACCTTGGTAACCGGCTTTGACATTATTTTCTTCTGGGTCGCCCGTATGACGCTGATGGCAGGGCATTTCACGGGAGAGATGCCTTTTAAAGATGTCTATATCCACGGCTTGGTGCGGGACGAGAACAATAAGAAAATGTCCAAGTCGTCTAATAACGGCATCGATCCGCTGATCTTGATCGACAAATATGGCACGGACGCTCTTCGCTATACCCTGATTCGAGAAGTGGCCGGTGCAGGACAAGATATTCGCCTGGAATACAACCGCAAAACCGATG
This sequence comes from Acaryochloris sp. CCMEE 5410, assembly GCF_000238775.2. Taxonomy (NCBI): domain Bacteria; kingdom Bacillati; phylum Cyanobacteriota; class Cyanophyceae; order Acaryochloridales; family Acaryochloridaceae; genus Acaryochloris; species Acaryochloris sp. CCMEE 5410. Next base: position 3,198,138 of record NZ_AFEJ02000001.1, on the reverse strand, counting down.
AATCCACCTCTGTAGAAGCCTCTCGTAACTTTGCCAATAAGTTGTGGAATGCCTCGCGGTTTGTGTTGATGAACCTGAATGGACAAACGCCTGAGCAGCTGGGGCAATCTGCGATCGCCGATCTAGAACTGGCCGATCGCTGGATTTTGTCTCGATATCATCGCTTGGTGCAACAGACCCGCAATCAAGTGGATGCCTATGGTTTGGGTGAAGCGGCCAAAGGTCTGTATGAGTTTATTTGGGGTGATTTCTGTGACTGGTATATCGAACTGGTCAAGCCTCGCCTCCGTCAGGAAGGCACAACCTCCCAGCGAGTGGCCCAGCAAACCCTGGCCTATGTCTTGGAAGGAACCCTGAAGCTATTTCATCCGTTTATGCCTCATATTACGGAAGAGATTTGGCAGACCCTGACTCAACCGACGTCAGAGCAGTATTTAGCCAGCCAGCCTTACCCAGAAGCTGCTGATATCCAGTTGGTGACTGAAACGGTACCACTGACTGCAGATAGTGCAAATGCACCTGCTAAAGCAGCAGCGCCTGAACCTGAAACGATACCGGAGCCAGAGCCGACTGCTCAAGCTGACGAGGCGTCAGAGCCTGAACCCGAAATTCGTGATTTCAGTTGGCGGGATGCCTTCCTGGCCTTTGGAGAATTGCCTGCTAGCGTCGGGCGTTTTCTGAACGCGAATCAAACGATTTTCCTCTGGAGCAGTGCGTTCTTCTTGGGCATCGTCAGTTTGGCGGTTGTTGCAGCCGTGTTAGGGGCCATTAATCACGTTCCCTTCTTGGGCAGTTTCTTTGAATTGGTGGGGTTGGGATATTCCCTTAACTTTGCTTATCGTCGCCTGCTTTGGTACGACGATCGCAAAGCCTGGGTTGAATCCTTGCAAAAGAAAACAGAAGAAATTTTACCGCTGCTGAATGATGCCAAGACGTTGGAGACGACTGCTGAAGCCCTAGGCGGAGATTTGGCCTTGGCGGAACCGACAACGCCAGAGGCCCATGATGATCCAGAGACCCATGTCGATATCGATGCTGTAGATGATAGTGCACCTAAAAATTCACCGCCCGAGCCCACAGAAATTTTAGGTGCAATGTCAGAACAGTTCACAGCCTGGGTCGATCCGGGACTAGAAGAGCAGTTTGAGCTGGTGATTGAGACCATTCGCACCATTCGTAACCTGCGGGCAGAAGCCAGTATTAAGCCTAAGCAACCGATTAAAGTTATTTTGCAAAGCGAAAGCGATCTCGAACGGCAAATCCTCACAGCGGGTCAAACCTATCTCCAAGATTTGGCTAGAGTCGAGTCCTTGAGCATTACTCCAACCGTTGAAGGGGAAGTCAAACAGACCATTATCGGTGTAGTAGGTACGGTTCAAGTCCTCCTTCCCCTCAGCGGTGTCGTAGATGTGGAAATTCTCAAAGCTAAGCTAGACAAAGATCTGAAAAAGGCAGAAGCTGAAATTCGGTCCTGTAGCGGTCGCTTGAACAATGCCAATTTTGTAGACCAAGCCCCACCTGCAGTTGTTCAGGGGGCACGCGATACCCTAGCTGAAGCTGAGAAACAAGCTGAGATCTTGCGCGATCGCCTAGAGCGACTCTAGGTTTATGTCCACTCCCCCGATTCAATGGTATCCCGGTCATATCGCCAAGGCTGAAAAAGCCTTAATTGAGCAGCTCAAAAAGGTAGATGTGGTGCTGGAAGTTCGGGATGCTCGCATTCCCCACTCCAGTCATCACCCGCAGATCCAGAAATGGATTGGAGATAAGCCCCATGTGCTGGTCCTGAATCGCATTGACTTGGTTACCCCGGTCTCTCATCAGCTCTGGCTCGATGCTTTTAAGGCCGAAGGCCAGGTACCCTACTGTACAGATGCTCAGCATGGTAAGGGCATTAAAGCGGTGATCAAAGCAGCCGAAAAAGTGGGCGTTAGTATCAATCAACGACGGCGCAGTCGTGGTATGCGACCTCGCCCTGTGCGTGCGGTGGTGTTGGGGTTCCCGAATGTGGGTAAATCTGCTTTAATCAATCGTCTGTTGAAGCGTCGCATTGTTGAAAGTGCTCGCCGTCCAGGGGTGACTCGCCAACTCCGCTGGGTACGGGTCTCTCAAGATTTAGAACTATTAGATACCCCCGGTGTATTACCGGCCAAATTAAATAATCAAGAAGCCGCTTATAAATTGGCCATTTGTGATGATATCGGCACTGCTGCCTATGAGAATCAGTTGGTAGCGACGGCCTTAATTGAGCTGATCCAAGGGTTAGAGTCTTCTGAGCCGAAGCCTGGATTCTTGCCCAACCAAGTTTTGCAAACTCGCTACCAGCTCGATCCTACGTCTATAACCGCCGCAGATTATTTAGCTACCGCAGCAGAACAACGACATCAAGGGGATTTAGAGCGGATGGCCCAGCAAGTCCTCAATGATTTTCGCAAAGGTCTATTGGGGAAAGTGACGTTGGAAGTGCCACTTTCTTAGCAAAGGAGCGCTATTTCGCCTCCCTATAACTCAACATTCATACATCTTTATCAGCAACAATCGCTTATTTTTTCGCTGTATGGGTGAATTAGGGCTTGCCGAGAAAGTTGAAAGTATTGATATAGGGCTGTTATAGCCAATAACTTTATTTATATATATAGCAGTCGCCAATTTATTCAGGACGCGCAGTGTAATACATACTCCATCGTTTCTCTTAGAGACCCAAAATGTTCTAATTGGTGGCGGATGCGACTTTTAATCCAAGACCAAGACCGCTCAATCTTATTCAAATCAGGGGAATAAGGGGGTAAATACCAAACCTCACAACCTGCTTTTTCCACTAATTCCTGTATTCGTCCTCCCTTGTGAAATGTGGCATTATCAATCACCAACTTCTGCCCAGGTTTGAGAACGGGTATCAAGCAACGCTCTAGCCAAATTTCAAATATGGTCCGATTGCAAGCCCCTTCGATAGTGAACGGCGCCATCAACTGCTTGGCCCTCAATGCTGCAATCATATTGACTCGACCACTTCTACGCCCAGTCTTCAAAGCATAAACCCGCTCACCTTTGGGACCATAAGCGTAGTCATACTCGTCTCGATGATCCATGCCCGACTCATCCGCATAGACGATATCCTCTGGGTCCACGGTACTTACCCGTTCGATGAACTCTGCCCGTTTATGCTCATCTCGTTCTCGGTACCCATATGTTTTTTTTTCGAGTAAATCCGATTTTCTGGAGGGCTCTTGAGATGGTTCGATCACTAATCTCTCCATCCCATAGTTGAGCCATCTGAGCTTGGGTTTTATGCCGATGCTTGTGGGCAAACGCTCGAAACTTATCCCAGTCTGTAATTTTATGACTATGGCCAGGATGATGGACTGGCTTGGGATGCAAATCACCCGTTTCCGCCTTGAGGTGTTGCCATTGGTTAATCGTGTTACGACTGATATGGAACAGCTCACTCGCTTCTGAAGGGCGCATCCCATCTAGCTCAATCGCATCTATCACTTTGCAACGGAGATCGTAACTGTAAATTTTGGGCATCACACAGGAGAAGGAATACATAACTTCTCTAGTTTAAGTCCTTCTCAATATGGCGACTGCTATACAAGGCCAATTCATGGAATTTTGCAGCATTTGAAGCGACTTTAACTTGCTCTATATTGTTCGTATAGCTGCAAAATTCCATGAATTCGTAAGGGTGCCTTTTTCAAAAAGTCTGAATTAGAGAGCTACCTGAGAGGGTGTAAGCGAGGAATAGACATTGGATACAAGACACTAGTCTAGCTAATCTATCTTGTCCCCTGGTTCTCGAAATACCGATTTAAAGGGTAGTGCTCGACCACACTGAATTAGATAGGTAAGCTAGAAACAATCTAGCTGTTTTTAGCCAACCAATCATGCCTGATAAATATATTGTGACGCTAACGCCTGAAGAACGCAGTGAGCTGATGCAACTCACCCGACGTGGAACCTTGTCAGCGCGAAAAATGAAACGAGCCCAGATTTTGATGTTGGCAGATAAGGGACACAAAGACGACACCATTACTCAAATGCTCAATGCAGGCATCTCTACCGTGCATCGTACTCGCCAGAAATTTGTGGAAGGTGGTGTGGAGTTCGCCCTCAATGAGCGTCCCAGGCCAGGGGGGCAAAAGAAGCTCGATAGCAAAGCAGAGGCCTTGCTCATTGCGACAGCTTGTAGCGACCCACCTACCGGTTGTTGCCGGTGGACCATGCAGCTATTGGCAGAACGGCTAGTTGAACTCAACGTCGTCGAAAGCCTATCGGATGAAACGGTGCGACGCACGCTCGAAAAAACAGCTTAAGCCGTGGCTAAAAGAGCAGTGGTGTTTTTCTACTGTAGGCGCAGACTTTGTTTGGCGGATGGAGAACGTTCTAGATTTGTATGCCCAACCCTACCATCCTGAGGAGCCTGTTGTTTGTTTTGATGAACGGCCTTGCCAACTGATTGGCGAAACCCGGGTGCCCCGTCCACCAAAGCCCGGTCGTCCCCAACGCTACGACCATGAATATGAGCGCAAGGGCACTTGTAATATATTTGGCTTTTTTCAACCGCTTAAAAGTTGGCGACATTTGAAGGTGACTGAGCATCGAAAAAGTGAGGACTTTGGGGTGTGCATGCAGTATCTAGTAGATGGTCTGTTTCCTGATGCTCAACAAGTGCACGTTGTCTTAGACAATCTCAACACCCATACTCCCGCTGCACTCTACAAAACCTTCAAACCTGATGAAGCTTGAGGATTCTCAGTCGCATCCAGTTTCACTACACTCCAAAACATGGCAGTTGGCTCAATATGGTTGAGTTTGAGTTTTCGGCTCTTTCTAGGCAGTGCTTAAATCGACGAATTCCTGATATTGAAAAACTCCGGCATGAGGTCACCGCATGGGAACAAAGGCGTAACCGAGATAAAACGACGGTTAATTGGTTATTTACAGTGGATGATGCACGAACTAAACTCAGCCGACTCTATCCCCAAACTACCCTGTCATAATCACTGTGGTGAAGCAGTAGTTTGTCAAACATAGATCCAATTATTGCTGGAGCGGAGAAACCAAAGTATATTGCGAGCGGAGGGCTAAGTTCTTGCCCGGCCCTCATATAAGCAAAATCTAGAAATCCGCCTATCACTCCAATCAAAATAGTTACAACAATTACGCTTATTCTTCTTTGGGCATCAAACATCCATTCACTAATCCCAGATGAAGTTTGTGAATCTAGCTTTATAAATCCTAATAAATAACTTGCAGCTCCACCAAAGAAACCCCATGCAAATATCTCTATAGCGCCTATTTCTTGCTTCATGAGTAAGCTAGTTTCTAAAGCAGCGTCTATTTAAAGGTTCTTGTAATCAGAACCCATGCAAAAGCACAGTATTCTTTGAGCTTTTTTGGCCTATTTCTTGCTGTATATAAAATCCGACCTTTGCTGTCAGGAACTAATGCCTCTCTTACAAGATGTAAATTATTTTCAAGAATTTTTTGAACTTCGCTTGCTTCTAAATTCAGCTCTTTACTCAGCCCTTGGATAGTTCTGAAATCCCATTCAGGGTTATTGAGAGCATTAATTACTTTTGAAGTGGACAATAATATTTTCTTCTTAGCCTTAAGCAAAGAATTATCATCAAGAATTGGTAGTGTTTTATTTTTCGGATTATTTGATAGAGTTTCATTAAATGATAATGAATTACCAAAGAGTCTTTTTCCTGTGCTATTTCTACCTTCGAACACCCATTTTACACCTGTAGGATCTGGATATGTTGCATTACTCGCTTGCGCCATAATATCTATGCTATCTATCTTTAATTGCCTTGATTTTGCGTTTTGCTCTTTCTAGCTGCTCACTCAACTGCTCTATATCATTTTCGTCAATACTGAGATAAATTTCCTCTTGTTTTCTGTTTTTAAAATACGTTATTTTAAGTACATTTACAACAACCTCTGAAATTACTCCTTCTGATATTTTTTCGAAAAAAATAGGTCTAATATCTGTGAAAACCCTTGAATTTGAAAAAATATTTTCATATTCATATTTAAGGTTATTTCGTTTTGATGCAACTTGCAAAGAAGGACATTGGGTTAAAAGTTGCTGAATTCTATTTTTTGTATTTTCTTTCTCACTTAAAGGAATGTTGGTGAAATCTTGTGATTCAATAATTTTTTCTTGAAGTGATTCAATTATTTCTGATAAAGGCAATGAATAGATTTCGCTGGCTATATATAACGAGGATAGAAAGCTTATAATCTCTTCAGTTCTTGACTCACTAATATCTAGATTATTTATATTTAAGGACGCATTTTGAATGAAATCTTCAAGATCTACTCCCAAATTTGTTTCTTGAAATATTGTCAATAATTGATCAAAATCAGCATCACTAATTCTGATCAATGTATCTATTGCTTTAATGTGTTCTGAAGGTATCCCACTAGACATTCATTTATTGCCATCAAACTATATACACACAATCTTCAATTCTAATGCAAGGGGCCGTGATTTCGCAGAAAATACGTTGATAAACCTTCTCTGCCAACTGTTTGTAGGTCATCCCTCGCCCAGTAATATGGGTCCACGACTCCTCAAACCTCTCTTTATCGTTCCCATCATAGGTAGTTAATCGGCATGACTGCTCGCCTAGATAACGAAGGCTCTAACAGCACATAGATGCCCTTTGCCGCTTGCTTCAGCAAAGTCTAGTAGTTTTTGTGCTAATAGTCTTGTCAATGGGGCGTAGCTAATGGATCGGGGATGCCTTAGACTTCGGAATGGTTACCCCTGGGAATAGGGAGTCAAACCGTTGATTGACCCAGGCAAGCCGCAGCATGAGTAGATGATTGAAACCATCCTCACTCCAGCGCATACCAACCCCCTTAAAGCGCTGTTGAATCAGCCACTTACAAGCACTTTCGACCATTCCTGACCCCAGCGGTATCTGTAGTTGTTCAAAGTGGCGATATTGGATGTGTCGCAGATGGCGCTGGAAATAAGCCTGTACCTGGAGCAACGTCGTAAAAGATTTGCCCGTAAACAATTGTGAGTGAATCAACATCGTCAAGGACCGCAATACTAATAGGTGTTGCCCATGTCGCAATTGGTGTCGCCAGCGCCGAAACCAGGCTTGGGCTTGAGCAGAGCGAACATCCCCAAACATCACTTTTGTTGCTCGTGCAAGATGGCCTGCTGCATGAAAAAATCGAGAACTGCCACAGCACAGTGAGAGAACAAGGTGCGGTAGACTCGCCAGAAGCCTCGCCCCCCATCACTCAACCAGATGACGCTTGGGGCCGATTCAAAGTCTTGTTTGCGGGCTTCGAGTTGCAGTAAGGGATGAACTGGTCGATATCGCCCAATACTGCTACCAGTCTTCGACGCAGTAGTTGGGGACACTCTTTTAGCTCGGGTGAGCCGTGTTCCCAGGCGGGCTAAGATAGCGACTTTAACTTCTCGCCACTGGATTTTCCCTTGGGGTTTTCGGAGTGGGGCGAAAGGGCACCATCACACCGTCAGCAGCAATGGCCAAAGGCAGAGCAGACAACACCTCTGAAATCGCTTCACTAGGAGCCTGTTCACCTGATGCTTGAGCTTTGAGTTGAGCCTCTAGCTCCTGATAAGCTTTGTTGCCCATGACTTGCACCCAATTCCACAAGCTTGATGAACTGACGGATAAACCACTCCACTGACTCAGCATCCAACTGGCCAGTTCATAGGGCATAAATAGACTTAACAAGCAGCCTAGACGCACCAGTTCTTTACTGCTGTGCTGGTAAGAGGTAATCCCAATGGATTGGTCCAGAGGAGCTGATAGACTACCTGGACACCCTTTTGGACAACGACCCACCCGTCGCTTTCAGTAAATATTTCCCACCAGTGTCTGCATCTGACGAGATTCCCATCCCTTCGAGTGCAAGCGGGTTCCGCAGGTGCTACACCTAGGCCATTCAAATACTGTTTTGCTCGCCGTGAGAGTTCATCCTCCAGAAGCCATCGAGCCAAATACAAACCCATTTGCAGAACGATATAAACCATCTGACTCAGGCTGGGTGATTCTTTGAGTGCTTCGACCTGTTCTAGAAATTCGTGATGCTCTAGTACGGTTGGCAATTGCGATGTTAGGCTCATGACAAGTTTTTGATTCGGGTACAGGATCTATTGTCCTTGACCCGTTTTTCTTTGAGCCATACATCCCCGATTCTGTGCTTACGCCCTTGTCAATGTACTCCTTTGCTTGGCCAATGACCAATTGGATGTTATGGCTAACAATACAATAATTGCAAACCCAAAATTTTTAGAGGCTGGACCCTGGTCTTCTAATTCTAGCTAAGTACGTTCTTTTGAAGGGTAAAAATGTCTGGCATGGGGTTAGCCCATTCCCGCTTTATAATTGCTACCAACAATACTGAATCAGGTCATTATTGGTATATGTTTACTAATTTACCCTCGTTAACCGCCGTGATGTTTATCATTTTTGATGTGCAGAGCAGTTGCGCCACATTTCAGTTCCATTAGTGATCTGTGAGGCTGTGCTTTCTAAAAATTGGCTCCTTTTGCAGTGAACAATGATCGCAATACGTTATTGCAACGTTTGCAGAATTAGTGAGAATGGCAAAACTATACCTTTATCGGTCTATCTTTACCCTGGATAGTGACTTCCATATTTATCGCAAAAACCGTAGGGAGATTATCCCATTGATTATTCTTCCTGCTGAAGTTTAATCAGGCCTTTTCCAGCATTAGCTTTGTACGTTTCAGGGGTTCAGGAATGGAGATGGGATAATCTCCTGTAAAGCAGGCTGAACAGTAATTTTCAGGGTTACGTCCGGTTGCCGCTAACATGCCTTCCCAACTGAGATAGTGAAGGGAGTCAACCCCAATTTTTTGAGCAATATCTGAGGTCGAGGTGGTGGCTGCGATCAGCTGATCTTGATCATCCGTGTCAATGCCATAAAAGCAGGGATGCGTCACAGGTGGTGAAGAAACTCGCATATGGACTTCTGTGGCGCCTGCCTCTCGGAGGGCACGGACAATTTTGTAGCTGGTGGTGCCTCGAACAATCGAATCATCGACAATGATAATCCGCTTTCCTTCCAAGACATCCCGGAGTGGATTGAGCTTCATGCGAATCCCGATTTCGCGCATGGCTTGGGTGGGTTGAATAAAGGTTCGGCCCACATAGCGATTTTTAATCAAGCCTTCGGCATAGGGAATGCCACTGGTTTGGGAATAGCCAATGGCGGCAGGCACACCAGAATCGGGGACTGCAATCACCATATCTGCATCGATGGGAGATTCCTTGCCGAGATGGTGACCCAGACGCAAGCGGTAGCTATAGAGACTTTCGCCTTTCATATGGCTATCGGGGCGAGCAAAGTAAATCATCTCAAAGATGCACAATTTCCGCTCAGGCTTAGGAGCCCAGGTATCGGAGGTAATGCCGTCAGCCGTGATATGAACAATTTCCCCTGGCTCGATTTCACGAACGTGGGTTGCCCCGATGATGTCGAGGGCACAGGTTTCGGAGGCGAGGACGTAATGGGGTTTATCGGGATTATCCGTGTCAATGGTGCCGAGAACCAAAGGGCGAATTCCCTGGGGGTCGCGAACGCCGAGGATGCCGGTCGGTGTGCCAATCACTAGACTGAAGGCCCCTTCGCATTGCTGACAAGCTTCAATCACACTGGAGTACCAGTCCTTGCCCGCTTTGACTGCTTCGCCAATGGCATAGGCAATCACTTCAGAATCTGTAGTGGTTTCCAGGGGACAGTTTTTGACCAGTAACGTTTTGCGAAACTCGACGGTATTCACTAAATTGCCGTTATGGGCCAGGGCGATTGAGCCTTTAGGGGTTTCAACGACGACGGGTTGAGCGTTAGCGACTCGGCTTGAACCAGTCGTGGAGTAGCGGGTATGACCAACGGCAATATGGCCGGGTAAGTCATTCAAAATCGGTTCTGAGAAGACTTGAGAGACCAAACCCATGTTTTTGTAGGTGTGGGTTTTCCCCTCTGGGGTGTAAGTGGTAATCCCTGCCGATTCTTGACCTCGATGTTGGAGGGCATAGAGACCAAAGTAAGCTAGCTTGGCGGCTTCTAAACCGGGCGCAAACACGCCAAACACGCCACAGGCTTCTTCTGGTTTGTCTTCGGACCACGATTCGGTGGAAAGGTGGGGATCAACGGGATCGTTGCCAGTGGGAATCGATGGAGCAGAAGCAGCAGGAAACATATTTAAGTCGTTAAGTAAACTGAATAAACCAGAAAAACTGACACATTACAAACATTTGTCCTTATTCAGCCTCAAGCAGCCTGGATTTACGCCAGCTTGGACTCAATGGCTTGAGACCATCGTTGAGTGGCCTCTTCAATCCTAACCTTGATTAAGGTTTGATGAACATTTGTTGTGAGGGTGAGCTCTGAATTGGGGGTGGTGACGGTTCCTATCTGTTGCCAATATTGAGGTAGATGTTCTTGTAAATAGGATTCCCAGGCTGCTTGATGAGTTGCGCTGACAGAAACGACAATCCTGGCCCCCCCTTCACCAAATAAGACCTGGTCCCAACGGTTTGAACCGGTAGGAACTTGAATGTCAGCCCCTCGTTGACCACTGATGCAGGACTCGGCTAGGGCGACGGCTATTCCCCCTTCTGCACAGTCATGGGCCGAGTGGAGCCAGCCCTGTTGAATACCGTGGCGGCAGGCAGCTTGGACTTGGGCTTCTAGATTTAAATCGGCATGGGGTGGTTCACCCGCTACCTGATGATGAATGCTGGCTAAATATTCCGTGGCTCCGAGGGTAACGAGGTCACTTTGGGCGTCGAGGGGAATTCCGAGTAGATAAATCAGATCGCCGTCTGCTTGCCAGCCCTGGACACAGGTCTTGGTGAGATCGGGCACTAATCCCACCATGCCAATCACAGGGGTGGGATAGATGGGCTGGGGCTGACCATCGGCATCAAAGGTTTCGTTGTAGAGGGAAACATTACCGCCAGTGACAGGAGTTTGTAAATGGCGACAGGCTTCTGAGAGTCCTCGGCAGGCTTCTGCTAGCTGCCAATAGCCAATAGGTTTTTCGGGGCTGCCAAAGTTGAGGTTATCGGTCACAGCAATCGGCTCAGCGCCCACACAACTCAAGTTGCGAGCGGCTTCGGCGACAGTCATCTTGGCCCCTTCATAGGGATCTAAATAGACATAGCGAGCGTTGCAGTCGATGGTGGCGGCGACGGCGGTTTTAGACTCTACGCCTGGGTCAGGGGTTTCTTGGTGGGCGACGGGACGAAGGCGAACGATGGTGGCATCGGCATCACCGGGCAAGACGACGGTGTTGTTTTGGACTTGGTGATCGTACTGGCGATACACCCAGCGTTTGCTGGCAATCGTGGGGACTTGTAAAAGCTGGAGGAGGATATCTGACCAAGAGTTTTGCTGGCCTTGGATTTCGATGCCTTCAGCGGTGCAAGGGGGGATGCGATCGCAACTCCACTCCCGTGCTTTCTGGACATACTCAGGGGGTTCAGCTAACACCTCACGCTTATAGATTGGCGTATTGTCGGATAAGGCGGTCGCGGGAATTTCTGCCGCTACTTCTCCTTGGAACCGAATCTTGACAATGGGTTCAGCAATGACTGAACCGGCAACGACGGCCTGTAGACCCCAACGGTGGAAGATATCAATCAGCTCCTGTTCCCGACCTTTTTCGGCCACAAACAACATCCGCTCTTGGGATTCGGAGAGCAAATATTCGTAGGGCACCATCCCCGTTTCTCGGTTGGGAATTAGATCTAAATCCAGATCAATCCCCACGCCGCCTTTCTCTGCCATTTCGGCAGTGGAGCAGGTCAGGCCAGCTGCCCCCATATCTTGAGCAGCAACCACCGCTCCGGTTTGGAAGGCTTCTAGACAGGCTTCAATTAAAGATTTTTCTAAAAATGGGTCACCGACTTGAACAGCGGGTCGATCTTCTACTTCAGAGGTGGCATCCAGTTCAGCACTGGCAAAGCTCGCCCCTCCCATACCGTCTCGCCCGGTGGTAGATCCCACATAAAGCACCGGATTACCCACGCCTGATGCCCCAGCTTTGACAATCTCAGCGGTCTCCATCAGGCCCATAGCCATGGCGTTGACGAGGGGATTGCCCGTGTAGGCAGGATCAAAATAAACTTCACCACCCACGGTCGGCACGCCCACACAGTTGCCATAGTGGGCAATTCCGGCCACCACCCCACTAAATAAACGGCGGGTGCGAGCATCGTCTAGATCACCAAATCGCAGGGAATTGAGGACGGCAATAGGGCGGGCGCCCATGGTGAAAATATCTCGTAAGATGCCGCCGACTCCCGTTGCCGCACCCTGAAACGGTTCAACGGCAGAAGGATGGTTATGGGACTCAACTTTGAAGGCGAGCTGGAGGCCATTGCCTAAATCGACAACTCCAGCATTCTCTCCAGGACCGACTAATACATGCTTGCCTTCCGTGGGAAATTGCGAGAGTAAAGGCCGGGAATTCTTGTAGCAGCAATGCTCGGACCACATGACGCCAAACATGCCCAGCTCGGCTCGATTGGGATGGCGACCCAATCGTTGAACGATATCGTCGTATTCTTCGGGCTTTAGCCCTTCAGCAGCAATTTCTTCAGGGGAAAAGGGAGAAGATCCAGGGCTTGCCATGTACTCTATACCAATCGCACAAGTCCCTATTGTACAGGTTGATCTAGAGTATCGATGCAGGCTGAATCAGAGGGCGTAGCTAATGGATCGGGGATGCCTTAGACTTCGGAATGGTTACCCCTGGGAATAGGGAGTCAAACCGTTGATTGACCCAGGCAAGCCGCAGCATGAGTAGATGATTGAAACCATCCTCACTCCAGCGCATACCAACCCCCTTAAAGCGCTGTTGAATCAGCCACTTACAAGCACTTTCGACCATTCCTGACCCCAGCGGTATCTGTAGTTGTTCAAAGTGGCGATATTGGATGTGTCGCAGATGGCGCTGGAAATAAGCCTGTACCTGGAGCAACGTCGTAAAAGATTTGCCCGTAAACAATTGTGAGTGAATCAACATCGTCAAGGACCGCAATACTAATAGGTGTTGCCCATGTCGCAATTGGTGTCGCCAGCGCCGGAACCAGGCTTGGGCTTGAGCAGAGCGAGCATCCCCAAACATCGCTTTTGTTGCTCGTGCAAGATGGCCTGCTGCATGAAAGAAATCGAGAACTGCCACAGCACAGTGAGAGAACAAGGTGCGGTAGACTCGCCAGAAGCCTCGCCCCCCATCACTCAACCAGATGACGCTTGGGGCTGATTCAAAGTCTTGTTTGCGGGCTTCGAGGTGCAGTAAGGGGATGAACTGGTCGATATCGCCCAATACTGCCACCAGTCTTCGACGTAGTAGTTGGGGGACACGCTTTTGTGCTCGGGTGCCCCGTGTTCCTAGGCGGGCTAAGATAGCAACTTTGACTTCTCGCCACTGGATTTTTCCCTTGGGGGTTTTCGGGGTGGGGCGAAAGGGCACCATCACACCGTCAGCAGCAATGGCCAAAGGTAGAACAGACAACACCTCTGAAATCGCTTCACAAGGAGTCTGGTCACCTGAGGCTTGAGCTTTGAGTTGAGTCTCTAGCTCCTGATAAGCTTTGTTGCCCATGACTTGCACCCAACTCCACAAGCTTGATGAGCTGACGGATAAACCACTCCACTGACTCAGCATCCAACTGGCCAGTTCATAGGGCATAAATAGACTTAACAAGCAGCCTAGACGAACCAATTCTTCACTGCTGTGCTGATAGGAGGTAATCCCAATGGATTGATCCAAAGGAGCGGATAGACTACCTGGACACCTGTGGGGACAACGACCCACCCGTCGCTTTCAGGCAATATTTCCCACCAGTGTCTGCATCTGACGAGATTCCCATCCCTTCGAGTGCAAGCGGGTTCCGCAAGTGGGACACCTCGGCCATTCCAATACTGTTTTGCTCGCCGTGAGAGTTCATCCTCCAGAAGCCAGCGAGCCAAAAACAAACCCATTTGCAGAACGATATAAACCATCTGACTCAGGCTGGGTGCTTCTTTGAGTGCTTCGACCTGTTCTAGAAATTCGTGATGCTCTAGTACGGTTGGCAATTGCGATGTTAGGCTCATGACAAGTTTTTGATTCGGGTACAGGATCTATTGTCCTTGACCCGTTTTTCTTTGAGCCATACATCCCCGATTCTGTGCTTACGCCCGAATCAGATATTCAGGAATGCTCAAAATTTATATTCAGTAGCTTTAGAAAAGCTACTTACAGCATGCATGTTAAGTGTTCTATGCAAAGTCAAAGCCAGAAAAGATTGACTGAATTTTTGATGGAAAATTTTGATTTAAGCATAAAAATATCTATTAATTTTTTGGCTCATTATCATTGCATCTGCATAAAAAATACTTCGAAAAAATGTTAAGGATATGTTGCGTTTGCGTAAAGTTAAATATAAAAAATGATAAATAAACATAGTTCTAAAAAATTTAGCGCTAATGCAGCTTTCTAACCAGTTTGGTTAATTGAGAAAAGATGACTCCAGTTGAAATACTAGATTCTCAAAAAATAACCAAAGTATTGCATGACGTTAGCCTTTTTCAACAAGGCTAGGTTGATTTAGCGACTCTCTTGCACTGGTTGATAGAGGTCAAGCTGTTTAAGAACTATCTCTAAAACTACTGATCAGTATGGGTTTGTGTTGATTTTTTAAAAATGTAGAGACTCTCTTTTATCAAGAGTCTCAGCCGAAGAAATGGATGATTCGAGAGAAACTTAGTACTGATGATTGATCGGTTTTTGTCTCGATATCAAGGTGCAATCCACTCGCTGCTATAGACATAGTAAAGAATGGATTAGCACACTTACTAGTGTGTTCTCAGTTAGTCAATATTGCTTGAGATTTGGACTGCTATGACCATTGAGTAGTTCAGAAAAATCTTCAGGCATTTTCTCTACCGAAGCAGATTTTTATAGTCATTCGGAACAGAGGCTACTGCAGAAATGAACAATTTTCTTAGCCAATTATGTCAACAACTTAAGTCCTGGTTTATTGACAAGCCAGTGACTCATGAATTCACTAATCAGGAGACACAAAAGATGGTTAATCCAGCCACCAACCCCACAACTACCAAAATAACTAGCCTTTCAGACTTTGTTGCAGACTTTCCGCAAAGTAAAGATCCCAAAATCTGCAAACTTGCTGAGGACTTTGCTGATCGGCTACTCGATAAAGAGTGTGAAGCAAAAGAGTGCATTATTGACGCGGGCCATCCCCATCCACACGCTAAAGATCCCAAAGCGAAAGTTTGCAAACCTGCAGACATCCCAGAGTTGGAACCCTGTTTCCAAATTCACTGGGGTGATGGACCCAAGGACATGATTGAAACCACAGATACGGAGTGTCTATGTATTACTGCTTGTAATCCGTATTCAAATGTGACCTTCAAAGATTTAACGGTCGTTATTTCTGTTGTGACTAAAGCAGATGGAACACCAGTACCGGAGTTACCTGATGGCACACCTTCTGTTTACATTAAGCCCGCTAAGTTTGTTTGTTTTGGTGATTTGCCCCCTTGCGATCCTCATAAACCGGACAAGCAATCTTGCCTATCACGGGAACTTGTTTTAGTTAGCTGTGGCGCTAAGGAAGGAGATTATTGCTTTAAGATTCTCTATTGCTACTCAATTCACTTTGATCTGAAGGGTGTTGAGAAGTTCAAGCTTCCCCTCTGTGCTAGCTAGGTAACTGCTTAGAGTTGTGATTGAGGCAATGGGCTTGTGTATTTCATGCAAGCCCATTGCCGTAAAAGCGTTAGATGAAGATCGGTTTCACGGCTGAGAATGGCGTGGTTTGCTGCGATATCAGGCTTGATGATTTTGGTGTTTGAAATATTGCCGGAATGTTGTGCAAGCACAGCTGTGTCTTTCTTAACTCTGATGGCGATTGTCTCGTACCTCACAGACCCGTTGCCAGAGGTCATAATCTTGTCGATAAATTTCTAGGGCTTGGATTGCTTCTTGGGCTGTTTTGTCACTGCCATCTGCCACCAGCCCTAGCAAAAACTGAAACGCTTCGTCGGTTCTAAGCATGGCAATTGCCAGAAGTCCGGTGATGCGCAGTTCAGGATCTTGGATTCCTTGCCACCAATGTTGTAGAGGGTCTAGTGCTGCTGGCTGTCTGGACTCGCCTAAAACCAGGGCTACTAATTCTTGAATCTGCTGATTCGTATCCCTTAAGAATTCGGATACGAAAGGCATTGATTGCTGAGGCGCTAACTTTAATAGAGCTGCTAAATATTCTGATAAAACTTGTGGTTCATCGCCTATCTTGGCTCGTAGCCGCAGTAGAGGAATCCCTTGAGGATCTTCGGTATAGGCAATGGCTCTGGCCGCGACCATCCGGGCTGGCCCTTCTGGATCGGCGAGTAAATCGGCTAGTTCGGTCATTACATTGGGATAATGCATGCGCACTAACCCTAGGGCGCAGTTGCCCCGTAAGGTAGCGGCAGTATCCACAGATCCACCCCAAACGGGCTCCATCTGAACATGCCGAATCCCTTGGAGGAATAGGGTGTGATTATGGGATTCTAGGCGGTAGAGGGTGTCGGCAATAGCAGCTTTGGCTAGACAGTTGGGGTCGCGTTTAACGGGTTTTTGCATTAACCGGGTGAAGGTCTCTGCTAGGTCTGAGTTGAGGTCAGTGAGTCCCCGTTGGCCCAAAATTTTAGCGGCTTGGGTAATGGTTGAGGCATGGGTATCGTGTAGGATCTGACGCCATTGTTCAACAGTTTCGGGGGTTAGGGGAGACTCTCGCAATTCAGCTAGGAGAAGTTGGTTCTCTTCTAATTGACGGGACCGGGCCATAGTCTTTAATGCCTGAATATTGCTACATGTTTGGGTTTAGTTTTTGAGTGAAGAGGTGTGTTCTGGAAATTTTAAGCGTAATAGGTTTGATGCATGCGATCGCAATACATTACCAAGTTCTCCAATTGAGCCGCTTTATCCCTTAAAGGGGATATTAGAGTTTCATTCAAAATATTAGCGAGACAGCTATAGGCGGAGGCATCTAACGTCGTGGGTTGCTCACCCATAAAATAAGGTTTGTCTTGCAAGAAGTCTGAAAGGGCTTGAATGTCCAAAGCCGCGATCTGGTAAATTTCTGCTTCGGCATGCCGCCTCATGCCATGCCCTTGTAAATTCTGGGTCACAGTATTGCGGGCAATCTTGGGCACTAAAAGGCGGAGGGGAAAGGGCAAATCGGAGAAATAGACGGCTTTAGTCTTCTGCCAATTCTCTTCATCAATCCAGCGGGTATAAACTAGTGCTCGACCACACTGAATTAGATAGGTAAGCTAGAAACAATCTAGCTGTTTTTAGCCAACCAATCATGCCTGATAAATATATTGTGACGCTAACGCCTGAAGAACGCAGTGAGCTGATGCAACTCACCCGACGTGGAACCTTGTCAGCGCGAAAAATGAAACGAGCCCAGATTTTGATGTTGGCAGATAAGGGACACAAAGACGACACCATTACTCAAATGCTCAATGCAGGCATCTCTACCGTGCATCGTACTCGCCAGAAATTTGTGGAAGGTGGTGTGGAGTTCGCCCTCAATGAGCGTCCCAGGCCAGGGGGGCAAAAGAAGCTCGATAGCAAAGCAGAGGCCTTGCTCATTGCGACAGCTTGTAGCGACCCACCTACCGGTTGTTGCCGGTGGACCATGCAGCTATTGGCAGAACGGCTAGTTGAACTCAACGTCGTCGAAAGCCTATCGGATGAAACGGTGCGACGCACGCTCGAAAAAACAGCTTAAGCCGTGGCTAAAAGAGCAGTGGTGTTTTTCTACTGTAGGCGCAGACTTTGTTTGGCGGATGGAGAACGTTCTAGATTTGTATGCCCAACCCTACCATCCTGAGGAGCCTGTTGTTTGTTTTGATGAACGGCCTTGCCAACTGATTGGCGAAACCCGGGTGCCCCGTCCACCAAAGCCCGGTCGTCCCCAACGCTACGACCATGAATATGAGCGCAAGGGCACTTGTAATATATTTGGCTTTTTCAACCGCTTAAAAGTTGGCGACATTTGAAGGTGACTGAGCATCGAAAAAGTGAGGACTTTGGGGTGTGCATGCAGTATCTAGTAGATGGTCTGTTTCCTGATGCTCAACAAGTGCACGTTGTCTTAGACAATCTCAACACCCATACTCCCGCTGCACTCTACAAAACCTTCAAACCTGATGAAGCTTTGAGGATTCTCAGTCGCATCCAGTTTCACTACACTCCAAAACATGGCAGTTGGCTCAATATGGTTGAGTTTGAGTTTTCGGCTCTTTCTAGGCAGTGCTTAAATCGACGAATTCCTGATATTGAAAAACTCCGGCATGAGGTCACTGCATGGGAACAAAGGCGTAACCGAGATAAAACGACGGTTAATTGGTTATTTACAGTGGATGATGCACGAACTAAACTCAGCCGACTCTATCCCCAAACTACCCTGTCATAATCACTGTGGTGAAGCACTAGTGCCCAATAAAGATTTTCTTCAATTAGCCTTCGCATGGCGAGGGCAATGGCAGTATCAGCAGGACTTAAATGACTATCCAGCGGATCACCATAGGTAGTTTTTAGGTATTCGATGATCAAATTAGAGTCAGCAATAATCTGGCCCTTATCTTCGATATAAGGGAGCTTGCCTTTAGGCGCTTTACGCACATCAGCGCTGGTATCGACCTGATATTCCAGGCCCGTCATCCGAAAATAGGTTTCTAGCTTCATGCAAAATGGGCTGGCATTGGGCAGACCCCAGGCAGGCTCAAACTGGTAAAGCGTCAGCATAGAAGTTCCTTAAATATCGATGACCTAATCAACGGATTGGGCAGGAAAACAGGAGGTGGATTTTGCAAACGGAGTGATGATGGGATGATTCTAAACCCACCTAATAGGAGTGAAAAGTGGGTGCTTTGTTGAGTGATATCAGATCTGAGTGAAGGTAATGAGCTACAAATAGATCTGAGGTTTATAGTACATAATTACTATTAATTGGTCAAGGGGTTGGCTTTTTGCAATAGCCTGCGCTGTTGTGAATGCTTGAGCTTGTGGTTAGCCTCTGCTGCTCAGGCTAGAGGTCGGTTAGGCTATTTGGGGGTAAGCCGTTGAGATGTAGCAATAGATATATTGAGGTATTGTGCTGAGCTAGATCTTTAGCTATGTACTGATGGGGGTAAGGGATAACGGCTTATGGGATTGCCCCCATTGGATATATGGATTTGTCCAGGACTCGATGGCTGAGGGGAGGAAGAAATGTCGACTGCTAAATACATTTTTACTGAGACTCAATATGCTCAAGAACTAGAGCGGCTCCAGGCCATTGAAAAAATCTTTGATCCAACGAGTCGTCAACGACTGGAGTCAACGGGCATGACGACGAACTGGAGATGTTTGGAAGTGGGGGCAGGCGCGGGGTCCATTACACAATGGATGGCAAGCGCAGTGGGAGAGAACGGTCAGGTGGTTGCGGTTGATCTTGACACGCGATTTGTAGCTAATCTGGCGGCCAGTAATGTGGAGGTTTTGGAAGGCAATATCCAGCAGCTCCCTTTAGATAAACAATCCTTTGATTTAGTCCATGCCCGCTATGTTTTGATCCATAATCCTGATGCTCATGCAGTCCTCTCGAAGGTATTGGAGTTGGTGAAACCGGGGGGATGGATCGTCCTAGAAGAACCTGATTTTGCGGCTGCTCGGGCGATTGCAGGTGAGGATGCTACTTGTCAGGCTGTGAATAATGTGAACCGGGCGATTGAGCAGATGTTTACAGCGCGGGGAATGGATTATAGCCTCGGTGCGAAGTTGCCTGCTCTAATACAAGCCTATGATTTACAGTCATTTGTTGTAGAGGTGGATACTCATCTCTCTCAGGGTGGGTCGGGCATGGCGACCATGATGAAAATGTCTACGGTGCAATTGGCAGAGAAATATCTGGCAACGGGTGTAGTTACCCAGGCGGATATCGATCATTATGGCCGATTCGCAGAAGATCCAAATACCTGGGCCATTTACTATGCGACGGTAAGCGTTGTTGCTCAGAAACAGTAGTTTAACTGTGGCAATATGGCTAAGCTAAGGACAGTTTGTGGATTTACACAGGGTGCTCCTAGATCATTTCATGCCTTATCTTGCCTATTAGCACTGGAGTTATGGAGAAAACAACTTGGGTTGTACAATCCAATATTCCTAAATCTAATTCTGCATTGCTCTTGCAAGCGGCTTGCGAACAATTGGAGCAGCCTTTTTACCCAGTCACGGTCCAACCAGGACAGAAGCATTTACCAAAGATGTCTGAGGTTGATCCACCCCTTGTCTTTCACGGTGTCACAACGCTGATTCTCCGTGCCAGGGAAGATGCGCAGGTTCAAAAAGGCGTCTTCTACGATTCTCAGAATTTTACGCATGATGCCTATACCCAAGGCTTTGGTCATGCCTATCTCAATTACGATGCCCAGGTGATGGACTGGTCGTCCTTATTGAAAATGGCGGCTGATGCATCTGCTGCTTTCTTTATCAAACCCCCTGATGATCTCAAGGCTTTTACGGGCTGTGTTGCTCGCTATGAAGACATTCGGCGAATGTATCGAAAATTGCTAGATGTTCCTCATCGCCAATCAGATAAGGTTGTGGTCGGACAACGGTATGAAGTGGATGCAGAATGGCGACTTTTTATCGTCAATGGTGAGGTAATTACAGGGTCAATGTATCGCCCTACTGCAGAAGCTTTTCTACCGCAAGAGCTTCTAGATTTTGCAGCTCAGTGTATTGCTAGCTGGACTCCGGCTGATGTCTTTGTTCTTGATGTTGGGCGGGTTGATCGACAGTGGCGGATTATTGAATGCAACTGTTTTAACTGGAGTCGCTTTTACTTGTCTGATGTGAAACGGATTGTTGATCGAGTCTCACAGTATCAAGAAAGCCATTGGTAGTGCGTTTTTTATCGTACATGGCAGTCCGATTGCGGAATGTGCTAGTTCTAGGTGATTTGGTCATAATGACCACCGATGGCAAAGATGTAGATGTAGTTATCATCAAATCGATAGACTAGCCTATCTTTTTGCGATAGTCTGCGGGACCACAGACCGGAGAGATTATGTTTCAGAGGTTCTGGCTTGCCGAGTCCTGAGCTAGGATCGCCTCGCAGCATCTCTTTGAGGATTTTACAGAGATTTTTATGCAGTTTTTTATCTTTCTCTCGCAACTTTTCATAGGCGCTCCAGGTATTACCTTCAAAGACTAAAGATCTCATCCATTTCCTCGGTGGATGGTTTGTAACCTTGCTGGTTTAGATGAGTGGCAAAGGAGGCAGAAATCTGTTGCATCAAGTCACTACTTTGCAGGATATGTAGTGTTTCTTGCTCTCGCTCCCAGTCTTCAGCGCTGACCACTACAAAGTCTGCTCCATTGCGCCGAGTCACTTTTAGCGGATTGTGTTGGCTAATCACTTTCTCCACGCATTCTTTTAGCGCTGCTCTGAATTGGTTGACACTGATACTTTCCATTGGAACTCAAGCTAAAATGTACGGTATTACAGTACATTTTAAGATAAGTCTATGAAAACGTCTGATGAGGGCTGCTAAGCGAGGGCCGAGAAATTTGGAGAGCTAGGTTTTCTCTCCAAAAGCAAAAAATAGCTTGATAAATAATATGCCTATCATGAAGCATAGTTAGGGCAACTCAGCAAAAAGGTAAATTGAGAAATGGAAAAAGGAAATATTTTTCCTGATAAATATTGGCACTGCTATGTTGAGTTGGTAGGAGATATCAAGAAAAGAGATAGATCTGCTGTATTTAATGACCTGACATTTGATGAACTTAACCAACAGATCATAACACCTTGGCATTCTGGCAGAGTTTTTACTGTTGATGGAATGATTGTCAAAAATATTGAGAATTTCCAAAAAATAAAAATTACAAATACTCCGCAGCCAAAATCTTATTACGCTGACCAATACAACAACAGCATGAAGCACTTGGGTATATCTGATTTGGGAACAGATCGTAGATTATTACCTTTATCAGAAGGGAAAGACTATACACATGACCTGTTGTTTAAAGAACAAGAGGTAATAAACACTAAAGGAAACGTAATTTCTGCAAATAGTAATAATGTATTTATTATTCATGGTCATGATGAACAAGCCAAAGAGTCGTCTGCAAGATTCATTGAAAAATTAGGCTTGAATGCTGTCATCCTCCATGAGCAAGCCAATGAAGGTCAAACTATAATCGAAAAGCTTGAAAAACATACAGATGCTGCATATGCTGTCGTTCTATTTACTCCAGATGATGTTGGAGCAAGCTCTGCATCACCAGAAGACCTCATGCCTCGTGCTCGACAAAACGTTCTAGTTGGGAGCATGTCACCTTTGCATTCCAATTAAGCCATTGAGGTAAGCACACCGATGTGCCAGCACTTGCGGGACATTACTTTCATTCCACTGCGCCCCTGAAATTTTGACTCTGCGACTAATCTGCTTGATAGCAGATTCAACAGCCCCAGACCCAATAGAGCAGATTTGCTCACTCTGGTAATAGTCATAATTGACGATCCGATGCCGATGTTTGCGAACATAGTTGCAAAGACTTGGGCCTGCTTTTCTTCAATGACTCAAATAGAGCCAAGGTTTCATCAACCTTCCCCTGCCATAAGAGCTGCTCAGCCTGGTGCAGACGTTTGAGGGACCCACCGACCTTATGAAGATTTTCCACCAGATGGTACCAGTCCAGAATCTCTCGCCGTTGCTCAGGTATGCTCAGCTGACGAATGATATTCCAAATGCCATCATGACCATCCCCTAAACAAGTCAGTGGAGAGGCTAACGGTTGCTGGTGAGTCCAGTCAATGAGCCGGGCATTATTGTGATAATCCGCGATGAGTCCCACATGCGTTGCCAGGGTTTTATAGTCTTTCCACTGACAAGGGTGTCCTAAAGGGGTGCGGATGCGCACTTTGCCACCATCTACACTCACTTCGGTTAAAGCTTCATGAGCCTGGGGGTAGGAAACCGTTGTTGATGCACCAATCGCTGCTGGGTTTTGGCTGGTACCTGAATCCCAGTTAAATAAGCCACATCTTTAGCAGTTTGAGCATAGGAGACATTGGCACTGATGCGCAAGCAACAATTCTCTAAATGAGGACTGATTTGACGATAGGGGGAAACGGCTAGATGCTGTGCCTGTTGAGTTGTAATGCTTAGAACGCCCAAGGTGCTTTTCAGGCGTCGGTTGCGGCCTGCTGCTGTGCCAGTAGCTGTGCGGATAAAAAATGACCGAGTTCGGGACTGACATGGGTCTGAATTTGCTGACGCACCGTCATCTCAATACCTTCTAGCGTCTTCAGGTTCTCTGGATCGCTTTCTTCGTACAGTAATTGGGCTATCGCATCAAGATGGACTTTGAGTTGAGCTGCTTTTTCGGAGTTCATTGATGAAGACTTCTGGGCAACACTTGTATCCTGAACGATTTCAAAACAATCTGCAAAGGTGACATGCTCCCTTCTAGTTGAACTTGGTTATATGGCTGCGAAGATAGGACGAAAGCGAGTCTGTGTCTTAAGAAAAGGAAATGTAGAAATACCTTCTGACTTTCTCGGTGTTCTGTATATTGATATTGATTCAGCAGGTGCTTGGCGATTTACTTTGGCTAAAGAACTAAAAGTCGCAGGTTTAAACGTAGATTTGAATAAGGCCATGTAGGCCTTAAAACTGTGTTTTCTTAGTGATTCTCAACCCAGCTGCAAAGTGCAGTGTTAGGCGACATTATTTCTGGCATGTACAAGATTTTTTTGTAGTCATGATAGAGATCGCAATGGAGCTATCATGACCATCATCGAAGCCTAAAGACTCTGTATAGCTGTTTGGAATGACGACAGCTTCTTAAGGCTTAACCATGATCTTTTGCTGATGTGCTTGGTAAAAACTGACTGCTCAGCACAAGAAGTAGGGCAAGACTGAGAAACCCAAAGCGGAGGTTAATCGGATCAGGGATTTGATCTAAGACCGTAGGGAATAGGGTTTTGCCCAGATAGGCAGCGTAGAACATATAGCCCAAAGCCACATGACCGCAACGCCCTTGCAAAAGGGCAAAGATGGTTGCAAACGTAGGGCCATAGAGAATGGCAGCCACTGGAAACAGAAAGCCAAAGCTGGGAAAAAACGTCAGTGCAATGGCACCCACACCCACCAGAAATAACATCTGCAACCGTTGTACTGGGCGAGGGCCGACCCAAACGCCCAATGTTAGGCGACCTAGGGTCAAACCACCCCAGTAAGCCGAGAGCAAAGCATTTTGCCATCCCTTACTCCAGCCCAGACTGCTGAGGTAAGACCCACTCCAAGTCCCAATCGAGCTTTCCAAACCCACATAAAGCAAAATTACCAGCAGAAATGGCCAAGCAATATTCCACTGAACGCGATCATGGCGAGGCTGAAAATTTTGAACTGGGGGGGCTTGCCATGCCAGGCCAATGGCTAACATGGCTCCCATTGCCACGAAGCCAAAGGCCCAGCGCCACGGTAATGCGGCATTGATCAGAGGAGCACTCAGAGCCCCGACCCCAAAGGTGGCATTGGCCCAATTTAAGATGGTGATTTTGCGACGAGGATGTAGCTCTCCCACCAAGTTATTGCAGTGGAAGTTGAGAATGCCATCTCCCCAACCCAGTAGAAGGGCAGCACCCCCAATCCATGCAAACTGAGGGGCACAAGCGGCGGCGATAAAGGCAATGCCAATGGCAGCAAAGGCGAAGGCAAAGACGGGATGGCGATATTTTTGGCGAGAGACCCAGATTAATCCCCCTAGGCTGCTGATCAAAAAGAGAGTATAAAACAGACCAATATTGACGCCTGCGCCAAAGGTGTCGGTCCACTGCTGAAGGAACGCACCGGGCATGGCGACTACAATGCCGTGGAGGTAGAGACCGAGAAAGCCTGCCGCCGTTAAACGGCTCTGGTTCGTTGGGGTGGATTGATTCAAGCGTTCAGGGAGAGAGACAGATCAGGCGTTAGGTGTTGAGTGACCAAGTCAGGGCCGAAGTGACGGGCCAAATCCTGGATTAGAGCATAGGGTACAGGAATTCCCTGTTGGGTGCGAGTTTGCTCTGTTAAAACTTCCAACTCGCCGGGGAAATAGATGGGCTGTTGGGGGTCAAGGCGTGGGGTTTGTTTTAGAGTTGCGATCGCATCCCCCACCCGCTCCGCAAATTCCTCTGGATCAGACCAGACCGCCAGATCCATCACCCAGAAAAAATGCCCCGTACCGTTCATGTGATCGTGCCTGGATTTGGTTTTAAATAGAGCTGCCGCCGTTCCCAAAAGCGGACCACAGAGCAGATCCGCAACTAGGGCCATCCCCGCTCCTTTGGGCGAAGCGGCTTGATTGACCGCCACTGCTTGCGCTTCAGAGGTGGTGTCTCCTGCCGCCGTTAAGCCCCACTCGGGTGGAATGGGCCGTCCTTGATAACCGAAATGTTTAATTTTGCCGCCACTCACGGTTCCTGCCGCCATATCCAAGACGATGGGCATGTCCCCGTTAGGGATGCCCCAGGAAAAAGGATCATTGCCGAGTCGGGCTTCTTTGCCGCCATAGGGAGCTAAGTCTACGACATTGGTGTCGCTGGTAGCGAAACCGATCATCCCGGCAGCAGCGGCCATCCGCGTATAGTAGCCCGCCATGCCAAAGTGATTACTGTTAGTGACGCCCACCACGGCCATGCCCATCTCCTGAGCCTTTGTAATCGCCTGTTGCATGGCGATCTGACCGGCATACTGTCCAGGCGCACGATCGGCTTCAATCCGGCTCATGGTGGGGCGATCTGTTTGGATGTGTAACTTGGGCTGAGGATTAATCCGACCGCTCCGCAGACTTTTGTCATACCCCATAATTTGCTGCAACCCGTGGGAATCCATGCCCCATAAATTGGCTTGGACTAAATGATCGGTGATGGCAGTGGCAGCGTCAGGCTGCAGGGGATAGTTTGCTAAAACAGCGGTAAGAAAGGCGCGAAGCTGAGCGGCAGAAACCTGAATCGGTGGGTTCATAGGGGGGAGGGCTGGTAGGTATCTTCGGTTTGGTAGGTGAGGATTTTGGGTGATTCAGGAGGTTGGACCCATCGTTGGGTGCGCACCCGCCAGCCTGGAATGCCATCTGGGGGAGCCGGTAAAGATTGGATCACCTCAGAGTTTAGCGAGATAGCGTCAGAAATGGGGGTTGGTCCCCAAAGACTGGCAGTGGCGGTCAATTGAGCTTGATCCACTTGCAGGCGCAGCTGGAGGGGAACGGGATGGAGATTGCGAACGACCAGATCCTTATAGCCATACACAACGGCTGCATCTTGGCCCAGGGTAAAAAAGCGATCGTCGCCATAGGTATCAACACTGTGATTGGACCGTTCTAAAATCTCCAAATTGCCCGCCAGAAAAGCGCCAAACAAGGTGGTAGAAATTTGGCACAGCCCCCCGCCAGCATCCGTTGTTAGTTGTCCTCGGATCAGCATGGGGCCAGCTTGAAAGCCATTTTGAATGGTCGGTTGAGGGATGCATCGCCAAAAGCCGAAGATTTGCTGGGGTTGAAGAATCAGGCCATCTACGAATTGAGCGGCTAAGCTCATATTGATCAGCCGATTCTGGTGGAGGTTATTAGCGGTAGACCGTTGCTTGATGGGGGTTTGACATTGGCTCCAGAGATGGTTAAATCTGGAGGAGTTTATCGGCGTTTGCTGCTGCGCATACGGCTGGCCATAGCCCCGCCGCATCTCTTTGAGGGATTGACGCAGTCGGCACTTCAGCAGTCGTAGTGGGGTTCGCCAAAAGGAGGCCGTCAATCGTTCAGCTCCATTGTTGTTAGGGCATCCGTTGTTAGGGCATTATTGTAAACCGAGGATCTGAGGTGTGGCTGATTCTCAAAGATTTATCTGGGGAATGTGAGGGGATGACATTATCGACGCCTAAGCGCCTGGCCTGGCGGGATGAACTCAAAGCGAGTCTGCATTTTTCGCAAACGGCGGCAACGACTTTACCTCTGGGGGAGGAGGATTGCGATCGCATCACCGCTGCCCAAACCCATTTCCCCTTTATGGTGCCGGAGGGCTATGCCCAACTGATCGACTGGCAAGACCCCACCGATCCGCTGCGGCAGCTGCTCTTACCGTCGGTGTATGAACAGGATGACCACGGCTCTCTCGATACCAGTGGTGAAGCCTTATCAACGGTGGTGCCTGGATTACAGCATAAGTACGAACAGACTGCCGTCTTGATCGTCACCCAAGCCTGTGCGGGACATTGCCGCTATTGCTTTCGTCGCCGCCTAATGAGCAAGGATGTGATGACTAAGGAAACCATTGAGGATTTGCAGGTTGCGATCGCATATATCCAAACCCATCCTGAAATCGACAATGTGCTGATGTCCGGGGGGGACCCCATGGTGTCCAGTACCCGCCGTCTGGCTAATTTACTCGCAGCCCTGGCCGAGATTCCCCATCTCTGGCAAATTCGCATTAGCACCAAACTGCCCGCCTTCCTCCCCAGCCGCTTTACTTCCGATCCAGAGTTGCTTCAGGTATTAGCTCAGTATCAAGAGCGATTTCAAATCATTTTTCAGTGCCACTTCGATCATCCCCGTGAAATTACCCCAGCGGCAGAGCAGGCCCTCGCCGTCTTGCAAGAAGCAGGCTGTCTGCTCACGGCTCAAATCCCTTTGATGCAGGGGGTCAACAGTTCCGTTGATGTGATGGAAACCTTATTTAAACGACTGCATCGCCTCAGCGTCCTGCCTCAATATCTATTCCATCCTCGCCCGGTTAAACATGCCCTCCATTTTCAACTGCCAATTCTGGAGGGACTTAAGCTAGTCGAAGGACTGCGCCAACGCTGCAATGGCTCCGTTAAGCGATTTCGTTATATCCTCACCCATGAAGACGGCAAGCTAGAACTTGTTGGGCTCACCCCTGGCCCTGAGCCACAGCTGATCGGGCGCTGGCACCAGCGGCGGCGGGGCAATGATTATCCTGACATTCTGTTTTTGCCGATTGATTCACAAACGATGTGGCTACCAGATGCCCTGCCATCATGAAGATTGGCCTCTTGTTTGACTCCCAAGTGGAGCTGATGGCTGCACCAGAGGCCCAAGTTAACACTCACTACCATTGGCGCGAACCGGAAGAAGTAGCTGCGGTGACCCAAGCCCTCACGGATTTAGGTCATACCGTCGATGCTATTGGGTCTCTGGATAATTTACTGCACCGTTGGCAGCAGCAAGATCTGCCTGATCTAGTGTGGAATCTATCCGTTGGGGCTCTGTCCCGCAATCGCACAGCCCTAGCCCCCGCACTGTTAGAACACCTAGGCATTCCCTATACCGGGGGTGATGCAGCCACCAAAAGTTTGACCTTAAACAAAGACTGGCTTAAGCCAGTTCTGGACTGGTGCAACATTGCCACGCCACCTTGGCGTCGCTTTGGTTTGGGGGAGTCGATTACAGAATTACCTCCTTGGCCCGTATCGCTACTGAAACCCACCTGTGAAGGTTATTCTTTAGGACTTCAAAGGTTCGAGACCCAGGATGGGCTGGCGGTATTGCAGAAACAGGTGCAGCAGCTTCAATCCCAGTTCCAAACTGCAGTAATTTGTGAACCGTTGATTGTGGGGCGAGAAATCACGGTCGGGGTGGTTGGCAATCTCGAACCGAGTTTACTAGGTGCCGTGGAAACTTTGACCCCTTCAGGTCAGGCACTGCAGGAGCAGGTTTTGGATTTGCAAGCAAAGCGTCAGGGTGGGTTTCAGAAAGTCAATGTTAGCTTGGCCGATTCAGACTTACAGCCCCTGCGGAGTGCGGCTTGGAAATTGATGAATCTGCTGCAACCTTTGGATTATGCAACTTTTGATTTTCGATTAGACCAACAGAGGCAAGCCTATCTGGTGGATGTGAATGCCGATGCGACGTTACATCCTTTGCGATCGCTCGCCCAAATCGCCCAAGCCCAAAACCTAACCTATCCACATTTGATTAAGCGAGTTTTGATGACGACGTGTCACCGCTGGAGCCTAAGCCTCACAACTCCATAAGTTGATGTAAAGATGCCTAATTTGCCCACCCGATTGTGCCAAGTATGCTGTCAGGCTTATGCCTAAAAAATAACGTTCTCCTGTGAAATATTCGAGCAACTCTAACGTATTAACTCTTGATAATGATGCATAAAAACCATGGATATAAATGATGAGTAATATGTAGAACTACTGCCTAATGTCATGGTTAAGCAAACGGTTTCCGGCAAAATTTCTCGACAATTTGATCAATCGCCCTTTAGAGATACATTAATTGAAATTTGGGACCGAGATTTTGGGCTAGACGACCTAGTCGGTTCAGATAGAACGAACGACAAGGGCGAGTTCAACATTGAATATGATACGGATGATGCTGGTGACACCCCCGATCTAACCGTTAAGGTCATCCGATTGGACTATCAAAGTCAGCCTCATGTGATCTACGAGGAAGATGGTCCTAGGAATGTAAAAGGAAACTATGATTTCGGTACTATTTTGATTGCTGATTGGGAATATGATCCCGATTATGCAGTCCCACTGATACGTTCGGAAGGAGCAGGAATCTTTGCCTCTCCCCAGAATTTTGTCGCACCACAGACTCGTAAAATACTGCTTAAATCAGTCCCATGGGGCATAAAAAGACGGAATGCTGGACAACAGGATTCGATTGAAGCAGCGCAAACTGTTTTCCCAGAAAACCTCACCATCGAGAATGGTAAATCTAGAGACGATAAGTTCTTTATTGATGCCACTTTAAATGGTTTTGCGCCAGCGCTAATGACCCGAGATAGCAATGGACAATTTCATGTTCGCTACAACTTAGATCAATATAGATGGGATGAAATTCATCAAGCACCTAGTGTTCATTTAACAATGGTGAAAGATGGGAACGATCAGCTGATTCCCCAAAAAATTGAATGGAAACTAAGGAAAATTGCGTCTTTCCCTCCTGAATTTGTCGATGATGGTTCGGCTGAGCCTGGAGATGGGGCAAAGTGGGAGCAAGCGAAGCTGTATTTCCGTATTGCTGAGTTTATTGATGGACAGGTCAAGGGACATTTAGGCAGAGGGCATTTGAATGTGGGGCAGTATGCTATTGCCCTCTATCGAAATATTCAAAAAAGTCCCATCCTTAAACTTCTTCATCCCCATTTAAAGAGTGTTTCTGCAATTAATACATTTGGGAAAGATATTATTTTTGGAGATCAAGGAGTCCTTGCGCTTTCCCCCCTCAACTCAGCTTCTTTAATCGATGTGATGAGAGATGATCTGGGTCAATGTAATTGGAAGAACTGGTCGCCCAGAAGTGAGGTGAATTCTACTGGCCAGCATTCCTATTCGAAAATTCAGAATTTATATTGGAATATTCTGAATGAATACGTTGATAAATTCTTTTCGCTTTATGAAGACAAAATCAAATTAGACTGGAAAGAAATTTATTACTTCTCCAAAGATTTAGAAAACCATAGCGTTCCATTGGTTCCTCCATCCATCGCAGATGGAGAACAGTATGTTGATAATAATGAAGTCAGTGTCGAAAGACCAGCGAATCAAAAGGCAATTAGTCTAATCACAGAAACGATGACTCATCCTGGTGAACAGGATATCCAGAATCTCAAACAAGCCTGTGCCTATGCGATCTATCATGCAACGATTTGGCATGATTGGCGCAATGATAATCAAGCCAACTATGGTGGAGAAATTGATTATGCTCGTCTAGCAATTGATTATTCTGTTGAAGATGCCGCATTTCAGTTGTTTATCGTCAATATTCTAGTTGATGTCAAACATGGATATTTAACCAAGAATGAAGAGAATGATATTCCAAGAGAATTTATTTCAATCCTAAAGAGAGAATGGCAAAACTTTGAAGCACTGGGGTATGATTTGCGGGATTTAAGATCGCGGATCAATATTTAGATTTTAGATGTGTCTCAGCTCTAATGCCTAAATCTATAACCTTTTGACCGCAGATTAGATAGAGGGTTAGAGCTGATAACTGTAGTTTTAGCTATGAATAAAAATATATATATTTTACTTAACAAAGTCGATTTATTAGTAGGATTTTGTATTTAAAAATACTGCTTGGATTATATAAGTTGTAATAAGAAAGACGTAAAAATTCTTGACCTAAATGATGTATAGGTACAGCTATGTGCTTTGTCTGGCGTGAGTGCTTCTAAACGCTTGATGGCGCAATTAGCTTATGTGCCAAGTGAATATTCTTATAGGTTTAAAACCATGAAACATGGACGAGAAAGTTACTTTCTTAAAAATTTTGGTTGGGTATCAGGATCTCTTATCCCTCTACCGGACATTACAAATGTCTTTAAAAAATTTGCGGATAAATTCCCTGTTCCAGTTCCTGATCCAATCGATCCTAGCCCAGGAGATCCGCCGACCAAGCCGCGGCGAATATTTTGTCGTCTCTTCGGCGAGGGAGCACAACCTAGTACCGAGGCTTTGATCGAGCTTGGCTTAGCTATGGAATCAGAGATGCAAGATATTATTTCAGAAGGTGATTCCAATATTCCGGCGGGCTATACCTACTTAGGCCAATTTATTGATCACGATATTACCCGGGATGATTCCTCTGATTTGATGGATGACAGCGTGGATCCGACGGACATTATGAATGTGCGTACCCCGGCTTTAGATTTGGATTGCCTGTATGGGAGTGGTCCCAAACTAAGCGCTGAGTTATTTGAATCAGATGGTGTACATCTCCGAGTGGGCATGACCAGTCCCACCGTTGATGGTGAACCAGGTGGCGAGATTCCTGGCATTGATCAATCGCTGCCCAATGATCTGCCCCGTAGAGAAGATATGTCGGCCATTATTGGTGATTCGCGCAATGATGAAAATCTAGCTGTTGCTCAAACCCACCTCGCATTTATTAAATTTCACAATGCGGTGGTAGATCGGTTAGTAGCAGAAGGTTCTACCTTACAAGGGGAGGCATTGTATGAGAAAGCTAGACGGCAGGTGGTCTTTTTGTATCAATCAATTGTTCTCAAGGATTTCTTGCCTCGTTTAATCGAGGTAGATGTTCTTAAAGATGTTCTGACGTATGGCCGTAAGTTCTATACGGATGATTTGGCAGAATGTATGCCGATTGAATTTTCTGTAGCTGCTTATCGTTTGGGGCACAGCATGATCCGTACGGTGTATGAATGGAATAGAGTTTTCAACTCGGATCAAGAGCGACAGGCAACCTTAGACCTATTATTTGAGTTTTCTGGTGGTAGTGGTGTTCGATCTGCTAATCCAGAGGATACTCCTTTCTTTGATAAACCCACTGTACCGACTAACTGGATTGTGGATTGGACTCGTCTATATGATTTCTCAGGCATTCCAGATATCGATAGCGATCCGACTCTCAACTTTGCTCGACAGATTGATGCGAGACTCTCCTTTGCCCTGAAGACACTACCTGAATTTCAGCGCATGAATTTACCCGATTTTATGATTTCTTTGGCGACTCGTAACTTATTGCGAGGACGCTTGATGAAGTTACCGTCAGGGCAAGCTGTAGCTCAAGCGATGCAAAATGCGGGTTTAAAATTTACGCCAATTACCGCTGCTGAAATTGCTAATGGTCCTCATAGTGACATTCTGTTGAAACACGGTTTAGATCAGCAAACTCCGCTGTGGTACTACATCTTGCGGGAAGCTAAAATCCGCAATAATGGCAATAAGCTAGGACCAGTAGGGAGTCGGATTATTGCAGAAGTATTTGTTGGGTTGATTGCCAATAGCCCTATCTCGGTTCTCAAAGAGAACCAAGATTTACGCTTCTCTATGCCTGAACTGCTGGCTGCAGTGGACGATCTAAACCCGTTGGGTAATTTAGGTTAAGACTAGATAACTCCAACCAGGATTGAATACTAATCCTGGTTGGCTATGAATTTGATTTTCTCGCTACTGTTAAACTATCGCAGCCTTCACCATGCAGCTAACATTAGATATTGGTGCTCATCATAAGATTGGCTAGGGGAATGCCTGGTTCAATGTGCTGCCGCTGTTGCCAAAGTAAGTTTTTAAGGGCTGTTGGCCCCACATCCATGATGGGGTTGTAGCGAACATGGGATAGTGTCCAGAGAAGTTTAACCTGCTGTTCTTCCCGTTTAGCAACATGTTCAGGGTTATACTCTGGATGATGGGTGTCCCAAATGCCAATGGTGCTATAGCTGACATCGCCACCGTCTTCGTACTGCTTGTTATTAACCCATGAATGGAAAAAAGAGCTAAGAAAGATAACGTATACACAAAGCTGTTGTAAGTCAGCATTGTTTTGAACGGCGAGTGTTCCTAATTCTGGTTTGAGAATCGAGTGAGTGACCAGATCGTGGGACATGGCTTGGATCTCAGACCAGTATTCCTCAATACCTGCCTGATGGTCTTCGAAGAACTCCCTGACATACTGCGTCAAGAGATTCCACATTGCGATCGCAGCCGGATCATAATGGTTATTCAGTACCCGATCGGGCAGGGCCTGACGGTGGGGCGTCCAATGATAGCTGAGGTGACTGATTTCATCTCTAAGGACATCATCCACGCCCTCTGGCGTTAGAGAGGAGGCTTCTGGAATAAAGCCTGTCGGTCCACTAATGAGGTTGGCTCCTAATTTATTGATACTTAAGAGACCTTCTAGATGGGGTTCTAGCAGTAAATGAATGGGATTATTCACCACATTCCGGTAATACGCCATGGCATATTGATCCAGGTTCATGTGGGTTCGTCCTAGATGAGATTGAGCCTCCTGGAAGACGAATTCTGCGCAGCGGAACAGGCGCTTACTCCATTCCCAATTTTCATCACCGGGTTGCTGAGTCTCTGTTTGGCCGTTCAGAGTAAATTGAATGGAATGGGGATGCAGGTATTGTCCACAGAAATGAAACCGGGCTGTAATCTTTGACGGGAGAAGGCCCGCAGGTTCCACCTGGTGTCTGCTGCAGTCGTAGCACACCTGATATTGCCAGGCATGTCCCGTCACTCGGTTGAGTTTGCCTGGATTAAATCCATTCAGACGGCGCTCTACAAAGAAATCATCGCTAAATTTATCCAATCGGTTGCGGGTTAGGTTGGGCGGCATATAGGAAACCACACTGGTACCCATCAGATCTAAGGCCCCTGTAATGCCTAATTCAGGTAAAGCCGGATCTAGCTGTTGATTGGGAATCAGCTTGAGGCCAAAGTTAGCCCAGTAGCGTGGTTTTGGCTTTACTCTCGCGGGCAACGGCTTTGTATTATCAAAGCTCGGAGTTTTGCCCGTGCCGTAAGGGTATTGTTCATGGAGGGACGGCTGGTGACCGCTGCCCCAATCCACTAGGCTGGAGCTAGGAGTTTGATATTTACGCATATTGGCAGAGATCTGATAGACAACAGAGCGAAGATGGTTGACAGAAGCTGTTTCACGCGCTGTCTTCGCCAAAATTAAGCTCAATTCTGGTGGTGCATTATAGGGATTAAATTCCAGGGCTTCCGCGAGTTCATCGGGCAAAATGCTATCCAAGTCCAACACCGCAACATCATGGAACGGATGGTCTTCTTCTTCCCAGGGAATTGTGCAGTCTTTGGCTGTTTCATTCACTGCAGCATCATCAGAAACGGGCTGCAGCTGAATCTGTAGCAGATAGCTGACCCCTGTACTGCGAACCTGTTGGCGAAAATCGTCCTGTAGATAAGTCTCGGGCCGGGTATCGCTGGCGACGCGAGGTAAGTAATCTAAAGGTAGTTTCACCTCTTCAGGCTTCAGCCATCCCGTGTCTGCAGATGGGTTTTGGCGGTTAACCAAGCGATATCGGAGAAAAAATGACTGCTGATCGAGGCTAGTAAAACTGTAGGTTGTCTCAGAATAGTAGTGGAGTTGAGTGTAGGAGTCTGGGTCGCGGATAATTTCATGGAAGATGGGTGCAATCTTGGGAAATTCCTGCAGCATGGCGGCTCGCGATTTCATGGGCCCTGCTGCCCAGCGAGCAAAGGAAAGCGCCTCTGCCAAAATAAAGGAGCGTCCAGTGCTCATCAGGATATCGACAATGCCTTCATCTAGGTTTAAATCTGATAGCGGCGCTTGGGCATCGCCCGCTAGGATCCTGACTGTCGCACCGCGCCCATCGAGGATGGCGTCATCGCGGAACCCTTTGATATTGGCGTGGCGTAGTAAGACTGGGTATTGTTTGCCTGCGCTAAATGTTTGATGTTGAGGGATATCCAGGGTATCTAGAACTTTCAAAACCCCTTTGGCGACGGTGCCGTAGGAGTGGGTCGCTCGCCGTCCTTTAATTTGTGCGGTACGTCCAAAGGCTCGGGCAATATTTGAAATTAGTTTTTTAAATTCATCATCAACATGTTCAGTTCGCGGATCACGACTATCCATGGTTAATTACCTTAAGGGTTTGATGGTTTGATCATTAAAGAGCACAAAACAACCTATCTACCGCCAGAAAGATAAATTTGAGATAGGTTGATACGAAATTCAGTTTTGAAATCTGATCGATTGCCTCACCTGCTGAAATTGCTCCTAATCTCTAGGATTGAAAAGAATTTCAGTCTAGTTTGACAGCAGTACTAAAGCTTGGCATCGCTAATCGTTACAGCTGATGCCATCAATCGATTCAGCTCATCTAGACTAGCGGTCAAAGCACGATTGGGAGCAGCTTGATCCAACAGAGGGTTGATGGCATTGATGTGGGATTCGATTTGGTTGCCTAAGCCTGGCTCCAAGCGCTTGATAGTACCACCGAACATAAACCAGATTTTTTGAGCAGGGGAAAAGAAATTATCTTTTGCTTTTTGATAGTCTTCTACTGAAACCATCAATGCAGAGAGATCGAACAGATCTCGCATAACTTGAACGGACTTTCGGCGGAAAGCAACTTTTTGTTCGATGGGAAGTGAATCTACAGTTGGCATTGTCTAGATCTCCAGGTTCCACAAATGGGAAATAAAAAAGATGATTGTTCTAAAACTGAGCTGTCTAATTCATGCAAGGCTCTAATATCTAACATCATTTCAAATGGCCATTTTTACGCCATTCTTTAATTTTGTTTATTTTGTACTCAGATTTTTTAGTCTTACCTTTTTTATAGAATCTTAAGATCGCTCACTGTCTAGAAATCCAAGAATGTCTCTTGAAGTCTTTCTTGTCGAGAGCCAATAAAGCATATTTAGGATGCTCACTCAACGTAACTATCTCTCTTTCTATTTGAGATACACTGAAGGCTAAAAGACCTGTATATCAATGAATTGATGGGTAAAATCGAAGAATTTTTACTTTTTTGACTGGTTTAGCCTAAATGCAAAAATAGAGCTAGCACTAATAAATCCCATAACTTTTAGTGACTAGCCTGATAGCTTTCAATAGATTATTTAGAACTATTAGTGATAGTGACCAGACTCACCTGACTGCCTGACAGATCTTTGTATTCCATAGCTCATAAAGCTTTGCACTGTAGAGAGCGGATACGAGAGAACCAGATTTTGTTGTAGTGTTTCTTTTGAGCTTTTTTAGAGGCAAAATACGGTTGCGGATCCTTGGTGAATAAGGGGACTGGCATCAACAACTCCCGTCCTTTATGGACCACCCCCTTGAGCCACCGCAATCCAATCTTGAGATAGCTCCAATCTTGAGATAGCTAATGCCTCTGTGCCAATGGGGATCAACCTGTTGGCGTAGCCCTTTAATATGAACAGCCATCCCCTGAGTCGTGCTGTATAGCAGTGCCACAGCAGCAATCAGGTACAGCCTCTCCAGAGCATCAGCACAGCGAATTTTCGACTCTTCAAGCTCAAACACACCAGATTTACTATCGAGGAATAATTCTTCCACCCGAAACCTCAAGGCGTATTGCCACAAGGTTTGTAACGAGGGTGATTCATCTGTAATCACTGCCCATGGTTCTTTTACGCCTCGGATATTCGCCAGTACCAAATTGCACCGATAGAGGCCATCATCCCAAAGCCCGACATTACGGTAGAGGAGAGCTTCTCCTTTGGATGGCCATAACCTACGGACTTCTCTTGGACATTGACGGGGCCATGGAGAAGGACATCACATGGGATACGCAGACAGTAATGCCAACGGCTCTGCTGTAACCAGCTCATCAGTTGATGGTTCGCGAACCCACGATCTGCTAACAACATGACATCTGGATGCTGCCGTAATAACCAACGGGCCTGACGCAATAGCGGTTGATATTCCTCAAAGCAACCGCCGCACTCTTGTGCTCTAATACTTTCCATAACAACGGTACTGCTCTGCCACAGCAGACAACGGATACATGAATCATGCAGTATTCATTCCATAAAACCGTGGTATCCATCGCTAGGTAAAGGCGATGGGTTCGCCAGTTCTTAAGCGCTAGAAGGACCAAAGGGACATACAGTTTGTGGACATCAATGAGCGGATTGCACAGAAAGCGTTGCCAGCGACGCTCGACACTTTGGGCTTTTTTGCTCGGCAGGGGACATAGGATTCCCAAGCAGATAAGCATAATCGTTCACTGCAGATTAAGGCGCTCACCATCCATCCCAGGGTCATGAGATGACGCAAATCTCGATAATGGCTGTGTTGACGTAAAAGGAGAACAGTTGACGATAAATTTGGGTGGAGCCTGACATTTGAGTAACGCTGATTTGTGCTTAAATCTAGCTTCACATGTCGCTCCACTCTTTTCTCAAAGACTATGAAAATAAAGGCTTTGAGATACTTCTGTCAGGCAGTCAGCCAGACTCACTGTAGATATTTTTGCTTATTTTTATGATAAAAATAATCTTTCTCTCAAGAGCTGATGGCATAATTTTTAGCTTTTGCTAGATAAATTGGTTGCGCCTGAATCTTGACTGCTGTTATTCAATTCTGCTTGTAAAGATGCATACCCATTCTTTGACGGTTGATGAGCCTGCTCAGTCACCTGAGTTCAACAAGCTGCTGAATCAGTATCGTGTTAGCTTGCAAATCTTTGATCGCCCAAAGGCAAAATTTAAGCCCGAAGAAATTCTCAATCTTTTGACCTGTCGGGATCAAATCCAGGTCTTTATGACGGAGCGATCATTGTTGAGTTCTCAGCAGTTATTGCGGCTAGCGGATTTAGATTGCTACCTCAAAAAATATGAGGTCTTGATTGCCACTCACCTTGACTTAGAGGCTTGGCAGCAGTTGGTTAATCCGCCCCAAACTTCTTGGTGGTGGTTTCTCAGGGCCCCAGAACCGAGGCATTGGTGGAACGAATATGATTGGCTGTTTAATGCCGGAACCCTGGTTATTTTGACCATCTCGGCCAGTTTAATTACCGATACCGCTACCCGTCTCTTCTCGGGGGGGATCGACTTGGGTTCAACATTAATGATCTCCGGCCAAAGCCTATTGGCATTGCTCGCGGGTGGAGGTGCTTTAACTCAAGCTGGCCGACAAGCCTATGAGCGTATTCTCAGTCGGATACGGATCAATAAGCGCTATTGGCAGGAGGCAAGTTTTACCTTCGCCCTGATTCTAGTTATATGTTTAGCAGGTATCCATGCTGCATTGCCTGGATTTGCGGAAACGGCCAACCAGAATGGCGAAGCTCATTACCAGAATGGCAAGTTAGACAGTGCTCGTAAGGACTTTAATCGAGCAATTGCCCTGAAGCAAGATTTTCCTAAGGCCCATTTCAATCTGGCCTTGGTCCATGAAGATTTGCAGCAGCTTGAAAAAGCGAAAGCACAGTATCAGCTGGTGGTGACTCAGAAAGATCTTGTGAACTGTAATGCTGCTAATGCTGACCATTGTGATGATCTGATGATTTGGCTCCAGGCTCATAACAATCTAGCTGAGCTGGATATTGTCGATGAAGAGTATGGCAAAGCGGCTCCGCTATTGCAGGCAGGGTTACGGAAGCTAGAACAACAGGGCAATACAAAGACTCTTGAAGGCAAACAGTTGAAATACAACCTCCTCAAGAATTTAGGGTGGGCACGGCTAAATCAAGAGTTTTTCACGAAGGCTGAACACCATCTTCAGCAGGCAGCCCAGATTGAACCGAATGCCCCTGATCCGTTTTGTATGCTGGCTAAAGTCTCTGAAGCGAAGAATGAGAAACAGCAAGCACTACCCGATTGGAAGAAGTGTCTGACCAAAGCCCAGCAAAATCCGATTGTTCTGGAGACTCAACCAGAAGTGAATCAATGGGTGGCTGAAGCTCAAGAACGATTATCAGTGGCTAGAGATACAAAGCAGGAGAACGCCAAAGCCTAAAAAGCTGGCTGTCAACAAGTGGCCCCTACTCATATTGTCTAGAATCTTCGCGACTTCAGAGTGTGAAAAGACTGTGGGTAACCGTGCTGGCTTGAGAGCGCGTTCAATATTGTCAATGTAAGGTAAATCAATTGACAGAACGTGCTGATAGAGAAACAGTAAAGCGCTCAATGCCACATTTTGAGTTGAGGCTGCTATCTGTTTATCAATGGCTAGGTGAGAGAGAAAGATATGAATCTCGTCAATTCCCATTTCACGAGGGTGGCGTTTCTGATGGAACAGGATGAATGATCGAATGTAGTAGATGTATGACTTTTCAGTCTTGTGACTAAAATGCCTAAGTCTGGCTGATTGACGAACTTGATCTAGCAGGCGTGGAGGCTGTTTCTGGACACCAGGAGACATTACAGTTATGGGAAGCTTGATTCAATAGGGGTGAGAATAGGGGTTTTATCCGACAATATGTCGCAATACTATCCAAATCAGGGGTATTAGGCGACACTTGATATATAATTCCCGTTGGAAAGTTGTTATACGACACTTGGCATCTAATATTCTATATAGGAGAGTTATACGTCAGTCTGTCGTATAACCATAGTTAGGCTATATAAATGGGTGCGAGTTGATGCAATACACTGGATCTGTTGAGATTAAGTTTGGAGAGTGGCCCAGTCTCGTTCCTTTAAGGCTCAAAACTAGCATCGGTGAACCTCTTGCATCTCTTCGAGGTGCTAGTGCAAAACGATACTTTAGATTAGAACATGATTGGGAAATACATATAGGGATACTTAACGACAGATATCCTAAAGAGATAGGTGGTACTGTTGTTATCCCGAGATCTTATGAAAGCCAATCAGTTCCTCTCAGCGAAGCAGAAACTCATCTTGATGGCGCATCTGTCCCATTTCCTTGGCTTGTCAGCTTTCTTAGTTTTGGTGTCTTACGACCACTGGGAGTAATGTTAATTGCGTCCATTGTCCATGATTTCGCCTTTAAACATGGCGGTCTTGTATATCGTGATCACTCTGGGAAGCTTGAATTTTGTAAGATCCAAAGACACCTAGCAGATAAGTTGTTTTATGACATTATTAGAACTGTAAATAAAATGCCCTTTACTGCTCTACTGGCTTGGGCTGCTGTTAGACTCAGGGTTGTTTTACGTTCCTCCTAGAAAAAATAGGATGGTTCTACTGACCAACAGTAGAGAGACCGATGAGCCATCTAATCGATACTTTGAAGCAAGTCCCGGATTTCCGCAGTGCCCATGGCCGTATTCATCCGTTATGGCTGCTGTTGCTATTGATGGTGATGGGCATGCTTGCTGGATATCAAGGGTACCGTCCGTTAGAAACCTTTGTGAGCGATTATCGCCAGCCTTTAAGTGAGCTATTGGGGCTTGAGAGCCTCGAAGTTCCGTCTCACTGTACCTTTCGTCGAGTGATGAAGGGTCTTGACTTCCAAGCGTTGAGCCACCAATTTGAAGCATGGATGCTCTCGAAAGCCCAGACTCACTCTCCCGATAATTATGCAGCCTCCATTGATGGCAAACGGATTCGTCAGGGGCTGACAGATGCCAAGGGAAGCAGCGTTTTGTAGGGTTGGTGAGTTTATTTGCGGTGGAAGCAGGCATCACCCTCAAGCTCGAAGCCCTCACTCAGGAGGATAATAGCGAAATCAAAGTCGTCCAGGCTTTGTTGGAAACCCTTCAACTCGATGGCTTGCTGATTACCATGGATGCCTTACACGCCCAAAAAAACACTTGAGAAGATTGTGGCCTCGGGTAACGACTATCTTGTGGCGGTCAAATCCAATCAGGGAAGACTTTACGACCACCTCCAGACTTACTTTGAGTGTCTTAAACCCATGGCTGAGCACATCCACTCCGCCCAAAGTAGAGGACGAGATGAACATCGGTGTATACAGGTTTATGAGCCTGTCGGCATAGCCTTACAGGAATGGGAGGCAATTCGCTCTGTGCTTTGTGTCCAACGATGGGGCACAAAGCAAAGGAAAGGAGTATCACAATACGGCCTATTACATCAGTTCAGCTGCCACCTCACCCCAGCATTGGCAATCTCTGGTCCGAGAACATTGGGGCATTGAAAATCGGTTGCATTGGCCGAAGGATGTTGTTTTGGCGAAGATGATTATCGACTCGAAGATGAACAAGCACTGCTCAATTGGTCAGTGCTTAGAACTATTGGGATTAATATCCTGCGGCTAAACGACTATCAATCCCTCAAAACCGCGATGACTAAGCTTGCTAATCGGGTCGATATTATTTTTTCGCTGCTAACTTAAAACAGCCCTGATATGGTTATATTCAGTATTTGATGGCTAGTCATTTGGCAATTTTCTTTCACCTAACCATTGGCTGCACTGGACGTTCGGCAAACGCTACTATTTTGTGCTTTTCTCAATTTGCTCACGCCAGTGAGCCTTACCGTTATGATGCTTCGCACCCAGAGTAGCTTATCTGAAGAAAAATATCAGGCTGCAAAGCAAGAAGCTGAACTGTTAGGTATTTCCCTAGCAGAGCTTTGGAAAAGCTCTTTGCGGAATGTTCCGCCAGTTGATGGTTCACAACCTTGGATGAACTATGCAGGGATGGTCGAATCAGAAGATACCCAAAGCAGTCAATCAATAGATGACGGTCTATGGTCGCAAAGACTGATGTCTACTTTGACATCTAAGACACAAATTGATTGTCCATTGAGGCAACGCAGAACAGAAGACAGCCGTTGCGGGTGGCAGGTTGATGAATGGTATCTGTTGCAGACACAATGCGATCGCCCTTCTGATACACCTGGTCATCCACCACAACATCCCCCGCAAGAACCAAGATTTCCTCTCCCGCAGCATGATGGTGTC
Organism: Acaryochloris sp. CCMEE 5410; assembly: GCF_000238775.2. NCBI lineage: Bacteria > Bacillati > Cyanobacteriota > Cyanophyceae > Acaryochloridales > Acaryochloridaceae > Acaryochloris > Acaryochloris sp. CCMEE 5410. Next base: position 3,155,933 of record NZ_AFEJ02000001.1, on the reverse strand, counting down.
GGGGAAATAGCCCAGCCTGATCAGACTTGACGAATATCGCAAATTCGCGGTGTAGCTCATTAGTTTCGTAGATGGCGTAGCTAAATTCGTCAGAATCAGGCACCGCTTGCCAATCCATCAACTTAGACCATTCAATTAACTCATTAATCGGTGTAGACATCAGGGCATATAACTCAGGTGCTTTGAGGGCTGTTGAGTCAATCCGTTGAAACAGCCGCTCCTTCAGCTTGGGAGATATAGGCATGGCGGGAACGCTATATGCGATCGCAGAAACCGCATCTTCAAACCCAGCGATTTCTGCATCCAGTTCCTCCGCTGACAAGGTTTCAACTGGCTGATCCGCATCATCCAAAGCCCCCAGCGCCGATAAGGCCGCCCAGTTGGAAAGCTCTTCAGATTTGGGTTGTGGGGCTGAGTGATTCATAGCTACATCTTAGCCTGTGGGTTGTGGGGATGTTTAATCGAAAGACTGAAGCAGGTTCATCTCTGACCCTGGTTATGCTGAGATGAGTTGATGAAAAAGCCTATACCAGTATTACGTCCTCAAAATGACTTTGGATCTGTCTATGGGTAGATTTCTCGCATTTATTTACTCCTTAAGGATGATCGAGAATGCCTCGCAACTTACTGAGGCCCAGCCGAATTCGAGTTTTAACAGTGCCGAGAGATAGGCCGGTTTGCTTGGCAATTTCTGATTGGGATAACCCTTGAAAATAGGCTAACTCAATCACCTGCTGTTGCTCCGGTGGAATTTGGGCCATAGCAACTTGGACGAGATCACGCCGTTCTTGAATCAGGGCATGTTCTTCGGGCAAGGCCATTTTGGTATCGGACTCGATAGGTGCATTCACCGTGGAAGCTTCGACGACTTTGGCTTGGCGCTGACGTTTACGAAGGCGGTCTAAGGTGCGGCTGCGGGCCTGCATAAATAGCCAAGAATCGACTCGACTGCGACTGCGATCATATTTAGCGGCGGTGCGCCAGACTTGATCAAACACATCCAAGACCACTTCTTCGGCTTCTTCGGCGGACCCCAGCATTTTGTATGCGATCGCATAAATGATGCCTGCATATCGGTCATACAACGTCGATAGTGCGGCTTGATTCTGTTCAGCCACTTGGTGGATTAAAACCAAGTCCTCACTGGTGTTTTGGACGGTCATTCCCGATTTAAACTCACGTGATTCCAACAAATTTTTCGAGAAACAGATCCAATCACCAACCCCTAGCGTATACCCCTACAGATTGCTGAATGAAAGGAAGTTAATGGCGAAGTCTGCCCGAGGGCGGACAAGCTTCTGCTGCCCATTATCAGTTAATTTGCAGCCTTTTCCGGTTGCTGTCAACGCATTGATGTACTCGCAGGAGATAGACATGCTATCGAACCCTCGTCAAAATCAGGCTACCCGCCGATTCTCTGCTAAATCTTTGTTGAAATTGAGCGGCGTGGTTTTAGGACTTGGCCTCTCGTTGGGCAGCATTGCCCCCGCTACCTTGGCTTCGGATCATGATGATGGTGAAACCAATACCAAGAGCCGTAATCTCAACCTGACGGACTTATATGTGTTCCGGGAAGGCGATCAAAATCCCAACGCCTCCACCGATGACTTGGTGTTGATTATGAATACCAATCCTCGGTCGGTGGCACGGCAGCAATACTATTTCAATAACAAGGCCCGCTACGAATTTCATATTGCTCGCACCCCCGATAACGATGCCACCTCCACGGGTAAGCCGGATGTGACGTTGCGATTTGAATTTAGTAAACCCAAGCCCAATCAGACTCAGACCGTCAAAATCACCACGATTCGCGACGGCAGTAGTCATGTGGGCAAAGCGATCACCACTCCCCTCAATAGCGACCCCAAAACCACCCAAGTGCCCATGGGCGGCCAGACCCTCTCCGTTTTTGCCGGACTCCGAGAAGATCCCTTCTTCTTTGATGTGGAGCAGTTTTTCCGAGTCCGAGCCGGGGCATTAGGCAAAGGACCAGCCGTGGGATTCCGGGACCCTGACAAAGCCGTAGACTTTACAACGGGCTATAACGTTAATGCGATCGCAGTTCGTGTTCCCATCAAATTTCTCCAGAATGATTCTGGTGCTACGACCTTTGATGTTTGGCAAACCATTTCCGTCCGAGGCAAAGGCGGTAAGTATCGACAAGTGGAACGTTTGGCCCGTCCGGCAGTCAATGAAGGGCTGATTGTTTCCAATGATTTCCTTAATGCCCTTAACAGCGTCGGTCCTGACTTTGAAGCCGCTGCCCTAGCCGGGCAAAAGCCTGCGGCCAAAATTGCGGGTCCCATCGTTAATGAAGCTGCTCAAACCCTCAAAGCCATTGGCAACGATGACCAGCGTACCAATACCTTACTGCAAGCCTTCTTGCCTGACGTGATGCGAATTGATACCACGGATGCCAGCGGTTATGGCAATGCCCTGAATAGCAAAGGCAGCCCCATTCGCGGTCGCTTGCTCAAAGACGATGTGGTGGATATTACCCTGAGCGTTTTGACCAACGGAGCGATCACCACGGATAACGTCTCCTATGAGGGCACTCCTGGTAATCCCTCTCAGGGCCACAGTCCACTCCAAACCCAGTTTCCTTACCTGGCGCTCCCCAACTAAGTCTCCCTGTTCTAACTGTTCTAAAGCCGCTTGCTTTCATCCTTTGCGGATCTCCCTGCCCTGGCTTGCAGAGGATGAAAGCTTTACTGATTCACCATGAGGTTTTGCAATGATTTTGAATATCTGGAAATGGTCCCGCACTTCTTTGCTCTCAGGCATTACGCTCACCCTAGTGTTGGGGATTAGCGTTGACCTGGGGCAGCCAGCCCGAGCTCATTCCCATGGGGGGGAAACTCATTCTCATAAGGAGGAATCCCATTCCCATGCGGTCGAACATTCGGTAACAGATGCCCTGCAACACGAGATTGCCTTCTACCAAAATCGAATTCAGGCCAATCCCACAGATGGTTTAGACCGAGCCGCTCTCGCGACCCTTTATCTGCAACTGGCCTCCTCAACTGGCAACACTCACTGGTATCACGAGGCCGAAGAAACCGCCCGTCAGTCTTTGGTCAACTTACCCTTCAATAACCCCGAAGCTCAGCTGGCCCTGGCAAAAGTGGCTCAAGCGGAACATCAGTTTACGGAAGCCCTACAGTTCGCTGAGACAGTCTTGCAAGAGAATCCCACAAATCAGCAAGCCCTCTCAATTGTTGTGACCAGCAAGCTAGCTCAAGGGCAGCTTGATCAGGCCCGACCCGTGGCCGATCAACTGGTGGAGCAGGCTCCGACCTTGGTTAGCTATACTCTTCGGGCTTTGGTCCTTGTAGCCCAAGGCGAGGATCAAGCTGCCCTCCAAGATTTCCAGCAGGCCCTGGCCCTAGAACAACCCGATCAACTGTCTCAATCTGCCTGGGCGCGAACATTGCTAGGCCGCTATTATGCCCATCGGGGCCAACTACCATTAGCAAAACAGTACTATCAAGAAGCCCTACAGCTACAGCCCCATTCTTCTTTTGCCCAAGTCAAACTGGCGGAACTGGAAACCCGTCAGGGCAATTATGGCGCTGCCGCAACCCTCTATCAACAACTGCTCCAGTACCCTGAAACCTCTCATGGTCTGGATCATGTAGCTTTGCAGGGACTTGCCCAACTGAAAGTCCTCCAAGGAAAGTTGACGGAAGCCAAGCAGCTCTGGGCTAAAGCCGAACATGAGTTTCGCGATCACCAGGATCTGGATCATTTTGGTCATCGTCGGGATTTAGCAAAGTTACTGTTGGCGAGAGGTCACCAAGCAGATTTACCGGAAGCGTTGACCCTAATGCAGACAGAAGCCAGCCTTCGCCAGGATCCTGAGACCTTGAAGACTTTGGCTTGGGCGCTGTCGCGGTTGAACCGATATCGTGAGGCTCAGGGTGTGTTGCAAGATGCGATCGCACTCGGCATACAAGATGCCAGTTTGTTCTATCGAGCCAGTTTAGTAGAAGCTGCCCTAGGCAATAAGGCTCAAGCCAAGACCTATTCTCAAAAGGCGTTAGCGATAGATCCTAATTTCGACACCCGAGCAAGAGCCTTATTGGCGTTAGGTGGGCAGTTCTGAGGGGCTGAAAGAGTTATGAAACGGTAGACCATCATTGACATCATATTCTCGATACGAGAACATAGTGTTGTTGATCTAGTTTGATGTTGTCTCTGTGCATGTTATTAGTCGCAAGATTCTCCGAGACTTTTGTCAAAAGCATGCTGATTCTTGTGAAGCGCTATTTGCTTGGTATAGGGTAGCAACCAAGGCTCACTGGCAAAACCTTACTCAAATTCAAGTTGTTTACCCCCAAGCAGAAGCAGTCGGTAATTTCACCGTTTTCAATATCAAAGGCAATACCTATCGTTTAATTGTGGATATCAACTATGTTAAGCAGCGAATCTACATCAAATATATTTTGACCCACGCTGATTACGATAAAAACCTCTGGAAAAATGACCCTTACTTTTAATGCAGATATCTACAGTCAATTGTTGGCGGAGTATCGTCCCAAAGTGATCACGTCTGAACAGGAAAACGAGGCTGCGATCTCACTTGCACAAAAGTTAGAACATCTCCCAAATCAAACCTCAGAACAGGAAGCGCTTCTTGATCTACTGGTGATGCTGATTGAAAAGTATGAAGATACCGCTTATCCGATTCCTGTCAGTAGTCCCCGTGAAGTTTTGCTGCACTTGATGGAGGCCAAAGAATGTATTCAAGAGGATTTGGTAGGTGTTATTGGATCGCGAGGGGTTGTGTCTGAAGTGGTGAACGGTAAGCGAGGTATTAGTATCGCTCAAGCTAAATCTTTGGCTGATTACTTTGGCGTTGATGCAGGACTTTTTATCTAGGAAATCGGGAACATGTCACCTTTATGATTTAGTATTTATACTCATATCTAAAGACTTGTTAGCCTTGCTTTTAAACATCAATTTTTCAGTGCCAAAATTTATAAATCTGCTAAGGTGATATGCTCCCAACATACTAATTTCAGGGGTGTAGCGGAATGAGGTCAAAGTCTTACAAGGGCTGGCTCATCGGTATGCTTATCTTAGGCTTAATTGGTTTGCAAAAACGACATGTTTCCCAGCCTAAGTCTGTACATTGATAAATTTTTAAAAGGCTTTGGATGAGAATTATGTTGTTAATGTTGGATAGGTATTTATGCAGGGCTGTTTTAAGTTAGCAGCGAAAAAATAATATCGACCCGATTAGCAAGCTTAGTCATCGCGGTTTTGAGGGATTGATAGTCGTTTAGCCGCAGGATATTAATCCCAATAGTTCTAAGCACTGACCAATTGAGCAGTGCTTGTTCATCTTCGAGTCGATAATCATCTTCGCCAAAAACAACATCCTTCGGCCAATGCAACCGATTTTCAATGCCCCAATGTTCTCGGACCAGAGATTGCCAATGCTGGGGTGAGGTGGCAGCTGAACTGATGTAATAGGCGGTATTGTGATACTCCTTTCCTTTGCGAGTACCCCATCGTTGGACACAAAGTACAGAGCGAATTGCTGTCCATTCTTGTAGGGCTATGCCGACAGGCTCATAAACCTGTATACACCGATGTTCATCTCGTCCTCTACTTTGGGCGGAGTGGATGTGCTCAGCCATGGGTTTAAGACACTCAAAGTAAGTCTGGAGGTGGTCGTAAAGTCTTCCCTGGTTGGATTTGACCGCCACGAGATAGTCATTACCCGAGGCCACAATCTTCTCAAGTGTTTTTTGGGCGTGTAAGGCATCCATGGTAATCAGTAAGCCATCGAGTTGAAGGGTTTCCAACAGTGCCTGCACGACTTTGATTCGCTATTATCCTCCTGAGTGAGGGCTTCGAGCTTGAGGGTGATGCCTGCTTCCACCGCAAATAAACTCACCAAGCCCACAAAACGCTGCTTCCCCTTGGCATCTGTCAGCCCCTGACGAATCCGTTTGCCATCAATGGAGGCTGCATAATTATCGGGAGAGTGAGTCTGGGCTTTCGAGAGCATCCATGCTTCAAATTGGTGGCTCAACGCTTGGAAGTCAAGACCCTTCATCACTCGACGAAAGGTACAGTGAGACGGAACTTCGAGGCTCTCAAGTCCCAATAGCTCACTTAAAGGCTGGCGATAATCGCTCGTAAAGGTTTCTAAGGGGCGATATCCCTGGTATCCAGCAAGCATGCCCATCACCATCAATAGCAACAGCAGCCATAACGGATGAATACGGCCATGGGTACTGCGGAAATCCGGGACTTGCTTCAATGTATCAATTAGATGGCTCATCGGTCTCTCTACTGTTGGTCAGTAGAACCATCCTATTTTTTCTAGGAGGAACGTAAAACAACCCTGGGTATTTATGGCTAAAATACCTGAGTCTTTCTGGTGAATGAACTTGTTCAAGAGGATGTGGAAGTTGATTCTCAGTAATAGTGGGCATTGCAGTTGCTTAGAGATTTATTGTAAAAGAAGATTTGGGAATTGGCGTATCACTCCACAATGTGTCGAATTTCTATCTAAAAATAGGGTATTCAAGGATACTTGACTGGAAATTCCATTTAAAGGAATACTATATGATAATTGATAGTCAGTATTCTGTGAAAAAAGTTATAAGTCAGTTTGTTATATAACCATAGCTAGTATGTCTTCTACCCTCCACTCAAATACATGTATTACTAATAATCAAGGACTAGTGGTTTTTAAAGAGGTCAGTGATTTTTGAATGGTTCTTTGAACAGCACTAGTAGCATGATTGAATTCACTAATGTATTCTTGACAGAATATGATCATTAAGGATAATGACAAAAGATCAGTTGCTGAAAATTATTTGGGAAGCCGCTCAGAGGGGAGATACAGAACTCGATCTTGGGGGAGAACGTCTAGATAGTCTACCTGAAGAATTTGGTCAACTAACCAGCCTTAGTTCTTTAGACCTCCGAAGAACTCATTTGGAAAGTTTACCTAAATCTTTGGGTCAGTTGACCAAACTGACCTATCTCGATCTCAGCAATAACAATCTTGGAACTCTTCCGGCAGAACTTGATCAATTAACCTATCTAACTTACTTAGATCTTAGTGACAATAGCTTGACTGAATTAACAAAAAGATTTGGTCAATTAAGCAGTCTCAACCAGCTTTATCTATCGCAAAATGAACTAAAAAGTCTGCCAAAAAATTTTGGTCAGCTAAAAAAACTCACTTATCTTGATCTAACAAGCAATCACTTTGTCAGCTTACCTAAGACACTCGGTCAGCTGATCAACCTTACACACTTAAACCTCAATTCTAATAAGCTCACTAGACTACCCAAAGAGTTGGGGCAACTGGTTAATCTTAATTCGTTGAATGTTGCTGGAAATCAACTAGTTTGTCTGCCTGAAATTCTTGTTCAACTAACTAAGCTTAATTCACTGAACTGTGCTGGTAATGGGTTGACCAGCTTGCCAAAGGGCATTTCCCAACTTATCAACCTCACTGAATTAGGACTTGGTTCAACTTTTTCTGAACGCAATAGGTTTACTAGCCTACCTGAGGAATTTGGCCAACTGACCAATCTTACTAGGCTTGACCTCTCCGGTAATCAACTGACTAGCCTACCTGAGGAATTTGGCCAACTGACCAATCTTACTAGGCTTGACCTCTCCGGTAATCAACTGACTAGCCTACCTGAAGAATTTGGCCAACTGACCAATCTTACTTGGCTTGACCTCTCCGGTAATCGACTGACTAGCCTACCTGATTTCTTTGATGGATTGGTTAATCTTAATTCTCTTAATCTTCAAGATAATCCTCTTAACGTTGAACTGTCTGCTCTTGAAGCACAGGGTAAGAATGCTATTTTGCAATATCTTCGTGAACGAGCCAAAGAATCATTAGCACTATATGAAGCTAAACTCATTCTTGTTGGCGAAGGAGCGGTAGGAAAAAGTAGTCTACTTGGTGCATTACGTGGTGATGCATGGATTGAGAATCGAGATACAACCCATGGCATCGAAACTCGTGCTGTTTGTCTAGAACACCCTTCAGTGACAAACGTAGAAATCACCCTCAACGCCTGGGATTTTGGTGGACAACCCATATATCGCCCTACTCACCAGCTCTTCTTCAGTTCCCCTGCTATATATCTCATAGTTTGGAAGCCCCGTGAGGGACCAGAGCAAGGTTTTGTGGAATATTGGTCTCGGTTAATTAAACATCGTGCTTATGATATTAATCGACCAGATGAACGTCCCCGTATTTTAGTTGTTGCTACTCACGGTGGTCCAAAAGAACGCCAAGCATACATTGATGAAATAGCTCTAGGTGATCAGTTTAGTGAGGTACTTGTCAGCTTTCATCATGTGGATAGTAAGACGGGTGCTGGCATAGATGAATTAAAAGCTGAAATCGCACGAGTTGCTTCAACTCTTCCAGGTATGGGACGTAAAGTTGCCGCGAGTTATAAGCGCACTCGCGAAGCCTTATCTAATATTCGAGAACCATACCTTTCCTACAGCAATTTTGCCAGATTCTGTCTAGATCGTGGCTTGGATCAAAGCCAGACTAAACTTTTCGCTTCCATGTCACATGAGTTGGGACATTTTATACATTATGGTAATGATGAGAGTTTAAAAGATATCGTTATTCTCAAAGCTGACTGGTTGAGTAAGGCTATCAGCTTTGCCTTTGAAGATGAGCAGGTAAAAAAACAAAGTGGTCTTGTCACACACCGTCATCTTGGGCAGCTTTGGAATGATTTGGCTCGTCCGCAGACTGAACAGTACGATCCATCTATTCATCCAATCTTTCTACGATTAATGGAAAGATTTGATCTTACTTATCGTGTCATCGAATCTGGGACTCATGCAGAACCAACGAGTTTAATTGCCCAACTTGTTCCTGGAAATCGTCCTCAGCAGCTCTCGGAATATTGGAAAGTAGAGCCTAATTCTAATGAAATCCAACGTGCCCAAGTTTGCCGCATTGTTGATGCGAATACTGGATTACCCGGGATGGCTGAAGGCATTTTATATCAACTGATTGTCCGTTTGCATCGCTACTCTCTTGGTCGCAAAGATAATACTAGAAACTGCCACTGGCAGAGAGGTCTCATACTTGACGATACTTATAACGGTAGGGCCTTTCTCGAACTTATAGGTAACGATATACGTATTACTGTTCGTGCTACATATCCTCAATACTTCTTGCAGCATCTCAGTGAAGAAGTAAAATGGCTAGTCGAGAACTTTTGGAAAGGACTGCGCTGTCAGATTACTGTGCCGTGCCAGCAACCTTGTGGGAAAAATGAACCAGGCTTAGGTCTGTTTGAAATTAGTAAGTTGATTGAAAGTCGCAATCGTGGGCGTCCTGAATACCCCTGCCCAATTCCTGATTGTGACGAATGGCAGAACATTGATACTCTCTTGTCTCAAGCGCCTTCCTCTACTAGTCAAGATTTTTCAATCCTGCTTGATGAGAAACTTGCTTCTCAATCAGCTGAAATGAGGCGAGGTCAAGTACTTATATATCGCGCTGTTCAGAATAATTACCAAGAATTGCACACTGATCTGAAAATACTAATGAGCCAAGCAGATGAGCAATTCTCTAAGTTGATGGCTGAATTAGCAGATGATGCTAGAGATGCCCCTCGACTTTATAGCATTATCCCTAATAATGCAGAGCAGTGGGCTGAAATGGGCTGGGCGAAAATTAAAGTTAGAGTTACCCTCTGGTGCGCACATTCGCGCCTTCCTGTACCTCAGCTAGCTAACAACTCCAAATGTGGTTCATATCTTCTTGAGCAGCCTCGTGAATGGCTTTTGCGAGTCGCTCCTTATGCTAAATTTACTGCTAGAATCCTTTCATTAATCCTCCCCGTTGCACGTTCAGTTGCTCAGTGGTCTTTGGATGACCCATCTTACAAAGCTATCGAAGAAAATCTCGATCTTGGACAGAAATCATTTAATGCTTTGCTTCAAGCTAGTGGTGACGCTGGAAATATGCTAATGCAAGGTGAGAAAGGATTATCAAACCAAGGGGGTTTGTCGAATTTGTATGGTGAATCTAAACAGTTAGAAGGCATTCCTTTAAGGTTACTGCAGGAACGTATTAGACAAGAAGACCCCTATTTTGGGGGACTGAAGCGAGTTCAAGATAGACGACGACAGTTTCTCTGGGTCCACCCGAAGTACCACGAAATATATAATCCAGAGTTGCCCGAAATACCACAAGATCGGTAGAGCGACTCTTCCAAGATTTCTCAATGACGGAATGAAGCATGCAGAAATCGGTACTTCACTAAACTTGAGATGTTCATTATGGATGCTAGACTTGCAAGCTACCACTTCAATTTTGTCACTAATAAATGAGTGAATCACTTCAGAGATATGCGCACCCTACCATTGGATTTACAACACGATAAATTGACCAAATTCACGAAAGTGCTTATCAAACGAGATTGTTTCCGCAATACCCAGACGCTGCATAACGGCAAAACTGATGGCATCACATAGTGAATAAGTTTTATCCCGATGAGTACGGACAATCTCTGCACCAAGCGCTTCATCCTGCTCAGTAATCCTTTCTATATGACAAGCAGAAGTATCAAGACCATTGAGAAACGCAACAGCATGATCTCGGCCTTTTCTAGTTCGCGCAAGGATAAGAGCGTAGGTTTCAACCACTACTAAATTGGTAGTGATAAGATGCCAGCCTTCAGAATTTGCCTGTTGAAATAGGTCGGCAGCGCGTTGATGAAAAGCATCCTCGACCACTAATAAGGCAAAGAAAGCTCCACTGTCTAAAAATACTGGCTTCACTGAGCTGTATATGTCTCTCCTAGATGTTGATGCTTATTCATAGAGACATCTTGGTAATCGGAGTGGGCAGAACCTGCCAGGTTCAAGAGCGTATCGTAGGGACTCTTGACTGATGTTGTATCCTGATTCATCGCTCGCGATTGCAACTCCTCGAGAAGCTGTTGCTGTTCTGAGGGAGATAGTTCACTAGCCAGTTCTAGAATTTGCTCTACTGTCATGATGTTTCAGCACAAGTCATAGCACTATGATCGCATTGCTTTATCCGTTCAACAACTGATAACGTTTTCTGTGCCAGTTGGAGCAATATTAAAATCGGGCGTCAGGAAGTCGGTAATAGCTGACCATCTTCCATTTGCAAGATCCGATCAGCCATATCCAGAATCCGATTGTCGTGCGTTACTAACATTACTGTACAGCCTTCTTCTTGAGCCAATTTTCGCATGATTTCAACTGCATCTCGACCCGTTTTGCTATCGAGGGCAGCAGTAGGCTCATCGGCGAGGACGAGTTTAGGGTAGCTGACGAGGGCGCGAGCAATGGCGACTCTTTGCTTTTGTCCCCCCGATAGATTGGCCGGATAGTAATGGATATGTTCGCCTAAACCAACGGATTCCAGGATTGCGATCGCACGCCTAGTCCGTTCCTCCAACGTCAAGTGCGTATGCAGCTTCAGAGACATGCGCACATTCTCTTGGGCCGTTAGACAGTCCAGCAAATTATGAGACTGGAAAATAAAACCAATTTGCTGGCGGAGCTTGACCAGCTTTTTCTTGGGGGCACCTAGGAGTTCTTGGTTGAGGAATTTAAGGCTGCCTTCCTGTTGCGATCGCAACGCCCCGATCAGCGTCAATAACGTCGTTTTTCCACTTCCCGACGGCCCCATCAGAATCACAATTTCACCAGGATTGAGATCTAGGCTAATATCCTTCAGCACAGGCTTACGTAACTGCCCCTTGCCAAAAGCATGATTGAGATGACGGATCGAAACAACGGGTTCCATCGGTTAAAACACATCCGCAGGGTCGGCTTGGCGTAGCTTCTGAGTCGCAATTCCACCTGCTCCCATACACATAACAATGGTTAAGATAAACACTTGGACCATCACATCGGGTCGCAAGCTCAAAGGAATTTTGGTCAAAGAACTGAGCAGGCTATAGACCCCGACGGAGGCCACACATCCAGGCACAAAACCCAACACCGCCAAAATCATGGCTTCCTGTAGGACAACCCGTAGCAAAGCATTATCTGCAAACCCCATCGCTTTCAAGGTGGCATATTCTGGCAAATGTTCTAGCACATCCGAGTAGAGGACCTGATACACCACAATCACTCCCACCACAAAACCCATCATCGCCCCGAAATTAAGGACCGTGCCACTTGGATCCGTTTCCCAAAACGCCACTTCTTTTTGGATCAGTTCTTCTCGGGTTAACACCTGAATCGAAGGCGGTAAGGCCTGTTGGATTTGCGCTTTAACTTGCAGGGGGTCAGCGCCTGCATCCAAACTCACCAATCCCACACTGACACTCTCTAAACTCTCGGGTCCATTGCGGGCGGCATAGTTCAAGTCACTCATAATCACATGCCCTTTGGTGAACAGGGTGCTCCCTAAGGTAAACAACCCGGCAATTTGAGTGCGGCGGTTTCCCATCACCGTCGTTAACTGCGGTTTCTGCGTGATTAAATCGGGAATCGGTCCCAACCCGTCCTGAGACAGGCGGTCGTAGAGAATCGAATCGGGTTCTTTCAACTTGTCCAGTTGCTGATTGATCTCGGGCAGGGTAAAGGCAGGCTGGGTGAGGTTAAAGGCCAGAATTTTAACCCGATCTGGAAAAATTTGAATCTCTTGATCGCCCGACTGATCTTGCCCTGGAGGAGACAATAACTCGGGGGGAATCGGATGTTCGGCGGGGAGTTGCTCCGGGTTGATCCAGTCCACTTGTCCCAGGATATAGAGAGGACTCGCTGTATCTACTCCAGGGACGGCATTTGCTTGATACAGATACACCCGCGCAAAAGACTGAAATCCCAAGGCCCGAGAGTAAGACGATATCAGGAACAGCTCACCTTGGAGATGCTCATGAATTAAGGTAATGCCATCAAACAACACCGCCCGAATTCCCAGTTGGGCAAACATAAGGATATTGGCAAAGGCTACCCCTGTCAGAGCAACGGCCAAGCGAGCTTTTTGATGGGAAAGCTGCGCCCAAGCCAAGGGGCGTTCAGCCGTTAAATTGCGCAGGCGGCCCCATTTCATCCGGCCTTCTCCTGTAAGTCAATGGTGACTCTGACTTGCATATTCGTCAGACCAGCGACAATGGGACTATCGTCTTTGTCGATGCGAATGGAAACATTGACGACCCGAGCATTTTCGTCGGTCGTGGGGTTGTTATTTCCGGTTGATAAGGTCCGAGGGTCAATCTGGAGGCCGACATCATCCACCACCCCCTGGATCTCCCCTTCAAATCCACCATATTCACTGAGAATCTTGGCTCGTTGGCCTTTCCGAACCTTACTCACATCCGTTTCATAGACTTCCGCCTGGACAAACATTTGCTCGGTTCGTCCCAAATCGACAATGCCAAGCTGCGTATTCACCTGCTCTCCCACCTTGGTATTGATTCGCAAAATCTGGCCAGGGATGGGCGCTCGAACTTGCGTATCATCATAGTCAGCCCGTCGTTGTTCCACTTCAATCAACGCTTGTTCTAGCTCGGCTTGGGCAATGGTAACGTCAATGGGGCGGACCTGTTGAAGTTCAGCTAACCGAGCCTTTTCCTCTAGAATTTGTGCTTTTAAAGTAGTAACGGTTTGTTCTAAAGATGCGATTTGGGTCGCTAAGGTGGCGCGAGTGGTCTCAAATTCTTCGCGAGCAGTATCCACTTCTGCCCGACTAATCGCGCCCTGTTTAAAAAGTTGTTGACGACGCTGATAAGTGAGTGCAGCCTCTCGCAACGAGGCTTGAGCACTGACAATTTCGGCCTCTTTTTGCTTAATCTCAACGGGAAGCTGGGTTTCCAACCGGACCACAACGGCTTGCTGGGCCGCAATACCTCCCGGTTTGGCATCTCCTTGTTTGGCCTTGATCAGGCGCGCTTGTAAGAGTTTGACATTAGCTTGTGCTGCCTTCAGATCCGCGAGCCGACGATCAGCACCTTGGAGGGTTGCAATCACCTGATTGGCGCGCACGCGATCGCCTACTTTGACCAAAATCCGATTGACTCGGCTGTCTTCGGCATTCGAGACCGATAACTTGATCACATCAAATTCAGGAATAATTTTGCCCCGAGCCACTACTCGGTTAGACTTGACGGCTATAGGAGTGGGAGTAGGAGTGGGCTGAGCTTGCAACAGTCCACAGGCACTCATCAGTAACGAGGATCCCAGAATGACTATCAACCATTTGCCGTCTTGTCGCTTTGCTCCTGGGACCGTCATGCATACCTCTGAGTCAATGAAGCATCAGCTAGCTTTTCAATTGTAGACTGAGATTCTCAAAGCGTTGTTTCGCTTGAAGATTGAGTTTACTCATGAAAATGGTTGAAAACTTTATGGAGACCTGTTGCTCTGCCTAGGAAAACAGTAGGTTCTTGCAAAATTGCAGAGGGCGAGGAATCAGCCAGTATTGACGTTTGTTGACCCACTGAAAATTGACGCTTTCACTTCTCAGTCGGGGTGGGTGCCAAATATCGGTAGGTGGATCGCCAAAGTACTGACGATACGTAAACAAGGTCTGCTCATAGACACGCTGATACTTTTTGCCTTCTCGTCGACCGCCCAAACTGGGGATGTGGTGGAGAGGTTTACCTAATATTTGCCCGCAAAAGTCCTCCCAGTAAGAGTGGGTATACAGCAGATGTAAGTGCCAAACTCGATCAACAGGAGTAGCGGGGGAAACCATATGGTTGGCTGTCACGGCGAGAAAGACGAATTTTTTATACTCATCAATGGCACGCAATGTATACAAATTAGTCCACTGATATTCCCAAGCCAACTTGTAGGAGAACGGAAAAACCGCACCGGGCGGATCAAGCGGGAAGTCCAAGATCTTTTGAAACAGGTGATGCTCTGCCGCCGTCATAGCTTTTTGGTACGCGGTACTCACCATCAACACCCTCCTCCACAGGATGGTTCCGGTGGCACTTTTGGTGTGGGATAAATAACTTGCAGTTCTAAATCCAAAAAGTCGCTCAGTTCTTGGCCTATCCACCAACACTCAGCATTGGTTAGACCTTCGATAATATATTCGTCCCTTACATTTGATCCTATATAAATCATGAGTTGGGGTTCAACACTAACTTTGCCTCGGCGAATTTTTCTGTTGCTTTCGTCATAAAAATGATCGAATTCGTAACTCCGGGCATAACACAAGCGTTTTATTTGGGATCGAAGATTTGTTCTCTTACCAAGATTGGAATAGCAGACAATTTTTTTGTCATCAATGACCAACTTTTTAATTTTTTCAGATTTACTATGGCCCGCAAATGGAGATGTACCAGTAAATGCACAAGCAAGAAGGTAAAGTATGCCTACAGGAACTATGAACCACAGGAAAAAAAATAATATAAAACTAGTAAGAAGCCATCCCATGACATTCTTTACAGACAGAGTATTGGGAATGATGACCTCAAAGGCTGACTGCCTGACAGATCTTTGTATTCCATAGCTCATAAAGCTTTGCACTGTAGAGAGCGGATACGAGAGAACCAGATTTTGTTGTAGTGTTTC
The DNA here is from genome assembly GCF_000238775.2 of Acaryochloris sp. CCMEE 5410. Taxonomy (NCBI): domain Bacteria; kingdom Bacillati; phylum Cyanobacteriota; class Cyanophyceae; order Acaryochloridales; family Acaryochloridaceae; genus Acaryochloris; species Acaryochloris sp. CCMEE 5410. The sequence goes on along the minus strand of NZ_AFEJ02000001.1, from coordinate 3,140,399 downwards.
TTTTGAGCTTTTTTAGAGGCAAAACACGGTTGCGGATCCTTGGTGAATAAGGGGACTGGCATCAACAACTCCCGTCCTTTATGGACCACCCCCTTGAGCCACCGCAATCCAATCTTGAGATAGCTAATGCCTCTGTGCCAATGGGGATCAACCTGTTGGCGTAGCCCTTTAATATGAACAGCCATCCCCTGAGCCGTGCTGTATAGCAGTGCCACAGCAGCAATCAGGTACAGCCTCTCCAGAGCATCAGCACAGCGAATTTTCGACTCTTCAAGCTCAAACACACCAGATTTACTATCGAGGAATAATTCTTCCACCCGAAACCTCAAGGCGTATTGCCACAAGGTTTGTAACGAGGGTGATTCATCTGTAATCACTGCCCATGGTTCTTTTACGCCTCGGATATTCGCCAGTACCAAATTGCACCGATAGAGGCCATCATCCCAAAGCCCGACATTACGGTAGAGGAGAGCTTCTCCTTTGGATGGCCATAACCTACGGACTTCTCTTGGACATTGACGGGGGCCATGGAGAAGGACATCACATGGGATACGCAGACAGTAATGCCAACGGCTCTGCTGTAACCAGCTCATCAGTTGATGGTTCGCGAACCCACGATCTGCTAACAACATGACATCTGGATGCTGCCGTAATAACCAACGGGCCTGACGCAATAGCGGTTGATATTCCTCAAAAGCAACCGCCGCACTCTTGTGCTCTAATACTTTCCATAACAACGGTACTGCTCTGCCACAGCAGACAACGGATACATGAATCATGCAGTATTCATTCCATAAAACCGTGGTATCCATCGCTAGGTAAAGGCGATGGGTTCGCCAGTTCTTAAGCGCTAGAAGGACCAAAGGGACATACAGTTTGTGGACATCAATGAGCGGATTGCACAGAAAGCGTTGCCAGCGACGCTCGACACTTTGGGCTTTTTTGCTCGGCAGGGGACATAGGATTCCCAAGCAGATAAGCATAATCGTTCACTGCAGATTAAGGCGCTCACCATCCATCCCAGGGTCATGAGATGACGCAAATCTCGATAATGGCTGTGTTGACGTAAAAAGGAGAACAGTTGACGATAAATTTGGGTGGAGCCTGACATTTGAGTAACGCTGATTTGTGCTTAAATCTAGCTTCACATGTCGCTCCACTCTTTTCTCAAAGACTATGAAAATAAAGGCTTTGAGATACTTCTGTCAGGCAGTCAGCCTCAAAGGTTTCATGGATACGCCGCAATTGCACTCTAGTATATAAAGGTTGTAATTGAGTTTGATGGTAGGCTTGATGGTGAATCAGTGCCTTCAATGCAGACTGGGCATCAGGGAAGCGACGATCCAACCGAGGACTCGTCATCTGCTTGAGCCATTGTTCTAACGGGCGACTTAAACCTGTATTGTTGATTTGAATTTCACCTTGCTTTTGAGGTAAATCAGCCGGATGAACCCCCGTTGCCAGATAGAGTAGGGTCATCCCCAAGCTGTACAAATCAGAGGCAGGAACCGCTTGTCCGCAAAATTGCTCGAAGGGAATATAGCCATAACTGCCAACAATGGTGATAGTGCCGCTTTCTTTGCTGGCAACGGTCTGCACTGACCCAAAATCAACGAGGTAGACTTGACCGAGGTGGTTGCCTGAACGGTCACCCAGGAGAATATTACTCGGTTTCAGATCTCGGTGGATGACAGGGGAATTTTGGCTGTGCAAATAGGTCAAAATTTCTAGCAAGGATTCAGCGAGCTGTTTAATTTCTGCTTCACTGAAGGTGCATCCTGCCTGGAGATAAGACTCCAATGATTGGGCTTTGATATAGGTTTGGACTAGTGCAAACCCTTTAAAATCCCCTGAATCCAGGTCAAGATAGTCTCGGTATTTTGGGATAGCTGGATGAGAGAGATTTTGTAAGGTTTTGGCTTCCCGTTCAAATAATTTGAAATGGTCCCAGGTCAGAGCATCGTCAAAGTTGAGTATTTTGATGATCACCTGCTCGTTTTGCTCAGAATCTTGTGCCAAATAGGTTTGTCGACCTGCTTTGTCACTGAGTTTTTGTTGGATTTGGTAGCGATGGCCGTTGCTTACTGTCTGTAGGACGTAGCCCGGTCGGAGACCATCACGTACGATCTGATTACTCATGAGGCGGCCTCCAAGAGATCAGATCCCGGCTCAACCTTGGGCCATGACGGTTCTGTAGAGGTCTCTGGGGACGTCAATTTCCCTAGCACCTGTTGCATGTCCATGCCCGTGGCCTGCTGGAATTGTTCTAGAAAAGCAGCCAGTTTGGTGGCAGTGGCTCCTCGTTGGGCATCAATCACCGTAACATTCTGAACACTCACATCCGGGACGCTTGCCGCCATCAGCTTGGTCAAAATATGAAGCTGCTGAAACATGAAAATGTCCTGCGCTGCTGCGCCCGCCGCTTGCCAGGATTGACCCAACTGGCGCGTACCAGTAGCTTGAGCTTTGCCCTCTTCGATAATCTGGGCGGCTTTGCCTTTGGCGGTTGCGATCGCAGCCTGACAGTCTGCTTCTGCTGGGGCAATCACATCCGCCTGGAGCTGCTGTTCCACCTGACGAATCCGCTCTGTTTCTACTGCGGCCTCGGCCTGGACGCGAGCCACCTGCACCCCCACCACAGATTCCACCTCCTCAATGGCGGCCACTCGCCGAGTTAACGCATCTCTAACCCGCTTATCCGCATCAGCCTTCGCAATTTCCTCATCCCGTCGAAGTTGGCGGAGAGCGGTACGACGCAGATTGGCAGAATCTTGAATCTGCGACTCGGCTTTTGCCTTCGCTTCTGCAATGCGGGCATCCCGGATCAACTCGGCCTGTTGTTGACGCCCCAAAGAGTCTAAGTAGCTCACCTCGTCGGAAATGGTTTGGATCTGTAAACTATCGAGGAGCAGCCCCAACTTTTCTAGATCCGCTTCGGCTTCCTCCAGGAGGCTTTTAGCAAAGGCAATCTGATCGGAATTGGCTTGTTCAGGGGTCAAACTCGCTAAAACACCTCGTAAATTCCCTTCCAAGGTTTCTTTGGCAAGCTGTTCCACCTCTGCCCGTTTTTTACCTAAGAGGCGCTCAATGGCATTATGAATAGTCGGTTCGGTGCCTGCAATTTTAATATTGGCAACTCCCGTGACCGTCAGCGGAATACCACCTTTGGAATAGGCTCCCGTCACCTGGAGATCAATAATCATATTAGTTAAGTCCATGCGAAAGGTTTGCTCTAACAGCGGCATCTGCAAACTACTGCCCCCTTTCACCAGGCGATAGCCCATCGTTTGGCCGTTGGTTAGCCGCGTGCGTGGCCCCGCAAAGATCAGCACTTCACTGGGTTGGCAAATGCAGTAGAAGTTCTTCGTTACACTCCACCCAGCCACGAGGCTAAGTCCACTGAGGCCGAGTAGTAAAGTGATCAGTTCCACGATTACGCTCCTTTTTCAGATAAATGGTGAGTCAAGGACTGTTGGGGAAAAGACGTTGGCTCATGGGCTTGCGTCAAGGTGCCCACAACATCAATCCCCAAGGTGTGGTGAAGACTATCTAGAAACTGGCGCACCACCTGGGGGTAAACCTTTAGTAAGCTAGCAACGGCCTCCCCATCGCCGTTGTCCACTACGTTGACCTGATGCAAATGGAGCCGCTCAGGGATCTGGACTGCTTCCCGCAACACGGTTTCAATTTGCTGGATCAAGAACACTTGCGAGGCGTCGGTGCCAATTTCTTGCCACACCGCCGCCAACATGTCGTTGACCTGTGCCGCCGCCTGGGCATTTTCCGCCAGAATTGCAGCGTCTCCGTGCCGTCGGAGTTCTGCTGCCTGCTGTTGGGCTTGGGCTGGCAAGATCTGATCAGCCTGTAACCGCAGCCGCTCTACTTCAGCGCGCAGTTTCTGTAAAATTTGCTCTACTTTAGCCCGTCGCTCATGGGTGGCGGCCACAGTAATTTCTTCTTCCGAACGAGCCTGTCGCTCTAGCTTGGCTTTGATTTTGCGGAGTTGGTTTTCTTGCTCTAGAATTACGGTGCGATCCTGAGTCTGAGCTACTTCTGCCTGTTCTTGGCACTCAGCCTCTATTTGCTCTGCCATGGAGAGGGCATTGGACTCAGCCACCTCGGCATCCCGTAGAATCATGGCAATTCGCTGCCGTCCGATGGAGCTGAGATAGTCCACATCATCTGCTACGCTCTGGATTTTGAGAATATCGAGATGAAGTCCTAGGGTTCGCAGCTCTCGGCTCACATCTGAGGCGATTCGCTCAGCAAACTGAAGCCGATCTTCGTTCACCTGTTCGGGGGTCAGGGTTGCCACCACCCCCCGCAAATATCCAGCCAAAGTTTCTTGGGCGACTCGAATAATTTCGGTCCGCTTGTGGCCAAGGAACCGTTCAATCGCATTACCCACCACCCGTGAATCGCTGGAAATTTTGATATTGGCGATCGCCTGAATATGGAGAGGAATACCGCCCTTAGAGTAAGCATTATGGACTTCTACGGGGACTGCCATCGTTGTCACATCCATCCGTTTGACCGTTTCTACAATCGGGATCCGAATCGCCCGTCCCCCCGTGAGCACTCGATAGCCTAGGCGCTGTCCTCCCTGCGTCTGCCATTTGCGGCCTGCCAGAATCACGACCTCGTTGGGTTTACAAATGACCAGAAAAGACTTTAGAAACCAGATGCTAACTAAACTACCCAAAACAGCGACAGTCAGAGGTAATCCTAAACCCCATAGAATTGGGGGCAAGGCGTCTTTGAGTGGACGCTCGATGGTCCAGGGAGAAGGTGTCGGTTCCACTAACTGAGCCAAGCTGGTCTCTAATTTGCGGGTATGAATGAGTTTCTGAGTCATCGCAAAATACCTCTCATTGCCTGTATCGAACAACGCTAAATTTGATGGGGAAATTGTGTGGAGCAGACTAAATAAGGTCTCTTAGAAGAGGGTCAATGTCATCTCCATTGCAATCTATTGGGGCCAAGCTCTGTAAACTATCCCTGGAAACGACGAAAACACAGTTATCTTCAACAGCGACAACAAACGCCCCATCACCCAGTTCAAACTGCTCTGATGTATAGGCAAACGCCCGAAGATTGAGGACGGAATCGCCGATATTGACTCGGACCTTACCAGGGTGGCGATCTGCAAACGGAATGTCTACGACTCCATAGGAACCAATCAAATGTTCTGCGGGTAAGAAACTATTGACCCCCTGGTTCCCTCGGTGAAGCCAAATCAGCCCGATCACCCCAACCCCGCAACTGATGCCAATCGCAATCGAAAGACCGATCATTACAAACATGAACGCTTACCTCGAATTCAATGCCTTGACCGTGATGGGAGAACACTGACCGCGTCCAGCAGTGTCGCAGGTGAAGGCAAGCGTCGAACCATCTGGGCTAATTCGAAACACGAGTGCATCCGGTAAATAACTGGGATGCCTAATGGTTGTCCCTGCGTAAACAGGGTTATATCCCACAATCAGTAACCCATTTGCTGATGGACGCACCCGCATCCTCTGCACAACGGTATTGGTTTTTCTAGTGGCGAGATTAAAGAATCGAGTCCGCATCCAGCCTGAGTATCCCCGCATGAGCAATGTGCTCTCATGGACGATGCCCCCAGCACTGAACTGTAGTTTCCATCGCCCTATCAGAGGAGTGACTTGGGCAATGTGGACATTTTGTGGATCTGCCCTGCTGGACACTCGCGTGCCAGTTGTAGGGAAGGCTTGCACCGTTAGAGTAGCGCTGATCACCTGTGCAGCGCTAAGCAGCAGCAAGGCACCTCTGCTCTTGGAGGTAGATCGCCAAAATTTTGCAATGGGTCTCATCGATGACTGCCTCATTAGTCGATGTTTCAGGAAAGTAGTGTGGACTGTGCGGCAAGAACCGCTCTGGGCTGTTATGGGAAATTAGCTCTTGGCAACGCTCAACTATCAAAAGGGCCAGTACCAAAAGGGCCAGTACCAAAAGGGCCAGTACGACCCTGGATTCAGTAAGATAGAAGTCAACCGCTATATCTCAGCAAAAAATCAGCATTAAGCCTTGTAAATGCTTAAATAATGAGCTTTTAACCGAACTTTTGATCTGAATATACTCATAAAATCATCATAATATCCACAAGTCAAGCCTAAAATATCATCATGGCACCATCCAATCGGGGGAAACCCTCTTTGCAAACTTCTGAAAAAGGCTTAGTACAAGCTCAGCAGACCTTTAAACAGCGTGGACTGACTCGGCAGGAATTAGCTCAAATCTTAGGAACTGATCGGTCTGTGGTGGGTAAGTTTCTGCGAGGGGAAAAAATCTGGTCTCAGAAGTTTGAAGAGATCTGTGATTTTTTGGAGATTCCTTGGCAGGAGATTGCGGAAGGGGTTACTCCTGTCCCCCACAGCGTTGCGAAAGGATCAGATATACACAAAGCGCGACAACAATTGCAGCGTTATATTGAGCAGCGATGTGGAACATTACGCATCCTAGGTATGGTTAAGGCGCGGCCCGTAGACGCCATCTATACCCAAGTGCGGGTGTCACAGGGAAATAATGTTTATCCTTTAGCCGGAGGTCAGGGGCAGAGTAGTATCCCCTTGTCCGAGTCGCTGACCGGGGAAGAGGCAGTTGCAAAATATCCCCACCTCCATCTCTTAGGGCTGCCCGGATCAGGAAAAACGACGTTTTTAAAGTACTTGGCTCTGCAATGTATACAGGGATATTTGCTGCCGCAATGGGTGCCCATTTTTGTCGCCCTGCGAGATATTGCTCAATTGTTGAAACAGCAGAGCCTCTTTGCCTGCATCAGTGAAATGTATCAGCAAACCTGTGGGCTGGATCCGGCTTTGCTCCGGCGGCTCTTTGATCAGGGTTCCGTTTTGCTGTTGTTAGATGGCGAAGATGAAATTCCCCTTTCTCAAGCTCAAGCCTTGGCTTTAAAAGAATTTGACCTGTTCTATCAAAATCGAGTGGTGATCACTTGCCGGACCGCAGCCAGTCGTCAGGTCTATGAACAGTTCACCCAAGCCACGATTCAGCAATTTACCGATCATCAGATTCGAATATTTTCTCGGAACTGGTTTCACGATAACCCGACTCAAGCTGAATCTTTTATCACATGGCTAACCACCCACGAAGCCAACTTTAGACATGAGTTTGATTTAGCCAGTACGCCTTTACTGCTCACCCTGCTCTGTATTGCTTTTGAAACCGCCCGAGAACACCCCCAGCAGCGCCATCAAATCTATGAAATGGCTTTTGAGCATATCCTGGGAGATTTGAACCATAGCCATATTTTGCCAGAGGTGGCAGTCATCCCCAGCAAAACCTATCAAGAGAAATTGTCCCTCTTCAAGGCTATTGCTAGAACAGCATTTACCGATGAGGGCAAGGTTTTTCCAGCGTCTAGAGATTTTATCCGTCGGGCTGGAATTGATCTACAAGATCACGGTGGCTTATCGCCGACTGGGTTTTTCCGAGAGCTGGAGGCAAGCTACGGACTGATTACCCAAGATTCTTGGAACCATTATCGATTCTCCCATCTGTCTTTTCATGAGTATTTTGTGGCGTTAGCGCTCTTAGACGAGATTGAAGCGGATGCTGAGTCAGCCTTTGCCCTTCTGTTTCGCGACCATCATCTGTTTAATTCGGATTGGTATGAGGTGTTTTTGTTTGTGGCTCAGATGCTCCGATCTGAGCAAGGTGAGGCTTTTTTACAGAGGTTCAAAGCCAAACTGATGGGTTACTTGCAAGAGCAGAATGACAGGGCGTTGGCCCAGGTGGAAGCGGGAGGTGCGATCGCAACCCGTATCATCTATCTCTATCAGACCCATGCAGATAGTCCCCCTCTCGCTCGCGACATTTTAGACCAGCATCCATTGGAATCGGCGCTCACCATCAGTGCCTTTTGCTCAGACTACTATTACCGATTTGATCCTGCTCGTCGAATTAGTCGTGTGTTTGAGATGGGCTATCAGTTCAACCATGACTTAGTTTTAGCCCACTGCTTCAAATGCAATCTCAATCCAACCCAGAAAAAAAATCTCAAAGCGGGTCAGCACTTTGATTTTGCCGATGCCCTCGTTCATGTTTGGCATCAACCCGATCTGCACCAAACCAATCAGCAACTTGAGACGATTGATCAGGTCCGAGCTTTATTTTTTGACTATGTTCTCCAATATCCAGACCGATTTTCTCAAGCTTGTCAGCAGCACTTTAAAGGTGAAGTGAGCCGACTGGACCAGATCGCCCAGTTATCGCCCATCCAGGCGATTCTCGGAAAAAGCAAACTTGTGGCCGAGATCTCTCAGCCAGATCAAGAACAGCATCCGTTTCTGGGGTCTAAACAATATCGATTTCCAACCCTGGCCTATGATGATGCTGAAGCAGTAACGGCCCTCAGTCACTATTACTATGGCTGCACATTGCTCTGCGCTTGTCTCGCCTCTGCCAAAGCGACTAACTTGCATCAGGAAATATTGCAGGGTTTGTTTTGAGTCGACACGATGTAAGCGTGTCCCCAACGTTGGTGCCAAACTACTTCAGCAGAGGGACTTCATGTGCTAGTCAGTTAAGCCAAGCAAGCATCAGCATGAACTCTTTTCATCACTTACAGGGTTTTGAGATATTCAATTAATGTCGCCTTATCTTTTTCAGGTAAATTGGTTCCGTACAAATGACCCTGATTACTATTTGCTACTAAGGACGTGTCGTACTTAAATCCAACCTTTTCAGCTTCCGCACCTTGCGAAATAAAGCCAACGGCGTCGGGGTCATAGACATCGTAGCCTCGATAAAACACTGGCGTCCGGGCATCTGAGGTTTTGAGTAAATCTTGCAGGCTAGGTACTGACCCATTGTGCAGATAGGGAGCTCGTAACCACAACCCATCTAGACTCACGGAGAGATAGCCATCGGTTTTTCGTAACTGATCAAAGTCGTAGTCGTACCCTTCCGCAAAGGCGTTGTATTTATCCGCTGCTTCTTGGGTCCACATGTCCAGTCGGTGGCGATCGGTGCCGACTTCCTGCTGGGAGATAACGGTGCCCGTGCGCTCACCGCCAAAGGCATGGCAAGTGGCGCAGTGCTGGTCAAATACCTTTTTGCCCTTATCGGCGGCAGCTTGATCAATGGCAAAGGGAAATTTGGGTGGATCCAGCTCCGTGATATATTTTTCGACCCGTTGTAGCCCTTCAATATTGATGGATTTACGAGTGGCTCCATCTCCCAGGGCACCGGTATTCACCGTTTCTGTGAGGGAGGTTTCCAAACCATCCCAGTGCAGAGCAAATCCTTGATGTTGCTTTTGATTCCAAAGCGACATCATATCGGAGTTGCCAATGGTGTCATCTATAGGGATGTCTAGCATATTAAATTTCACGGGGTTAAAGGGATCGATACGCCCCGGTCCCCAATTGGGTCGAGAATTGCTCCAGGCAAAGGATTCGCCCTGCTCCAGCATTTCCTTGCGGGTCGTGGGAATAATCAGAAATCGGTAGAGTAACTTCTCAAAAGCTGATAAGGAATGGTTATATTCAATCTCAGGCAGAATGTAGTCCGCTGTAAATCTGGGATCTTGGGCACAAGCTTGAAGAAAACGCACATAGCCCAAGGAATTAAATTTTACCGAGGGGCCAGCTGGCACAATGATGGGATTGTCCTCCGGTACTTTGCGATAGGTTGCTGAATGGCAGACGGCACAGGTAATCCCTTGGCGAGGAAAGCCAATCGTCTTTTTAGAGACACCTACCGGGGTTTCCTGACCGGGTTCCCAGGTGAAGCCTAAGGAGGTATAGCCATTGGGTCCGGGTAAATATTCCGGAAAGAGGCGGGGGAGCACCATCCAAATCCAGTAAGGAACACCTTGGTCATTCTCTGTCCCGATTGATCCATACTTAAAATGTTCGGCTGGCGATTCGATATAGGTGTCCACTTCGCGCAGCAGATTGTACCAGCCAATATAGACCACCGTGCCCACGAGCAGGCCCAGAATCAGTAAGGTGGTGGCGATCTTTTTGCCCAGATTTGAGGTTAGCGCACCCATAGTCTTCATTCCTTGATAACGTCAGCAACGATCGGGCATTCGACCCTCTTGCTAATCTGCTTGAACTCGGCTTTTAAGGCCCCAATTTGGCCCCGTTTGTCGGCCAACTAGACCGACTCAGAATAGGATTGGTTTGCAAGAGCCGCTTTGTCTTGCATCGCCAAATACAGCAAAATGCCCTCTGTGACCCCAAAAATCAGATCCACAATGGCAATAGACAGAAAACCCAGTTCTTGACCAAAAAACAACACGGCAATTAGGAAAAACGAGGCTCCACCACCCCGAGTGACCAGAACTGACATCCATGCCGTCGCTCGATATCGATACGGATCCAGCGCTCCCGGAATATATAGAATGCTAATTTCCAAGAGCAATAACCCTGCTGCTCGCACCCAAATAATTGGGATAGGGATAGTCATCCTGAGGAGAGAGAGCAGCCATTCCGGGAAAAAGCAGGTAGGAATAATAAATAGAAGATTGACGGCGATGCCCAGCCAAACGACGTAGCCAAACCATTTTGCATAGGGATTTTGTGTGCTCACTTGACTGGCTCCAACTTCAGGTAGGTAAAAATAGATAGGTATGATACGGACCTTAAAGGGTCTTTAAATACTCGATCAGAGCTGTTTTGTCTGACTGAGATAGAGTGGTTCCATAGAGATGGCCTTCCTTGCCATTCCCCGGCAGCGACGTATCATATTCGAAAAATTTGCTGCCGTTAGCTGTAGCGACGTCCGCCACAAACCCCACTTTGTCTGGATCATAGACATCATTGCCCCGATAAAACTTAGCTGGGCGCTGTTCGGGAGGATCGAGCAGATCCTCTAGGGTCGGGACTGAGCCGTTGTGGAGATAAGGCGATCGCAACCACAATCCGTCGAGGGGATGGTTGGCATAGCCGTGGGTTTTGCGGAAGTGGGTAAACCGCTGATCTTCGCCTTTATAGGTAATCCCAGCAAACAGCGTGTACTGATTCGAGGCAAATTCATAGGTATAAGAATTTAAGCGGCCTGGATCGGTGCCAATTTCTGCAATGGGTGTCACGGTCCCTACCCTTGGACCGTCAAAAGCATGGCAGCTGGCACAGGTGTTGGCAAAGATAGATTGCCCCTGGGCAGCCAGCTCTTCATTTACCGGATAGGGATAAGGCGGGGCCGGGAGATCCAACAACCAGTCAGCCACTCGGGTAATGGCATCCAAATTAATATTGGTGGGGGAGACCAGGGCTAAGGCAGCACTCTTATTCCGTTCTGCTACAGAGGTATTATCACCATCCCAATGGAGCTGCATACCCTCCCGGGGGCGCTGCTGCCAAACACTAGGGAAGTCGCTGGCCGCTCCCTCAATTTCTTCAGGAGGGAGGTCGTCTAGATTGATATTAAAGGTACGGGTTTTATAGGGGGTAAAGGTGTCTACTCGCCCCGGTCCGTACTGGGGCTGATCCGATAAAAAACTGAGCTTTTCGGCTTGGATACTGAGCAAGGCCCGAGTTTGGGGAATAGCAATATAGCGATAGAGCAGAGACTGCAAGGGATTCAGATCGGCTCCCAAATCCTTGATATAGGGCATCATTTCCCGAGCATTAAACCGAGGATCATTGGCAACGCCGGTGATAAAGCGAAAATAGGCCGACAAATTAACAGTGTTAGACGGCATCGTCGGAATGGCTTGGGGTAGGCCATCAGAGGTGTTGCGAACACTACCCACATGGCAAAGGGCACAATTGTTGGTCACCACTTCCAACCCTAATTGGGTATCCTTGGCAAACCCAATGGGCAGATCTTGCCCCGGTTCTTGAATAAAGCCGAGCTGGGTATAGCCAGTTCCAGGGGTGACGTAGTCCTCCGTGGGTAGGTACTCCGGGAACATCACCGGCATCACTTGCCAAATCCAATAGGGAATTCCCATGGTGGAGGCACCGCCAATCGAGCCATATTTAAAATGGTCGGTAATGTCCGTGTATTGAGGGGACCGCGCCGTCAACAGGGGCCATGCCAGACATAAAACGATCACTAAAACTAGGCTAACCAGCCCTAGGGCTAACCGCTTGAAGTTACGACAGACTTTTGGGAAAAAGGGTGTACTGCTCATTGGGATATCACGCTTGCAATTTGCATCCGAGGTTATGCCGTTGGCTTGGACGGGCTAAAGGGCGGTGGGCTATACACCCGCATAGCATCTTGAATCATGGCGTCATGGGCTTCGCGCGCTGCTTTATCCTGCTCCGTTTGATCTGCGCCAGTGATAGAGCGCTGGTAATATCGACGGCGTTCGTAGCAGCCCAAGGGATATTCCAGATAACTTCCTAAACATTGATTGCAATAGGTACAAGGGCGCTCGGGAATATCGTTTCCTGCCTGCAACTGGTGGGCCAGATCCTTATTGGCGACCAGGGGGCGGGCAAGGGTGACACCATCACAGAAACCCTGCTCAATCGCTTGCCGAATAAAAGAGGCCTGCTGGAAGCCGCCGGTACAAATGACGGGAATATTGACCTGTTCCTTAATGGCCTGGGCATCTTCCATAACCGTGCCTTGGTAGCGAGCCAATAGGGCTTGGAACTCATGGGCCGAGATATGCTCTTGCATCAATTGGGACAGAGAATCTGACGAGAGACGATCGCCTTTAACCGGAGCCTGCCAATGCCGCTCCAAGCGATTCCAAATGCATTTAAAGAAGGGCTGAAGTAAGGGACTGCGAAACAGAAAGTAATTGAGAAGGGTCCGCCACGGGGCACTAGAAATCATCGTGTCGTAAGTGGAGGTGGCAATCTTAAAGGGAAACGGACCTGCGGGTAATAGGGGATGGGGAAAGGTGCTGCCCCGAGAAATATGGAGAGCATCCACGCTATCCCGCTCCAGCCATTGACAGACTTGAATCGACTCAGACAAGGTGTTGCCCCTCCGTTCCCAGGGCAAGACATTGTTATAGTCCACGGCACTAATCTTGGCCTGAAGATGAAAATCGTCACCGACGGTTTGGCGAATGGCCTGGACAATTTCTTGCAGGAACCGATAGCGATTTTCGAGGGACCCCCCATAGTCATCATTGCGAATATTGATGCCAGAACTGAGGAATTGGGTAATCAGATAGCCATGGGAGCTATGTAACTCCACGCCATCTAGCCCGGCCTCCCGAGCCCGCCGAGCCCCATCCGCAAACCGTTGCACCGTCTCCTTGATTTCTGTCCGGGTCATTTGGCGACAGCGAAACCCATGAATCTGTTCTGAGAGGGTCGTTGCACTCAGGGCAGGTGTGGGCTTAAAGGAATCGGGAACCGTATTTTCGACCCCATCAATATCGCGCTGACGTCCCGAATGACTGAGCTGGAGGATAAACTTGCAGTCGTGCTGATGAACCGTCTCGCCGACCTTTCTCCAGAAGGGAATGCGGTCGTCCGAGTCAATCATGGCGGCATTTGGTACAATCCGCCCTTCAATATGAATGGGGGTATAGGACGAGATAATGGCACCGACGCCACCCTGGGCAAACTGCTCTTCCCAATTGATCCGGGCTTGGGTGCCCGAACCATCGTAGTTATCCCAACGCCCTGAGATGCTGGACCGAAAAATGCGATTTTTAACCGTTAGATTGCGCCACTCTAAGGGCTGAAAGATAATGTCTGAGGTCATAGGATTTCCTTGTGGCAGAGTGACGAACTACTGGTTACGGAAGCGCTGATGCCGAAAGAAGAGCTGACTATCGCCGTAGAAGGAAGCCACAAACTCGGAGGTGGTCTCCAAATGTCCGATTAGTTGGGCTTGAGGTTGATGGCCAGCCGTCATCGTTTCCCCGTCTGGATCGACCGCATCTGTTGCATAGATAGAAAACAACTGGGTACCTGGGGGAATGTGGGCCAGATCTGCTCGAAAGTCATGGGGACTTTCGGCAAACTGCAGGTCTGGATTGGGGACTAGAAAGACTTGGGTGGGGGTATGGGGCTGTGCTTCGGCCTGACCCTGCTGGGTAGCAGAACCTAAGTGTTGAAGGTCAATACGGGTAGGGTGTTTGGTGACCCGGCGAAAAATCAGGTTCGTGAATTGGGGACCAAATTCTTGAGCCACAGGCACAATATTGGAGAACCGGTGGGCCAGGAAATTATAGTTTTGGCCTTGACCGGATAAGGACACGAGGGCAGAAAAGTTACCGGAAGGTTGGCCATCTGCCAGCAATTTAATCGCTAGACCAGGGGCAAATCCCCGATCTTCCGGATCGCCCGTGAGAGAAGCCCTCAGCAATCCGTAGTCTGCGCCTTTAAATAGTCCGGTATAGGGACTGTCGCCCGCTGGGACAAACTTGATTTTGGCCACGGCGCCGTGGGGGTGGATGGCTTTGCGCCAACGGGTGGGGGCTTCATCTTCCAGGCGATCCATTTTGATCATGAGCGGGGTCAAGATTAACCCGACAATATTGATCCGAGGAATGGGTGGATTTTGGTCATAGATAGATTGGAGGATGCGTTCATCCCAGAGAAAGGCTTGCTTCTGTTGTGCTGACCACGTGGGATAGTCTGTGGGCAACGGCTCAAAGTCCTGGGCCGCTGGCCAGTATTGTTGGATTTCGGTTTGGTGTTTCATCGAACAGGCCCTAATGACTAAGATTGCGCCAAGGGGCAAAGCCATTGCTGACGCCGACTAGGGCAGGAGCCAGTTTGGGGTAGTGACGCTTGAGGAGGGTAATGAAATTGTTGCGATAGATCCATTCCAAGCCGAAGGGGGTATAAATTTCAGCTCGGTAGTCTTTACTTAGGAAGCGATCGCTTTTCAGACGGCGAGAAGCCATCAGGATAAAGACGCGAAAGGCGGTGTCGCTAAAGCCAAAGCCGTCAGGTAGATCTTCGGCAAACATGCCCACCATCAGATCAACCGCGTTGATGTCGTTGTTATAGACCTCCCGTAGTTCCTTGGCCCAGACAGGATTGCTGGTAATTTCCTCAAAACTTTTAACCCGGCTACGTCCGATTAACTCTCGGAAGCGGTTATACCGAGGCACTCCCCGTTCGCGATCTCGGAGGATATCGACGGCGGCTAGATCGAAGACTTCACCGTTATCCCGCTTGTGAAGCTGCAAAAACCGAGGGAAGTTATGGAGGGTTACGGCCCCTGGATGGGTAATGCCCAAAGAGTAGAACAGATTGTCCATCCCCACCTCCTCCACCAAGGCTCGGGTCCGCTTGCCGGAAGAGGCCATAAAGTCGTTCTCCTGCAGCAGTTTTCCCTGCAGGTCATAGTATTGGTAGTCATCTGGAATTAAGGGATGCATCCGATACACGGACACAAATTCTTCCGTTAGGTAGTAAGGAGCCGTATGGTGGTCTGTCGAGGAGCCTGGGATGCCGCTCAGCAGTTCACCTTCGCCGATATGTCCAAAGAGATATCTAAAATCTTCCCCGAGGAAGCCCGCCCAGTTGACGTTGAGGGCGATATCGGTGGCAGGTAGGGGCAAAATAGCGGGGGTCCATTCTGCCGTGTGGATTTTTGCGGTTAAGGCAGCATTGATCAGGCGGGCTTGGTCAAACAGTTGATCATCGGACCAGGATGGATACTCCGCTTTGAGGCGATCGCAAATAAAATTATGCTCTTTGGCAAATAATGTATGCAGTAAGGACAGCCCCACCCACCAATTATCGTTAAAGCCGGTGGAATCCACGCCGCCATCATCTAATGGCAATAGGCCATCGTCTCCCATGGTGAGTTTGCCATCTTTATGGGAGCGGAGTTTGGCAACGGTTTCGCTGTCACTACCGTAGATTTGAGACCCATCCCACCAGTGGGTGACAGTGTTAATAAAGGTGGGAGGACCACTGCTTTCATCCCCTTTGCGGGTCTCATCAATGGCGGTTTTACCCACTTCTAAGGGATGATGCTCTGCAGGCCAGTCATCATCATCCGCCAAGGGCAGCTGAAATTTCTGTTTGGTTTGATTGTCGCCATGGGAAAACCAATCGTGATTTTCAAACTGGATCCAGGCGGCAGCCAGCACATTCAAAATCGTGGCGGGAATAAACTCATCCCGGGTCATCACCTTACGGCTAATCTCCCGCGGATTGGGCGTCAAGAGGGCCTTCTCATCGGGATAGGCATCCTGTAAGGGCACATTCCGACCAAACCGAGTGCCAGCCATTCCCATCTCAGGATGGTCTAGGTCGTTAAAGCTACCATCATCGGTCCGGGCACGAAAATGGCGACCATCGGGACTGGGCTTGGGTTTGGGGAGGTGATCTGTGGGTGCGATCGCAGCCGTATCATGCAGATTATTTTCCCGCAGTCGATTCCGGAATTGGAGTAGCTTAATCAGGGCTAGGGGGGTTTTGAGCTGGTGCCATGGTTTACGAGACATATATTCCTCCTCTAGAAGACAAAAACGATGCAGGTCTCACACAGCAATGTTCAGAGTCATGAGCCCACTGAGGCTAAACCGACATCATGGGGTTATAGCCGAAAAGCATTCAGGGTGGGATCGAAGCTTAAGCCAGCAACGGTTTCTCCCCGCTGACCATTGAGCAGACGGATAAAAATTGTTTGGATGGTGGCATTCTCAATCTGGCCATCAAAAAAGTTATGGGACCGACCGACATTCTCACCATTCGTAAAGTCGAGATAGATCGCTCGTTGGGCATTTAAACCGGCCAGGGTATTGCCCAAACGGCCCGGATTGATAATATCGGACGCTTTGAGGGTCGAATCATCCTCATGGAGGGTGATGTAGATACGGCGACCATGCTCAACCCGATCAACCCATTGAGCATGGTTGCGATTATCGGCATCTGCTTGGTGAAAGATAATGTTGTCGAAGATGCGAGTTTCATCACTAAAGACCGGATCCCGGACAAAATCCTCAAATAAATAATTGCCTAAGCTATGCACGAGGAGATTTAGGCTAATCTGGCAGTTCCGCATCTCTACCAGGGAACGGCTAGCTAGGTAGCGCCCGAGCAGTTCTAAGGTGCGATCGAGGGCATTACTGGATGCTCTAGCGGCTTGTCGCGCGCGCTGATATTCCCCAAGTACAAACCCTCCTGGATTCGAGGGCCATGCAAAGGTAATGACATCCACGTCATAGAGGGTTTGGATTTCACGACAAGCATTGAGATTGTCTAACATGGATTGATTAAATCCGTGAATATAAAACACCCAGTTTTTCTGATGCTGACCGGTCTGAATCCCGGCCATAACGCGCTGAAATAATTGGTGGCTAGGGCGGCTGTCTTCATCCTCTAGATCGCCTTCGGGAACGAGGGACAGATGCCACCGTTGTGAGGGTTCATCGTAGTCAGCGGTTGCTAAACGAATTTCATCGAGACCATTCACATTCGCCCGTTCTCCAAACAAGCGGTGATCGGTTTGATCCTCGTTCACCCGACGATTTGAAACAATGATAATCATAAGCCTGATACCTGTTTTAAATATTTAATAAAGAGGCTAATTAAAGCGATATAAATATCCAGCACAAGTGCTGAAATCTTGCTGAAGACACTATTGTGCTTCACGAAGAAACCTTTATTTTATGGATGTTCAGAATAGCTAATTGTCTGGGCTATCTAAAAAGTGGAGAATCTTTAGATTAGACGTCTGATATCCGTCAGCTAACGGTATGGTAGAGGACTCAAAAATCTAAGTTAGTTCGCAGCATCAATTGAGTGATAACACATCATGAGACGAATATTGTAAGAGGTTTATATCGCTTTAGTGGGTCAATGGGCTTAACGTTCTTGAGTCGTTTCGCCTCAAGACTCGATGGTTCATTAAGCTTTCAATACAAGGCTAGTTAGCTACCACAAGAGATGAGTATCTAGACGTGATGAGCTGTATCTCATTCAAATATACACGCTAAAAAACAGATCGTCTGTAATAGATAACTATCCTTAAAGATTTTGAGGGTTAGGCACATAATAACTTCTGATCAATTGAGCTAAATTATGCAGATTCTTACAAAAATTCATTAATTTTACTAACTCATTCAATCTACTAAATTATTCATTCAATAAATAATAATCTTGTTTTTCTTCTGAATAGATCTAGATAGAAAGGGTCAAAACAAACCAGAACATTGTGTAGGATAAATCAAGCTTCCTTTGGTTCCTGCTGTAGCAATATATAGGGATCCATACTTGCAATCCACTGATGAGTCGTGATGATTGCCGAGTGTCTTAAGAGGAGCAAGGTCAACCTCTGAGAGAAAATCTGGAGTGTCTATCAATCAATAGATCCTTGTGCTACTCACGAGGTTTCAGGATGTGAAAATTAACTGGCGAAATGAAAACAGTCTTGCTACGGGGATTTCTGGCCCTCTTCGACACCCATCTGCCAATAAACCTTTGCAATGATCCTCAGCTCATCGAAATTAAACTGCTAAAATCTAAACCGAAACGATCAAATAGGGAACCATAAAGTAGTATGCTTGCACTATTGAAATCTCTATCAGCCTGTCGTGTTGATCCCTGTTGATCCTGCGGTAGAGATATCGTCCCTATTGGTGTTCAGCTTTTAAAATCCTCACTGCCTTAGCCTCCCGCTTCTCCCACGGAATGGGTGTCAAATTGCCCTCTCAACCTGGATGACTACGCCCCGCCTCCACCCCGATACGATTGAGCAGGTTCGCCAAGCCACCGACATTGTCGATGTGGTTTCCGAGCATGTCAGCTTGCGTAAGCAGGGGCGGAATTTGGTGGGCTGCTGCCCGTTTCACGACGAGAAAACCCCCAGCTTTAGCGTCAGTCCTGAGAAGCAGTTCTATTACTGCTTTGGCTGTGGGGCAGGCGGTAATGCCATTAAGTTTTTAATGGAAATTGGCCAGCGGTCCTTTGCAGAAGTTGTTCTCGATTTGGCCCAGCGCAGCCAAGTCCCTATCCAGACCCTGGCCAAGGATGAAGAGAAAAAGCTAGCCCGCAAGCTGTCTCTGCGGGAGCAGCTCTATGAAATTTTGGCGATCGCAAGTCGGTATTACGAACATGCCCTCCGCCAGCCCCAGGGCCACAATGCCCTCCGCTATGCTCGTAACCAGCGGGGACTCAGTAATGAAACCATTCAAACCTTTCAGCTGGGCTATGCTCCGGGGGGCTGGAGTACCCTCCATGATGTGTTGGTGCAGGAGAAAGGGTTTACGCCTGACTTAGTCCAGCAGGCAGGATTGATTTTGCCCCGCAAGTCTGGAGATGGATTTTACGATCGGTTTCGCGATCGCTTAATGATACCGATCCATGATGCCCAGAGTCGGGTGGTGGGATTTGGCAGCCGTACTCTGACGGGAGAGGAACCCAAGTACCTCAACTCCCCAGAGACGGAACTGTTTAACAAGGGCAAGCTCTTATTCGGCCTAGATAAAGCCCGTCAAACCATCGTCAAGGCCGACCGGGCGGTGGTGGTTGAAGGTTATTTTGACGTGATTGCCCTCCATTCCGTGGGCATCACCAACGCCGTTGCCTCCATGGGCACGGCCCTGAGCTTGGACCAAATGCGGCAGCTGTTGCGCTATACCGAATCCAAACAGGTCATCCTTAATTTTGATGCGGATGCTGCTGGGGGTAAAGCCGCAGAGCGAGCGATTTCTGAAGTCGAAGACCAGGCCTATCGAGGGGAAGTTCAGCTCCGAGTTCTGAATCTGCCCAATGGCAAAGATGCCGATGAATATCTCCAGGACTATACGGCAGAAGACTATTTAGATTTGCTCGATGAGTCCCCCCTGTGGCTAGACTGGCAAATTCACCGGGCTTTGCAAGATCGGGATTTGCAGCAGGCTGAACAGTTCCAAGCAGCCACGGAAGCCATTGCGGCTATTTTAGGCAAGTTGCCCAACGCCACCCTGCGCACCCACTATACCCATCGCTGTGCGGGTCTCCTTAGCCAGGGGGATTCTCGCCTGGCCCTGCAGCTGGAAGAAGCCCTGCGTCAGCAAGTGCGCGGTCAGCGCTGGCATGGACGATCGCAAAAATGGCAGCGCCCGGCTGACTACACCCTCCGGGAAGCAGCGGAAGCCCAAATCCTTCGTATTTATCTGCATCGACCCCAGTTTCGGCAAGATATTCACAACGCCATGAAACAGCGGGATATAGAATTCAGTTTTTCCCACCATCGGTTTCTATGGCGGCAAATTTTAGCCATTGAAGATGATCAGGCCAAGTTAGAGCCCTTACATCCTGAACTGGACACCCCTGCCTTTGATCTAATCGCTGTGGTCCAGGATCTTTGTACCGAGTATTCGCAGGAAATGCAGCAGGTTTACCACCTGATTCAGCTGAACGAAAAAACAGAACTGGATATCCTCCGCCCCAACCTCTCCATTCGAGCAGCAGCAGCCAGTCTAGAGCGGATTGCATGTGAGAAGCGCTGTCGGCATCTGCTGCAAATGTGGGAATCGGCGATGAAATCCGCGAAAAAAGAACTGGGTCAGCGGCAAATCCTCAACACTTATCTGCAACAGATGTTGATGGATGAATCGGAGCAAGCCCAGAGTTTACTAGAGGAAGAATCCTATTGTCTGCAAGAGCTGGATGAAATTAAACGGCTCTATTACCAAGAAAAGCGCTACTTGCAACAGCTAGATCAGCAGCGCTGTGTTGATCTCAATGATTTCAGCGAATTGATGGAAAATCCCCAGCTCAATTTGAACTGAAGGGGGGAGATGTGAGGTCTGATGCAACTCTAAATCTTAGGGTTACACCTAAACCTGAAATGAATAACGACATCCCTGCCGATGACGAAATTCTGGGTCTAGGATTGAAAAGATTCCTATCTAGACTCTCCCTATGGCCACAAAAAAGCAATACAAAAATTTTGCCGAACTTTTAGCTGGATCTGATAAACCCGTCCTAGTCGATTTCTATGCAATTTGGTGTGGGCCTTGTCGGATGTTGGTCCCCATCCTGGAGCAGGTCAGCACCTTGTTGAAAGATAAGGTCCAAGTGGTCAAAATTGATACCGAGCGTTACCCAGAGCTGGCAACGGAATACCATATCCATGCCTTGCCGACCCTCGTGTTATTCAAGGATGGTCAACCCGTGGAACGGATTGAAGGGGTCTTACCGCCGGAAGATATTGTCAGTCGTGTACAGCCTTTACTCTAGTCATTTGCGGTGTTTAGAGATCCTTGAGGAGCGAGAAAAAGTCTGTCGCTACAGTCTGTTGTTCAAGTTCTTGGCTACCGAGAAGCTTGAGAACAATGTTGACTTGGGCCACCATATCCACCACCCGAGTCAGCATATTGTCTTCTCGAAAAGCTGGGAGTAAATCCGTGGCCCCTTGCTCTTTGGCCCATCGCAATTCAGAGGGCAGAACCTCAGTGCGTCCTCGACAGGTGAGAACTACTTTCACCGATGGATAGGCTTCATGGCTCCAGCGACAGAACTCATAGGGATTGGGGTCTAGGGTCTCAGCCTCAATGAGTAAGAGATCCGGTAATCGACTTTCATTTAGGGCATAGTTGTCTAAACAGGTTTTCAGCTCTTCGCTAGTGGATAGCTTTTCCCAGATGACGGTTACGCCCTGATAGATCAGCAGCTCTTGCCAGAGTTTGCCTTGGGTGGCAGACGGCTGGATCATGAGGACGAGCTTTTGGTTGCGATGCGGTTGGAATGGTTCCAATCCTGAGGCCAACTGAAATTCCATGCTCAGCCGCCCTAATTTCACCTGATCGCCATGCTGTAGGCAGGTGGGGTGAAGCACCCGTTGCTCATTGATAAAAGAGCCGTTCAAGCTGCCCAGGTCTGATAAGTAATACTCTTGCAAAGGGGTCGTAAAAATTAGGGCATGTTGGCGCGATAGGGTGACATCGTCAAAGGCGATAGAACAAGCCTTTTCTCGTCCCAATGTCCATAACGCTTGCCCGACTAAGGTCCGGTAGTATCCTTGGGGAGGATAAGGGGAAAACCGTGCCATCGACACAGATGGAGTCCAAAAGCCACCCTCGGTTAGGGCTTGATGAGATAGGCAGGAAGTTGCTGGGATAAACAGTTGGGGCTTTGGAGCTGAAGACACGATGGTAACGCAATTATTGCAATAGAAGATTACATATCGGGAACACAGTAATACGAAGAAGTTTTAACTGCTCTAAGGGGAAAAGCGGTCATTTTTTTATGGGTGAGAATTAATTATGCCATGCTCCATTTTGATCGGGTAGTGTCGCACAAAATGGTCAAAAAAAATCACCTCCCTAGAGGAGGTGAAGAGATAAGTGATTGTTGTAAAAATGGATCCCTAACGGGACAAGCTTTGGAGCTTAGCTCAGGGCTGCATGGGAGCGATCATAGCTACCGCGAAAGCTGGGATGGACCTTACCTTGAATATGATTCCAGTAATGGGCCGCATCCGCACTTAAGCCAACTTCAGCGGCAGAGCGGCTGAGCAGGGCTTGCTGACGGTTTTTGATCCAGCGGTGGTGGGATGTCATGAGTGACCGAGCCATATTTTGAACGGTCAAGACAGCAGGAGCAGCCACAGGTGTGGTGGGTGCTGGGGTATAGGTGGGTGCAACTTCTGGCTCTGGGGTGCCTGTTTCATAGGCAACGCCTCGGTAAACCAAGTTAAGACTGGGTTGCATCACCGGGGGTTTTTGAGCGTTTCTAAATCTCCACTCCAATCCACGATATTGACCGACTTCTTCACTAGAAGTCATGTCTACTGCAGGGGGATTGTAGTCGTAGCTAACACCGCGATAAGTAAGTTTCATGATTCGCCTCCGATCATAATGATGGGTATAGATTTGAGGCGCGTTCCTTCGAGCGAAGGCTCTACTTCCGTCCCTTGACTACTAAGAACAGAGTTAAAGGCGAGTTAAGGGATGAACGATTTAATTTCTGTATCAAATATAACATTTTTAAATTAAATGTGGAGGGTTTTGCAAAAGTAAACATTAGTATTTCTTATCAAAAAAGCCAATCTCAATTAATATATCCGTATCGTTCAGTCCCAGGTGATAATCTAAAGAGTCGTTTTCTGCTGCTCACATTGATGTCTTCTTCTGCAATTCCAGTAGACAAAATTCGGTATGACGCTCAAGGGTTAGTACCAGCCATCGTTCAAGACTATTTAGATGGCACGGTGTTGATGATGGCCTGGATGAATCGTGAATCTTTGCAGAAGACCATGGATACGGGCCGGACTTGGTTTTGGAGCCGGTCGCGGCAGGAGTTGTGGCCCAAGGGCGAAACCTCGGGTCATGTGCAAGAGGTGAAGTCCTTACGGTACGACTGTGACAGTGATGCCTTGCTGGTGGGGGTGGAGCAAATTGGCGATATTGCCTGCCATACAGGAGAGCGTAGCTGTTTCCATCAGATTGAAGGGCAGATTGCGGCTCCCCCTGCCGATACTTTGTCTCAGGTGTTTGAGGTGATTTGCGATCGCAAACACAATCCCTCTCCGGACTCCTATACCTGTAAGCTATTTGCTGCGGGTGACAACAAAATTCTCAAAAAGATTGGCGAAGAATCCGCAGAAGTGGTGATGGCCTGTAAGGACGACAACGCTGATGAAATTGCGGGAGAAGTGGCCGATCTGATTTACCACAGTCTCGTGGCCCTGGCCCATCATGATGTCGATATCAAGGACGTCTACCGCAAACTGCAAGAGCGGCGCCGCTAGGCATGAAGCGTGAAGTTTGGATCGTCTCTGCCATTGCCTTAGTCAACTCCCTTAGTTTTACGGTTCTGCTGCCAACCCTGTATCCCTACGGTCGGCAGTTTGGCCTCAATGATTTTGAGACCAGCTTCCTGTTTTCGATATTTTCGATTGCTCAATTTATCGCCACCCCTGTGATTGGACAGTTCTCGGACCGTTGGGGGCGACGACCTTTATTACTGGTGAGTTTGGCGGGGACAATGTTTGCCAACCTAATGGCAGGTCTGGCAACGGCGGCTTGGGTGTTATTCTTGGCCCGGTTTTTAGACGGGATTACCGGAGGCAACAATTCCGTCATTCAGGCCGTGATTGCAGATGTCACGGATGCTGAGAATCGGGCGCGGGGCTTTAGTCTGTTTGGGGCTGCCTTTGGCGTCGGCTTTGTCCTCGGCCCCCTTATTAGTTTGGGTGCCCAAGAGATTTCCCTGGGGGCTAGTTTTTTAGTATCTGCCTGGATCGCTGGGATAGCATTAGGGGTGACCTACTTCTTCTTACCGGAAACCTTAGAAGAGCGATCGCAACCGCGGCGATTTGAGTTAGGGTTGGCCAAATTAGTCACAGGATTGACGATTCCCAAAGTCGGCATTCTCTTGTTGATCAACTTTTTGGTTGGTACGACCTTTACAATTTTCACTTATGCATTTCAGCCCTATTTCCTCAACGTCCTTAACCAAACCCCCCAGTCTTTGGCCCTGATATTTATCGTTTACGGGGTACTCGGGGTGTTAATGCAGACCTTCGGGGTGCCTAACCTGACCAAAAGATTTAATTTGCTGTTGATCTTATTTGTGGCCTTACTGATTCGGAGTGTGGCCTTCTTGGCGATGCCCATCTGGCCCAATGTGACCTATTTTGTCTTGATTACCATCTTCTTTTCCGTCTTTAACTCCCTGGTTCAACCCATTATCAATACCCTGATTTCCTTGAATGTGAATGCTCAGCAGCAGGGGATGGCGATGGGCCTAAATTCCTCGTATCTCAGCATTTCTAATGGTATTGGCCCCGTCATTGCTGGTGTATTGATTCGTCAGTCCAACCTGGCCAGCTATGGCTATCCCCTCTATTTAGCGGGTGCCTGTACGTTTGGGGTGCTCTTGTTGGCGATTCAGACCCGCACAAAATATGCCCCCAGTTGAGTTGGGGGCATATTTTGTCTTGATATGATGCGTTGACATTTAGCCGGGATGGAAGATAAAACTGACCTTATCTTCTTTGCCCAGGGAAATGCGATCGCCCGCCCGTAACCGATAGCGATCGCCAGGGCGTAACGGCTGATTATTGACGTAGGTACCGTTGGCGCTGCCCGTGTCTTCGATGTAATAGCCGTCCGGTTCAACCCGGATATCGGCATGGACTCTGGACACCACATCACTATCGGGAAAGCCCGATACATCAATGTCAGGAGGGATCCGATCATTGGGCTTGCCAATATGGACCAAGTTGAGATTGGTCGGTAAATCTAGATTCGAGTTAGACCGTTCATGCAGCAGTCGTGCCACGGGTAATTGCAGTTGCGTGGCACCGACAGGCATGGGTTTGGGCTGTTCAGGAATCGGAGTGGTGGTGGGCTGTGGTGCGGCAGAAACAACTGGTTCTGGAGGAGTCGGAGGGGCCTCTGGTGCAGGAGAAGGAGGAGTAAATTCCATGGGCGGCATCGGGGGTTGGGATGCAGCAGGCGGCATGGGCGGCTCCGATACTGGCGGCATGGGTGGTTGGGATGCAGCAGGCGGCATGGGTGGAGTCGGCTCTTCAAAATCGAGTTCTGGTGGAGTAGGTAGAGAGGACGGTGGTATCACATTCTCCGTAGGTTGCTCACTCATTTCGACGGCCAAAGGAGGGGGAAGGCTGCCCGGAGGGGTCACTTCTGTGGGGGCGTATCCCAAGTCCATATCTGGAAATTCTGTCATTTCGACTGGGTCAGGAGGCGCCATGGCGGGAGGATCGGGTAAGGGCACCACGACATCAGTGGCAGGGATTCCGGATGGGGTCTCAAAGTTGACCACATCGGTGGCGGGAATACCTTTACCTGCATTGACTTGAGTGGGGGCAGTCGCCATATCTAGACCGGGGGCTGCAACCCCTGGCTGTAATGAGGCGCCACATTGGGAGCAAAAAACGGCGTCTTCGGGTACCTGAGCATGGCAACTGGGGCAAGACGTCATTTTGGGTAGCTCTACATAGCAAGCTTCACAAGTAATGGCCCCTTCTGGGTTAGCGTGGCCGCAGTTGGTGCAGGTAATCATAGATCTCCAAACCTTGTCATCACTTCATCCAAGATACACTGCACAACCCAGCCTTAGCATGTCACTGATCACAGTTCGACAGATTGGCATAAATTCTGGGATTTAAGCCCAAACTCCCTGCCTACCAAAACTCGGTAAAATTGGCGACAACGTAGAACGAACGGGCTGATTTAACCCAAAAGAATTCGGGTAGGTTAAGAAGTTCAGAATAATTTAAACCCTGTTCAGGAAGATTGCTTGCATGTCCATGGCGACGTTGATTCTACCTTTACAAGATCCGGTCTATGCCTTTAGTGTGCTGCTGGTCATTTTGCTGCTGGCACCTCTGATTGCCAAGCCTTTAAAGCTGCCGGCTTTGGTGGTGCTCATCCTTTTAGGCTGTTTGTTAGGCAGTAATGGCCTAGGCATTATTACCCGAGATACCCAACTGATTTTTTTAGAAAAAGTGGGTCTGCTCTATATTATGTTGCTGGCAGGTCTGCAAATGGATCTGAGCGACTTACAGCGGTTGGGGGTACGAGCGCTTATTTTTGGGTTGCTCACCTTTGGCCTGCCTTTCGCAGTGGGCGTCGTGTCCGGTCAGGTGATGATCAGTATGGGCATCATCGCAGTGGCTGGATCGAGTGGGTTGGCCTCTGCATTGCTGGGAATTTTGTATTCACCTCATACCCTGTTGGCCTATCCGAGTATGACCCGATTAGGGTTGGCCCAGCGAGAATCCATTGGGGTGGCGGTGGGAGGAACGGTACTGACGGCAATGCTCACGTTAGTCGGCTTTGCCTTGATCCAGGCGATGGCCGAGGGGCAAATCGGGTTAGTCCTATGGCTAAAATTACTGGTGGGCTTACCGCTGTTAACGACCCTCTGTTTTTGGGGCGTTCCGCAACTAGGGCGCTGGTTTTTTAATCCCAAAGCAGAGGTCCCCTTGGGACTACAGTTTATTTTTGTGGTGGCCACATTATTTGTGATTGCCTCTGCCACTCAGGGATTAGGGGTGGATTCGATTGTGGGGGCTTTTATTGCCGGTTTGGCCTTGAATCGTTCGATTCCCATGGAGAGCGATCTGATGAACCGGATTGATTTTGTTGGTAATAGTCTCTTTATTCCAGCGTTTATGGTGTCGGTGGGCGTGTTGGCTAATCCGACCGTGTTTGTGTCTGCACCCGGTAGTTTAGGCATTGCTGGGGTGATTGTGGGGGGCGCTGTCGCCTCTAAATGGCTGTCGGCCTGGATGGTTGGTCGCTGGTTTAACTATGAACCGATGGAAGTGTTGACTCTGTTCAGCTTGACGATTCCCCGTGCAGCCCTAGTTTTGGTGATTACGTTATTTGGCAAAGAAGCCAACTTAGTTGATGACAATATCTTTAATGCGGTGATTGCCTATATTGTCGTCACTTGCCTATTAGGGCCAATTTTGTCGGAATGGGCAGGGAAAAAATTGGTGACTCAAATAGAAGGCTAAGGGGAGTTCATGCTTACAATTAAGGCGGACCTCTCTTTGGCTGAGTAGCAATTCTATGGCTGAACCGACCCGCCAATCCTGGGATGCAGGCCGTTTTCTGCAAACCCTGTCCTACTTTGAAGAAATTCCTGTTCTCAACTGGTTTCAAAAAATGATGCCTGGATTTACGCCCCCTGCTCCACCCCCTGTGCAAGCCAATCTCATCTTTGACTTTAGCCAGGCCAATGATATTAGCCAGCTCTGGGGAGCGGTCGATGATGTGGTGATGGGAGGGGTAAGCAATAGTGGCTTGCGTCAAGAGTCAGGCGTTGCTCTATTTACGGGCAAGGTCTCGACGGCGAATTCGGGTGGGTTTGCCTCGGTACGGACGCGCAATTTCGATCCGCCCCTCAATCTATCGGCCCACCAAGGAATTGAGTTGCAGGTGAAAGGGGATGGTCAACGCTATAAGTTTTTGCTGCGTGATCAAGATCGGTGGGACAGTATTGCCTATGCCTATTCGTTTGATACGGTGGCCCAACAATGGATCACGGTTCGGATTCCCTTTAATCAGTTGACCCCTGTATTTCGGGCCAAAACGGTGAATGATGCCCCTTTAATTGAGTCACATCAAATTCGAGCGATGCAGATTATGTTGAGTAAGTTTGAATATGATGGGGCGTTGAATCCTCGGTTTAGTCCGGGGGAGTTTCGCCTGACGATTAAAACGATTGGTGTGTATTAAGTTGGAGGGGAGTCATCTGCTCCAGAAGCTGCAACCGTTATGAAAACGATATTGGCAATTTCAGGGAGTTTGCGATCGCAATCCTCAAACACACGTTTAGTCCAAGCCATTGTTGGATTAGCGCCTCCAGGTATCACGATCGAAATCTATAACGGTATTGCTCGACTGCCACACTTTAATCCTGAGTTGGAAGGTGCTGGCGATCTGGTGGCTGTAGAGGGGTGGCGTACACAATTACAAGCTGCAGATGGCGTCCTGTTTTGCACGCCCGAATATGCTCATGGCGTGCCGGGAACCTTGAAAAATGCCCTGGATTGGATTGTGTCTTCAGGTGAGTTTATGAATAAACCTACCGCAGTGATCAGTGCTTCTCCATCACCAGATGGTGGAGAGAAAGCCAATGCATCTTTGGTGCAGACCTTACGGGTGATGATGGCGGATATCCAAGAGGAATCAATTCTCTGTATTTCAGCAATATCGGCAAAGATCAATGCAGAGGGGGAAATTACTGATACCTCTACAGAGATAGCTTTGCGATCGATTCTTCAGGGTTTGATCTCCAAGGGGAATGGTCTGGCTTATTAAGCGGCCTCATAATTATTGTTTGTCAGGCTATGGGGTATTCAAAAAGTTAGCTGGCTAAAAACATAATGATTTGCCATGTACGAAAGCATCAATTATGAGTGGCTTAAATTAACAGATGCCATTCAAAATAATCATCTAGATCAGTTCAAGATTATATTGGCTGATAACCAATGGAGCGATTTGAAATTGGCCAGTGCTGCGCAGCATGCCTCTCAAGCTGGAAGGCTAAAAATATTAAAGATATTGATCAAGTATGGTGCAGATATAAACCTTACGGTAGGGGAAGAAACGGCACTTACTGCTGCAGTATATGCCAATCATTATGAAATTGTTTCTACTCTGCTAAATGCTGGTGCGAATCCTTCGCTGCCAATCCATCGTGAGGTTGATCCTCCATTATTTATTGCGGCTGATAATGGATATTTAGATCTTGTTCGGCTCTTGGTCAGTGCTGGGGCGAATGTCAATCAAACTGTATTGGGAGAACCGCCCATTATTTATGCTGCCTTGTCGGGGCATCAGGATATTTACGACCTCTTACTTCCCATGACGCAACCAGAATTATTAGGTGATGCAGCGTATTTCTTGCAGAAAGGGATTCGACAGAAGTATAGAGATGAACATATCAATCCTGTGATGGAAACTGCTTATGATGTGGTGTTTGAGGGGGATGTTGATGGAGTCAAAAAACTCTTAATGGCAGATATCCCCATCAATGATTTTTGTCAGTGTGGATCAACACTATTAAACCTTGCCGTTATTAAGCGATTTGAAGGGTTTCGACTACCAGTGACTCTTGCTTTACTGGAGTCTGGAGCTGATCCTAATTTAGCGGATGACTATGACGATATGACCCCTATTATGCGAACGAAGCAGCCCGAAATTGTTGCGACGTTAATCAGTTTTGGTGCGGATGTCAATGCGATGACTCATAACAAGACAACTGCTTTACTGGAAGCTGCTAAATCTGGATCGCTCTCTGTTGTAAAACTTTTGCTGGAATCTGGTGCAGATCCAAAACATGAAGATGCGGAACAGAAGACGGCAATAGATTATGCGTTAGAAAATCAGCATTTAGATGTTGTTCATTTCCTACAACATTTTTGGTTACTGCCCAGGCTTAAATCATTGTGTTGAGAATGAAGGTATAACTCTATCTGAGACTATGTTTTAAGCACACCAGCAGTCAATCCGTACTCATTCGTTGAACAAGAAAGTCTCTGACCAGAAAATTAGTGAATCTGATATTCGAGCAATCTACCATCAAGGAGAGGATGCAGTTGTTGAGCTGGTCACCCTTCTTATTAAACGGATAGAGCGACTAGAAGAGCATCTTGGCAAAGATAGTCGGAACAGTAGTAAACCACCCTCAAGCGATGGCTTTGGGAAGCGGACCAAAAGTCTACGGGGTAAGAGTAAGCGTAAAAGTGGGGGTCAAAAAGGCCATCCCGGTAGTACCTTGGAATGGCGTGAAACCGTCGATGCCGTAGTGTTACATCCAGTCACTCAATGTCAAGGCTGTGGTGCCTCGTTAACAGAGGTCGCCGTCCTTGAGTATGAACTGCGCCAGGTTCATGAGCTGCCCTCCTTGTCATTACAGGTCATCGAGCATCAAGCAGAAGTCAAATATTGTGAGCACTGTCAAACCTTGAACCGGGGTAAATTCCCCAGCGATGTCACCAATGTGGTTCAGTATGGCAGTAATCTCAAAGGCTTGATGGTGTATTTGATGGAGGCTCAACTGTTGCCGTTTGAGCGCACCCGTGAACTGCTTAAAGACCTCTTGGGTTGTCAGGTTTCTGAAGGAACCCTGTGCAACACCCGTACAACCTGTGCCCAGCAATTAGAACCGATTGAAGCCCAGATCAAAGACGCTATTGAGCAAGCAGCTGTGGGACATTTTGACGAGACGGGGTTGCGAGTCAACAGCAAGTTGTGGTGGCTGCATGTCGCTTGTACGAGTGGATTAACCTACTACTTTGTCCATGCCAAACGCGGCACAGCAGCGATGGACGAAATGGATATTCTGCCAAACTTTACGGGCACGAGTATTCATGATGGTTGGAAGAGCTATGCCCGCTATGGTTGTACGCATAGCTTATGCAATGCCCATCATTTGCGCGAACTCCGATTTATTGTTGAACGCTACAAACAACCTTGGGCTGAGGAGATGATCTCACTGCTGCTAGATATCAAAGCTGAGGTAGAGCGGGCAAAAGCTGAACACTTAAGCGTTCTCGATGCGAGACAAGTCGAGGCGTTTGAGCAGCGGTATCGCCAAGTGTTAGCCGATGGATTCAAGCATAATCCAATGCCAACCGTCGATGAAAATGCACCCAAGAAACGAGGCAAGCAGAAGCAGAGTACACCCAAAAACTTGCTCGACCGACTTCGAAAGCACCAAGCTGCTGTCTTGGCGTTTATGTATGATTTTCAGGTGCCTTTTGATAACAATCAGGCCAGGGCTGTTTTAAGTTAGCAGCGAAAAAATAATATCGACCCGATTAGCAAGCTTAGTCATCGCGGTTTTGAGGGATTGATAGTCGTTTAGCCGCAGGATATTAATCCCAATAGTTCTAAGCACTGACCAATTGAGCAGTGCTTGTTCATCTTCGAGTCGATAATCATCTTCGCCAAAAACAACATCCTTCGGCCAATGCAACCGATTTTCAATGCCCCAATGTTCTCGGACCAGAGATTGCCAATGCTGGGGTGAGGTGGCAGCTGAACTGATGTAATAGGCCGTATTGTGATACTCCTTTCCTTTGCTTTGTGCCCCATCGTTGGACACAAAGCACAGAGCGAATTGCCTCCCATTCCTGTAAGGCTATGCCGACAGGCTCATAAACCTGTATACACCGATGTTCATCTCGTCCTCTACTTTGGGCGGAGTGGATGTGCTCAGCCATGGGTTTAAGACACTCAAAGTAAGTCTGGAGGTGGTCGTAAAGTCTTCCCTGATTGGATTTGACCGCCACAAGATAGTCGTTACCCGAGGCCACAATCTTCTCAAGTGTTTTTTGGGCGTGTAAGGCATCCATGGTAATCAGCAAGCCATCGAGTTGAAGGGTTTCCAACAAAGCCTGGACGACTTTGATTTCGCTATTATCCTCCTGAGTGAGGGCTTCGAGCTTGAGGGTGATGCCTGCTTCCACCGCAAATAAACTCACCAACCCTACAAAACGCTGCTTCCCCTTGGCATCTGTCAGCCCCTGACGAATCCGTTTGCCATCAATGGAGGCTGCATAATTATCGGGAGAGTGAGTCTGGGCTTTCGAGAGCATCCATGCTTCAAATTGGTGGCTCAACGCTTGGAAGTCAAGACCCTTCATCACTCGACGAAAGGTACAGTGAGACGGAACTTCGAGGCTCTCAAGCCCCAATAGCTCACTTAAAGGCTGGCGATAATCGCTCACAAAGGTTTCTAACGGACGGTACCCTTGATATCCAGCAAGCATGCCCATCACCATCAATAGCAACAGCAGCCATAACGGATGAATACGGCCATGGGCACTGCGGAAATCCGGGACTTGCTTCAAAGTATCGATTAGATGGCTCATCGGTCTCTCTACTGTTGGTCAGTAGAACCATCCTATTTTTTCTAGGAGTAACGTAAAACAACCCTGACAATCAGGCTGAGCGCGATATCCGCATGATGAAGTTGAAGCAGAAGATATCGGGATGTTTTCGCTCCTTGGCAGGTGCCCAGCAGTTCTGCCGCATTCGCGGTTATATTTCAACTTTGAGAAAGCAAGATATCCCTGTACTGGATGCACTCAAAAGTATTTTTGCTGACAATCCTGTTAGACCAGTGCTTCAGCCTGGGCAGTAACCATTTTTGATTGGCAGTCGTCTAGGTGTTCGCTATTCACTTTTCGTACTGTAATCATGGATGTTGAGTGTCCATCCCTGGTAACCATACCCATTCGCTTAAATTGTCACCTAGTGATGGATATCACTGAGAGAATGCTGACCAATCACAGTGGCGGTTTATCCATATCACTGCATGGAATCATTCAATCAATGTATGACTACTGAATAGTCGTTTTCAATCATGGACCTGGCCTCGTTGCTCCGCTCTGCATCAGGCCAGTGTGATGTACAACTCATGACCAACAAGTTTTTCAAAGTTATGGGTAAGAAGAAGATTGTCCTGGCTTACTTCGTGGGGGTGACGATTCTGTCATACCTAGGCTGGAACGTTTTAATTAAGCATCCAGATCTACTCGATGCGGCGAAGACCATTACCAAAGTTGATCGATTAGTTCCAGTCACAACAGTAGATTGCGATCAGCTAGAAAACTGTAAATTTACTGTTGATCCCACTCAGACGATTGCCGCTTATCACGATCTACAAGATGGCAGTCTGAAGGAACGCCTCCTGCGGCATTTGCACCATATAGGAAAGCTACCGGTCTTCTTTGATCGTGATTTGCAAGGGATTGCAGATTTATATACGCCGATGATGCAGTCTTCGATGGTCGACACTCTGGATGAAGGAGCAACCAATCGGTATCTGCAGGGGATTCTCTTGATAGGTGAAACCTCCAGTGGAGAGCAACGAGCCTTTATCAGTGCTTACAGTTACCCCGTTACGGATAGAGGCGTACCTTACTATCAAGCGATTTTCAAGATAGGGGCGAAAGATGAATTAGTTCAATATCTGGAGGGTCAGAGTTTTCGCTTTGATGCAGATTTTGACGAAATAGGGATGACGGTGTTCTATTTCACTTTTATACTCCTGGTTTTTGGCAGTTTTCCTGCCATCATCCTAGCTATTTGTGAGGATATGCAGCATGGAAGATCGACATCATTGCCCTTTAAATAGTCCTTTGCCGGGTCTCTTGGCCTCAAGAGTTGGATGATTCGACTGATATATCAACTTGAAATTAGCCTTGATTTGAGCCATGACTCTTTATCCCCAATGAGATATAGGGAAAATTCTGGGTGGGGACTGGGCGATGAAACGTTCACTCTTAATTGCGTTTGCTATTGATGAGCAAGACAGATGAAAGAACTACTATCACCTAAACGTCCGCTCTACATCCATCGTTTGGGCATCACCAGATCACATTTACGTTTTATCCGTGTCACTGCTTAGGCACATGCAAGGGATGTATGACTACTGCATAGCCTTTTTACAGATGGCCTTGGCACGTTTACTCAGACTAGTGCAATGTAAAATTCATGACTAAACAGTTCTTCAAATCCAAGAAAAATAGGGTTAAGGTTGCCCCATTTTACTTCCTGGGAACGTTTCTTCTGGCCTGTTTAGGCTCACTGTGGTTGAGCTATGAAACTTTAGGGTATTTGTTTGAGCGTCCTGCCGTACTCGATGCAGCCAAGACCATTGTCAAGTTGGATCGATTGATTCCAGTCAAGACATCAGATTGCGATAGGCGCGAACAATGTAAGTTTATCGTTGATACATCTCAAACTATCGCGGCTCACTACGATCCACAGCCCCATAGGGAAGAAGAACGTCTTCTACTTTATCTACAAGCTATGGGGAAGCTGCCCTCTTCCTTTGACCAAAATTTGCAAGGAATTGCAGATTTGCATACACCTCTAATGCAGTCTCCTATCATTGCTATGCCTTCGCCTGGGTTCAGCAACAAGTACTTAGGGGGGGTTATTTTAATTGGTGAAACAGCCTCTGGAGAAAAACGTGCCTTCCTTAGTATCTCAGGGAGCCAGATTGCTGAAGACTACTATCCGTACTATGAAGCAATGTTCAAGATAGAGCCGCGTAGCCAAACGGTTCAATATTTAGACGGCCAGCGATTTTTCTCTTTGGATTTCGACGAAACTGTGTTGCCTATTGTCTATTTCATTCTGCTGATGGTGGTCTTTGGAATTATCTTTGTAATAATCTTGGCTATCAGCAAGGGTATTCAGTACTGGCGTCGATCAAGAAATCGTTGATCGACGCTTGAATGAAGATCCGTTGTTGCCTTGATAAAGATGTGGTGCTCGACGCAAGAACCAACTCGAAAACACCCTTGAATTAGGCAATAGACCTTATCGGAAATAAAATGGGTGAGAATAACTTCAAACGTCTATGTCGTAAGTCTTTGAGGCCGATTTTTCTCCAAAAATAAAACGCTTTCCCAGTAAGGCTTTCAGCTATTTCCGATAAGGTCTAATGATGCTTTCCTTCTTCAAAGAGGATTCAGAAGAGATTAAGTCGATGCGAAGGGATGACAGGCTCATTGTTATGCGTGTGCTATTAACGAGAAAGACAGATGAAAGAACCACTATTCAGCTCTATTAGTAAGCCCGTTCGTATTGCGCTGTGCTATTTTCTGGGTGTTGTGCCTTTAAGCTTTGTGGGTTCTCTGTGGATGACCTATGAATATTGGGGCTTTCTGTTGGAGCGTCCAGGTTTACTCGAAGCTGCCAAAACGATTACAAAAGTGGAACATTTGGTTCCAGTCGACACATCCACATGCGATGTGCCTGCAGAGTGCAAGTTTGTCTTGGACACATCTCAGACGATCTCAGAAATCCTCAATAAATCTGAGCAGGACCCTTATTATGATCCGTACTACGATAGCCTTGATGAGCGCCTGCTACGCCATTTACAGACTGCGGGAAAGCTACCTTCATCGTTTGATCAAGCATTACCAGAAGGTCTGGATTTGTATGGTGCGATGATGCAATCTCCGATTATTGCCACTCCTACTGAGGGTTACACCAATCAATACCTACGGGGAACAATTTTGATTGGTAGAACTGCGTCCGGCCAACAACATGCATTTTTGAGTATTAGAGGGGGCCAAGTTGAGAATGATCATTACCCCTTTTATGAAGCGATTTTTACCATTGAGCAGAATGGTAAGACTGTTCGATATCTGGAGGGTCAGCGTTTCTTTTATGAGGTCGCAGGTATCGAGGGGGCTGATGGTTTACCGTTTGCCATGTTTCTATTTTTCGCTATGGTGATTATTTTGGGCGGTTTTCCAACAGCGATTGTCATCATTATTGATGCTTTCTGGAACCGTCCTCCATCTTTAACGCCGTTTGAGTAATCCGCTCAAGTTGATATCTGACTGTAAGGTATCAATCACTTCTTGGCACCAATCAATCCATTCTTGCTCGTATCGAATGCCTCGTCTGAGAGTCAAATACCGGAATTGCATCGCTGGCTCTACAGTTTCTAACTGTTGAAAACAGGCTTCCTTTTCTAGATAGCGTTCCAACTGTTGCTGATGCAGCGCTTGACGAGCTTTGACCTGCTGAATCAAAAGTGGACGGGGAACGTAAGGGCCTGCTAAAACCTTTACTAATAAATCTTCTCGGATAGGGGTCGGCGTGGAAGGCTCTGCATACCAGTCCAGTAGCTCTTGTTTACCCATCTCGGTAATTTGGTAGACCTTTTTATCGGGCTTGCCCTGTTGGGGAACCAGCTCATGGGTTACCCAGCCTTGGGTTTCGATCTTGGATAACTCTCGATAAATCTGCTGCTGACTGGCTTTCCAAAAACAGCTCACCGATTCCTCAAAGCGTTTACTGAGGTCATAGCCGCTGTGGGGAGCCTCAGATAGAACTGTCAGAATCGTGTGGGAAAGGGTCATGAATTGATGATGAGGTGGCGTTGACATATCCAACAAGTTGAGTATAAGCTATCGAAGTAATACTCAACAAGTTTTATATCAACAAGTTGGATATAAACGATGGCTCAATCTACTCCTCTGTTGCCTAAACCGGCCTTTAAACTGCCTGCTTGTAAATCCCTACGGATGCTGGGTTTAGCCGTGTTGGCTGTTGGAGCAGTCACTTTTGGTATCAAAACGTGGGGGACGTCTCAGACTGGCCCCGCTCCCAAACAAGCCATCTTGCCCGTCACCACCCTGTCCCTGCAGCCTTCAACCTCCTATGACATTCAGCGCACCTATGCCGGGGAAGTGCAAGCCAACCGCACCAGTGAACTGGGGTTTGAACTAACCGGAACCTTGATCGAAATTGCTGTGGATGAAGGGGATTGGGTGCAGCAAGGGATGCTCCTGGCTCGTTTAGATACACGCAGCTTTGCTGCCCAGCGTCAGCAGCTTTTGGCCCAAAAAGCTCAGGCCCAAGCCCAGTTCCGAGAGCTAAAGACGGGACCGAGAACGGAAGAGATCGGCGCTGCGCGGGCGGCAGTGGAGGATTTAGGCCAACAGCGGTTGCTTGCTGAGAAGCAGAGTAAGCGTCGTCAAGACCTGTATGAGCAAGGGGCTATTTCCCGTGAGTCGTTTGAAGAACGATATTTTGCCGCCCAAGCCTTGAAAAAACGCCAGGACCAAGCCCGGAAGCGGTTAGAAGAACTCTTGGCGGGAACGCGGGTGGAACAGGTGGAGTCCCAGTCCGCCCAGCTGGCCGAAATTGATGCCCGTCTAAAAGCCTTAGATATTCAGCGCTCTAAAAGTGTGTTGCGAGCGCCCTTTACGGGACAGGTGGCGCAGCGCCTTATGGATGAAGGGGTGGTCTTAAACGGAGGCCAACCAATTTTGCGGCTGGTGGAAACCTCGAAGATCGAGGCCCGAATTGGCATTCCCCAGACGATGGCGAGTCGGATGCAGCCCGGTCAGACCTACCCAGTGCAAGTAGGCAATCAGCGCTATCAGGGGCAGGTGAAAACCCTGCTGCCGGAGGTGGATAACCAAAGTCGAACGGTGATGGCAGTGTTGACGTTACCCAAGGATGCTGCGGTATCGATGGGACAAACGGCCAAGCTGGTGTTGGCTCAACGGCAAACTCAGCCGGGATTTTGGCTGCCCTCAACGGCGGTGATTGCGGGAGAACGGGGCCTATGGTCGGCCTATGTGTTGAAGTCAACGGACCAAGATCAGGTGTTTAGTGTGGCTCGGCGCGATCTAGAAGTGCTGCATACGGCGGGCGATCTCATCTATGTTCGCGGCATGCTCAATCCTCAAGAGCAAGTGATTGCTAAAGGCACCCACCGTCTGGCTCCTGGCCAATTGGTCACAGTTGCCAACGCCAAAAACTAGCGCGATACCGAAACGATACCGGGGCCACCATGTTGAACCTGTTCTACCGCAACCGCCAGTTACTGATTCTATCGATTGCCCTGATTGTAGTTTGGGGCTTGTCCTCTTTTCTGACCTTGCCTCGGTTGGAAGACCCAGAAATTACGCCTCGATTTGCCACGGTAACCACCTTCTGGCCAGGAGCCAGCGCCGAACGGGTAGAGTCGTTAGTCTCAGAACGGATTGAGACAGAGCTACAGGAAATTGAGGAGATTGAAGAAATTGATTCCACCTCCAGTTTGGGGGTGTCCGTGGTGGTGGTGGAACTGAGTGATGCGGTTCCAGATGTCAATCCGATCTGGGCTCAGGTACGCAGCAAGGTGGAAGATACGATTCCAGACCTTCCCCCCGATAGCCTAAAGCCAGAGTTTGACCAGAGTGACCTCAAAGCTTCGGCCTTGATTGTGGCTTTGACCTGGGATTTGGAGGGTGACCCCAACTACACGATTTTGACGCGGGTGGCGGCAGGGCTGGAAGACCGACTGCGCGGCATTCCAGGGACTGACAAGATAGAGGTGTTTGGTGACCCCCAGGAAGAAATTCTGGTGGAGATTAATCAGGCTGAGCTGGCCAATTTGGGGTTAACTCCGGCTGAGGTGGCACGGCAGTTGCAGGCGAGTGATGCCAAGGTTTCAGCGGGGACCTTACGGGGTGAGGCAGATGAGTTTTTGCTGGAAGTGGATACTCAACTGGAAACCCTGGCTCGCATTAAGACGATTCCCATTCAATTGGGCGATGCAGGGCAAGTGACCCAACTGCAGGATATTGCCCAGGTCACCAAAGGCATCCGCACCCCCCTCGATAGCCTTACCCTGATCAACGGCAAGCCAGGCATTACCCTCTCCGCTACGGTGGAATCTCAAGAGCGAGTCGATCAGTGGGCGCAGCTTGCTCGTCAGCAGATCCAAGACTTTCAGGCCAATCTATCGGACGGCATGAGCGTCGAGGTAATCCAAGAACAGAGCCAGTATGTTCGCCAGCGGCTGAACGGCGTGATTACCAATCTGGTGGTGAGTTCGGTCTTGGTAATTGGTATTTCCGTGGTGATGCTGGGTTGGCGGGCGGCTCTGATTGTGGGCACGGCCTTACCCCTAGTGACATTGGCGGTGTTTGGCTGGATGCAGGGACTGGGGATTCCCCTCCATCAGATGTCGATTACGGGCTTGATTATTGCCCTGGGATTGCTGATTGATAACGCCATTATCGTTGTGGATGAAGTCCAGCATCGATTGCGGGAGGGGTTACGGGGGACTATAGCAGTTCAAGAAACCGTTCAACATCTGGGCATTCCACTGCTGGCCTCGACCCTGACCACCGTGTTTGCCTTTGTCCCCATTGCCACGTCCAAAGGCGGCACTGGAGAATTTATCGGCACGATTGGTTTAACGGTTATCCTGGCTCTCTTAAGTTCTCTAGCTGTTTCCCTGACTATCATTGCAGCTCTAACCGCAATTATTGGCGTTGGTCAGCCTGCAACGAAAGGGCCTCGCTGGTTGCGCAAAGGCGTTTCCAGTCCAGCCTTGTCCAGGGGCTTTCGACATCTGCTGCGGCTCACCTTAGCCAAGCCGATTCTGGGGATTGGCCTATCCTTGCTGTTGCCTGTGGTGGGCTTTAGTCAATTTGCCTCCCTACCCCAGCAGTTTTTCCCACCGACTAATCGGGACCAGATCCAAATTCAGGTGGAAATGCCCACCTCGTCCACCATTACCCAAACTACGGAAACCGTGCGTGACCTGCGGGACCGGATGGTAGCCCATGCTGAAGTGGCGGAAGTTCAGTGGTTTATTGGCGAAAGTGCGCCGCGCTTTTTCTACAACATCAATAGCATCCGTACCAATGTCCCGGATTTTGCCCAGGGCATCGTCCAGTTGGCCTCCACTAAAAATCTGAGCCAGACCATTCAGTCCTTACAAGTTGAACTGGATGCCGCTTTTCCTCAAGCTCAAATTTTGGTCAAACAGTTGGAACAAGGTCCCCCCTTTGGCGCGCCTATTGAGATTGAAGTGTTTGGTCCTGATATGGAGACCCTGCGGCAGTTGGGTAATGAACTCCGTACCCTCTTGGCCCAGGAACCCGAGGTGGTGCAAACGCGGGCGGTGATTAATGAAGCCTTGCCGAAGCTGGCCTTAAATGTGGATGAAACCCAGGCTCGACGAGTGGGCTTGAGTAATGAAGCCATTGCCCGTCAGCTTAATGCCTATTTGGATGGCAATACAGGCGGTTCACTTTTAGAATCCACGGAAGATTTGCCCGTGCGGGTGCGCCTGTCCGATACGGATCGGGCGAATTTATCTTCAGTGACGTCTCTAGAGTTGCTGGGGAGTCAAGATGGGCAGGTACCGTTGAGTGCGATCGCAGACATAAATCTAGTGCCCAACCTTGCCACCATTACCCGCCGGGATGGTCAGCGATTCAATACGGTGGAAGGTTATT
This sequence comes from Acaryochloris sp. CCMEE 5410, assembly GCF_000238775.2. Taxonomy (NCBI): domain Bacteria; kingdom Bacillati; phylum Cyanobacteriota; class Cyanophyceae; order Acaryochloridales; family Acaryochloridaceae; genus Acaryochloris; species Acaryochloris sp. CCMEE 5410. The sequence goes on along the minus strand of NZ_AFEJ02000001.1, from coordinate 3,100,277 downwards.
TGCAAGCAGGAGCCCTACCCGATACGGTGCTCAAGCAGTTCCAGACTCGACTGGATCAAAGTGAGTTTCAACTGCCACCGGGCTATTCCATGACCTATGGCGGTGAAGCGGATGCCCGCGGCAGTGCGGTGGGGAATTTATTAGCCACCGTCGGCTTATTGGTGATTTTGATGACCGCGACCCTGGTTTTGTCTTTTAATTCATTTTTGCTAGCAGGGCTAATTGCTCTGATTGCCCTGCTCAGTATTGGTTTAGGAGCCTTTGCCCTATGGGCATTTCAGTCTATCTTTGGCTTCACCGCGATTTTGGGTATGTTGGGCTTAATTGGTTTAGCGATCAATGATTCGATTGTGGTGTTAGCGGCCCTGCGAGAGGATGAACGGGCCTGTCAGGGATCGCGACGGGCGATTGAGCGGGTAGTATTGTCCTCTGCTCGACATGTGGTGGCGACGACGTTAACGACCATCGTGGGCTTAGTGCCCCTGATGATTGATGAGACGGGATTTTGGCCACCGTTAGCGATTACGATTGCGGGGGGCTTATTGGGGGCCACGATTCTTGCTTTGTATTTTGTGCCCTGTATTTTTCTGCTCATTCATAGAAAATCTCGTCAACATCAAGCTGAGTCAGTAATTGCGATCTCAGCTTAGGAGTGAATGACACTGAGGGCTCTGAGAATGTCGAGAGGAACTCCAATCTTTGAGTAACCGTATCCAATGAGGTTCGCTAGAAAACAGTATCTTTCCTATGAGGGGCTTTTGTCTGCCTCGCTATGCTGTTGGATTAATAAATTGTGGACACAAAACTCTGAGCAGTCTTCATCAGACTGTCTCTCCTTCCTCAATTCCTCCTATAATCCAGGAATGAGTAGTTACCGCTCCCCTCACAATCGTGTGATCGGGGAGCCTTTTTTTGCCCACTTATCAACGAAGTTTAAAGGTGGATTAAAAAGAAATTTCTTTTCGCCAACTATTCTCCATCAATCTTTTTAGCAATCCGTTCGTTCCACTCAACGCTTAATTCCTGCCGATCCATTTGCCAGGTTTTAGGGGCAATATCGTCCTCCGCAAATTCGACATCACCTGTTGGGGGGATATCAACAACATCCACAAGATTTTGCCCCAAAGTCTCAGCCACATCCCATGCATTATCGTGATCTTCTGCTTTGATCCGGCGAACCAGGGGTTTACCACTGTCTCGCTCGTAAATCGCATAAAACTCTTTATTAACAACATCGAATTGACTCATTGTTGTAACTCCAAACTGGATATCCTCAGCCCTAAAGCTATCGTCCCATAAACAAGGGCAAGGCAAAGGGGAATGATCTTGTTTTAGGCAACAGATGCCCTAGTCTTTCTTGATTAAGTCTATGGCAATCCAGTCTTCTTTCTTCTCTTGCCATAAAATGCAATATTGAAAGAAAGTGAATCATCATTTTTGTGATTTTTATTTCTATATCAATTATTTAATTCACTTGATTGAAGCATCTTGTTGTGCATAAAAATATCATGTTAACTGCCATTCAGCCTGGAACCATAGCCATAGGTTTATCAACACTTTTCGCAGTAGGCTTCTGTCATCAGAAAGCCTATTCTAAACAGTTTGATGCTTCTAATGTCACTCAGGACAATATTTATGCCAATACAAAGATTATTGAAAAATTTAACTTTGGTAGTAAAAGTGATGGGTCGTTTTATAGGCATAAATTCACTTTTGAAAGCAATGATACTAGCCATGTAATGGCAACAATGAATAGAGAAAATCCTGGCGGAAATAAGAGTAAAGATGACATCAGAGCTGATATTTGGATAGAGAGTTCTAAGCAAGATAGGTTGCTGGAAATTTCCTCCTTACCTGCCCCCCTCTTCTCTGAGATTCAGAAGTTAGAGACGGTGATTACGTCTAGTGGAGATGCCGCAGATATTTTTGTTCCTCGAAGTGCCAAATCTAATCCGGTTGCCAAGCCTTTTCCGGTGGCGCTGATGCTGCAGGGAGCTAATGTAGACAAATCTCACTACTCCGAATATGCCAAAGTGGTTGCGAGCTATGGCTTTGTAGTTGTCATTCCTAATAACTTAAGACTTTGGCCTTTACCACCTCCTGCGCCAACCACGACAGGGTATTACCCTGAGTTGAAACTAATTAATGAGGTCTGGAATTTCATCAAAGATCCGGCTGTCTCTCCTGTGGCAGAGGTCATCAACCCAGACCAATTGGTACTGCTAGGCCATTCTTTAGGAGGGGCTGCAGGATTAAACGCTGTTCAGGGAGGATGTTCCATTCCCAAATGCCTTTATGGTGAATTCAAGCAGCCAGAAGCATTGGTTGCTGCTGTTTTCTATGGCACTCACCTTAAACCCTATACAGGTGGCCCTGTTCCCCCCATTAATAACGACACGATACCCACAGCTTTAATCTTTGGTGAAAAAGATGGGCGATCGTTTCCTGAGAAAACGAAAGAAACCTATCAGCAGTTGGGGAGTCCGACGAAGATGCTGATATCTATCACGGGAGCCAACCATTTTGGCCTCACGAATAGCAATGCACCTAATAACCCAGGCAATACGCCTGCTGTGGTTCCAGCTATTATCCAGGATCCTAAGGTGCAAGATATTCCTCAATCGTTGGCGATCAAAACGATTGGAACTTGGACAGCATTATTCCTCAGGGCGACAGTTCTTGAAGATCCAATGGCCTTGGATGTGATCTTCAGTGGCGCTGGAGATAAAGTAGATAACAATGTCAAGGTCATGATGCAGAATCCGTCGCCGTAGATTTGTACGACCTAAAATTTTGCGACTCCATCCATTCGATAATCCTGAAAAATTACACTGATACGCTTCCATCTCGTATTGGGCAATCTAGAAATGAACTCTAGGCTCAGGCCATTAAGAAAGAGATTGAATATGTAAATCAATGGGTTAGAAATGGCGAACACCTAACGTCTATTTCGTGGGCCAGAATATTCGCTTTACGATTTTATCTTGTTGGCATTGGGCTGCTACCTCAAGGGTGAAAACAGCCTTCTGAGGGTGAATAGCATAGTAATTACATCCAATTTGAAAAAATCAGCTTGAATTCTTTGATTGATTCAAATATTAGACCTTATCGGAAATAAAATGGGTGAGAATAACTTCAAACGTCTATGTCGTAAGTCTTTGAGGCCGATTTTTCTCCAAAAATAAAACGCTTTCCCAGTAAGGCTTTCAGCTATTTTCGATAAGGTCTATTGAGAGTTTATAGAGCAATTATGCTATTTCTTTGGTCAATCTCTGATCTCAATTTCTCGGGTGTTATCTATCGTTCAGCATAGACTAATTATCTTTTTCATGAATTTGGGATTAATCAGCCATCTCCCAAGTGATGAAATATCCAATTTATGGGAAATTCGTTCCAATGCGTCAAGATGTCGATCAATATCTTTCTGTTCTTATTCGTCAAAAACTCCACTTATGTCTTTCCGAAGGCTGGGTTTATGGACAATTGCAGCAAGAGTTTGCACTTGAGCAGGATGAATTGGAAGAACTTGCCAGACGCTTGGGATTTCGGAAAGGTTGGAATCCTGGTCTGAAAGACTTACTGGAATACCAATGGTCTAAGGATCAAGAAACCGTTCGGACTTTGGAGAGAATTCGGAGAAAATCTTTAGTCCCTAAACCACCCAAGTGCACAAATCGCAATCCACTCAATCAAAAAAGCAAGCATGCTGAGACTTCGCCTGATCAGACGAAAAAAATTAGTAATCAAGAGGAATTGCAACACGCTCTCAATGAGCTTTATGCCCTAACTGGTTTAAATACGGTTAAATCTACAGTGCAAGAGTTAGTCAACATCGCCAAGGTATCTCAGATGCAGGCGAAAGTGGGTATCAAGTCTCCTGGAATCACAAGACATCTAGTATTCACGGGCAATCCTGGAACGGGCAAAACCACGGTCGCGAGGCTGCTAGGAAAGATTTATAAACATTTGGGTGTGGTGTCAAAAGGACATTTTGTCGAAGTCGATCGAAGTCGTTTAGTCGCTGAATATGTGGGCCAAACAGCGCCTAAAACCACCCAAGTGATCGAATCAGCGCTAGGAGGGGTGCTGTTTATTGATGAGGCCTATGCACTGGTTGCAGATGGCCGTGGAGATGCCTTTGGACAAGAGGCAATCAATACACTCCTCAAGATGATGGAAGACCACAGAAACAACTTGGTGGTGGTGGTTGCAGGCTATAAAGAAGAGATGTCTCGTTTTATTGACTCCAACCCTGGTTTAAAGTCCAGGTTTTCTAGAGTGATCCATTTTGAAGATTATGCCCCATCTGAGTTAGCTGATATTTTTAAAGTGATTTGTGAACAGCATGGCTATCTTCTCTCTGAGCAAACCTTGAAGTCCATGCGCCATTTAATTGGACAATATGAAACCCAAATCGGCGAATTGGGCAATGGCCGATTTGTTAGGAACCTTTTTGATCGTTGTGTTGCCATGCAATGTAGCCGTTTGGCTGCTTTAGCCAAGCCTACTAAGAACGATTTAAGGACGTTTCTGCCTGCTGATATTCCCACCCGTGAGCAGCTTGCTCAGTCTCTTTTATAAAAATTAGCGGTTAGCAAAAAGCTGAGTGAAAGGTCATCAGACGCTGATCCTGATGCATATACAAGCTGCGATCGCACGATAGTTTCATAGCATTTGTATGGCACTCTATCAGAGCCTGAAGAGATGAGTTCGAAGATGACACCAATTTTTTTTACCTGGCTTTTGCTCATCTCCATCTGTTACAGCTGCTTGATATACCTCGTGAGTGATTCAATTGCTCTCGGGTTTTGGTTCTTACTATGGTTAACTTCACTTCTCTTCTCTGTGACGACAGTGCTTGCCTTTAGATGGCAAAGGTGGCGTTATCTTTTTCTGATTCAGCCCCTGGCAGTCCTAGTTGCCTTCTTCTTCTGGTCACCGATTAGGCCTTTTGTGAGCTTTTACTTTTCTCTGCATCCAGATATGACCCTCCCAGAAGTGAGAGCTGCCGTTACACAAAATTATGCGGGTACGTCTTTCCGATTACCCAGTGAAGAGAATTGGAGGCCGAATCAGGAGGAAAAGAAAGTTGGTATTTCCAAAAAGCTCTATCTAGTTGACCCCTATAACGTGCTTCTGGACTGTGATGCAATCTTCATCAGTTTTAACTCAGAAGGCAAATTGATTGCTGCCCGATATTCGTCGTTTCCCTTCCCAGACATACGAGTTCCTCAAGAAATCTGAGAGGGAGGGTATGAAGCATGAGGGGACCCGCTAACCTTGAGTAAAATGAAGCTGTCGGTCGCTCTTGGGCGAGCGTTTGGGTAGGCATCAGTATCAGAAGGTTGTCTGTGTTGCCAATGTGTCTACTGCTCAACTGTCCAGATGACCGATGTTCTCCTCTATGTCCTGAACCCCATGCCCCTCCCAGCCCATCTCCTCATTCAGGCCATGTATGAGGCCATTAATGAGCGCAATGTTGCCAAAGCTCTGGAATATGTTGATCCAGACTGTTGTTATCAAGACCTAAATTTTCCGACCCCTTTTCAAGGAAAAGCAGCGGTGGAGGAGCTATTCACCGAATCTTGTAAAGGAATGCCTGCAGACTTGTTGTTTGTGGTGGACGATATCACGGAAGGTGACGCGCTTGCGGTGGGCATTCTCTGGCATGTCGAGCTGGGTGGTATTCCCCTGCCCAATGGCCGAGGGGTTAGCTTTTGTCGACTGTCTGAGAAAACTGGAAAACTGATCTTTGCCCGGGATTTGGTTGAACCTGTGATCAAGCCTGGGAAAGGCGCATTTTTGATTCTGCGCTTGATTGCCCCCTTAGTGCGGCTGCTACTGAAACCCGCTGAGTCTGGGGAAACATCACTTCAGTCTTCAGCCAGCCCGCCAGATTCGTCTCAGCCGTGGATCTCCAGACTGCTCTGGCTTTTAGCAGGAGCCTATATTTATATCCTGTTTCTCTCTCCACCAGGACAGTTAATGCCCGGAGAGCCCGTATGGGCGATTCAAGCGGAAACCTGGCAGGAAGTGCTGAATGAGTCCCTCAACTTCTTCTTTATCTTGCCCTTAGCTAACATGCTAGGCATTCACTACCTGGAAGCTCCCTTGGTCCATCCGGTAGACCAAGCCTTTTTTAACTTTGCCATTGCTTGGATCTTTATTTTCTTGCCTCTATTGCTGGCTGATGTGCGTAGCCAAAAGTTACCCAAAGTGCCGATTTGGAGTATGGCGCTCTTTCTGACGAATGCTTTTATGATTCCGTATATGGCCATGAGAGCTGCCATGCCAATTCCCGCAGAAGTGCCCTCGCCTTCGAAAGGGCTCTTGACTCGGGTTTTTGGTTGGACAGGGCTTTTGGTGAGTGGGATGGCACTGTTCTGGTTTGGGTTTGTCGGACCAGAATTTGGCACTGTGGCAGAGCGACTTAACTATTTCGGGACTCAGGTAACGACAAACCGGGTCTCCGCTGCCTTCTGTGTGGACTTTGTCTTCTTTACGTTCTTTCAGATTGTGCTGCTAGGTGCAGTAGAATCGAATCCTCAGAAACGGTGGCTTCGATTTGTGCCTTTTTGGGGCTTGGTGGCTTGGCTGATCATTTAATGGTTAGGAATATTCAACCATTTAGAATTTGGATTTCTCACAATCATTTTTTTATGATCCAGCCATGACCACTATCGGTTCAATCTCTGGAGTTCAATATAGATTAATGTGACTGCAAGTCATACCATCAGAACGTTATCCGACTGGGGGCAAAATGGCCTTTCTCAAATACACAATGCCATCCAATTTGCCCTGTTACACAGACTGGGATTTCCCAATGTTTCCAGGAACGTTCCTTTTCTCCATGACGGATATGATTGCCGTTTTCCAAAAACGCATCGAGAGAGACGCTAAATATGCTCACAACTGGTCGCAAGAGAGTGGAATGTACAAAGAATATCTTGACTGCCAAGATGTGCTGAAATGGCTCCAAATGAATGATTGCAATGGAAATACAATTGTCGAATGGGATAACTCAGTGCGTGATCTGTATTGGTCAATGAGCCAACCGTTGGTATATGGCGGCAACTATCGAGATGTGTGCTGTCCAGGTTGTTCTAAGCCATATACACCTGAACATATGACCAAACATAAATGGGTGTTTGGTGAAGGTTTAGTTGCATCGGGTGGTCATCGACTAGCCTGTCCGAATGGACATACTGTTTACTCAATCATGGAGTGGAACAGTTGACCGTACTCGTCTTGTACCAATTGCTGAATAACAATGCATTGGACTGAAGCATCACAGCACACTGGATTCAACCCATCTGAAAATATACTTCCAGCTTGCACTGGCCCATGCAGCCTGATTTAGCCTCTCGTTAGCGTGTGTGAGAAAGCCAGGTGTCTACTGTAAACTTTCCAGAATGGCGAATACTTCATCAATTCCTGCATTGTGATCGACAAAAGAAAACATATGCCGAAAGCGGATGGTGCCGTCTACATCCACAATATATTGCGCAGGAAGCGGGGCACCAAGGGCTTGTCCTGCCCCATAGTTGCGGAAGCTTTCACATTTCGGATCGTATAAAAAGGGATAAGGCAGGTCTAAGTCAGAGACGATTTGCTCACTTTGCACTTGATCCGTACTGGAAATCATCAGTAGCTCTGCCCCTCGCTCCACAATCTCGGAGTAGCGCTGTTTTAAGTCTTGAATATGGGGATAGCAAAAGGGGCAAAAGAGTTTTTCGGTAAAGATGCGGGTAAAGGCGAGAAAGACGGGCTGCTGTCCGCGATAGTCGGATAGTTTGACCGGGGCTCCTCCTACCCGAGGCAGCTCAAAGTCTGGCGCAAGACGTCCGACAGCAGGCTCCCCTTTACCGGGCAAGGGCACAAAGTTGTTTACATAGCGTTGATTAAAGAACCCTGAGCTTTGAGTCATTGATCACGGAGAGTTAATGGCCAAACGCAAATGCGTGTTACCAATGAGTGTACGTTGTTTTATCAATGGGGTGGGTTAGATTGTGCTTGTAGAGGTAACCATGAAGCATGACTTACATCTAAAATCGACAGAAGTATCCGTCTTAAAGTGTTGCTACAAACTTTGTAGCAACACTTTAAGACAAGCTCAATAGATAAAAAATATGAGAATTATTGGTCACAACAATAGAACTCTTGCAATATTCGTTTCATGATGTGCTACTTACGCAAAAAATGTCGCGATCTGACTCGATTTTTAAGTCCTCTACCATATCGTTAATTGAATTATGCAAGAAGTCTAATGAGAAATTACTCGTTTTCGACATTACTTGGCACAGCTCCATCGCAAGACTTTATGTTGTTCAAAGTCGGTGGGCATGCTCAAACATTCAATGCAACTATTAATTCACTATCTAAATTTTGGTAAAGCACCTATCCCTGTATGAGTAATCTCGCCATTGAGCAACGCCATATTAATTCTTTTTTTGAATCACGTTCATCTCTTTTATTTTCTGTTTTATTTCATCCGTAGGTGCCAATTTCTCGGCTCTGGCAAACAAGTTTTTCGCTGCTTCGATATCTCCTTCCTCTTTTCTAAGGCTGGCCTTGCTAGCTAATGCCAAAATACTCTTCGGATCAAGCTTCAGTATTCTGTCATAGACCGCTTCTTCTTTAGCTCTGTATCCATTTAAGGCATACAGTCCCGCTAAATCAGCGAGTAAATGGGTATTATCTGGCTGCTTGTTAACCAGTTTTTCCATCAGCGGTAAGGCTTTATCAAACTCAGTTAATTCGCTATAGAGTCGAGACAACTTCAACAAAGCTTCGTGATCATTTGGGTTTTTATCGAGAGCTTTTTGGTAGATGTGAATTTCTTGGTGAGGAGTTGATTGAGACGCTTGTGTTCTTTTCTGATTCTGAGTAGTTTCAGTATGATCGTCAATTGTCTCAAATATATATTTGTATGAATATAGGCCAAATATTAACAACCCAAGAAATGTCACAACCATAACAACTGAATTGAGAAGTTGTTTTGAATTATTAGATTTAATTAGAAATCCACAACTTGGACAATTGCGGGCATGTTCACTAATTTTCTGGTTGCATTCAGGACAATTAATGAGTGCCATAAAGTTTTTCATGTGACAGAACTTACACAAGAATTCCCATTTTTTTCAAGAAAGCAACAGTGTTAGCAGATAAACAATGATGAGTAGTAAGACATACTTGAATGATGGCTGCTAAATGACCTGATCTTCATTAGCCCTCTCAACAACTCACCACAGGCAACTCTGCCCAACAGGTCGTATACCTGGGCGATCGCCACTTTGACTGCATTTTCCAGGTCTGCTTCGCCCCCGAAGCTGCAATGCCGATCGTGCCTCGGCCAAACCGATGATTTACTTCATCCATAATCAACATCAGGCGTTTTCGTTTCTCCCAACCCTCATCTTTCTCCCAGAGATGCCCTTGGATAGTCGTTTCAGAACAGAGACCCACCATCAGCACACCTGCCTTCTGAAATTCCCGGCCCGGTTCATAAATTCGCGCCATGGCTTTGCGGGCTGCTTCGACGATGGCGGGCGTATAGCTGGTGGCAATAGGGAACTGTACCGTTGCGGATTGGCGAAAATATCCTGACTTAAAAGGGCTGGTGCGGGCGAATACGATCATGGCCTCTGCCACTTGCTGTTCCTGGCGCAGCTTCTCTGCCGCTCTTGATGCATAGGCTGCGATCGCATCTTGCAAATCCGTCAATTCTGTTACAGGCTGACCGAAGGAGCGAGACACACAAATTTCTTTTTTGGGCTTGGCGACCAACTCCAGGGGCAGACAAGAAATTCCTCGCAGCTCATGAATCATCCGCACACCAACCACCCCCATTTTCTGACGGATCATCCCTTCATTGGCATCTCGCAGTTCCTTCGCCGTTTCAATCCCCTGGCTGAGCAGCCACTTATTGTATTGGCGTCCGATGCCCCAAATCTCTTTCACAGGAAAGGTGGCCAGAATCCCTTCTGCATTGCGGGCCGTGGATAGATCAAAGACGCCATCATACTGCTTCTGCTTTTTAGCAACGTGGTTGGCAATCTTCGCTAACGTTTTGGACGTGGCCACCCCCATTGAGACCGGAATCCCCGTCCATTGTTTCACCGTCTCTTTAATGTTGCGAGCGTAGGTCGTCGCTTCAGCAAATTCCGGCATCCGGATAAAGCACTCATCAATGGAGTAGATTTCTTGTTCAGGGGTATGCTGCTCCAAGACCGCCATCACCCGTTGGGAGAGGTCACCATACAACGCGTAGTTGGAGCTAAAGACTCGTACGTCATGTTTTTTAATCAGATCTTGGACCTTGAACAGCGGCACCCCCATGCCTAAACCTAAGGCTTTCGCTGCAGCATTGCCGGTCACAACGACCCCATCATTATTGGAAGCGATCACAACCGGCTTATGTTGCAAGCGGGGATTGAGCGCCATTTCACAGGAGGCATAGAAAGAGTTGCAGTCACACAGCCCGATTAGACGTTGTTTCAAACCTGCAACCCATGCACCACATAGGTGACCACACCCCACACCTGAAATTCCATCCCAGCTTTAACGACGATGGGGGTATAGTCTGCATTGGCTGCAGCTAATAAAATTGTTTTTTGCGATAATCGCAGTTGCTTCACCGTAAACTCGCCGTTTAAGACAGCAATCACCACTGCTCCATCGACGGGGGTCAGGGAGCGATCCACAATCAATAAATCCCCCGAGAAGATTCCACAGCCTTCCATCGAATTTCCTTTGACACGCATCAAAAACGTCGCAGCAGGGCGAGGAATGAGCGCTTCTTGCAGATTCAAATTGTTCTGTAAATGGTCATCAGCTGGGGAAGGGAATCCGGCAGAGACGGGGACAGATAGACAAGGCAGACACAGAGAATCTGCCCAAGAGACAGCATGAACTGAGCAAATGAGCATTTTTATAGTGCATATGTACTATAAAAAGAGTAGCACAGGTTTTCGAGGAATATCGAGTGTTATCGGACCCTGACGAATAAATGTGGGTCATACGTAGTGGATCGAAGCAGTTATGATGTCGTATGCCCGTCGTTAGCCCGAGGAAAGAACAACTCAAATGTAGTGAAAAATACTTGTTCTACATTTCTTATACATAAGAAGCTTTTACAAAGACATGACATTGAACATTGCTATCTCATAATCGATACATGGAAGAAATATAGTGTATATATTCAAGCGATATATTTAGTATATTAGGCAAAAATGGCTCTATTTTGATCCCAACTTATGTGATTTATTGGAAGATTTATGTTGTGTATTTCTATCCTCTATAGTTGCATGAATAAGTCTGTTTCTATATGCTTATAAGCCTACCTGTTTGAATTAAAATAATAATAAAGCCTATATCTATCTTGTGTACCTGGTTTGACCTCAATACTTATAGTATTGAGGTATTTTTTTGGCTGTTTTTCTGTGTGCATATGGCATTGATAGTAATCTGCAGATAAATAGAGGCTGTCTTTGCCTGTAATCTTTGTTTGAAAGACATCTTGTCGTTTTGCAGGACTAGAAAAATCGATATTTTAAAGATTAAAAATATATGTCAGGTGGATAGTCTGTTAAGTAGATTCAGGAAAAATATAGCTGAAAATGATGCTCAATTTTATGGCTAACAAGATGTCCTTAACTCTTGAGCAATGAAGCGATTAAAAATTGAACTTCTGAAATGCTGGTGTTGAGAGCATTTTCGGATTATAAGTTTTTCTTATTAAGTTTTTTCTTGACATTAAAGCTGGCTGCAAAGATTAATCTGTATTTAAGTTCAAGTTAAAAACTAATAACTCTTTTGCACACTAGCTAGATGAATTAAGTCAGATATTAAATGCTCATTCATTGAGCATGAAGTTTACATCAATCATCATAACGACAGTTTTCAAAAGACTATTGGTACACATTTGACAACCACTTTGACTCTTTGCCAAAAACATTAATTTTTAGGTCCAGACCAGCCATCAGCTCAGATGTATGATCACGGGCTTCACCGTTCATCAATTTTACTAACACACAGGAGTGCCATCATGCCTAAGTCCACAACTAAAGGAAACAAAGGTCAAGCTAAACTCGGCATGGGACAACCCGATGCTTTAGACCTCACCTCGAACCAAGGAAACTTGGGCTTGACCTCTAATCCAGTCTCCTCATCCAGCGATACAGGCATCGATACCTCAAACTCCACACCAACCACCCTATTTCCTGGCAAAGGGAAGGGCTTAGGCTTAGGCCTAGGCAATGGCTCCACTCCCCCAGGATTAGACAAGCCCAAGCCTGAAAACTGGCAGCGAGGCCACAGCATCAAAGGCCAAGGTTGGGAAAAGAACTTTGGGGATGGCGTCACCGTTGATGATGATCTCGATACCGGCATTCATCCTAACTCCAAAGCCAACTGGAGCATGGTCTTTAGTGATGAATTTAATGGCACCGAGCTAGATCGAACCAAGTGGGACACCGAGTACTACTACGGCAGCCGCACCAACTCCTTCAACAACGAACTGCAATACTACACCGATGGCGGCAACTTCGAATTCAATAACGGTGTCATGTCCATCATTGCCAAAGAAGAAACCGTCGAAGGAGAAACTTGGTTTGACTCCGGCAAGACCTTTGACTATACCTCGGGCATGATTTCCGGCCATGACAGCCTGTCTTTCACCTATGGCTACTTTGAAATTAGTGGTCAATCTCCCACTGGACAAGGACTATGGCCTGCGTTCTGGATGCTACCTGAATCCGGTGAGTGGCCCCCTGAAATTGACATCATGGAAATCTTAGGCGACGACACCAGCACGGCCTACACCACCGTTCACTATCAAGATCCTAGTCAGCCCGGTAACCACGGCATGGAAGGCAGCTGGTTCAGTGGCATTGACTTTGCCGATGGCATGCACACTTTTGCCGTGGACTGGCAGCCCGGTGAATTGACTTGGTACATCGATGGCATGGAAGTGTTCAATACCACCGAGAACGTTCCTGACCAGCCTATGTATATGTTGGCGAACTTGGCTGTGGGTGGAAACTGGCCCGGATCTCCCGATGACACCACTGCGTTCCCTAGCAGCTTTGATATTGACTATATTCGGGTTTACCAAGATTCAACCTCTGTTGAAAGTGGTTTGACGGGCGGCTCAGCCAATGACACTCTTTCCCGTGTGGGTGAAGGTTTCCTAGAAGGGCGTGGGGGAGATGACATCTTGATTGGTGGTACTGGCTCTAACCGCTTAGTCGGTGGAACAGGGAACGATACCCTAATTGATTTACAAGGGTATGACACCTTCACCGGTGGAATCGGTAATGACCTGTTTGTCTTAGGTGATGCCAGTGGTTCTGCGTATGACTCTCCTTTCTATGATGGATATGCTATCTTGACTGACTTTAATGCGGCTGAAGATATGATTCAGCTCAGCGGGAATGCTTCCAAGTACAGCTTGGGCGTAGCCACTGAGGGCGATGTCTCTGGTGCTGGTATCTATCGTGGCAATGATTTGATTGCCATTGTTGAAAATACAACGGTGGAAGCTCTAGACCTCGATGCGTCCTACGTGAGCTATGTGTAATCCCTCAGATGTGTAACTACTAAATAGCCAAAAAAGTAAATAGCTAAAAAAGGCCCAAAATCTGTTTTCAAGACTTTGGGCCTTGTGGCGGTTGAAAATAAAAGTACAAGGTATGGAATATGGTTCTTTCTGATTGATGGAGTCAAGAAATCTTTATGGATGGTTCAATCCATACCTCTTGCTTGTGGGTCTATCCAGTTTTGCAACTTGATGTACTCGAAGGGTGGACTTAGATCATCACAGGTGCGGGCACATGAGCATCTTGGCGAACATCCGTAATCAGCCAATCCAAAGCGGCTGTGCGAACATCCAAAGATACACCTGTTTTATCCACGCAGTAGCGTCCAAACACCAACTTATCGACTAGATTTGCTTCAGGACCCAGGCGAGAGTACTCGAAGATCACGCTGTTGTCTACCGTTGCGCCCTTACAAATATGACAGTTCGGTCCAATCATGGTTGGGCCAATAATTTTTACTCCGTCATCAATACGAGTCATGCCGCCAATGTACACCGGACCTTGAATATCGACCTTATCCCAGTTGACATCAACGTTCAGGCCAGTATAGATACCCGGTGCTACTTCACGACCTGGAATTGCTACATTCTTGACCTCGCCTTTCAATACGCTACGAATGGCATGCCAATAATCGGGAACCTTGCCAATATCCACCCATTGGAAATCCATGGCAACGCCATAAAAAGGTAAATTCATTGATACCAGTTTGGGAAAAAGATCCCCCCCAATATCAAACTCTTCTCCAGATGGAATCAAATCTAAAATCTCAGGCTCAAAAATATAAATACCTGTGTTGATGGTGTTGCTAAGGGCCTCATCAACTGTAGGTTTTTCCTGGAAAGATTTGATTCGGCCTTCTTCATCCGTGACGACAACCCCATAGCTAGAAACATCATTTGGATCGACGGTTTTCATAATGATGGTGGCCATGGAGCCTTTTTGCCGATGCCATTCCACGGCAGCTGTTAAATCCAGATCAATCAGAGCATCGCCACAGAGCACAATAAAGGTATCGTCAAAAAATGGCGAAAAGTCCTGAATCCGCTTCATCCCGCCTGCGGAGCCAACGGCATCTCCGATCAGCATGCCGTCTTCAATGCGCCCTTCAAAGGAGTAAGCAATATCTACGCCAAACCCTTGGCCATCTCTAAAATAGTTTTCGATTTCATCTGCTAAATGACTCACGTTCACCATGATTTCATCAAAACTATGTTGCCGAAGTAGATCGACTAGAAACTCCATTACAGGTTTCTGCATGATCGGAATCATGGGCTTAGGAATGGTGAACGTTATTGGGCGAACGCGGGTACCTTTACCAGCCGCCAAAATCATTGCTTTCATATCAAATAGTTTGTGTATAGAGAACTAGTAACTGATCGAAATATTGCATTGGATTCTCAGAGGGTCATGCGGTCGCTTTCTATCTGATTGCTAGGGCATTATGGGCCATGCCCTAGATTGCCCTTGACTCAAATAAACACATCATAGAGAAAAATATTTTGCCGAAAGTAGTCTATGAAATTAAAAGAATTTAGACTTTAATTGATTTTTAGGTATGAAAATATCTTTCTTTCTTAATAGGATTTTTAAAGGGTTTGGAGTCTAGAAAGGTTGCTGAAAAATCAATGTAGCAATTTTAATCGCAGGTCAGATATCCAAAGATGGCTGACTATGGCCTGCTTTTTTTGATTTAAAGTATCCTGAGCGTTTTGAGGTGTTGATTAAAGACAAAAATGATGTAAGAAGAACAGCAACCCTCAAGTTGCCGCAACGTTCAACATTGCTATTTTTCTCTAGAAAGAAATGGGTGGATCGTCGGTGGGCATTTTTAAACTGAAAGACAATTAGGTCATCTAATCCAATGCCGCAACTGGGACAAGTCGTAGGGTATAGCTTAGGAATTTTGGGGTTAACTCTGTCAGGATATCCATTGATGGCTTGTGAGCTGCCTCAACAATCCATCGTTGGAAATGACCCAGCCTTTAACCATATGCCTCTCATTCAGGATCAAAAAACGCTGCAACAATATGGGGGCCAAACGGTGACCTTGCAAGGGCGCTACGTTGCCCAAAAACAAATACCAGATATCACGAGCGCAGGCATCTGGAATCCTGAGCAACCGCCTATTCCCCATATCCGAGCCACGATAGTCTTGAAAGATGGAACCTCTGTCTCCCTTTATCCTCCGACCCATAAGCAATCTTTGCGCTCTCCTGAAGAAGCCGACCAGTTTGATCAGCAGACCGTCAGGGTGGAGGGAACGGTTGAGGCGAACACGGTTGGTAGCTCATCTTCCCGATGGGTGATTCGTCCTGTAGAGATACAGTTGGCATCTCCTTAAGCCGCTTCTATGATTGAGCTATGCCTGCTGTTGATCCAGTTGGGCAGCTTGCCACCATTGCCACCGTGGGAGATGAAGGATGTCTTCAACCATCTCTATCAAGACGTTTGCCCTTTGGTTTGGGCTATATGCAATTGGCAGTTTTATCATCCATAATCTGCTGGCCTTTACCATTCCGGTTGCGATCGCATTCTTTATGCTGGTACTGCCTGTATATGGTGTGGGCCTCTTGTACCTGATCTTCCGCGCGATTAAGCATCCTCATGGTCAGCTTCGGTATCGCGAGCTATGGCTGTGGGTGGGCCTGACTTGCCAGTGTTTGGTTTTGCTCGCGAGTCCCCGAAATTGCTACGGTTTTAAGCAGGGCGCTGACTGTACGCCGCCAGTCGCCGGATTTGCGGTTGTTGTGGGACTTTATCTTATTTCCTTGGTTGTGTTCTTTATCAATCTACGCATTGAACCCGCTAAGACTCAGGGATAACACCCGTTCACGGGATAAATAAACTAAGCTGCATAGTAGTCCCTCCAGCGAGGTTGTACAAGTGGTTCCTCTTCGCGATGAAAATCCAACTCAAATCACGCCCTATGTGACCTATGGCCTGATTGTTCTCAATGTATTGATATTTGGCTATGAGTTGAGCTTGTCTCCGGGACAGCTCAGCCTTTTTATGCAGCGCTGGGCGGTGGTCCCCATCGAACTGACCGCAAGTTTTGGCGGTTTCTCTGCGGTGGATGCCGGAGAGTGGGGCACCTTAATCACCTCCCAATTTCTTCATGGGGGTTTTTTGCATGTGGCGGGCAATATGCTCTACCTGTGGATCTTTGGCAATAATGTGGAAGAGCAGCTAGGGCGGGGCCGTTTTTTGCTCTTTTACTTAGCCTGCGGGGCTTTGGCGGTTCTGACCCAATGGTTTTTCAATCCCCTGTCGGTGGTGCCATCCTTAGGAGCCAGCGGTGCGATCGCAGGGGTAATGGGGGCTTATATCTTCCGCTTTCCCCAAGTCAGAATCCTAACCCTAGTCCCCTTGGGCATCTATCTGACTACCTTTAGAATTCCTGCGATCCTCTACCTGGGATTTTGGTTTTTGCAGCAAGCCTTTTACGGTGTTGCCAGCTTAGATGCTCCTGTCACCGTCGGTATGGAAGCGGGCGGGATTGCCTATTGGGCTCATGCCGGTGGATTTGTATTTGGCGCAATTCTGGGGCCGCTGCTTGGGTTATTCAGCAAAGCAGATAGCGCTGTACTTTCTGCTGAAGATTAGGCTCTCCATGAAGTTAATTGCGGATCCTGCCGTCGCCGTCAAGATTGCCAAAATGCAGGAGCGGGTGTGCTGGCAGCATCCCGTTCTACAGACTAGAAGGATTGATCAAACCCGATTAGTGGTGGATGATGCTTCGTCGGATAGTCCCGATTTTTCCTTTTTGGTGATTGGGGATAGTGGCACCGGACAATATCGTGGCGATAGTCCTCAGCGGCGCGTGATGGAGCAACTCTTAGCCCATGGGCAGGGCAGCAGCTTTGTGCTCCATACGGGGGATGTGGTGTACCTGGTGGGGTCGAAGGAGCAATACTTTGATAATTTTATTCGCCCGTATCGAGAGTGGCTGGTTAAGGGGGAACGGCCCCAACACATTACCTACGATCAAATGATCTTTAAGGTGCCTCTGTTTGCCGTACCGGGCAACCATGATTACTATGATTTGCCCTGGTGTGTGGGGCTGATTGCGCAGGCCACTTTACCGATCCGTAACCTGTTTCAGCGCCAGCTCGACCTCGATCTAGGCTGGCACGGGTCCAATAAAGGGGATGCCTATGCCCAAGCGTTTTTAGATTATCTCCAGCGGTTGACAACGACTGAACTCCGCCAGCATATCGAGGCCCATTACACCGCTGATTTCCATGGCCAGCGTTGCTTACGCTATCAACCTGGGGTGTTTACGCGGTTACCCAACCGTTACTATCAGTTTCGTCAGGGTGGGATTGATTTCTTTGCCCTGGACTCGAATACCTTAAATACCCCATTACCCATTCCTAAAGATAAAACGGGCCGATTGCGACGACGACAACTCAAAGCCGATCGCCAAGCCCTGATCAATGCTAGAAGTCGGGCATTGGCAGCAGCGTTGCGCCAGTATGAGTCTCGCTCAGAGGATGATGACAGCGATACCTACACTAAAGTTGAGCAATTAGACGAGCAAATTTTAGATATTGATAAGCAATTGGCGGATGACCCTGACCTTCGCTTAGATATCGAACAATTGGTGTGGCTAAAACAGCGGTTAATTGAGTCCTGGTCCACCCCCGAGGTGAGAGGACGCATTTTATTTTTTCATCACCCCCCCTATGTCACCGAGGCCAGTAAATGGTATCAGGGCCAAACCCTGGCCATCCGCCGTCATTTGCGCCAGGTTTTAGATCAGGTCCAGCAGGCCGTGGGAGAGCAAACGGCTGGTCGTCCCCTGGTGGATTTGATCCTCAATGGCCATGCCCATTGTTTAGAGGTTTTGAAAACGGGCGATACGGGCCATGCCGATTCCCATATCAATTGTGTGGTGTGTGGCGGCAGTGGATTTAGTCTACGGCGACAACGCCCCGAAGGCCCTGACTTGTGGGAGTCGGTGGATGGTGGATCCGAGCGATGCGTGGCGCGATCTCAACTCTTTATGGGTCGCCATGGACAGGGGGCCCATAAACATCGCCCCTATTCCGGTCTCCGGATTGATGTCCAGGCCGGAACGCCCCCTAAATTTATTCTGCGTCCCTTGATTGCAGAACGCTTTCAACGCCAGTGGTATCACTATCCCCTCGCACCGATTCGCCTTCCCCAAGGGGCGGGGGACGCCTAGCAACCAGGAGGGAAACATTTAAGAAACGCAAAGCAACTAGAAAACACTCAATTGGGTATCAATGCTTGCTAGTCAAAGGTTTTAGCCCATCTCATCAGCGCAATTGATCCATAAGACTTGCGTCTTTAGCAATGATCCATGATGATGGCGGGCGATACGCATCATCTTTCCCGGAGCAAAATATCTGTCCCGGAAACTTGATCGCCCTCCGACCAGTCAAGAGGGATCTATCTCCCCCACCTACTCGAGATTAAAGATTTGCCTGCTCAGAGACGACTGTGGAATCGCCAGATCAAAAAAGCCAGTTGGGTATTGCCCCTCGCTTTAAGTCTATGCTGCTGGGCGGACAGTGCATCAGCGGGACAACTCACCTACTGGAAGTTTAATTCGAAGCAAAGTCGCATTGACCTGATTACGGACTCAGCGACAAAGCCGCGGGCGAAAGTCGTCATGAACCCGACCCGGCTGGTGATTGACCTCCCCAACACCACCTTCCGTAAACTCAAGGCCCGTCGCAAAATTAGCAAATATGTTCGAGAGGTGCGGGTTGCTCAGCATAATCGCAAGACCACGCGCGTCGTGGTTGAGCTGAGCAAAAAATATACCCTCAGCCCTCGGCGAGTGCTGGTTCGGGGGATTGCCCCGAACCGCTGGTACGTGCAACTGCCTAAATTTTTCCCCCTCAAGGATGCTAAAAAGTCGTCTCGGCGAACCATTGCCGTGCGAGTGCCGCCCCCCAAAATCCCTAAGCCTTCTATTTCTTCACCGGGACCTATCGTTTCTAAACCCGTTAAATCTGGGGCAAAAGTCGTCGTCATTGATCCGGGCCATGGGGGCGCAGATCCAGGTGCCGTGGGGATTGGGGGTCTCCAGGAGAAACGAGTCGTCTTGGATGTGTCGACGCAAGTCCATAACCTCCTACGAAAGCGGGGCATTAATGCGGTGTTGACACGGACAGGCGATCTCGAAGTTGACTTACCGCCGCGAGTGGCTAAAGCCGAAGGGGCCCGCGCCGACGTGTTTGTTAGTATTCACGCCAATGCTATTAGCTTGAGCCGTCCTGAAGTCAACGGCTTAGAAACCTACTACTATGTGACGGGATATCGTTTGGCCCGTGCCATTCATACCAGCATTCGTCGGACCGTTCCCGTGGGCGATCGCGGCATTCGCCAAGCCCGCTTTTATGTTTTAAGAAAATCCTCCATGCCTGCTGCTCTCGTAGAACTTGGGTTCGTAACGGGCAGCACTGATGCAGCAAAATTACGAACAGCAGCCCATCGCCAACGGTTGGCAGAAGCCATTGCCCAAGGCATTGTCAATTACCTCCAGGGCAGATAGTTGTCAGATACCTTCCGGGCTAGGAGTTGAGCAGGGTACGTAAAAGCTTTCCGGTCTTTAAATTCCAGACTTTGATACTGCGATCGCTGCTCCCACTCACCAACCAGCGGTTATCGGGACTAATGGCTAAGGTCGAAATACTGCCTTGGTGAGCCGTCAGGGTTTGGATGAGCTGGCCGGTTTTGAGGCTCCAAATCTTGATGGTCTGATCCTCGCCACCGCTGATTAGAAATTTGTTGTCGGTACTCACGGCCAACGAAGCTACCCGTTTCTCATGGGCCTTAAAGTTTTTAATCAGCTTACCGGTTTGAAAATTCCATAACCCAAGATTCCCGCCCCAACTCCCCGTAATTAGAGTATTGCCTTGGGGACTTAAGGCGATGGCACTGGTGAGTTCAGAAGACTGCCACCCCTGGGTATTGGGCAAGCGTCTGACTAATTTACCCGTCTGAACATTCCACTGTTGAATTTGGCCGTCGCTGTTGCTGGTCACCAGACTTTTCGCATCTGGACTCAGCACCATCGTTTGTTCAGAGGCCATTAATTGCGAGGGAATGCGGGTGACTTTATCCGTTGTGAGGTTATAGAGTAGAATTGAGCCGCCCCAAGCACTGCTGGCCATAACCCGCTTTTTCGGATCAATAACGGTGGCCCGAATGCCACCTTCAGGACGCATGGCGGTGTAATTGACAAAGCTGCGGCGTAAGGTGGCAGTGGATAAGTCCCACTGCAAGACTTTACCGCTAATGCTGCTGCTAATCAGGGACTGGCCATCGTCAATAATATGGCTAGAGACCACGGGCTCATAATGTTCAGATAAGGTATTGAGCAATTTCCCCGTCTTTAAATCCCAGATTTTGAGGGTAAAGTCTCGACTACCGCTAACGAGGGTGCCGCTATCGGGACTAATAGATAAGGTTGTGATGGTGTCCCAGTGGCCTTTCTGGCCGTTTACCGGGGCAGCAATGCTTTGACCAGTAGTTGCTTGGCCGGGAGGGGGGAGTTGAGCAACAGGGGGCCCTGTCAAGGTTGTGCCGAGCTTCGACACGAGCCACTGATCGACGGCGCGTTCCAGGGATTTGGACCAATAGCTAAAGGTTTGAGGATTCAGTTCCGGGGCTAGGAGTAACCCTAATCCCAAAAAACTAAAGCCACATAAAATCAGCCCTAGGACTGAATTGGAAATGGAGGGGGGCCAACTCGTCCGCTGGACTAAAGGCATTTGTAGAATAGAGCGGGTGATGCCAGAATTCGGAATTTGCATATTCTGAAGCTGCTGCATCCGTTGGGCATAGGCCGCTGCTAGGGCTGGGTTGGCTTGGCTTGGGGGTTGGGTGGCCCAAGGACTCTTTTTCTTTTGCTGGCGACGTTTGGGAGCAGGCTTGGGAATCACCGGGTTAGGACTGAAGATATCTACCCCTAAGCGAGAGTTGCGATCGCACCAGTAACAATGGCCATAGCTTTGACTGTAATGGTGATTGGACTCCAAATTACAAGTCTTGAGGTTCTCAATGGCTTTCTGTAAAGCGGTCATCCATTGATTGGCAGCGGGGCGCAAATGGGGTTGGCCATGGCCCTGGGTAAAGCACTGATGGAAACAGGACTGTAGCTGTGGGTGCAAAATTGACAGAGGTATGGTGTTGGGACCCGGACGAATCAAGCTTTGAGGGGCGTAGGGCCAGAATCCTTTTTCAATCAGAGTGGTGGGTTGGGGGGACTCTCCCCGGCCAATCCACTTCCCTTTGAAGGGCTGATCGCCGAAAAGGAGGAGAAAAACAATCACCCCTAACCGGAACCGATCATGGAGTTCGGTCTGGTCAACGGAGGCTAAATCCTTGCCTAATAATTCGGAGGGGGTAAATCCTTCTGAGCCCACTAAACATCGGAATACTTCCCGAGTGTGGGGATCTTGGACCTGAAACGAGTCCGTATCAATAATCGAAATTAGGGCTTGGTTATTCACCAAGATATTTTGCGGTTTGACATCCCCAACCACGTACCCTTCTTTATGCACCGCATTCATGCTAGAGGCAATATTGAGGGCTGCGGTATGAAGGTAATACCAGTTAAACCGAGGCGCTTTGCGACTGCGAAGCCGGGGGTTGTAGATCGTAGATAACTTGACGCTTTCCCCCACTTCCGGCATTAAAAATCCCATGGGCTGGCCCTGCTGGTTTTCCAGCAAATCCTTGGGCCAAGCCAAGGAAATATGATTTTGCCCTAGGGTCGGATCTTGAGGGGGATGGGCAATCATCACCCGTAATTTTTGAAACCGCTCGGGGGTGCGTTCGTGATAGAGCTTGGCGAGAAAACCCCGATAGCTAGTTTTCCAAACCGTACCCTCCCCACTACTGGCGATCTGCTTCGTCAGGGATAGTGTGCGACCCGAAACTTGGCATTTGAGAACGGTCATTCGTCAGCCTCTGGCCTAAATAGACAAAGCAGCAAGGTTTTGTCGTCGTCCGTCTTGGCGTTTAACCGATCTGATTCTAAGAAGGTTTCTAAATAGGCTTGGCGTTCCTCAGGATCGGAAATGGAGCGTAAACATTCTAAAAAGGGCTTGAAAAAAGGCGGGAAGGCTTGCCAATCCTGGAACCGAATGGCAACCTTCTCAAGGCCATCCGTGGCTGCACAGACGAAAGGATGATGATCCGCACGCACAGCAATTTGCATATGCTCTACTGCATTATCGCTAGTGACAAACACTGTTTCGTTAATGTATTCGCCTTTAACCGGCTCAAATAGCAGGTCAAAGGACGGTACGGGTTCTGTTTCAGAGGGTTCGGGTTCTGTTTGCTGAGCTTGGGTGACAATAAAGCCATCGCCAATCTGCATGCAGGCTAGCCAATGGGGGGTTGAAATAAAACCTAATAATGTACATCCTAGCTCTCGTAAAGGATACTCACCACTCTCGGCTTGCGATCGCAAAGCCGTAACCACCGCTTCAACCATCTCAGTGAAGAGGCTGGGGGCCTCGGCATGAATGGTTTCTAAGTCAACCGCTGACCAGTTTTCTTGTCTGCTCTCCAGGATGGCCAACGCTGTTTTAACGGCGAGCTTAGACCCAACATCTGAGAATTTGGCACTGCCGGCACCATCAGAAACGGCACCAATGATGGTATCTGCTTGCACCAGATAATTGCCATAATCTTGGCAAGGCAATTGCTTCTGTTGATGACGAGTTCCAATTGCAGAATGAACGATTGCTCTCCAGGCCACAACCTCTCCTTTTGGGGGCGAAAAATAACGATAGGTAGGATGCGGAAGCTGGAGAGGCAACAAACATCAATGTTTGCAGCCCCCTCACAAGTCTCCGTCTCTAATGTCTAAGTGGCGATTTGTCCCCAACCGACGGGGGGTAAAGCAACCATATCTCCGCCGACGGTGCTGCTAGACACGCGCACCATCGAGTCACTCAACCAGAGGAACATGGACCGAAAATCTAACCCGTTCAGCATAAGAGGGGGACGCTCAGGAGGGGTGATTTGGTTCAAGATGGCCATATCGGCACCCTGGACACCCACGGCGAAAAAGGACAACTTCCGCTGAGCTTCAGCATTCTTGAGGCGTTCAGCAGCTTGCTGCCAAGGGGAATCAGGATTGGGGGCACCATCCGTAATCAAGAAAACCCAAGGCCGATAATATTGAATGCCATTGTTGCGATAGGTGGCTTTGCGCGTTTCTAGCAAATCCAAGGCATAACTGAGGGCTTCACCCATGGGCGTCAGGCCGTGGGCCTCTAGCTGCAGTGGTACAAATTGGTCAATGGTGACAAAATCTTGGACGAGTTCTACTGGTCCAAAACTGACAATTGCCACGTCCACCCGTAAGGCGGCTTGTTCATCCTGAATGACCGCTTCTTTGAAGGCATCTAGGCCACTATTCAACGCATCCATGGGCGCACCGCTCATGGAGCTAGAAGTATCCACCAATAAAATAACGGGGCAACGATTCTCAGGGTTTTCAACGAATTCTGGTTGTCCAATCATTTAGATTTTCTCGAAATTAGGAGTGATAAATTGCATTTTTATAAACCCCCCGACCATAGAACCTGAGTGCAGGTCCATATTCCTTAGCGATTTCCAACAGGCTATACCCACGTTTCCAGTAGGTTAGCATAGTCTTGCTAAGTACTAATGCTTACTAAAATCCTTGTGAGGTGACTCAGCAAAGGTTTAGTAAAAATTAACGATTTTCGCTCCATCATAACCCATGGCACTGCTGATTTCGCCACCCCATTGATTATGGAAGCGTCCATGGCTGTATTTCAGTCTTCAACCTGGCTGAGACGCCTTAGTTTGAGAACATCACTCATTTTTCGAATTTGTGCGCAAATTTGGTCTAATTGATTGCAATGTTCGATGTCTAAACCCAGATTGATCACCGCAGTTTGCCCTGGGAAGGTTTTGACTTGGGCATTATGGACATTGACTTTACTGTCGGTTAAACGGGTCAAAATATCTTTGAGAATGCCGACCCGATCGATGACTTCAATTTGAACTTCAATGGGGTAGGTATAGCGGCGACTTTGTTGAGAGGGGTGGGTCGGGTTCCAACTGACGGGAATCAGCCGATCGCCTGGGATATTGCCGATATTCTTACAGCCTTGGCGGTGAATGGAAATTCCCCGGTTACTGAGGGTGACCGCCCCAATAATCGGTTCACCCGGCACGGGATGACAGCACCCTGCCATATGGTAGACCAATCCTTCAACCCCGGTAATTGGGGAATCTCCGGAGCTGGGGAGGGGCCTGGGGCTGGCTTGGGTGGGTAAATTAACGTCTGTTAGGTCTGAGGTCGCAGGTTCGGCTTCAGCTTGCTGACTCCGAATGGTTTCTCGCAGCCGGTTAGCGACGGAATTGAGGGTGACTTCACCGTAGCCCAAGGCGGCCAAGAGATCCTCCGGGGTTTGGTAGTTGCATCGATTGGCAACAATTTGCATGGGCTCTGATTTCAATAAGGCATCAAAGCCTTTTTTGCCCAAGGCTTTTTCCAGCATCTCGCGGCCACGCAGGATATTTTCTTCTCGGTGGGAGCGTTTATACCATTGTCGAATCCGGTTGCGAGCTGCATTACTAGCAGCAAAATTGAGCCAATCCAAACTGGGATGAGCACTGTTCTGGGTCATAATTTCGACAATGTCGCCATTATCCAGGGGCGTGTCGAGGGTGACCATGCGGCCATTGACCCGTGCTCCAAAGCAGTGGTTTCCGACTTCTGTATGAATGCGGTAGGCGAAATCGACGGGGGTGGCCCCTTGGGTGAGATCGATTAGATCACCTTTGGGGGTAAACACATAGACTTCGCTGTCAAATAAATTGTCTTTAACGTTGTCTAGGTATTCTTGAGCGTCTTTGAGATCGCTTTGCCACTCTAGGAGTTGACGCAGCCAAGTAAATTTTTCGTCGTCTGGGCTCCAAGCGGTTTTCCCCGGCTGGTTGGAAGACTCTTTATATTTCCAGTGGGCGGCAATTCCATACTCGGCGATATGGTGCATGGCTTCGGTGCGGATTTGCACTTCCAGAGGCCGCCCCCCTAAGCCAATGACGACGGTATGGAGAGATTGGTAGCGGTTAGATTTAGGCAAGCCAATATAATCTTTGAATCGTCCGGGGATGGGACGAAAACAGTCATGGACCACCGCTAAAGCGCGGTAACATTCTTCGTTGGTTTTAACGATCACCCGAACGGCGGCGACATCATAAATTTCATGAAATTCCTTCTGTTGCCGCTCCATTTTCTGGCTAATGCTGAACAGATGTTTAGGGCGGCCAGAAATTTCCAGGTGATTCGAACAAATGGGTTCCAGGCGATCATGCAGAATAGTGATCGCTTGCTCAATATGTTCTTCCCGGTCGGTCCGCTTATCAGCAACGAGCTGCTGCATTTTGCGATAGGTGTCGGGCTCTAGATACTTAAAGGCGAGATCTTCCAATTCCCACTTGAATCGCCAAATTCCCAGGCGATTGGCTAGGGGGGCAAAGACATCTCGTGTCTCTTGGGCAATGCGTCGCTGTTTGGCCGGGGGCAGATGCTCTAAGGTCCGCATATTGTGGAGGCGATCGGCGAGTTTAACCACAATCACCCGGATGTCTTGGGCCATGGCCAAGAACATGCGGCGAAAGTTTTCGGCTTCCCGCTCGGTTTTGGTAGAGAAATTAAATTTAGAAAGTTTGGTGACGCCTTCTACTAGCTGGCGAACTTCTAAGCCAAATTCCGCTTCGATGGTTTCGGGGGTGACGTCTGTATCTTCGACGACATCATGGAGGAAGCCAGCGGCGATCATGGCCGCGCTACCGCCTAAGTCGCGAAGCAGCTCGGCAACGGATACGGGGTGGGCAATGTAGGGTTCGCCCGAGGCCCGACGTTGGCCTTCATGGAGTTGATACCCAAAGTTAAAGGCGCGACAGATCAGGGTTTGTTCGGCAATGCCATCCTTGTCTTCAGCACCATCGACCTCCAGCATACATTCCTGTAGCCAAACGGGCAGTTCGAGATCGGTCGGTGAGACTGTAGCTTTCAAATTCATGCTACATCGGGGTACGGAGAAGACAGTTTAAACAAATCTTAACAGAGGCTTGTCCCCTATGGATTAGCTTTTGTAAAAGTGCAATCTTAATTCATTTGTATAAATTCTATTTTACCCAACTCCGAGACCGCTACTGCAGACAGTCGGGAAATCCTTATACAGTCAGCCATCACAAATAATGTTGGGGCGGTAGTCGTTGCGATCGCAATCCGTTACCCTATAGCCAGGTTTAGCAAGGATGTGGCCAATGTCTTTTGTGGGTTTGCATATTCACAGCGACTATAGTCTCTTGGATGGAGCCAGTCAGCTCCCAGATTTGGTGGCCCGCGCCGTGGAACTGAATATGCCTGCCATTGCCTTGACGGATCACGGGGTGATGTATGGGGCCATTGGCTTAATTAAGACCTGCAAAAAGCAAGGGATTAAGCCCATCGTCGGCAACGAGATGTACGTGATCAATGGCGATATCACTAAGCAGGAGCGTCGGCCTCGCTATCACCAGGTGGTTTTGGCGAAGAACAAGAAGGGCTACCAAAACCTCGTTAAATTAACGACTATCTCCAGCCTGCATGGGGTCCAAGGGCGCGGTATTTTTTCTCGACCCTGCATTAATAAAGACCTGCTAGAAGAGCACCATGAAGGTCTGATTGTCACTAGTGCCTGCTTAGGAGGGGAGATTCCCCAGGCGATTATGAAGGAAAAGCCGGATATCGCCCGGCGGATTGCCAAGTGGTACAAGGACCTATTTGGCGATGACTATTACTTAGAAATTCAAGACCACGGCTCCCAGGAAGATCGGGTCGTGAATGTGGAATTGGTGCGGATCGCCCAGGAACTAGATATTAAGGTGATTGCCACCAATGACTCCCACTTTATTTCTTGCTATGACGTGGAGTCCCATGATGCCCTGCTCTGTATCCAGACAGGCAAGCTGATTACGGAAGACAAGCGACTGCGCTACAGCGGTACGGAGTACCTGAAAACCGCTGATGAGATGGCCCTGATGTTTCGGGACCATCTAACGGATGATGTGATTTCGGATGCGATCGCAACCACTCTGGAAGTTGCAGACAAGATCGAAACCTACGATATCTTCCGGGACCCCCAAAGTCCTGACTACGAAGTACCAGAGGGCTATACGGCAGAAACCTATCTAGAGGAAGTGACCTGGGATGGCCTGCTGGAGCGCTGCAACTGCAAAGAACGATCCGAAGTCACGGATACCTATAAAGAACGTCTGGAATATGAGCTGGAAATGCTCCAACAGATGGGCTTTTCCACCTATTTCTTAGTGGTGTGGGATTACATCAAATATGCCCGCGACAACAATATTCCCGTGGGACCGGGGCGGGGCAGTGCGGCAGGTTCTCTGGTTGCCTATGCTTTAGGGATTACCAATATTGACCCGGTGCATCACGGTCTGCTGTTTGAGCGGTTCCTCAATCCAGAACGGAAGTCTATGCCTGATATTGATACGGACTTCTGTATCGAAAAGCGGGACGCCATGATTGACTATGTGACCCGCAAATATGGCGAAGATCGGGTGGCCCAGATTATTACCTTTAACCGCATGACCTCCAAGGCGGTGCTCAAGGATGTGGCGCGGGTGCTGGATATTCCCTATGGGGAAGCAGATCGGATGGCGAAGTTGATTCCGGTGGCTCGGGGTAAACCCACGAAGCTGAAGGTGATGATCTCCGATGAGACGCCCGCCCCAGAATTTAAGGAAAAATACGATAAAGACCCAATTGTGCGTCGCTGGCTAGATATGGCGATTCGAATTGAGGGCACCAACAAAACCTTTGGGGTCCATGCAGCGGGGGTGGTGATTGCCTCGGAACCCTTGGACCAGATTGTGCCCCTGCAGCGCAATAACGATGGGGCGGTGATTACCCAATATTTTATGGAGGATCTGGAATCCCTGGGCCTGCTGAAAATGGACTTTTTGGGTCTAAAGAACCTGACGATGATCCAAAAGACCACGGATTTGCTGAAGCAAAACCGCCAGCTCGATCTGGATGTGGATCGGGTGCCGATGGATGATCCAGAAGCCTTCCAGCTCCTAGCGCGAGGGGAACTAGAAGGGGTGTTCCAGCTAGAGTCCTCGGGGATGCGGCAGGTGGTCAAAGACCTAAAGCCCTCCAATATTGAGGATATTTCTTCGATTCTGGCCCTCTATCGACCGGGTCCGTTGGATGCAGGGCTGATTCCCAAGTTTATTAACCGTAAGCATGGTCGCGAAAGTATTGACTATCCCCATGATCTGATTAAGCCGATTCTGGAAGAAACCTACGGCATTATGGTCTATCAAGAGCAAATCATGAAGATTGCTCAGGATATGGCGGGCTATTCCTTGGGACAAGCTGATTTGCTGCGGCGGGCCATGGGTAAGAAGAAGATGGCGGAGATGGAGAAGCACCGCGAAATCTTTATCGATGGCGCTGCCGAAAAAGGGGTCGATAAGAAGGTCTCTGAAAATCTCTTTGACCAAATGCTGTTATTTGCGGAATATTGCCTGAGTTATGACACGCCTGTATTGACGTTGGAGTATGGTTGGCTGCCCATTGGTCAGGTGGTGCAGGAGCAGATTGAGTGTCAGGTCTTTTCGATTAATGAGCGAGGGCATCTATATACGCAACCGATTGCCCAGTGGCATCATCGGGGTCAGCAAGAGGTGTTTGAATATACCTTGACGGATGGCTCGACGATTCAAGCAACGGCGGAACATCAGTTTATGACGACGGATGGTCAGATGTACCCGATTCAGCAGATTTTTGAGGAAGGGTTGAGTTTGAAGCAATTGCCATTGCCTTGGCAGTTAGGGTTGCCGCAAGTTAGTTAAATCAGACTATTTGGCGAAGCCTGACGGGGTAATGTAGTTCTCTATGTTGCTCAAAGGAATACTGTTATCTTTGGTGGCAGTTCGGATTGGAATCTTTCAGGTAAAACAACTAAGAAAGTACTTATATTTCTCAAGGTTATCGCAAATCATAAAACAGCCTTTTTTGTTTCTTCCTATAGTGTTTAGGGAATATTTATTGAATGAGATTGAAATCTCATTATAAACAAAAAATAGTTAGAATAAAACACTATGATTCCGACTAAATGGATCAATGCCGCTGATTTAAATTCATGGGCAAATAGCAGGGAAAGCCAAGAAAGATTGCCTCATTTACTACGGCTTTTAGTACATGCTACTGTCACACATCTTCAGAGAGTTGGGTTTCCAGCTGGTGAGAGTGTACAGATGGGAGGATGGGATGGAGTCATTGAAACTGAAGAAGGTAATGCTTTCGTTCCCAGCGGCTGTTCTGTATGGGAGCTAGGTGTAAATACAAGAATTAAAACAAAAGCGGATGCTGATTATAAGAAACGATGCGATGATTCTTTAGGATTATCTCCTCCTGAAATAACCTTTGTATTCGTCACTCCACGGCGATGGGCAGGCAAAGAGAGATGGGTTCAGAAGAAAAATTCTGAAGGTATTTGGGCTGAGGTCAGGGCATATGATGCGGATGATTTGGAGCAATGGCTTGAGCTTGCTCCAGCAGTTCATGCTTGGCTAGCCCAAATACTTGGCAAATGGTCAGAAAATTTTCAAGATTTGAGTAGTTGGTGGGATGAATGGAGTAAAACAACTGCTCCAAGACTAACCCCTTCATTACATTTATTAGGACGAGAACAGCAATCAGAGAATGTTAGAGACTGGCTAAATAACTCACCATCAAAACTGACTATCCAAGGAGACTCCTATGAGGAAGCTTTAGCTTTTTTCGCAGCAATAATATATGAGTTATCAGAACAGGATCGAGTTCAATATCTATCTCGGTGCGTTCTTGTGAAGAAGGACTCATTATGGAGAAACTTTAATAGTTCTCAGCAGTCGCTAATTCTTATCCCTATATTTAGCTCAATTACATCCATACCTCAGAACCATCATGTCCTAATTCCTATAGGAAGAGAGGGAAGCCCCAATCAAGACACTATTAAACTCTCACGTTTGTCTAGAGAAGGCTTCATCAATAATTTGATGAATATGAATTTCTCACGGGAACGAGCTAGCGTCCTATCCAAGGAATCTAAGCGAAGTGTATTGTTATTACGCCGTCTAATTTCATCGAACTCTGAAACGCATACTCCTCAATGGGCAAAAGCTGAAGAAGCACGTCAGTTTCTTCCTGCCTTGATTATCGGGGCTTGGGATGAAACAAAAGAAGCTGATCGTAGGGCTGTAGAAAGTCTTGCTAACAAGCCTTATGGAGATGTTATCAATGATCTGGCCCGCTGGCTCAATACTTCTGATTCCCCTATTCAGAAAACTGGAGATGTATGGCAGATAGTATCACATGAAATTCTCTGGCACTACCTATCACATTTTATAGTGAGTGACGATCTAGATCGATTTGAAAATTTAGTATGTTCAGTCTTAGGAACTTTAGACTCACAAAAAGAACTCTCCTTAGAGCAACCGTTTAGTGACAGTTTAAGTGGTAAAGAGCTACCTCATTCATCTTTTATTCGGCAAGGTATAGCTGAAACAATGATGATCTTATCGGCTCTAGGTTTACCTTCAGGGCTACAAGATGCAGTGACTCCACAACGTAGAGTGAGTCGTATTGTACGTAAGCTACTCAACATAGAATCCAGTCATCAACGACTGATGTCTCTCTCAAGCTTGTTGCCCAAGTTGGCAGAAGCAGCACCAGAAGAATTTCTAGAATTCATAGAACAAGATCTAGAAAAAGAAAAGCCAATATCACTAGATTTATTTCAAGTGAATTTGTTGGGAAACTCTCAGCATATATACTTACTTTGGGCACTAGAAACACTTGCTTGGGAACCAATTTACCTTGCAAGAGTCAGCATTATTCTAGTTAGGTTATCTATTCTTGATCCTGGCGGTAATATAACTAATAGACCTTTCAATAGCCTGTGCGAAATTTTTAAATGTTGGAATCCCCAGACTTCAGCTCCTTTTGATAAACGCTTACGTGTTCTTAACACTCTGTTGTCAGTTGAGCCGGATGTTACTTGGCGTTTACTTTGCAACCTAATGCCAAGGAATACAGGTGAAATATCACATCCAACTTATAAACCTCGATGGAAAGATTGGGGTGAGCAAAACCAAGAGGTTAATTGGAATCAATATTGGTGCAATATTGATGATTTAGTGAAGACAATGCTGGGCTGTGTAGAATCTGATGGTCGAAGATTGCGTGATATAGTCAAACTCCTTGAATTACAGCCACCTAATATTGTCAACAAAATCGTTGAATTCTTACATTCAATTGACACTTCCGAAATTCAAGATTCTGAACTTGTAGAAATATGGATTAACTTACGAAATATAGTTAGTAGGCAGAAGAAGTTTAATGATTTAAAGCCGAGACTATCCACAGAAGTAATAAATGCTATTGATTTAGTTCATCATAGGTTTGAGCCTCAAAGCATATCCTATAAATATGCTTATGTCTTTGATTATAATCCCTATCCTATAAAATACTTAGATTTGGACTGGCAATCAAGATCTTCTGAGGCTCAACAATTGCAGTATGAAACTGCTAAAAAAGTTTATTCTGAACATGGACTTAAGGCCGTATTGGATATTGCTATTAATGCTCCTAAACCTCATTTGCTAGGTGAAGCTTTTGCTAAAAATAGTCAACTTAATGAAGATGATTTGGTCATCATAAAAAATGTATTAAATGAGGGAAAAAGCAAGCTAAATTATTGTATAGAAGGTTTTTTCGGAAAGCGACTTGAGATATTAGGTATGGATTGGGCAATAGATATAATAAACCAATTGAGATTAGATAATTTTTCTAATGAACAGCTGTTTATACTTTTATCCCAATTCCCTTTTGAGAGTGAAGCCTGGGATATCATATCTCAATTTAGTGAAGAGCTGAAAGCACTTTATTGGAAAAAGGTGCCTACACATTGGGTAAGCATAAAAGATTGTGAAACTGCAATTCATGCACTGCTCAATATTGATCGTCCTTACGCAGCCCTAAATCTTGCTGGAATATCTTTGGATCAGGAAGCTGGCCATGCTCAAATACATCCTAATACTCTTATCAAGATTCTTGAGAAAATAGCGTGTTTGAATCCAAACTCTGAATTTCCCCAGCCAGATATAGCGATAACTAATTACTATATTGAGAAAGTTTTTGTTTCTTTGGATGCATCAGATTTTGTTGATCTAAACAAAATTGCTGAACTAGAAGTTATTTACTTTGACATGCTTCGCCACTGTAATAGACAGCCTAAGCTTCTATATCAGGAGATCTCTACCAATCCTGATTTCTTTGCTGCACTTGTCAAATTCATCTATCGTCCCGAGGATGGACGAGAAGAAGTGGTTGATAATTATAAAGATGAAACAAGGTATATAGCTAGCTACAAAATACTAAAGCTATGGCATCAAATTCCTGGTAGTACAGAAGAAGGAAAGCTTGACTTTTATCAATTAGAAGATTGGATCATTAAAGCAAGAAATGCTTGCCATGAAAGTGGCAGGGGTAAAGTTGGAGATATTAATATAGGTCAAGTTTTAGCATATGCCCCAAAAGGTTTAGATGAGATCTGGCCTGATATTGCTGTTCGAAAAATCGTTGAACAGCTTAAGAGTAAAGAACTTGAACAAGGGATTGAAGTAGGTCTCTTTAATAAGCGTGGTGCTTGGATTAAGACAATCGATGAGGGTGGTTGTCAGGAAAGACAGCTAGCAGAGCAGTATAGGCATAATGCATCTGCACTTGAGGATGTCTATCCAAGGACAGCGTCTATGCTTCGCAGAGTTGCAGATCAATATGAATCAGATGCTCATAGAGAAGATATTCGGACAGAACTTGAAAGTTGGCATTATTGACCATCCCATATCAATTGATGTTTATAGATAGTGCGTTCATAGTGTTTGCCTAGATTCGTTCTTTCAAAGTTCGTGCTAGATAAGATTTGTGGAAGTAAACAAATGATTCACTAATTGGGGAAATGTGGATGAAAAGGTGGTAACTAGCACATGCTTAAAGTGATAGACAGGGTTAAAAACTGAGAATCAATCTGTCGAGCTATTGATCAAATCCCAGCACAATATTGAGGGCTGTGTGGATAGGTTGCCAATATTTTTCTTCTAGCCTTCCTTGGCACTCCAGAATTCTGCGGCCATCCAATGCACGAATCTGGCCTACATCTAGAAACCGATCCTGGTCCAAGCCATTAGTAGCAGATGCCTTTACATTGACGGCATAGGGCGCCTGCTTAAACCCTGGTCGAAAGGGAATAATCACCGTCAACTGACCATACTGATTCATCGTGTCATTCTGGACAATCAGACAAGAGCGAGTTTTCCTGGCTTCAGCACCGATGGTCGGATCAAGCTGAACCCAACGAATTTCCCCGCGTTGATAAGACAACTTACCCTTCGGCATCTAACCCATCCCCAACAACACCATCCCAAGCAACGATGTCAGCCTGAAAGTTTGCATCTTTCGCATCCTCTTGCAACGCTTGAATCATTTGTTGCTTGAACACTGCCTGGCGATGCTGCTGCACTAAAGAATTGAAATAATCACTACGGTTACCTTGCGCCCGGTCGTCTACGAACGCAATCAGTTCTGTATCCAGGGTGATAGTGACTTTTTCTTTCATCTGTCATACCTAAATATATGACAATATTATCTTATATTTTAAATTCAAAACCTCAACGTAATATTTGGCCTTAGACTGGACTAATAACGCAAATTTCTCAATCAAGAGACTTAGATAAAGAAATGCTGGATATAGCGATGCGCAGCAGTTGTAAGGTATCTGCATCATGTCCAGTGATCATCAGCAAGACTTCCAGATTGCCATGTTCCCACCACACAAAGCGCAGCGCGCTCTGGTATTCAAAAAAGTATTTTTGAGGGCTAAGATCTGTCTCTTGTGCAGACCTTAAACCACTATAAATAGGCTGACCCAGTACCGAACATAGCTCTGCTTGAAGTGATTCAAAGATCAGATGTAGCTCTTGCTCATTGGTGACATAGTCTATCTCGCTTGCCCAAGGACCAAGTGAGACAAGTTCAACATCGAATTCGCCAATATCTCTTTCAGTTTTCTGGCGTCTAATAAGTTGATGGAGCGTCTCGATAACATTCAGTGCCATACAAAACTTCCAGTAGCAAGATCTTCGCCAGTATATGCAAGCGCTAAAGTGGAAGGCGCAAACTCAGTAGCCTAAAAACGTAGAATTTCTTGATCGTATTGGTCTGGCTGCGGTTCAATTGTCCAGACTATACCTTCCCCAGACTCCAGAGCGACATCAATATAGAGCAGATCCACAGGCTCAGAGGCTTGATCCTCATTCCCCTCAAAAGAGTCAAGGTCTTCCGTTAGCAATCGCAGTACAAACCCTGCTGGAATCATGGCACCAGGAGTCACCGGTCGCAGTTCAAACCGCCACGTTGACTCAGTTTCCACTGCATAGATATTCAACTCATAGGGCTGACCATCAATCTGTAACTGTCGTGAAATCGCTGCAATTGGTGTTGAGGATTGATCACCTCGGGCAGTAGAGAGTTGGGGTTGTAATGTAATCGATTGCCAGTCCATCTGTTGGGCCAGATTGGTTATCCCCGTTTGCAACCATTGCCCGACTGAAGGCTGGGCAGTGATACCGCGTCGTTGTGCCGCTAACCGCTGTCGCCAACCACCGTGGGCTATTAAGCTGCCCCATTGTTCAAAAGGAATAGCCAAGCGAGGGGTAACGAGGTCTGCATTGCCGAGTCGTTGAATCAGTTGATCGGCTTGGGCTTTGGAGAGTGTCAGTAAGGGATTGACCACTGCTTGGGTCGTCTCTTGGGGATTGAATTGCTGGGTGAGCCAGAGCACATTCAGGTCCGACGTGAGATCCGTATCGTTGAGAGTGTAGGTGCGATCGCACCAATCATACGCCCCCTGTTCCTTCAGCTGTGAGTGTTTGGTAAACCCACCGATCCTTACCCAGCCTTCATCAGGATTCACCTGAGCCACCACATAATAATCGGCAATCCAGTTGGGAATATCGACCCATTCTTGGGGAACCCGCAGTTCATCTAAATCAATCGTTTCCGTGGGAATCAGGACTATCTTTTGTGCCCCTACCTGAATCGGTGTCCCCGTCACCACGGCCCAAATACTTTGCAATGAGGGAGGTTTCAGCGCAGGTATCGCTTGCAGATCATGATCTTCCCGTAGCCAGGGAATCACCGTGTCCAAACAGAGCTGATTCAAATAGGCTTGCCAGCGACTAGGGCCGTCGTTTTGTTGCCAAGCCTGAGCCTGAAGGTTCGGATCAATTTCTAAATAGGTGGCATCAAATAAGGCTAAATCAGACGTCATGATCATCACTCTAGTGCAGGGGCAGTGGGGGGCTCACCGTAGTGTCCCGTCAGCCATTCTTCCAGGGAAGAACTCATGGCTTTGAGTACGTCCGAGTCGGGTGAAATATGCAGGGTTGCTTGGCTCCAGGTGGCTAAAGCCGTCAACAGCGTTTTGCGGAGTTTGGTTAATCGTCGCGAGATGGTGTACTGCTTCATCTCTAATTTCTCGGCAATTTGCTGTTGGGTATAGGCTTGGGAGTAATAGAGCTGCAAGAGGGATTGAGAAGGTGGATCCAGAGCCTGAATGGCGGCGGCTAAGACTTCACCGATTTGTTGATGCTGAGCTTGCCGGGCTTGCAC
Organism: Acaryochloris sp. CCMEE 5410; assembly: GCF_000238775.2. NCBI lineage: Bacteria > Bacillati > Cyanobacteriota > Cyanophyceae > Acaryochloridales > Acaryochloridaceae > Acaryochloris > Acaryochloris sp. CCMEE 5410. Next base: position 3,063,920 of record NZ_AFEJ02000001.1, on the reverse strand, counting down.
GTCTTCTGTGGCAATCATTTCCTCTAGTAAAGACGCTTGCTCGGTATTGGGTAACTGATCAAGGAATTCCCCCGCATCTTGTCCTGGCCTAGGCGTATTGATGGAAATTTGAGCAGGATAAAGGTAGGCTCTGGCGGCTTTAGCACAGGTCATCAGAATCGTTTCCAGTTCTTCAGCGGTGATGGCAGCCGTGTTGGGGGGTAGTTGAGTGGTGCGTTCCTGGTTGTATTGGGTTGCGATCGCACTCCAAACCTCATCTGCGGGTTTCTCCAGTTTCTGCGTCCCCGTTGCCTGTTGCGGCACATAAATCGCCTTAAAGCTCGTCCAGGCTAAAACGTAACGATCAATGTTTTCTTGCGGTAGACCATTATTTTTCAAGGCTTCGACCAGTCGCTTCTGGCTCAGCTTCCGCAGCAATGCCCAATCACTGCAAATATCAATTTCGCGGCGTTGCCGTAGGGTCTCCCGCATCAGGCTGGCAAAGGTGGCGCTGGCATAATTTTGCAGATTAAAGCCCTGATCGGAGTTGAATCCTTTGAGGATCTTCTCCACCTGCGCCATCGCAATTTGAAAATAGTCGCTTACCCCATAGCGGCTGTTGCTAAATCGCGTCGATGTTTTCTGGGCTGTCCAATAACAGGCTTCCTGTAAATAAGCCGATAAGTGGCCTGCCGCAACCTTCTGCAGGTCAGCGTCTGCACGCCATCGCTTATGCCAGTGCAGGGACCAAAACTTTGCCGATAGATTCGCCTGCTGGGATTGCTCGAGGTGGATCTGCATACTGCGCCGCAGCTTTGGATCACTGGCCCAGGTGTGGACATGATCCGTCTCAAATTGCAGAAAAGTGGAAAAGATTGCCAGCAGTGCAGTTCGAGGTTGCATGGATCTCAATATTCAGCAGCGTGCATAAACCAACCAGGTTGGCCCTAAGAGAACAGTACAAGCTAATTCTTCCCAACGCTGACGAATACAAGGAACTTTAATGATGCTGAAACAAACTGCTGCAATCCACCGTGCCCCTCAAAAACTGCAGGTCTTTCTCTTGGCGTGCTTGGTGGTCGGGATCACGCCTCTCGCTAGTCTCGCCTCAGAGATCAATCCCAATCCAACCGAAGACGCTGCCATTTCCCTAGAGACAGAACCCACTGAGTTAACCGAAACATCCCTGACGGAGGATTGTCTGCCAACGGCTAGCGAAAGTGAGCAGCCTGAAGTTGAACCTACGAGTGAAGCGGCTCAAGTAGAGGAAGGGGGAGAAGTGACTGCCCCCTGCGCCACCGCTGAAGCCCTTGCAGAGGATGAATTTGCTGATGCAGATGATGCTGACACAGCGCTGGCTGAAGAAGAGACGCAAGGCTCTAGTGGTCCCGCCATTAATATCAATATCAATATTGGCTCTGAAGGCCCCTTGATCGGGATTGGGGCCTCCAGCAATGAGGGAGGCTTTCCCCCAGAGAATGATTTTGACGCAGTCCCGGACCCTGATCTAGACGAACCCGTAGAGAAAGGATTACCCGTCATTCCCGAAAAAACACCAGGCCCCAAGGCCTTAGGGCCGACTCCAGCTGTTAAGCCCCCTTCCAAGGCCCCCAAAGGCTTGATTCGTAGAACGAGACTCCAGAAAAGTAAGGCTTCCCAAAAGAAGCGGGTTCGGCTGAAGTCGGGTTCTCGACGGGTGAAGCGAGTCAAGCCCAGAGCTCGCCGCAAGCTGCTGCGTAAACAAATCAAATCGAATCGTCGCCAAATCAAGTCCCTAGGAAAGCGCTTGCGCAAGAATCAGCGGCGGATCAAGTCTAAGCGCCTCCGTCTCAACCTCCGACGTTCCCCGGCTAGAAAGCGACCCTTGCGTCGCATCAAAACCGTGCGACCCCTATTGAGACGTCAGTAAAGCCTTGGCCAGAGGGTGCCTGCGCACCCCTATGAGTTTTATCAAACAGTAACAACATCAAAATCACTACAACCGTATCCACAAGCAGTTAGGATACGGTTGGGTTTTGGTATTTGCCAACCATCCCACCTCCTCTTTGCCCACCCAACGCGAGACAATAGGTCTAATCGCGTTAGTCGCTGCGTAGAGACAGTCAACTCCTCACACAAGCATTAGAGATTATGCTCGGTCGAACCCTCGGTGGACGATATCAAGTTCAGGAAACCCTTGGTGGTGGTAGTTTTGGTCAGACTTATTTGGCCGTGGATGTTCACCGACCTGAGCGTCCTCAGTGTGTGGTCAAACATCTGAAGCCCGCAAAACGGGATCCTGATTTTCTGCCAAAAGCCCGGTCTCTGTTTGAGCGGGAAGCCGTCATGCTAGAGAAACTGGGAAGTCACGATCAGATTCCGCGTTTATTAGCCTACTTCGAAGAGAAGCAAGAGTTTTATCTGGTTCAGGAGTATATCCCTGGTGACCTCCTGCGTAAAGAATTACCCCAGGGCTGTCGATGGTCAGAAGAACAGGTCACCCAACTGTTGCAGGACATCTTGTCCATCCTGGCCTTTATTAACCAGTTCAACGTCATTCACCGGGATATCAAACCCGAAAATATTATTCGTCGGCAGCAAGATGGTCGGCTCGTCCTCATCGACTTTGGGGCCGTCAAGCAGCTGCGCAAAGAACTAAGCAGCGATCCCCATCAGCCCTTACCCGTGGGAGGAACGATTGCCATTGGCACCCCAGGCTATATGGCTCCTGAACAGGCCCAAGGTCGCCCCCGAGCCAATAGCGATCTCTATGCATTAGGGATGATTGGCATCGAGGCTTTTATTGGCAAAAACCCAACCCAATTTACCCAAACGGCCCAGGGCGAAATTGACTGGCAGGAAGATGTGCCTGTCAGCCCAGCATTAGGGGATGTGCTGCAACAAATGGTCCGCTACCACTTCCAATATCGGTATCAATCGGCAGAAGACGTGCTCAAGGAGCTGCAAGGGCAACCCTCGTCAGGATGGTTTAAAAAAGTCGGTAGGATGTTGCGATCGCCCGTGCAAAACCTGTGGGCCGATGAACCGGATCCCACCCCAAAACGCAGCTACCAAACCACCCCTCAAGTGGCTCGTCCGGCTGATTTTTCCAGGAACTCCTTGGGGTCGGGTGCTCCCCCTGCTGATCCTGAGAGTGCAACCCAGCCGTTGGCAAAGGTGACCAGCCAGGTCTTTATCAGTGCATTGAACCGGGAACCAGAGTTGCAGGTGGCCAAGGACCTATTTGAAGCGATTAAAGAAGCGGGCTATCAGCCCTTTATGTCCACCCAAAGCTTGGAACTGAAGGAGAATTGGGCGCAACATATTGACCATGCTCTCAAAGCCTGTGACTTTTATATCTTGCTGTTGTCGCGGGCCTCAGCCCATAGCGAGCTGATGCTGCAGGAAGTGCGAGCCGTCAAAGCACTCCATCAGAGTCGAGCAGAGCAGCGACCGCAAATTGTGCCCATTCGGGTGGATTTGCCCATGGATGGCTCCTTGAATTATGAACTCCGAGGTTATCTCCATCGCTTGCAGCAGCGCATTTGGCGGTCTGCCAGTGATACCCCGAACCTCGTCCAAGATATTTTATCCGCCTTAGATGCCAGTGACTCTTTAACCAAAACGGCGGATCAAGGCAGTTCTGGATCGTTCCCGACCGTACCGCCACCTAAACAGGGATCGGATGCACCGCCTTTGCCCGTTGCGGAGCCAGAATTACCGGAAGGGCAGGTTAATATAGCGTCCGCATTTTATATTGAGCGGCCACCGATAGAACTGCGCTGTGCGGAAACGGTGGTGCAACCGGGTTCCCTAATTCGGATCAAAGCGCCTCGGCAAATGGGCAAAACCTCGCTGATGGCCCGCATTCTGCATGAGGCCTCTAGCCAAGGGTTGAACACGGTGTCGTTGAACCTGCAATTAGCAGATGGCAAGGTGTTTACGGATCTAGATAAGCTGTTGCAGTGGCTCTGTGCGAGCGTCAGCCGCCGATTGCGCTTACCCAATCGGATTTCTGAGACCTGGGACGATATTTTTGGCAGTAAATATAATTGCACCGCTTATTTTGAAGAATATATTCTGCCGGAGTTAGATGGTCCACTGACGCTAGCCCTAGATGAAGTTGATCGAGTCTTTGAATATCCTGAAATTGCTAGCGACTTCTTTGGCCTGTTGCGAGCCTGGCATGAAGAAGCCAAAAACCAAGAGATCTGGCAAAGGCTACGGTTGATTGTGGTCCATGCTACGGAGGTCTATATCCCCCTCAATACCAATCAGTCCCCCTTTAATGTCGGCTTGCCCATTGACTTACCCGAATTTTCTTTGGCCCAGATTAGCCAACTGGCGGAACTGCACAACCTCGATTGGGATGAAGCCCAAATTTCCCAGCTTCAAACCCTGATCGGTGGTCATCCCTATCTGATTCGGCTGGCTTTGTATCACGTGGCCAAGGGGGATATGAGTGTAGAACAACTGCTCGAAAAGGCACCGACTGAAGCAGGACTATTCCGCGATCACTTACGCGGCCATTGGTGGAATTTACAACAACATGCTCAATTGGCTGAAGCCTTTATCTCTGTCGTCACGTCTGAACAAGCGATTTCCCTAGAACCGTCTATGCTGTTTAAGCTACATAGCTTAGGACTGATTCGGTTGGTCGGTAATGGGGCGCAACCCCGCTGCGATCTGTATCGTCAATATTTTGCAACGGTGGCCGCTGACAAAGGGGCCAGCAAATCAGGGTGATATTTTGGGACTATTGGCTTGTCTTCTAGGGACGGCCCATTGCTGGTTATGGTTTGCCTATGGATACCTCTGTTACAGGCTGGACGCCAGACACTTCCCCCATTAATCCCTATCAGGTTGGGGGTAGCTTACCGGTCGATGCTCGCACCTATGTGGTTCGCCAAGCAGATCGCGACTTGTATCAAGCCCTAAAAGCGGGTGAGTTCTGCTATGTGCTCACGGCGCGCCAAATGGGTAAGTCCAGCTTGCGGGTCCACACCATGAAGCGGTTAACCGTAGAAGGGTTTGCCTGTGCATCCATTGATGTCACCAAAATTGGTAGCCAGAATATTACTGCTGAGCAATGGTACGCCAGTCTAATTGGGGCCTTGGTCAGCGAATTTAAGCTGGGAGACAAATTTCAGTTGCGGTCTTGGTGGCGCGATCGCACCCTGTTATCCCCCGCTCAACGTCTTACAGACTTTATCGAGCAGGTGCTGTTTGCCCATGTCCCCCAGAACATGGTGATCTTTATTGATGAAGTCGATAGTCTGCTCAGCCTTAGCTTTTCTGCCGATGATTTCTTTGCCCTGCTGCGGGCCCATTACAACAGCCGGGTAGATCGGGATGACTTTAAGCGTCTCACCTTTGCCTTATTCGGCGTCGCCACCCCTTCGCAACTGATTCAAGACCAACAGCGCACCCCCTTTAATATCGGTCGAGCCATTCATCTACGCGGCTTTCAAACCTCAGAAATCCGCCCCCTTACCTTGGGATTGAATGAAGTCTCCGAATACCCAGAACGGCTGGTGAAAGCGGTTTTAGAGTGGACTAATGGTCAACCTTTTTTGACTCAGAAGCTATGTAAGTTCTTAGCCACCGGACCCACCATCCTGCCTGGAGAAGAAGCGCAAACGGTTACGGAGCTGGTGCAAGCGAAAATTCTCCACAGTTGGGAAGCCCAAGATGAACCAGAGCATCTGAGAACGATCCGCAATCGCCTGCTGCAAAACGAAAAGCGGGCAGGCCGACTGCTCGGCAGCTATCAGAAGCTGCTCGACCAACCCGATTGGCAAGGAGGCATCCCTACGGATAACAGTTCGGAACAAATGGAACTCCTGTTGTCAGGATTGGTGATTCAGCGACAGGGACAGCTCCATATTCACAATCGCATTTATGCCAAAATTTTTGATTTGGCCTGGGTTGAACGGCAGTTAGGGCAATTGCGACCCTATGCCGATGTCATGCAATCTTGGTTGAAAACAGGGGGACAAGATACCTCGCGGTTGCTCCGGGGACAAGCGTTAAGGGAAGCACTAGCTTGGTCAAATGCGAAAAGTCTGAGCGATCAGGACTATCAATTTTTAAGTGCGAGCCAGGATGCCGATAAGCAAGAGGTTGAAGTTAGCCTCGCCACTGAGCGTCAATCCAAAAAAGCAGTTGAAGAAGCCAACCATATTTTGACGGAGGCCCATGGTAAGGCCCGTCGCATCGTACGAGTTGCGATCGCAGCCTTAGCCTTAGTCTCTGGAATTTCCGTGCTAGCCATAGCAGTCGGCATTCGCACAGGTCGAGACCTACAAGAATCCCAGCAGAGCCTTGCTTTAGAACAGGAAGGGGTGCTGACCCTCCGCCAGTTTCCCACTAACCAGCTGCAAGCGTTGCAATCTGCCATTGAGCTAGGCCAAAAACTACAAGACTTGGTGCCTGCCAAACGTCAGTTGCAGGACTATCCCACCGTCAAACCCCTGTTTGTCCTACAGAGCATTCTGGACAATATTTATGAAACCAATACTTGGCAGGGGCATAAGGGACGGATTTATAGTGGATCCTTTAGCCCGGAGGGTGAGCAGTTAATCACCGCCGGAAAAGATGGCTATGTCCGAATCTGGTCTCTAACCGGTGAACAGCTGCAAGGGTTTCAAGCCAATCCTGAAGGCATTCGGTTTGCAGCGTTCCTCCAAAATGGTCAGGTCTTGACCCTCACTCCGATGGGACAACTCCAGTTCTGGAATACTGAAGGTGATCTCCAGTCAACGGCGCAACAGAAGATTGGCAAACTCAGAAGCATTCGGTTTAGCCCGAATCAAGATCAATTTGCCACGGCATCTACTGATGGCCAGGTGTATCTTTGGAATCAAACGGGGCAGCTGCTGGCGCAGTTCACGGCCAACAATGGCTCCGTCAGTAGTTTGAGTTTCAATCCCGATGGGCAGACCGTGATTACCGTCGGGACAGACGGTACGATGCAGGTTTGGGAACTATCGGGACAAAAACTGAGGGAATGGAAAAGCCGCATTAATCCTAACCTCAAGCTCAATAGTGTGAGCTTTCTCCCGGATATAGTCCCTAGGACCTCTTCCTCAAGCCAGCAGAATCAACGATTTGCCATGGTGGGTACGGATGGCCTGATTCGTCTTTGGAGTGCATCGAGTACTCAGCCTTTAAATGTATGGCGAGGCAGTCAAACGTCTTTGTATTTGATTGATGCCAGCCCCACGGGCCAAAAATTAGTGACCCTGGGGGAAGACAGCACGATTCGAATTTGGGACTTTGCCGGCAGAAAACTGGCGGAGCTGAAAGGACATTCTGGTTTGGTGAGTAGCGCTAGCTTTAGTCCAGATGGTCAAAGTCTGTTGACCACAGGTAGAGATGGCAGTCTCCACCTATGGAACCTAGCGGGTCAGCGTCAATGGGCAGGCCAACATAAAAGTATTTGGAGTATTGCTCTGCATCCCCAGGAAGACACCGTGGCGACAACGGGGAAAGATGGCATGTTGCGGCTATGGCAAAAAGATGGAACCCTGCTGTGGGAACAACAAGCCCACAATAAAGGGAACGATGTCGTCTTCAGTCCCGATCAAAAGCAATTAGCGACAGCGGGTGAAGATGGCTATGTCCGCATGTGGAATTTACAGGGCCGTAAGCTAGAAGACCATCTCGTTGATAAAGAAGGCGTGTATTCCCTGAGCTATGGTCCCAAGGGTGAGATGTTAGCGGCGGCGGCCAATGATGGGACCGTCCACCTATGGGATTTTAAGACCAAAGATCATCAACAATTTGAGGCCTCTACCCAGCCCCTGTGGGCAATCCGATTTAGCCCTGATGGTAAGCAACTTGTGACAGCGGGCAAAGAGGGACAAATCAAAGTCTGGACACCCTCTGGTAAAAAACTACAGCAATTTGATGCTCAGCAAGGGTGGCTTAGTGATGTCCGCTTTACCCCGGATGGCCAGCAGATGGTGACGGTGGGCAAAGATGGCTCTGTTAAATTTTGGTCGACTAAGGGCCAGTTGCAGCAAGAGTTTCAGAGTCATCCTAATGATATTCTACGCCTGGTGCTCAGTGCGGATGGACAACGACTGGCAACATCTGGCCAAGACGGGATTGTTAAAATTTGGACGTCTAAAGGGCAACAGTTAGCAGAATTGATGGGACATCAAGGTGCAGTGTATAGTCTGCAATTTGCAGCGGATGGTCAGTCTTTGATGACAGTGGGTAAAGACGATGCCATTCGGATCTGGCAAACCGGCACTCTCCCGCAACTCTTGCAGCAAGGATGTCGATGGTTACAGACTTATCAACAGCGACACCCTGATGCCACAAATCCTTGTACTCGGCGCTAGAATGGGCGGATGGGGTCATTGTAAAGGGCAATTGGGATTTCATGGCTCGATATCTATAGTTAGCCTGATCCTCTATGGGGCATTGTCAACTAATATGAAGTTAAATCAGTATGTGTGAGTTACTCATTGGTATCTTCTGACTAACTCCCATGCCTATTCTGTTCTGATCTGACCACCGGAATGAGATCATCTTCCGAGACCCCCACTGACCATCTACAATCTGTAGTTAAGTCGGATGCTTCACTACAGCTGCTGTTGTTTGTGGATAAACGCACAACGGCTAAAGAACAGATTCTCCAAATATCGAAATATTTAGATACCTTAAAACCAGACTGTGACTTTGATCTGCATGTAGTTGAAGTCTCTGAACAGCCCTATCTGGTGGAATACTACAAACTGGTGGCGACGCCAGCGTTAGTTAAAATTCGGCCCGAGCCACGACATATTTTGGCAGGCAGCAACTTGGTCTCTCAGTTGGAAGAGTCCTGGCCTTATTGGCAGCATGCCCTCTCAGCGAATGACCTGTTGGATGATCAAATGAGCTTAGAGGAGGATACAACATCCTTTGCTGACGCCGCGCAACTGATGCAGCTGTCGGATCAAATGTTTCGCCTGCGACAAGAGAACGAAGCCTTGCAGGATCAGCTCAAATTCAAGGATCGCATGATTACCATGTTGGCCCATGATCTTCGCAATCCATTAACGGCGGCGACCATTGCGTTAGAGACTTTAGCGGGACAATGGGATGAGGACAATGAGGTCATTCGAAATTTATCTTCAGCTCTGCTGCAACGCTTAACGAAACATGCTCATGCCCAAACCCAAATTATTGAGCGCATGATCACCAATTTGCTGGAAGCTTCTCAAGGGAGTGAACCCGATCTAAAAACTCATCCTAAGCAGCTAGATTTGGGTGGACTTTGCCAAGAAATTGCTTTGAGGGTCCAGAATGCTCTTAAAGCTAAATCACAAACTTTGAAAAGTGATATCCCACCCGATATCCCCAATGTGCATGCGGATGCCGATCAAGTGCAGCAGGTGATTCTCAACTTGCTGGATAATGCGATGAAGTATACGCCAGAGGGTGGAGAAATTAAGCTCTTGGTTCTGCATCGTACGACGCAAAAGGTGCAAGTCAGTATTTGCGATAATGGCCTAGGGATCCCTCAGGAAAAGCAGCAATATATTTTTGATAACCAGTATCGCCTAGATCGGGATCAAGATGAGTCAGGATATGGCATGGGGTTAGCCCACTGCAAACGGATTGTGGGCAACCACTACGGTGAGATTTGGGTGGATTCTGCACCTAATCACGGCAGCTCTTTCCACTTTACGCTGCCCGTTTATCGTTGATATGGATCCCAAAATGTCACTAGATGAACGATAAAGTTATCAATTTTGATAACAGTTATAAAATTTTATAGATTTTGGCATAGGACTGCACCAAGACCATAGTAGTCTGAGATCAATGCTTCGTTTGCAATTTCAATTAAGGTAAAAGATTCATGGTTCAACGCGGTTCTAAGGTTAGAATTCTCCGCCCGGAGTCTTACTGGTTTCGTGAAATCGGTACCGTTGCCTCCGTTGATCAAAGCGGTATTAAATATCCTGTAATTGTTCGTTTTGATACCTGTAATTACAACGGGATCAGTGGTACTGCTGCTGGTATCAACACCAATAACTTCGGGGTTCACGAACTTGAAGAAGTTGAGGCACCCAAAGGGGGTAAGAAACCTGCTGCTAAGCCTGCTGCAGCGCCTAAGGCAGAAGACTAACTTACCTTCGTGTCTACTCTTCGTCCCAACAGTCTGTTTTAATGCCTGAGCTACCTGAAGTAGAAACAGTTCGCCTGGGCTTAGAAAAGGTGACTGTTGGGATGCAAATTGTGGGTGGCGAGGTTCTCTACCCACGAACGATTGCTCATCCTCAATCTCCACAAGCATTTATTCAAGGGTTACAAGATGCAACCTTTCTGTCGTGGATGCGACGTGGAAAATATTTACTGAGTCAGTTATCTTTAGCTGCTCAGAAGCCGCCGAGTTGGCTGGGTGTTCACCTGCGTATGACAGGACAATTGCTCTGGGTAGCTCAAGATGAGCCCGTCCAAAAGCATACTCGGGTGCGTCTATTTTTTGCGAATAACCGCGAACTTCGATTTGTGGATCAGCGGACCTTTGGCCAAATATGGTGGGTGGCTCCGACGGAAGATCCAAAGCGAGTAATTAGTGGTCTGCAGAAGCTGGGGCCTGAGCCATTCTCTGAAGAGTTTTCTGTAGACTATTTTGGGGAATCGTTACAGGGTCGCAAGCGTTCCATTAAAAGTGCCCTGTTAAATCAGGCTTTGGTGGCAGGGGTCGGCAATATCTATGCGGATGAAGCCTTGTTTATGAGTGGGATTCGTCCGACGACAGCGTGCCATCAGCTGCAGACAGAACAGGTGCAGCGGCTGCGAACAGCAATTGTTGAGGTTTTATCGACCAGTATTGGTGCAGGTGGGACCACTTTCAGTGATTTTCGAGATCTCAAAGGGGTGAATGGGAATTATGGTGGTATGGCCTGGGTCTATGGACGTCACGGTCAGCCCTGTCGAACTTGTGGTCAAACCATTGAGCGAGTCAAACTCGTCGGTCGTTCCACCCATTTTTGTCCTCAATGCCAACCTGAATCCTAAAGAATTTCGCGGCTGGCTCGGTACAAGTCGCTCCAGTTGTCTCGTTCCTTCACCACAGTTTCTAGATATTCTTTCCAAACCACTTGATCTTGAACGGGATCTTTGACGACGGCTCCTACCAAGCTAGACACGAGATCATGGGCCTGGAGGGAGCCATCCCCAAAATGAGCAGCCAAGGATAAACCACTATTGACGACGGAAATGGCCTCTGCCGTGCTGAGGGTTCCGCTGGGAGATTTGAGTTTGGTTTTACCGTCTTCTGTCTTGCCGCTCCGTAATTCCCGAAAAATAGTGACGACCCGCCGAATTTCGGCGAGGGCTGGTGCTTCGACTGGCAGATCAAGGGCTGTCTTTAAGCTTTTCACCCGCTCTTGGACAATTTTGACTTCAGAGTCAGCATCATCGGGTAAGGGCAGAACGACGGTGTTAAAGCGACGTTTGAGGGCGCTAGACAGGTCATTAACTCCTTTGTCTCGGTTGTTAGCGGTGGCAATCACATTAAAGCCTTGGGTGGCTTGAATTTCTTCCCCGAGTTCGGGAATGGGCAACGTTTTCTCGGATAGGACAGTAATTAAGGTGTCTTGAACGTCTGCAGGAATTCTTGTCAATTCTTCAATACGGGTGATTTTGCCCTGGCCCATGGACTGCATGAGTGGACTCGGTACGATCGCATCTAGGGAGGGACCTTCTGCTAAGAGCTTGGCGTAGTTCCAGCCATATCGGATGGCGTCTTCGCTGGTACCAGCGGTGCCTTGGATCAGTAGGGTGGAATCTCCTGCGATCGCAGCAGCTAAATGTTCCGATACCCAAGACTTGGCTGTCCCCGGAACTCCATACAGTAGTAAGGCGCGATCCGTGGTCAGGGTGGCAATGGCGATTTCCATCAGTCGCCGATTGCCAATATATTTAGCGGAGACTTCAAAGCCGTTTTCTAAGGTACCACCTAATAAATAGGTGGAGACGGCCCAAGGAGAAAGCTGCCAGTTTGCGGGACGTTGACGCGTGTCCGCTTTGCGAAGTTCTTCAAGTTCGGCTGCAAACTGTTGCTCGGCATGTTGTCGCAGGATCGCAGTTTGTGGCTCAACTGTTTTCGAGGACTGTTTTTTTGTCTTAGCAGCCATAGCGTATTGCAAAAGATCAGAGACACTGGCAATTATCAGGTATTTTGGCTACCGTGGCTCTTCCCTGGCCTAAATGATTGGATGTAAGGGTTGATTTACTGGAAGTTAGCCTCCAAAATAATTGTGAATCGCTAGAGATTAAAGTATTTGCAGCTTCAACCGCAGATTCTCAAGATCCTTTCAGATCCAAAATTTCAGGATGAAACAACGGAGGATGTAATCTCCGATGCGATTATCGCTCTCGCTGAAACAGTAGGCTGGAACCCTATAGTGCGCGTATTGATCACGATTCTGCTCGACGTTTCCCTGATGCATTATTGGTATGACGTGGTAGCGTGCCTTTTCTGCTGCGATTGCCACCAGCGCGACCTACCCTGTGAGTCTAACTACCTCATTGCCTTGCTGTGTGATTGTTTACGTATCAGCCCTGACCTAGGTAAGACTGGTCTTGATCAAGATGATGTCCACAACTTGGTGTGGAGTATTGTTCATCAACTGAAAGGCGTTGGATATCTGGCTGATTATGAGCCGCAGTCTGATCCAGAGGTCATTCAGTATCAAATAATACGTTGACAGGTTTTTGTCTGATTCTCCAGAGTGGATAGTGACGATAAATCCCCCACACTGAATTCCAATGTGGGGGATATTGTACCTATTAAATCAATTAATTTTAGGTGTGATTTGGTCAGAGACCTACTTGATCGCAGGAGCCTGGTAAGGGCTGTCTAGCTCAACGTCGGATACAGAAGCGACTGTCGCGGCTTCTCGCATCGCAATGGACGGAACAGAGGGCCGGATATAGGCGACTAACTGAGTCGTCTTAGCATCGTAAATCTGGGTAATGATTTTGGGATAAAGACCAATACCAATAATGGGAACGAGCAAACAGGCAATCACGAAGATCTCCCGAGGTTCGGCATCGACTAGCTTCTCGTGGGACGTGAGTTCCTTGTTCTCTGGTCCGTAGAAGATTTCCCGCAGCATGGACAGCAGATAAATCGGCGTCAGAATCACGCCAATACCTGCCAAAATCACCACCGGCACGCGGAAGGTGAGGCTATAGGCATCGCTGGTGGCTAGACCCACAAACACCATGAGTTCCGCGACAAAACCGCTCATTCCGGGTAGTGCCAAAGAAGCCATGGAACAGGTGGTGAACATGGCAAAGATTTTAGGCATGTTCTGGGCCACGCCTCCCATCTCTTCCAGAATCAAAGTGTGGGTGCGATCGTAAGTCGCTCCCACTAAGAAGAAAAGACTAGCGCCAATCAGGCCATGAGAGACCATTTGTAAAACGGCACCACTCATCCCCAGGTCCGTAAAGGAGGCAATCCCAATGAGAACAAATCCCATATGGGAAATAGAAGAATAGGCGATTTTGCGTTTGAGATTGCGCTGGGCAAAGGAGGTGAGGGCCGCGTAAATAATATTGACGACACCCAGAATAATCAGTGCAGGGGCAAAATAGGCATGGGCGTCAGGAAGCAGCTCTACATTCATGCGAATTAGAGCATAGCCCCCCATCTTCAAAAGAATTCCGGCCAACAGCATATGGACTGGAGCTGTGGCTTCGCCGTGGGCATCCGGTAACCAGGTATGCAGAGGCACGATGGGTAATTTGACCGCAAAGGCCACCAAAAAGCCTGTGTAACACAGCAGTTGGAAGGTTAACGGATAATCTTTTGCTGCCAGGGACTGCAGGTCAAAGGTGAGATCGGGGCCAAAGAAGGCCATCGCCAGAGCTGCTACCAAGATAAATAGAGAGCTGATGGCGGTATAGAGAATAAATTTCGTCGCTGCATAAAGCCGTTTGTAGCCGCCCCAAATCGAGAGCAACAGATACACGGGCACTAATTCCAATTCCCAGACCAAGAAAAAGACCAGCAGATCTTGAACGGCGAACACTGCAATCTGACCACCGTACATGGCCAAGATCAAGAAATAGAAAAGTCTGGGCTTATAGGTAACGGGCCAAGAGGCCAGGATCGCCAAAGAAGTGATAAATCCTGTGAGCAAGATCAAGGGCATGGATAAGCCATCGGCCCCTACAGACCATTGCACCCCTAATTGGGGGAGCCAGTCGTAGTGTTCCACCATTTGCAGCCCTGACTCCGCAAAGTCGTACTGGGTGTAAAAGGCGTAGATCAATAAGACAAAATCAATCAGGCCAATCACCAGTGCATACCAGCGAATGGGATCACCTTTACCTTTTGGGTCTGGAATAAAGGGCAGGGCGACGGTGGCCACAATTGGGAAGAAAATCAGAGTTGACAGCCAAGGAAATGTATCTGGATTCATGAACCGCTATCTCTATTCAACGGATTGAGCAACGACGAGGAAAAAATGAAAAGACGTTAGATGACCGTGGCAATCGAGATCCCCAAGACTGCCATAAAGATGATGAACAGGTAGAACTGGATACGGCCACTTTCCAAGTACTTAAGCCCTTCGCCAGTTAATACTGCGAGGAATCCAGCGAAGTTAACGATGCCATCGACGACTTTGAAGTCAACCTCTAGAACCTGACGAGCAATCCGTCGACAGCCCTTGATGATGGTGCGCTCATAGAGGTCATCAATAAACCACTTGTTGAGGGAGAACTCATACAAGGAGGGGAAGCGATTTGCGATCGCAGCCGGATCCACTTTTCGAGTTCGGTACATCAAAGACGCCAGGGTAATCCCGATTAGGGCAATACCGACGGAATTTCCGGCCATCAGCAGAAACTCAGACCATTCAAACTCAGCCGCTGCTTCTAGAGCTGCATTGGCTTCGCCAGGAGCGTAGATAAAAGCTTCAAACCGATTGTTAAACGGCATGCCCAATAGACCGATAGCAATGGAGGGCAGTGCCAACACCATTAACGGCAAGGTCATGGTAATTGGAGATTCATGGGGTTCATCCGCATGGTGATGATCGTCATGATGATGAGCCTCTTGCTCAGCTACCATGGTCAACTCTCGAGGATCCATCGCGCCAGGGCCGAAGTTGAGGGCAGGAGATTTGCCATCAATCTGCTCCCGCAGGGCATTGATATTGCCTCGGAAGTCCCCTTCAAAGGTGGAAAAATACATCCGGAACATATAGAAGGCTGTCAGGCCTGCAGTCAGCCAGCCTACCAACCACAAGGCTGGATTGGCTTCAAAGGCGGAACTGAGAATCTCATCCTTGGACCAAAAACCTGCAAAAGGTGGAATACCGCAGATCGCTAAGCAACCGATTAAAAAGGTAATGCCGGTATAGGGCATGTACTTGCGCAAGCCACCCATCAGACGCATATCTTGGGCCAGGGCTGGATTATGTCCGACGACGGCTTCCATGCCGTGGATGACAGAGCCAGAGCCGAGAAACAGCATGGCCTTAAAGTAGGCATGGGTCATCAGGTGAAATAGACCTGCAGAATAGGCTCCGATGCCCATGGCCATTACCATATAGCCCAATTGGGAAATGGTGGAGTAGGCCAGACCCTTCTTAATATCGTTTTGTGTGACTGCAATCGTTGCGCCTAAGAAGGCGGTAATCGCGCCCGTCCAGGCAATAAACTGCATGGCGGTGGGGATGCCCGAGAACACGGGAAACATCCGAGCCACGAGGAAAACACCAGCAGCCACCATCGTTGCCGCGTGAATTAGGGCAGAAATGGGGGTCGGACCTTCCATGGCTTCCGGTAGCCAGACATGGAGGGGGAACTGGGCTGACTTGGCCATGGGTCCCATAAACACCAAGATGGCGAAGATGGCAGCCACAACTCCGCTGAGTTCACCGGTCGACACGAGGGATTGCAATCGCTCTCCCATAATGTCGAATTCAAAACTATTGGTGGCCCAATATAGGCCCAAAATGCCGAGCAGTAACCCAAAGTCACCGACTCGGTTCGTTACAAATGCTTTTTGGCAGGCATTGGCAGCAGGCTTGCGGTCATACCAGAATCCCACCAGCAGGTAGGAACACATCCCTACCAATTCCCAAAAAATATAAATTTGCACCAAGTTGGGGCTAACGACGAGCCCCAACATGGAGAAGCTAAATAGACTTAAATATGCATAAAACCTTACATAACCGGGGTCATGGGCCATATACCCATCGGTATAAATCATCACCAGGAAGGCAACCGTGGTGACCACCACTAGCATCAGAGAGGTCAGGTGATCGATGGTATAGCCCATCGTCAGGTGAAACGCTCCTGCTGAGGCCCATTCAAAGGTCATCAGATAGGGATCGTGACCTTGAATCTGACTCCACAAGATGGAGAAGGAGAGGACCATTGCCGCTCCCATCAGGGACACAATAAAGGCCGCATTGAGTTGACGGAGAGCGTTGGTTTGTTTGTTATAGGAAATTAACCCCAAACCGACGAGAAATGCACCGCCAAGTGGCAATACAGGGATAAGCCAAGCAAATTGATATAACGAATCCATCGTTGACGCTGTTTTCGATAAGAAACTTTACAGTTTGTAAAACATTTTACATTGTTACATATTGTCAGGCCCTTTTTCGACTTGGAAATCTTAAGATTAACCCATCGAATACGAGTCCCAAAGACTATTTGGGATACTCTGAAAAATTTTGGTTGTGAGCACTAAGGTATGTAAAGTTAGGTTACCCGGCAGACATTAGGGATGGAACAATCTTGCCGAGGGCTTTCTCTAGTAAGTGCAATGCTTCGGTGCGATGGCCGAAGGCCGGCCTTCGGCCATCGCAAAAGTGGTCCATGCGATGGATCAAGCGACCCTGGTGGAATAGCAGCAAACTCGGAATATTCGTGAGCCGATATTGGCTGGCAATGGGAAAATTTTCGTCGGCATTGACGGTAACAATTTTGAGTGCCGAACCGTAATCTGCTTGTACCTGGATCAGCATCGGCTCCACCCAACGACAGACCCCACACCAAGGTGCCCAAAAGCTAACTAGAACGGGCGTCTCAGATTGTAAAACGTCTGGGTTAAAAGTCTGGGTATTAGTCGCAGGCAGCATGCTCAACGGTGTTTTAAACAAGAGATTTTATACGCTGGGATCATGCTACCAGCGAACGTTGAATGCTGCACGCATCATTAAGGGATGGGCAATCCAAAATAGCCAAACAAAGCCAGCCACCCCGACATAGGCAGGCTTCAAAAACTCTTTCAACTGGAAGGTTTGTTTGCCCTGGGCAATAGCTAGAAAGGGAACAATGGAGGTGCGCTCTTTGACCGCTGCAAAGGCCTCTCCATAGCGTTTAGCCAAACGCTGATCACCATGCCAAACCCCAAACAAGTGATAACCAATCAGTCCCAAACAGGTGGCCAGGGTAAAGGATGTGCCCACCCAAAGTAAATGGGCAATACACCAAATCACCTGGCCTACCATTTGGGGATGGCGACAGATGCGAATAATACCCGTTTCGTAGAGATGCACCTGGGGCTTTTGGATGGCCGCAATTTCCAGCAGGTTAAACGTAGCGGGATAGAGAAAAATAAAGGAAATGGCTGACAAGGCCCAAACGAAGCTCTTTAAACCGGGGGTGCCCTGTAGTTGCCAGAGCAGCACCCCATCGTAACGATGCTTGAGAAAATAGCCGATCACAATCACGGCTGCAGTGATACTCGCTAGGGCAAAAATTACGCGATACAGTCGCGCCCCTAATTTTTTCTCTGCGGTCATTCGCAGGGAGGCCAAGCCGCTATGGGTTAACCCAAAGCCGCCCAGTAAGGCCAACATGATGAAGTGAGAGGGAGCAAACCAAGAATGGGGATCAGTGGACATTTCGAATCATACTCAAACAGACTGCCAAGATGCGTCCCCCCGAATCAGACGAATTTGGGCCAGAGTAAAGATTACCGGAATGACGCGCCCGTAGTTGGTTGAGATCGCACGCCAACCCAGGTCTGCAAACAAGCCAATCCACAGGGCTGAACTCACTACGGTCAACGCCCCACGCATCACGCCATATCGAGCCGCATTCCAAGCCATACCGCGTCGTGCTGCTTGCACAGCGATTTGTCCTTCGATTTGGGGGGCTGCTTGTCGAGCCACTTGATACACTGCCATCTGAGCCGCAAATTGCCGCGCCAAATGCTTTAACAGCAAGGGGCGCAACACTGATGATACGGCTAAAGCGCTGCTTCCTTCCAGCAGCCATCGTCGGGGATCCATTTGGCAATTGACGGGCAAGGGCATCCCAGGAGCCTCAGCCAAGGCCTTTTGGATCCGCTGTTGCAGTTGCTCTTGCTGATTCTCCGGTAACTTTTGCCAAGCTTCCTTGATCAAATGCAAATAGATCTCAGCTTCTAAATCGGTGGTGGATAGGGTCGGGGAATACTTAATCTTCAAATGGCGGCTGACTTGAACCAGGACTTGGCGATAGCTTAAGGTTTCTGTTTGCCCTTTCAGGACTGTAAACCCGTCGGCGGCTACAAAGCGGAAACGGTTCTCGATGGTTTCTAGCCACTTTTGGCGACTGGACGCTTGGACCTGATCCGGGGTGGGTTCTCGCAGGTAATCGAGGGGATTATATCGGCGTCGAAACAACAAATCCGTCAGGTCTTGTAATTCTTCTTCGGTTGCTAATTCTAGTACCTGCCTCAGCTCGTTCATGCCTAGGGTCCTGATGGTCTCTACTTTTTACGATAGCGTACAGATTTGAGAGCTGATCCCTAAGGAGCCTCAACGCTTAATGTCCCCTGATCGCCATCTAAATGGGCAGGGACACCCACGGGTAAAGCTGCGTTGGGAGCGCCATGGCCAAAGGGTAACCCCGACACAATGGGGATACCTAAATCCTCCAAGCGATCGCGGAGAACTTCTTCCACCGTTAAGCTAGGAATCCCGGTAGGGGCTTCACAATCACTAAAGCGCCCGAGGGCAATACCTTTTACCTGCTTAAATACCCCAGTCATACGCCATTGGGTTAGCATCCGATCCAGCCGATAAGGGGCTTCTCCCACATCTTCTAGGGCTAAGATCACCTGGTCTAGGTTGGGGCAGAGAGACGTTCCTAAGATATGGGTTGCCACCGTTAAATTGCCGGGTAATAAGATACCGGTTGCTTTGCCCTGACCCCACCCTTTGCCTGTGAGGGCGGGTATGGGACGACCGGCGAGCCAATCAAACAGTCGCTGCTGGGACCAGTCGGGTTCATGGGCCAAGGTGGTCATCACCGGACCATGAACACTAGCGATTCCCTGAGTAGCGAGTCCCCAGAGAAGAGTCGTCACATCGGAAAACCCCACCAGCCATTTGGCAGAGGTAGGAGGCCATTGCCAGTCTTCTAAAAGTCGAGCGCCGCCATAACCGCCTCGTCCACAAAAGATGCCGGAATAGTCGCCTTTGAGCCCCTCGATCAGGGCTTGTCTGCGCTGAGTATCGGTGCCAGCAAGATAGCCCCACTGAGCGGTGATGTTCGGGGATAGGTGGATGGAGTAGGGGTGCGATCGCAACACCACAACCCCTTGATCAAAATTCTGCCGCTCTCGGAGGGTGCCGCTGGGCATTGTTACCCAAAGATCATCACCCGGTTGCAAAAAAGGAGGGAGCTGACAGGCTTGCATGGTTTTATGTACTGGGTTGAGACAGGATTTTAGCAAACCATTGCTCCAGGCGCTGGGCAAAGGCCGTCAGAGAATACTCCTGCTCAGCCTGCTGGCGACAGGTCTGTCGGTCGATCTCGGGCAGCTTGTGAATGGCCTCCACTAGGCCATCGATGCTATCGGGCTCGACGAGCCAGCCTGTTTTTCCTGGCTGGATAATTTCTGCGGGACCGCCCCGATGGTAAGCAATTACAGGAACACCGCAGGCTAGGGCTTCAATCACAACATTGCCAAAGGCTTCCACCCAGCGAGGCGTCACGAGCAACCCCCGGCTATGGCGTAAGACCTCTTGCATAGCCGTGGTCTCCAGAAACCCTAGATAGTCGATGTTGGCGTTGGGAAACTGAGCCTGAATTTGATCAAAATAGGTCTGATCTTGAATATGGCCCATAATTTTGAGAGCTTGCCCCGTTTGATCGACCGCAGCGACCGCATCTTCCAAGGCTTTCTCGGGGGCAATCCGCCCCAGCCAGCATAAGTAGTCCTCTGGCTCAGGGGTAAATTGGTAAAGGTCTAAATTAAAGCCATTACCGACGGGATAGCAGTGCTGGGCAAAGGGAAAGGTATTGGCCTGGGCTTGAGTATGGACACCAATCGTATGGGGGAACTGCTCTGCCATTTGACCAATGATTTGATCCATGGCGTCTGAAAGCGACCCCATGCTGATCAGATGGGCAACAGGTGTGTCTAAGAAGGGCGTTAAGTAGAGGGGCAGCCAATCATAGGCAAAGTTGATAATCAGGTCAAACTCAGATTGCAGGGCCAAAACCTGCAGCCACATATTGGCGAGAACTGAGTTTTCAGGAAGATGAATCGGGGTCTGTCGAGTTTGGGTTTGGGCTGGAATCTGGGGTGTTCCGGCTACGGTGATCACCTCAGTTTGGGGCAACTGAGATTGCTGAGGTGCAACTACCTGGATGTGGTGGCCCTGCTGGGTTAAGGCATCCAGCATATTCAGGAGCGTTAGTTCGACTCCTCCCCCAACCCCAGATCCTAAAGGTCCTAGAGGAGTAGAGACAAATAGTAATCGATAGGATTGACCCGCAGCAACCAACGAGAAAGACCGATTGTATGACTTCAGCAGTCTAACAGAGTTAAACCACCACGGGAATGGGGATTTGAGAAAAAATTAACCGATGGATGAGAGGCTCAAACCATCGGTATATTGAAGGGCATAATATGGGATGATCCAACCTTATGCAGCAGGATTGAGAGTAGCCTTCTCTTGACTGAGGGCCGTTACCACTTCGTCTACTTCATGGGGAGATAAGTGAGTCAGTTCTTGCACCCAGAATCGCAGCAGTTCTGTTTGGTTGGTATTGTCGCAGATAGTCATCATGTCAGACTCCGTTAGCTTCGATACCCATGAAGTATATCTATGCTTGCTATAAATCGGTTGTAGGCTGTGCTACAGCTTCATGAAAAATTGTGTAATCCTATTTACAATCGTTCGATTAATGACTAGTTTTTGCTTCTGAAAAACTTATCTAGCGCTTTGCTAAGACATTCCTAAAACAGTGTTAAAGGGCACCCTATTTCTCTAGCCAGTCAATTACTGTGAGATATGGTTACACTAAATGCATGAACCAGAAACGCCTTTGGATGATTTAACAGCAGTATCAAAATGCTGTCGTTTGCTCAGATAAACACATAGATAAGAGTGGTTGAAAATTGACCTATGTCCAACATTCAAGAAAAAATTGAAAAAGAGCTAGAGCAAGCCCGAGAAACTTGTGATACTAGCGGTGCCACTTCTGGTGAGTGTGCAGCAGCCTGGGATGCAGTGGAAGAGCTGCAAGCCGAAGCATCCCATCAGCGTAAAAGCAATAACGAAGATAAAAACTCCCTTGAGCAATATTGTGATGATAATCCTGATGCTGCTGAGTGTCGGATTTACGATGACTAATTGCGCCGATTGTCAGGTATTGATTCATTAGCTTCTTCGAAAAGACAACCTCACTGAGGTTGTCTTTTTTCTGTCAGGGCTTAGGAGGTGGATATGTCTGTATGGACTGAGATTCAGCGCCAGATTAGTCAAATACAAGGGAAAGATTTTGCGATCGCAACTCGCAATTCTGTAGGCGGTGGCAGTATCAATCAGGCCTATCAGGTGAGTGACGGTCAGGAACACTATTTCGTCAAACTCAATCAGGCCAGCAAAGTGGCGATGTTTGAAGCAGAAGCAGAGGGTCTCAAAGACATGCAGGCGTCCCGCAGTATTCGGGTGCCGAAGCTGATAGGATGGGGCGCTGCCGAAGGACAAAGCTATATCATCCTGGAATGGATTCCCTTAGGCCATGGCGATTCCCAAGCGTGGTTTGCGATGGGGCAACAACTGGCCGCGATGCATCGCCAGGCTCATGATCAAGGTTTTGGCTGGCACCAAAACAACACGATTGGCGATACCCCTCAGCGCAATCCTTGGACTGAGAATTGGGGAGAATTTTTTGCCGAGCATCGCATTGGCTATCAGCTCCAGCTGGCTCAACGGCATGGCGGGCATTTTCGCCAGGGGGATGTGCT
The DNA here is from genome assembly GCF_000238775.2 of Acaryochloris sp. CCMEE 5410. Taxonomy (NCBI): domain Bacteria; kingdom Bacillati; phylum Cyanobacteriota; class Cyanophyceae; order Acaryochloridales; family Acaryochloridaceae; genus Acaryochloris; species Acaryochloris sp. CCMEE 5410. The sequence goes on along the minus strand of NZ_AFEJ02000001.1, from coordinate 3,041,731 downwards.
TGTGGATAAAATCCCTGCACTATTGACTCACCCTGTCGCGTCCTCTTTAGTTCACGGCGATCTGTGGTCAGGCAATGCAGCCTTTAGTCAGGCCGGAGAACCGATTATTCTAGACCCTGCAACCTACTATGGCGATCGAGAAGTCGATCTTGCCATGACTGAGCTTTTTGGGGGATTTCCGTCGGCATTTTATCGGGGATATCAAGCGACTTGGCCCCTAGCCGAAGGCTATCAACAGCGTAAAACTCTCTACAATCTGTATCACATCCTGAATCACTTCAATTTGTTTGGTGGCGGATATGCATCACAAGCCCAGGGAATGATTGAGCAAGTGTTAACAATGCGCTAGAGCAAATTCGGTCGGTACTATTACTGAGTTAAGTTTGTGTTTGCCGAATAAACCGATCGAGGAGTTACGGGTTTCTACCGCTGTCGGTGGAAGGATGCCCTAGCTAGGTTAGAGGAGAAGTCTTCAGAGTGATGGTTTTACTTCATTAAGACTCAACTCTGACCACAATGATAGGAATGTGATTAACAATGCCCCTTACTTTAGAGACAGCTGCACCGACCCTTGAGCAATCTGTAGCCATGGAAACCCGTATGGAAGATGCTTTAAGCCAAGCTCGTGAAACGTGTGCGAGCGAAGGCGCGACTTCCAAAGCCTGTGCAGTTGCCTGGGATATCGTCGAAGAGCTCCAAGCTGAATATTCTCACAAGAAAGTACAAGAGCAGCCTTCTCAGTTTGAAGACTTTTGTGATGATAACCCTAATGCAGAAGAGTGCCGCGTTTACGACGTTTAAGTTGGCTGCACTTTATCCCATATTGGGCATTGAATAGGAGCGGAGGCTAGATTGGAGTCTCCTCTAAATCCACTTCCGCTTGCTGATGTCCTCGAAACTGCGATCGCACTCACGATTAAAGTGGCTAGCCTTTCTCTATGCCGCCTTATTTGGCTGGATATTGGTTTTAGCCTATACCGGAAATTTACCGTCTCAACTGGCTGTCATTCCCTACTATGACAAGTTGGGGCATGTCATTCTCTATGGCTTGGCTGCCTATCTAGGCCATCGTTTATTACATCCCTTTACCCTACGATTAGGCCGTTATCGTTTACCCCTATGGGTACTCGCTTTTAGTGGATGGACCTTAGCCGAAGAAGGAGCTCAGTTTTTTGCTCCGACCCGCTCCTTAGATGCGCTAGATCTAGTATGTAGCGTGCTGGGAATTTTGGTGGGATACTGGCTGGCCCAGCACCAACTGTCTCAGCCTTCTGGTGCCTCGCAGCCTGTTTCAAAGCGTTAATACTAAGATAAAAAGCCCCGCAACTCTAGTCGTGGGGCTTTCTGAAATTGTGGTGATGTTTCCTTGGCAGAAAGACATCTGATCCTAGTTATGCCCTATTAGGGGGACGGATCTATCGCCCTAAACCCGTTTTTTGCATGACTTTGATGTAATTTCTGCATTGTTTTATAGAATGCAGTTGTTTTATATGGCTATAGCTGATTCATAGTTAGCAGCCGGTTGATAGTCAGAATGAAGTTTGATTTGGTAGCCAATGACGTCTACCAGATGTTTAACGGTTTTAATCTGGGTTGTGGCTTGATGGGGGAATTTAATCTCAAAAACTTCTTCTAGATCTCGCAAAATCTGAGTCAATTCCTTCTCATCAGCGAAATCTGCAATTCGACTCGCCATACTGACTCGATGGGCATTGACATCTGTATAGTTGCAAATGATGGAGCAAGTCTTCAGGAATATCCATCTCACAGAGTCTACATTAGAACGGATGGGGGGTTTAGGTTGAGGTTGCCGTTCTTGTCTTTCTAGAAGTTTAGCGGTAGAAAACTGGCGTCTTTTCCGTTTCAGATGAATCGTAACCAAATCACGAACCATGGATAGCTCAACTTTATGGCCGCTGTAGGTATAGATTTTAGTCGCGATCTCCCAAACTAACTGATCTCGCTTGGATTCCAGATGTTCTAAATCTTGGCTAGTTTCTACATGATGATTCTCTAAATCATTATTGATGACCATCTTGAGAATGCTAAGTGTATATTCCTGATCTTTCATTATTGAAATCCCCCTTTAGTATTTAACAGACCTAATCACTTGCACATATTGGTTTACGCGGTTAATTCCTTTGACAGGATCATTTGAGTGGTACTAAGCAACTCACTAGGCATAGATATGATGGGTGAGTGTCTGTATTTTGTTGCTAGCATTTCGCAGACTTGTGTGTGTCTGAGAGACAACTTGGTTTGAATTTATATCACACTGACTGATGAAGAATCGGTAGGTTTTGAATCAATTTCAGCAACAGCTATTGATTAGATAGGTGTTGGTATCAGTGAGATTTGCCTGCTTATGGGGTGAGACTTTGAGTCGGACCTACATAAGTTGGCAATTGTAATTCTAGCGTGCATAATTCTTGCATAATATCGAGAATTTTTAGAGAAGACGGCTGTAGCTCCTGGTGGCTTACGGGCAATGAGTGTGGTGGCCTCTGAGAGAAGTTGCATAGGTTGGAACCCTTGAACAAAGTGATCGCTTCTGGAATCGGTAGAGAAGGCCAATAGTTATCTCTTTGATAATGCACAAATTTGAGCGTTCGAAAGGCATCAAACCAAACCCTTAGGTAAAACTGAAAATGCGGAAAATCCTGACATTGCTGGAAAGCTTGTTGGAGGGCTTGATCCACTTTGAGATGCAGCAAGGTTTCTAAGAGCGAAGGCGCTAGATGTTGTTGCTGCCACCAAGCTTGGAAACTCATCATGACGTCAGGGAATGCATGGGGGCGCAGCCCTTGCCATAAGCATTGGTCTAAGGCCAGCCAACGCTGTAGTTCTCCAAAAATTTGAGGGTGATAAAGGTGAAGACCTGGATCTTGGGACAATTTAACCATTGCCGCTCCTGTGCCAAAAGGAACCCGATGGGATAACCGGGAAGACAGGACGACCGTTGGTTGTTTTAAGCGGATTACCTGTCCTGTTTTGGCCAGTTTATTGAGCATGTAGAAGTCTTCCGCCGCTTGCCGTTTGGGGAAACCTCGGACTTTGGCATAGTGCTCCGCATTGATTTTTAACAAACTACCAATGGTTTGAAAAGCATAGTGCGAACCGGCTTGAGCTAATCCTAAAACGTAATATCGCAGAGAAATTTCATATTCCAGAATATCGGGATGGTGGGGATGGTGGCGGAAAGGATAAATGGCGACCGCCACGTCTGGGCCAAAGTTGGGGGTGGCAAAGTAATCTTCCGGTAACTGCACATCACCATCGCTACAGTAAATCCAAGGGGTTTGGATGGTCTGGGCGGCAATACAGGCCAGGGCAATATCACCGCCAATTTTGCGGGCTAGCCCCACCCCCTGTTTAGGAGGCAGTTGTCGAGGAGAGGTGCAGCAATCGACGAGCAGCAAGGTATTCCCCGAGGGTTGGTCCACCACCGTAAAGGGGAGCTGGGGGTGAGGTTGAAATTGGGTGAGAAACGTCTGGGTTCGCTGGATTGCCGCTCTATTTGCATCCTCTGAAGCATTGACCACAGCAATCACCAGAGTATGGTGAGTGCTGTTGGGCAAGATGCTCTCTAGGCAGTTGAGGGCTTCATCAAAAAGGGGAAGGACAAGAACAGATTGATAGATCTGGTCAAGGGTTGAGAGCCACTCGGCTTGAATCATACGAGCAATAGGTTCGGCATAGTGGTCTAAATAGCGGCTGATGGCCTGAGAGATCATGAGGGGGCAGGAGCGCAGAGAAGGATCGTAGACCACCGCACGATACCGTTTCTGCTTTCGCCATCACAAGCAGGATTGGCTGCCACCTACCGAAAGAACTGCGCAGCGCTCAACCTATTTCGAGTAAAGGTCAGGTCGTGTTACTGCTTGGGCTATGACGAAACGACGTTATATTTGCCTTGAGCGCGCACGTAGATGACGCACTCCTCTTTGGTTTCACACGAGACTTTATGCATCGTCTTGCCTTGCGAGCCAAAATAGCTGCCTGGCTCCAGGGTGTTGGTCTGACCCGAGTAGAGGTTGGGTTGACCCTGAATCACAACCGCACGGAAGGTTGAGCTGTGGCTCTGTATTTCTCCCGTAAATCCAGAGGGTAGCTTGACCAGAGTGCCGTTTAACTGGTCATCCTGGGGATTACCCCAGAGAAAGGCGACCTTGGCTCCATTAATCGAAGCTGGCATTGCAGGCTGATCGACCCAGGTAATATTCGATGCATTTAGCCAAACCAGATTCGATTTATCGACGTTAACAGGCCGTTCACCATTATCAAACGCCGCTTCCGGTGGGCGGACAAGATAGGGGCCTTCCTCAATCTCTATATATGCCAGGTTATTACTATCGTCGGCAGCGGTAACGTGCACTTCTCCGGCGGGTTGTGTCCAGAAAGAGCCTGCTGGCAACCACATTTTATTCGCATCCGGATCATCATTGTGAAGGAGGCCCTGAATAACCATGCCCTTATAGGTGACATTGTGAATATGAGGGGGCGACGAGAAGCCGTCCACAAACTCAACAAGAAATCCGGACGGCCCTGAGCCAGTGCGGTCGCCCCAAAGCTGACCCGCCTTCGGGCTTTGGTCGCCACGGGCGGGGTTGAGCGGCCCCCACGGAACGTCAGACTTCAAGATGATCTCGGTGGCAGATGCAGCCTTGGGGTTTGGATCAATGCTTTGGGATGCAACCATCGTGTTACCCAGGATGGTGACAACGAAGGCAAGCGCAAGGATGAGAAATATTTTGATGTTCTTGATGTTGAGCATTTTGATTTCTCCAAGCATGTCATCAATAATATTTGTAGATTTGGTGCTTGAGGCATGTAGGGAACGACACCTAATGCTGGGAAGTCCTAAAAGTATTCTGGGAGAACTGACATTTAATTTTGGCGTGTACAACTGTTCTCTAAACAGGATCTGAGTCTGTTAGTACAAGCTCCTTATCTATTAGGGCTTCAAGATGAATACATTCAGAAGGTCTAAGTCTCTCGCTTGTCAGTGCCCCCACCATCTTTATGCCGCCACCCAACTGCCGTGGAAGGTGAGGGGAATATGGTGGTCGAACCAACACCGAGCCTGTTCCGTCATCGATTTAGTCTCGATGACACTGATGTAGCTTTGATCAGCCTTGGGGTCATAGACAAGGGGGAGTAGCCATCCCTCGGTTTCGTGGTCTGAGCGAGGTGCGAATACCGCTTCCGATGCTATATGGCCAAGCTCCATCAACGTGGATGTTTCTCCACTTGCCTCGTAACGGACAATGCTATGGCGTAAAGCACCGTTGTCAGGAGTTTGGGTGACGGAAAACACCACGTTATGTTCATCTCCTCCAATTCTGGGATGAACAATCGGAAACTCGGATTTGAGATCGGTAAGGTGCTCTAGGTCGAAGGTTTCGCGTGCCACATCAATCCTAGCCCGCGTCAGTGGGCCTCCTGGAGATGCAGTTTCTGCGCCTACAGCCGCCTCGAACTCCATCCAGAAATTGTCGTAGTAACAGAAATCAATATAGATCATCTGATCGCTCTCGAACCCGTTGGCAAAGTGGAATACATGGAAGGGAGAGACCTTAAAGCGCGTCACCTTCTCTGGTGTATCGATCGGAATGACGATGACCTCACTACCTCTTTCAGGCTCCCAATGAGCGAGATCTTTGAAGTCTCCAAGACCGAGGCGTAACCGCAAACCGTCTAGACGAATGGGAGAGATGAATAGAACTAGATAGTTCGGCGTAGCCATAAAGTCATGCACAAAGGTGCTGTAACTCAGTGGAACCTCGCCAAGCTTGCGAGGTAAACCCCGGTCGGGCAGCTCGAATAGGTCAACTCGTGGTTCTCGCCCATTAACCACCCCAAAATTGTAGAGCGCCTTCCGAACCTCCACCCGATGAGGATGAGCAGAGAACGTGTTCGCAATCACGCCATTGAGTGTGGTCTCTTCACGGACATCTAGAGTGTCCGGATCAACTCTGACTGGGCGACTCAATTCGTAGAGAGCCCACAATTCTCCATTCTGTGGAATAACGTGTGTGTTAGCGACATTCTTAAGCTTGCCCTGCAGGCCACTCATGAAATTGGCAACTTTTGAAGCTGCAGGACTATACAGCGCTTTTCCCGCAGTTTCTTCTTCAAGCATCTCGCGAGTTTGCAGGATCTTAGCCGCGCCAGAGACGGTGCCGTTGGCAAACCTCACCCCTGCGAGGCCTCCATTGCCCTGAATAATGTCGGGAATAAAAGCCCCTTGGGACTCACGAGACAATGGCCCACAGCGATACAGCGTGCCGCTAAGGTCTCTAGGAAGGTCCCCCTCAACGCGAAGTGGGGTCCAGTCGTGTTCTTTAGTCAGGCTACGATTCATACCAGTCAGCATAGGATTCTCCAGGTAAGAGATTGAATAACCCAGTGGGTAGTTGGACTCCATGTGATAAAGTCTTCGTCTCAACTTGACTTTACTATGCCGTTTAGTAAAGTCAAGTGCAACATGTAAAATTTTGGTATGAATGACACTACAAAATTTCCACTCCGTACTCAGAAAGCCCGCTCTACAAGGCAGCGGATTCTCGACGTTGCAACTGAACTTTTTCTCGCGATGGGATACTCACAAACGAGCTTGGAAAAGGTCGCCACAGAAGCACAAACCACGAAACCGACGGTCTACAGCCATTTCAAATCAAAAGCGGGGCTGTTCGAGGCTGTGATCAATCAACATGCTGAACAGGGAAGTGTTGTTTTCAAAAAACTGCTGATTCCAACCAATGACCCTGAAGACGATCTGATCCGCTTCGGAGATGTATTTCTGTCGTTCGTTCTATCTCCAGACCAGACTTATTGGAACCGCCTGGCTACGGCTGAAGCGATTGCACATCCGGAAGTGGGCGAGGCGTTTTATCAGGCTGGACCCGCTCGCGCCATCCAGCATTTAACCGAGTACGTTGCGAGTCAGGCGAAAGCGGAGCTGCTTGAGGTTGAGAATCCACGTCGCGCCGCAGAACAACTCATTGGTTTAATGCTGGGGGTGGATTTGCTACAAACTCAGATCGGCAAGAAACCACCTGAAAAATCTGCACTTAAGACCCAATGTCGTGAAGCCGTGGATGTATTTCTCGCAGCATATGGAACTAGAACGGGAGGATGATTGATGTTCAGATAGGGAGCATGTCACCTTTGCAGATGTACAAAGTTGAGAATTAAAAATTTGGTGTCTGAAAGCAAGGCCAGCAAAGATTTCTGAGATGAGTATAAATACTAGCTTGCAAAGGTGACATGCTCTTTGTTCAGATAGCCTTGTATCTTTTATTTAGTGAGGGTTAACAGTATGTTATTCTCCAGACGTTTTAACGTTGTCTCACTATCAGCTTTATTAAAGCGCATATTCAGTACAACATAATTTTCGACTAACCCCACTTAATCCTGAAAGTTACACCAACTTTTTTTCACTTTCTATGGTTTAGGGTTATTCTTGGATTTTTAGTTTCGCTTCAGAATTATTAGCAACGTTTAACCTAAAGAATAGACAAGCAATTAATAAGACTAATGAAAAAATTGGCTGATAGGGTAACAATGCACTTAAGCAAATCAATAAAGCAAAAAAGAGTAAGCAGGAGCCATTAAAATTATTTAATTGATAGCGATCTCGTACTAACCATAAACCGATTACGTATAAAGCTAGAGGAATTGTAACTGCCCAAGCTGCAGTTTCTGGTGAAAGATGTTTTCCTTCATGATGTGTCGCGCTCATAAGTTCTGCCATTAAGCTTAAGCCCGCCCCAGTGGCTGCTCCAGAGGCAAAAACGATGAAATGACCATATGCCCAAACAAAAGTACGTTTATTTTCTATACTTTCTAAATGCTCTTCTTCACAAAAATAAAGCCACCACATAGTGAAAGAGATCGCTGCACTGCTGATTGCTAGAATCATCAGAGAAAAATTAAAGCTACTACTAGTGGATGTTTCAATAGCATGAACGCTACTCAGTAAAATCTCTCCTAAAACAATAATATTCAGTAAACCAAAACGTTCAATAACATGGTGACGATGCCAGGGAGTATTTTTTGCTTGTCCTGCATACCATGGAAGAAAGAGTGGGAGCGTGTCACTTTTTCAGGAGAAAAATAGAGTCAAGTTGTCGATTGAGATAGGCACAGCGATGAGCTAGGACTTTGGGGATATGTTTTTCTTGCCATTGCGCACCTGAAATCTTTGTCCTTCGGTCAATTTGCTTAACAAGCGACTCAACGGCACCAGAGCCAATGGGTATTCCCTCAGCTTGATAGTAACCATAGTTGGGAATCCGCTCTCGGTGGTCTCGCAAATACTGACAGAACCGTTTAGCCTGAGGTTTGCTCAAACCACAGAACAAATCGATGGCCTCATCAATCTTCCCTCTCCACAAAAAGGTTTCAGCTTGCTGCAGCCGTTTGAGTGACCCACCGACTTTATGTAAATTCTCCATCAAGTGGAACCAGTCTAGGATCTGCTCCTGTTGAGTTGGCAGTCTCATCTGTCGGTAAAGCTTCCAAATCCCAACATGACCATCCCCAAGACAGTAAACCCTTGCAGCAAATCTGAAGCGGTTCACCGCCAGGCAGAGGGAAGTATGGTCTTGATAGTAGGCCAAGCCAACCCTATCGCCATTGATGCGAACTGCTTTATAACCACGCCAGTGGCAGGGTTCCCCTTTTGGAGTAATCAACCGAATATTGCCCCCATCTAAGCTGAGCTGAGTGACTCCTTGCGTCAAAGAGGGTGGACTGAAGGTTTGACGATGAACGAGACGCTGCTGCGTTTTGGAGCTGACTGTGATACCCGTTAAACTGCTAGATCCTCTGATGCATGGGCATAGGAAACATTGGCACTAATACGCAGGGCGCACATCTCTAAGTAGGGGCTTAACTGACTGTTGGGCTTGACCTTGAGGGCTGTTGCTTGGGTCCGAGTGAGGTTGAGTTTGCCCAGAATGCTTTTTAAGGTCCGTCGATATTCTCCGACATCTGGCGGGCTAACTTGGTCGATAAAAAAGACCCATTTGAGGCGACACATGAGTTTGCAGTTGAGTCCGAACGGTGCATTCAATCTCTGCCAAAGTCTTCATGGGCAGAGACTGGGATTGGGAGTCTTGATACAGCAGTTCTGAAATGCGTGTGACGCAAGCATTGAATTCTTGTTCTTCTTCTGGTGTCATAGTCAATAAGAGGGATCATCTAAGATCAATTATCATTTTCCTCTCAAAGAAGTGACACGCTCCCAGAAAGAGTTCTGCAGCAATAGCAATTGCTACTAAAATAAAAAATATCATGCTCCAAGGCTCTGTCATAAAGACGATGTATGCCCAAAAACTCTGAATTATTATTTGTCCTATGACATTCCTTTGCACCGTAACTTTTAGTTGAGGACTCTTGTCTTTAATTCTTAGCCATAAAACAGCAGCGGCACTTCGCAAAATCAGATAGCCAATAAATCCATAGACGATTTCTCCACCTTGAAAAATAGTAGGAATACTGGCTGCCACCAACATAATGCCAATCATCATCACCATCACATTGATACGATAAGCAGCATCATCGTTATCAAAGCCACTGGCAAACCAGGTAAATAAATTCCAAGGCCACCACAAAATAAAAAAGGCTAGGAGAAATTTGATAATCCCCATCACAAAATGACCTTCACTTAACTCATGAGTCAATCCATGGGCTGAAGTTGCGATCGCAATTACTACTACTAAATCAAAAAGTAGTTCTAGTTGAGTAGCAGCGCGATAAGGTTCATGGGGATCCCGAGCTACAAGAGAAGAGAAATAGTTTTTCTTGGGTAAAGGCATAAAGTTTAACAGTTATGGCGCAAATATTTAAACAGGTAGAATACCTAATACCAAATCCGATTTATATAACTCCGATATAATACATAATTAGAGAATGCCAAGAAAACTATATCTCGAACCTCATTTTTCGCCCGAGGAGCTGAAGTCTCATTATCGAGCCAGCCAAGACCCAGTAGAATCGCGCCGCTGGCATCTACTATGGCTCGTCAGTGAGCAAACAACGCTAACTCAAGCAGCCCAAGTGGTCGGTCTCAACTACGATTACGCTCGAGAAATCGTCAGGGAGTATAACCACAATGGCGCCCATGGGTTACGCAACCGACGCAAAGATAAGCGACCTCATCAATCTCGCAGTCTTCTGACTCAAGACCAATGTGCACAATTGTTGACTCGTCTACAAACCCCACCCGCCGACGGTGGTCTATGGAACGGACCTAAAGTAGCCCAGGTCATTGCTCAGATGACAGGAGTCGATAAGGTTTGGCCCCAACGAGGTTGGGACTATCTCAAGCGATTGGAGCAGTCCCTGCAATGCCCACGTCCTCACCACCGTAAAGGTGAACCAGAGGCCCAAGCCGCTTTTAAAAAACTGCCTGAGTACAAAGCAGAATTGGAGCGACGCTACCCTAATGCTCAGGTCGAAGTTTGGTCTTTTGATGAACATCGTTTAGGCCTTAAACCCATTATTCGAAAGATTTGGGCGCCTGTGGGTCAGCGTCCAATTGCTGAGGTGGACCATCGCTATGAATGGACCTATCTATACGGATTCGTTCATCCCGCAACTGGCAATACCGAATGGTTCATTCTGCCTCGGGTCAATGGAGAATGGTTTAATCAAGCCCTACAAAGCTTTGCTCAGCAAGTTGGAGCGGGAAAGCACAAACAGATTCTTCTCGTTCTCGATGGAGCCGGATGGCATACCTGTAAGAATCGGGTGGTGCCACCTGGCATTCATCTGAAGGTTTTACCCCCCTATTCTCCAGAGCTACAGCCCGCTGAACGGTTGTGGCGGCTAGCGGACGAACCACTGGCCAATCGATGCTTTGAGACCCTGGATGAGTTGGAAGATGTGCTCGAGCAGCGCTGTCGAACTTTAATGACCATGCAATCAGACATTAAAGCTCTCACTCACTACCATTGGTGGCCAGCTTGACAGATAAGATATTTCGGGAGTTAATGAGTCGGATTTGGTATAAGTCCCTGTAATCAAAATTGTTTTTGACATGGTTTTAGCCGCGTCAATTATTTCCAATTACTAAAGTCTGGCAATATATCATCTGCCAGTTTTTTTAGAGTTGTGGTCACATCGGCCTTGTTAAAGCGCAGGTTGAGGGCGACGTGATTAATGCCGATTGCCTGGCGGGACTTGAGATAACTTTTCAGGTGTTTAACTCCCAACCTTAGCCCTAGATGAATTGGTAAAGGAGGAGTATCGGGATCTTCTACCAGATCTACATACAGCGGTTCCATCACAGGTTGATTGAGTCTCCCTGCTGCGGTGATTTGCGATCGCCAATCAGCAATTATTTGGGCTTGCATTGCCGTATTGCGGGGAAAGAGCATCCAACCGTCTCCATTTTGGGCGATCCAGTTAGTCTCTTGTTGGCTGCCTCCTGTAATTAACAGTGGTAGTTTCCCAGATGCTGGTTTGGGTAACATATCCATGCCACCGTAAGGCTTGCCATAACTATTCTCGAAAACTGGTGTATTCTCGCTCATGCGCTGGATATACTCAAAACTCTCGCGAAACCGTTTACCGCGATCGCTATAGGATAAATTAAGAGCGGGATATTCCTCAGGGCGATCGCCTGAAGCCACCCCAAGAATCACCCTCCCTCCAGATAGCACATCGGCAGTGGCAGCAGCTTTAGCAACATGAGCGGGATGTCTCAACGGTAAGATAACGCTAGCAACCCCCAGGGCAATTTTTTCAGTCTGACCAGCTAGTAAGCCTAAATAAACAAACGGATCGTAAGTCTGACCAGCATCTCCAAATGAGGGTACGTTAAAAGGAACGTCCCGTAACCAGACCGCAGAGAACCCAAGTTTTTCCACCAGCTGCACCCGTTCAATATGATCTTTCATTGTTGGCACAGCCCCCATTCCATAAGTCTCGATAGGCACTACCAGGCCAAGGCTTAATCGATTAGAATGAAATACGGAATTGTATCCCCGATTAATCGGTTTGAACTGGTTTTTTTCGATAGATTTGAGCATGGTAGACTCCCTTCACAAGTGCTTTGGTGATCAGGGATAAACCGCTCTCAGATAGAAACCTGTAGTTTTAGAAAACTGTCTGAAAGCCTCTCTGTTCGATGACTACAGTCAAGTGGCTCTTCGAGAAAAAACATGGCTTTCAAGATTAGAGCGGTTTATGATTACCCTAATACGGTTAGTTGTCAATAAATACTTGCTTCACATGAAGAGTATCTAGATACTCTCGAAGAGAAGTAATTTTGCCGTTGGAGAGAGCCACTAGAAAGTGATGGAAATTGTTATAAACAATTCCATTACTCTTCACGGCATAAGACTCCATTTCGAGCGCGACGCGATCGCCTTCGGCAGTCCAACCGGTTGGCGTTAACCGCATTCCGTCCGGAAAGGCTGACTTAACATTTTCAATCAACTCACCGATCATTGGCTTGTCCATTTCACCAGACATGGGCAAGCCGCCTTCACGCCCCATCGCTCGCCAAATGGCCGCATCATCAAGCAATTCCAGGGCACCTGCAACATCTGCCGCAGAAAATTTCTCAAAAAACTTGTCGACAATTTGTTTATTTTGCTCAGTGCTCACTAGTTTATTTCCTGAACTTGCATAACCAAATCATTCCAGTTGCGCTGGTTTTCCATGTCATGCTCCATGCCTTTCTCATCAGCAATGGTAAAACGCTTAATGGCAGGGGTCTTGCTGGTTGCTTGATAGAGCCAGTAAGCTTCTGCCTTGAGGGCTTCATCAATTGGCTTGTCAATGGACTCATAAACCGCCTGCTTACAGGCATTGATGGACTCTGCTGGGAATTTAGCAATACGCTTGGCTAGCTGGTCAACATAGGGGCCTATTTCATCTGGTTCGAGTGCTTTGTTGATTGTGCCGTAGGCTTCGGCTTCGTCCGCATCAAAGTCACGGGCACTGAGGATAATTTCCAATGCCCGACCCAGACCGACCTGACGCGCCATACGGGATGCACCACCACCGCAGGGCAAGATACCCATGCCGACTTCCATCTGCATAAACTTAAATTTCCCCCGTGCTGCGAAACGCATATCACAAGCGAGTGCAAATTCATGACCGCCACCGCGTGCGAAGCCTTCGAGTTTGGCAATGGTGGCTTGGGGTAACTTGCTGATGCGTTCACAAACAGATTGTAGATCCAGCAACTTAGCTTCTTCGCGGGAGACGGCTTCCGTCGACATATCTTTTAATAGGTTTGTGTCGTAGTGGCAAACCCAGATTTCTGGATGGGCTGACTGAAAAACAACGACTTTGACTTCGCGATCTCGTTCCAGCAATATCGCAAGGCTATTTAGATCGGCCAGCATGGGCAGACCTTGAACATTCACCGGGGGATAGTCGAAGGTGACCCAAGCGATCGCATTTTCAGTTTTAACGTTGAGAGTAGTGAAATTGTCGTAGTTCATTCTGTATCTCCTGTTTTTTCAATAAATTGGCGAGAATTCAGTTGTGTCAGTAGTTTCCCCCGTTAGTTTTCAATGACAACTTTGCCCATTGCTTGTCGGCTTTCCAAACGAGCATGGGCCTGTCCTGCTTGTTCGAGCGCATATCGTTTCTCATCAAGTACGGGCTTTAACCCGCCTGACTCGACAATCTGAGCTATGCTCCGAAGGATTTCCCCGTGTTGTTCTCGTTTGTAGTTGTGCAGCATCGGAATGAGCATGAACACAACATGCAGTGATAACCCTTTGAAGTGAGCCAACGTCAAATCCAGCTCACACAGCGAAACGGTTGATGCCACTTGACCATTCAGTGCTGCTGCTTCAAATGAATTAAGCATGTTGGCGCCCCCAACAGAATCGAATACCAAATCAAAACCGTTCCCATTCGTGTGTTTGGCAACGTACTGTTCAACCGATTCCGTCTTGTAGTTGATGCCGGTTGCACCCAGTTGTTCGATTAGGGCCAACTGTTTGTCACCACCTCCTGTGGAATAGACGTCGGCACCAAAGTGTTTCGCTAGTTGCAGAGCAACATGGCCGACGCCACCAGAACCTCCATGCACGAGAACTTTTTGACCTTGCTTGATGCCCGCACGGGTTAGCCCTTCGTAAGCAGTAATGGCAACCAGCGGCAAAGCAGCCGCTTCACGCATCGACAAGTTTTTGGGTTTATGGGCAATCAGGTTGGCATCCGCCACCATATAGTCAGCCAGCGTGCCTGGTAAGTCTGCCAGCCCACCCGCACAGCCGTATACTTCGTCGCCAATAGAATAGGTTGATACATTCTCGCCAACAGCCTCGACCGTCCCAGCGAAGTCCATGCCCAGAATCGCGGGCGTATCGGGCGAAAGTGGCAGCTCCTTTCCCATCGTACGGATCATCATATCGACCGTGTTCACGCTTGACGCCGCGATCTTCACGAGGACATGTCCCGCTTTGACTTGAGGTTTTTCGATTTCTGCAGGTTCAAACGTCGCATCTTCGCCGTACGATTTTATGAGCATTGCTTTCATGTTTAAGTCTCCAATTGGTTATGATTTCGTCCATAGTGCTTTTTTACACAAATCGATCAGTGGGACCGAGCTAAGGCGCATCTACCCTAAATTCGACAAGAGAATTTTTCGCTGAAATTAGCCCTGCATCCGAATAACCAATCGTTTTCATTGCGATGCCTCCTTTCAATCCGTGAGAAACCTTGTCCGCATCATAATTGTTCGTAAAAGAATGATAAATAGGCTTTTTGCGAAATCATAATTTGGATATTTTTTATAATGGAGATTCTGTGGCTCCGCTTGTTTCTGAGAATTGCAGAGCTTGGCGGTGTTACGGCGGCAGCAAATGATGTATCACTTTCACCAGCAAGTGCGAGTGCTCGTTGCCATCTCCCTAAACGCAGTTTAGATGCATGCTAAAAGCTTATAAGCACCTGTCACAAAGGCTTTTAGCTGCTGAAAAGATCAATAATGAAAAAGTTATTTCTTTGAAACCTATACCGAGAAAAGATTACATCGATTTTGGCGGCTTTAAAAGTGCGCGATTTATAGTCTGAAGCCCATACTATAAGAGCATTACAGCTTTAGCACTGCTGTCTACTCCGATGTATCCTAAACCCCTACTAGTGCATCGTCAAGACTTAATTTTAGGGTAAGCACCTCTGGTAAGCCTTATAAAGAAAGCATCCTGAAAATCGTCCACCCTAATTTTTTAGCTTGACGCTGCACTAGCCAGGAATGTCCAGCTTGTAAGCATGCAGTCAAAAAGCAACTGGTAGACGTTGTCATGATTTCCCTAACCGTGAGGCTTCAATGCCGAGAGATGTGGCCAGTGCACTAGTGATTCGTCAAAGAGCCGTGGGACGAATGGTTCAAAAAAATACCTGTGGAGACGATCTAGCGGGGTAGTGGCATTATCTAGTCAAGAGTCGATAAATCAGGCATCTCAATCCAGATGGCGAAGTGATTGGGTGGATGCGCGTCAACCTCTAATGCAGCATGGCCCGATGGGGTAATTGATTCAAAATCTTCATTTCAGTCGCTAAGAGTTCATCTAGACGAGCCTGTAGGGCTGCATTTGGACAATATTGTTCTGCGAGTTTGAAAAATAAGTTTGCATGTCTGGCTTCTGAATGGGCAATGGCTTGGTAAAAGCCTTGTAACGGTCCACTCGGCAAAGCTAGAGAAATTTTAGTGAAGCGTTCTAGGCCCCGAGCCTCAATAATTCCGGCGACTAGGAGGCGATCGAGAAAGTAGTTTTCGGAGCCTTTACGAATCAGACCTCGTAGTTGATTAACGTAGGGGTCTTTGGCATCGGGAGGAATAGTTAAGTGGCGCTCTCGGATTAATTTGAAGACATCGCGATAATGGCTCAACTCCTCAATGGCTAAGTCAATCATGGCCGCCACTAAGTCTGGCTTGTCGGGATAGTGGGCAGCAAGATTGAGGGCGACCCCAGAGGCTTTTTTCTCATTGGCGGCATGATCGAGCAGGAAGGTATCAAAGTCTGCCAGAACCGTTTGCAGCCAAGCGTCTGAACTATCGCAATGTAGGTGAATGGTCACACAGACGTCCTCTGCTTGAATTTATTTATTATCCCCATTGTTGGGCAGAATGCCAGCTTGGGCACTGGTCTACTAACAGGGCACATACCTAAACCCTTTATTGGTGAGGAGTTCTAGTGTGCTCAACGGACGAGAACAAAATCCCATCTCCATTGCTGGTGTGGTCTGCTTACTGAGCCCCCAATGGGGTCTAACCCAGTTATGAATCAGGCGTTGTACATCTAGCACTCGCTGTAACCCCGACCGCTTCTTAGCGTAGAGATTCTGCCGTCTTCGATAAGCACTACATCGTCTCCTCAAGGCAGCATTGTGAGCCTCATTATGATTGGCATGGACCTCAGACCCTAGACTGATAGCGGTAAAGGGATGCTCTGCTTTCACCCACTCTACTCGCCGATTCCCCTGAGACCCTTTAACTTTCATCGCGACTTCTAACCCCTCTCGCCAAACCTTGCGATGCCCATAGTCAGGATGACACTCCTCACCATTGAGATAGACATTGGCGAGCTTCCAAAGTTCTTGTCCATAACGCCTCTCACCATCGGTAAACCATCGAATCCCATCACAGGCTTTGACCCACTCCCAAGCTGAGTAAACGCCATTTGCAAAAAGTTGTGCATCCTTGAGGCCAGCTTGTGCTGTCAACCAATAGCGGCTTTCGCGTTCAAGGAAATGGATGGTCCAGCCCTGGGATTGGCTGGGGGGAAGATTTTGCCTACACGCGTGTAAACTTCATCCCTTCTACCGTCACATCAGAGGCTGCTGGTGCGGGAGGTGACCAGTTCTGTGCTTGGTCTGCTAGGCGTTTTTCCCAACGCATAATGGTGGTATGAGATTTACCGAAAGTTCGACCTGCAGCACGAATACCCATCCCTTCGGTGCGAGCTTTGATGGCATAGCTCACTACTGAACTAGCGGTGCGTAAGCGAGCCATTGGGGTACCCGTGCGTTCGTTGAAACGCCGATTGCAATCCTTACACTGATATCGCTGGACTAATGTCCCATCTTGCAGGCTATCAAAGCCGCGCTTTAGGATCTTCTCGCTTAGACAATATGGGCATTCCATTGATCTACATTAGGTTGCGTCGGAAGCATTATAGCTAGATCCTGCTAACAGACCAGTGCCCCAGCTTGTAGACGCCGGATAGCGGTTTGAAGATTGGAACGGGCCATGGCCTCATACCGTTCTTGAAAATAAGCGGTTTGATAAAGATGGGGGCGTTGCACAAAAGTTTCGAATATCTGACTCCGTCGCTGACAGTATTCGGCAATTGGCACCCAGGCATATTCTTTGCGAATCTGAGTTTCAAAATCGGCAAACGTCTGGGTATTTTGGCCGAGGATCGCCAAATCAATATCGACCATCCATGCAGTATCTGGATGGTCATGGGTTGTATGAGTTGCAGTGGCCATAATCAAATGATGAACTTGATGGCTTACGTTCACTGCGGCCCCTGCGTTCTGTAAAAAATGGACGGCCCAGTCGGCGCTATCTTGCTCGTTGTGGTTGGACTGGGTTTGATAAACGGCATCGTGAAACCAGAGGGCCATTTCTAAGATGGCAGGGGCTTGGGCTAATGCTTTCACCCGATCCAAATGAACTAAGCAAGCATCTATATGAGTGGCTGTGTGATAGTAACGGTGGGGCTCACTATAGGCGCAAACTAACTGCTGATAGGTGTCCAGAGAGGGCTGACCTGCCAAGTTATGCATTAAGGTTTGCCAACGTTGCTTGTCCATGAAGGGTTAAAATCTCAGGGGGCTAATATCTAGCCTACGCCAAGAAATTCCAGTGCTATGCTGATTCCATTCAGGGTTTGTAGCAGTGGATTAAACACGATTCATGGTTGCTTCCACATCCCTCTCAGAACAACATGCTGTGGTGATTGGTGGCAGTATGGCCGGGCTGTTGGCTGCTCGGGTGTTGCTGAACCACTTTGGCCGAGTCACGGTATTGGAACGCGATCGTATCCCTGATCAGCCCAGACCTCGATCAGGCGTACCCCAATCCCATCATGTTCATATTCTGCTTACTCAAGGTCAACGCATTTTAGAACAACTGTTTCCAGGCTTGGAAGCAGAACTAGAAGCCGCAGGAGCTCCTCAGGTCAACTGGACTTATGATTTACGGTGGTTTAGCATCTGGGGTTGGTCTTATCAGACGTCTTCTGATCTGAATACTCATCCTTGTAGCCGTATATTACTTGAGTGGCTGATTCATCGACGACTAGAGCAATATGACCATCTAAAATTTCTAACCTCGACTCAAGCGATTGGTCTGGTGATGAATGCCCAAAACACCATAGTTACGGGTGTTCAAATTCAAACTGAGCAGGGACTCGACACCCTGAAGGCAGACCTAGTGGTCGATGCGAGTGGACGGAATTCTGCCTTACCGAAATGGTTAACTCAGTTAGGATATGCTGCACCGACTCAAACGATGATCAACTCCTTTTTAGGGTATAGCAGTCGTTGGTATCAGATCCCTGAGGGTTGGGAAGCCCCTTGGAAGGTGATGCTCATTCACACGAAACCCCCCGATCATCGTCGAAGTGCTGTGCTGTATCCCGTTGAAGAAAATCGGTGGGTTGTGACCCTTGCGGGCGTGGGCCATGACTATCCCCCCATCGATGAAACAGACTTCCTCCACTTTGCCCAAAGTCTTCGGAGTCATGAAATCTATAATGCCATCCAACAAGCTCAACCCTTAAGCCCCATTTATAGCTACCGACGGACTGACAACTGCTGGCAACATTATGAAGACTTGCAGCGTTTCCCAGGCCATCTAGTCGCGATAGGAGATGCGGTGTGTGCTTTTAATCCAGTTTATGCTCAGGGGATGACGGTAGCAGCATTGGGTGCTCAAACGTTGGACCAATGTTTGAGTCTAATGGTTCAAAAGCAAAAAACCTCGTTGCAAGGTTTTCCCTCAAAATTTCATAAACAGTTGGCCAAAATGTTAGCAGTACCATGGCTGCTGGCCACGAGTGAGGACTTGCGATGGTGTACTACGGTAGGATCCACAACCAATTGGCAAACTCGCCTGATGCATCAATACCTTGATTTAGTCGTTCGGGCTTCTTTAAGTCGTTCTTACGTCAGTCAAACGTTTTGGGAAGTGATGCACATGGTGAAGCCTCCAAAAGTGCTATTTGATCCCCGAATTTTCTTACCTGCTTTAGGACTGGGCTAGGTGATGTGCTGTCTTGACTACGATTGAATCCTTAATGTTCTACTCGCACCTTATTGGGGGTGAGCTGTAAGTAGAGTCCTGGCACCACTAATAGGGCAATCAACGTGGCGGCGATCAGACCAAAGATGATGGCCATACAGAGGGGGAACCATTCTGCTTCACTAAAGGCCAAAGGGAGTAGCCCAATTACTGTGGTAATAGAGGTAGTCAAAATGGGACGAAGGCGATCGCTCGCTCCTAAGGCTGCAGCTTGGCGGACCTCTAACCCCTGTTTACGTCGTTCATTCATGGTCTCTACCATCACAATGGCATCATTGACCACAATCCCCGTTAAGGAAATGACGCCAATGGCGGCTGGAAACGAGAAGGGTAAATTAAGGAAATAAAAGCCAATAAAGGTTCCGGTTAAGGCAAACGGAATCGTGAGAATAATAATCAAGGGCTGAGAATAAGAGCCAAATTGCAGCACTAACACAGCAAAGACCAAGAAGATGGCGACCACCAACATCTGACCTGCGGATCCAAAGGTTTCACCGCTAGTCTCGGCATCGCCGCCGAAACTATATTGATAGCCTTGGGGCCAGGTTTTTTGCATTTCCTGGAGTTTCGGCGTTAGCTTGGCCAAAATATCGGCATCGTAGACCCCAATGCCCGGAATGTTTTTGGCTAAAACCGTGACTGTGCGTTGGCTCTTGCGATGGGTAATGGATAAAGGCACGGCTCCAGGGGCGGGTTCTAACACTGCTTCAGCCGGAATGGTTTTGCCGTCAGCGGTGACAAACCGAATGGTCTGAAATTCGTCTTGGCGGGAAGGGCCACCGACTTCTCCCTGGCGGGAGGGCCAAAGCGTACTCATATGGATCTCTAGATCTTCTTCCCCACTGCCAACCGGAAAGTCACCAATATCGTTATCAATCATTAAATAGCGGCCTTGAGAGGCCAGCTCGCTTTGGCTCAGACCATAGAAGTCCAGGGCTTCTCGCTTCGGAATCAGTTTGTAGTCTTCTCGCAAGTTGCCCAGGTCATCTCGCACATCCATCGTTCCTGGAATCTCCCGCAAGACCTGCTGCACTTGCACTGAAATTTCTCTCAGTACCTGCATGTCTTCGCCACTAATGGCCACTTGAATCGGGTCTTCGCCCCCGCCGGCTCGCTCATATTGGACGGCTAGGGTGGAGCCAGGATAGTTGCGGAGGATTTGGGTTTGGAGTTGAGATCGCAACTCCCGCGCATATTCAAAAGACTGACGTTGCCGTTGGTTGGACTCGACAAAGATGACGGAGAAGCCCACAAAATAGTCGGCATTGCCGGGCTTCAATTCCCCGGAAGAGACTAAACTGCTGCGTTTGCCCACTAGCTTGACCACACTTTTGAAGACGGGCTGACCCTCTGGATCGCGATAGGCCAGCAGCAAGTCTCCCATTTGATCGGCGACGGTTTGGGAGCTTTCGAGAGTTGTACTGGGGGCTAGTTCTACATTCAGACTGAGCTTAGTGCCGTCATTTTGGGGGAATAGATTGGATGGCAAGGAGGTAAACAAGACACAGGCAAACACAAAGAGCCCGACCGCCCCCAAGGACCAGAGCCGAGCCACGGCTTTATTAGGAACGGTCATGGCCAGACTCCAGTCTGCGAAGCGGGCTGAGGCCACTTCAGTCATCCGATCCACCAAGGTTTTGTTCGATCCACCTTTGACATTCCCTAGCAAAAACTTGGATAGGGGAATCACCACCAGTAGGGACAGGAAATAGCTGATCACCAAACAGGTAATGGCGCTAATGGGAATCAGGCGAATAAATTTGCCCATGGTGCCGGAAATCGCCATCAAGGGGGCGAGGGCCAAGATGGTGGTGAGCTGGCCTGCAAAGGCGGGTCCAGCATAGGCTTTAACGGTCCGCAACGCCGATTCCCCAAATCCCAACCCCTCGACAAAAATGCCGTCGTGCATGCCTTCCAACATGAGAATAAACACATCCACCAGCAACCCGAGGGCCAGGATCATGCCAATTAACACCATGGAGTTGAGGGTTTGTCCCCCTAACCAGAGGAAGAAGATGGCACCAATAAAGGTGAGGGGAATGGCTAATCCGGCAATCAACGCTTCTCGCCAGGTTAGGGCCACCAGAAGAATAATAAAAACAAAAAAGGAGGCTTGACCGACATTACTGAGCAAATTGGCGAGTTCATCATTAATGGTGATCGCATCGTTGTTGAGAATCCGATATTCCATCCCGGCTGGCCAAACCTTGGGGTTTTGGCTGGCTTCGTCTAGGGTTTGTAGGGCATCAGTAATCACTTGAATGGTGTCACTACCGGCAACCTTAACGATGTCTAAGGTAATGGTGGATTGGAACGGCTGATTTTCCCAACTGAGAAAGGCTCGATTGGTCTCCCGTTCTAAATCTCGCCGCACATCCGCCACTTCTTCTAAGCGGACAATTCGGTTGTCCGTTAGTCGAGCCACGGGCAGAGATTTTAGATCCTGAATGCTGCGAAATCGTCCGAACATTCGAACCTGAGCCCCAATGGCATCATCTCGAACCCGATCCCAAGACGCATCTTGATTGCCCCCTTGAATGGCGTTTCGCACCTGTGTAGAGGAAATACCTAAGCTGGTCAGACGGCTGGGAATCAGCTGGACATGAATAACCTCATCCCGATTACCCGATAGATTGACTTCTCGCAGGTTTTTGACCGACTCTAAGATGTCTTTGAGATCTTCTGCGGTTTGACTTAAGGTGGCAGCATCTAGGTTAGGGCCAAATAGACCAATCGTTAAAACCGGCGCATCTTGTTGAGACACTTGGACAAAATCAGACTGTTCGCGCCCTTCGGACTCAGCGGGAAGTTCTGGCGCTGCATCATCGACTTTGCCCCGCAGCTCTTGAATCGATGAGGCCACCGGGGCTTCCGCTCGAAACTCAACATCGATAATGGAATAGGAATTGAAGGTGGCACTTTTAACATCCTTCAAGCCTTGTAGGGACTTAATTTCCTTTTCTAGTTTGTCCGTGACTCGGTTTTCAATGGTCTCGGCATCGGTGCCGGGCCAAGCAGTGGTGATATTGGCTCGGGCAATTTTGATGTCGGGGTCGGATTCTTTGACCATGGAGACATACCCCATCAAGCCACCCATTACCAGCAAAAAACACAGCAGAATCCCAAATACCTGACGGGTAAAGAAAAACTGAGCCAGTGGAGAAGCGTTCTCTAACTCGGAGGCTCCATGCATGGGGTCATCCCGAACGTCCAGGGTGGTTGGCCGATCCTCTGTTTGCATGGGTTCTATCCTTGCGGTGTAGGGCGGTAATGCAATCTGCTGACTTAGGCCGGATCTTCAATATCGACAACATCGACGGGAGAATCATTGACCAGTCGATTACTGCCTTCGGTGACCACCAATTCACCGGGCTGTAGTCCCTGAGCAATCGAGATCCGATCTAACCCTTCAATATCTAAAACCACAGGACGCTGCTCCACTCGGCCTGTTTCCTCGTCGACAACAAATACATAGGATTTACGATCGCGGGTGATAACGGACCCAAAGGGCAACGTAATGGCTTGGCTTCTGGATTGAGCGGCAATCCAGGTTTGTACACGGGCACCCAGGCGTAAGTTCTCTCGCCCTTCTGTGATCCGAACCCGCACTTGGACGGCTCTACCCCCAGGGGTGACCGCTGGAGTGACGGAAAACACCTTGCCTCGGGCTTTAGCCACGCTGACGAGATTGCTTTGATTGAGCCCTTGGACGAAGGCTTGGCTAATATCGTCATCTAAGGCAATATAGGCGGGTTGATTGGGGCGCAGCAAACTCCCTTCTGAGGCAGGAAGTTCAAAGGCAACCTCGAAACTATTGGGGTCAACCACCACAATGGGCACGGATTCGATGGCCGATTGATAACTGGTGGCGGATTGCACTCTGGAAGGACTCCAATATTCTCCTTCCCGAATATTCATATAGGCGACAATGCCATTGATGGGAGACACGAGCTGCGTATCTTCCCTGGCAATCACCGTGTTTAATAATCGCGCTTGGTTGGAGACCACTCCTGCCTTGGATACGGCAATTTGATCTTGAGCCGTTTTGACATTCTCTTGGGCTACCTTGACCCCAACTTGGGCCTGAATAACGCGGTTATTGTAGGTATCCCGTTCCGTTGCGGGAATCACCCCTTGTTTGTATAGGGTTTGTCGTCGTTTGGCTTCTGTTTTTGCGAGTTCTAGGTCAGCTTTGGCTTGCCTGAGATTGGCTTCTGTCTGACGTAAGCTGGCCACCGCCTGCTCTTCTGTACGCTTGGCAACTTCGCGATCGGCGGCAGCGGCTCGAATATCGGATTGATATTTGCGATCATCAAGGGTTGCCAGCAATTGACCTTTACCCACGCGATCGCCTTCTCGCAGGAAGCGGCCATTGATTTTGGCGAGCTGGGTGACTTCCCCACTGGATTCAAAAATCAGTTGTTTGTATCGTTCTGCTCTCACATCGCCATCCGGACTGGTGACCCAACGGCGAATCGGTGCAAGTTGAGCCCGCACTGCCCGCACGGGTAATTTGGCTGTAGACGCAGTTTCAGGTTCCGATACGGTCGGAGACTGACTGTTGTTGTAGAGCCGCCATCCGAACAGCCCTGCAATCACCAACATGACGAGAATGGCAATGGGCCAGGGAGACTTTTTACTAAATACTGAAGGTCTGGAGTGGGGGGGCTGCTTATCTCCAGGAACTTGAATATCTAGTTCCAATTGAGAAGGAGTGTCAGTATTAGCCAGATCTCCTATATCCTTGGGCGTACGTTCATCCGTCTTCATGTGTTTCGTTCCATGTTGATAGGATTATTCCGCTGGTTGAACCCATAAGGCTGATGTGATAAAGCTTATAGCTATTACTTTACGGGATTTCTATAGCATTACAAACCGTATACAGATATCGCAATAAAGATGATTCAATCAGTAAGGGAGACGTCAGGGTTGATCTACTTTCTGAGACAAGTACCCACCCACCAGAATGGCGATGAATACTGTAGGGTAGAGCTGACCAATGATAGCTTCTGTATCCGTGAGCACAATGGCTAACGTACTCACGGGGACAATATCGCCAAACCCGAGGGTTGTTAATGTCGTAACGCTAAAGTGAATGGGTTGTAAATAGGAACCGGGCTGGATTAAAGTTGCCGAAAAAGCATGGGGATTGAGGGTTGCAACCATGCCATAGAATAATGCCCAGATAAAAGCAAGCAGAAAGTAGGCGCAAATGCCTCCCCTAATCGTATCCATAGTGATGGTGGTGACTGTAATAATTTCCCGCATAATTAACAACGCGGCTACCCCCAAATAGAGGACATAAATGGATTGAGCAAGCAGAGAAAACGGTAAGGTTGCAGTTGAAGTCCATCCCACTCTGGGGCCTAATTGCAGAGAGAACGCTAAGACCGCAATAAAGACATATGCCCAAAACAGTTTCGGGGGGAGCGAAAAGCTTTTAACAATCACAACCATCACGTACAGCAGTAGCAAGGCCGAGATGAGACTGCCTAGTCCACCCTGTAAAAAGGGCGTGACTAAATAATTGGCAATTAGCACCCCTAAAAGCTGGCGATATTTGTGTTGCGATGGAGATGGCAAATACATGGGTCTTTAGGAATGGCTTACTAGTACTGTAGCCCTGCGCTTTACCCATCATTCGTCAACGGTTAAAACCTCAAAAGATCTTAATTAACCCCTCTGGTTATGCTGTGACGCGCTATCAAGATCTTGGAAGATAGACTGGAATTCAGTGCTCAGGATTCGCTGTTGCGGAAGCGCAAGATCAACAATATTTGGTTGGAAGCAATAGGGCCTTGCTCACAAAACGTTGAGGCTGAAACTTTGGATTGAGCTGCCTGTGGCTCTATGGGGCTGAGTATGTCTTGTCTATGATTGCGATCGCATCCCCAATTCCATTCCTATAAGGCTGGATCGGGTTAGGATTCCGGGGAGATTGCAAGAGCGCTTGTACCGCATCTATAGCTTCCTGAGACGTTTTCACGAGTTTGGCCCACCGCTGGCCGCGGTACTGTTGTCGATCATATTGCCGGGGCCAGGCAAAGGCAATCAATGGTTTGCCCAATGCCTGACATTCAAACACGGTATTGTAGCCTGCCCCACCGATGACGACATCAGCCTGGTTCAATATCAGCATCCCTGGCCATACTTGAATCCACAGGTTGGGTGGGCACTGGGGAGGGCAAGTATAGGCCAGGCAGCGGCAGTTAACGTTGGGAAATGTGGTGGATAACGCCATCATGAACTGGCCCCAAAAGGCCATTTCTGGCAGATGACCTGCGGCGACTACCAAGATCGTGGGCTGACCTTTTGGGATGACCGAAGGCAGCTCCTGCGAATTGAACATCAGCCAGGGTAGGGTTTGCACAGCCTGGGGAAAATTTGCAAAGGGTAGAGTATCCCCTTCACCTGGAACGAGAATTGTCTTGTAGTAGTGCTCAGCAAATCGCCCCACCTGCTTGGCTTTCACATAAGCTGGATCGATATCTCGATGAATAAGAACTTTGGGAACAGTAGACATTTGAGGAAAGCAATCCACTAGCTCGCCGCCAAGGCCACGGGGAAAAGTATCGACGATCAGGCAATCATAGTTTTGGTTTTGGACGATAGCTTGTACCTGATGTCGCGTTTCTGCAGCAGAAGCAACGGGTAAAATCTGGAGTGATAGATTCTGTAAACCAGATGCACTGAGATCTATTCGATGCAGTTGAGTCTCAACCCAAGGGGCATAGGGAGAATTAGTGAGGATGCGAACGTGATGCTGAGGGGCGGCTTGTCGGCCTAAGGCAATGGCCCGATTGAGATGTCCCCAGCCTCCGCCTAAGGCATAAATCAGCCAAGTGGCCATTAACTGGCCCCAAAATTCATCTCGTAATCTGTATCCAATTCCTCTTCAAAGCTGGCGGCATCCGCTTCTGTAAAGTCAACGTTTCGGGACTCGCGGTTGTAGCAGTAGTAAGCGCGATCGCGATAGTATTCATAGCCCCAACTGCCGGGGCGATAGATGCCATAACCAGGATAGAGATCATAGTCTAACCAGTAAGGGTCTTGGTCGAGTTTGCTTTGACCATCACGACAGTAAGGACATCCCAATGCTGTGGTGCGATCGCACGTTCGTTTGAACAAGAAACCGACTTTGCGATCGCAAACCCATTCCCCAGAAGAACGATTCGCCTGTGCTGTTTGTGCGGGGCGCTCTGTAGGGATCTGGGCCATACCCAAAAGTGAGGTAGAACGAGAGTCTCCACTGATGGCCGATGCTTGATCTTGGAGGGGTTCCTCGGTGGTGGTTGGCTTTGGGACAAGCGTGAATGTGAGTTCAAAGGGACCGATCTGAATTCGGTCACCATGGGTTAAAACTCCCTCAGTAACAGTGACCCCGTTAATTTGGCTGTCTGCCTGGCTGCATAACCAAACGCTACTCTGTCGCACTTCCAACAAAGCATGAAATGCCTGTACTGCGTCATCATGGAGCACAATTCGACTCACTGCTTGCCCTTGATGGGTGGCAGGCATCAGATTAAAGCTTTGTCCCAAAGCAACCGGAGGCTGCAAATGGGGCTGATAGGTTTTACCAGAAGTTGGATCAGTCCAAACGAGTTGAATTTGCACCGTTGGCACCAGGAGGTTGAATAGGCGGCCTCACCTAAGATAAACCATGATTATGATTTCGCCACTGGAGAAATGAATTCATATCAGAATGTCAGGGAATGGGCATTGAACGGCGTGAACCGTGTATTGGTTAGCATTTTTTGCATTTGAATTGCTGAGGTTGGGTATGATGAAGGCCAGCACGATCCATTACCTATGAGTCACCCCCTTCTCGCAACCTTTCGGCAGGCTTATCGGGATTTAGATTTATTTCCCTTGTTGTCTGACGAGGAAGTCGAGGCGTTTCGCGTCGATTACGGTCGGGATGCATTGGTGCGGCTAGAGCAGGCTGTGGACGATGCACCCGAGGATGGCAAGATTATCTTTGCAGGACATCGGGGGTGTGGGAAGTCAACGCTACTCGCCCAGTTTGGCCGCTTGATGAGTGATCCAGAGCGAGAACCCCGCTATTTTGTCGTCCGCTTTTCCATCTCGGACATGGTAGAGATGTCGGCGGTGGACCATGTCAATATTCTCTATGCTATTGCTTTACAGCTTTTGAGTAAGGCGAGGGACTCCGAGGTGGATATTCCTACGACCACTCAAGAAGAAATTTTAAATTGGTTTATTACTACTCACTCAACGACGGAAACCAAGGATCTCAAATCCCAGATTGGGATTGGTGGCGATGTTCTGAAGATCTTGACCGCTAAGCTACAAACAGAATCCACCTTTAGGGAAGAAATCAAACGTACTTATGAACGGCGTATTTCTGAACTCGTAGCCAAAATAGAAGAAATCGCTGCTCTGATCCAGCATCATACAATCCGTCCCCTGTTAGTGATTATTGATGATTTGGATAAATTGGATTGGAAATTAGTAGAAGAAATTTACAAGAACAATATCCTGGCGCTTTTTCAGCCCCAAATGCGGATGGTGTTTACTATTCCGATAGCCGTGGTCAGAGATATTGAACTCCGCACGATTTTGCAGTCGGCTTGTGGTCGTCCGATTTTGCAAATGGGAGTTGCTAAATTTTTTACTAAGGCCGATCGTCACCGCCAGCAGCAGCCGGATCAGCGCAAGGTGGATATTTTCCTCAAAGTATTAGAACGTCGCTTTGGTGAGCACTGGGCGGAAGTCATGTCGCCACAAACCGCTCGGCAGATTGTGTTGCTGAGTGGAGGAGTATTGCGGGAAATGGTGCGGATTGCTCGGGAATGTTGCAGTCAATGTTCGCTGCTACTGCGGCTGGAGCCAGAACGAACTGAGATGAAGATTGATGATCAGGTGCTGGAACTGGCTGTGCGGGAACTTCGGAATGAATTTTCTCTGTCTTTGGGCAAGCGGCGGTCTGAGATTTTAGTCACAACCTATGAAGATGCTAAGCCAGAAGAAGTGGATGATGAAGATTTTGCCCTACTGTTGCACGGGTTATATATCTTGGAATATCGCAACAATCAGGTCTGGTACGATGTGCATCCGATTGTCAAAAAACATCTCCAGCTAGAGCAATTGCTGCCGACGATGGACTCTGGGAGTGCTGAGGATGCCCACCATTGAGCGCTCTGCGGAAGAACAGCGCCAATACCTGCGGCTGCTAGTTGCCCTAGAGGCGAATCAGGGGCAATTGGGATTACTGATTGCCGTGACAGAAAACCGTAACTTGCAAACTGCCGTTATTGAGGACTACGAGCAATCGCTGCGGGAGCAGGGAGTCCATGCCTATCGGTTGTTTATTAACCGTCAAGACCCCAGTTTGCGGACAGGATTAGAGCAGTTGGTCGCTCAACAGCCTGTTTTACAGGAGCATCAGCCTGCGGTGGTCACGGTGCTGGGGATTGGGGATTTACTGCCGTCAATGTTGGCGATGCCAGAGTCTCAGCAAGCTCGATTTTTAGGGTACTTACAATGGACCCGAGAAGCTTTGCGGCAATTTCGGTTTCCGGTTGTGCTCTGGGTCAATCGCAAGGTGGTGCGTTTATTAGCAGAGCAATCGCCAGATTTCTGGAGCTGGCGCAGTGGCGTTTTTTGGTTTGGCGTTGACCCCAGTGATGTGGCTCTCTTACCATTTACAGCTTCCAAGACGACGGAAAAAGCGGCAACTAGGGGGTTAGATCCTTCTATCGAAGCGTTGATGGGTCTGATTGAAGCGCTGGAGCAGCAGGCCGATAAAGATCCAGCCCAATTAGCAGATCTGTATACTCAATTGGGGCAAGTTTATACGAAGCGAAGTCAAAGCAGACAAAATCGTGAGTTTGCTATCCAGGTCTATAAACGAGCTGTGCAATTATTGGACAATCTGGATTTGCCTGCAGAATTGGCGACCAGTTTAGAACAGCTAGGGAATCTCTATTTTGAACTCAAAGACAATGCTCACGAGGCAAATGTTTGCTATGACGAAGCGTTGCGTCTGTATCGCGAGGTGGGTGATCGGCTGGGGGAAGCCAATACGTTAAAAGCCCTGGGTGATGTCCTCCAATTTCTTGACCAACGCCAAGCGGCTTTAGAGCGCTATGACGAAGCGTTGCGTCTGTATCGCGAGGTGGGTGCTCGGCTGGGGGAAGCCAATACGTTAAAAGCCCTGGGTGATGTCCTCCAATTTCTTGACCAACGCCAAGCGGCTTTAGAGCGCTATGACGAAGCGTTGCGTCTGTATCGCGAGGTGGGTGCTCGGCTGGGGGAAGCCAATACGTTAAAAGCCCTGGGTGATGTCCTCCAATTTCTGGATCAACGTCAAGAGGCCTTAGATCGCTATGACCAAGCCTTGAGGATATATCGCGAGGTGGGTGATCGGCTGGGGGAAGCCAATACGTTAAAAGCGATTGGCGATGTCCTCCAATTTCTCAAGCAAAGTCAAGAGGCCTTAGATCGCTATGACCAAGCCTTGAGGATATATCGCGAGGTGGGTGCTCGGCTGGGGGAAGCCAATACGTTAAAGCCCTGGGTGATGTCCTCCAATTTCTGGATCAACGTCAAGAGGCCTTAGATCGCTATGACCAAGCCTTGAGGATATATCGCGAGGTGGGTGATCGGCTGGGGGAAGCCAATACGTTAAAAGCGATTGGCGATGTCCTCCAATTTCTCAAGCAAAGTCAAGAGGCCTTAGATCGCTATGACCAAGCCTTGAGGATATATCGCGAGGTGGGTGCTCGGCTGGGGGAAGCCAATACGTTAAAAGCGATTGGCGATGTCCTCCAATTTCTCAAGCAAAGTCAAGAGGCCTTAGATCGCTATGACCAAGCCTTGAGGATATATCGCGAGGTGGGTGATCGGCTGGGGGAAGCCAATACGTTAAAAGCGATTGGCGATGTCCTCCAATTTCTCAAGCAAAGTCAAGAGGCCTTAGATCGCTATGACCAAGCCTTGAGGATATATCGCGAGGTGGGTGATCGGCTGGGGGAAGCCAATACGTTAAAAGCGATTGGCGATGTCCTCCAATTTCTCAAGCAAAGTCAAGAGGCCTTAGATCGCTATGACCAAGCCTTGAGGATATATCGCGAGGTGGGTGCTCGGCTGGGGAAGCCAATACGTTAAAAGCCCTGGGTGATGTCCTCCAATTTCTGGATCAACGTCAAGAGGCCTTAGATCGCTATGACCAAGCCTTGAGGATATATCGCGAGGTGGGTGCTCGGCTGGGGGAAGCCAATACGTTAAAAGCCCTGGGTGATGTCCTCCAATTTCTGGATCAACGTCAAGAGGCCTTAGATCGCTATGACCAAGCCTTGAGGATATATCGCGAGGTGGGTGCTCGGCTGGGGGAAGCCAATACGTTAAAAGCCCTGGGTGATGTCCTCCAATTTCTGGATCAACGTCAAGAGGCCTTAGATCGCTATGACCAAGCCTTGAGGATATATCGCGAGGTGGGTGATCGGCTGGGGGAAGCCAATACGTTAAAAGCGATTGGCGATGTCCTCCAATTTCTCAGCAAAGTCAAGAGGCCTTAGATCGCTATGACCAAGCCTTGAGGATATATCGCGAGGTGGGTGCTCGGCTGGGGGAAGCCAATACGTTAAAAGCCCTGGGTGATGTCCTCCAATTTCTGGATCAACGTCAAGAGGCCTTAGATCGCTATGACCAAGCCTTGAGGATATATCGCGAGGTGGGTGCTCGGCTGGGGGAAGCCAATACGTTAAAAGCCCTGGGTGATGTCCTCCAATTTCTGGATCAACGTCAAGAGGCCTTAGATCGCTATGACCAAGCCTTGAGGATATATCGCGAGGTGGGTGCTCGGCTGGGGAAGCCAATACGTTAAAAGCCCTGGGTGATGTCCTCCAATTTCTGGATCAACGTCAAGAGGCCTTAGATCGCTATGACCAAGCCTTGAGGATATATCGCGAGGTGGGTGATCGGCTGGGGGAAGCCAATACGTTAAAAGCGATTGGCGATGTCCTCCAATTTCTCAAGCAAAGTCAAGAGGCCTTAGATCGCTATGACCAAGCCTTGAGGATATATCGCGAGGTGGGTGCTCGGCTGGGGGAAGCCAATACGTTAAAAGCCCTGGGTGATGTCCTCCAATTTCTGGATCAACGTCAAGAGGCCTTAGATCGCTATGACCAAGCCTTGAGGATATATCGCGAGGTGGGTGCTCGGCTGGGGGAAGCCAATACGTTACTGGGGTTAGGAAGTTTACAGGATCGTCCAGCACAAGCGATGGATTACTATCAGTCTGCTCAAACCATTTTTCAGCAAATTGGTGATCAATATAGTCAAGGTCGTAACTTGTTAATGTTTATTGTTTCTGCCCAACAACAGCTAGGCGACTTAGATGGTCTAGAAGCATCGTTGGCCCAGGCTGAAGCCATTGGCAAAGCAATTGACTTCAAACCATTCCAACAGGCGGTCGATCAGATTCGCTCAACGCTATAGTCAAGGCATTCTCAACATTGTGAGCTTATTTCCCGTCAATAAGTCAGACATTCATCAGCAAAACGGCTTTCAGAGAAGAGCTTCTCATAATGTCACTTTTGATAACTTTTGGGCCAAATTGAGCACATGGTACAGACTCAAAAACATCTGTGTGATCAACTCTTCAACTTGTTTAACATCAACGTTTCGATCAACCTCAAAACGTTTTGGAGGCGGATAGGGAGGCACCTTCACCGTGAGAGATAGGGTGCGATCGCTGACTTTTATCCGTTTGACTCGCGCGGTCGGGGTGAGTTTTAGGGCCTCTTTCAGGGAGTCTTTTAAGACTGTAACCGCACCATACTTCTTGCGTTGAAACCGTAACGTTAAAGTGAGGGATAACCCTTTAGGCTTGCTCTTACGTTTGTGTTTGGTCTTGCCACTACGACTCCGTTTCCAGCCATATTTTTCAATGTAGAGTTCTGTCAACGTCAAGGTGAAGTCGGTTTGATCCAAAAACTGACCTTCTAGCAATAACCAAGGATCTGCATAACGGTCGATTTTCCACCTGTCTCGCTTCGGATCGGGTATCGTGTCAATTCGTTTACGCTTTGCGTTGACAGGAGAGCAATTGAGGGACAAATGGAGCGAAGGTTCTAGCTCCATATCACGGATAACTTTTTTGATTAATCCCACAGGGAGCACATACCGTTCTTGAGGGATCAACCAAGGACGTTCGAATAATTTCAACATCCCTAGAACCAACAGCACCCCCAAAGAGAAAAGAAATAGCCAAAATAATGGTGACAATGGCTGCTCCAGTAGTACCGAGCCAAACACCCCGATCACAAACGAGCCAATTAATCCGATCCAAGCAAAACGGGTAATGTAGTTGTAAAGACGATGTCGAGCTTGTGCTTGTTGAACTCGATCCTCCAATTTCGCTAAGTCAGTCTGGATCTCGCTCGCAAAACCAATGTGTTTGTACTTCGGCTTTAGCCTAAATCTTGCAAGATTGAGAGACATATAACACCTTCCCCCAGACTGGATGGCTCCTAATCAAGCCCTAGCATAAGATATAGCTGCATTTATCCCTAATTCCTCAGTTATGCCCAAGTTGGCTTACGTTTGTTTCGATATGGTTCCCGCCCCTAAAGGTGCTGCGATTCATATTGCTGCCTTTACCCAAGCCCTTGCTCAATGGTGTGGTTCAGTCCAGTTCGTCAGTGTTGCCCCTACGCTGGAGATATCTCCGACCGTAGAGCGATGGCCAGGCGTGATGCATACTGCTCTTCCCACCAGTGGTAAGACCTTAATTGACCGGGTAATTACATTTCGCCAGCGGCTTGAACAATGGTTGGCAGGCCAATGGTTTGATGTCATCCATGTACGGTCGATGTATGAAGGATTCCCGATTGCACAACAAAAGTCAAAGTATTGCCAAACTTTGATTCTGGAGGTGAATGGCTTACCGTCCATTGAGCTGAAATACCGCTATCCGCGAGTGGCAGATGATCGAGAACTGATGCATAAGCTGATCGCTCAGGAAGATTTATGTTTAGAGCAAGCCGATGTAGTGCTCACCGTTAGCAAGGTGACTCGCGACTATTTAATTCAGCGGGGTGTCTCTCCAACCAAAATTCAGGTGATTGCCAATGGCGTTAATCTCGACTTCTTTCCGCACCAAGCTCCGCAGCCAGATCCTGAAAGCTTGCATTTGCTGTACTTTGGAACCTTATCCGCTTGGCAAGGGGTGGATTTAGCCGTTGAAGCGTTGGGACTTTACTGTCGGGACTTCCCCGCCACTCTGACGATTGTGGGTCCCGCAAAACCTAACCAAGTGAGATCGCTAACTAAACTGGCTACTAAATTAGGTGTAGACAAGCAACTGAATATTCTGGAACCGCTGTCCCAGACCGATCTCTGCCACCAAATGCATACCGCAGATGTGATTCTCGCCCCATTAAAACCCAATGATCGCAACTGTACCCAAGGCTGTTGTCCCTTGAAAGTGCTAGAGGGGATGGCATCTGGCACGCCTGTCATTACTAGTGATCTGCCAGTGGTTCGTGAATTAGGGATGCCGGACACCCATTTTTTGTCGGTTCGTCCCGGCTCTGCCAAAGCGATTAAAGATGGGGTGCTTCGACTCAGAGCTGATCCAGAGCTACGTATGCAGTTGTCTCAGAATGCGCGATTGCAGATCACGCAACAGTTCACCTGGCAACAGGCCACGGATCGGCTGATTGCTTGCTATCAAGACCTTCTGCAAACGTCATCCATTGATTAAATGCTCTAGCAATTTTTGGAGCTGCGCTTTCTCTTGGGCAGGGGCATGGTGGGTTTGGACAAATTGTCGGGCACGTTGTCCCATCTGGTGTCGTTCCTCCACCGAGAGAGAAAGACAGTCTAGAATGGCATCGCCTAAGTGATGCAGTTGCGATCTCGGTATGACCCATCCCGTTTGTCCTGACTCCAGCACCTCTGGGATGCCGCCCGCATCACTGGCAATACAGCAACGTTCACAGGCCATGGCTTCTAGCAGTGCATTGGGCATACCTTCCCACAAAGACGGCTGCAGATAGATATCACAGAGATTTAAGTGCTGAACGATCACCTCAGGGTCTGACAACGGGCCAGTGACAATCACCCGAGCCGCATGATCAGGATGGTCAATCGCAAACGTTTGCAGCAATGACTGAGCCGCAGAACGCAGCTCGCCGATAATCAACAGACAGGCTGGACGCTGGGCTCGGAGCTGAGCGAGGGCTTGTAATAAAAATCCCTGACCTTTCTTTTCTCGCAGCTCTCCTGAAAATCCCAACACGACTTCTTGATCGGCAATACCTAAATTGTGGCGTAGGTCTTGCAGGTCATTGGGTGGGAGAGGATGAAAAATCTCACAATCGAGGGTATTGGGAAGAACAGTGATAGGGGTGCGGTCCCCAACCATCTGCATTTTACGGGCCATATCGTGACTGACTGCCGTGAGGGTTGAGGCATGGGTGAGTGTCCACTGCAAGCGGGCAAAGTCTCCAGGGGGAAATAGTTCTCGATCGATATCGTTTCCCCGTGCACTTACCAGTGTTGGTATGTGATGTTGTCGGCCAAACCACACCCCTAAAAAACCGGCAGGAAATAAATAATGCCCCCAAACGGCCTTAAAGGGAGATGCTTGGTGCAGCCCATCTAAAATATTTAAAGTATGGGGCATCGTTGCATCCCAATGGCGATATAACCCCAGCCGATAAACTCGGCCTGAACTGCCCTGCTCAGTACTCATCTCCCCCGGCTGCAGATACCGGCTCCAGGTCACCACATCTACATCAATGCCCAGGCTGTGTAGGGATGTGACAATCCGCCCCGCGCTGCGGGATACGCCGCCCATATCTGGGGGAAAACGTTCAGTTAGGAATAGCAAACGGGGCAAGCTCACAGTTCACAGCTTGCCATAGCCCGATCTCTTTTGGGACAACACCCTTTAGAGTTGATTGGCTGGATGATGCTCGGCAAACCTGGGCGTTAGGCAGTAGGGACAATCCAACCATTCCGGTAAGAGCCCTGCATTGCAAACATGACAGTTGAGGGCTGTTTTTCGCTTTGCCTTAAGCTCCGTTTTCAAGCCGCTATCGGAGAAGGTCACCCGTTCTACTTCTTCTAAGGATGTAGCGCCTTGCTCAACCAGCTTCAAACTATAAGCCAACAAGGTTTGCATCCCTTCTTCGACAGCCACTTCCTTGATATGCTCTGTTGGCGCACCTTCGGTAATCAGTCCCTTTAACTTTTCGGTCACCTGCATAACTTCATAGACCCCGCATCGCCCGGAATAGCCGATACCGGAACAGGTGGGACAGGCATCCTCTGTATTTGCCGTTGCCAAAATATCGTCAGACGTAGAGGTATTAGCCTTGTAAAAGGTGATTTCTGTTTTGGCCGAAGCCATTAACCCAAACTGAGCCAGCTTTTCTGGGGACGGACGATAGGGAATCCGACAGTCTGGACAGAGGCGGCGGACGAGTCGTTGAGCCACCACACCCAATAAGGACGCTGAAACCATAAACGGTTCAACATCCATCTCCGCCAAACGCACAATGGCGCTGGCTGCGTCGTTGGTATGTAGGGTCGTTAACACCAAGTGTCCCGTTAACGCGGCCTCAATGGCCGTTTTAGCCGTTTCCTTGTCCCGCGTCTCACCCACGAGTAGGACATCCGGGTCTTGTCGCAGAAAGGCCCGCAGAATGGAGGCAAAGTCCATGCCTTTTTCCCGCAG
Source organism: Acaryochloris sp. CCMEE 5410 (assembly GCF_000238775.2). Classification (NCBI taxonomy): domain Bacteria; kingdom Bacillati; phylum Cyanobacteriota; class Cyanophyceae; order Acaryochloridales; family Acaryochloridaceae; genus Acaryochloris; species Acaryochloris sp. CCMEE 5410. The sequence continues at coordinate 3,005,729 of NZ_AFEJ02000001.1, read as the reverse complement.
GACCTGTACCTGGGTAATCCCCTGTAGGGTATATTCAATGGGATCCTCAACAGTGCTGATATTGACTTCAGGGGTATTGCGCTCCGTCAGGGCGGAGTAAAGAGTCGTCGTTTTACCAGAACCCGTAGGGCCGGTCACCAAAATCAATCCAAAGGGGCGATCCACCATTTCTCGGACAATCTCAAGGCTGGCAGGGTCATCAATCAGATGGTTGAGGCCGAGCTGCATGGAAGAATTGTCTAAGATCCGCAAAACGACCTTTTCGCCATAGCGACTCGGCAAGGTACTGACACGAAAGTCAACTTTGCGGCCCTGAAATAGCCGGAGAATCCGACCATCTTGAGGTAAACGCCGTTCGGCGATATCTAAGTTGGCGATGATTTTGAAACGGGAGACGAGGGCAGGGGCAATGCGCCGAGGTAGGGGCTGAAACGCATTATGCAATAAGCCATCTTTGCGAAAACGAACGCGCAAATTGTCTTCCTGCGGCTCAATATGAATATCAGAAATGCCGTTTTGTAATGCTTTTGCCAATATTTTATTCACTAGAGAAATGACTGGCGCTGCATTTTCATCGAGTAATGCTTCATCCAGATTGATATCTGCATCATTGGTGGAGAGATCTTCAATGCCTCCGAGGCGATCGAGATCATCTTCTAGGCCGTATTCAACGGGCAGGTTTGCTTGGATGGTGGCCTGACGCTTGGCTTGAGCGTCCAAGAACTTGGCGATCAGCATTTGGAAAGTATCCAAATCTAGAACAACCCGCTGGAAGGTCATCCCATTGGAGCGCAGCAAATAGTCAACATCATCAATGGCACTGAGGTGGTCCGGATTGACCATGCCCACACGGACAACCGGTGGATCGACGTCGGCATTGAGAGCGAGGGGCAAAATCTGGTAGCGACGACAGTAGTCGAGAGGAATGACCGTGCGAATCAAACGGTCAATTTCGTCAAAGTCAACCTGGGTCAGCTCAGGATCGAGACAATCCAGTCCATAGAGAATTTTTAACTCGAATAGCTGCTGACGCTTGATTTGCCGGAGAAGTCGGGGGGGTAAAGGTTTCCCCGTCATCTTCTGCAGGATCGCTAGCAGCGAACGTCCCTTCCGCCGACTTTCATAAATCGCTTCTCGCAAGCGTGCTTGATCTACATAGCCACTCTTAATTAATTTTTCATTTGAAGGAGAAAAATTGTTTCTAACGAGCAGTTCCCGCTTGGATGAGTTATTCTCCATGACTATAAAAAAGAAATAAAGTTAGATAAATGTACAGATAAAAAAACTGTGTATTCCCAAATACTTTGGGTTATGGGGGAAATCCAAGGCTAATGCAGACTGAATCAGTCGTGACCTATCAATACCACATATATCCTTGCCGAAACAATCGTAGAAATTTTGCTTCCATAACAATCAATACCTCTGCTCGCACTGTTATGGGGTAAATCAGCAGAGTTTACAAAATTTTGGTGTTTTTTGTTGGCATGGACAGATTTTATCTTTGTTCCAACTCAGTCTGATTCAACGAATAATTTTTGAGTTAGGAGCATAAATCTCCAAGGATTGGAGTGGAGTCTGAAGGCATTAGCTGATTTTGTTACACTTAACTACATCAGCCCTTCCTATCAGATTTGCTGATTCCTTTTTGTTCATCTGCAATCAATTTGGATCACTCCATTTATGTCTCCAATAGCGCTGCTTTCCCAAGAACTGCCGACCCTAGAGTATTCTGCAACGCGCGATCGCTTTGATGATACTTGGCGTTCGCCCTTGTCGACGCTATTGGGATTAGGCCGAGCAGCTGGAGCCGATTTTGTCGAATTTTTCCTAGAGCGGGTTAACTACATCAGTTGCCTCGCCGAAGAAGATGCCATCACCAGCATCTCTCCCCGACTGGTTGCGGGCGCGGGTGTACGCGTATTCTTGGGCAAAGGGGATTGCTATGTCAGCACCAATGACATGAGCTTTAAGGGGCTGAAAGCAGCCTTAGAAAAAGCCCTCTCGATTCTGGGATTGAATCTACCGGGACCTCAAGCTTTTATCCCTGAAATTAACCTGGAGCTGCTGCGAGACTACGCCTCAGTGAATGGCAAAGAATCTTGGCTTGCTAGCTGTAGCTCTATGCAAGAAATGGGCGATATTTTGCTAACCGCCAATGCCCAACTGGATAAAGATGCCGCTCATGTACAGTCTCGTCGCGCTACCTACTTCCGCGATTGGCAGGAAGTTTTAGTGGCAGCTAGCGATGGGGTGTTTGCTCGCGATATCCGTTTGACTCAATCCGTCGGCTACAGCTTGCTCTGTGCAGAAGGCAGCGATCGCGCCTCCATCAACAAGCGAGTCGGTGCTACGAATAATCCTAATTTCCTGCGCTCCTGGCAGTATGCCGACGATTCTGCAGAAGTCTCAGAATCCGCCGGACAAATGCTTCATGCGGACTATGTGGAATCTGGTAATTATCCGATCATTATGGCCAATGAGTTTGGCGGCGTGATTTTCCATGAAGCCTGTGGTCATCTATTAGAAACGACTCAGATTGAGCGCCAGACCAGTCCGTTCTCAGACATGAAAGGTCAAAAAATTGCCCATGAGAATCTAACGGCTTGGGATGAAGGATTATCTCCCAATGCCTTTGGCTCCATTGATATGGACGACGAAGGCATGCCCGTGCAGCGCACCCTCTTGATTGAAAACGGCATCCTTAAGAATTTCCTATCTGACCGAGCCGGCTGTATCCGCACCGGGCACCCTCGAACAGGGAGTGGTCGTCGCCAAAGCTATACCCATGCTGCCGCGAGTCGGATGCGCAATACCTATATTGCCCCCGGTAATTTCACCAATGATGATTTATTTAACTCGGTAGAAAAGGGCATCTATTGCAAGAAGATGGGGGGCGGCAGTGTTGGCCCGACAGGCGAATTTAACTTTGGTGTGGATGAAGCCTATCTGATTGAGAATGGCAAAATCACCAAACCCCTCAAGGGTGCAACGTTAATTGGGGAAGCCAAGGAGATTATGAAGCGAATTTCCATGTCGTCCCAAGATTTGGGCCTAGCGGCAGGCTTCTGTGGATCCATTAGTGGCAGTATCTACGTCACAGTGGGACAACCCCATATCAAGGTGGACGAGATTACCGTGGGTGGTCGTTAAATCGGCACCGCCTCAAGATATTACACCTATAAATTCCAGAGAATACACCTAAAAAATAGGAGAACCCGTTAGCGTGTCTGATGTTGCTACCATCGCTGCGATCGCAAAAGAAAAAGCCCAAGCCTTAGGCATTCAAAAGTTTGATGTCTGTGGGTCTACCGTCGATGAAGCCAGCGTCCAAGTCGATCAAGGTGAACCCAAACAGGTGAAAGCCTCCAAGCGCTCTAGCGTGATGGTCCGTGTCTGGAATGAAGCCAATACCGTCGGCGTCACCACCACCAGCGAAGTCGATGAGTTGGGCTTAGAACTCGCCCTTAAAACGGCTCAGGAAGCCAGTGCTTTTGGGGCCAAAGAGCATGTGCCGGACTTTAGTCCAGAAGCCACTGCTACATTAGAAACCACTCAATCTGAACTGGTGCCCCAGGCGGAGATTGCCACCCTGATTGATAACTTGGTGCAGACCGAAGCGAAGTTAATGGACGCCCATGATGCCATTTCAGGCGTTCCTTATAATGGCCTCGCCCAACGGGATGCCCAGCGGTTCTACCTCAACAGCGAAGGGGCCATGCGCCAAGAAGCTCGGTCATCGAGTTCGGTGTATCTCTACAGCGTGACAGAGCAGGAAGGTAAACGTCCCCGTAGTGCTGGCGCATATCGAGTTAGCCAAGGTCTAGATCAGCTCGACATTGAGGGGTGCTTGCAAGAGACGGCAGAGAAAACTATCAGCCACCTTAACTACCAGCCGGTTACCTCTGGCAAATATCGCGTGGTCCTATCTGCCGAAGCGTTTCTGAGTTTGTTAGGTGCCTTCTCTAACCTATTCAATGCCCGAAGCGTACTTGATAATCGCAGCCTATCTACGGTTGAGTCTCTAGGAACGGAAATTGCATCCCCCCTACTTTCCGTTGCCGATGATGCCCTTCATGCTGACAATGTGGGCAAAACCACTTTCGATGATGAAGGAACCCCTACACGACGCATTCCAATTATTGATAAAGGAGTCCTCACTCATTTCCTTCATAGTTCAGGAACGGCTAAGCGTCTTGATGCTCAACCCACGGGTCATGCCAATCTCGGGGCCAAGGTTACCGTAGGCCCTCATTTCTATCATGTATTTGCTGCTAGCACGCCTGAGCAAACCTACAGCTTAGAGACCGCCGAAAATGTCATCTTTATTGATGATGTTCAAGCCCTTCATGCTGGGGTGAAAGCGCTGCAGGGGTCTTTCTCTTTGCCTTTTGATGGTTGGCTCGTCAATAAAGGGGAGAAAATCAGTATCGAATCTGCCACCGTTGCCGGTGATTTTCGAGATCTGCTCAAATCAATTATCTATGTTGAATCTGAGGCAGAGCTTACCCCCGGTGGCATCTGTCCCAGAATCTGGGTGGATGAGTTATCCATTACGGGTGAATAGTGATCGCTTGATACCACCACCCAAATGGCAGCTAGGATGACTATTCCTTCAGCGATTAGATGACATCTTGCTGTTTCAGGATCACGAGGATAAAGCTCAGCATCCCCACCATAATTCCGCCTAGCTTGAGCCAATGTTTGCCAACATCAATGGCAAAGGCGGATCCCACTTCTTCATGGAAGCGGCCCACTAGTAGCTCTGCAGAAGAAATAGCGGTGCCGCGTTTCTTCCGCCAGTCGCTAAACTGATCTTGCCAATCATCTAAGTCCTGGCGGTACGTATCAACTTTCTTGTTGTAATCCTGAATTAAATCGTCATAGGTCAGTTGGTTTTCTGCCGTCAACTTGGGGGGAGAGCCTGGATCAACGGGCTTGGCGGGTTGCGGTTGGTCAACCGCCGGATCATATTCTCGCCGTAATGCTGGAAAGGTACAACTTTCAAACATGGCTGGACCAAGACATTTACACTGCTCTTTGTTCGAGTCACTTAAGTCTTGGCGTTCCGCTTCAGACAGTTGCCAACAGGGATCATCAGCGATATCTTGACCAACACCTGATAAAGAAATCAAGCTTTCGTAAGACCAGCGCGTTAGTGTAATTTGACTTAAAACCTGACCCGGTGCTCCTAGCGCTTCTAGGGGCATAATTGCCCCAGAGAAGGTGATTTGAGGGAGTAGAAATAAAATCGTCAGTAAGGGCGCGACGCTTTGATTTGGAGCCAGTGCTGATACAAATAAACCCATGATCATGCCCCCCAACGTGGCCAAGAACAGCGTGAAAAACATCTGCACAAAGCTGTTCCCATCAACGGGGATACTGACAGCGATCATTTTGGTCAGCAGGAAAATGGCCGCTTGATAGAGGGCAATTAAAATACTGAGCCACACTTTTGAGAAAACATAGGGCAAAATTTGCAACCCAATCATCCGCTCGCGTCGGTATATTTCTCGTTCTTTGACGATTTCCCGCATCATGGCTAAGCTACCCACCATGACAGCCGTCAACACCGTGACAAACAGGAGCGTAAAGACTTGGCCAGGCTCTCCCTCTGTGGTGTCAAACATGGTGCGTTTCCACATCACAAAGTCAAGCAGCCCTAAAAGGGGAGATAAGGCCAGCATCAAGATTAAACTGGCCCGATCTTGCCGTAGAATCGTCAGATTTCGCTGTAACAAAATCGAAAACTGTCGCCAAGCTGAAATATGGTTGGACTTAGGTTTTGATGGTTTGGCCTTCAATGTTTTGGGTGTTTTGGCCATGGCAGGGAGTCCAGCCTGTCGTTTTCTGATGTATTTTTGGTAGTGCTTTGACTGGCGGAAGTGATGTTCCCATGCTTCGGGTGTTTGTTCGTTTTCGACCTTGGCATAGATTTCATCAAAGTCTTGAACCCCAAAGTAGGATAGTGCATCTGCAGGTGGTCCCAGATAGGCAATACGCCCCCCTTTCGCCAGAAAAACCACTAAGTCGCAGAACATGACGTTTTTGGTGGCATGGGTAATTAATAGAATGGTGCGGCCTTGATCGGCTAGACGTCGGAGCAGTTTCATCATGGATGTTTCCGTACCCGGATCCAGTCCTGATGTTGCTTCATCCAGAAAGAATAAGCTGGGCTTTGTGAGCAACTCCACGCCCATTGACACTCTTTTGCGCTGGCCACCGCTTAAGGACCGCACCCGTAACTTTTCTTTCCCGATCAGTTCTAAGTCTGTAATGACCGACTGAATTTGTTGCTTGCGTTCGGCTCGATTCACATCAGCCGGCAGACGCAAACGGGCCGCATAATCTAAGGCTTGATTGACCGTTAATTCCCGGTGAATAATGTCATCTTGGGGAACGTAGCCCAATTCTGTGCGGTAAAGATTGAAGTTTTTATAGAGGTCTTGTTCATTGACGAGCACTGAGCCACTGGTGGCCGGTCGCAGACCATTTAAGGCGTCCATTAGGGTCGATTTACCCGCACCACTCACCCCCACAATGGCAACAAACTCTTGGGGCAGGATGGATAGGGATATATCGTTCAAAAGAACGTTATTTTTGTGCTTACCCGCTACTTTCGTTAGATGAACGGCATCCAGTCTAAGGTTGCCGGACTCATTCTGCTGAACCAGGATTTCATCAAAGTTAAAGACAAATTGATAGGGGCCAATGCGGATCGTGCTACCGGGGTGTAGCGGTTGTTGACTCCGAATTTGTTGGCCATCCACAAATGTGCCATTGGAAGAATGCAGGTCTTCCACAAACCAGGAGCCGTCTTGGGAAATAATTTGAGTGTGAAACCGTGACACAACAGGGTGATCAAGCACGTGAGTATTCTCTGGATCTCGTCCAAAGGTCAACTGTTTGAGATCTCGCAGTTCTAGAGTTTCAAATTTCTCGATAGCTTCCGTTTCGGGCAGTACTTGGTGAAAGGAAAGGATGACCTGATTACTGATCGAAAAGCAATCACCATTTTTTAAGACTTTTTCTTGTATGGATTGCCCGGCAAAAAAGAGCTTGTTCGTCTGGTCTAGCGTCGTAATAGTATAGGTCTCATCCTTGCCCCACTTTAAATGGGCATGGAGTGGAGCGATGACTGGACAGTCAATAAAAATATCGCAGTTCGAATGGCGACCAACGGTGATGGTTTCTTTTCTGAGGGGAAAGTTTTTGGTTCCTTGGGGTGTGGTGACTTGGAGAATGCGATCGCAGGTCGTCTGGTTAACAACCGTACCGGGTAAAATTGCTTCTGGTTCAATCAGAGAAGTGGACGGTACATCATCAAATAGTATTCTGTTATTGCCAATCTGAATTTCATCTCCAATCTGTAATTTTTGAGGATTTGAAAGTGAAGAATGACCGTTAATTAATAGTTTTACACTCGAAGATGATTTGTAAATTTCATAATGGTCGACGTGCCAAATGATTCTGGCATGGTACGGGAGGATAGTATCTCCCCAAAGAACCAGTGAATTCTTAGCATCTTTACCAATACTGAATGGGGCCTCTGTAAGTCTAAATACAAGATTGATATCATTCCCCTCTTTTATGACTTTAAGTTGAGCGGATGCATTGAGCATGGCTTGTAAATTATCGCTATAGGTTCAAAATATGAATTGAGATGGAATGAAATAATGGAGTTAATCTGAGGTTGAGTTGAGATAGTAAAGGAAAGGCTTTTACACGGAAGTTACCGCCTATGAAAGAATAAAGCTCCTTCCTACCTTCTATCTTGTTTTAGGCTATCCATTTGGCCGAGATAAGCTTATTTCGACAGACTCGTTTTATACTTGGTTGACCAGCTTTGAATGCTGGCTCACCCTTCCATCCTGATAATTGACATATTGGATATGAGGCAATGGCTGTTTAATTCAGCACGATTCTTTCACTTGCACATAAACTATTGCTGTCAAAGAATGTCAGGCTTTGACAGGATTTACTCAAGCTTTCAGGAGTTTATCTAATCAAAAAACATATATTTATCTTGTCTTGAAGTAAATTTTATGCAAATTATTTAATTTGCAAATATATAAAACATCTGACAATAAAATATTCTTATTATCTTCTGATATAAATTTAGAGAAATATGCTTTCATCTGACAACTGTTCTGATTGTTTTCCTGTAGCATGCTCAAGAGTTATTTTTGAAGAGATAATGATTCCGGATATACGAACTCTTGGAACTTTTTTTCAATTTAATAAGATCAAAATTTCTATCTCTCCACTTCCCTCGTAACCCAAGTCTTTCACTCTACTTCAACCATTTTTACCCCAGATTTCGTAAGCCTATACTTGAGAAATTCCTGAGAAACAAGGGCTTGGTTGGCTATACATAAGACTTCTAATCTGAAGTAAAAGTTGTCAAAAGTTTCCTATCTCTATCTCAAGATGGGCGTAGCTAATGGATCGGGGATGCCTTAGACTTCGGAATGGTTACCCCTGGGAATAGGGAGTCAAACCGTTGATTGACCCAGGCAAGCCGCAGCATGAGTAGATGATTGAAACCATCCTCACTCCAGCGCATACCAACCCCCTTAAAGCGCTGTTGAATCAGCCACTTACAAGCACTTTCGACCATTCCTGACCCCAGCGGTATCTGTAGTTGTTCAAAGTGGCGATATTGGATGTGTCGCAGATGGCGCTGGAAATAAGCCTGTACCTGGAGCAACGTCGTAAAAGATTTGCCCGTAAACAATTGTGAGTGAATCAACATCGTCAAGGACCGCAATACTAATAGGTGTTGCCCATGTCGCAATTGGTGTCGCCAGCGCCGAAACCAGGCTTGGGCTTGAGCAGAGCGAACATCCCCAAACATCACTTTTGTTGCTCGTGCAAGATGGCCTGCTGCATGAAAAAATCGAGAACTGCCACAGCACAGTGAGAGAACAAGGTGCGGTAGACTCGCCAGAAGCCTCGCCCCCCATCACTCAACCAGATGACGCTTGGGGCCGATTCAAAGTCTTGTTTGCGGGCTTCGAGTTGCAGTAAGGGGATGAACTGGTCGATATCGCCCAATACTGCTACCAGTCTTCGACGCAGTAGTTGGGGGACACTCTTTTAGCTCGGGTGAGCCGTGTTCCCAGGCGGGCTAAGATAGCGACTTTAACTTCTCGCCACTGGATTTTTCCCTTGGGGGTTTTCGGAGTGGGGCGAAAGGGCACCATCACACCGTCAGCAGCAATGGCCAAAGGCAGAGCAGACAACACCTCTGAAATCGCTTCACTAGGAGCCTGTTCACCTGATGCTTGAGCTTTGAGTTGAGCCTCTAGCTCCTGATAAGCTTTGTTGCCCATGACTTGCACCCAATTCCACAAGCTTGATGAACTGACGGATAAACCACTCCACTGACTCAGCATCCAACTGGCCAGTTCATAGGGCATAAATAGACTTAACAAGCAGCCTAGACGCACCAGTTCTTTACTGCTGTGCTGGTAAGAGGTAATCCCAATGGATTGGTCCAGAGGAGCTGATAGACTACCTGGACACCCTTTTGGACAACGACCCACCCGTCGCTTTCAGTAAATATTTCCCACCAGTGTCTGCATCTGACGAGATTCCCATCCCTTCGAGTGCAAGCGGGTTCCGCAGGTGCTACACCTAGGCCATTCAAATACTGTTTTGCTCGCCGTGAGAGTTCATCCTCCAGAAGCCATCGAGCCAAATACAAACCCATTTGCAGAACGATATAAACCATCTGACTCAGGCTGGGTGATTCTTTGAGTGCTTCGACCTGTTCTAGAAATTCGTGATGCTCTAGTACGGTTGGCAATTGCGATGTTAGGCTCATGACAAGTTTTTGATTCGGGTACAGGATCTATTGTCCTTGACCCGTTTTTCTTTGAGCCATACATCCCCGATTCTGTGCTTACGCCCTCTCAAGATTGATAGAGAAAACCAACTGTCGTGAAGCTGGTATCGTGACTGAAGAGCGAAAAGAATTTTGTTAATCGATTGCCGCTGTCGACGCTGAGGCTGCATTCACATTTAATGTGATTATGCATGGAATGTCCGTCATCCTAAGTGAACAGCACCGTCAGCCACCTTACTGTTCACTGAGGGTACATCCTTAAGTGCAGCCTCATCCCCTATTACCTCCGCTAAGAGCGATGTATCAGCAGCTTTAATCAAGTCATGCTTTATAAACAGAAGATTCCAATGCTCAACAGCACCTTAGAAATTGATGACGCTCCGAATAGATTCGCCTTTATGCATTAAGTCAAAGGCATCGTTGATTTTTTCTAGGGGCATGGTGTGGGTGACTAAAGAATCGATATCGATCTTGCCATCCATATACCAATCGACAATCTTAGGCACATCCGTGCGTCCCTTAGCCCCACCAAATGCTGTACCTTTCCAAACTCGTCCGGTGACTAACTGGAAGGGGCGGGTACTAATTTCTTGGCCCGCACCAGCAACCCCAATAATGATGCTTTCCCCCCAGCCTTTGTGGCAGCATTCTAGGGCTTGGCGCATCACCTCGACATTGCCAATACACTCAAAGCTATAATCAGCACCGCCTTTGGTTAGATCGACCAAATAGGGGACTAAATCTCCTTCTACCTCTTTGGGGTTTACGAAGTGAGTCATGCCCAATTTCTCGGCTAGAGGCCGCTTGGCGGGATTGAGATCAACCCCAACAATCATATTGGCTCCCACTAAGCGGGCCGCTTGAATTACGTTGAGACCAATACCCCCTAAGCCAAAGACGACCACATTGGCCCCCGGCTCTACTTTGGCTGTATTGATCACAGCTCCGATGCCTGTAGTGACTCCACAGCCAATCAAACAGACCTTATCAAAGGGAGCATCTTTGCGAATTTTGGCGAGTGAAATTTCAGGTACCACGGTGTAGTTGGCAAAAGTGGAGGTACCCATATAGTGAAATAACGAATCATTGCCCAAAGAAAAGCGGCTAGAGCCATTGGGCATCACCCCTTTGCCCTGGGTAGAGCGAATCGCCTGACATAAGTTGGTTTTGCCACTCAAGCAATATTCACAGGTTCGGCACTCGGGTACATAGAGCGGAATCACATGATCGCCAGGCTTAAGGGATTTAACCTCAGGCCCCACCTCAACGACCACACCTGCGCCTTCATGCCCCAGGATGGCAGGGAACAATCCTTCTGGATCCGCACCCGACAAGGTATAAGCATCGGTATGGCAAACCCCCGTCGCCTTTATCTCTACTAGGACTTCCCCAGCTTGAGGGCCTTCTAAATCCACGGTCTCAATGCTGAGGGGCTGTCCGGCTGCTTGGGCCACCGCTGCTTTGACCTTCATCTCAGATCTCCTAAGGGGTACGCGTTTTTCACTATACGCGCTCTCAGATGCAGTCGATCAACAGGTTTACAAGTTTTACCAACCGTTAGATGTAGGAGGAGACATCCTCTTTACATTCATCGGCAAGATAGGACAGGGCCTTAAATCGAAGGCCGACAAGCTGCTCATAGAGGGGGTTGAGCTTACACATGGGAGGAATATGCACGACCTTTTTGCCAAATAAGGTGATATCCCGCTCAAACGGACATTGGGAGGGAATCATTTTGCACAAGAATCGGGCGACTTCAGGGTCTTGAATATCCAATCCATCCAGCCACTGGCGAACGGGTTTTAGGGGATCGCGAGGCTGTTTTTCAGTGGGTTTCGGTGCACCATCTAAGGCTTCTCCGTCTAGAGTGAGTCGGAGAGAGTCAACGGCAGTTAGTTGTACTCGCAGCGCCTTGGCAAAGGTCTCTAGGACTTGATCTTCGGAACTAGAATAGACCCCATCAGCCAACGCCACCATCACCGCAGTCCGCAAAAAGTTTTCGGCTACTTTGGGATTGTCACCTAAGCCATCGGCCAGCTCTTCTGGGGAGATGGGTTTAAAGGAATCGTTATCTAGGTCAGGGGTTAGCTCATTCGCCACCACTTCTTCAATCAGGGACTGTTCCTGAGGATCAAATTTGCCGTCAGACCAAGCAATGGTCATTAAACCTCGGAGCCAAGTGGAGGTCTGATCCGCTGTGAAAGTAGATTGTGAGCTAGTTGTCATAACGTTTCTCAGAAGTAGGTCACCAAAGGATTCATTGCTAAGTGCCGCTGCTCACTGATTGTAACCTCTGCGAACCAAGGATGCTCGCTGTTGCCGATACTCTCCTGGTAAGTTGGAAGAAGGGCACTCAACCGACAGCACACTTGGGCTTTTTTCAATGGCGCGCAAGCCTACCTTAACCTACGATCGCGGCACGCTGATTTTGCACCCTCCGCCCAAGGGAAAAGATTGGCTGGACTATGCCACCTGGGATGATCGGGTAGAGCGATTTCGGGTGCCTGCGATCGCATACCGCTCCCTCCTAACAGCAACGCAAATCACTGATCCGCGTTTGGTGGATCAGGCCAAATCCTATGAAGCTTTAGAGCTGACTCCCAGTTTGCAAATGGAGCCCTATCTTCATCAGCAAGAGGCGCTAGAGGCTTGGCAGCAGAACCGTCGAGGGGTTGTGGTTTTGCCGACTGCCGCCGGTAAAACCTATTTGGCTCAATTGGTGATTCAGGCGACCCAACGCAGTACGTTAATCGCCGTCCCAACGCTGGATTTAATGCACCAGTGGTATGCCCATTTGGTGGCTGCTTTCCCTGATGCGGAGATTGGGTTGCTAGGCGGTGGGTCTCGAGATCGCACCCCAATCCTGATTTCCACTTACGACAGTGCCGCTATCCAGGCCGAAAACCTGGGCAATCGCTATGGTCTACTGGTGTTCGACGAATGCCACCATTTACCCAGCAGCTTTAATCGGGTGATTGCTGAATATGCCATTGCTCCCTATCGGTTGGGATTAACCGCAACGCCAGAGCGAAGTGACGGTAAGCATGAAGAGTTAGACAATCTGATTGGTCCGACTGTTTATCGCCGAACGGCTGAAGAGCTGTCTGGCGTCGCCTTAGCTAAACATAAAACAGTCCAAATCCAGGTCAAGCTCTCAGCCCAAGAGCGAGAGCGATATGACGAGCTGATTCAAACCCGTAACCAGTTTCTCCAATCTGCCCGTATTTTTCTGGGAAGCTTAAAGGGTTGGCAGCAGTTTGTGCGTGAAAGTGCTCGCTCCAAAGCAGGACGAAGAGCCATGTTAGCCCATCGTCAGGCCCGTGCGATCGCATTCGGTACGGAAGGCAAACTTCGCATCCTTGCCGATCTCTTAGCTCAACACCACCCTGAACAGACCCTAATTTTTACCGACGACAACGCCACCGTCTATCGCATTTCCCAAGATTTTCTAATCCCAGCTATTACCCATAAAACACCCGTCAAAGAGCGCCATGATATTTTGCAGCGGTTTCGCTCTGGTGAGTATCCCACCTTAGTGGCCTCGCGAGTTCTGAATGAAGGCGTTGATGTGCCAGAAGCGAGTATTGCCATTGTCTTGTCAGGAACCGGCTCCACCCGAGAATATGTACAGCGCTTAGGAAGAGTGCTTCGCAAAGGCAAAGATCCCGATAAATTGGCGTTACTGTATGAGGTGATTGCCGAAAATACCAGTGAAGAAAATACAGCCCGTCGTCGGCAACCGACCCGGAGTAAACCGAAACTATCTGTCGTGTCCAAGCCGTATGAGTCAAATGACGTCCCCATCCCTCGGGCTGCAGAGAGCAAAAACAATGGATCTCAATCCTTTGATGAGTAATATGTCTTACTGAAGCTACGGCTTAAGGTCTGTGTTTTCTCTACCCCTTATGGGATTATGGGCACAAAACAATTTTGAAGGGAAGTCGGTGATGAACTTGAAATACTTGGGTCAGGTATTCTGGGTCGGTTTACTGCTGATGTCATGTTCAGGTAGCCCAGATTCTGAGACTCCTACAGGCCAAGGATCTCCACAGCCTGCTGTGAGCCAAGCCGAAAACAGCAATATCCTGACTCAAGGCGCTTTTGTCTCAGGTAACTACAATACCCAGGGAAGCGCTACCTTAATCTTCAGTGAGGGTAAGACTTTCCTAGAATTAGATCAAGCCTTTCAAACCGATCAAGGCCCTGATTTATTTGTCTTGTTACACCAGGATGCAAAGCCAGAAACTTATGAGCCAGACGACTATAAGGTGGTTAGTAAACTTAAAGAGATTCAGGGGGTGCAACAGTATGAGATCCCTGCAGATGCAGATCTTGCCAAGTATCGGTCGGTTGCGATTTGGTGTAAGAAGTTTAATGTTACGTTTGGCTATGCCCCATTAACCGATCCGCAAAGCCAGGGATAACCGTTATGTCACCCACCTTAATTAAATTAGCCGGATGGCTACCCGCCGTTATTATTCCCGCTGCTACGATTATTCAGCTGGCCACCATCTTCAAAGATCGATCAACCCAAGGGGTTAGTTGGCTGACTTGGTTCCTATTTGGCGTCGCCAACATCGGCCTCTATATTTACACCGAAAAATATTCAGCCTTGCAATCCATTGTTGGGTTATTGGGTTCAGCAGCTCTCGACTTTCTAATCGCTGGGCTAGCCCTTGCTAGTTTTGGTGTATCAGAAGATTCAACTCAATCCACTTAGCATTTTTAATGCTATGGGATTGGTAGATCTGATAGCTTGCTGGTCTATCAAGAATTGTAGTTTGCGTCAGTTGCTATTCACAATTCAAGCAGTAGCCTTCAACTGGCCTGTCATGAATCCATAAGCATTTTCCCTTCAATCGAAATCCCCCCTCAACACTATGTTGAGGGGGGATTAATCTATTTATCGTCGCTATATGCTAGCCGGTCTTTAACCGAGTGGAGCTGTCGCACCAATCACAAAAGCACCGTAGGTAACAAAGTAGCCGACCGCAAAGTGAACTAAGCCAACTAAGCGACCTTGAACGATAGATAGAGCAACAGGCTTGTCTTTCCACATCACCAAATTGGCGAGGGGAGTACGCTGGTGAGCCCAAACGAGAGTCTCAATCAGCTCTTGCCAATAACCTCTCCAGGAGATCAAGAACAAGAAGCCAGTCGCCCAGCAGAGGTGACCTAAGAGGAAGATCCAGGCCCAAACTGACAGGCTATTTACACCGAAAGGTGTATAACCATTAATCAATTGAGCTGAATAACCCCAGAGATAATCTCTCAGCCATCCCATAAGGTACGTTGAGTCATTATTGAACTGAGCTAAGTTGCCAGACCAAACACTTAACTGTTTCCAGTTGAAGTAGAAGGTGACCCAACCAATGGTGTTGAGCATCCAGAATGTAGCCAAGTAGAAGGAGTCCCAAGCGGAAATATCGCAAGTACCGCCTCTACCAGGACCATCACAAGGGAAGCTGTAGCCAAAGTCTTTCTTGTCGGGCATAAGCTTAGAACCACGAGCATCTAAGCAGCCTTTAACACAAATCAAGACCGTGACGTGGATACTGAAAGCAATACCATGGTGGACTAAGAAGTCTCCGGGGCCAATATTCAAGAATGGAGTATTTGCACCATTGACTGCATCCAGCCAACCAGGTAGCCAAACATCACCGTAATTAGGCCAGGCAGTAGAAGCAATACTTTGAGGATTAGACAATAAACTGTCGAGACCTAAGAGTAATTTGCCGTGAGCTGCTTGTACCCACTCAGCGAAAATTGGCTCAGGTAGAATTTGCTTTTCAGGTGTGCCAAAAGCAACCACAACATCGTTATGGACATACAAGTCTAGGGTATGGAAGCCCAAGAACATTGACACCCAAGACAAGTGGGAGATAATGGCTTCTTTGTGCTCAAGCAATCTGGAAAGCGCATTTCCTTTGTTGCGCTCAGGATCATAATCCCGAACGAAGAAGATGCCGCCGTGAGCATAAGCACCCAGAGCTAGGAAGCCACCGATGTACTGGTGATGGGTATAGAGCGCAGCCTGAGTCACATAGTCCTGCGAGATAAACGCATAAGACGGTAACGAGTACATGTGCTGAGCAACAACCTCAGTGATTACCCCTAACGCAGCCAAGTGGAAGGCGAGTTGGAAGTGTAAAGACTCGTTATAAGTGTCATACAGACCTTGCAATGTAGCTCCGTACCATGGATCTCTATGAGCATCCATGATTTCTTTCATGCTGTGGCCAATACCAAACTGAGTGCGGTACATGTGGCCTGCGACGATGTAGAGAACAGCAATTGCCAAATGATGGTGAGCAATATCTGTTAACCACAAGGCTTCAGTTTGAGGATGGAAGCCACCCATGAAGGTCAGAATGGCGGTTCCTGCCCCTTCGCTAGTACCAAAGATATGGCCAGCAGTATCAGGGTTTTGAGCATAAACTGCCCAACGACCCGTGAAGAAAGGTGCTAAACCAGCAGGGTGAGGCATGGTTGACAGGAAGTTATCCCAACCCACATGCTGACCCCGAGCTTCGGGGATGGCAACGTGAATCAAGTGACCTGTCCAACCCAAAGAGCTAGCACCAAAAAGAACCGCTAAGTGGTGGTTCATTTGGGATTCAGCATCTCTAAACCAGGCTAGGCTGGGTCGAAATTTGGGTTGTAGGTGAAGCCAACCTGCAAACAGCATGACTGCAGCGACAACCATCAAGAAGATGGAGCCACTATAGAGATCTCCATTGGTACGCATACCGATGGTGTACCACCACTGATATACGCCGGAGTAACAAAGATCAACTGGGCCAGAAGCACCAGCTTGAGTGAATGCCTGAGTTGCAGCATCACCCAGATGAGGGTCCCAAATCGCGTGGGCGATGGGACGAACGGTGAGTGGATCTTGGATCCACTGTTCAAAGTTGCCTTGCCAGGCGACGTGGAAAAGCAGGCCTGCAGTCCAGAGGAAAATAATTGAGAGATGGCCGAAGTGAGTTGCGAAAATCTTTTGATAAAGATTTTCCTCCGTCATTCCGTCATGAGTCTCAAAGTCATGAACTGTGGCGATTCCGTACCAGATCCGACGAGTGGTTGGATCTTGGGCAAGGTCTTGGCTAAAACTTGGAAATTTAGTAGCCATAAGTTTTCAGAGTCCTCCTTGCCTATCCTAATGCGAGAATTCGAGCTAGATAGAATGACCAAGAGGTCACAATTCCACCTAAGAGGTAATGGCCAAGCCCAACTGCACGACCTTGAGTAATACTCATGGCGCGAGGTTGGATAGCTGGAGCAATCTTTAGTTTGCTGTGAGCCCAAACAATAGACTCAATCAGCTCTTGCCAATAGCCACGACCACTGAACAAGAACATCAGGCTGAAAGCCCAGATAAAGTGGGCACCTAGGAATAGAATTCCGTAGGCAGATAGGGCAGAACCATAGGAGTTAATCACCTGCACGGATTGGGCCCATAAGAAATCTCGCAACCAACCGTTAATGGTGATTGAAGACTGTGCCCAATTACCTGCTGTCAGATAATTTATTCCACCGCTTGCGTTGGCGGAACCCCAGACATCCGATTGCATTTTCCAGAAAAAGTGGAAGTTAACAATCGAAATACAGTTGTACATCCAGAACAGACCTAAGAACACATGGTCCCAACCTGAAGATTGGCAAGTACCACCCCGACCAGGTCCATCGCAAGGGAATCTGAAGCCCAAGTTAGCTTTGTCTGGAATTAGACGAGAGCTACGGGCATAAAGAACACCTTTAAGCAGGATGAGGACAGTAACGTGAATCTGGAATGCGTGAATATGGTGGATCATGAAGTCGGCTGTTCCCAAGGAAACATGTTGCATGGCAACTTTGCCACCGACAAACAATGGATCACCACCCCAAGCTAAGCTAGTTGCACCTTCAGCAAGGGGAGCCCGAATCGTTCCAGCTACGTTTGCTTGCAGGTTCTGAACCCACTGGGCAAAGATAGGCTGAAGCTGAATCGCAGTATCAGAGAACATGTCCTGAGGACGTCCCAAAGACCGCATTTCATCATTGTGGATATATAGGTCGAAGGAATGGAATCCTAGGAACAAACAAACCCAGTTCAGATGAGCAATGATGGTGTCTCTATGACGAAGCATCCGATCGAGAACATTGTTCTGGTTCATGGCGGGATCATAGTCTCGAACCATGAAGATAGCAGCGTGAGCTGCACCACCCACAATGTAGAAACCACCTAACCACATATGGTGAACGAACAGATTCAGCTGAGTTGCATAATCTGTTGCCAGATATGGATAGGGTGGCATTGCATACATGTGATGGGCACAAACAATGCTGAAAGAACCCCAACAAGCAAGGTTAATGGCGAGCTGAGCATGCCAAGAAGTGGTTAAGACATCATAGAGACCCTTATGACCTTCACCAGTGAACGGTCCTTTATGGGCATCCATGATTTCTCTCATGTGATGGCCAATGCCCCAGTTTGTCCGGTACATGTGACCAGCAATGATGTACATCACAGCTAGAGCCAAGTGGTGGTGCGCAATATCTGTCATCCATAACCCACCAGTCTGTGGATCTAGTCCACCTTTGAAGGTTAGGAAATCAGAGTAAACACCCCAATTCAGTGTGAAATAAGGCGCTAGCCCTTGAGCAAAACTCGGATATAAATCGGCCATAAAGGCTTTATCCAAAAGATATTCATGTGGAATTGGAATATCTTCTGGAGCCATGCCAGAATCCAGCATTTTGTTAATAGGCAAAGAAACGTGGATCAAGTGACCGGTCCACGCTAAGTTACCCAAGCCAAGCAAGTTGATGAGATGACCACCAATCGTTGCTTCAGCGTTTTGGAACCACTCCAACTTTGGAGCCTTCTTGTGGTAGTGGAAGTAACCGGCATACATGGTTACTGCAGCTGCTACTAAGGCACCAATAGAAGTGGAGTAAAGTTCAATAGGAGCTGTCATTCCAGCTCCACGCAATATATGAAAAAGGCCAGAGGTAATCTGGATTCCGTGGAATCCGTTACCTACATCTGCATTTAAAATATCTTGGCCAACAATGGGCCAAACTACGTGAGCACTGGGCTTATTGCCGAGTGGATCGGCCAACCAAGCGTAGTAGTTAGAAAAACGAGCAGCATGGAAGATCATCCCGCTGATCCACACAAAAACAATTGCTAAGTGTCCGAAATGGGCACTAAAGATTTTGCGGGAAATTTCTTCCAGGTCGTTAGTTTGTGTATCAAAATCATGAGCTAGAGCATGAAGGTTCCAAATCCAAGTGGTGGTTTGGGGTCCCTTCGACAGACTCTTGTTAAAGTGACCTGGTTTACCCGCAACTTCCAAGGAAGCTTTGACGGGATTGATGTCAACTTCAGCTGTTCTGCCTTTCGTCTCTGGCCCACCTGGGCTAGTTGTCATTGAGACTCTCCTCTCTTTGGACAAGCAAGGAATGAGCATCCTCACCAGATAGCAGTGTCATTCCTAAGAGAATGGTGCTGATGCTATGCAAAAAATACATATAAATCAGCAAAATCGCTTAAAGCATAAAGACTTCAAAGCTTTTTAATAAAACCGCCACCTTAGGTTTACATTTCGCTAGCAACAGACAAATCTCTTTAAATGACAGAGTGCTGAAGCAGCAGTAGAAAGCCATCTGGAATGGAGTTCTCAATAGTGAATTATAGAAGCCTGACCGTACTTTTTCCGGTAATTAACAATAATTAAGGTGCCTAGAATTGGCAGGGATCGCATGATCAAAGATGAGTAAAAAGACTTATATGGTTATAAATATTCAAAATGCGTAATAAATATTTACTTATTCACCCTTATTTGCTGGAAAATCTTTGATTGGTGGGTCGTACTGCAGCCTTCTCAGAACTCTGAATTCTAATGTTTTAGGTGTTTTCTGAGCTTTTTCGCTGGCCAATGCACGCCATTGAAAGAAGTCGATACATGGACCCAAAAGATATCTATCCTTGGAATTTACCAAGAATGAACCATAAGAAATTCTTATGATTTTGTTTATGGATTCTCATGAATCGTTGACAGGGGGCAAGCTTCATATTTCATCAAATAGTGCGAGGCTTTTCCGGTATAGTTCCCCTAGAGAAAGATTTTCACAATCACTATAAATAAGTATTTTTAGGTATTTAGTATGCGATGTCGGCAGACAATAGTCGGGTGGCTGGGTAGTTTCACGCTTATATGCTTAGTTGCGGGGATCAGCTTATCCATTACGCCCCCTGCTTTGTCAGCACCGTCCCGCCAATTCTCACAAGTCACCGATATTGTTGAAGTTTCACCTCCTGAAACGATTCAAAAGTTGCGATTAAAGATGGATCGGTATCAGCCTCAGGTAAAGATTCTGAGCCCTGCTGATGATCAGCTACTTAAAGATGATTCAGTTTCGGTGCGTTTCGATGTCAAAGATTTACCTATATTTAAAGATGCAAAGTTAGGTCTGGGACCTCACCTCAGTGTGCTCTTGGATAATCAGCCTGCTCAAGAGGTTTATGATCTGTCCCAACCTATCGTTTTTAAGGACTTGGCACCAGGAACTCATACGATTCGGGCCGTGGCTACTCGTCCTTGGTCGGAAAGCTTCAAGAATTCTGGTGCTTTTGCCCAAACAACGTTTCATGTGTTTACCAAGACTGAAGAGAATAATCCATCTGCCGATAAGCCGTTACTTACTTATGGACAACCGCAAGGCGTCTTTGGAACAGATACGGTACTGATTGATTTTTTCTTGAGCAATGTATCTGAAGCAGGGCCTAATGCAGAAAATTGGCAAGCTCAAGTCTCTGTCAATGGTTCTCAATTTCGAATTGACGAATGGCAACCGCTTTATGTTCAAGGTCTAAAAGCGGGTAAGAACTGGGTACAGATGCAGTTAACAGATCGGCAAGGTCGCAAAATAGACAATGCCTTTAATGACACCATTCGAATTGTTGAGCTCAAAGAAAATGGTAACGATACGCTCTCTCAGATTATTAGAGGTGATTTATCGGCTCTAGATGCAGGTGGGATAGTTGATAAAAACTACAAGCGGCCTCAACCTCCTGTTAAACCAGCACAACCCAGCCCGGCTCCAGTTGTCACCCCTGCTCCTGAAGCCCCTGAGCCAGCAGAGACACCCAAAGCTGAACCTGTTCCAGCACCAGTGTTGAAGCAGCCTGTTGCAACGCCAAAGCCGAAAGCACCGACCGCACCTGCACCGAAGCCTGCTCCGACGAAATCAGTTGCTCCACCACCTAAGCCAACGGAGACAAAGTCACCAGAGATTCGGAAGCAGCCCGATAAACCAGCGAAATCAACGGCTCCAGCTCAGAAGGATCAGAAGCCTGCCGAGCAAACTCCAGACAAGGGAAGGGCCTCAACACCCTCTACCAATGCACCTGGGAAACAAGCTGCTCCGGCTAAAACGAAAGAAACAATTCCTGATAAATCATCTTTACCTGCTTCGACGAAGCCACCGGCCTCTGCTACCAAAATTGAGAAGCCGCCTTTACCACCAGAGCCGACTCAGAAAGCTGCACCACCCTCTACTCCAAAGCAGTCTCAACCGAAGCCTGCTGACAAGCCTTCTAGTAGCGAGAAAACAGCGCCGAAATCCCTAGAGAAACCTGTACCGTCGAAGGTAGATGATGCTTCTAAATCAACTGCTAAAACATCAACTGCTAAAACTGTAGTTCCCAAACCAGAAGCGTCTAAAGTGTCTCCAGCACCAGCAGCAAAAACGCCAGTGTCGGAACCTAACAAAAATAAAGAAGTCGCACCTTCGAACCAACCTGAGCAACCTAAAGCTCCTCAGAAGGATGAAGAGTCGCCTCTGCAAACGACCTTTAGTAAGTTTTGGCAACAGGTTCGACCTGCTCAGGAACCTGCTAAACCCTCAACATCAACTGCTGAAAAAAAGGCGCCTCCCCAAAGGATAGAGTCGAAGCCAGCCCCCAGCCCCATCAAGCCTAAACAAGAAGAATCTGGGTCAACACCTAAACCTGCCGCTCCCAAGTCATCAGTAGAGCCCAAGCCGACTCCTAAATTCAATTCGCCGTCTAGTCAGCGGCCTACTCCATCCCCTAAACCTGTGCAGCCTCGCTCAACGACTCAAGGGAAAGCTGGTATAGACAAGAATTCGGCCTCTCCTCCAGCTCAAAAAACACCTGCTAAGCCTCAAACTGCAACTCCACCCAAGTTGCCTGCTGCCCAGCCCAAACCTACCCAGCAGCCAAAATCATCTGCTGTAAAGCCCAAGACAGCTGAACCGAGTTCTAAACCTCCCGCTAGCAGTTCAGAGAAACTACAGCTCCAACCCAAATCTCCAGCTCAAAAGCCTGGAGATCAGAATAATTCTGTGTTTTCTGGGTTCCGGGACCGGTTAAAACAGCTGCAACAAAATGCTGCATCAGAGGTTCAAAAACCGAGTTCATCGAGTTCTTCCTCTAAATCTGTAACTCCTCCTAGGTCAGTCAAGCCCAGCACAACACCAGAAAAGGCACCAACCCCAGCTAAGTCATCAACGGCCAAGTCGACAACCAGTCCAAAGAATGAAAATCTGACCCAGAAAGAGAAGCCTCAACCTTCTGTAGAGTCTCAGGAGAAGTCTCAACCTTCGGCTTTATCTACTTTTCGAGATCGATGGCAGCAACAGAAACAGATGATGTCTCCTAGTGACAAAGCTCAGTCTTCTGTGAAGTCTGCTCCTCAGAAAGCGCCTACAACAGCACCGACAACCGGGGCTGTGCCAACTCCTTCCAGCCCCAATAAGGTCTCTCCTACGAAGTCGTCTTCACCTGTGAAGTCCGAGCCTAAGAAACCCGCGCCCCAAAGTACAACATCTAAACCATCAGTTGTCCAACCGACAGCCAAGGCCCCCTTAAAAGATAAGGTCGTGGAACCCAAGCCAGTCGCTCCTCAGCCATCTAAACCGAAGCAAACAGACTCTATATTTTCATCTTTGCGAGGTAAATGGCAGCAGCAGAAGCAACTGATGTCTCCTGCAGAGAAGGCTCAGCCAGCACCCGTGAAGCCTGCTTCTCCCAAGCCATCTAGTACGACCAGTACTACATCTAAGCCTCCGAGTCCGTCTTCAACACCAGCTATACAGAAGAAACCTACTGCTCCAGGTTCAAGCCAGAAGTCGGTGAAATCTGCGGCTAAAGCGCCCGTAAAAGCTAAACCTGCTGAGTCTAAACCAGCTACAGCTCAGTCCACTCAACCGAAGTCAACAGATTCAGTGTTTTCATCTTTGCGAGATAAATGGCAGCAGCAGAAGCAGCTGATGTCTCCTGCCGAGAAGATTAACCCCGCCCCGGCAAAAACTGCTCCCAAACAAACAACAGTTGCGCCGAAGTCCCTTAGCCAAAATAAGGTTTCTCCTGCGACACCGTCTGCACCTCTGAAAGCCGAACAGAAGCAACCCGTTTCTCCCAGCACAACCGCTCAATCTACTCAGAAGGTGTCGCAATCTCCTAAGGAACCTAAGCAGCCAGTCGAGTCCAAGCCCGCTGCACCTCAGTCGGGCCAGCAAGACTCAATCTTTTCGTCCCTACGAAGTCGGTGGCAGCAAGAACAGCCTCGGTCACAGACTGCGCCAAAAACGGTTCCTTCAGCTTCACAACCAACGCAACCTAAGACCATTTCGCCTGCGACTGTAAAGGCCAAGTCTCCTACCAAAAAGGTACAAAAGCCATCTAGTCCTAAGGCACCAACTTCTACTAAAAGACCGACTAGTCAGCCCAAGACATTGAGTCCTAAAGAAACGGCTCCTCCTGCACCATCACCGGGTTCTTCCCAAGCTAGCCAGAGCACCAAGAAGGCAGATACTGCGCCACCCAAAACTCAGGTACAGAAGTCAGAGCCCAGAGTGTTTGATCCAGGTGTGTATTATCGTCGCTTTTTCCCAGGTAAGACGATGAGTACTCCTCCAGCATCGACCAAGGTCAATCCAGCTCCTAGTCTGTCAGGGATATCTCAATAACGCCGATGTCTGCATAACTGAGAGGGTATCTTTCTCAATTTCTAATTCAAAAGCGTAATACTGGGAAAGACTTGAAGGATGCTGGGTTTACGTTCAGAGATCCGTCGAGTTGGAAGGGTATGAGACGCTGATGATGGTTTGAGTTAGAGGTGTATGTTTCTATTTCTATCTAAGTTGATCCCTCAACTGATCTATCCAGTGGGGTTGAGTACGGTGCTGTTATTGGTTGCGATCGCAACCTTTTGGAAACGCCCCAAAGTCGCTGCTACTTCGGTTGGACTGGCCTTAGGTGTCCTCTTCTTTTCCGCGAATGGTTGGGTAGGAGATGGCTTGCTATATTCCTTAGAACATCAGTATCCGCCGTTAAAACAGGATGCCACTGCAGAAGCAATTGTGGTGCTGGGGGGATGTACGCGTTCGGCCCATCCTCCCCGACCCTGGGTGGAAGTGTCTGAAGCGGGCGATCGGGTGTTGTACGCGGCCAAGCTGTATCGAGAGGGCAAAGCCCCGAAAGTGGTCTTGGCTGGGGGGCGGATTTATTGGAAAGGAGGCGGCCAGGCAGAAGCGTTGGATATGGCGGAGTTGTTGAAGATTATGGGGGTGCCGGAATCTGCCCTATTGCTTGAGCCTGATTCCCTGAATACGTTTGAAAATGCCACCAATGTAAAGCGAGTGCTGGAGCAAAATGATATTGATGGCCCATTATTGCTGGTGACCTCTGCTTTTCATATGCCCCGGTCGATGGCGATCTTTGAAAAACAAGGGCTGTCCGTGATTGCGGCTCCCACGGATTATCAGGTGACGGAAGTGAATGAGAATGCTGGTTTTTTGGGATTTGTTTTGCGGCTACTGCCAGATGTTGAGGCATTAAACTACACCACCAAAGCACTCAAGGAATGGATTGGATTCTCGATGTACCGACTACGAGGTTGGGCTTAAATCGTAAAGATTGGAACTGCCGGAGATCTATGATGTTGTGAAGATCGTAGCGGCCCATGGGTGACATCATGACTTTCGCATCTAGGCTGTATGTGGTTTGTGAAGGGTCGATGGTCAGTCAGCATCTAGATGAACTTTGATACGCGTCCCTATCAGTTGGGTGATCTGCGGTATCTTCGGGAAATTTACCTGGCTTCTCGAACCGTTGCCTTTACCTGGGAGTCTCCCCAGGGATACCAGTTAGAAGACTTTGATCAGGCGACTGAGGATAAAGTGATTTGGGTGGCAGCGGTGGGAGACCGACCTGTGGGCTACATTTCCTGGTGGGAACCGGACAATTTTGTCTACCATCTGTTTGTTGATCCGCATTTCACCCGCAGGGGCATCGGCAGTGCTTTATTACACCGTTGTCTGACCCAGGTGGGTAGACCCGTATCTTTGAAATGTGTGCAGCGGAATACGGCTGCGATCGCATTCTATGTATCCCAAGGATGGCGGATTGTCTCCTCAGGCCACTCCCCAGAGGGAGCCTATTACCGGATGGTATTTGATCAGGAATAGGGGCTATGCGATCGCATGAGCCGTATCACTCACAGGAGATTGGCCCAGCTGCTCTCGCAACTGTTGGGCCTGATCCAGATGCTGTCGATGTCCCGGATCTTGAGGGTCGAGACACTGTCCCCATTGTTGGTGAATGCGGGCTTGTTCGTAGGGCATGGCCAAGGCTGTCGCGAGCTGCAGAGCTTGGTGCCATTGCTTTTGGGCTTGGGTGGTTTTGCCCTGATGCCAGAACCATACCCCTTGCCAAAGCAAGGCTCGCGGTTGAGCAATGGGAAAAGACTGGGCAAATTTCTGGAGTGATTGGCAGGCTTGACGCACCTGCTTGGCATCTTGCAAATCATGAATCCATAGCTCCATACAGCTTTCAGCAATGCCGACATAGCCTTCGTGGGTATGGACGGCAATGGGATCGGAGTCTCGGAGCAGCTGAATGGCTGTTTCGATCACCTGCTGGGCTTGGTGTAAATCTCGGTTGTGGAGATAGACGCGACTGGCAATACCTGAAAACCGAATTTGGTCGGCGATCAGGCCCGGTTGTTCGGCGAAGATGGCTTGGACTTCCTCAACGCAGGTGGTGGCGGTAGCCCAGTTTCCGAGACAGGCCCATTCTTCTGCCTGTCCCATCAGTCCCCAGGCATAGGACTGAATATCGTCATGCTGGGCTCCTAACTCCTGGGTTTCTTCCCACAATGAGATCGCATCTTGGAAACGACCCTGAAAATGATCGATTAGGGCAATGCCTGCTACAGCTTGGGCGAGGACATGCCAATCTTGCAGTTGGCGACAGGCGTCAATGGAGCGTTGAATAGTGTTCCGAGCGGGGAGCCACTGGCCCACGCCGCTTTTATAGACTCCCACAACCAGGCAAATCCAGCTAATGCAGGGTAACTGCACTTTTATTTTTTGGATGATTTGCTCTGCTAATTCTCCATACTGGCGGGCTAAAAAATGGACTTGATAAACGCCTGTGGCAAAGCACATATTGGCGTAGATGCGGGATAGTTCAGAAGACGGCGGGACCGTTTCTGCCAGGTTGAGACCGACGAGGGTGGCATAGGTGCCGAGAGTTTTGGCGTTGGTGTAGTAGCAGACTTCCCCTAGGCAAATTTGAGATCGGGTTAGCTCCAAAATATGGGCTTGGCGAGTGGGAGAAGAGGTAATGCGGCGGCGGGGCTGTAAGCGGTGCCAGAGCTGCTTCACCCCCTGGAAAGCCAGTTTAATCCCCAGAATCTGTTCATTCTGCGGAATCGGATGACCGAGGATGGTGATGGCTTGGAGCAGCTGGTGTTGACTCTCTTGCAATTGGCCTAGACCGTAATGGGCCTCTCCTAATTGGCGATGCCATCGGGCCAACTGCAGGCGCGAGACATGGGCCTTGGGGGTATGTAATGCCAGGACTTGGGAGAAGAAAGCGACGGCTTCTTGGTAGGCGCCCCCTTGGAAGGCTTGCTCCCCGGCTTGCTCTAGGTAGTAGGTAGCCTTGTCTGTGGTTTCGGCTTGCTGCCAATGGTAGGCCAGGAGAGCATAAACGGTGGCTAAATCATGGGTGTAGTTTTGTTCATACCAAGTTGCGATCGCACGATGTAATTCCCGCCGTTGAGAAAACACCAGCAGATGATAGGCCACTTCTTGGGTCATGATGTGGCGAAAGAGATATCCCAAGTTGGGAGGGGGCGTATCGAGGACAATGAGCTCTAATCGCTGCAAACTGTCCAGATGTTCGGGCAAGTGGTCCTTATCGGCAGCTAGGGGATAAATGGCTTCCAGTAGGTCGCCGCGAAAATTACGACCAATGACGCTGGCCACTTTGAGCATCAGCTGTTGAGGGGGGAGGAGGCGATCAATTCGGCTGGTGATCAATCCTTGCAGGGTGTTCGGTAGATCCAGATCTTCTAGGTGTTGATCGGGAACTGTAAGTTGACACTGTTCCTGCTCGATGTGGATAAAGCCATTATCTCGCAGACTATAGGCCAATTCTTCACTAAAGAGGGGATGGCCTTCGGCTTTGGCATAGACAAAGTCTGAGACAGGCTGAGGTAAGTGAGCGACTTCTAGCTGCTGACTGACAAACTGCTGAGTTTCGCGGTGAGTTAGGCCTCGAAGTCGCAGATACTTGGTTTGCTCCGACTCTAAGAGTTGGGTATAGTCTTCCGGCCAGGGTTCGGCCAAGGGGCGGGTGGCAATGACACAGAGAATTGGCAATGCCTGTTGATGAACGGCCAAAGCCAAAGCCCACGAAGCCGAATCTAGCCAGTGGGCATCTTCGAGAATGATAATGTGGGAATCTTGATCCAGTCCTGTTTGCAGTAAATATAGCAATATATTGCGGGTATTGTCGGCACGAACTTGGCCTTGCATTTGCTGGGTGATCGGGGTTTCTGGGAAATCGAGACCAGAAATGAAATTTAGAAGTGGTGTGAGGGCAATCAGATCTTCCCGAGCACCTAGCAGATCTAGAATGCGTTGGCGTCGATCCGCAGCATTCAGCAATTGCTCAAGCTGGAGAATTTGGGTGAAGATGGGCCGCCACGCAAAATAAGGGGTGAATTTCTCAATGGCATCACCAGCACCGACGATAAACGGTAGATCTTGGGTTTGGCACCATTCTAGGAAGTTGAGAACAACCTGAGACTTACCAATGCCAGCTTCTCCCTCCAGGATAGCGGTGCCCCCCTGTTGGTCAAACTGCAAAATCTGGGCTAACTCTAGCAAGTGCTGACGTTCGCGTTGACAACCCACCAGGGTGCGTGTGGCATGCTGCTGCTGCTTGAGAGCCCCCAAGGGTTGATAAACGACGATGGGCTGTTCAATGCCTTTGAGGCTTAAAGGGGGTAAAGCGGTAAAGGCAAGACGACGGCGGGCAGCCCGATAGGTGGTGGGGTCGCACAGAATATTGTCTTGAGCCGCTTGCATCAACCGGGCGGCTAAATTGACGATGTCGCCAATCACGGTGTATTCCCGACGACGGGTACTGCCAACGATGCCGCAGAAGACGTTGCCCGTGGTGATGCCGATACTACAGCGCCAGCCCAAACCCTTCAATTTGGTCTGCATCTCTAGGGCGGCTCGCACCCCTCGGTCGGCGTCATCTTCATGGGCAAAAGGAGGCATGCCTAAGGCAGCGACCAGGGTGGCTCCTTTGTCATCGACACTAATTTTGTTGATGCTGCCCTCAAACCGATAGAGGCTACTTTGGAGTGCCTGCATAATGCGCTGAGCTTGCTCTAGGGGCGTTTTGGCGTTGAAGTCGGGCAGATTAATAAAGAGTAAGGTCAGCAGTCGGTATTCTGCTAACCATTCCCGTTGACCGGCTTCTAGTCGATCTAGAATGGCGCCGGGAATGTAGGCTTTGAGACCTGCTGCTAAATCAATCGGCAGTTCTTTAGGACTGATCTTTGGGGGTGGGTCTACTTTTGATAACGCAGTCAGATGCCAACAATCGCTGTCGATAGTAGTGCCAATACACTGATACTGAATTAAGGTAATGACTTCAGCAGAGAGGATGACTTGTCCGGGTTGGGCCAAACTTTGGGTTAAGCGAATTTGCCCTAAGGGGGCACCTGTGATCGCGTGTTCCCAACGTTTATAGACACCGCCCACATGTGCGATCGCAACATCGCCTGCCCCAATGCCAATCCGTAGAGCGAGGGAAACATCACTCGTCGCAGTATAGGACTGGGAAAACTGTTGAATAACGAGGGCGCATTGGCAGGCTTGGAGAGTTTGCGCTTGGAGAGTCTCGTCAGCTTCCTGGACGGGCCAAACTGCTAGAAGTGCGTCTCCCGCAAATTTGAGGACGTCACCGCCATACTTCAAAATCAAATCTACGATCTGGCCAAAATAGGCGTTCAAAATAGCGGTCAGGGTTTCTAAACCATCCGGTCCAGATTTCACCAGGGTTTCAGTAAGGATGGTAAATCCCGAGATATCGATAAAAATAACGGCGGCGGGAAACCGATCAATTTGGGGTTTAGCGATGGGGGTCGGATCTTGGAGTAACCGACGCACGACAATATCTGGGACGTAACTCGCCAGGATGTCTATCTGTTCGGCCACTATCGTTTTCCTTGGTTGGGAGCGGTGTGAGTTGACTCTTTCTATCTTTACTCATGATCTAGCGATTCGTCAGATCCTGCTCTCTGGAAACTTGTTGATACTGCTAGAGGAACTATACCCGCCTAATAGGACTAAAGATGTCCGATCACCTGATCAGGATGGGGAAAATAAGAGAATACGCTGCTTGTTGATTGAAAACTCAGAGTTGAGTGTTCCGTCAGCACAGTCCGCAACCCTACCGTGAGCTGATGCCAGAACAACGAATTGTCACTAACCGAGTCTTTGTCCTGGGTTTAGATGAACTCTACCGCGAGGCGATGAAATGCCATGAGCGTACTGAGTTACTCCAGTGTGCAGAAGAGGTGGCCTCGGTATTGTCTCTTGCACCAGGCAATGTTCCAGTTGAGGGGTACTATACAGAATCACCAGAGCTGACTCGGTATTTTCAATTGGTCCGAACACTGCAAAATGTCCCACAGGAAAGGGAAGCGGAAGTTTCTGATGTAAAGAGTTTCCAACGTCTAAAACAGGTGACTGGGTCACTTATATTTGGAACTCCAGCGGACCAACGCTATTTATTGCCTACAGGTAAAGATGCATTGTCCATCGCCATGAAGCAAACCTTCCCAGCTTGGACAATTGCTAATTTAACGGCTGAAACATTTCATATTGCCATCGATTCCGACGACTATTCTTTAGTGGCTATTGCTGCTCTGTCAAAAGACCCGGTTGTACTAGCTGCTTGTCGTGAATCAGTAGTGCTGTATGCCTTTGCAGTAGCTGGTAGTGCCCATATATCTGAAGAACCGGAGTACCTTTGGCAAGTAGACCCGTTAATTGAACAACGGGCAACGAAATTTGTTCGCACTTTCAATCAGCTGTTTAATGAATCATTGCCAGAGCCCACGTCAAAACATGCCAGGGAATATTTTGTGGCTTGTTGTGAGTGGAAGTTGGTGGGGCGTTGTGTGCATATTGGGTTTGATGACAGTAGCAAACCTGTTCGACACTACCATTGGGCCATCAAGCGAGGGACGGATTATCAACTCACGGTTGAAGAGTTTTGGGACAATGAATTGTGGACAACCCAGCGGTATAGCAAGAAATTACGCGCCGATTAACACAGTGACTAGATCTAGTTTACGTTTACCAGAAGTAATTCAAAAGCCTTGGGAATCTGTGATAAGTCTTAGTATTATGAGAAGTCTTGAAATGTCAAAATCTTGGGCTCATACTCTGTTTTAAAAATAAATTAATTCTGATATATTACCCTTTTGAAAGACTTATTCTAGAAGCAGTGTCCAAAAAATGAATGGCCTTTTCTAATCCAGTTGAAACTACTTTGAATAGATCGACCACTGCGATCAATTTTATACTCCAATATCCAACAGTCATGATAATATCTTCTGATTGTTTTGAGATTTATTCTTTTTTCATAAAAGTTCCGATTTTTTTCTCTTCCATACCATCTAAATCTCTCTTGTGCATATGCAGGCTCTTCAAAGCTTAGCTTACTGAAATGCCAAGGTTTTGTAACTTTATCTACTTTTCTTGCTAGTATTTTTCCTATTATTTTTGAATCTTTAAACAATCCTGGATCAATTGTTTTTTGAATATATAGTCTTATTTCATCTTTAGATAGACCAGTTTTATTATCATCTTCAACTAAATATACATCTTTTAGTACGATCTGGTTTTCTATATTTGGAATGGATTTTCCATCAGTTTCATCCGATTGCATATTTTCAAGATTGAGGCTTTTAATAGCCATATTAAATGGCTGTTTTAAAGGTAGGCCAAGAGAATTTATTTGTCTTTTTGCAGAGAAATCATATATAGCTAATGAGCATCCTGTCATTATTGATGCAATAGTTATAATTACGGAAATCCTTATATTTACTAAAACTACTAATAAATCTCTAATAGATAAATTTTCATGGCTATTTAAAAAGTCAATAAGCTCTTGATTATTATTTTTATTACCCATTTTGGCTACCTTGAGTTTAAAGCGAATAATTTCATGAGATTTTAAGGCAAGAATTAAGATCTTATTGAAGATCCTTACTAAAATATTTATTGAAAATTCTAGATGTATTGATATCGAGAAAATCGAGAAAAAATGCGCAAGATAGGAAGATTTTTAATAAAGATTAATATTTATTTTTTATTTAACCGTAGTTAACTTGTCTTGGCTTATTTATTTGATAATGTTGATTGCATAAGAGTCTTTTCGCGATCCTGCTGAGATAATTTCAACAGAATAGATCTGGAGTATTTTGGAGCAAAAAAGCTATCTGGTGATATGTCCGTTGCGAGCCTCTTAGAGTTAGCTTAATGTTGTAGACCCTGCCTTCGAATAACATTATCAAGATATCTCTGCATCCATTAGTCACTGTCGTCCCCTGGGAAAAAATGGTTTATGCTTGCTGAACCATAGTACGAGCAGTTTTTGAGTCTGCCTTAACAGCTGATCAAAGCAATGCCGAACGACTTATGAATGAGTCTGCCTGGGTTCATAGCATGTTCGTCAGGGGATACTTCCTGCATCAGCTTGGGTTGGAATAGGATGACAGAAACCACCCAGCCTCGAACGAGTTGAATAGTTACTCCAATGCCAACACTCCTGCTGACACCCCGCTATACAGACGATGCCCAAGCTTTATGGCGTGCTGCGATTGAACTGGGTTGGGATGTGGAGCGAATTACTCGTTGGGATGTACCTGCGCATCTGCTGGAAGTTGAAGAGCCTGTGTTCTATTTGGAGGCTTTGATGGCGCCACTTCTGGCTGAGCAATTTCAACGCCGTCTGCTAGAGCCACCCATCGACTGGTTGCCAAAACTACCGGAGCCATATCGCCAGCGTTCGATTCGTTTGAGCACTTTGGAGCAGGCTAGGCAAATCGAGACGGCTGCTTTTATCAAACCACCAAATGATAAAAGTTTCCCTGCACGGGTGTATATAGGGCCTGAACTACCGAATGGATACCCTGATGAAACCCCTGTTTTGATCTCTGAGATTGTGCAGTGGGAAAAGGAATTTCGCTGTTTTATTCTGAATCGGACGTTGAAAACTTTCTCGGTGTACCTCCGCGAGGGAGTGTTGCAGCGGGATAATCACTTTGCCCATTCTCCTGAGGAAGAAGCAGCTCTGGTTGAATTTGTTAGCGAGATTTTAGCGGATGAGACGATTGACCTGCCCCAAGCAGCTGTGGTTGATGTGGGTGTGATTTGCGATCGCAGTTGGGCAGTGGTCGAACAAAACGCAGCCTGGGGAGCTGGAATCTATGGCTGTGACCCTATACAGGTATTGGAAGTCTTGAGACATGCTGCAGTATCCGCTTAAGGATTCAGCGCTTGTTGTTTCCAAGTATCGTTGGCTTCTAAGGTATAACCACACCGCTGATGAGGTTGTCCTTTGAGTTCTAGATGATCGACTTCTTGGGGGGCCAATAATAGCAAGCAAAACGCTTCCAAAGGGGTCGAGCAGGTAATCGATTCCTGTGATGCTCCTTCAGACTCGCTTTTAAGTTGTCCTGGATGAGGCCATGCAAATTGCGATCGCGCTCCTTCTGATAATGCTAACCAAGCTGTCTCACGCAAACGCAGAAGATCTGCATCCTCCTCTGTTGCCGTCACCACCATCAATTCCCCAGAGATACGAAACTGCTCACGGGTTTTGGGAAAATACCAACACAACGCCCCCCAAGGATTCTCCGCAATTTGCTCGACCTTTTTGCTGCGCCGATCCGTCACAAACTTCAGCGTATTGCTGCCGTCTAAAAAACCGCGAAATACCACCGTTCGATTGGCGGGGCGATTTCCTTGTACCGTCGCTAACTGGGCATAGCGGGCATAAACCAACGACCGATTCCGATGTAAGGCTCGACTCAAAGCCGATCGCCAAGGGGCAAGTTCAGTCATCCTGCTCCTTTGAATTTTTAGACTGATTTGCCAGCACCCACTTCACTGCTTCTACCATTACCTCTGGCTCATCTACCCATACAAAATGACTGCTATGGCTGGCGGAGAGCTGTTTGCTAACAGATGAAAGCTGCATCAAATCGATATGGATTTTGTCTCGTAAACGGTTGGCACTCCGCAGCGGCGTTAACCTCGTTAGCAGCGACGGTTTGAAAAATGACTGGGACTTGATACTGGCGAGGGGTAAAGTGCCTAAGTTCTCCGCTACTCGGAGCTGGCGTCCACTCTGGTCTAAATTCCACAACTCTCGACACATGGTAATCCAATGTTTGGGACGACAAAAGGAATGGGTGACAGGCGTTAGCTCAGTTGGAGGATACTTTCTCAACGCTGGCTTCACTAGCTTAAACACTTGGCAAAGCCGCAACAAACGAATAACGCCAAAGGCTGACCCCACAATGGACATCAAAAAACCGGAGATAAAGAAAAGCTTCAGGGCCTTGAGCTGAAATGGCATTTTCAGCATGGCTCGCTCATGAAGACCATCAGTTAGCACTAATCCCGACACTTTTTCAGGATAACGATGGGCATAGAGCCGCATGTTGTAGCTGCCAAATGAATCTCCAACTAAGAGATAGGGCAGTTCCACCTTGGCCTGGGTTAATAGCAGGTCTAGCTCCTTAATCACTTGGTCGCTGGTTCTAGGATGAGGGCTATGATCGCTCCATCCATATCCCGCTCGATCATAGATATAGACTCGGCCTAAAGGGGCCAGTTTGTTTAATAACAGATAACCTTCCAGGCCCCCTAAGCTGTGGTCTAACACAATAGTTTGCTGGCCCGTACCCATTGTCTGAAGGTGCAGAGCATAGCCACCGATATCAATGCGCTGCCCTGGCGGTGAGGTTCGGTTTTCGATTAGGCAAGCAATGATTTGGTAAATCGTAGTGATGGCTAGCAGCAAAGCTTGAAGTTGAAGCGGCATAGTTTGGACGGCTGACTAGCAAACGTTTTGCGGTGAACAGAAGCTATCAGGTTTAGTGTATCTGGCGACTGTTGCAGTGTAACCGGCCTCTAGTTCCAGAGGCGAGAAAAGTCTAAGGCTTCTGGTGCTTTAGAGACCAGGGGAAACCAATGGCCGATGGGATCTTGCCCTTGACCTATGTCTAGGGCATTCTTCTAAAATTTTGATCATTGCCTCGATATAATTGCTTACTTCAGCTATAGCAAGTTAACGCCAGCATTGAAGGTTGTGATGGATGAAACCACATTTTTTTACAGCTAGTGGACTACCAATATCGTTCAGAGTTCAAATGGAATAAAGAATTGTAAACTTTAGCAGAATCGTTATGTGAAATCTTGATAGCTACAAAATAATGCACTTTAAAAAACTGCGATTATTATTCTCTGATTCCATTAAAACGTTGATATGAATTTATCCCTGCAAACTCCAGAAAAAATTAAATATGAAAACAGCAATAAATAGGTCAACTCAAGACACCCAAATTGAATCTAAAAAAAACCAACCTAAAGAGGTTATAGAAATTGGCCAAAGCTTTTTCAAGCTTTTGAGAGATGCATCTCTATCTACTCTATTTATTGCATTGTTAATAGCTCCTAAGTTTTTGAATGAAAGACTTATTAAGGCTGGATTTGAGGAAGGTAGTGTAGCTGGGTTTAAATGGAAAAAACAACTCAAAGAAACTGACGCAAAACTTGTAGAAGCTGCCAAGCAAATTGACGATCTAAAACAAAGGCTACAAGAGTCAAACTCTATAATTTCAAAGATAAGTGAAGAGAATCCTCAAAGCCAATCACAAAAGTCTAAAGAGCAAATTATAAGAAATGAATCATCTACAAAGATTGCAGAGACTGTAAATTCAGAGATACAAACGACTCTAGAATCTAATACACCTATTCTAAACCCTGATGTAAGAGAATCACAGCTGAATGCACTATCTAGTATTATAAATGATTATAAAATCGTCATTTTTTACAATCAAAATAAGCCTAGTCAAAAATCCGTTGCTGCTGAGATAAAAAAAGCCTTAATGACAGCTGATATTAAATCTGATATTCAAATAAAACCTAAAAAATATGAAGCGTCAAACAGCCAAATTCGATATTATGCTAAAACTGAGAGAGAGGCAGCTTATGCGTTACAAAGTATTTTGATAGATACATATACTAAACAAAATTTTAAGCTTCAAACAGTTTATACCCCAACGCCAAACTATATTTCAATTTTCTTGGCTTCATAATTTCAATCTTTACTCTTGCAGAATTTATAGCAAAGATATATGGAATGGAACAGCTAAGAGATACATGATACGTATAAGTATTAATTCCAGAGGCGAGAAAAGTCTAAGGTTTCCGGTGCTTTTGATGCCAGTGGAAACCAATGACCTACGGGTCCCTGGCCTTGACCAATATCTAAGGCATATTTCAAGGCTTGAGTGACGTAGGTTTTTGCGGCTCTGGCAGCAACTAAAGGTGGTTTGCCTAGGGCGAGATTGGCTGCGATCGCAGCCGATAACGTACAGCCCGTGCCGTGGGTATTCCTCGTAGCAACGGTTTCTGTCTTTAGGGTCTCCATCTGTTGGCCATCAAACCAAACATCGATACCTAAAAGCGTATCGCTCATGCCTCCGCCTTTGACTAAGACATTTTTAGGTCCCAAATCGAAGATTTTGCGGGCAGCATTCTGCATATCTGTAAGGGTTTGAATCTCTAGCCCACTGAGGATTTGGGCTTCATAGCGATTGGGGGTGAGGATTAAGGCTTGGGGGAGTAGGTGAGTTTTGAGGGTTGCGATCGCAACCCCATCAATCAGCACGACCCCAGCCCGTGATACCATCACCGGATCGACGACTAGCTGGTGAATCTGCTGTCGCTGAAGTTCCGTAGCCACCGCTTCCATAATCTCTGCATTGAGCAGCATCCCCGTTTTGGCCGCTTGCACACCGATGTCGGAGGCAACCGCATCGATTTGAGCCACCACTGCTGCTGGAGGTAAGGCATCGACCCGATTGACGCCCACGGTATTTTGGGCTGTCACACAGGTCAGAGCGCTGGTACCGTGAACTTTATGAAAGGCAAAGGTGCGTAGATCGGCTTGAATTCCTGCTCCGCCACCGCTATCGGAACCTGCAATCGTTAGAGCAACAGGTATCATTTGATTTGCAACCATTTATTATGAGATGAACGCCTAAAAGTAAAAATTAAAGACAGACCAAAAGGGCTGGCAATAGTCCGTTGATGCTGTGGAAGATCAATATCTGCCCATCGCCTAAGCCACTAAATACTTGATATCTTCTTGCAGCTCTGCCCCGACTTTTTGCCAACTCTTAGCAGCATTCAATTTCATCGTCATTTGGGCTGTTTCCAGTAAAACATCATCAATCTCATAGGTTTTATCCGTCTGTAACCAAAATAATAGGTCTGCTAAGTGCCACAGTGAAGGCGTTCCCTCATAGATCGGAGGTGGAGACTGGGGGACACCATTGATAATGAGATTCCGCATATTTTGTCGAGTGCAGCCTAAAACCTTAGCCACATCTGTAAGTCCCACAAAATCAGGGCTTGCTTCGATGAGTTTTGCGGTAGGGATGGCTTGTTTGACATCTGAGATTGCACTCGCAATGGCAGCGTAGGCAGATTGTGCTTCACGATTAAAGTTGAGTGAAATCAATCCTTGTTTACCGACACCGACTAAGGCATCATCACAACCACTTTCGTAAAGTTGCTCAACATAATGATTGGGATCGAGTTGAACAGTTTTGGTTTCAGCATTTGGGGGCTGCAGTGCAAATTTCAGCGTAAAGTCATATGCATTCATGACTTATTCCTCTGCATGACTAGGTTTACTCAATGGGTTGTGCCGACTACCGTTATCAACAATGCGCTGGATCTGTTTAGTATGATTCCCTGGGTTTTTGGGAGTACTCCAAATACTGGCAGTGCCGCATCTACAGTCTTTATCGTTGTAGGGGCAGTACATTTTCCCCCAAGCATGGGACCCACCCACTTCAATCCGCCACTGATTTTGCTCAGCGTATTGTGGAGCTGCTTCAATCTCCGGTTTGGGATGTGATCGTCTTGCCATAACAACGCTCTATGGCTCCAGCGTATAGCGTCTTGTTGTCAGGTGACAACTAGTCTTTTTGTCGCTGATACTCTAGATACTCTTCTGCATCAGCTCGAATTTCAGGGGCTGCAAATGGATTGCTGCAGATTGCTGATAGGAGTCCAAGCCACTCGCTTCGTTCTTGTGCTGAGATCTTAGAGTTAAGGATACGATTGGCTAATAAGGCGGTAGTACAAGACGGTCGTTGGGCCAAATCGTATTTGAGAGTATCTAGATAGTTGGGATAATACGTTTCGATGTGATGGACTAATGCGCCTGGTCCACCCACTGATGACGTTGCATGTTGAACAAAGTAGTCAAAAATAGGCCGATATAGATCTGGATATATCTTTGAGTCTGTTGTGTCTAGTAGCTGGTCAATCTCTAAGTCGAAGGAATAGGACTCTGGATCTAACTGATTCAAAGCAAAGGCAAAGGCTTCTATCTCGTTCATTGGTCTGAATATTCGTGGGTCAGTTGTGCGATCGCAAATCCGTCATAGCCTTTACATCCTATAGTTTGAATTGCCGTGGCCGAAACACGAGGGTTTGCAGCTAGCAATTCGCAGAAAGCGCATACCCCTTGCACTTTTTATGCGGTCTTATTTAACAGGTGATGTTGCAATCCTCAGGATTTGTGGAGGTGTTGAGTCAGGTGGATAGAGGAAATCAACTGAAACCGTTTTAGTGGTCTTTGGAGGGATAGTTAGGGTACTCATTGGCTTGGTCAGCTCTCCCGTTCTTTGCCATAGATGAACGTACTGAGTCGTGATAGCGCCATCGTCCTCAGATATTCTCAACCTAACTGTTCCTCGGAAATAGGGGTGTGTGCGAGGCGGGATTGTAAACTGCAATCCTTTTGGATTGAGTTTGTCTACCTTGATGGGCGTTGCAAGGGTCAGTGTCACCTGTTTGGGGCTAGACGTGGGGTTATGTAATGGCAAAGATAAATCGTAGTACACACAATAATTCCCATGAGCTTCGTAAGCTGTATCAGTGTATCGGGCTAGGAGTTTAGCAGCCTGAGTCTGTGCTGTACCTAAACGACCGGCTCTCAAGGTGCTAATTCCATAGGAAATGCCTTTGCCTGAAGCAGGAATAGATAAGTGTTTTGATCCTGGATCCGTCAATAGGGCTTGCCAGTTGGAACCTGCCTGCACTCCAGATACTCGACTGTATATTAAAACGCCTCCCTGACCTGGTGGCGTTGGCCTTTTGTCCCTTGGACCTGCAAGCCCTCCGGTCAGCAGTAGTTTTTTCCACTCTTCAAGGGTCGGCTTTCGTTCATCTCCCGATTTTGTAGTTGGCGCATACATCGCAAGTTCAGCAAGATTCACGGTTTGATTGCTGTGGAGTTGCATGAAGGTGGATCGTCCATTGATAGGCTTCTCAAGACCCTTCACAGGAATTGGGTGGTTCAATAGAAGACGATACTCCCCTGGTGGAATGATCAGGACTTTGGGGAAATCAGCTTGATTTTGAGGTTGCTGATTGGTCTTGAGTTGTCGAAGGATCTGATCCACCGTTCGGACTCCGGGGCCGGAGAAAACTGTTCCCTCAGGATTTTCTGCAATGGAGGGCTTCTTGTCGAAAGGGGCTTCAGCGAGTTGGTAACTAGCAGCCGTATTGAGTGCTAACGTGACCGTTTCTGTATTGGGGTTATGAACGATGATGCCTAAATAGAGCGTTTTTAGATCAATGGGAGTGTGCGAAAAATGATGACTAAATAACGTGAAGTTGTTCTTAAAGCCGAAGTTGAGATGAGCTTCAGGAGTAGCTTTGCCTGATGAAGGAAAGGTTGAGAGTAGAATGCCAGGTTGCTTAATCCATTCCGGACTATTGCTATTGAACATGGGAATTTGATCAAGCTTCCCAGGTAATGGGCGAACTTCATCGTCAAGCCAAAAATCTTGCGTGGCCTGCTGTCCAGTCAGACGACTCTGTTCTGCTGCTGAAGGCACGGGAGGCGAGATGAACTTACAACTGCATAAGATGGTCATCCCTATTGCTAATGAATAGGAATAATTTGCTGTTCTAGACAGAGAAAGTAAAGGCATAAAGTCAAGTTGAGTAAGCTTAGTTTCAACAAGAAAATATAGACACTTTAAGAAGTGAATAGCATTGTTAGAAATGGTTGTGCTAGAGCTGTGAATTTTTTATGTCTATGGATTTTTAATCAGTATAATCAGTGCAACCTAAAATAAATCTCATCCTTTCTCTATTGATATTAATGTTTATAAATTTTATTAAGCCTTATGGATTTTCGGGAAGGTAGACTCATTGTTGAGGT
This sequence comes from Acaryochloris sp. CCMEE 5410, assembly GCF_000238775.2. Taxonomy (NCBI): domain Bacteria; kingdom Bacillati; phylum Cyanobacteriota; class Cyanophyceae; order Acaryochloridales; family Acaryochloridaceae; genus Acaryochloris; species Acaryochloris sp. CCMEE 5410. The sequence goes on along the minus strand of NZ_AFEJ02000001.1, from coordinate 2,966,010 downwards.
TTTTAGAGTGTTTACGTTACTTTCTGCCTAAAAGCTGTGGGCGTAGTTCTGAACATAGAAGCCTTTATCTAAACTGAGTTGCATAAATACTGCTCAACAGACTGATAGCTTGCACAAGAGTAAAGTGTATTCGTTTAAGGTGGAGAATTTTTTGTGCTTGAATTATTTTCTAATAAAAGAATTTATGAGATATTTCTGCCTAAGACTTTAGCTTGATAAGTTGTGGACAATTTATAGGCCAGATTAATCAGAATTTACGCATTTCAGGTGCTTTTTAATCTCTACTATATGTGAGGCCTGTTAATTCACTCTCACAAATTATGAAGGATAGTTTAGACCTTGTTTGTGTGCACTTAGGGCTGATTCAAAACTATCTGATTGGAACGATTGGTCCCTGCTTTAGCTCCATCGAGCAACATTCTAAAAGCTGGTTTATTAACGCTAGCAACCAGAGTCATTTTTCTGAAATATCACGCACTTCTACAAGTTAAGGGGTTCAGCCTAGTTGTGCTCTGAAATTAAATATTCAATCTTTCCCCATTCGTCCCATTTTCCCATTAAGGAGAGATCAAAACGATGGCATTAATTACAGATGTGAAACGAATCTGCGATCGCCTTGCCGATGCAGGGTGGCAGACGCTCATGCTCAAGCATGGTCTCAGCATCAAGCACATGAGTGAGAGTGCCCTTGCCAGTGCATTAAACGAGGCAGTCGATGTCGACAAAACTATTCCAGGGTTTGAAGACTTTGTTGCCAATCGGGCCAAAGGCATTGAGCCTGGAAATCCAGCGGCGAGCTTGCTGTATCATGCCTTTGCTTCACCAAACGTCAGCCGGGTACCAGGTCAGTCCACCCCGTTAGGCGCTTTGAGCCAGGCTATTACTGAGTTTCCCACGCTGGAGGAACTCGACACCATTGCTAACTACATTTATGTCACGACTAATCGTAGTCTGGCCGACGTCCGTCAACATGCAGCCGAACTTTTAGCAACTGATATTGGCACCATAGAGCTGGCTGTCGCTGTTTTTGCCTCAGAGTATCGCCCCGCACCTGAAACCCCCCATCAGCGTTATGCAGATTTATGCCATTCCCGTACAGGAACGGCTCGAGTCGGAACAGCCAACGCTATTTATGATGGAGAACTCCGGGGTTATATCCCATTTCGGGAGAGGGATAGCCAAAATATGATCCGAGTTTTACCTTGCTATTACAGTACTTGGATCGCCGTTCGTTCTCGGGCTCAAGAAAGCCGCTTCGGTCCAGCGCGGGCCCGTCCTGGAGACGAGACTCGGGACTTTTGGGTACCTGTTCATAAACTCTTCAATGGCGATGAATGCCTGAAGGATGAAACCATTGATATTGACTTTTCCATCCACCATGAGAATAAAAAGTTGGAGCGATTGCATCAACGTATGGAAGATGCTGGTTTCCCGTCAGGATTTAGTGCTGCTGAGAGGCAGCAATCGCCTTTTATCAACGCACAAGGGCTCATAGAAGGATTGGCTATTTTTCAAGGAGGGGCTTGTCTTCTCAGTCCACAACCTCAGCCGCTGGTGGCACGGGCTAGCTTTAACAATGCACCGCTGACGTTTCAGTCTCCTCCCATGCAGGGTGCTTTTTATGATGCTTTTTCTCCGACCCTCAGTTTTAATGAACCTGAAGGGCCTCCTGTCCGTCCCTGGCCGGAATATGCTCATGTCCGATTTGAGGTAGACAATGGCAGAACCGTCTACTTTGGCAATCGTCCAGATGTAGTTGGCAAGGCCACGCAAGGGGGATATCGAGCCCTCAATATTGCTGACTTTACGGGGGATGGCTGGATCAAGGCTACTGTGCCTGCACTGGATTCCTTGGATTCTATACCTGCTTACTCTCTAATCGCGGCTCCGGACTTCTTTCCAGCGGTAGACCAACGGGAAGTCTATGAATGGTGGAGTGAGATTCAAGACCAAAGCACATTATCGGCTCAACCTCCTTGGCTCCGTCAGCTTGTTCTGGGAGGGTACTGGGATTTTTGGCGAGCTGGACCTATTCCGTTGTCGGATGAGCGATCGGCCCCCAATATCACCTTGGCTAATGCTGAATTTCGTGAAGATGATAATACGGTTACAGCGATTGTGACGGCACTCCAAGATATCAATTTACTCCAGCCTAAGCCCGTTGTACCCACGACAGCACGCCATGCAGCGCTCCCTGATGCTGCTGCCGGAGTATTTGCTCCAGGCTGGGATACGAGCGGTGATCGCATTCCTGGAGGAGCGACTCATCTCTCTGCCTATGGATTGGGAAGTCCGTTTCCCGAAGATGCAAAGCTCTGTGCCGCCTTGAGTACGTTCTGGCCAGCAGTTGCTCCCGATACTGAACGAACTTTCTTTGGGGATCAATCTAGTAGTCCGCAAGGCACTGGAACCGTTTGCCCACTCACTGATCAAGAAAATGGTGCCACAGATGGCAGTGTTTCCTGGGACGGTCTGCGAGGGCCACGGGTGATTGCAGAAAATAGCAGCCGCACAACTGTCCGTTATCCCATCTATGAATATGCGGACTATACCTTTAATGCTTTGGAAGGACGCTTTTCCATCGCGGCCACCAAGGATATTGATTTTCAGGAGTATACCAGCAGAATTTTAGCGACTCTACGGATGTATCGGACACTGGAATCTGTTGGGAATAAAGCATCACTCCATATCCTTTCCTTTCAAAAGCTTGAATCCACGAATATCAGTTTGAGAGAGGCTCAAAGTGAATCAGGTCGATCGCTGTCGGGACCGGTTTATCGGTTTGATGTGTTTGATGACTCCAATGCGACCCGTTTACCCCCTAGTGCGGTCGATGAAGAAGACTTCACTGTGGATTTAATTTACACCTTGCTGATTGGAACCAGTGACTTTCTACTGGCGATGGCGCGTCGAGGTGATGGTTCCCAAGCCCGTAGTCGTTGGGAACCACTGAATTTCTGACGATTAGATTGATTGCCGACTAAAGCCTTGGATTGAAGAAAAACCTCACCAAGACTCGTACCAGGATTCTAGACAGAGGCCAATGATTGCATCAAGAATGGTGCAATCATTGGCCTCTGTCTAGAATCCATGGCTTGCTTTAAGAGGATGGATCAAGACTGGAGTAAAGTTGGTGGCTGGACGGGGCTTTGCGATGGCCATTCCTGACAGCACCAGAAAAGATATGGCAATGGGCTGATAGGGCTTTACCTCTGGTTAAGCCGGGCAGGAGAGGTAATTTCGTATAGTTGCGTAAAACGGAAGTGAGGGGCAGTTTGCCAGAGTAAATTGAGTTGGAGATCTAAGTTGTTGAGATCGCACGCTTGTTCCAAACACAACAAATAATCTGCCTCTGCTAAGCGGGATTCGATTGTCGCCAAATCGTATTGCTTATTAGGGGTCTTGTCCGCCGGGAGTAAAACAAACTCACGTCCTGGATTATGAAACATCATCGGAAAGTAATGGTCATAGCCCACAACAGCCACTTTTTGCCCTGGTAGAATATGTTGTCCAATCTGTTCTACTCGATCTCCCCCATTAGCTTGCTCATAAATCAAACGGTTGCGGGTCCAGTCACTCAAGACCCAAATATTGTCTAAGGGCTGAGGCGAGGGCATATACCAGAGCGGTTTGGCGAAATTAAATGCACAGGCATAGCAAAGGATCACCAAACTCAGCATCCGTAAACCATTGAGCATCCAGGGTCTTGGTTGAAGTCGCTGTAACAGCATGGCTACACACAGGCCACTCGTTGCCGCCACCAAAATAAAGAACCGACTTTTCCAGGGTGACCAGCCCATGGCATAGCAGAGGGCCAATACCAAGGCGATGGACACAAATGCCATGATTCTAGGGAGTCGTTGGCCTTTAACAGCACACCAAACCACCGCTGGGACCACCAGCAAAATTCCCAATGGCCCAAACCAGGATGTATCTTCTTTCATATCCCAGAGGATAACAAAAGGCGTGGATAAGGCTAATTGACTGCGGCCCGCCATCCCTAAGATCGGTTCAAAAATTGTGTTGTAGAGATTTTGTAAGCCATCTGTCAGGGACCAACCCATCCCCTTTTTCCACAGGATATCCACAGGCTGAAGTAGGTGAATACTTTGGAAGCTATAGCGAATCAAGTTGGCAATGCCGCCGACTAAACCATCATTGTTGCGGTTTGCGATCGCAAACTTAGCAGGTCCCAGAAATCCACCAAACTGGCGATAGTTATCCCAAAACAACCAGGCCTGGGACAGAATTACAGCCGGGACTAAGCTGACCCCAATCCAGCGCCAATGTCGCATGGATGACTGCACCAGCAAGCCCAACCGTCCTTGCTGAACCACTAAACTCAGCCAAGTCAGCCCAAAGAAAAAGGCAAATAGAACGAAGGTTGTTTTTACCGCTACGCCAAAACAGAGAGTCAAGCCCAACCCCAACAGTGCTTCAAAGGAAGGAGACTGCAACCAGCGATCCGCCCAAACTACACAGGCAATCGCCACTGCCGCTAGGATAATGTCATTTTTGGTGCCCGTGGCCTGATAGACCACTTCGGGGAGTGAAGCGATGATAAGGGCTGTGGTTAAAGCGATGTGGCGATTCACTCGCGGACGTGCGAGTCCATAGGTAGCCAGCAATATCGTCAGATACGATAGCCAACTAAATAGCCCCAACCCATAGTCCGTCCCGAATCGTAAGAATAAGTGCGAGAGAATATCTGACCCCACTGGGAAGGCGGCTTGGGGCGTAATGATGAAATCTCGGAGGAACAGGCTGCGATTTTGCTCCCAGAGTAGGACTCTCGGTAAGTGGTAGGTCAGGGCATCCCAACTACTCGGTGGTAGGAGCACGGCTTGAAGCAACAGGTAGAGTAGGGCAACGGCCAAGACTGTCAGTGTGACTGGAGCCTCTCGACCTATCATCATGATGCGGTGGGGAATATCCCTGATGATGGGCCATCGTCGCCATTGCAGTCCCACTAAAGGCAGTAAAACAGCCAGTTCCACAAAGGGTAGCCACTCAGGTCGTCCTAGCAAAAAGCCGATCTGAAGCAAGAACGAGAGAAGGCCCAGGCCAGACACAATACCCAGGGCCAGGGCTCCTGCTACTGGATAAGCGTTGGGGCGGGTTCGCAACCCGATAAATATGCTGAGAATAACAGCTGCTATTTCGGTAATCGGTATGAAGGCAACTGCCCCTAACATTCAACCTGCTCCACATCATCAATAGACAGCTTGGTTAGGCGAAACGCCGACGTCTTCCCTGCCCACCTTGCGGCTGAGAATGCGCCTGGTTTTGTGCATTGCCTCTATGGGATGTAAAAGCTATCTATGTTTTATTGGAAGCCATCCATGGGTTGGATGCGGTGATTGCGATCGCGCAACTGTAGTGAATTTCATAACCCATCGCTACTGACCTGGCCCTTGATGTCGCGCAATTGCCAGCGGAGACCTTATTGCTAGCATTTGCATAACTAGCGAATGAGCTGAATCAGTCGCAATATAATTTGTCTCTGGATTACGTCTGCAGAAGGCCTCAGATTTCACTCATGAAAAAAACTCTGCTCTTTGATTAAGAGCAGAGTTTAGAAGGAGTAATAGAAACCTAAGTCTTAAGACGGATCTATCGACTCTAGCGAACCGATAGATCGCGAACTCTATTTCGTTTCAGTGAAATCAGCATCGATGACATCATCGTCGCCACCAGTAGTGTCACTAGGCTCATCCGGTGCAGCCCCTTCGGGTGCTCCTGCCGCTGCAGCATCACCTTGCTGATAGAGCTGTGTGCTGATGCTGTATAGGGCTTGCTGCAACTCAGTGGTTAGAGACTGCATTTGCTCATGGTTTTCACTGGAGATGGCTTCTTTAAGATCTTTGATTAGCCCTTCAGCCTTCTCTTTATCCTCACTGGAAACCTTATCGCCTAATTCAGACAATTGCTTCTCGGATTGGTACACCAGCGTATCGGCCTGGTTCTTGGTCTCGATTTTCTCGCGACGTTCTTTGTCTACAGAGGCATTTTGCTCTGCATCTTGAACCATCTTGTCGACTTCGGCATCGGACAGGGTGGAAGCCCCCGTAATGCTAATGGATTGTTCTTTGCCAGTGCCTTTTTCTTTAGCGGTGACATTGAGAATACCGTTGGCATCAATATCGAAGGTGACTTCAATTTGAGGCACGCCTCGAGGGGCGGGAGGAATCCCGTCTAAGCGGAAGGTTCCCAGACTCTTGTTGTCTGTGGACATTTCCCGCTCACCCTGGAGTACATGAATCTCCACATTGGTTTGGCCATCCACCGCCGTTGAGAACACTTCTGATTTCTTGGTGGGAATCGTGGTGTTTCTGGGAATCAGCTTGGTCATGACGCCACCGAGAGTTTCAACTCCCAAGGACAGTGGTGTGACGTCTAGTAAGAGAATATCTTTAACTTCACCGGCCAGCACACCCCCTTGAATGGCAGCACCGACGGCAACCACTTCATCCGGGTTAACAGATTGGTTGGGTTCTTTACCAAGGACTTTCTTAACGACTTCTAAAATCGCGGGAATGCGGGTGGAACCCCCAACCATCACCACTTCATCAAGAGCGCTCTTATCGATTTTGGCATCACGGACGGCATTCTCAACGGGAATCCGACAGCGGTCGATCAAATCAGAACAGAGCTCTTCAAACTTAGCGCGAGTAAGGGTGGTGTCTAAATGCTTAGGACCATCTTGAGTCGCTGTGATAAAGGGAAGGTTGACATCCGCTTGGGTGACATTGGAAAGCTCAATTTTCGCTTTTTCTGCCGCTTCAGTCAGACGCTGTAGGGCTTGCTTATCTTTGCGTAGATCAATGCCTTCGGCTTTCTGGAACTCGGCTGCCAAGTAATCCACAATCTGTTTGTCGAAGTCATCCCCGCCCAAGTGGGTATCACCTGAAGTGGAGAGTACTTCAAACACCCCGTCACCCACTTCAAGTACGGAGACGTCGAAGGTTCCTCCCCCAAGGTCAAATACCAAAATGGTTTCGTTGCTTTTTTTATCTAAACCGTAGGCGAGAGAAGCAGCGGTGGGCTCGTTAATAATCCGCAGGACTTCCACACCGGCAATCTTGCCGGCATCCTTTGTGGCTTGGCGCTGGGAATCGTTGAAATAGGCGGGAACGGTAATCACCGCCTGAGTGACTTTTTCGCCGAGATATTTACTGGCATCATCGACTAATTTGCGGAGGACCTGAGCTGAAATCTCTTCAGGGGCAAACTTCTTGCCTGCTGCAGGGCAGTCCACTTTAATGCTGCCTCCTTCAGTGAGGACTTGATAGGAGACTTCAGTCGTTTCATGGGTGACTTCGTCTTGACGGCGGCCAATGAATCGCTTCACTGAGTAGAACGTATTCTCAGGGTTCATGACCGATTGGCGCTTGGCAATTTGACCGACCAGGCGATCACCATTCTTGGCATAAGCGACAACGGAGGGGGTTGTCCGGAATCCTTCTGCGTTGGCAATGACCGTGGGTTTGCCCCCTTCCATCACTGCTACGCAAGAGTTAGTGGTTCCTAAATCTATTCCAACAACTTTTGCCATAGGTTTTTACAGGCTCCTTCTAAAAAATTGTCTGTTAAGCAAACAGGTCACTGACCGGGTTCTAGAACACCCATAGACGAGCTATTAGTTCATTTGTACTAATAGCAAGCGCCGTGGGAGGGTTAACTTACCTCTATACTTGGCTTTCCTAGCCAGATCTTGAAGGCGTATTTACCGAACCTGGTGTAGACGGTTTTAGTGCTGTGGGGATTACCAAGCGGTCATCAAATGACTTTGCAGTAGGGCAGCACCAGGGGGAGCCGTCAGTCGCAAATCGTTAGGGTTACCCCCTGACGATTTCCAGGACTTGGTTTGCTGAATTCATACATTCATCACTATAAGCAGCGCCACTCTAGACTGTCGTTGGGACAACCGTAACGTTTGGGGGGTATTTACCGTCAGCCCTCAGTAAATGGGCCTAAGTATTGCCCAATCATAGGTTTCATGGGGTATGTGCTACTATCTGTATCAGATCTGCCTGGGCAAGGATTCATGGGCAAAGTTCTCGTTCTGAATGCCTCCTATGAGCCGCTCAATATCACCAGTTGGCGTCGAGCGGTTGTTTTAGTCCTCAAAGAAAAAGCTGAGCAAGTAGAACACAACGGTAAGTTTGTGTATCGAGACTTTCCCTTGCCGACGGTCATTCGATTGCGCCAATATGTGCGGGTGCCTTACAAAGAAATTCCCTTAACTCGCCGAAACCTACTACATCGCGATAGCCATACATGTCAATATTGCGGACATGCTGGTGATGATTTAACCCTAGATCATGTGATGCCCCGATCACGAGGAGGGGGAGATACCTGGGAAAATATGGTGACGGCCTGTGTCCGCTGTAACGTCAAAAAAGGCAATCGGACGCCTAAAGAAGCCCGGATGATCCTGAAGCAAACGCCGCGTCGTCCTTACAGTAGCCTGTATTTTGAGGTCACCAAGCATCTACGCAATGGGGTTCATCAAGAATGGCGTAAATATGTCATTGGTATGTAATTTGTGGCTTGTTACTCTGCCTTAAACGCATAAAGGCGAGTATTCTTCCCCATAACTTTAGGGGTATCCTCACATTAAGGGGCTGGTATTTTCAATTAGGATCGAAGAAAATAAGCATAAGGGAATCAGTGGAGTAAGCGCCTGCAGGATAGCTAGCACCGATCCCAATCCCAGCGATTCGTGATAATCTTCAGAATCTGCTTTGCCTTAAATTAAGCGGTTCTGTCCGTGTCTATGTTCCATCTGAATATTACTCCTACCTAACATTAGGTTTTTACTATGGTTTCAACTTCTTTGAAGTCAGTTGACCCTAAATCAGAGACTCGTTCAGCCAATCTCAACTCGTCTGAAAAACTGGGTGCTCGATCTTCTAGTAATCTTACGAGTCTGAATGGGCGAGCCCAGGAACAACGTGCTGACGCTTTTGCTAAGGTACTCGAAAGTCATCGCGGCGATTCGCAACTTGTGATTTTGCAAGACTTTCCTGATCCAGATGCCTTGTCTTCCGCTTGGGCCTACAAGCTGATTGCAGAGCAGTATGATATTCAATGCGAAATTCTCTACGCTGGCACCCTGAGCCATCAAGAGAATATTGCCCTAGTGAAACTGACCAATCTGCCCGTGCAACGATGGGCTTGTCAGTCTCCAAAAACCAAAGGAAAAGATTTATCAGCTTATCAGGGCTGTGTCTTGATTGATAATCAGGGCACGACCAGCCAATTACTACCGATTTTACAGGCGGCGGATATTCCGATCACCGTCGTTATCGATCACCACAGTTTGCAAGAAGGGGTAGAAGCTGAATTTACGGATGTACGGCCCAATACTCGGGCGACAGCGACGATCCTGACCCAGTATCTCCAGGCTGGTTTACTAGAGTTTGATAGCAATGTCAGTGAACATGTGAATTGTGCAACGGCGCTCATGCATGGCCTGCGTTCTGACACCAACTTTCTCAAGCAAGCCCAAGAAGAAGATTTTCTGGCAGCGGCCTACTTAAGCCGCTTCTACGATAGTCAGCTCCTGAATACGGTGCTGCAATCTTCTCGGTCGAAGCAGGTCATGGATGTGATTGAGAGCGCTCTCAAAAATCGCAGCGTCTACAACAATGTGACGATTGCTGGTGTCGGTTTTCTCCGCTATGACAACCGCGATGCCATCCCTCAAGCGGCAGATTTTTTAGTGACTGAAGACAATGTGCATACGGCAGTGGTGTATGGCATTGTCCATGATGAAGATGAAGATCTGGAATTGGTGGTCGGGTCCTTGCGCACCACGAAGCTAACCCTAGACCCTGATGAATTTATTAAAGAAGCCTTTGGTCAAGATACCCAGGGCCGATTTTTTGGGGGTGGCCGCTCCCTGGCGGGTGGATTTGAAATTCCTATGGGCTTTTTGTCGGGGCTGAATGAGAACTCGGATTACGCCAAGCTGAAGTGGAGCGTCTACGATACCCAAATTAAGCAGAAGCTCTTACGTTTGGTGAATCCAGAAAACAGCGTAATTACCAGCAGCTAGCCCCACCTCTGAAAGAATGGGTTAACATTAGTTAATGTAGCGATCGCATCGCCCCATTCTGAACCTGGAGGATTAAAGTCCGTGAATAAGCGGTGGAGAAATGCAGGATTGTATGCGCTGTTAGCCATTGTTGTCTTGGCATTAGGGACAGCTTTGCTAGAGCGCCAGCCTGCTGATAACCCAACTTGGCGTTACAGCAAGCTGATCGAAGAAGTTGAAAATAACAACGTTGAAAAAATTCGCATCAGCGCCGACCGAACGATGGCTGAAGTGAAATCTGGCGAGGGCACGATTACCGTTAACTTGCCCCCAGATCCAGACTTTATCGATATCTTGACGAAGCAAGATGTTGATATTGCTGTCCTTCCTCAAAGAGAAGAAGGGGTTTGGTTTAAGGCATTGAGTACATTTTTGGTCCCTGTCCTTTTACTCGTGGGACTATTCTTTTTGTTCCGTCGGGCGCAGTCTGGACCGGGTAACCAAGCCATGAACTTTGGTAAGTCCAAGGCTCGTGTGCAGATGGAGCCTCAAACCCAAGTCACTTTTAATGATGTGGCGGGTATTGAGCAGGCCAAATTAGAGCTGACAGAAGTCGTTGACTTTCTAAAGAATGCAGACCGCTTTACCGCAGTCGGTGCCAAGATTCCTAAGGGCGTACTGCTGGTGGGTCCTCCTGGAACCGGTAAAACCCTTTTAGCGAAGGCTGTGGCTGGAGAAGCTGGTGTGCCCTTTTTCTCCATCTCTGGTTCAGAGTTTGTGGAAATGTTTGTGGGTGTGGGTGCATCTCGAGTCAGAGACTTGTTTGAGCAAGCTAAAACCAACGCTCCTTGTATCGTCTTTATCGATGAAATCGATGCCGTTGGCCGTCAGCGGGGTGCTGGTTTAGGTGGCGGTAATGATGAGCGGGAACAGACCCTCAACCAGCTCCTAACAGAAATGGATGGCTTTGAAGGTAACACTGGCATCATTATTATTGCAGCGACTAACCGTCCTGATGTACTGGATGCAGCCCTTATGCGTCCCGGTCGTTTTGACCGCCAAGTGGTGGTGGATCGCCCCGATTACAAAGGACGTCGTGAAATTCTTAATGTCCATGCTCGCGGCAAAACCCTTTCTAAGGATGTTGACTTAGAGAAAATGGCTCGTCGGACCCCTGGATTTACCGGTGCTGACTTGTCTAACCTCTTAAATGAAGCTGCGATTCTAGCGGCTCGTCGAAATCTGACTGAGATTTCTATGGATGAAATCAACGATGCCGTTGACCGTGTCTTGGCTGGTCCTGAGAAGAAAGATCGTGTGATGAGCGAGCACCGTAAGCGTTTAGTTGCCTATCATGAAGCAGGCCATGCTCTTGTGGGTGCGTTGATGCCAGACTACGACCCAGTTCAGAAAATCAGCATCATTCCTCGAGGACGAGCTGAGGGATTGACGTGGTTTACCCCTAGTGAAGATCAAATGCTCAAAAGCCGAAGTCGTATGCAAAACGAAATGGCTGTTGCACTTGGCGGTCGAATTGCTGAGGAAATTGTTTATGGTGAAGAAGAAGTTACTGTAGGAGCTTCTAGCGATCTTCAAGTGGTTGCTCGCACGGCGCGAGACATGATTACGCGATATGGCATGAGCGATCGTTTAGGTCCTGTGGCTTTAGGTCGTCAGCAAGGCAATCCTTTCATGGGACGCGACATCATGAGCGAGCGAGACTTCTCAGAAGAGACAGCCGCCACGATTGATGATGAGGTTCGTAACCTAGTGGATCAAGCCTACCGGCGTGCCAAAGATGTGTTGGTGGGCAACCGTGCAATTCTTGATGAAATTACTCGCCGTCTAGTTGAGAATGAAACGATGGATTCGGATGAGCTTCAAGAAATTCTAAATACCAATGATGTGAAGATGGCTGCGATCGCATAACGCTGCATCACCCACTATCAAGTTTGGGTGATTTCACATCCTGCATTAATCATTGACTACCTTAAGAGGCTCTGCTTGCAGAGCCTCTTTTTTGATTGCGATGAACTCAAAGCACTACATGTAGTATTTAAACTAAATAGATTAGCTACATATGGTGTATTGGTTACATGTTGTTCCAATCCACCCTGCACTTGTTTAGGGATTGACAGAGGCAAAAAATACAGATAAAGTACATTTGTACTAATTTAGCCCCTCTGGAGACGCAAGCAATGTCCATCGGTCTAACCACGCCTACGCAAGCTTTTGTGGCAACCCAAGTGGATCAAGCCTATTGCAACCAACGCCAGCGCTATCAACAGCGCAAGCTCCGTATGGCAATTCGGTATCGGCGGCGGTTAGTATTCTTGCGGGCTGCATTTCAGCAAGAACTGGATCGAGCGATGAGTGCCAGACTGCAAAAAGGCTTAGGGTTAAAAATTCGTCTGAGTGAGCAATCGAAACACCAAGCTCATTTCATGGCTCAATTTGAATTTGAGGGGCAACAGTGGGTGTTAACTTGTCAGCGTTATTTATGGCGTTGTGATTGGTTCTTTGCCAATGCCGATCAGAACCGGGTGGTGCGCTGCACCCATCGCACCCTAGAGCGCCGTCTATGCTATGCCTTGGGACATCGTCGCGCCCGTTCTCTGAATCTGAAAGCGGCTTAGAGCCGATATGATAGGGACGTTCGGTTTGCCATCGTTTTTATGAACGACCAGGATAGGTCCTCCAATACGCCCTTTTGCCTCCTGCTCTTTGTCAAAAACCCTATCCCTGGCACGGTTAAATCTCGATTAGGACGAAGTATTGGGTTTGAAGCAGCTGCGGCGCTCTACGGCTGCTTTGCTAGAGATTTACTCTTCACCACCCAACAATTGGGGATAGACCACCTAATTTTCTATGCTCCGGCGGCAGCAGAAACTGCGGTGCAGGATTGGTTAGGTCCTCAATATACCTACCTGCCCCAGCAAGGAGATGATTTGGGTGATCGCATGGCCCATGCCTTTACCACCTGTTTTGAGAAGGGATATGGCGGTGCTTTAATTACAGGTAGCGATAGTCCTGATTTGCCCCTGGCCTATTTGCAACATGGACTGAAGGCTCTAGAGCAGCAGCAAGTCGTGATTGGTCCAAGTGATGATGGTGGGTACTATACCCTCGGATTTACACCTGAGACCTTTACACCTGGGGTTTTTGCCGATATGCCCTGGAGTACAGAGACGGTGTTCGAGCAAACTCTGCAGCGCCTCCAATCCTGTTCTGTGCACCAACTACCGACTTGGTATGATGTCGATACATTAGACGATTTACGTCACTTCCACCAACGACTATCCCAGGCGGGTGCCCAAACCGAAAGTATGACTTTTCTGCAGCAACATCTTGACCTCTTGGGCCACGATGCACCCTGAACTTTCCATTGTTATTCCTGTGCTGTATGAAGGGGCGAATATTTTGCGCTTGGTTGACCATCTCCAGGCCATTGCCGGGGATATGGTTTATGAAGTCCTTGTGGTGGACGGTGATCCAGAGGGTTCAACGCTGAAATATCTGCCCCCTGACATCCAAGGAATCACTGCTCCGGTGGGACGCGGATCTCAGATGAATGCCGGGGCTAAACTGGCCCAAGCGCCCACCCTGTTGTTTTTACATGCGGATACCAGACTGCCGTCAACGGCACTACTGCAAATCAAGTTGACGATGGAGCAAGCTGCTGCCGGGGCCTTTGATCTGGGCATTGATAGTCCTAGAGCGGGCCTGAAGTGGGTTAGCCGCGTCGCCTCGGTGCGATCGCGTTTAACGCGCATTCCCTATGGCGACCAAGCCATATTTGTCGATCGGGCCACGTTTGATCAGGTGGGCGGCTTTCCCAATATCCCGATCATGGAAGACGTGGCGCTCATGCGGCAGCTTAAACAGAAGCAAATTCCGATTCAGTTTGTCTGCGATCGCGTTTTAGTCTCGCCTCGGCGTTGGGAACAGGAAGGCATTCTCCGCTGTACCTTGCGGAATTGGGCGTTGTTGGGGCTGTATACCTTGGGGGTGAGTCCTCATCGTTTGTGGCGTTGGTATAGGCCACCTTCACTACCAAAATCAGGGCTTAAAAATTAGTTATATTTTGGGAGGATAAAGAAAAATAAACGGTTTGGCGTGATACACTCTCGACTTAAAACGAACCCCCGGAACAAGCCAGATGATGCATATCGTCACAAAGGCTGATCCATATCGCTCAACAGAATTCACCAACCCGTTGTAGAGCCAAACCCATGAAATTATCCTTACGCCCCATTGTTCAACTCCTCGCTTTTGCGGCCTCTGCCACGTTTGCAGTAGGGGCCACTATGCCAGCAGCCCGAGCCGCGACCTTTAGTGAAAGAGAAATCGATCAGTCTAAGTTTGTGTTGGTAGCAGCCCCGATCGGCAATGGCAATATTCACCAACTCTTGATCCTGGAACAAATTTCCTCGGAAAAAGAATGCTGGAGTGAAAGTGGCAGTAATCCGGTTGTCGTCGACCCTCTCTTACTGAACTTTGACTTCACTGGTTTGTGTGGCCGCAGTGTGGATCAAAATGGCTACTCAATTCGCGTGGACGGCGAAGATTTGGGCGGACGTTATCTCGTCCAAATTCAGAAAACGGATACAGATATGGTTTTGATGGGTATTCCTGACTCCAAGGCAGGGGGGGATCAGGTTATTGAATTGGGTCGCACTAATGGTAAAACGCCTGGATTTGCCAAAATTATTTTGAATCCTGAATGGCGACTGACGAAACGAAGCTTTAAGAAGAAAACGTTAGGTCATGTTTATCTCTCTAAAGGGATTAGCGCAGTACCGTTTCCAGATGTCGAAAATGACATTTATCTCAAAGATATTAGTCAAGCCGTTGCTCTTAAGTTTATTGCTGGGTTTGAAGATAATACCTTCCGTCCGTTGGAGTCTTTGACCCGTGAGCAATTGGTCTCCATGATTCTAGAGTCTCTGAAGAATATCCCTGGTGTTAACTTTACGGTTCCCAGCCAAGCCAGCGGTAATCCCTACCCAGATGTGGCGGCCAGTCGTTGGAGTGCAGCTAAGATTGCCTTTGCCCAGCAAAACGATATCGTTAAAGGCTATCCAGATGGGACCTTTCAGCCCACTCGTAAAGTCACTCGAGCAGAAATGATGGCAGTGCTCAAGAAAGCGGCCCTGTATGCCAAATCTTTGGGAGGACTAGAGACTCAACTGGCTGAGAAGCAACCGGCTCTCAATTTCACCGATACCAGTGGTCACTGGGCATCTACTGTGATTACCGAAATGTCCAGCTATTGTGGTGTGGCCTCTCCCTTGAATGAAAAGGGTTTGGCCTTTACGCCCAACCAATCGGCTCAGCGTAATTATGCGGCAGCAGCCACCTTGCGTACCCTCAACTGTGTGAAAGCAGATGCATCAACCGGTGCATCGCCTGCTCCGGCTGGAGCAACATCGGATCCTGCTGTTGCACCAACCGTGCCGTTACCGTCTGTTCCCCAGCCATCAGTACCGACCACCCCTGCCGCGCCGGATGCGCCAACAACGCCTCCTTCGGAGTCTAATATTGCTCCAACGGTACCGATGCCATCTGTTCCTAAGCCCTAGGACTCTTATTCACGATCCTGGATGCCGCCTCTACTAATATGGCTATGCCGCCGTCGTAGCGTCCTGTATTCAAGGAGAAGACATCAAAATGGCTCAGTCTTTCCCAAGGGCTGAGCCATTTTTTCGCAGGCATCGTGTCTGGTTCAGGAGAGCTCGAATATCTGATGGGGCATCAATGGCTGCGCACCTTACAAATATTGGTTCTCTGAGAAAAAATAGTTTCCGTAAATCCACTCAGGTGGCTGACTGGCTGGCCTTGTTAGGATAGCATTTGCCTCAGGGGTTCTGCTCCCTGGCTCCTCGTGAGCCCTCCTGAGGCTAACTTTTTGTATGGCGTCGTATCCGCTCTTCTTCCCGGCCAGATCCTATGATGAAAGAAGAGATGTTATGGACGAAAAGCCTCAGAGCCATGTAGATCCAGGAATGGTTCTGCAGAACTGGGTTATGGATACGCTGCCCTCCACCCTGATTACGCCTCACAGTGGTTATCACTGGGATGGTAGTCAGCGGCGATTTTTTGAAGGCTGGTATTACCGGGTCACCTTGCCAGAGCTGGATCAGACCTTCGCTTTTATGTATTCCATTGAAGATCCCATCGGGGGGCAACCCCATAGCGGTGGGGCTGCCCAGATTTTAGGTCCTGAAGATACTTATTTTTGCCGAACCTTTGCAGATGTTCGTCAGTTTTGGTCTTGGGGGGCTCCTGCAGGCATGGGGCCATTAGGCCTGGGCCATTGGAGTTGTGGAATTCCAGGCTTACAACCCCAGTGGCTAGCGCCTGATGAGTTTGATCGGCAAATCATCCAGGGATATCAGGGAACCCATACTTGGCATCAAGGCCATCTGCAAGATCCGGGAACGGGGCAAACCGCTCATTGGGCTTATCGAATTCAACCGATTTATGCTTGGGGAGAGGCGGGGAAGACGCAACGAGCCACCGCAGGACTGCTATCGTTTTTGCCCATTTTTGAACCTGGATGGCAGGTGATGATGGCCCATGGATGGGCGACGGGGTGGGTGGACTGGCAAGGCCAGCGATTTGTTTTTGAAAATGCCCCTGCCTATGCTGAGAAAAATTGGGGAGGAGCCTTTCCCCAGAAATGGTTTTGGATTAATTGCAATTGTTTTGAAAATCAGCCGAATTTAGCGTTAACGGCGGCAGCTGGACGTCGAGGGGTATTGTGGTGGATGGAATCTGTGGGTTTGATTGGCATTCATCATCAGGGGCAGTTTTATGAGTTTGCCCCCTGGAATTCTGAGATCTCTTGGTCGGTAACGCCTTGGGGGGAGTGGACGATGACGGCCAGGAATTCGGAATATGCGGTGGAAATTTGGGCGAGTTGCGATCGCAACGGCACTCCCCTCCGTGCCCCCACTCAGAACGGCCTGATTTTTATCTGTAAGGACACCATGCATGGCTGTGTCACCCTCACTTTAAAACGCTATCATCAGCAAGGAACCACCCTGCTCCTTAAAGCTCATAGTCACCTCTGTGGTCTAGAAGTGGGCGGTGGTCCTTGGCAGACAGCATGGATTGCAGAAGAAGCAATGTCTCAACCCTTGGACGCTGCGCCTTGGGGACTAGCGGCGACCTAGAACCTTACTAATCTCTGTATGCCATCTCTATGTAACAGAGGCGATCACAGACAATGGTTTACACTGAGATTTGCGACTCTAAGTGGTTTTAAGGTGGAATTAAGCCGATCCCCATAGCGTATGAGCAGAGAATTGATAGGTCCAACAATATGGTGATCCGACTTTATCTGGCGGCGGGTTTAGGAATAGCCCTGATTGGCCTTGGGATACAGCCGTCTTTAGGGCAGACCCCTGAGGCAACTGCACCAGAATCTAAGCTGAACCGAGACTCCTCCTTGTTGAGTGTACCCACGCAAGCCTCAGATGTAGAGATTAACCTCGATCAGCCCCTCACCCTCCAGCAGGCCTATGAGCTGGCTCTGCGCAATAATCTGACCCTACAAGTTACGGAGTTGCAGCTGCAGCAAAACCAGAGTTTTTTATCCCAGGCGAAAGCAGCTAATTGGCCCACCCTGAGTGTGCAGTCGGCTTTGACCCGGACGGATTCCGCTAATTTTCTTCTCAACCAAACGCCGATTCAGGTAGATGCAGCGGCACAACTCCAAGCCCAGCAGCGAACGTTGCTCAGTTTGCAAACCCAACAGTTTCAATCCCAGCAAGAACTGTCTATCGATATTCAGCAACTACAGTTGCGGTTACAGCAGGATCAAAACCAGAGTCAACAACAAATTTTTGATCAGCAAATTCAGCAGCTGCAATTGCGGGCCAATACCAGTGCAACCTCCTTTGCCATTACGAATGTAACCCCGTTGCAGCCCATTGCAGCGGTACCGATTAGCCAAGGGAACCAAGGGGGGATTTCGAATCGTATTCAGGGGACGATCTCGGCTACCTACAATATCTACACGTCAGGGTTCCGGTCCGGGCAAATTGAGGCCGCCAAGGCCCAGGTCAAAATTTCTGAGTTAGAGCTAAAGCGACAGCTTGAGCAATTGCGGTTAGATGTGGCGAATGACTACTACAATCTGCAGCAGTCCTCAGCCCTGATTACCGTTTCGAAAGATGCCGTCCGCAATGCGGAGGCCAGCCTAGAGGTGGCCAGGGTACGGGAGCAGGCTGGGATTGGCACCAAGTTTGATGTGCTGCAGGCGGAAGTTCAGCTAGCGGATACGATCCAAAATGCCACCCAGGCCGAAAACCTCCAGAAAATTGCCCAACGGCAACTGGCCCAGCGGCTCAATATCAAGGAAACGGTCAACCTGTCGGCGGCAGATCAGGTTAATATTGCGGGTGGCTGGCTGTTGAACTTAGAAGACAGTATTGTGTTGGCTCTTCAAAATCGGGTAGAGCTGGCGCAACTTCTCAGTCAACGCCGTTTGGCTCAGCAGCAGCGCCGTGTTGCCCTAGCGGCCAATAAACCCCAACTGCAGGCTTTTGCTAGCGCGGAAGTAGTGGATGAGCTGGATGATGATGTGTCTGGTGCCTTTGGCTACTCAGTGGGGCTGCAGGTCTCCATCAACTTTTTTGATGGCGGAGCAGCGAAGTCCAATGCGGCGCAGCAGGAAGAGAATATTGCGATCGCAGAAACTCAATTTGCCGATACCAAAAATGATCTGCGGTTTGAGGTGGAGCAAGCCTATGCCGATCTGCAATCGAATTTACGCAATATCAATACGGCCCAAAGCAGTGTCCAGCTGGCAGAAGAAAGTCTAGCCTTGGCGCGGTTGCGATCTAGTGCTGGGATTGGTACTCAGTTAGATGTGACCAGTGCTGAAAACTCCCTAACCCAAGCCAAGGGCAACTTGATTTCCGCCATTTTGAACTATAACCGAGCTTTAATCGCCCTCCAGAGAGCCACGAGCTTTGCTCAACCCGTTAGTGGTGTAACGCCTCTAGGGGGATAAGGGTGCGAGTCCTCATTTGGTTTCGCAATGACTTGCGGCTCCATGACCATGCACCGCTCCATCAAGCGGTGCGTTCCAATGCGGATGTGATTCCTTGCTACTGCTTTGACCCCCGTCAGTTCGGCCTAACTCCCTTTGGCTTTCCCAAAACGGGACCGTTTAGAGCCCAGTTTTTATTGGAGAGTGTGGCAGATTTGCGTCAATCTCTGCGGGGCAAGCAGAGCGATCTGATCCTGCGCCAGGGCTATCCCGAAACGGTTGTACCGGAGTTGGCCCAAGCCTTGAATGTAGAAGTGGTATATTTTAACCGAGAAGTCACCGCTGAAGAGATAAACGTCGAGACTCGTCTGCGCACCGCTTTAGCGGATCTAGGCATTGAGTGCCTACGATTTTGGAGCAGTACCCTCTTTCACCCAGAACAACTGCCTTTCCCGATTCGAGAGCTGCCGGAAGTATTCACCCAGTTCCGCAAGCAGGTGGAGAAATCTGCCAAACCTAAAGCCCCCTTTCCCGCTCCCCAGTCTTTATCGGCACTGCCAGATATTGACCCAGGCGAGTTGCCCCAACTGGAGGACTGGGGATTATCGTCTCCTAAGCTAGACCCCAGGGCAATGATGCAGTTTTCTGGGGGAGAAACGGCCGCACTGGCGCGATTGCAAGACTATATCTGGGAGCAGGATTGCCTCAAGCAGTATAAGGAAACCCGCAATGGGATGCTGCAGCCGAATAATTCCACCAAGTTTTCGCCGTGGTTTGCCTTGGGCTGTGTATCGCCGCGCTATATTCACCAGCAGGTGAAAGCCTATGAGCAGGAGCGGGTGAAGAATAACTCTACGTACTGGCTGATTTTTGAGCTGATCTGGCGGGATTATTTTCGGTTTATTTGTGCCAAGCATGGCAAGCGGGTCTTTCGGTTGTCGGGGTTGCAGGGGCTGGCATTGCCCTGGCAGGACAACCGCGAAACCTTTGAGAAATGGCAAACGGGCCAGACGGGGTTTCCGCTGATTGATGCCAATATGCGGGAGTTAGCGGCGACGGGGTTTATGTCGAATCGGGGACGGCAGAATGTGGCCAGCTTTTTAACCAAGAATTTGGGTCTGAATTGGCAGATGGGGGCGGAATGGTTTGAATCTTGCCTGATTGATTACGATGTCTGTAGCAATTGGGGCAATTGGAATTATGCGGCGGGAGTGGGGAATGATGCCCGTGGTTTTCGGTTTTTCAATATTGTTAAACAGGCGAAGGACTGTGACCCGCAAGGGGATTATGTACGCCATTGGTTACCGGAGTTGCAGAATGTACCGGGGGGACAGGTGCAGACGCCTTGGCAGTTAACGGCATTGGAGCAGGAGATGTTTGGCTTGACGGTGGGAAAGGATTATCCAGAGCCGATGGTGGATTTGTGGCAATCGGCGAAGGTGAATGAGCAGATTTATAACCGAGTGGTAAATCGCTAGAAGTCATCACCATGGCACTAACCAAAGATTTTAAAGAAACGATTTATGCCCGAGTACAATCGGAGCCGGAGTTTGCAACTGCTTTACTGGATGAGGCTGCATACTTGCTGCTCAATGGTGAGCCAGATATGGCTCGATTGATACTTAGGGATTTGGTTAATGCAACGGTTGGTTTTGAACAACTTGCCATTGAAGCCAATAAGCCCATCAAGAGTCTTTATCGGATGCTTTCAGCCAAGGGGAATCCAACGATGGATAGCTTAAATGCAATATTTACGGTTCTTCGGAAGACACTAAATGTTGATATTCAAGTTCATGCAGTACCTTGTGTTTGAATTTATTTTAATAGCGACATATTGATGTAAGTTTAAATATGACCTATTTAGTATGACCATGGTTGTGTTTATACTAGAGTAAGCTGTTTTGCAAAGGCTTGAATATGCAACAGATCGGAGCTGGGCAATTCAAAGCCCGATGTTTGAAGCTGATGGATCAAGTGCAACAGACCCATGAAGAAATTGTGATTACCAAACATGGACAACCCGTGGCTAAGTTAGTGCCCGTTGATGATGATTGCAAAACCTCAATTGTGGGCTATATGAAGGACACGGTGCAGGTAACGGGCGATATTATCTCACCTGTGGATGAGGTTTGGGAGGCTGATGCTGAGTGACCCAAGACTTACTGGTATTGGATACTCATATTTGGATTTGGTTACTCAATGGGAATGTGGAACGTTTATCCACTGAGGGGCTATCTGCCATTGAGCAAGCTAGTCAATCGGCGCAGTTAGGGGTATGTGCTATCTCAGTTTGGGAAGTTGGCATGTTGGAGTCGAAGGGACGGTTGCGATTATCGAAAGGGTGTCTGGACTGGGTGCGGGAGGCTTTGGCTGCCCCTGGACTTAGATTATTGCCTTTAACACCAGAAATCGCGATTGAAAGCTCCCGATTACCAGGACGAATTCATGGTGATCCAGCGGATCGGATCTTGGCAGCTACAGCTCGTATCTTGAATGGGACGCTGGTTACCCAGGATCTAAAGTTGTTGGAGTATGGTGAGCAGTCATATTTGTCTGTGCTTCAGGGGTAGGGGGTGAGGGAAAGATACGGGGTGAGATCGCACCCCATAGAGGGCGCGTGCAAAAGAGCCATCGATTCTCTTTTTAGCAATCGTTACCCGTTCTTTGATGCAAGCTGAAGAAAGGCTGCACTCTCAAGGCTAAAGCGGGGAATGCAGGTAGAATTTCAATCAACAGCCGATTTCTCCTTGTCTAAGTTCTTATGCCAGACCTCGCCCAATCAAACGTTGAATATAAAGTCATCAACCAACAGGTCTATAACATTCAGCTGATGGATCGGCAGGTGGAGACCAAAATTCAATTTGTTTCCGACAATCCCAACCAAGCCACCATCAGCAAATACGTCGCCCTAGAGCATTGCTTTAGCGATCGCGAATGCGACACCATTGAAACCTATTTCTCCCAAGTCAAAGCTATGACCGGAGAAGTGGGGGGTAAATCTGTTCATAAAGCCACCCGAGATAGCACCCTGCGGTGGTTGCGGTTAAACGACCACCCTGACAGCGTTTGGATCTACGAGAAGATTATGCATCACGTTGCTCAGGTGAATGCTGAGAACTGGCAGTTTCGGCTGGATGGATTTGAAAGCTCCATTCAGCTTACGGAATATGAACCCGGCGGACATTACACCTGGCATCAGGATATTGGGTCTCGGCGCAGTGGTTTGCGAAAGTTGTCTGTCTCTGTGCAGCTTTCCGATCCAGAGACCTATGTGGGCGGTGGGCTGGAACTTCATGCCACTCAAAAGCCTGTGCTGATGCCTCGTTCTCGGGGCACCCTGGTTATTTTTCCTAGCTATACCCTACATCGCGTCACCGCTATGACTGAAGGCACCCGCCGGGCTCTCGTTACCTGGATTGGCGGCTTAGAAGCCTATCGATAACCTGAATTTTTAGGTGTATAAACCAGCCATGAATAGGTGTGAAATTACAGGGGCTTTCGGGCAGGTACACCCACACGCCGAGGGAATTTAGGATCTGTGGTCTTAATCTTACGCAGATAGATACAGTGGCGAATGCCTTGAGAATGGGGCATTTTTACAGGTGATACGGTAACTAGTTCGCCTCCCAGTTTTGAGAGGGCTGTCATTAAGCCCTCCTGCTCTTCTGTGGTCCATTGGCCGCGATACAGGACAGCATAGCCCTGCAATGCCAATAGAGGGAGGGCGTATTCAGCACAGACAGAAGCTGGACCTACGGCCCGAATAACGGCGAGATCAAAGGATTCTCGATAGGGAGACTGTTGGCCTAGATTTTCGGCGCGATCGCAACACATCCCCACATTCTCTAAGCCCAGCTCTGCCGTCACCTGTTGCAAAAAAGTCAGCTTCTTTTGGGTGGCGTCGAGGAGGGTGATGGACCAGGTGGGTTTAATAATGGCGATGGGTAGCCCTGGAAACCCACCTCCCGTCCCAATATCAATCACCTTCAAGGGGCGGCTGTTGTCTACCGAGAAGCCAACCTGCCCTTGCGGAGGAGATTCTGTCAGTAGCCAAGGCGCAATACCGACGAGAGAATCCCACAAATGTTTTTCCCAGAAGTCTGGCGGATCCGTAATTCGGGTTAAATTAAGCTGCTGATTGGCCTGGACGATTTGCTGAAATAGCCGTTCAAACTGCTGCTCCTGCTCAGGGGTAGGCTGCCAGCCCAAAGATTGCAACCACACATCAGATCGATTCGGTAGGGTGCCGTTGCTCATGGGTGGTCTGTTCGGGGCCAGACCTACAGATTAGAAATGGTTTGGGCCATGCGGAAATCCATCTCCGTCAAGCCCCCCGCATCATGGGTGGTGAGGGTAATATCGACCCGGTTGTAGCTGATGTAAATATCAGGGTGATGGCCAGCAGCCTCGGCAGGATCTACCAAGCTATTTACAAAAGCCATAGCTGCCAAAAAATCTTTGAACTTGCGGGTAATCTTCAGGGATTGACCATCTGTTGTCCAACCCGTGAGCGTCTGTGCCCGTTCACGAATGGTCGCATCATCTAACTTCGCAGCCATCGGGGAACCTCCAATCTTAAGCTTGTGGGTTTGCCGCACCTGCGCGACTATGATTCTTTCTTTAGTTTGACATGAATGTCGTAGCGCGTACTCCACTCATTGTTGATAGCGGTCGTTACACCAATCGTTTCGATCCCTTTCATAAATTTTGTGGTGTCGGGCGTCAGTTTGGGCAGCAGGGGATTGGTATCGAGCAACCCCAACATACGCGGCATATCAATATAGAAATGGCCGTTATTCGGATCTAAATCTGAAGTGGTGGCCCCCTGAAAACTCTCTGCTTGGGTTAAATTTTTCTTCGGAGCTGGCAGTAAGCGGTTGGCAATCGGTGCTCCCAGGGTAAAAAAGGCCACGTCATTATCCAACCAGCCATGGCTGGCAATGGGGAGTCCAGGGGGAACCTTCCAGTTCGTAACGGTTTTATTCCCCACTTTGGATTCAGTCACGAGAAAATCAAAGCGCTCGCGCATGGCATTATCTAGGTCCCGAAAGGCCTGGTTGGCGGTGGTCCGGTCTTTGGCTTTGGCTAAGAAGACGATCCCGACCCCTTTTTTATCGTCAGTTTGGGCAGGAATGATGGCACTAGAGAATTCTCCATCCATCCAGCTGACAAACTGGTTATTAAAGTCAATGCCCGTTCGTTTGCTGAGGTCATCATTCCAAGCTTTAGGATTCAGGGGAAACACCAGCTTGGCTAAGTTTCCCTGGGCATAGTCCCGCCAGACTTGCTGGAAATTCCCCCCCGAGGTCATCAATAACGTATCGTCGGGTAAATGCTTGGCAATATCTTTGGCCTCATTTTTGGCCTTTAGGGTGTCCTTGGCATCGGGCTTGAGCCAGGAGATCGCCTTAAATTGGATGCCATCCTTAACCACCATCAGGGTGGAGCCAATGCCCTGAACACTCTGAATACGTTCTTGGCTGGCTGGAGATAAGGGCACACGACTCATCTGAGCGGCGGCGATGGGGACATTAATATAGACCTTTGCGATCGCAGCGTCGTTTTCGATCTCTTTGAGGGCTTCTTGATACCGGGGCACATCGGCTAAGGCTGGCTTCCCTTTATAGGTATCAATGACGGCATTAATAGGAGCATCGGCAGCGGTAAATACTAACCAGCGATTATCTAAAGTGGCAAAGCCATAGCGATTGCCATCATCTGCTTCAAATTCGTACACCTCCGTGTTTTTATAGGTGCGCGTATCTGCTGAATTAGCCGACGTGAGCTTGTTTTGAAATACTTTTTCGAACTGGCCTTGATCGCGGATGGGCACCACCCAAATTGTGGCCTGCTGGCTTTGCTCCTCAACGGAGTCCACCGTGGGAGGCAAGAGCGCCATGGTCAGTTGATTGGTTGCCCAGGGTTGGATATTGGCTTTATAGGACAGGCCATTGGGTTCCAATACGTCTTTCTCTAGCTGCTGGAGCTGGTCTTGCAACGTTTTCTGAGTATCGGTGGTCCCGAACTGGGCGACTTGTTGCCATTTACCGCCCTCAGTGTTGAGGGTGACGCTGAGCATGACGTCTCTAGGCACCACTTTGGCCCCTAGGGGTAACGGCCCCGCTTTATCGTCATTCCCTCGGAGAAAAAAGAAGGCAAGCGCCCCGCCCACGACCAGCAATGCCGCACCACCTAACGTCAACAGCAAAGTCCGGGACTGAGCTTTCTTCGGCTTGCGCTTAGCCAGCTTAGATGGGTTGGGTCGGGTCGGTCGAGTGGGTCGTTCGCTCATGGTTGAGTTAAATCCAAGGTGTAGAGGTCAGTATGCACAACTTCACTAACTTAGGTAAAGCGTGCGATCGCGATTAGGGATAAAGCCGAATCCCTAGGTGTCCCCATGATTGGCCATTCTTTTGTCTATGCAGACGGAAACAACCATAATATGTCCATCGCATTTTAGAATAATTTCGTTTTATTGCCCTTAAAATCAGTGAGCGCTGCGGATATGAATATCTGGCGGCGGGGTTATGGTCAGGCTAATGCAAGAGATTTTTTCGCAAAAATTGTCATCGTTTTTGCTGTTTATGGGTCTAAAAAATTGAGAATAAGTACAAATTTTTGTCGATAAATATAGGCTTTGCTCTTGCTGAAATAGGGGTTTCTTGCTACAAATTACAGGTAATTAAACCTAGTAAAACAGGGATATTCGAGTGACATACGTTCATAATCCCCCTGACCCGAATCGGCATTCTGAGTCTGTGCAATTACCCTCCCCAGATGTGATGTTGGCCTCTGCTCGCGCAACCTATCAAGCCTATTGCCAAATTCATGTGGACGCACAATCTCCGACTGGGGTGGCGATGGATCGAAACACTGGGCGTGGGCAACTCATTTTCTCTGAGCATCCGATATTGCTCCCCCATGAATGTTTTATTTCTGTCGAGGATATGGAGAACGACGAGTCCTCCCAACCTGAAGATATCGAACTCAATTAGAGAGTGGGTATCCTGCCTATAGGAGTGGCCCTTCACTAGTAGAGGTTATCTCCCTTCAAACATTCAGGAGAAGCACTCAAAAGATAGCCCTGATCCCCTCGGCGATCTGGATATCTATGCGTACAAAGCTATGAGTTGGGCAGAAATCTTTATCTATGGACTGGTGGTAAGCCTGGGGGCTTCAGTGGGTAGCTTCTTGAACGTCGTGATTTATCGGCTACCCGAAGGCTTATCTCTTCTTCATCCCCCCTCTCGTTGTCCCAAATGTCACACCCCCCTAAAACCCTATGACAATGTCCCTGTGCTAGGTTGGCTGTGGCTCCAAGGCAAATGTCGCTATTGTAAGACCCCGATTGCCAGTCGGTATCCCTTGGTTGAAGCGGCTACGGCCTGTATGTTTCTGGGGATTTTTCTGCTATTTGGTTATCAACTGCAAACCTTGGGCTATTGGCTATTTGCCAGCGTCCTGATTGCCCTTGCTCTGATTGACTTAGATGTGATGTTATTGCCCAACCCCTTAACCCAATTGGGGGTAATTTCGGGCATCACCTTTCAGACCCTAGTGGGCTGGCATCAAAATGGCCTAACGGGGGCAGCCCAAGGTTTTACCTTTGGTGCTTTGGGGGTGATTGCGGGGATCTGGCTGATTGATGTAATCGGCTTTCTGGCGAGCCTAGCGTTTGGCCGTGTTGCCATGGGCGGTGGCGATAGCAAACTAATGGCGATGATTGGGGCTTGGTTAGGGTGGCGATATGTTTTACTGACTCTGTTTCTCGCCTGTTTGGTAGGGTCAGTGGTGGGGATAGGAGGCCGGGTATTTGGCAAACTGGGCAAGTTTCAAGTGATTCCTTTTGGCCCGTTTCTCGTGCTGGGAGCATTGCTGTGCATGATGTCAGGGGTTCATATTTGGACGGGATATCAGCAGGGAATTTTGTGGCTGTATCGCTGGATGGGGATTGAATTGGGGTAAGGTCTGGCTGAAAGGAGCACTCAGAAGGCTAGGCAGGATAATCCCTAAACTCCGATGGAGAACCGGAGTATACTAGGTCCAAGGCTGTTGTTGCCTCAGGGGGGCTTGCCCTGTGGAATTGTCATGTAAATGTGAATATGCGGTGCTGGCATTGCTGTCACTGGTGGATCACTACCCGCAAGGGGAGCCGCTACGCATCCGCCAAATTGCAGCCCAACAACATATTCCCGATCGATATTTAGAACAACTCCTGGCCATTCTGCGCCGTTCAGGTTTAGTCTGTTCTCAGCGAGGGGCGCGCGGAGGATATTTATTGGCCCGTGAACCTTGGAAAATTACCCTACTAGAAATCATTAACTGTATAGAAGGCAGAGATCCGCAATCGAACGCTTTACCCCAAACAGGTCTGACAACGGAGAAAGCGGTAGTCCAAGAACTTTGGCACGAAGCGGATCAAGCAGCGAGCAAGATCCTCAAGAATTGTACGTTGCAAGATCTTTGCGATCGCAGAGATGCTAAAAAACAAATTGACCTGATGTATTACATCTAAGTAAAGGGCAACGCTCAGCTGCCTGGGCCGCGTTCTCTTCCTTGATTGAACTGATAAGCAGAGACTGTCACTATGCGTATTGCCCACGATATTACCGAGCTGATTGGTAAAACGCCGCTCATTCAACTCAATCGCATTCCAGAGATGGAAGGGTGCCTGGCCAAAATTATTATCAAGCTGGAGAGCCTGAATCCCTCTGCGTCGGTGAAAGATCGGATTGGCAGCAATATGATTGCCATTGCCGAAAAACAAGGACTGATTCATCCGGGTATCACGGTGTTGGTGGAACCCACCTCTGGCAATACGGGAATTGCCTTGGCCATGGTGGCGGCGGCCAAAGGCTATCGCCTGATCCTAACTATGCCAGAAACCATGAGTGCCGAGCGACGGGCAATGCTGCGGGCCTACGGGGCAGAGCTAGAGTTGACCCCAGGTACAGAAGGGATGCGAGGTTGTATTGAACGGGCTCAAGAGTTGGTGGATACCCTACCCAATGCCTATATGCTTCAGCAGTTTCGCAATCCAGCTAATCCCCAAATTCATCGCCAAACCACAGCAGAAGAAATTTGGGCAGATACCGATGGTAAGGTAGATTTCCTCATTGCTGGCGTGGGCACTGGGGGCACCCTAACTGGCGTGGCCGAAGTCTTAAAGGCTCGCAAGAAATCATTTCAGGCCATCGCTGTGGAGCCTGAAGGCAGCCCTATCTTATCGGGCGGATCTCCTGGTCCCCACAAAATCCAAGGGATCGGCGCGGGATTTATCCCTCCCGTTTTAAAGGTGGATCTGATTGATGAAGTGATCCTGGTTAAAGATGAAGATGCCATCACCTATGGTCGGCGACTCGCGCGGGAAGAAGGGTTGCTGTCCGGGATCTCATCTGGGGCAGCGTTATGCGCGGCCATCCAAGTGGCCAAACGATCTGAGAACAAGGACAAGCTGATTGTGATGATTCAGCCCAGCTTTGGCGAACGCTATCTCAGCACGCCCCTGTTTCACGATGCGGAGTCGCATTAGTCATGGCTAACGCTAGATTCGAGATAAGCTGAAACCTTTATTCTTGCGTAGGCTGAAGCCTACATTCTTGCGTGGGAGAATCTCCCAAGTGCTGAGCTGGGGTTAGGTAAGACATCCAGGCTGGGCTTTATAAGCCTAGGACAGGTGAATTGACTCTCGTGCAGATAAAACCCGAGGGTTTATCTCCTATTCAAGGGGCGAGATAGGTACTAGAGATCAATGAATATGATAGAGCTAACCACACAGATGGATCAGTTGGTGAAGCAGCAACGTTGGAGGGATGCTATTCAGTTCGCTGAGCAAAACTCAGAACTTCTTCCAACTAGTTTTAATACATCTTGGAATACTGGATGGGCTTATTTCAAGCTCAACCAACACTCAGAAGCTATCCCCCATTTGCAAGGCACTGGTCTGTTAGCAGGATCTAGCTATAATGCTTCCGACGCAACCTAATGTAGATCAATGGAATGCCCATATTGTCTAAGCGAGAAGATCCTAAAGCGCGGCTTTGATAGCCTGCAAGATGGGACATTAGTCCAGCGATATCAGTGTAAGGATTGCAATCGGCGTTTCAACGAACGCACGGGTACCCCAATGGCTCGCTTACGCACCGCTAGTTCAGTAGTGAGCTATGCCATCAAAGCTCGCACCGAAGGGATGGGTATTCGTGCTGCAGGTCGAACTTTCGGTAAATCTCATACCACCATTATGCGTTGGGAAAAACGCCTAGCAGACCAAGCACAGAACTGGTCACCTCCCGCACCAGCAGCCTCTGATGTGACGGTAGAAGGGGATGAAGTTTACACGCGTGTAGGCAAAAATCTTCCCCCCCAGCCAATCCCAGGGCTGGACCATCCATTTCCTTGAACGCGAAAGCCGCTATTGGTTGACAGCACAAGCTGGCCTCAAGGATGCACAACTTTTGCAAATGGCGTTTACTCAGCTTGGGAGTGGGTCAAAGCCTGTGATGGGATTCGATGGTTTACCGATGGTGAGAGGCGTTATGGACAAGAACTTTGGAAGCTCGCCAATGTCTATCTCAATGGTGAGGAGTGTCATCCTGACTATGGGCATCGCAAGGTTTGGCGAGAGGGGTTAGAAGTCGCGATGAAAGTTAAAGGGTCTCAGGGGAATCGGCGAGTAGAGTGGGTGAAAGCAGAGCATCCCTTTACCGCTATCAGTCTAGGGTCTGAGGTCCATGCCAATCATAATGAGGCTCACAATGCTGCCTTGAGGAGACGATGTAGTGCTTATCGAAGACGGCAGAATCTCTACGCTAAGAAGCGGTCGGGGTTACAGCGAGTGCTAGATGTACAACGCCTGATTCATAACTGGGTTAGACCCCATTGGGGGCTCAGTAAGCAGACCACACCAGCAATGGAGATGGGATTTTGTTCTCGTCCGTTGAGCACACTAGAACTCCTCACCAATAAAGGGTTTAGGTATGTGCCCTGTTAGTAGACCAGTGCCTTGCTCCAGCAAGCCACAGTCACATCGCTTATTGGGCGTTGGGTGTTGTGTGGATGGAGTTGGAAAAGTACGAGTCAGCAGAAAAGTGTTTTCTGAAATCCATAGAGCTTAAAAGTGGGCACTTGAACCGAACCATGCTTGCATTTATCTATCTTCTGACGGATCGTACCGATGAGGCCGAACGCATCCATTTGGAGGGCTTAGAGGAAAAACGGACACAGGAACGACTGGAAAGCTATGCTGATTTTCTCGGTGCTACAGGCAGAGTTGAGGAAGAAGCAATCATCCTTTTAGAAGCGCAAGAGGCTCCACAGGAAGGGAAAAAATATACCCCCGACTAGGTAGCCGGAGGTGAAGTGATCAGAAGGAAGTATCACCCATACTTCCTTGATAACAATGGGCGATTACATCTCACGGACGATGGGATTACCGTCTTTAATCTCACCGATTAAAACAATGTCAGTCATGCCCACGAAGATGCCGTTTTCTAGCACGCCGGGAATGTTGTTGATGGTTTTCTCCAGTTCGGGGGGATTGGGAATATCGCTAAAGGTCACGTCCAGCACCATATTGCCCTGGTCGGTAATCACAGGACCGTCTTTTTTGACGCCTATGCGCAGTTCCGGCTTGCCGCCGAGTTTTTCTAATGCCTGCATCACGGGTGCGATCGCCATCGGCAATACCTCCACAGGCACTGGGAAGGTAGACCCTAATTTATCGACAATTTTGGATTGATCGACCACCACAATAAACTGCTCGGCCAGGGAATCGACGACCTTCTCGCGGGTATGGGCCGCGCCACCGCCTTTAATCAAATTTTTCTGGGGATCGACTTCGTCTGCGCCATCGATACCGATATGGATCCGATCCACTTCATCCAAGGTGGTTAAGGGGATGCCATACTGCTTAGCCAATACAGACGCTTGAAACGAGGTGGGAATGCCCTTGATATCCGTTAATTCACCGGACTTAATCCGATCCCCCAAGAACTGAATGGCAAATGCCGTGGTGGACCCTGTTCCTAACCCAATAATGGAGCCAGACTGAACCCGATCTGCTGCGGCTTTGCCCACCTGTTGTTTCATTAACTTAACGGGATCAACTGCGCTCATACTGAACCTCCAAAAAAAGCTGCTTGCGAAAACTGACGATTTCTAGCATGACCCAAAGCGGTCCCTCTGCCTAGCCCATTTCCCTCTGAGAGTCGCCGTTAAGACCCCTCAGACGCATATTTAACTCAGTTCACTGCTTCTGAGACGGGGGATGGATCGGATTCAGTGTATAGTAAGGGGGATGTTACAGAAAAAGCTTTATTCTCCTGATTAAGTCAAGGTTATAAGCTCTTGTGGATCTTCTGCTGTTCTCCATCTAGAGTGGCGCTGACATCAAAAAAGCTTCTCGTTCCCATGACATATTGAGCTGGATAAGTGAGTCTTCTCCTCTTATCCACGGCGCTGTTCAGAACATTTTCGATTGTCCTGTCACTTCTCCCTATCCCTATGCGACTTGTTCTTCTTGGCCCACCGGGTTCTGGTAAAAGTACCCAAGCAGCAGCTTTGGCTGCTCGCTGGCAGATTCCTAGCCTGTCTACGGGGGATTTGCTGCGGGATGCGATCTCAGCCCAATCTGACCTAGGCAAACAAGCCCAAACCCATGTCGAGACAGGAGAATTGGTGCCCGATGATCTCATCGTTGACCTGATGCGAGACAGCTTTGGCACGCCTGCCACCCAGCAGGGCTGGATCTTGGATGGGTTCCCTCGCAATTTGGTCCAGTCCCAAGCTCTGGATACCCTACTGCAAATTATGGGACAACCCTACGGGCAGGTGGTGTACTTTGATGCTCCTGAAGATCTCCTGGTGGAGCGGATGCTAAAGCGCGGTCGCCAGGATGATAGCGAAGATCTGATTCGACAGCGTTTGCAGGTTTACCTCCATCAAACCGTCCCCTTAATTGACTTTTATCGACGCCGCCAGTGTTTGGTGGAGATTGATGGCAGTCGCCCGGAGTCTGAGATTACGGATGCGATCTCAGAGGTAATTCAGCCTTTAGCCAACGTTTAGGCCATGACCTAGTACAATAGGTAAAAATACTTAACTAATGGCTGCCGAACGAAGAGATGATTCGTTCAGTCTTGCCGCCCAATGCTCCTGAGGTTGAGATCATCTTGAGATGACCTCAGATCGAGGTATAGAAAAACGCCTGGAGCAATAAAGACAAAATGGTACGATAGCCAGGCTAGCCCGTTATAACTCTTCACATTGACCCATTTAAGGAACAGCTTCTATGACAACATTCCCGATTGATTTAAAGGCCTATACGCCGCTGACCCTGGACGCTAGCAATCCCACCCTCACCCCAGAGCAACGGGAGACCCTCAAAGCGAATATTCAGCTTTGCCGTGATGCCATTGTCTTTTTTACCGCCACAGGTGCAGCCCGAGGTGTGGGTGGACATACCGGTGGACCTTACGACACGGTTCCCGAAGTGATGATTTTGGATGCCCTCTTTCGGGGCAGTGCCGACAAGTATGTTCCTATCTTTTTTGATGAAGCTGGACACCGAGTCGCGACGCAATACTTGATGTCCACCCTCGAAGGCTCTCTACCTGCCGAGCAGTTGATGAACTATCGGGGTGCTAACTCCACCTTGCCCGGTCACCCCGAACTGGGTCTCACGCCTGGGGTTAAATTTAGCTCCGGCCGTTTGGGACATATGTGGCCCTATGTGAATGGCGTTGCCCTCGCAAATCCTGGTAAAACAGCGTTCTGTCTAGGGTCTGATGGTTCCCAGCAAGAAGGCAATGACGCGGAAGCAGCTCGTCTAGCCGTTGCCCAGCAGATTAACGTCAAGCTGCTGATTGATGATAATGACATCACCATTGCCGGTAGCCCTTCTGATTATCTACCTGGGTTTAGCGTCAAAAAGACCTTAGAAGGTCATGGCCTCAAAGTTCTAGAAGGCGATGGTGAAGATATTGATGGGCTCTACGCTCGCATTTGTGAAGCGATTAACACCCCCGGTCCCGTGGCCGTGATTAACAAGCGGGCCATGTGTGTGGGTATCGACGGCCTGGAAGGATCTAACCACGGTCATGACGTGATCTCTGTGGATGCCGCCCTTAAGTATCTAGAAGCTCGCGGTCATTCTGATGCGGTTTCCAATCTGAAGAGCGTGGTTAAGCCTAGCCAGGACTATACATTCCTCGGGGCTTCTGAGAAGTATGACTCTAACCGGAATGTCTTTGGGGATGCAGTGGTAGAAGTCCTCAGTAGCATGAGCGAAGCCGACCGTAAGGCTAAGGTGCTGGTTGTCGATAGCGACCTGGAAGGCTCCTGTGGTCTCCATAAGATTCGGGCTGCCAATCCCGAAATCTTTATCAGTGGCGGGATTCAAGAGCGGGGCAACCTGTCTGCGGCAGCTGGTTTCGGCATGGCCGCAGGCAAGCAGGGCATCTTCGCTACCTTTAGCGCCTTTTTGGAGATGTGTATCTCTGAAATCACCATGGCTCGCTTGAACAAGTCCAACTTGCTCTGTCACTTCTCCCATGCGGGCATTGACGATATGGCCGATAACACCTGCCACTTCGGGATTAACAATATGTTTGCCGATAATGGCTTGGATGACGGTTATGAGACTCGGCTCTATTTCCCTGCCGATGCCAACCAAATGAAGGCCTGTGTAAAGTCGGTCTTTGACAACCCTGGTCTGCGGTTTATCTTCTCCACGCGGTCTAAGGTGCCCCTCCTGACAGATACCAATGGTGGTGAACTGTATGCAGGCAACTACACCTTTACCCCTGGCAAGGACGAAGTGGTACGGGAAGGGACTGCGGGCTATATTGTCAGCTTTGGTGAAGCCCTCTATCGGTCTTTGGATGCGGTTGAGCGTCTGAAGAAGGAAGGCATTGATGTGGGTCTAATCAACAAGTCCACCCTCAATGTGGTAGACGAGGACATGATGAAAAAGCTTGGTGCAGCTCCTTTTGTGGTGGTGGTTGAATCCTTTAACCGCCGGACTGGATTAGGTAGCCGTTTCGGTTCTTGGCTTCTGGAGCGGGGACTCTCTCCTAAATTTGCTTACTTAGGCACCCATGAAGAAGGCTGTGGGGGTCTTTGGGAGCAATTCCCTCATCAGGGTATTGACCCCGTTGGCATTATGAAGACCGTCAAGTCTCTCGCTAGCTAAGCTTAATTTGATTAACTCTTGAAATATCTCCCTGACTGATGTTGGGGAGATATTTTTTTATTCTTGCCGATATCAGCGATGAGTAATCGAAGAGACCGATCTTGGTTTTGAACCAACAAGGTCAGGGTTCAATCGATCTATTCTGCCGTCCTCGCTAGATCAATAAATGCTTTTAATCGCTTGGGCACATGGCGTTTCGTCAAATAGTTAATGGTGTACCGGGGCAATGACGGAATGTATTGATCAAATAGCGTGACTAACTCCCCAGAAGCAATGAAAGGTTCGGCAGGCTTGCGATAAACATAGGCCAGTCCTAGCCCAGCTTTAGCAAAATGGAGCATCGACACCAAATCGTTGACAATCATGCGTGACTGGGGCGAGACTGTGTAATTCTTTTTACTTTTACCGTCCACAAATGACCACGGGGCTAGCCGATCTGTACTGCCAAAGCCGAAGCGTATGCCGTCATGGTCTATAAGGTCCGTCGGCTTTTTGGGGCTGCCTTTGCGATCTAGATAGGAGGGAGAAGCGACCAGGGTCATATCTAGTTTTGGTCCAATTTCAATAGAAAAAGAACCTTTCTGCACTAACGTTTGTGAGCGAATTGCTGCGTCAACGCCTGAGGCGACCAGATCGACTTTTTGATCCTCATACATGACTTCAAGATTGACGGCTGGATAGGTCGCACAATATTCCGCGATTAATTCATCGAGAAAGAAGGGGGAGCTGCTACGCGGTGCTGAAAGACGTAATGTGCCAGCAATAGTGTTTTGATCGTCGCTTACGTCATCCAGGGCACTGGCTAAATCAGTTAGAGCAGGCAGGCTTCTTTCAAACAACTGTTTGCCTGCATAGGTCAGAGATATTTTTCGGGTGGTGCGCTCAATCAAGCGGACACCCAAACGTTTTTCAAGTCGTTGGATCGTTTCACTGACTGACCCAACTCCAAGATTCAAATTGGCGGCAGCAGCACGAAAACCTTGCACCCGTGCAACTTCTGCAAACACCGAGATATCATTGAGACTGGCATTTTTCATTGTTCATTTAATTGAGCAATCTGTTTTTTATATTTCTATTTACAGTAACAATAAACTTGCCTATATTTGAGTGGTCGGGGTTAATAAAGTACGCAGATAGGACTCCGGCCTTGAGAGATCCGCGAGCTTTGTTTAATTTTTGGAGGCAGCTGTAAAGAGCAACCTCAAAAAATTAGATAAGGCCAGATTTAACGTGTCCCCATTTATAGAGAGGCGACTATGGCTGAGATAACCGAGATTTTTGTGTTGAAGATGAAAGATCCTCAGCGCGCAGCTGCCATTAGAGAGCGGGCGCGGGCGGACTTCACCGCTCTTGAGGGGGTTACCTCGTGGAAAACCTATGTGACCACATCCCCTGATCGGCCCACGCTCTTTGCGGAAATATATACGTTCCCCAATGAAGAGACCGCGAAACGCGTCACGCCACAATTTGCTGAACGAGAGCTAACCCAAGCGTTTTTGGCCGAAGTTGAAGAAACCCTAGTCGGCCAATATTTTACTGAATATTTACCTACTGGGGCATAGAACGATGAATGATATTGAAAAGCTCAAAGCTGCCCTCGACGAATGGAATGCAGCCTTAGATGGCGGTGATATTGAAAGACTGGTGGCAACATGTGACCCAGACCTAATTATTTGTAATGAACATCAGCCAACGTCGATTGGTCTCCAGGCTCTGCGTGATAAGTATGCGCCACGCTTAGAAGCGCTCACGTTTAAGTCTGACGTTGAAATTGACGACATCAAAATATTTGGTGATTTTGCAATTATGGTTACCCACTTTGATGTGAAGACGATGAATAAAGCAACGGGAGAACCAGGCGGAGGAGCAGGTCGTTTAGTGATTGGTTACCGTCGTGATGGTAAGGGTGATTGGAAAATGGCACTAGACGTTGATAATAACGACTAATCTTTTAGATTGTGAGCAATAGCTGGATTAAATTCGTTTGATAATGCTTTTATTGGTAAATTTGGACTAAATAAGGCTAAAAAGGATTAAATTCTGTTGTTGCTCCTCCGAAAGTACGTTAGGTATCATTCTTGGTTTCTAGCCCATATTGCTTTGTAGATTCCAAGGGAATGTCTGGAAGGCTGCGGAGCATGTCATCCCAAGTGGGGTGCGATGACCGAAGGTCGGTCGAAGACCATCGCAACGCCGATACAACCATAGGCAATGGCTCAGCCAGCACGGCTGGAAAGTCTGCTTCTCCTGCAAACTGCAGGCGATAGGCTAACCGTTCTTGGGGTGGCATAAATTGGGCATCGACGCCTGGTTTGTTGCCTCTAGCATCGACGCGATACCATCCGATATTTGGTAAATAAATGGCATTAAACCCATGCAAACTATAGGGTGCGCCTTGATCGTCAATACTGAGTCGTTGGTAACAAAAGCCTGCGGGGATGTGATTGGCTCGGGGCAGTGCGGCTAATAGATGACTTTTGGCAAAGCAGTAGCCTGTTTTGTGTTTGAGAACGTCAGAGGCGCGGCAGGTTACGGGATTCATCTGATAGTCAGAACTGTGGCAAATCTAATCGCGGACCCATTCGAAGGATTGTTTGGCGATCTCACTCAATGATTCACAGCCTGATGCCAATTGATGAGCTAGTTCAACAATGTCAGGATGGTGCCAGTCAATCACCTCACTGGCTTTGAGATATTGCTCCATCTCAATGGTTACCATTCCTTACCTCTCACTGTATTCAGGTAAGTTCAATCTAACGTCACAACCAAAACGGCGTTGCTCAATAGCGAGATGATTGAAATTTTATCCATGCCTTAAACCCCATGCACAACAAAGATTGCAAGATATAGCAATATTCAAAATCATCCCGTCATTGAGCAACGCCCGATGTTTTGAAACTATTCCAACCGTTAGAGAATTCGTTGACTGTTTATTCTTCACCAAAACAACTCTAGAAGAATTAAATCTCCTAGAGTTGCTGGTGTTCAAGCTAATCAATGACATTATCGATAAATCTCAGGCTTGAAGTTGCTATCAATTAGCATCACTGGTTAGAAATGATGTCCGCCATGATGGACTCGATATTTTTTCCAGTGGCAGTGTCGCTTGAACTTCACGATTTTACGGCCATGGCGATAGAAGACGACTGGGCGCTTGAAGCAGACCCACTTTCGGCGCCAACGCCAGCGTACTCGACGAACTCTATGTCTTTTTCGCCATCGAGAAGCCACTAGTGAGCTTTCAACTTGCTCAGAAGTTTCAGGCTGTTGTTCAACCGATATAGAGAAGGCATTTGCTTGAGGGATAGCGAGTGCAGTTGTGGTTGCTGCCATTACACCTAGCAGGGTAACTTTAATTGGCTTTAGCATGATGGATTCCTCCAACAGAAATCAAATTTAGAACGTTGACTGATTGATTAGAGATTGTCCAGATGAAGCCTTCTTAATACCTCTATTTCTTGTTAATAGAGAACCGATAAACTTGTTTTCAATCTGTTTTCTTCTCTTCTCATAATTTATCGGAAAAGCCTTTCTTCTTATCTAATCTGGATCACACTAGAAACGTGATACTTCCTATTTTTAGACGTGATCCTTGGCAGAAATGCGGCTTGAGAAATCCCTGTAAAGCTTTCAGTAAAAAGCTTTTGGTTTTTTATCCCCCCCTGTCTCTGAGGTGTGTCTCTATCTTTTTTATATGCCTAGGCCGGTATTTTTAATATAAGAATGAGCTATATCTAATTTTTTAAGAACTCATATATATTGCCTTTGTGGGCTAAAAATAAGATAAGGAAATATTGCCCCATTAGCTTTTTTGTAGATTTTATATACAAGGAACCAATGTTGATTGTAGATATGAGATCAGCACTCTATCACCTAAAAAATCTAAGCTTGTTTCAATAACCTGGATAAAAAGCAGGTTGATTCTACCCCATGGAGAAGTCATCGATGCCCCCTCACTGATCTACCGTGCGCGTATTA
Organism: Acaryochloris sp. CCMEE 5410; assembly: GCF_000238775.2. Taxonomy (NCBI): domain Bacteria; kingdom Bacillati; phylum Cyanobacteriota; class Cyanophyceae; order Acaryochloridales; family Acaryochloridaceae; genus Acaryochloris; species Acaryochloris sp. CCMEE 5410. The sequence goes on along the minus strand of NZ_AFEJ02000001.1, from coordinate 2,927,799 downwards.
CAGGATGCGTTTGGTATTGAGGTTTATGGTGAATCTGATCGTAGACTTGTTGGCAGATATTTTTTGCGATGTTCTTTGATCGGCCTACAGGCAGAGCCTGGGCTTCACTAACAGCCATCGCACTCAATGCTTTATATCCTGATGTCAATTGATGGGCCAGTACAACAATGCCAGGATAATGCCAGTCAAAAACCACACTGGCTTGGAGAGATTGCCCCATATTAACGGTTACCTTTCCTATCTCTCACTGCGTTTTGATAAGTTCAATCTAACGCCGCACTTACAAAAATATCGGTGCAAAAGAGTGATGCTCAATTCTCCGATCATTGCAAAGTTAGCAATATGACGTTTATTGTATGGACGATAACCCAGTCATAGAGACAAGCATCAGTACGCGGGTGCTTACACCTGCTGATGTTAAAGCATATCGTTCAGTACGCCTACGTGCATTGCATGAACGGCCTCCTGCTTTTGGTTCACTTCCCGAAACGGAACCCGATCTTGCTGAAACTGCAGTGCGATTGGCTGAGAGTATGGATCGTTGCTTTTTTGGTGCCTTTCAAGTCAAGCGGCTCATTGGCATTATCCGGTTGTCTCGCTACGAAGCCATCAATGAAAAACATCGTGCCTATCTGGCGGGTCTCTATGTCCTGCCTGAATTCCGCAAACGTGGCTGTGGCAGAGTGCTGGTGAGTCAAGCATTACATCGGGCAACGATGACTGCTGGCGTTAGGCGAGTCAACTTAACGGTTGTCACTCAACAAAAAAATGCCATTCGACTTTACCAATCTTTTGGCTTTCGTATCTACGGTACAGAACACGAAACTTTTATCAAAGATGGGAAATATTATGATGAGTACTTGATGACTTTGGAACTGAATGCTAACCCTTTATGAGGTTTAACCCATCAACCGCTACGTTGGTCTCTCGATGCAGATTATGACAAGGACCAACAGCAAAATGTCTGAGATTCCGGAATGGTGCTGACCACTTTCAATTAGCAGGTACAAGTATTTACTCTTGTCGTGCTGCAATCACAATTTTGGCGCAGGCTTCGGCATCCGAAAGAGCCTGATGATGCTGTAAGGGGATATCTAAGAAATCACATACATTAGGCAATTTTGTCGGTCGGATATTCCATACCTCCCGAGCAAGCTTGACAGTGCAGAGAAAAGGCAGGGGCATGGGGTCTAGTTCGGCTGCCTGACAGCAAGCATTAAGCACAGAGCGATCAAAATTAGCATTGTGGGCGGCGACAAAGTCACTGCCTGCAAATTTGGGTTGGAGATTCGGCCACAGTTCAGCAAAGGTGGGATGGTGTTTTACGTCAGACCAGGTAAGTCCGTGGATATAGGTGAATTGGAATCTTTGGCGTGGCGGGCGAATCAGAAAGTGGGACCGATCAACAATCTGGTCATTTTCTACCCGGATGACGCCAATGGCACAAGCGCTATCTCTTTGGTAATCTGCTGTTTCAAAGTCAATGGCGACAAAGTTACCTGATGATGCCTCTTTTCTCATTGCGGTAGGAGATCTGTGACAATCATCTCATTGTAAAGAAGCTTCCTGATTTAACCCAAGTCAAATCAATGCTAGGAAGATTTAGCTATAAACAAAGAAATTCTCAAAGACTTCTGGCGTAAAAAATACTAAATTCGAATATTTTCAACCATAAACACAAAATTCAAGGTAACTGGCCGATAATATTCTCACTTCGGAATTATATGGGTGATATTCGAAGAAATCTTACGTTGGGAATTATACGAATAGGGCCGGATAACACTTAATCTCGGAGTTATTATGCCTTGCCCAATAAATTAATAGTGAGGTATCTAAGAATATGTTTACCCAATTGAATAAGTCGTCTGCGCTAGTCATTGGGGCAATGTTTCTCCTACCTGCATGCAGTGCTGTTGACAACCTAATGGGCACGTTCGAGAAATTCGCGGAATTAGAGCGCGCTATCAACGCTGAACTTAGTGTTGATTCAAAAGTAAGTGGGAATTGGAGCAATGGTGCCTTCACGAATGTCAACGTTATCATTCCCGCTAATGAGATCTCTGAGAAAAATGTTGACGAACTGACTAGCACCATTCAACCGCTCGTAGTGCAGATGTTCGAGTCCGAGCCCGAAACTCTTTATGTCACGCTGAGTGTCACCACTTCTCAGAAATCTAAAAAATAGGTCAGCGACTGGAATGTATTGTAAGGATCACCAAGCGCATTCTTGAAAACTCGTGGTGTCCACTCGTCCACTAAACTATGTTTCAGCAAGCCCTAGATACATAATCTGTTTTGGACATCGACGTATGTTGCTACATCTCGGCTTAACTCAACACTAGTTCTTGGCCGATACATATCATGACTAATAAATTCATGAATTTATGTTCTACCGCTTCCCGTTGAGCTTGGAGTAAGCCCCTAAATACTCATCTTGAGGATTCAGAGAAAACCATAACCACTTCAATAGTCTCCAAATAACGCTTGAATAAAGAAATGAACGTCTTCTGTCTCTCGTTCGTTTACGTTCTAGCTCAAAATAAGTTTCAGCTCTCATATCTTGGACTAGTTCTAGCCCCAAGTCACGAGAAACTTGTTCACGCAAGTCTAATAGTGCTTGAAACATCATATTCTCTGATGTATTCTCAAAATATTTTATAAGGTCTCGTGGTTGCCATAGGAAGGCAAAAGAGATAGCAAATGAAGGCATATTTGTAACTGCTACAGACCATTGCTTTTCTAAACTAAAAGATATGCTACAGAACATAGGAAAATCTTCATGCTGACCCAGCTCTGCGAAGCAAAATTTTTGAGGATGAGCAAATAGCCTTGCTATAACCCGATGAGATAGAACCCTGTAATCAGTGAGGTATACAAAACCTAACTTCTCCAACTCGGAAGTGTCGTCATTCAGTTTATCTTGGTTGAATCCCTTCCAATCCTCAGGTTGTGCAGGAACAAACTTCGGGGAACGGAATGTTAGTGATAGAAAGAGCAACTTAAGGACAACTTCTAGTAATAAAACTTGAGGCAATACCAGCAGAATGAGTTGAACAATGAGATGTGGGACACCAATTGCAGTTAAAGTTGAGTCAATCCAGGGGGAAATGGATCGGCGAAGCTGATCCCAGACGGTATAAGCAAAAATAGCTGCTATCACCGCTACTAGCTGTTGTTTTCGCATGTTTAATTGTTGGGATTGAAGAGAAAGTAGTAGCGTACTTAGTCTTCCCCAAAAATTTTTTGCTTTAGCTGTCGGTTCAAGTCTGGAAGCTTAACACCTTGTTTATAATTCCGTTGTCAGATCCATAAAATCATTTCTTGCCTGAAGAGCTTTTCACTAATGCCATCACTGACAGATGCTTTGAAGCAAATTGAGGCTTATTCCAAATGTGATCAATCATTTTGGCGTCCCCAACTCAGCATTCAAGATATTGACGTCATTCTCCAAAATTATCCGTTCAAGCTTACCGAAGAAGTATATGAGCTTTACCGCTGGCATAACGGCACATTACCAATATTTAGAGAAGATGATATGACATCAGAGATCGCTTTCGATTTTGGGTATCACTTAGCTGAATTAATTGGTGATATTACTTTTTTACCGCTTGAAGAGGCAATATTTTGGTGGCAAGCCCGTGATGATTACCATGCCAGTTTTGTCCCATATGAGCCATCTAATATATTTCCCCTCTTCTTTTGTGACTTCGGGCAAATTGTCGTCTTAGGAAGTACGATTCAACAGAAATTCTCTCCTGTCTATCGTGTGACTGATCTAGATGTTTCTCAAATTCATGAGCCGCTTTATCCCAGCATTACGAACATGATGTTGGCTATTGCTGAAATCATCGAATCAAGAGCAAAATTTTGGAACTCTGGAATATGCAACCTCCTCATCTATGACATGGGTTGTAGACCAATAGATCAAAAATATGGTCGTGGAAAATCTCAGTAGCATTTCTCTTAGCGAAAGCTTGGTGATCTTGTGCCTGTCTTGTGTTTTAGTTTTCTGTTCGTGCTTATGAAACTATTGGTTAGAAGCTGCTAACTGATAGGCTACGAATAGAGTCCTATAACACAGCATTGATTACCTATGACTGACGCCAGCACTTCGGAGACACGTCGCATTTTGGTATTGGGCGGCACCGGTACGATTGGGCGAGCTACCGTCGCCGCATTGGTAAAGCGCGGTTACGAAGTTGTTTGTATTGCTCGGCCAAAGGCAGGGGTTGGGGGGCAGCTCACCCAAGAAAAAACGGCCCAACTTTTGCAAGGTACTGAAGTATGTTTCGGTGATGTCAAAGATCCAAAATTCCTGGCTGAGCAAGTGTTCCAGGATCAACCATTTTATGGAGTGGTATCCTGCTTGGCCTCCCGGACGGGAGAGCCAGATGATACCTGGGCCATTGACTATCAAGCCCATATGGACGTTCTCTCCTTGGCAAAAGAATCTGGGGTAAAGCAGATGGTGTTGTTGTCCGCTATCTGCGTGCAAAAGCCCCGCCTTGCGTTTCAGCATGCCAAACTTGCCTTCGAAAAAGCCCTGAGAGAATCCGGGCTAATCTATTCCATTGTCCGACCCACCGCCTACTTTAAATCCCTAGCGGGGCAGGTGGCTAAGATTCAGAACGGGAAGCCATTTTATCTGTTTGGCGATGGCAAATTGACCGCTTGCAAACCGATCAGCGATCCAGATCTGGCAGCCTACATCGTGGATTGTCTTGAAGATGCTTCACTGCAGAACAAAATTTTGCCTATCGGTGGGCCTGGACCCGCCCTTACGCCTTTGGAACAGGGAGAATACCTGTTTAAATTGCTGGATTGCCCACCCCGGTTCAAAAGCGTACCGCCTGGATTCTTGAGTGCGATCGCAACATTATTAGGCGGGATTGCCAAGATTGTGCCGAGTTTGGCAGCCAAAGCAGAGCTAGCGCGAATAGGCCATTACTATGCCACAGAATCAATGCTAGTATTCGATGCCGAAACTGGGCGTTATGATGCGGACGCCACACCTGAAACCGGTAAAGATACTTTATTCGAGTATTATCAGCGCCTCGTTGACGGTAGCGAAGAAGCAGAGCGGGGCGACTTTGCCGTCTTCTAAGTTGCTGCCCATCATGTCTCGTCACCGTGCCCAACAATTAGCGTCAGAGTTTCTGGCCCGTTCAGATGCCAAAGGATGGTTTGAGGCCCTCTATGCAGAAGCTGGAGATGTTTATTCTGCAGTGCCTTGGGCTGATTTAGCTCCCAATCCTAACTTAGTCGAGTGGAGCATTTCCCAGGAATTAAAGGGGGCAGGTAAAACGGCCCTGGTCATCGGTTGTGGTTATGGGGATGATGCTGAGTTTTTGGCCGAGCTAGGGTTTGAGGTTGTGGCCTTTGATGTTTCACCGACTGCGATCGCACAGTGCAACCAACGCTTCCCTAATTCACCCGTGTCCTACCAGGTTGCAGACTTGCTCAATCCTTCAGCTACTTGGTCTCCAGGGTTTGACTTTGTTCTGGAAGCCTACACTTTGCAAGTTCTTCCCCCGGCGTTGCGCGCTGCTGCCATCTCAAACATCAGCCGCTTGATAGCGCCCCTAGGGCAGCTATTAGTGATTGCCAGGGGGCGTGAAGAAACAGATCCCCCTGGTAGAATGCCTTATCCCCTGACTCGAAAGGAATTAGCCTCATTTGAAGCGTTGGGTTTGAGTAACCAATCCTTTGAGGATTACCTCGATAATGAGAGTCCTCCTGTCCGCAGATTTCGGGCCTTATATACAGCTGTGAGTACAGCCTAAATAGGGTCTTATAGATCGACCACTGGAAGCTGTTGAACTGGGTGCATCTGTGGTTATAGGCAAGTAAAATTGCCAAGAATGCCTCATTCCCAAATAGCGTGGAGTCAGAAGGTGGGATCAACGTTTTTACTGCACAAACCAGTCATTTACGGGAGCGCCTTGGCCAATGCTCTATTCTTAATCGTCCTGCTCTTCCACATCATCTCTGCAGTAATTGCTCCTATTTCTGGAATTGTGGCTTTCATCGCCCATAAGGGCAGTAAATTACACCTACGGTCTGGACGATTTTTCTCCTGGTCGATGGTCGTCGTCTCGTTGTCTGGTATTGGTCTGGAGATCGTTCGACTCAGCTTGTTCGTGGAAGAAAATCACACCAAATATGCAGGGTATAGCATGCCCACCACTTATCCAGCCCGTCTGGCGTTCATATTTTCCGGGGTCTGTGTTCTTTACATCGTGCGAGAGGTGACCCCACCCCGGATATTTAGTCGACCGTCTAGACAGCAAGCTGCTGAAGTCGTCCCTCGTTTGCTAGTTGGCACCGGGCTATCCCTCACCGCCATTATCACGTTGCGACTCAACCCGTGGACTGGGGCCTTGTGGATGATCTGGACGTTTATCCTCATTGTGATCATCATGGCCCAATCCCCTTCTTCCTCGATAAATCACCGCGAGGCAGATGTGGCACGCCATCGAGTGGGAATGAGCTGCTTAGCAGGATATAGCTGGTGGGGAGCTTTGCAGGGATTTGGACCCGCTATCGCCATCCTGATCAATGGCGATGATCTCTCGACCACAGCATATGTAGGTAACCAGCCGGGTTCTTTTTCACTAACATTTGTTCTCTTTTTCGTAGCTTGGGCACCCTTCTTTATCCTGGCAGCATATTTGATTCGCCGCTTTCAAAAACTACGTCATGCCGAGTGACCTACCACAATGGATTGGCGAGATAAGTCAGTAACGATAGCTCCTGGTCCTCAGAATAGGTAACGATACAATAGAAACCAGGCTCAGAACTCTGGATAATGACACCTTTAACTCAGCCCCAATCCCTTAGTGATCAAGCACCGGTTTTGCCCCTAGAAAATGGCGATCACCTCACCCGTGACGAGTTCGAACGTCGCTACCACGCCATGCCTCATCAAAAAAAAGCTGAATTAATCGAAGGAGTTGTATATTTGCCTTCACCTCTGCGGTTTGAACCCCATGCTGAACCCCATGGCAACCTGATGACATGGCTGGGATTCTATAAAGCAATGACACCCGGTGTGAGAATGGGAGACAATCCCACTGTGCGACTCGATTTAGATAATGAGCCTCAACCCGATGCGGTACTCCTCATCGATACTTTAGTCGGCGGGCAATGTCAGATAAGTAAGGATGGTTATCTAGAAGGCGCTCCAGAGCTAGTGGCAGAAGTCGCAGCCAGTACAGCAGCCTATGATTCCTACGATAAGAAAGTAGCCTACCGACGAAATGGCGTTCAAGAATATATCATCTGGCAGGTCTTAGATCAGAAGCTGGAGTGGTTTAGCCTGCAAAGAGGGGAATATCTGTCTTTGCCAATGGATGAAACAGGTGTGATTCGTTCTCAGGTGTTTCCTAGCTTATGGTTATCCGTTTCGGGTTTGCTCGCTGGAGAGATGGCTCAGGTGTTGTCAATCGTGCAGCAAGGATTAGCCACGACCGAACATCAAGCATTTGTTGCTTCTCTTGCAGAACGTCAAGGTTCATAGCACGTCAGTAAACGCCCCATCCAGCATCGCCTAGGAAGTCCTTTTACACTGCTACTGGTTGACTCACTTCCACTAAGAAACGGAGAGCCATCAAGACATAGGGACCACTTTGCTGAGACGGCATTTTATAGAACGCTTGCCAAGCCTTCGCTTTATCCTCGTCATAAGCAGCCACCCGTTCAGGATGAGCATCCCACCAGGCCAGCCGCACCGCATGACCAATAATCACATCCAACACGACATGGTCAGCAAACTGTAGATCGGGATTGGCCTCCACGACGTGAGCTAGCTCCAGCAGCGCTTCCACATTGAGTTGCCGATACTCTGGGGCTGGAATCTTATTCAGCAGATGCTCAATCATCAGGGCAAAATTGGTTTCCCCTTCCGTCATCTCCGACAGTAGATGTTCGCTATCCAGACGGTTCCGGCGATCCAGCTTTTCACCAATCACAATACCGTGGGTATGTTTCAAGAGACGCCAAACTTTGATATAGAACTCTCTCGGCACTCGGTTAAGCGACCCTTCCACCTGACGCTTCACCAGCCAGTCTTCTGGTTCAGACTCATGCACTAGCGGGATAGGCTGAGTCAGGCCCCAATTGACCTCACCCGTGCAGTGGGCAATATGCAATGACTCCTGCTGATGCAGACTCTTATGGACCTGATCGTAGGCTGATAGAACCTGGCGTAAACGGGATTTGAGATCGTAGGGACTGAGTTGGGTTAGCCGTTCATAGGCTTCATCTTGGGTAATCTGTTGCTCACGGGCCAGTTCACTGGTTAGCAACAAAATCAGATAGCCAATTCTCAGGGTCAGTAAGCCTTTGACTAACAGCGGTTCGGACTTAGTTAACAGGTCGAGATAGATCAAAATCTCTTGGGTAAGGACGCGATCGCGCTCATCTTCCCGACAGAATTCATTGATCCGAGCCACAATCTCCTGGGCAGGTAGAGGCATATTGATTAAAGAATGCTCGTTGTAGGAGCGTCCGACCAGGATTTGTTTCTGATGGGCCAACAGGTTGGTAACCGCATCGGACAAACTAATATCCACCATATTGAGGAGCCCTGCGGCTCGCCGCACAATCGACCAATGTTCTGCTTGGGCTGCATTCAGATAGACCTCAGTCAAGAGAATGCGGAGGGATATGGTTTGATCGGCTTCCCAACCAATATCGTCATCCAAAGATCGCTGATGAATCAGCAGGTGCAGCACTTCGACCTGCTCATATAAATTCTCTGACTGCTTGAGGGTGTGCAGTAACGTATCAATAGGCTGATTTAGCTCCAAGGTCTGCTCTTGCAGATGCGTTAGTGGATGACATTGCTCTGCGCTAAACGATAGGTACTGAGTCAGGGCCTGATCGCCATAATCCTGGGAGGGCGGCGTTTGCTCTAGCCCGACGATATCAATAACCGCACTATGGTTGATAAAGTCGCTTAAAACTCCCACCTGAATCTGTCCCGCAACAGGTGACGCTCCAGAAGCTAAGGATTGCAGCAATTCAATCAATGGAGCCTGCCCCATTTTGATCATGCGATGGGTCAGGAGTAGCGTCAGAGTCGGGTGTTGACTTGCGATCCAGTAGCGTTGAATATAAGCCAACTCACTTTGAATTTGCGAGATCAGGAAGTGAATATCTAGGGTGAGGTAAAACTCGCGATTATCGATAAAGGACGGCAAAAAGACCATGGTTTCCCCGGCAACCCGATAGAGATGGGAGGTCATTAATGTCCGCATCCGCTTATGGGGGCGGCCTGAAAGGCCCAGCTTCGGATTCTGACCCAGCTGATGGTAAATATTGGTCAAATCATGGGCGGGTCGAACCTGTAGCGGGGCTATTTCTTCTAGGGTTTCTGCGGTCACGCCTGCTGCAGCTAAGGTTGCTTGCAAGGCTTGATCTTCTGCGAGTAAGGCCACCTGCAGAGTTTCCGTTCCCATCTTGGTTGCTTGGGTGTGATGGTGGCGTCCCAGTGGATCAATATCATCTAGCGTAATTAACCCTTCATCTACCAGTTGTCCCAACAGGTATAAACTCTGAGCCCAGACGAGGGGAATATTTTGATTGGGTACTCGGTCTTGGCTATGGGGCTCCGCTTTTTCGGCTTCTACTCGGCCTCCCGGGACAATATATAGTTCTGGCAATAGTGACCAGCCATCCTGCTCCACGCCCAATGCTTGTAGTCGAGTTCTGTAGAAGGTGGTTTGATCGGTATCCCCACGGAAGAGGCTATCTAGGAATAAATAGGTGAAGAAGAGCGGCCATTCACTTTCAATATTTTCAAACTGCTTCAGTTCCCAGGTTTCATAGTGCAGGCGGGTATGGTCTTCGAGGATAGTTTGGTGGCCGTCTCGCAAAAAGCGTTTACAGCCATATCGGCCTTGCAGTTTATCGATGATTTTGGTGCGGGTTCGGTCTACGAGGGTGCGATCGCACACCGCGAACGCCGGGAATCCAATCACACTTAAAACCGCAGCATCTACCTCTTTCGACTTAGATTCCCGTGGCAATAGGGCCGCCAACTTCATTTCAGTGCGGGCAATCTCATCTGCCATCACATGGATGACTGCAGCCGAACCGCCCCGCTCTCCCATAATATTCAGGCCATTCATCGCTTCTAGGGCAGCTTTAGCCATGCCGACTGAACTAGCATTAATCTCAGCCGTTCCCGTATTAATTTTGTTGCCCCGTTCCCAAATCCCATAGTCTGGCGTTCGATAAGCGCGGGAAATGTAGTAGACCAGATTTTGCACAAAATGGACTTCATCCAAACTGTAGATAATCAAAAGACCTGAAGCGGTCATCTGAGCCACCATCAATAGAAACAAAGAGGTGGCGTCAATTTGTAAATGGCCCCAGGCATCATCGTCAACAACCACATCTCCGGTGGGGGTATCGTACTTAGCATGGAGCGCATCCAGAGGCGCTTGGGTATGCTTAAAAGTCTCTACTTTATGGGCTTGCCGCATCATCGCTCGTAGCAGCCCTCGCATCAGTCGGACAACGCTTTGCTCTAGCAATAAGGTCCGGGATGGATCAGACTGATCCTGGCGATACGCTAAGGCCAATCCCCAAACCGCCAGAATGCTATAGACGTTGTCGCGTACCCAGGCATCGGTATAGTCTCCATGGATATTGACCGCCGTGCTGGCGGGTAAGAGACCACTGACTGGATGCTGCCGCGACAAAATCATGGCATTGAGCTGTCGGTAATAATGATCCAGCCGATCGGACTGAGAAGAAGTCATATCCATGGGTGATGCAGCCTAAAACAAATTGCTAATTCTAGCGGTGAATTGGCAACGACTTTTTTAGGATTCCCATGGATAGAAAGCGCTACACTTTACCGAAATAAAATACGGCTTTTATGTCCACAAGATTTGCAGCTCAATCAGCAGAACAGAACCTTTGGGTGTTCCTATCCACTGACAGAAATAAATCATTACACCAGCGGTTAACAATAGATCAGAATTTAGAGCCATCCCCAGGCACTTTGCGTTAGCAGTCCAGATGGATCCATTTCTCTGTCCACTTCGGGGCTTGGATGCGGATCTAAAACCTTGATGGCACGATCAAGATTAGGGTTGGTTTCCAACTGCTTAGCAATATGCAGGATCCCTTTCCCCACAATCACATTCGCCTCACCTATACTGGTTACACTTTCTAGTCGCCGATGCATTGCTGTAAATTCTTCGCGAAGTAGGCTGACGTATGGAGAGTCTGGCAGGACCTGAGTGATTTGAGCAACTTCAGCTCGAACCTGAGAGGTACTTAATTTGGACTGAACCGGCGCGATTTGAGACGCCCCTCTCAAAGGGACGATGGTTGCTGAAGCGTCTTCAAGCTCAGGTAACACCAACGCCATCAGTGGCACGGAATAACAGCCAACACACATTGATTAATCGAATTAAGGGTCATGTCTTGATTTTACCAGGAGAGTATTGGGATTTTTTCCAGGCCATGTAAGCGCTTTCCCAGGCAGAGCGAATGGTAGGCCCTTACTACTTGCCCGCAAAATAGTCCGCCCTGATGGCCCACCTATACCCATGCTGATACCTAAACCTTCAAACCCCTACATCTTCTGGTAGCTGGTCAGGGCAATCAATGCGTAAATCTCTATCACCAAATGGAGCATCGACAAAGCCACAGTGATGGGGGTGTTGACTGTCTGGATACTGATTAGGATGAAAAAACTGACAGGTCAAGCACATCCGAGAAACAGTGATGTATCCTTCTGCTTGCAAACTTCGGATGATCTTGATTAACCCTTTGAGAAAAATCTCTTGCTCAAATTCAGTCAGATCATCAATGGCAGACAGCAAAAAATCAGACCACCCCATCACTTGTTCTGCTTGCTGAATCCCCTGGGCCGATAAAGTAATCGAGATGGCTCTAGCATCTTCTTTAGAGCGTTGCTTATCGACCAGACCCTTTTTACTTAAAACGGCCACCGCATCGCTGGCGGTGGGAGAGGTAATTCCCAAAATATCAGCCACCTCCGATAGTCGCATGCCAACGGGTTGGCGATCTCGCAGTAGGGTCAAGATTTTGCCCTGGGTGGGTGTCAGTCCTTGCAGGTTAGCATCGTGCCACGCCTGACTTTTGAGCACCATACTAATTTTTTCTAGCCCGATGCCCAACCGTTGGCGTAGGGGTGTATCTGTTGCATCCTGTGAAGTCTTTGCCATAGATACCTTCACCTCCTTGAAGCAATCCCAGACTCTTAAATTCTAAAACGCTCGTGAGAGAACGGCGATGAGATTTTTTTGACAGAATGATCGACCATGGTTAATATTTAGGAGTCCTAAGCTTAGGAGTCCTAAATATAATGCAGGCCACATTTCAACAACACCTTCAACTCGATGCTCCAACTGTCGAAAGCCTTCTCCCACTCAGTCTAGAAGACTTTCTGGCCCTCCCCGCAGTCACCGAATTATTGGGAAGCCTAAATGCAGGATTGCTCCGTGAAACCTTACCGACGGCTGGACAAATCTTGGCCAAGCAACTTCCTCCGTTTTACGACTGGCTCAAGCAAGAGTTAGGGGTTGATCGGGTGCCTGATAGTCCCGATCATGCAACCAAGTGGGTTGTGGCATTTCTAAATAATCAGGAAAGTCTCACTCACCTAGTGGAGCTGCATAGCCCCATACCCGAAAAAGCGTTACAACGCTCTATTCCTCGCTTGGTTTCAGCGTTTGATGGTGTTGAAGACGATAATGTACGTCTCGAATGGCAAAAAACGGTTGCTGCCCTTTGCCTCGTGCTTGCGGTTGGAGCCCATGAAACTGCCTCAGTTATGAATTAAAGCCTGAAGCAAGGTTGTTAGATTTACTGCTTAGTTTGAGGGAGCAGGGACAGAAGATCTCTTGCATAATTGATGAAAGTAAAATGCCTGATATAGAGAGCTAAAATTCTTCCATATCAGGCATTTTTCGCAGGGTGCAGTGCTAGGTGGCGGAGTCTAAGGAGTAATGCATAAAAGCTGGGAAAGTCACTGACATCTGATTAGTGATATTTTTTCTAAGGAAGGGTTGGTTAGAACTCTGCCATCAGATATAGCCTTCGCCTGCCTTATGTAATAGAACCACACAGTCTTCCAAGCACGTTCTCAACAAAAGTGGAGCAATGGTGCCTTATGACTACAGACATTGACCTCAATCCAGACAATCTAGAGGGTTTAGAATTACAACCTACCGCAGAAGGGCAACCCTTCAATTGGCTAAAGCAGTGGTATCCGGTTAGCCCCTTAAGCTATCTTGATGACTCCTGTCCTACCCCCATCACCTTGCTCGGTAAAAATCTGGTGATCTGGCAACATCAGGGTCAGTGGATTGCAATGGATGATGTTTGTCCCCATAAACTGACGCAATTATCCCTAGGCAAGGTTCAAGCGGATGGCACCCTTGTCTGCCGTCAACATGGTTGGTGTTTTGATCAGAAGGGACAGTGTGTCCAGAATCCGATGCTGCCTGCTCAGTTAGATCAGCCAGCCGCTTATCACAATGTTAGATCTCATGTAACTACCTATCCGACCCAGGTTGAACAAGGATTGCTTTGGATTTGGCCAGATCGTAACGACCGAGCCTTTGCAGACTGTCAGCAAAAGCAGCCCGCAACACTGCCTAAAACGAGTCCGAAGTGGAATAAGACTGATTGGCACATGATAGAGGTTCCTTTAGGCTACACTGTTTCGATTGAAAACAGCTTTGACCCTGTACATGCCCAATTTCTGCATGAAGGGATCGGCACTTTTTCACCTGCGAACGCCATTCCTATGAAGGGTTTCGAACTCCTAGGTGAGCTATCTGCAGAGGAAGGTTTTGTTCTGAGTCACAAAGGGTATAACACCTTCAACCGAGAGATGGAGGCAACTCGAACATTCCGTCCTCCTTGTGCCAACATCACCCAGTACTACCTGCCAACGGGTGGCGTCCAAACCTTTCAACTCTATTTTGTCCCAACGGCACCAGGACATTGTCGATACATTATGAAGTTCGTGATGGACTTAGAATTCCCAGCACGTCCATTGAGTCTAATACAGTGGATGAACAAAAAAATGCTAGGGTTACTGCCCGAGTATGTGCAGGTTGGACTACAACATTTGGGAACTTACAAACTCAATGACCAGGATATTACAGCTATGTATGCCCAAGAACGGAATGAGGCTGTTATTGATATGGGTCGTAGACGTTCTCCCTTCCTTCCTTCTCCTGCTGATCAGGGAACTTTGACCTTAAAAAACTGGCTCAATCGATTTGGGAGTGGTGGTCCTGAACCTAATTCTCTCTACGCAGAAAGAGTGGAGAGCCGTAGTAATGAGCAACTCTATGACCGCTGGCATCGCCATACTAAACTTTGTCCTAGCTGTCGCCGTTCTGTAGAGTGGATTGCAGAAGTTCAGCGGATGTGCCATTTTATGACAACTATGATGGCAATTCTGGGGGGAATCATGCTTTTACTGCCACTCACCACCCGCCCCAGTCTAGGATGTTTTGCAATTGCAATTCTGAGTCTACTGGGACATCAGGGACTCACAAAATTTCACTCGCATTTCATGAGTAGTATTCCTGGGCAAGGAATACCAAGCGTAAGACTCTGGCCCACTGGAAGTGCTCGAAATCTGTAGTTTTGGGCAGACCCTATGGGACTGCAAATCCAATTATGCAAGAGGTCTATTGCAATTGCTGTTTACCTCTCTGATTTTGATAGTCGCTTAGGGAAGCCTCAGAGATGAAGAGTGATCTGCAGCTAATGGCATACTCTCTGTCGCTTTGATGGAGTGTAGGATTTTTAAAAATATAGAAAAGAGCTGATCAGTCTTTTGAGCGACTTGGAAACATCAATACCTTATCTCATCATCAACTATGCGGGCGGAGCGTGTTGTCGTATCAGATTGACTCAGATATAGTCATTATTCCTATTGGGGTTAGGTTAGAGTCGAGGTATGCTTGGGAAAATCGCTGTACTATTGCGAAGCTAAAGCAAAGAGGCAAATAATAGCAAAATAACTAAACTTTCCTTTCTAAAGAGAAATGTCTAACCCTCATGACACAATAGTCAACAGGTGTAATTCAGCAAGCAATAGAGGCATACTACAGTCATCTCTCTTTTAACCATTCACCCTACCGCGACTGACAGCCCAAATCGTGAGTAACCTTGAGCAGGATCAAAGACAACGTTTCAGACATCTCTTCATCATTGATGATGCCGAAGGGCGTCGAACCATTTCCTTAGAAGCTGCTACTTACTCGATTGGTCGGGATGTTACCAATTCGATTGTGCTGCATTCCAAAATGGTGTCTCGTCAGCATGCGATTTTGTTGCGAGTTACCGCCCCGGAAACCTCTAATTTTCTCTTCCGAATTATTGACGGTGATTTGCAAGGAAAACGCAGTACAAACGGCTTGATTGTGAACGGTCGTCGTCTCTTTTCCCATGATCTCAAACATGGAGATGTAGTCATTTTTGGGGGGGATGTCAAAACCAAATACTTTGTTGTTTCTAATCTGTCAGATGCCGATTTTGATAAGTTCTGTGAGGCCACAGACTTGTCCATGATTCTGTCGCAGTCTGTCAATCCCTTCCAGACCTTGGTTCCGGATGACGCTGACTTGCAGAATATGAGCGAAGCGTCTCTGGTACGGATGGCGTCTTTCCCTGAGTTAACGCCGAGTCCCATTCTTGAAATGGATTTGCAAGGCACCGTGACCTATCTCAATCCGGCTGCGGTGATGCAGTTTCCTGATATCTCCAAAGAAGGGGTGGCGCACCCCATGTTGCAGGGACTGCTGAAAATGGTGCAAACAGAGCATTCGTCCAAGAGCAACTTCTTTGTTCGGGAAGTAGAAATTGACCAAAATATTTACGAACAATCGATTCACTATATTGTTGAAAGTGATTTAGTCCGCAGCTACGTCACTGATATTACAGAGCGTAAGCGGGCGGAAGAGAAACTCCGACATACAGCCCAGCGAGAATCCATTATCAATCGCATTGTCCAAGCCATGCGGGGGACGATGGTCACGGCTGAAGTCTTGCAAATTACCGTGGGTCTGTTAACGGAAGCCTTGGGTGCTAGCCATTGTCTGATTGTTCAAATGAATTCAGATGGTGAATTAGCGGATCATTATGTGAGTGATACCGCTATTGGACGCCAAGATTTAATTCAGGCCAATGAGATGTTTTTGCGGCATTCTCAAGAGACCTTAGCCCAAGGGCAACAGGTGGTTTTTGCGGATACGAATGATCTCGATCTTGAACTCATTGCCATATGTGAGCAATGCAACATTCAAACCCTGTTGATTTCTCCCCTGCAATATTTACAGAACTATTTAGGCAGCATTAGTCTGTATCATTGCCAGGAATCCACGGAGGAAAGGCTTGCCGTAGAAACTCGAACCTGGAATGCCGATGAACGAGGATTGGTCAAAACCATTGCGGATCAATGTGCGATCGCAATTCATCAAGCCCAACTTCACCAACATGTCCAAGACTTAAATACCAACCTGGCTCAACAGGTAGAAGATCGCACCGCCCAACTCCAGCAAAAAATGCGGGAATTGGAACGTCTCAATAGCCTCAAAGACGACTTCTTGAGTACCGTATCCCATGAATTGCGGACCCCTATGTCCAATATCAAAATGGCGATTCACATGCTCAGCCAGTTTCCCCTTGAACCTCGCCAGCGTCGCTATATCAAAATTTTGGACGCTGAATGTAGTCGAGAAACAGAACTAATTAACGACCTATTAGATCTGCAACGTCTCGAAGCAGGCGGCAATCAAATCAAGTCAGAACCGATCAAAATCCAAGTATGGCTGCCTCGGGCTCTCGAACCGTTTCAATCCCGAATTAAAGATCGAGAACTTAACCTACGGGTAAACTGCGACCAAAGTATCCCCACCTTCCATTCCGATCGCGTCAGCTTAGATCGAATTTTGGCAGAGCTATTAAATAATGCCTGCAAATATACGCCCCAAAGTGGCGAGGTCTCTCTCACGTTGCAGTATCTGGAATTTCCAAAGCCGATGTTGCGGCTGCAAGTGACTAATGAGGCCGAAATTCCAGAACAGGAGCTACCCCGGATTTTTGATAAGTTTTATCGAGTCCCCAATGCCGACCCCTGGAAACAAGGCGGAACGGGTTTAGGACTAGCCCTCGTCCAAAAGTTGATTGAACAACTCGAAGGCGAAATCTCTGTGTCCAGTCGCCAGGGAACCACCACCTTTATCGTCAAGTTACCCTATAAGTCATCTCTCCCCCCCGCAGTCGACGCCAATTAGGTATCTTCAAAAGAGATGTCTTTTTGTGTTGCCTGAATGCCCTCGACTGCTGAATTAATCGCCACCCTACCCGCGCCCTTTCTGGCCAATTTGCAACAGGCCGATCGTCGCTGGAGCCAGTTGCGCCAAGGGCCACCCGCACAGATTCCCACTGTCGTTCAAGACAGTACCGAACGTCTAGGGACGGTGGATTGGGATGTGGTGATCTGTGGTGGCACCTTAGGCGTCATGATTGGCACCACCCTGGCGTTACGAGGCTGGCGGGTCTTAATTTTAGAGCGAGGAATTCTCAAAGGCCGCGAACAGGAATGGAATATCTCCAGAGCTGAGCTGTCGGTTTTAGTAGAGCTAGAACTGCTCACCGAAGCACAACTAGACACCGCCATTGCTAGTGAATTTAACCCCAATCGGATTCAGTTTATGGGGGGACCTGCGGTTTGGGTTCAAGATGTCCTCAATGTTGGGGTTGACCCCGTCTTTTTATTGGATGCCCTAAAAGCTCGATTTCTCGAAGCGGGAGGTCAGCTACAAGAACAGACCGCCTTTTCCAACGTTGTGGTTCATCCCGATGGCGTGGCGATTCAAACAGACACGACCCTCACGGCCCGACTGATGCTGGATGTGATGGGGCATTTCTCTCCCGTTGCCGTCCAAGCCCGTCAAGGGCAAACCCCTGCAGGTATCTGTTTAGTGGTCGGCACTTGTGCGCAAGGACTGCCCGTTCGAGACACCGGAGATTTATTGGTCTCTTTCACCCCCATCGAAGATCGATGTCAGTATTTTTGGGAAGCGTTCCCTGCCCGAGACGGTCGCACGACCTATATGTTTACC
The DNA here is from genome assembly GCF_000238775.2 of Acaryochloris sp. CCMEE 5410. NCBI lineage: Bacteria > Bacillati > Cyanobacteriota > Cyanophyceae > Acaryochloridales > Acaryochloridaceae > Acaryochloris > Acaryochloris sp. CCMEE 5410. Next base: position 2,909,665 of record NZ_AFEJ02000001.1, on the reverse strand, counting down.
TATGCTGACCTGCATCCTCAACGCCCTAGCTTGGAGCATGTGTTTCGCCATTATCTAGACCGGCTACCTGAGTACCAAGATACGGATCTAGCAGAGGTCAAAATCTTGCGAGCCTTATTTGGTATGTTTCCCAGCTATGAACAAAGTCCCCTCCAGTATCCCTGGGACCGCATTATGCCGATAGGGGACAGTAGCGGTAGTCAATCCCCTCTCAGTTTTGGCGGCTTTGGAGCCATGATTCGCCATTTGCGGCGTCTCGATGCAGGTATTCATGAAGCCCTTGGTGCCGATGCCCTAGGGACAAAGGATCTCAACCTACTGCAGCCCTATCAACCCAACCTATCCGTGACCTGGCTGTTTCAGCAATCCATGCGGGCTCCCGCCGATCGCGATCTGAACCCCCAACAAATCAATCAGCTTCTCCAGGTCGTTTTCCAGGAAATGGAGAAACTCGGAGACCCCGTTCTCAAACCTTTTCTCCAGGATATTGTTCAGTTCCCTGCCCTATCGCAAACCTTGCTCCAGATTTCCCTGCGTCATCCGCAACTGACCCCTAAAATTTTGGGGCATGTGGGTTTAGTGGCGTTATTCAAGTGGATTCCCCATTACATGGGCTTGGGCTTATATAACGAGCTGCATCGCCTTATCCCTGCTCTCAAGCAGTGGAGTGATAGTTTGAACCCGAAACAACAATACTATTGGCAACGTCGATATGACGGATGGACCTATGGGACTGGGCACGATTATGAGTAAGTTAACCTTGACAAAAAAAATTTAAGATAAATTGAACTCTACCGAATTCATAAAAAAATGTTAAATTCAAGTAAAGATATATTGCTGACTCCTAGTCGGTCTTGCCTATGACAGGTGTGCCAGCCTTCACACTACCTAGATCGCCATCAGACATTGCTCAAGCTACAGCAAAAAATGACTGGCTTGGAACTCAAAGAACATCACAACTCACCATCTTTTGTGATCTAGATGGTCCCCTGATTGATGTCTCGCAACGATATTACAAAACCTATCAGCTTGCTCTCGCTGAGACCCAAGCATATATTCAAGACCAAGGCGACACGCTAGCGCTGACTCCTTTAAGCCATGCCCAGTTTTGGAGTATGAAGCAATCAAAGCGGCCTGATATCGAGATTGCTTACTTATCTGGACTCTCTGGTAATCATATTGATTTCTTTATGCAGCAGGTTCAGGCGATTGTGAATCAGCCACTGCTGCTTCAAGAAGACCGTCTTCAACCGGGTGTCCATCAGGCCTTAGAACACCTGCTCAACCAAGGTGCACAACTAGCGGTTGTGACCCTCCGCTGCCAAGAACAAGTGGACCAAGTCTTACAGCAGCATCATTTAACGCGCTACTTCCGGTTGATCCGGGGAACGAATGATACCCAGGCAGCCTATAAAAACTATGCGGTCTGCAAACAGTCTTTAATCCAGGATTCAATCAATGCCATGGGGCTGACCAACCACCAGCAAATTTGGATGATTGGTGATACGGAAGCAGATGTATTAGCAGCTCAAGCCATGAAGATTAAAACCGTGGCTTTAACCTGTGGAATGCGTAATTATGCCTTCCTAAACAGCCTGAGGCCGACGAGCATTCAAAGTAACTTGCCGACGGCCACTCAGTTTATTTGTGATCTTTCCAGAGCCGCTTAGCTACAACTACTGTATCCACAGACCACACAAGCACCTCCAGAACACCCATTCACTTGATGGAGTTCGGCCCCACATTCAGGGCAGATAGAAGCAGCATGATCATGGTCTGCAATAGTGGTCCACACTTCAGTCGGCATTACTGCAGTTTTGGTATCGCTGCCGTTATGGCCATTGCCATTCCCGTTACCGTTATGGCCATTATGCTTCGGAGGTGCGGCCTGTTCCTGGCTAGGCTGTGTTGGTTGCCAGGCTGTGGGAGCTTCCTGCAATACCTTACCGATTAAATCAGCTAATCCTAAGAAACGATTAGGACCTAATCCTTCTGAATCTGCTCCCCGAATGCCGCGAATTTGGCGAGCAATCTCAGGGATTGGGGTTTGGTTGACAAGCAACAGGTTGATTAAACGGGCGATCGCTTCGCAAAGAGACTGCACCTCAGTTCCCGATTTACCCACTGTCACCCAAACCGACTGCAAGCCGCTGTCTCCATAGGTCAGATTCACTTCAACCTGTCCCCAAGTAAACGTGGAGATGGTTCGTGTCAGGGCATGGGCATAGGTTCCTGGCTGGGCTGAAGGCAGAGGAGTTGGAGCCGGTTGCACAGGCTCAGTTTTTTCTGCAGCTGCCTCCGTGTCAGGGAGGGTATGTTCCTCACTGACAGGTTCAGCTTGGCTATCCGCTCCATCCATATGGGTTGCAGGATCTACAAAAGCACTGGGAAATTCAGCAATTAGCTGCTGTAGTTTGGAGTCTAAGGCGGGGTCGATCGGCGCTGCACCATCAGGCTTCCCTTCAACCTGATTAAAGGCATCTGGAAAGCTATCGATTAAGCCTAATAAGTCATCCGTTTGGGCCATGCCTATACCTTCTTCTGCGTCTGGGTAATGGGGACTAAGAGTCTTTCTCGCTATTGCCGACCTTGATCGGTTCAGAGTCTAAGGTGCCAGATCGGTAAATGGTGACGCCCTTGAGTCCTGCCTTTTCGGCCAACCGATAAATCTGCTTGATTTCGTCTACGGTGGCATGGGCCGGAAGATTGATGGTCTTAGAAATAGAAGAATCGATCCAGCTCTGCCATTTGGACTGCACAAGGATATGCCAACCGGGCGGAATCTCCCGGGCAATCTTGAAGCTACGGGCAATGTCTGGATGCTGCTTGCCATAGTTAGTATCTGCAAGCGATCCCGTTTGTTTGACGATCTCAGCATCAGCTTCGGGTAGGTTCAATTCATCCAAATAAGGATTGAGAATTTGCACCCAGTTTTGCTGACTGCGAGAAGCATCCACAAACACTTGCTTCCATAGGGTTAAGCCAAAGTCTGGCTCAAAGGCCCAAGAGCAGGCAGCCAGTTGGGCAATGCTCCCCGTGGGGGCAATGGATAAAACCGTGGAGTTACGACGAGGCACTTGGGTCAAATCTTGGCGATCGTTATGGTGAGCTTCTGTGCCGTTATAGTAGTTCCCTTCACTATCCATCCAGCGTTCAAACGGATTGCCGGTCTGGAGATCTTTAATCTGATCCCAAACACCACAGGCTCCTTTCTCGGCAGCGATTGCTTCTGAGGTCCGATAGGCATGATCTGCAATCCAGCTGCCCCAGCGATCGATTTCTTCTAAGTGTCGGGCTGAATCATAGGGAATTCGAGCGAGTTTTAGATAATCAGCCCAACCCATAATGCCTAAGCCCAACTGGCGAAAGACATCACGGACATTATGTTTTTGGTCAGGAGTCGCAAACTCAGAGACATCAAGAACGTTGTCCAGAAAGCGAATCGCAATTCTGACGGTCTCAGCTAAATCATCCCAATCAATTTCAATGTTGCTCTCTGCAGTCCGACGGACAAACTTGGTGAGCACTAGAGAGCCGAGGTTACACGCTGAGTTGGGGGGGAGGAAGATTTCCCCACAGGGATTGGTGCAGGTGACAAAATCTCGAATCGGACTCCGACGCTTGGCATTGTCGATCAGCAGTAAGCCAGGATCTGCGGTGGCATGGGCATTTTCAGCCATGGCCTGCCAGAGTTTGTTGGCCTCTTCATCGCCTTGATCGAGTTTGGCAAAGAACTCGTCATCTAGCTGCACTGAGATGTTGGCGTTATGCCATCTGCGATCGCGTTTCCCTTCTGGATTCAAATGGGTTTCTACCCAAGCCGTGCCGACCTCTGTATGTAAAGCTTTGAGCTTCTCTTGTTTTTCCTGAGACGGCTCATCCTGTTGAGCCAGTTGGGCTAACTGCTCAATCATGGACTTAGCAAAATTGGCATCAATAGTGGACTGGGTTTTCGCCTGAATAAACTCCCAAATATCAGGGTGCTTCCAGTTCATGGAAAACAGAAACGCACCTCGGCGGGCCTTGTTGCCAGTGGTGATTTTCTTGGAATTCTCAGACACCATATCTAGGACTGCACAGGGACCAAGCGCTTTCCCATCTTGGAATGGGGCACCTTTTTGGCGGATATATCCCTTGGAGCCTTCTGCCCCAATATTGATTCCCACCCCACCTCTGAATTTGGTAGTGAGTACTGAGTCAGACACTAACTTAGTGATGTCGTGGATGTGATCTTCAGCGGAAAGGACAAAACAATTCAGCAAGCCACGGGTGCCATGATTACAGTTAGCGAGAATAGACCCACCAGGTACAAACTTCATGGGCTGGAGGATCGACAGAAATTTCTCTTGCCAATAGCTTTGCTGTTCAGGGGTGGATTCCGCACTGGCAACATAGGTCGCTACCCGGTGAACGACGTCTTCCCAAGAGACTTCATCTTCGATCAGATATTTTTGGAGAACCGCTTTTTGGGATTCGCTGAGTTCAGTTATAAAAGATTGAGTGGCAACCATGGCACATCTAGCGTTGAGGGATAAAAAACGGAATAAATTTGCACTATATGCGATTTAATCACCCAAGTTTACATGAATTTTGAGATAGCAGGCCTACGATTACCAATCCGTGATCGACCATTAGCGATTGGCTCAGAATTGCAAACAAGAAGAAACGCTACATATAGCGTTTCTTCTAAATAAAAACACTACATATAGGCTAGGTGCTTGGAGATAAGTGTTCAAAACTTAAAAGGTAAAAAAAGTTTAACTACCATTTCAATGAACAAAAAAGGAAGAAATATCTTTATCTATACCAACTCTTGCTCAGCCTTATTTGACAAATAATTGATTAAAATCAATCAATTATCGCCATTTTTAACCTTTTAAATTATTAAATCGATCTAATTTGGATTTTTTCTCGGCAATATGAATATAATGACCGTTAAGCCATAGATATCGATAGTCAAAGATATTAAACTTTTTTCTACTACCAATTACTACATGCTTGCAATGTGCGTGTCATTTCCTGCACGCACTAATCTATCGGATAGTCTTGAATCTTTAACATTCTGGTGCTGGAATGATCCCCAAAGAAGGTGAAGCTGCGTTGATTCTCTCTAGATGAGAACTATGTAAATCAAATATATTTATTAGATTTAAGGCAATACAAAGCCTTTTGGGATATCAACTATTGGAAATCTGCATCGTCAATGCATCACTTACAAACACGTAGATTGTTTGTAGGTGTTTATTCTTCCTGCAATCACAATTGATTACCGCAAACCCATTCCCTAACCCATCGCAAAGCGTCTTAACCCAACAGAAGGACAGCTTAATTGTTACAATGCTTTACAAGAGACCGTATCTTATCCTGGCCCATGCCGTAACGATTTGATACGTCTAAAGCAATATTGTCCTAGATCTTTGCACCCATGACCTTGGCTGAACCGACCTCCCCACAGTCCCCTTCTCTGCCCGCTGGCCCATCAACAGCCGATTTTTCTGGGGTAGCCGTGGCCACTGAGAACCCCTCGAACCTCACCTCAGCCATAGAGTTTGAGGCTTACGATCCAGCCAAGATTCAGCAAAAATTTCAAGGTCAAATTTTTCGAGTCCTTCAGCGATGGGTCACCATCCTCTGGCCATTTCTTCTGCTCTTTGCCCGGCGTTGGTGGGATAAGCGAACCCCCACCTCTCCTGAACGGCAAAAGCGGCGGGCGGTCCAATTAAGAGAAACCCTCACCGCCCTAGGCCCTGCTTTTATCAAAATTGGTCAGGCCTTATCTACGCGTCCTGATATTCTTACAGGTCCGTACTTAGAAGAATTATCCAAACTTCAAGACCAACTGCCAGCGTTCTCGAATGAGATTGCCTATCGCTTTATCGAAGAAGAACTGGGACACCCACCTCAAGATCTGTATGCTCAATTAACCCCCGAACCTATTGCTGCCGCTTCCCTAGGCCAAGTTTATAAGGGGCAACTGCACTCTGGAGAATGGGTGGCCGTCAAAGTTCAGCGCCCTGATCTGGCAGAACAGGTCACCCTCGATATCTATATTCTGCGGGGTCTAGCCGCCTGGGTACAAAAAAACAACAAATCTATCCGCAGTGATTTAGTCGGTATCCTGGATGAATTTGCCGGACGACTTTTTGAAGAAGTCGACTATACCCAGGAAGGGCGCAACGCTGAGCGCTTTGCCCATCTATATGAATACCTCCCTGAAATCTATATTCCTAAAATTTATTGGGAATATACCAATCGCCGGGTCTTGACCATGGAGTGGATCACGGGGACCAAACTCAATCAGCCCGAGAAAATCCAGGCCCAAGGCATTGATGCGCGCCACCTGATTGACGTTGGCGTCAATTGCTCCCTGCGGCAGCTCCTAGAGCATGGCTTTTTCCATGCAGATCCTCATCCGGGCAACTTGCTGGCTACACCGGATGGCAAGTTGGCCTACCTTGACTTCGGCATGATGAGCGAAATCAAGCTTGAACAGCGCTATGGTCTGATTAACGCTATTGTCCACATCATTAATCGTGAATTTGAAGCCTTAGCCCACGACTATGTCCACTTAGGCTTCCTAACTCCAGACACTAATTTAGAACCCATTATTCCGGCCCTAGGCATCGTCTTTAACAATGCTTTGGGGGCCAGCGTTGCGGAACTCAATATTCAGAGCATCTTTGATCAGCTGTCTGAAATTATGTATGAGTATCCGTTTCGGGTCCCGTCCTACTACGCCCTGATTGTGCGTTCCCTACTGACCATGGAAGGCATTGCCATTGGGGTAGATAAAGACTTTAAAGTTTTGAGCGCAGCTTATCCCTATGTTGCCAAACGAATTTTGACGGATCCTGCCCCTGAACTTCGGGAAAGTTTGAAAGACTTACTGTTTAAAGAAAGTAGTTTTCGCTGGAATCGCCTCGAAAACTTGATGAAAAATGCCCGCAACAACTTTGATTACGATCTAAGTGGATCCCTGGACCAAGCCCTCGATTATCTATTCTCAGAACGAGGAGAACTGATTCGAGATCGGATGGCCCAAGAACTCGTCAATGGCATCGATGCCTTTGGACAGACCACTTGGCATGGTTTAACGGCTAAATTTCGAGAACAGATGGGATGGGAAACTGATAAAGCCTCGGTGGCTGAATTAGAAGCTAATTTTGGCCATATTCAACGTATTTTTGGCTTGTTACAAGAAACGCCTGGTTTTGACCCCGTCAAGCTTGCCAGCGTGGTTCCGCCTTTGTTAGTTAAACCTGAAACCCAAGCCCTAGGCCAACAAATTGCCACTGGTCTTTTGCAAAAAGCACTGGTACGGGTTATTCGAGAATTTCTTTTACCTGAGTCAAGTGATGCTGCTGATTCAACTCGGTATGCACCACCCGTCACTCTCTCCCCTCTGGCTAAGGCTAGTTAAGCCAGAAGCTAAATATCAGCCTGGCGCAATGATGGCGGCAGATAGCCCCTTGGACCGGAGCTGTTTAGCTAATCGCTTTGCTGCATCTAAGGATTCTAGAGCGCCTGCCTGTACCTGTTGGCCGCCTGTACCATTGGTCAGGAATGCAGTAGGTACTATCTTGCGGGTTTGTTGGAGCGAAGCTGCATTGTTGTAAGGAATCACCACATAGAACAAGCCTGTTTCTGACGTCTGATTTTTCAAAATAGGCACAGGTTTCTGGGATAGCGTTGCTGCTGGCGTTGGAGCTGCGCTTGGCTGAGGAGATGGGCTAGTGGCAGGAGAGGGCGAGGGTGAGGAACTGGGGTCTAGGCGACTCAAATTCTCTAAATTGACATCAGAAAACTCTTTCTTGGATAAGTCAGGACCCGGTGGTGAGGTCGCGACAAGAGGAGACTCACTAGGCGGAGCTGGAGCGCTGGGGGATTTAGGGGGACTAGACGCTGAGACTGGGGCGGATGGCCGAGGTTGCTTGGGAGGCCATAATTTATTGCGTAAGCCCGTGACATGAAGAAACAGCACGACAACTAATGCGCCTAAAATGCTGCCCCCCACCAGTAACATGATTCTCTTTGGAGTCAATGGATTGTTAGTCGTTACCGGTGGCGTCTCAGGTTCAGCTACAGCCTCTTCAAGGTGCTGGCGTAAGGCGGTGGAAGAATCGAGATAGTCATCAATGGCTGGGTCGAGTTTAGACAGATGAGGATCATTTTCCGTAGCCTCAGAAGGTAAAGGGGCCCCGGCAACGCCAGCAGGCCGCTTAAATCTGGGTGAAGGTTCTAAGACGGCTTCTTGTTGATCCAGTTTTGTCTCACTATTCTCTGAATCACTTGCTTCTGAATCATTGGCAGAGTCTGTCTCAACCTGGAAGAGTGCGAGTTCGGATGGCGTTAAATCCTCCGCAACATCTTCTAGTTGTAATGGGGAAATAGCGTCTTGTGGTGCAGTGCTAGAAGTCACAGAATCCTCTGTAGATACCGCCTCTGAGTGTGTAGTTTCAGGCAGCATCTGAGGTTCACTGATTTCTTCCTTTACGTCGTCTGGCAACTCCACTAGAGCCTGATGTTGACGAAACAGGGACATTTCAGACTCAATTGTCATATCTAATGTCCCCAAAGCTGCTTTCAACAGAGGGTGAGGACCATTCGAAACAGGGGAGTTAGTCATAGCTAAAGGTCTTGAAAAGGAACATATGTCCCAATACAGCCACAAGAACTATAGCTGTTTTCACGTTGGGTTGGGAGAATGATTAACGCACTGATATTACTGACCGTTGTGCCTTAGAGAAAGTGGTCTAGTGAATCTTGAGATCGCCAGCAGTCATGGTTTAACCCTGGAGGCTTAGGGAGTAGAATGTATCTCTAGAGAACCATCTTGAGCAGTCCACTCTAGACAATAAATGGATGCTTAATAGAATATTAAAAACTGTTACAGCTAGTCTGTGATGGTGACCGTCTTATCTGAAAATAGTCTCTGGAGACTTTTAAGTTATGGACAAAATAGATTCAATCTAAAGCGTTCTGCTCGGTCTCAGGTTACTATAGAAGATGTGGTTTATAGATTTGGTAGTATCTGCATCCGTTTCTCACAGCAGCATTGAATTACTGCAAATGTTTAGCCAGTAGTGGTGTTAGCTCCGAATAATGGCCAATGTAGAGCTATAAAGCTTTTAATTTTTTAGATTTTATCGACATTTAACAAGGAAGCAGGTAAGGAAGTTAAATAATGATGGAAAACACAATCACCTCTGTGATTACCTCATTTGACCTTCAAGGCAAATACATTGATGGTGGTGCTTTACAGCAGCTCAAACATAGCTTCCAAATTGATGAACCGAAAGTTGAAGCCGCTGCAATTATCCGTGACAACGCAGCAGAAATTGTCAAAGAGGCGGTTGCTAAGTCCCTAGATGTGCCAGGTAGCGATGCCTTACCAACGACCCGTCGTTATGCTGCATGTGTGCGGGATCTAGACTTTTATCTTCGCTATGCGACCTATGCCATGGTTGCTGGCGATACGACTATTTTGGATGAGCGTGTGCTCAATGGTCTCAAGGAAACCTACCTAGCTTTAGGTGTGTCTCTAGCCGCAACAATCAAGGCCATTCGAGCGATGCAAGAGGTGACCAGTGATGTGGTGGGTTCTGCAGCAGGCCATGAGATTAGCCCCTATTTTGAGCATCTCTGTGCAGGCTTGAGCTAGGCTTCAAAGTCGCTATCTCCAAAAATTGCTCGATAACCATGATTTCAGCGCTCTCAGATTTCTGAGAGCGCTGATGCTTTCAGAGTAACGGCTATTCTTGGTCAACGACTTTACCGGACCAGCGAAATTCTCCAGGTGTCATATTCTGTTGATCTGCTAACTGGGCAACTAGTTGCTGAATGGGCAAAATCTCTAACAGGGGATGGAGAAAAATATCTTCAATCTCAGGCAGCGGAATATGGGTTGTCCCGATGGTGGGTTGGCCGATACAAACTACTGGCCCGCCATACTCGACAATATCGGCTGCAAGGCGTTGATTGATGCCCAGGGTGGCATCAGGACTAGTTAAGACAATCGAACCAATCTGGGGAACAATCATTTCTCTCGGGCCATGGCGGAACTGCCCGCCCGAATAGCCCTCAGCAGGTATGCGAACCCCTTCTTTAAGCATTAAGGCGGCATTGTTGGCTGTTGCTAAGGCTGGACCACGGCCAATAATGCTGATGTAGGAACTGGCCTTTAGGACATTAAACGCGTTGGAGATGTCGGCTTGCTGCTCTTTGAGAAAGGTTTGGGCTTGGGATGCGATCGCATCCCCATACTCAAAGTCTTGTGGTTGTAACTGGCCTGTCAATGCCCTAGCGATAAAGTGAAGCACTAACATCGAGCTGGTATAGGTTTTGGTGGCAATCCCCACTTCGGGACCGGCGGCCGTGGGCAATGCCACATCACTATGGTCTGCCAAGGTATTTTGTGGAGAGTTCGTAACGCTAATCAGCACAGGAGGCTGTGAACTGTGATGGCGTCGAGCTTCAATTTGCGCCACTAATTTCTGGAGTTCAATACTTTCGCCCGATTGAGAGACGGCTACGATCAGGCTCGGTCTCTCTAGCAGAGTCGGAAGGTAGTGAATTAAGGTAGAGGTTTCGAGATGAAGGGCTGTTTTACCCTGCTGGTTCAGGTAAAACCAAGCTGGATAGAGGGCATTGTAGGAGGCTCCCATACCTGTCAGAAGAATGGACCTCTGGGGATAGTCAGATAAGATAGACCAAACGGTATGGTGCTGATAGGTATAAATCAGCTGGCGTAGAACTTGGGGTTGTTCCAGCACATCCGACTGATAACTCATGAGGCAGGATCTGAGCCAATAGGAGCACCTGCTGGAATATCTTTGCCTTCTAGAGGCGCAGGCGTACAAGCTTTTTGCTGTTCAGGACTGAGCTGGGCAGCGGGAATAATTTCTGTCACTAATGAGGCCAACTTAGATCGATCCACCCAGCCAATTTGGGGGGTAGATGGGGTTGTTACTGATCCGCTAGGATTCTCATCACTCAGTTTTTCATCGATGAGTTGAGCGACGGAATCGGCGTCTGGGTCTGCTCCTTCTTTTTCTAATTTTTCATCTAACTTTTCGGGGGGCAGAATACCCGTACCTTCTTGTTCTGAAACTTCTTCTACAGGCTGGCAAGTTCGAATCCGCAGTGCTTGGATGGGAGCGCCTGGTGCGGTTTTATCTGATGCATCAGCCAGAGGGGGCGGAAAGATTCCATCAACGACCACTAAACTATCGCTTGGAATAGAAATGGTAGAGCCTAGCGCGATTTTAGAGTCTGAAGTTTCTGTCGGTGGATCATCTACGCTTGCGTCATCCACGCCACCAATGCCCTGTAATAGTTCTTTTGGATCCTTGACGACGGAGATCTCAATGGGTTGATCATTGGCACTGACTAACCGGAGGACATCCAACTTATTCGCTTGAGCTAAATCAGGAGGAGGAGGGGGAGTGTCAGGTAGGCTGGGTTCAGGAGAAGGAGAAGCCGAAGAATCTGCGATGGGCTGATTCAGAAAAGGGAGTTTGAGAAAGCCGAGCTGGTAAGCCACTGCGCCGCCAACCCCTAATAAAATCAGGCCCAATAAAATCCATAGGCCGAATCCACTCCCTGAACGCTTTGGAGCAAGAGGAGCGTCGGGAGCAACGGCTTGAGTCTTGGGTAAAACCGTTGGAGGTGTATTATCGACCGGGGCTGATGTTTCTGCTGGCGCACTATTTAAGCCAGTTGCGCCGGTACTTTGGCGTTGACGCGTCACATGGCAATGTACCAAACCAACGGTGACATTATCATGACCATTGAGCTGATTGGCGAGTTCGATCAGACGCTTGCTCGTGCTGGCTAAGTCGGTGCCGCCTTGGAGGAGAGGTAGCAGCTCCTCTCGCCAAATCATATCAATGCGATCGTAGTCACTCAGGCCGTCTGAACACAGCAGGAACAAACAGTCCTCATCCAGTAAGAATCGCTGAACCGTTGGCCGGAGCACTGACGAAGAGGCCATGCCTAAGGCCTGGACCAACGATCCGGAAGCGGGTTGGAGGAGGGCTTCGCGGTAAGGGACATACCCCAATCGCACTTCGCGAGATGCAATATCGTCATCTACCATGATTTGGTAGCAGCCTTGGGTGGTGATCAGGTAAGCCCGACTATCTCCAATATGCGAGACATAAATTTGGTGCGTTTGGGATAACGCCGTCACCAGCGTGGTTCCCATCCGTTGACGATCCTGGCGCTGTTCTTGGTCGTTCCGCTGGCAAATGAGATCATTAGCCTTAAAGGAGGCATTTTCTAATTCTGTAATCACATCAGCGGGTGAGAGATCATCAATGGGTAATTGAGTAAGATGATCCCGTAGCGCTTCGATAGCAATACCGGATGCGACTTCGCCACCGGCATGTCCCCCCACTCCATCGCAAACAATCGCCATTCGCTCTAACGAATTTTGGGTGACTGCGCCATCTGCAGGATAGCAAGCATCTTCGTTATGCTCGCGAACCATGCCTGTATCTGTACGAGTCGCAATATCTATTTTGACTCGATAGGCTTTATGGATATTTTCAATCCAGCTTTCCAATTGGGCGAGCAGTTCTTCTGCTGATTCAACTTCGCCACTGGCTAATTGATCACAGAGGCCATCTAAGGAGTCTGCGAGTTTACCGCTAGTTTTGGGAATGAGCTGTTGCCAAACTAAACCTAGGTCTGCCAAACTCGGTTCTAGGCGAAAATCATTTTCTAATTCCAATAACCGAAAGAGGGATCCTTCGACCCGCATAAAGTCAGGTTGCAATAAACTCGACGCCACCCCCTGAATTCGGAGGGGCTGCCATAGCTGAGCAATTTGCCAGAGCCAGTGGAGTTGGCGCAGAGGTTGGGCGTTGGCCCAAGCATCAAATAACGGCATACCTGCCCCTAGGGCTAGTCCACCCTGGTGACTCGGATCCAGATCGGCAGTGCCTAGAGGTGCGTGCTCTAGTAAGAGCATAAGGGAAGGTTCGGGGTCTCCTAAAGACAGGAGGGTATAGACTTGGGGCAGATGGAGTCGGTAAGGAAATAGCTTCAGGTAAGGGACTAAGGTATCCGGTAACTCAACACTCATTTTGAGAGGAATGCCCGGTTGGGTATCGAAGACCACTCTCGGCCCCTGAAACAGAAACCGATCTTCTAGGAGGTCACCCACTTGAAAGTTATCTACACGAGCGCCCACAACCCAAAGAAAGCGTTTCGGTAAATATGTCCCACATTTCTGGCAAAACTGATCTCGATCAGAGTTGACTGCTCGACATCTGAGATTGGGACATTGCAATTGGGGTTGGGAGTGTGGCATGTGCGTAATTAACGGATTGGGTCCTTGTTAATCTGTATCTAAAGATTGCCCTTATTTAAGAAACGAATGAAGACACATCACCTGGACGATAGTATTAAAGCTATTTTTACCTGAGAGTGTTGGAGAGATAACACATATGTAAAGATGTTTAAACCTAAATGCTGTTACATTAGCCTCTGCTAGACATCAAAGTGTCTCTAGTTTAAGTGTCAACCTCAATCTTTCAATCAGAGCAATTATTGTTTACACCAGGAACGCCAACACCGAATAGGCTTCCGCTTATTTTCGCATTTCCAAACACGTACTGTGTAGGAATAACGAGTTTGGGCTTCCAAGTCGTTTGGGCCATGCTGTGTGCACGTTCTGATCTACAGGTTAGCCGACTTTTCACAGATGTCCAGGAACCCCTCCCCCAACATCCCGTACTCTTGGGTTTTTCTCTGTCCTGGGAATTGGATTATGCCAATATTTTGCAGATGTTGGAGGACTTGGATATCCCATTGCGTAGTCAGCACCGCACAGCGGCTCATCCCTTAGTCTTTGGGGGTGGGCCAGTGCTGACTGCTAATCCCGAACCCTTTGCTGATTTCTTTGATGTGATTCTGTTGGGGGATGGAGAGGAGCTACTGGGGCAGTTTATTGATACGTTTCAAACGGTACATCAAGCCGACCGTGCGACCCAACTGTTGACCTTAGCCCAAGTGCCTGGGGTGTATATTCCCAGCTTGTATGAGATTCAATACCAGGCATCGGAGGGTGCGATCGCAACCATCAAACCCCACACTCCAGACGTACCCGCCCAGGTCCAAAAACAGACCTATCGTGGCAATACCTTGTCCGCCTCAACGGTTGTTACCCCTAAAGCAGCTTGGGAAAGTATCTATATGGTGGAGGTGGTGCGGAGTTGCCCAGAAATGTGTCGTTTTTGCCTGGCTAGCTATTTAACGCTCCCCTTTCGGACTCCAGAGGTGGCCCAAACGCTACTCCCCCAAATTGAAAAAGGACTAGCTGTTACCAACCGTATTGGCCTCCTAGGAGCCTCTGTTACGCAACATCCAGAATTTGAGCAGCTGATCGACTATTTTGCCCACCCTGACCGAGATCAGGTGCGTTTAAGTATTGCTTCCGTGCGGACCAATACTGTGACGGTCAAGCTCGCCCAGGTCCTGGCTCAGCGGGATACTCGTTCGATTACCATTGCGATTGAAAGTGGCTCTGAGCGGTTGCGGCAGATTATCAATAAGAAATTACAGAATGACGAGATTCACCAAGCGGCTGCCAATGCTTATCAAGGTCAACTGAAAGGCCTAAAACTTTATGGGATGGTGGGTATTCCAGGGGAAACAGATACGGACGTTGAAGCGACGATTAATCTAATGTTGCAGTTAAAGAAAAAGGTGCCTGGATTGCGATTAACCTTAGGATGCAGCACCTTTGTCCCCAAAGCCCATACGCCCTTTCAGTGGTTTGGCGTCAACCCTACAGCTAAGAAGTCGCTGCAATTGATGCAGAAGAAGTTGCGATCTCAAGGGATTGATTTTAGGCCTGAAAGCTATAACTGGTCAATTATCCAGGCCTTAATTGCTCGGGGTGACCGACGGATTTCTCATCTACTAGAACTGACTCGGCATTTTGGCGATTCCCTCGGGAGCTATCGTCGAGCGTTTAAGCAACTTAAAGGGCAGATTCCTTCTCTAGACTTTTACGTTTTTCAGGAATGGCCAACAGATCAAATCTTGCCTTGGTCACACTTGCAAGGTCCTCTGCCACAATCCACCTTAGAAAAACATTTACACAATGCCACCGATTTGATGTAAAGCATCAGACTCAATGCTCTGTTACATGAGTAACTTAATGCTCTTTGTTTGTCGATGAAATTAATATGTTAGAGTTCAGTGTTTTTCGCTTTTTGATAGCTTTAAAACAGTACTGATGCTGAGAAGTATTAAGGATTTAAAATCGTTTTTTTTAGAATTCGGTATTTCCACTGGACTATTTTTCTCTCTTCGTCAGTTATACAAGATATAGACACCGTTTGTTTTCTGCCAATTTTGAGGACAGAAATAGGGCTGCTCAATCGTTGATAGAGGTAAAGCCCGACAACGATATTGATTTTTCATTCTTTTAGAAAAAACTATTGTCGATTCCTTTCTGCTACTCCATGCCTTTTGGAGTCATTTAATGCATGAAATTTAGGAGTAGGACATGTTTTCGAGTGCCTATTTATTTTGGATAGGCCTTTTTTATGGCTTGAAGTATCTCTGAACCCGGTGATTCATCTATGTTGAGTAATTTGATGATGTGTTTCCATGCTGCGTAAGCTATATTTTTCGCTTTGTCTTGCTTTCAGTTTGGTGGGTGTCGGTAGTGTTGCAACATCGGTTGCGTTAGCGTGTACAGATCATCCTGCCCAGCCAGCCAATCCATCTCATACCCAAGCCTCTACCAGCCTTAATGTGCATCGTCCAACGTGGTCACGAGAGATGCTAGAGGCTCATAATCAATGGCGTCAGCGAACAGGTATTCCCCCGCTCACTTGGTCAGATGATTTGGCCAAGCATGCCCAAGCCTGGGCGAATCATTTGGCTAACGATAATTTCCGACTCTACCACCGTCCCAATAATCCCTATGGAGAGAACTTAACGTGGGCAGCTCACCAACAACTCTCCCCGACCGAAGTGGTGAATATGTGGGGCGATGAAATCAAGCATTATGATTACGAGACCAATCGCTGCTCTGCGGTTTGTGGGCACTATACCCAGCTAGTTTGGCAGAAGACGACTGAAGTCGGTTGTGCCTATGTTCGCTCAGGTCCTCAAGAAATTTGGGTATGTAATTACAACCCACCTGGCAACTATCGGGGCCAAAAGCCCTATCAAGCAGTTTTGCAGTCTGATCCTTCTTCAAAACAGGTTCTTCAGGCTGCATTCCGATCAGAGTTGCTAACCCAGCTAGGGGTTGGACAGGGAACTTCTCTGCTGCTTACTCCCTAACTGCTGGAATGGGCAAGGGCATGATTGATTCAGGGGGCGTTTTGTGAAGAATTGAACTGGGCATCAGCCATTTCCCCTATGGGGGAGGCATAGATACCCAAATGGGTTGCAACGGGTCGTTCATTCATGGGCCACTTGCCATGGATCGGCGCATTCAACAGTTTCGCTCCAGATCGGGTAGACGTTACTAACGTTGTGGATCCGCCACCATCGAGGTTGAGGGCAATATCAGCGCCAATCTGTTTGATCAGTTGCTCAATATCAGCAAGAGTTGCTCCTTCACTGTAGTCGGGCTGTTTGCCATCTACTACAATCAGCCAGAGGGTTGTTCCGGTTGGGTCCAAGGCTGCAATTGAACGGGCATAGGGTTTATCTGAATCCAACTGTAGTGGTTGATCAGGGTGAAGGATATAGTTACCCGCTACAGCATGGAGGGTATCAGATGGACAATGTCCCGTTTCTACAATTCGGCCCCGCTGGTTTTGATCAAGGCAGAGAACGGGCCACTGTTTCTGCGGAGGAGAATAGGGTTGTCCCATGCTAATGGACTGTCCTAATACATTCACCCGACCGCCTGTATGAGGCGCATAATCCCAAGGGGTTTTTTCGTTGAAATGATAGAAATAACCTGCGTTCATGGCTAACTGCAGGCGAAACTGGGTGAGAAAGGCTGAGGTCGGTTGGGCACGGAACTCATTGTCATCGTCTGCAGGCTGCCCTGGGGTCGCGATCACTCGAATACCAGGATGGGTGAGATCAATCTTGGCAATATGAACGATATAGGGGCGCGGAGAAGTATAAACTTGCCGTTGGTAGGTAATACCGGCAAACAACTGCTGTATCTGAGGGGTTTGGGCCGGACGTTGCCATTGTGATCTGCCATAACAGTATAAAGGGGTTAGTAAACTAAAACAGATGGCTGCCCATCCCAAAATTCGTAATCGTTGCATGGCTAAAGTACACAAGTGGTCTAACCGAAACCTACGGAATCGTTCATTTCGAGGTCAGAATTTACAGCAGGCCAATTTTAGTGGTTCTGATCTTCGAGGATGTAGTTTCGATTTGGCTCAATTACAAGGGGCCAATTTTGATCGAGCCAGGGTAGGTTATGGTCCTGAGTCTATCTTAATCGGGCTATTGGTCGTTATCGATTTTGTAGGGCTGGCCTTTTATGCCATGAGTCAGATGCTCTTTGGTGCATTAGGTCTCACCTCGGAGATCTCAACCTACCCTTATCTCTTAGCCTTGCTCGGTTTTTTGGCAAGTGCTGGCATCAGTAGTGCAATTTTCCCCAGTCGAAAACGAGTCAAACCCATCGCAGCTCTGACCACAGGTGCACTACTAGGTTTCTTCTATGGTGGGGTGATGCTCAAGAATGATCCTCAAGCGGCTGTCCTGATGGCCTGTGTTGGGGGAGTCTTCAGTTTGGGGATGAGTGTGATGGCTAGGACCCGACTGGTTACCGTGGCCATCTATACCGTCGGTGGGTGCGCGGCGTATGGCGTTTGCTTTTTTAGTGGCACTCGAGCCAGTAGTCTCTTGAATGTCCAACAACTGGTGGCAGGGATCGCTTGGAGCCTCCTCTGTCTCGTTTTTTTGGGGATAACGCTCCAAGTGATAGCCAACCTTGTCACAGAACTCAAAGATTTTGCCCACACCTCATGGCGAGGGGCTGATTTATCAGATGTCAATTTAGATGGCATTCAGCTAGACAGCTACAAAAGGAGCCGGTATGGATTACACAACGAACAGGTGAATGCTAGAGAGCCTGTAAAATCTGTATCATCAGGCTAGCGATAGTCATGAGTCAGCTTATGGTTGTTGGAGTTGTCAGCCCTTGGGGATGGTCTGATGGGAGCCTTAAGTACTGATTTAAGGGATGCCATCACTACCCTGACCTCTGTGTATTCCCTCTAGTTTGAGTTTTTGGTATGCCGATCAGCAAACCTTATTTGCAAATGCCGATTGTTGAATCAGGAGAGACGCTGTTACCCATTCCTCAGGATCTCTTTGCCTTTGAAACGCCTCATCCTTATGAAGTTTTAGGTGCACCCTATGAACAGGCATCTCCCTATTTCCTCCGGAAGGGCGTGCTAGCGGCTCTCCAAGCTGCTCAAGACTACTTACAACAGCGTCAGCCTCATTGGCAAATTATGATTTTTGATGCCTATCGCCCCATTGCGGTACAGGCTTTTATGGTGAATTTCACTTATGACCAAGTACTCAAAGAGAAAGGCTGGCATGCAGAGACCTTATCGTCCAGTCAAACAGAAGCCGCGTGGCAGGAAGTCTATGGATTATGGGCTCCCCCCAACCTGAATCCCAAGTCACCTCCTCCGCACAGTACTGGCGCTGCAGTAGATATCACTCTGTTTGATCAACAGACAGATGAGCCTGTGTTTATGGGATCTGAGATTGATGAATTGTCGGTGCGATCGCATCCCCACTACTTTGCAGATCTGGCCAACAATCCTCAAACCCCACCCAACGAAAAACGGCTTGCAGAGCAAGCCGATCAAAACCGTAGGATTATGTGCGATGCCATGAGCCAAGCAGGCTTCCAACGGCATCAAAACGAATGGTGGCATTTTTGTTTAGGGGATCAGATGTGGGCCTGGCTCAATCAGCTTGAACAGCCTCATCTGACTTTTAAGGCCCGCTATGGCCGCATCGAGCCGGTCGGATCTTAAGCTCGATGCGGCCGGGAATTAGTGGCCAATGCCAACATATTGGAAGCCAGCCTCTTCCAGCATCTTGCGATCCAGGTAATTACGACCATCAATAATCACAGGATGTGTCATCAGCTCGGCCATCCGCTTGTAATTCAACGTCTCAAAGACATCCCAGTCCGTGACCAGGACCAGGGCGTCGCAATGATCGGCTAAACGTTCAACATCCGTTTCTACACTGACGTTAGATAGGCCATGACTAGAACCACTTTGG
The DNA here is from genome assembly GCF_000238775.2 of Acaryochloris sp. CCMEE 5410. Classification (NCBI taxonomy): domain Bacteria; kingdom Bacillati; phylum Cyanobacteriota; class Cyanophyceae; order Acaryochloridales; family Acaryochloridaceae; genus Acaryochloris; species Acaryochloris sp. CCMEE 5410. The sequence goes on along the minus strand of NZ_AFEJ02000001.1, from coordinate 2,890,414 downwards.
GATAGTAAGGGATCATAGGCTTTAACCTTGGCCCCTAGGCGATTAAGCTCATCGATTAGTGTGAGGGCTGGTGCGTCTCGCATATCGTCTGTATCGGGCTTAAAGGTTAAACCCAGTAGCCCCACAGTTTTCCCCTTCAAAATTTTCAGGGTCTGCTGGAGCTTCTCAATCACGATCACACGCTGATGCCGGTTCACTTTGATGGTGGACTCTAGCAAGATCGCTTCATAGCCATAGTCTGTAGCCGTATGCACCAGGGCCGATACATCTTTAGGGAAGCAAGATCCCCCCCAGCCGAGGCCCGCTTGGAGGAATTTACTGCCAATTCGGGAATCTAAACCAATGCCTTTGGCGACCTGCACCACGTCAGCACCGACGCGATCGCAAATATTAGCCACTTCATTGATAAAGCTAATTTTGGTGGCCAAAAAGGCATTCGCAGCGTACTTCACCATTTCTGCAGAACTCAGATCCGTGACCACCACGGGGACAGGTGGAAGAGATTGATCTTCCGCGAACTGGCGTTTGACGATGGGCTCATAGAGTTCCTGCATTTTTGCGATCGCATTGGGATCGGCCCCTCCTAAAACAATGCGATCGGGGTTAAAGGTGTCAAAAACGGCAGAGCCTTCCCGGAGAAATTCAGGATTACTGACGACGTCGAACAAGCCTTTGCTGTCTAAATTAGAGGTGTCGATTGCTTCTCCAGCCTGCTTTTTAGCATCTGCCAGGCCATCCAAGACAATCATCTTCACCCAGTCCCCCGAGCCAATCGGCACCGTCGACTTATTGACAATGACCTTATAGTCACCCGTTAAGTGAGAACCAATCCCTCTAGCCACCGCCTCAACATAGCGGGTATCACTCTCTCCTGTCGGCAGTGCCGGAGTGCCCACCGCAATAAACAAAATATCGCCATGTTCGACACCCGCCTTTAAGTCCGTTGTGAACTCAATATTGCCAGCATCAATGGACTCACGCAGAATTTCTGATAGGCCAGGCTCAAAAATAGGGGACTGACCAGCCTGCATGACTTTGACTTTTTCTTCGTTGTTATCAACACAAATGACGTGATGACCAATGCGAGCTAAACAAGCGCCAGTCACTAGACCGACATAACCTGTTCCAATCACACAGACTTTCATATAAAACTCCTATATAACCAGCAATGTATTCAAGGGCGCATCGTCAAGGGGGAAATAGAGTACTGAGCTGCCTAAGGCAGTGGGTCCTCTAATTTTGCAGTTTTACCTAAAGTCGAGTTCGAAAATGTTCAATGGTACGTTCTAAACCATCTTTCAAAGGAATGGTGGGTTGCCATCCTAATTCGGTTCGAGCTTTGGTAATATCCGGCTGACGTTGTTGTGGGTCGTCTGCTGGTAAAGGCTTATATTCAATGGCGGCATCCGGGTTGACCATAGATTGAACGGTTTGGGCCAACTCTAACACCGTATACTCATCGGGATTACCCAAATTGATGGGACCAATACTGTTCCCATTCATCAGTCGCATCAGGCCCTCGACTAAATCCGAGACATAGCAGAAGCTACGGGTTTGTTTGCCGGAGCCATAGACGGTTAAAGGGATGCCTTTCAACGCTTGAACGACAAAATTACTGACGACTCGCCCATCTTGCTCCAGCATCCTGGGACCATAGGTGTTGAAAATGCGAGCGACTCGGATGTCGACGTTATTTTGACGATGATAATCAAAGGCTAGGGTTTCAGCCACTCGTTTACCTTCGTCGTAGCAGCTACGGATGCCGATGGGATTCACATTTCCTCGATATTCTTCCGTTTGAGGATGTACTTCTGGGTCTCCATAGACTTCTGATGTAGAAGCCAAGAGAAATCGGGCCTTAATCCGCTTGGCTAGCCCTAACATGATCAAGGTACCCATTACATTCGTTTTAATGGTTTTGACAGGATTATATTGATAGTGGACAGGCGACGCTGGGCACGCTAAATGATAAATTTGGTCCACTTCCAGGCGGATCGGCTCTGTTACATCATGGCGAATAATTTCAAAGTTGGGATTGTCTAACCATTTCAGAACATTATGTTTACGTCCCGTATAAAAGTTATCCAAACAAATCACTTCGTGATCGTCTGCCATCAAGCGGTCAATTAAGTGAGATCCAATAAAACCAGCACCACCGGTGACCAATATTCTCATAATTAGGGCTTTTCACAACAAAAATTAGACTGGAAGGTAACAATATGGCTACTGCTTCCTAAGTTTGCCTGACAATTAAGAAAAGCGCTATGTCTTGGCATGAAAATAAATCTCTATCCAGGACAGGAAGAACAACATCATCTAGCGTTGAATCCAAGGTGGAAGGTGGATTGACCGAACTCGGCCCCACTTCACTTCATTCACTCTATGGATGATGATGTCCGTTCTCGGGCGGCTTTGCTGCGAGCAGGTAAGGACATTCTATCGGTTGTTGAGGGATAGTTAGAATCCTGCAGGGCTGAGTATAATCTGCGATTTTCCAACTGCAAAGATTTCACTTTGGTTTTGACATGATTAAGCCGATTGGAAAATTTCTGACGATAGACCTCTGGCAGTTCTTGAATGACATGCTCCAGCATTTGATTGCGCTCGCTTAGACTTTGGCAAGAGCTCTGTAAATGAGCGATTTGAGCATCCCGCTTATCAATTTGGGTTTGATAAAATTCGATTTGGGATTCCAAAGCGGTCAAGTCCCCTTGATTGGCCTCAGGGGCGGGGGAGGTTGGCATCGGGAGAGCTGGAGCAGTTGGACTCAGTCCTTGGGCCGGTGGAAGGGCTGCAGGATTTGCTTTAATCAGTCGATACAGCTCACTTGAAAGCTGATCTACTAATTGATCTCGCATTTGGATTTGTTGGTTCAACTGCAGGATTTCAGATTGAACATCTCTTCCAGAGATATGGGGTTGGGAATAATCCACGCCTTAGCAACTCCACTGGTGATAAAGACTAGTCTGCCATTTGGGACTGAGGTTATTGTTCACCCCACTCAATGCAGAATTTATGCCTAAGACATTCTTGGGGTCGGGGTGAGTGTCTATTGTCACTCTAACATTCCCATTTTTGGACTGAATATTATCTTGTCGTCATTTTTATGATCTTAATCCTGCACGCTATGGCATTGTGCTCATACTGAGAGGAGAGATCTAGAGACGGACCATCACCCCAACCATACTAAGCCTCCTAGGACTAGCAGGAGTGCAATGAGGGCAACCCCAACAATATTGCTTTCTTTGGTGTCGACTTGGCTCCAATCAATTGGTTCTGGTTCAGGGGGGTGAGGTTTAAGAACGGATGGTGTGAAGGTGCCGACGCCCATCCGTTCGTTGACATCTTCTTCATTGACATCGCTTAAATCAGGGATTTGGGTCAGCCATTCTGACTTTTTCTCGAGTTGCGGGGCTTCTAAAATGTACAGCAGTCGCTTACTTTGCTTGCGCGTCTCCCAGTGAGCATGCATCTGTAGTTTGCGACATAGACTAATGGCCTCTTGCTGTTGTCCTGCCGCTTGATAGGCCGTCACCAGCCACATTTGCATTTCGCCGTCCAAAGGAGAATTCCGATTGACTAAAGCGATGGCTTGTAAAAAGGCTTCTACAGCTTCTCGATAGCAACCATGTTCAAAGGCCTCACGGCCTTTGGTGTAGGCGCTCATCATTTGCAGGTGGGTCTCGACTTCAGACACGGTGAATAGAAGGTTGATTCAGGTAGGCCCTGCATTTTACAAACGATTACGGGCTTTTAGCAAGAGATATCGCTCCACCAATTGCTCACTAATGCTGGGGGCTGGGGCATCTAATACCAAGACACCTTGTTGCTGCAGTTGAGCAAAGGCAACGGATCGTTGATGGAGTAAATCTAAGGCGACTGCTTGTTCGTATAACTGCTGGATTTGTAAATCCTTGGCGGCTTCGGTCAGTGCTAAAGCTTGGTGAGCCTGACTATCGACTAAGGGATCGCGGAGAGCAACGCAGAAGGGTAAAAATCTCGGGGATAGACGAGCCATAGCGGCTAGGAGTTCGCTGGATGCGATCGCATCCACAATATCCGTCAGCAACACCACTAACGCCCGCCGGGTATATTGGCTGAGCACCCGACTGGCCACCGCCACATAGTCTGATTCCGTCATTACCGGTTCTAGGTTATAGACCTGCTCTAGAATCCGAGAGAGGTAGGAGTTCCCCGATTGCGGCGGAATCCAGGTGTGAATGTCATTGTCAAACACACAAACGCCAACGCGATCACCCCGCCGTAGGCCTGCCATGGCTAAGGATAGGGTTGCATTTAAAGCCCAATCAAACCGCTTTAGGCCCGCAACCTGGGCTGTCATCAGTCGTCCTCGATCGAGCAAAATCAAGAGGGGCTGGTCTCGCTCAGGCTCACAAACCCGGACCAAGGGGTGTCCTCGACGGGCCGTGGCTTTCCAATCAATCAGTCGTAGATCATCGCCCCGATTGTACTCCTGTAACTCGGCAAACTCGGTTCCTCCTAAGGTGCGCTGACGGCGACGTAAGCCGCCTGCTGCCTCCAAACTTAAGCGCACCGACAGTAACCGCAACCCCATTAAGTCAGGGTAGACATCCACCTCCGTCTCAATAGGAATTTGCCAAGCTTTCCAGGCGAACCCTTGAGGGCTTAGCAACCGTAAGGTTACGCCCTGCCATTGGAACGCTCCCCGTTGGGGGGGAAATACATGATAGGTAACGTCCGTTTCAGTATGGGGGGCAATTTGCAGAATCAGGCGGTCCTGATCGGCCTGAAAGTCTTGTGGATAGCTATCTCTAAGGTGCAGTTGGGCTTGTCGGGCTTTGCCAGGGCCAGACCCAACGGTCACGGTTAAGTGAATGGGATTATCTCGGCCAATGGATAGTCGTGGGTCACAATGGCGAGTGACTTGAATATCCCACCATTGCGATCGCTGATAATCGACCCAGGTTACTATCAACACCACCATGTCGAAGAGAAGCATGGCCGCCCAGCCTAACTCAATGCCATCTCCTGGAATCCAGGCCAGACCTAAGGGGATAAGGAACCCCAGCCCTAATATCAAATACAGCCGAGATGTTGGCAATAAATGGGGAATAGTGGGCTGCGGGGGATTGGGTTTTGCTGGCGGCGGTACCACCGAATCAGATTGCCGATGAAAGGGAGAAATAAACTCGGACTGAGAAGCGTTAGTCATCGAGGTACCGGGACGCGGGTCAGCAAAGTCTGAATGACTTGGTCCATTGACACACCATCGAGCTGGGCTTCGGGTTTCAGGATTAAGCGATGTTGTAGCAAAGGGGCAGCAATCGTTTTCACATCATCCGGTGTCACAAAATCCCGAGCGGCTAGCCAGGCATGGGCTTGAGCAGCCCGTAGCCAACCCACGGCTGCCCGAGGAGAGGCCCCTAGCATCAACTCCGTTTGTTGCCGACTGGCCATCACTAGCTCGAGTAAATAATCGAGCACTTGGCCTTCGACCCGAATTCGACGCACCTGTTGCCGCGCCTCCAGCACTTGATCAACCGTAATTACGGGCTCAAGGGGCATTTGCTTTAAATCCCGTGGCTCGAAACCACTGAGGATATTGTGGAGCATCTGTTGTTCGGCTGCTTTACCAGGGTAGGAGACTACCAGCTTTAGCAAGAATCGGTCCAACTGGGCCTCGGGTAGGGGGTAAGTGCCCTCAAACTCTAGGGGGTTTTGGGTGGCAATCGTCCAAAACAGCTTTGACAGGGCAATGGTTTTCCCATCCAGAGTGACTTGCCGCTCTTCCATCGCTTCCAGCAGAGCCGCCTGGGTTTTAGGTGGGGTCCGATTTATTTCATCGGCCAGCAGGATTTGGGTAAAGATTGGACCTTTGCTGAGGGTAAAGCTTTTACTATTGAAATCAAAAATATTGGTCCCCAAAATATCAGCCGGTAAGACATCTGGGGTGAGTTGAATACGCCGAAAATCTGCACTAATCAGCGTAGCGAGTAGTTTAACAATGAGGGTCTTGGCCGTTCCTGGGACTCCTTCGAGAATGACATGCCCCTCTGCCAACAGGGCAATCAGCAGCCCTTCGACGATAGCGTCTTGACCGATGACGATTTGGCTAAGCTGCTGTTGCAGTTGTTTAAAGGATGGGTTCAAGGGAGATCCTGCAAAATAGCGTCGGCTTTATTGACCCAAGCTAACAGAGTCTGATCCGTGATCGACTGCTGGCCTGATGGTTGTAATAACTCTAATAACTCTTGGTCATTCCGTCCAGATATCATCGACCATTGAGCTGCTAAGGCGTTATCGGTGGGCAACTGACTCTCCAGGCGACTGGTGAGCCCTAACCGTTGGGCTAAAGATTGTCGCAGATATTGGCTCAACTGTGTGAGGACCAATTCTCGCTGATTGGCATGGTTTAGAGTTCCTGCCAGGGATTGAATATATTGCTGACTATTGTCTTTGGATGCTTGGGGTAGCCGTAAGGGCAAACCAAATCGATGATTGTGACCCCAAATCCAAATCAAGGTCAGTAAGACACCTTGAATGGCCATGGCGGCGACAGGAGTTTGGGCAAAAAACAGCCAGAGATTCTCAGGATTGCGAGCATCTTCGGCGGACTGATTTTGTTGGTCGCGATAGCCATGTAACCATTCATCCATCCAAATCGTCTTCGACTCAGGTACTAGCTGTTGCAAGAATAGGTAATTGCCAGGCTGATCGCCATAGATATTGGCTCCAATCCAAGGATAGGCGGCAAAAATCATCTGGCCTTTGCCAAATGACTGTGACCAAACGACGCTGCCATAGTCATCTTTGAGATGGCTTTGCTGTTTAGAACCAATCTTTTGACGCCGAGCAGTTTCGATCCGGACCGGACCGGCTTCACTGACCAGATCACTATTAAACGAGGCTGCGGTTACAGGACCATCCCAGGTTAAAAGAATAACTGTATTCCCTTGCGATACCCATGAGTCAAAGTTGTCCCAAGAAGGGACCTGCTCCCTTGCCTTCTCTAGGCTTGGAGTAATGCGGATCAAGGTTTGATTCTGGCCTTGTAACTCAGAATAAGGTTTTTGCCAGCGATTGATGGAGTAGCCTTGTTCGACCATAAAGTCATACCACCCTCGGTAGCCTTTATTGGACCGACTATAGGTTGACCCGTCTTGCTGATTGGGTGCACTGAAAAAGAGCAGAATGAGCAAAGCCGCAGCGACTAAGATTGCCCATAACCATCTTTTCCCCGGCCCTTTGCTGGGGGTAATGCGGGTGGGGTAGGATTGGGCCGTTTGGGTCATGGGTTGACCTCAGGGAGCTGGTTCAACTCTCCGTCTAACGTTTCATAGGCTTGCTGACAAGATTGAAAAGTCTCAGGGGTGACGGATTCAGCTCCATAGTAGGACGCGTCATGGACTTGAAAAATCTGCCGCCAAGTCGTTTGTAAACGGGCGGGTTTAGCCTTCAGAACCCATTGAGATTCTAATCGGCGCAAATATTCCTGGTTGGTAAAGGCATGATCTCGGTAGATCCAGCCGGTTTCTTCTAACCGCAGTAGTAAGGCCATATAGAGGGCACGACAGCCCTTGGCGTAATCCCCATTCTTTTGAGCCTGGATCGCTTGCTGCAGCCAATCTTGTACTGTAGTGCGATCTGCAATGAGAGGCTGCTGAATGGCATCGCTCACGGCTATCTTTCTAGAAAACCAGCGTCGCCAGTCCTTGAGTTGCTGATAGAGGGCTTGTAAAACCCAAAGAGCAATTAACACGGCTAGTACCCGAGCAATCCACAGCAGAATATCGCCCCACCACGTTGGCGTATTCAGGCTGGCTGCTTCGTTGCCCCATACCCAATTGCCTAAACGTTGCCATTGAAACTCAACCCATTCCCCGGTTTGTCGAACGGAGTTTTCAGCTTGCCAGAGTACTCGATCAAACTGGCTCACAGCACTGATTAAGGGTATGGTAGAAGCCATAGTCCTGAATTTCAAGTAGGCGTTGGCTCGAACACAGGGTTCAGCTCCCTATCTTAGAGTACGTAGGTGAGGATCGGTGTTCTGACCTACAGTCAGACTATAAAGACTGACAGTAGAATGGTCTATATGCATCGCACCTTTTTATTCTCCAAGATCCATCACTGCACACTTACGGAGACGAATCTCGAGTATGTGGGCAGCATCAGTATCGACCAAACGTTATTGGATGCGGCTGGGATTGTGCCCTATGAGCAAGTTCAAGTCGTGAATATGAATAACGGTGAGCGACTGGTCACTTATGCTATTCCAGCTCCTGCTGATTCTGGGGCTGTAGAGTTAAATGGTGCAGCAGCACGACTGGGTACTCGTGGTGACCGGGTGATTATTATGACCTATGCCCAGCTAACGCCGGAAGAAATCGAAGGATTTGAACCCCAGGTTGTGTTGGTAGACCAAGAGAATCGTGTGATCGAAGATCAAACCGTTGTGCCTTCGTCAACTCCAGAGTTGTGTTTGACGTAGGCGTATCGGATGTTCTTTCCACTGATAGCGCAGCGAGTTTCAGTGAAATGAGATAATTGACCCATGTGCTGAATTCTTAGAGCAGGTGCATGGTGGCGGATCGGCATGTGGTGATTGTGGGAGCAGGTCCTGCGGGGCTTTTGTTAGCGATATACCTGTTAAAACGGCCAGGATATCGCGTTAGTGTGTTTGAGCAGCGGGCCGACCCTAGGCTAACCCCACAAGTTCAGAATCGAACCTTTCCCATTTCATTGCAGGAGCGGGGGCGGCAGGCACTGCGATCAATATCCGGCCTAGAACAGGCTGTCGCCGATCGCAGCACGGTTTGTAATGGCACGATCATGCATCAAGCCTCCGGCAAAAACCGGGTCATCCCTCGCCAGACATCTAGCTTAATGATTGATCGTCTACAGCTGGTGATGGTCTTGCTGCGGTTCTTGTCAGACCAGTACTCATCTGATCAGTTGGTCATCCAGTTTGATTGTCGCTGTACTCACCTTAATTCAGCCGAGCACACCCTTCTAATCGAGCAACCTAACGGTGAAGCCATTACCCATAGTTACGATATCGTTGTGGGGGCAGATGGAGCGCATTCAAAGGTAAGAGCGGCTTTAGTTGAACAGGTCAACTTCCCCTGTGAACAAACTTTAATCCCCGATGCCTATAAATCAGTCTTTCTGACTCAGCCAGAAGATGGAGCGCCACTGGCTGTGGATAAAGTCCATACCTTGAATTTACCCAACAATGTCCGCATGATGTTGGTCCCTCAAGGGAACACACAGCTCAATGGAGTGCTGGTCTTCCAACGCGATCAGAGTCCCATCGCTGAGTACAACACCAAAGAAGAGATTCTAGCCTTTGTCCAGGAGAATTTTCCCCGGTTTGGCGCCCTGATGACGCTGGATGAAGCAGACGCATTATTATCGCGGCCCGTGGCAAACGTTACCACGGTTCGATGCCAACGGTTTCATGAGGGTTCGAATATTCTCTTAATTGGAGATGCCGTTCATGCGGTGTCGGCTTCCATTGGTCAAGGCTGTAATTCTGCCCTTCAAGATGTGTGGGTGTTTAATCAACTCCTAGATCAACACCAAGATAATTGGTCTCAAGCCCTACTAGCGTTCTCAGACCAAAGAATTCCTGAAGTTCATGCCCTTAGAGAGCTTTCAGACTATTCCTTTCCCAGAAATAGGTGGCTGGTGTTTGAGTTTATTCTGCGACTACAAGTCAGCCGGATTTTGAATCGTTGGTTTCCCCAGCACTGTCCGCCCTTCCTATTTGACCTCGTTTTCGACTCTGATCTTCCCTATTCACAAGTCCTCGATATCCATCAAGGATGGATTAATCGGGTTAAACAGGCTAGTTAATAGAGGGCAGTCTAGCTGCAGAGTGCCTGGCGCATGTGCTTCATATTCCCAGGCAGGTCGGCACGAATGGCTTCCTGAATAAAAATAGACGGCATGGGAATCAATGGCGTAGCGGCGACGGAGTAGGTGAGAATTGTGCCTTCTCCACAGTCTTGCAATGTCAGATCAGCAGAAAAGTCGCTAAAGCTGCCTCGTTCCATTGAAAATTTAATATTCTCTTGGAAACGTTCTGACACTCGCAAAAAGATTTCTACATCGACGGACAGCAAGAAAAACGTTTTGCGTGCAGCCTGATAAAGGCGATGGGTTTGGTCCGCCGTTTTGGAAGCATGTTCCAAGACTTCGCTTTTGACAATGTCGGGAAAGAATCGCACCCAGCGACTGTAGGTGGTGAGCTGAGACCAAATATGCGATCGCACTCGGGGTAAGTACATGGTTGCCGTTACTGCACCGCCCCAATGGGTATGGGACCGGACATCTAAGAGGATTTCGCCTTGCAGTAGATCAACCATTTGTTGAGGGGGGAGAAGAGCGTGAGTTGGATCAACCGCTGTAGCGGGAACACTCATAACAGGATCGCGATGGGACATACCGGTTAAACTCCTAATGGAGAAATAACAGTCAGGGCCATCATAGCTCTATTTATTACAAAATATGTATTTTGTTTCACAGATTGCCTTAGGAGTGTCCTAGAAGTTATCGCGACTCAAGGTCATAAATACGCATCGTACTCTAACCGATTTGCCGATTACCCCTTAGTATTCCCAAATATTTGCAGTTGGGCATCACTGGGACTATATTTTTATTTTTTGGAAAAATATTGCTAGACGCCACCAGTCGGTGCTGCCTTTAAGGAAGGCAAAAACGTTACTATCTGTGGGAATTGGACCAAAATAACCAACACGATTAGCTGCAAAATAATAAACGGGATAGCGCCTCGATAAATGTCTGACGTTTTTATCTCAGGTGGAGCCACCCCCCTTAAATAGAACAACGCAAAACCGAAGGGAGGGGTTAAAAAGGAGGTCTGTAAATTGACCCCTAACAAAATGCCATACCAAAGCAAGTCCATCCCCAAGGCTTGGGCAATGGGTCGAAAAATGGGTACCACGATAAAGGCAATTTGAAAAAAGTCGATAAAGAAACCTAGCAAAAATACCGTCAGCATACTGACGATTAAGAAGCTGAGTTCGCCACCTGGTAGATTTTGCAGTGCATCAGAAACTAGAACATTTCCGCCTAAACCAATAAAGACGAGACTAAAAGCCCGAGAACCGATCAGAATCAACATCACCATGCTGGTGATGCGCAGGGTAGACTCTGACACCTCAAACAGCCGTTTTAGGGAAAACTCACCATTGGCCCAGGCCAAAATAATCGCTCCTAATGCCCCCAATGCGCCTGCTTCTGTGGGTGTTGCAATGCCCCAAAAGATACTGCCCAAAACCAAGAAAATTAGGGCTAGGGGCGGAATTAAGACTTTGATAACTCGAAGGGCTAGCTCTTTTCCCTGAATTTCCCGGACCGAGAGGGGTAAAGCAGGAGCGGCCTCGGGTTTAAAGATGGCAACAATGATAATGTGCAGGGCAAACATCCCAGCAATCATTAAGCCTGGAATCAAGGCGCCCAGAAATAAGTCGCCGACCGGAACCCCCAGTTGATCCCCCAACACCACTAGCACCACACTGGGAGGGATAATTTGCCCCAAAGTCCCAGAGGCGACAATGACCCCGGCCGTCAGCTCCTTACTGTAGTTGTAGCGGAGCATGATCGGCAGAGAGATAAGACCCATGGCGACGACAGAGGCAGCGACAACGCCCGTGGTCGCCGCCAGCAAAGCCCCCACAAATACCACGGCCAAAGCGAGTCCGCCCCGAATCGGCCCAAAGAGAATACCGATGGTTTCGAGCAGCTTCTCAGCCAAACCCGATTTCTCCAGCATGGCTCCCATAAAAATAAAGTAGGGAATCGCCAGGAGCGTATTGCTCAGCATGGTGGCGAAAATTTCTTGAGGCATGGCTAGCAGATTGGGATCCACCAAAATTTCTGGATCGACCCAACTGATAGCGGTGGGTAGCATGCAAAATAAAAGGGCCACGCCACTCAAGGTAAAGGCCACCGGATACCCGGCCGACAGTAGGCCTAGGGCGACCACAAACATGGCTAGGCTCAGCCAGTTATAGTCCATGGTCGGCTTCTCCTTCTTGGCCTAGGCTGAACCGTCTCAGCTTGATTCCGTTTTTAATGGCTTCTGAAATGCCTTGCAGTAAAAGCAGCACAAAGAAGATACAAACCACAGATTTAATGGGATAACGGGGCAACCCCCCTGCATCCGGCGAGACTTCCCAAACCTCCCAGGAATTGATGATGGGAGACCAGACGTAATAGATCATCAAGCTACAAAAAGGGATGACAAAGAGTATTGCCCCTAAGAAGTTGACCCAAGTCTGTCGTTTGAGCGGCCAGTGATCATAAAATGCATCAACTCGCACATGGCCATTGTGCTTAAAGGTATAGGCTGCCCCCAATAGAAAGACAAGGGCAAATAAATAAGCTTGTCCCTCAATCAGAGAATTAGAGCTCAGATTCTGGCCAATTAAATTGCCTATTTTTCGACCTAAGGTATTCCAAACCCCAAGGACGATCATCAACGGAACGAGTAGGACAGTAAATTTGCCCACGCCTTCGTTGATGCCATCGATGATCTGAGATAGTCGCAACAGCTTCTGCAATCTTCTAGGGGCCTCCATAATCCATCTGAGACTTATCCTCTCAGATCACGGCCTTGAATCAGAATGCAGAGAGAAAAATGGCCGCTGTTACTGAAATCCCCATTTCAGCCACGGAGTGGGATCGACGGCTTGACCATTCACATTTAACCCAAAATGCAGGTGGGGGCCTGTTGATGCGCCCGTTGAGCCGACGGTGCCGATGATTTGGCCTGCTTGTACCCTTTGACCTTCTCTGACTTTAATATCTCGTAAATGTAGATATACCGTGTTCACTCCTTGGCCATGATCAATGCCAACGACATTGCCATGAATCCGGAACCCTTGGGATTCTCGACCCACAAGGCGCACCTGTCCAGCCGCTGAAGCTTTCACAGGAGAGCCACCCCAGCCTGCATAATCTAAGCCTCGATGATAATCGGGATCGGAGTAATCGCCATTGTAAATCCGCTTGATCCCATACCCAGCCGTAAGGGGGCCATTATTGGGACGCAAGAACTTGCCACTCCAAAGTTTTTTAGGAGAGACAATGGCTTTAAAGGCATCCACTCGATCGAATTCAAAGTCTGTGCCTGACCCTTTCCCCGGTGGCAACCAAATGCTCTGGGTCCGGAACCATTTTTTCCCGATCCACAGCACCATGTTGCGGGCTTGTTGATTTCCCGTCACGATCAGACTGCGACGACCATGTTTTTCCAAGGGAATGGTCGGTAAAAAAGCCCGCCAACGGTTGGCCGCGACGGGATAAACGGGCAGTTTTTTGCCTGCAACTTTGACGACAGGTGCTTGTGTGAGTTGCTCGCCTGGATCAGGTTTGACGGTAATGGCCAGGGTATCACCCAATCTGGGCTTTTTAGGGGTTACAGTGACGTCTAACGCTTGGGCAGATAAGGCGGCAGATAGGGTGCTCCCTACTGTAGCGAAGAGGAGAACGCTCAGCCTACGAAGATTTTGATAACTCATGCAGAGATAAACGGATGCAGTCTACAAGTATATAGTCTAGATGGCAATGAACTAGGTTCCGCTAGCCGAGCCAAGACACCCCTGCTTGGGGAGTTGTTGAGTTGGGATGATTTGTCCAGGTGCGGGGCGTTGACGATGGGTTAAGCAATCTTGCATGCCGTTGGATGCTGCTTGGATGCTCCGCTCAGGTAGTACCACCCGATGCATAATAAATTCAATGGTTTGCTCTTTGACCCAACCTCGAGCCACGACAATCTCTCCAAATGGCATAGCGGTGACATTTTGGTCAGCGAGGGCGACACCCACTTGGGCGTCTGTTAGTAACCCTGCTTCCACTAGATATGCCCCTATCGGCTGATAAGGTTGGGAACTTCGACTGTCAACCCCCTGAGTCATGGTTCGTTTCCTTTTACTTCAAACCAATCGGAATATGTTGCTACTAAACGCTTTGAGTTCTGTGTTGAGCGACCGTCTCAATGCCACAATCTTACACCTGAAGATTGTCTAAGGTTTGGGTTTGAGAAAGACGATAGCCTGCTTCCAGACAATGGTCGGCTGATCGTAATGATCGAGTAAGCAGATGCAGAAATTATCTTGCCAACGCACTTTGCCGACGAGTAAATCGTTGGTGATTAATTTGATCTCAACTTCAGATTCTTCTTGAATCAGGGTCTGAAGTTGCCGAAAACTAGGCAGTTTGACATCAAGTTCAGTTGACATTATTTTTGGCGCGAGATGGATAAAAGAACAGATAAGGCGTTGTGGAGATGATCCGTGGAGCCATTATAAAGATGGTTTATCTTGCCATGATACCCATAAAAATCTTGGCATAGACTTCTCTGACTGCCAGAGTAGTATAGAAAGACGTTGTTTTTGCCTAAGGAATGCTGATGCGGGTTGAGTTTACAAAATATCAAGGATTGGGAAATGATTTTATCCTGATCGATAATCGCCACCAAGCTCAACCCTGTTTGACGCCAGACCAAGCGGTGCAGATGTGCGATCGCAACTTCGGTATCGGTGGGGATGGGGTCATTTTTGCCTTACCCCCAGACGGGGACACGGACTACACCATGCGCATCTATAACTCGGATGGATCTGAACCCGAGATGTGCGGGAATGGTATTCGCTGTTTAGCGCGATTTCTGGCCCATTTAGAAGGCAAGCCCCCCCAAACAGACATCACCTATCGCATTCATACCTTGGCAGGCACCATCACCCCTAGTTTGCAGGCCGATGGCCTGGTGAAGGTGGATATGGGACCTCCTTTTTTGGTGCCTCAAGAGATTCCGACCACGCTAGGGGAAGGCACCGATCCAGTGGTGAATCAGCCCCTAGAAGTGGGCGGACAATCCTGGTCAGTAACCTGTGTGAGTATGGGCAACCCCCACTGCATTACATTTGTTGAAGATTTAGAGGCGATTGATTTTCAGGCCTTAGGCCCTCAGTTTGAGCATCACCCTGTTTTTCCCCAACGCATTAATACTGAATTTATCCAGGTGATCCGTCCAGACTATCTCAAAATGTTGGTGTGGGAGCGGGGTGCAGGTCCTACCCTAGCCTGTGGCACAGGGGCTTGTGCTGTGTTAGTAGCAGGAGTACTCACAGGTAAGAGCCAATCTCAAGCCACGATTGAATTGCCCGGCGGTCCGTTGCAGATTCGCTGGGCAGGAGAGGGACAGTCCGTGTTTATGACGGGGCCTGCAGAAAAAGTATTTACAGGGATTTATGAGGCGGGCTAACGCCACTCTTGGACTGGAGCGTTAGCCTCGATCCCTTGCATTAAACAGACGCTAAAGACGCTAGCGGATCAGGGATCGTGTCTGATGGGGCCTCAAACTCACCGACGTACACATATTCCAAACGCAGTTTTAGCCAAGTCACAAAGGTTGGATTGGTAGACACAATTGCTGCACAGGGCTGAGGACACTTTGCTTTGATGTCCTGCATTTCCGGCAGTTCTAAAAATGCCGGCTGCATCACCACCCAGAAATCGATCTCTTTATTTTTTTCTTTGTAGTAGCGATGACGTTCTTTGAGAACTTCTTCAAAGGGCTCTTCTTCAAAGAGATAGCGCTGACTGGCAAGGGCGTAGTGGTAAGTTTGCATGGCTTAGGGAAAGACAAATGAACGAAGACGTATTGAGGGACGCCCATCGCCATTATCTCAGCCCATCAACCGTTTTGGGTAGTTGAAGATGTAGCAGAAGGAGCAGTCCTAGATTTAAGCTGTGCTTCGGCGGTTGCGATCGCAACCTGAGTCGTGGGTACTGCCGACAAATCCACAGAGATGGCGGTCACTCCCCATTCAACAAACTGGGGAATCAGCTGAGGGTGTTGAATCGGAGCTTGACCACAGATAGAACAGGGAATTCCCAAGGATTTAGCAGTCTTGACCAATTGGGAGAGAGCGGCAACCACAGCCGGATGATTTGCTGCATATCGCTCTGTCAAATAGGTATTCTCTCGATGAACGCCTAAGATCAGTTGAGTGAGATCATTGGTGCCAATCGCAATCCCCTGTACCCCTGCCGCGACATACTCAGGCAGTTGAAAAAGCACCGAAGGCACCTCTGCCATGATCCAAATCTGTAGATGCTCCAGGAGATGAGCAACTTGAAGCCGATCTCGACAGAAGATAAATTCCTCGACCGAGCGAATGAATGGCAAGATCAAGCGTATATTTTGACAGCCTTGGTGACAAAGCTTTGCCAGTGCCTGCAATTCCAGATCAAATAGGGTTGAGTCATACATATATTGCGCTCCTCCCCGCAGTCCCAATATCGAGTTGGCGGGTTGTAACGAGTGGGCAGCATCTTGTTTACAGTCGAGGGACCGATACAACACAGGCCGAGGATGCCAGGCTTGGGCAAAAGACAGTAAATGGTGGCTCAAATGGCTAACAAAAGCGTCAGCCCCCTGTTGTTGGATCCAAACATCAGGTAATTGTCCTTGGCAAATATCGAGCAGAAACCATTCAGATCGTAATAAGCCGACGCCATGGACTGGCAGATGTAAAGCCCGATCTAGTCGTTGAGACTGGCTCAGATTGACCCATAACTGGGTCGTTTTCAGGTCGAGATCGAAGGCAGGTTTCGTAGGAGTCGATAAAGATACTTTGTCTAGGGAGCTGGAGGAGGGGGCAGCCAAGACCTGGCCATGATTCCCATCTAGCAACACCATTTGCCCTGATTGGAACGTCTCTAATGCACCAGCAACGCCAACCACTGCAGGCAATCCTAATTCGCGGGCCATTATGGCCCCATGAGAGGTATGTCCGCCTGTTGTGCAAATTAAGCCTGCGACCTTTTGTAACCAAATCCAGTCGGCAGGCCCGACCTGCTTTAGGACAACAATTTGGTTGGCTACGATGTGAGGCTGCAGTTGACTTGGATCTTCACAGATGAGAATCGGGGCTGTTACCTGGCCGACTGCTGCGGCTAATCCGGCAGCGATTACCCGAGAGTTATCATCTAGCTCGGGTTCTTTTCGGAGCTGAAGAGCGGCAGTCAGAGGCGGCAAGGGCTGGGCTGGCCTTAACCCTGCAATGTGGAGTTCCTCAGATTCTTTCCCAGAGAATATCCATTCCACAGCTTGTAACTCAGACTGTAAAGGGGGAAGCTTCTGGGCTAAATCTAGTAATTGCTCTAGTTGGAGTTGCTCAAGGACCCACGAGTCTGAAACGGGTGTCAGGATCTGCTGTACTAAACCCAATTCTCCTGGGATAGATGTTTCAAAAGGAGCTTGGTAGGCACTCGTGATCGAGCCAGGATAGCGGTGCCACCGCTTCTCCTGGCGGTCATAGGTATAGGTTTCAGGTAAGATTTCGCCCATCATCAGACTTTTGCTCAGACCATGGGTCGCTTGCACCTGGATGTGGGTTTCTGTGACGGTTAAAAATCCAGATGCCTGGGCTGACGTTACGGGCTGTAATAGTAGCGCTACGCGTAATTGATCAATAGGAATCGCTCGTTCCTGCATGAGCAGGAGTGTGTGAGCTGTAAAAGTACTGTTCCAGGCTTGTTTGATGGCTGTGCCAATGCCGGTCAATGAACAGTATTGAACTGGTAACATCTCCGTCAGGAGGGGGGTAAATTGGGTCCAAGGCTTCGGTAAGGTCAAGGATGGGCACAACCGCCAGCGGTTGGATAGCCCCTGCAATTCTGCTGAAGTGGTCTGTAACCACAGTGGAGGTAAATCAGTTTGCTCAAACCTTTGGGCAATTTCTTCTGCAACCGCTTGTAGCTGGAAGGGGTGCGCTGCTCGTATGCGCAAACTTACATGGGGAAAATCACTTAAGAAAGGGGAAGACCAAACAATCGATCGGCAAAACTGCTGAAAAGATTCTGTACCGATAACTGCACTGGGCAGAACCGGCATCTGAGCATTACAGAGCTCAGCCAGCCCTAAGGCAGCGTCACCCACCCGCAGAGAGTGAGTTGTTTCTAGCTTGTTTAACCAATACAGGCTTTCCACAAAATTGTCTTGAACAGACGATCTCATCCTAGTGCAAACACCTGTTGGTCAATGAGATATAACTAAATCCATAAAGCAATATATCGATATTTTGAGTTCCAGATCGTAATATGAAAGACACTCTACTCGATATCTTCCTAAACCATGCAGGATAGCTTATGGATTCACCAATCTAGCAATATGGCTTGGTTGAGGTGAAAAACGCTTTACTTCAGTCGCTGCAACAGCTTGTTCTTCAGTCTCGCTGTGCAATGTGTCAGCGACTTTCATTTGGACTTATATGTCTAGATTGCCGTCATCAGCTAGAAACTTGCCAGTTAGCAATTCCACTCACCTTCGTGGATAAGCTCCCGCTTCTCGCATGGGGGCATTATCAAGGGCCGCTGAAGCAATTATTAGGTCGTCTTAAGTATGACCAACAAGCTCAAGTTGCTCGTCTTTTAGGGCAACTTCTAGGAGTCACTTGGTTAGAAACTCAGTCTCACCTTAGAGAATCTATCGTTATCCCTATTCCACTTCACAAAGTCAGGCAGAGGGAGCGGGGATACAATCAATCAGCACTAATTGCCAATAGTTTTTGCCAATTTACAGGCTTAAACTCGATGCTCAACGGTTTGGTGAGAGTACGGGCAACAGCAGCTCAATTTAGCTTGTCTCCACAAGACCGGCTTACTAACGTAGCTGAAGCTTTTCGAATAGGCCCTGAGCTAGCACAGAAAAGCCGTGGAAGTAAGATTATGCTGCTTGATGACATTTATACAACGGGTGCAACCATTAACTCAGCCGTTGAAACGTTAAGCCAAGCAGGCTTTCAAGTGGTAGAAATTGTGGTGGTGGCTAAAGCTTAACCCAGTTGACCGACGAGATATGCAGTTTCTAGACTCCAGCCAATCAAGAGGCCGATGCTACCAAAAATGATGATGGCTGATAGGGCAACCGTAATGGGGTTGTCAGCGTTGTCAAACTTCATAATGCCTTTGTTGAAGTCAGAAGACATGGTTTTTGCTCCCTAAGGTGTTGAGGTTGTTAACTAAAGTTAACTTAACATATTTTAATTCTTATTGCTAGTATGCCCAAACTCATGCTGTATTGCTCACTTGAGAATGATTGATGAGCAATAAACGGCCTGTAAGCGTTTTCTAGACTGATGCTTGAAAGTGTTTATACCTAGGCGTTTATCATCACCGTTCTTAAGAAAAGGGATCTCGTCCATGTTTTTGAGACTCGCTATTGTTAAGTGTGCTTAACAAAATCTTAGGGTTCTGGCGATGGAGCGTCCGGATTGAGGTAGGTCCCATCTCATCCCTGAAGTCGATACAATAAGTCACTGGGACTTTTGGCTGCGACTGGCTTGATGTCCTGAGCAACCCATCGCTAATTCTCATGTGTCACTCATGTCCCTATGGCAAGTACCCAACTTAGGATTTATAACGACGGTAGTCAGGGAGATGGGATGTGAAAGCAGTTGTTTTATTGTCAGGTGGGCTAGACTCGTCCACTGTTTTATACAAAGCAAAAGCTGATGGGGCTGACTGTTATGCCATCTCGTTTGACTATCGGCAGCGTCATCGCCAGGAATTGGATGCGGCGGTTGCGATCACAAAATCAGCCCAAGTTACTCAACATCAAATTGTGGCCTTCGACCTCACCCTCTGGGGGGGGTCTGCCTTAACCGATACCCAAATCGACTTGCCGTCTCGTTCCATCGAAGAGATGGCAGATCATATTCCCGTCACTTACGTGCCCGCCCGCAACTCGATCTTCCTGAGCTTTGCCCTTGCCTATGCAGAGACGATTTCAGCAGAGCAGGTCTATATCGGCGTCAACCAACTGGATTACTCGGGCTATCCCGACTGTCGCCCTGACTTTATCCAAGCCATGCAAGAGGTGTTTCGGTTAGGGACCAAGCTGGGTCGGGAGGGGCAGGCTATCGAAATTTGTACCCCTCTAATCAATTTGCATAAGTCTGCCATTATCGAATTGGGCAATGAACTGGGTGTACCGTGGGAGCAGACCTGGTCTTGCTACAGTGACGGCGGTGGCTCACCACCTCTAGCCTGTGGTCAGTGTGATTCCTGCCAATTACGATTAGCGGCATTTGCTCAACTCGGTTTATCCGATCCCCTATCCTATGCCACCTAACCGCAACATCGACCTCTGTTTTCCCTCAATGGGGTTGCCCCTCAGCATTCGCCTTTATGAAGACTGCATCCACCGCCAACTTAGTTGAGATTTTTTCCGCCATTCAAGGGGAAGGGCTAAATGTTGGCACTCGCCAAATTTTTATTCGCTTTGGTGGTTGTGATCTCCGGTGCCATTTCTGCGATAGCGCCCATACCTGGACCCCAAAAAGCAGCTGTCAAATTGAAAAAACGCCGGGCTGTCGCGATTTTGCCTGCTATCCAAATCCAGTGACCCTCACCCAGATCCTAGAGTGGGTTCAAGATCAGGATCAGCCTGGGATGCATGACAGCATCAGCTTGACAGGTGGAGAACCCCTTTTACAGATGGCGTTCTTACGAGATTTATTGCCTTTGCTGCGGCAGCAGACCTCGTTACCCATTTACTTAGAAACGGGCGGTCATCATCCTGAAGCCCTCGATCCGCTGTTGCCCTACTTGGATAGTGTGGGCATGGATCTGAAGTTACCGAGTGTGAGTGGTGAAACCCATTGGCCTCAACATCGTCAAAGCTTGGAATTGTGCCATCAAGCCCATATAGAAGTGTTCTGTAAGCTCATTATTGGCGAACAAACCGATTGGTTGGAGTTGGTTCAAGCGGCCCAGCTAGTTGCCGAGATTAGCCCTACTGTACCGATGTTCTTACAACCCGTGACACCCTTAACAGCGCAACACCCCGTCCAGCCACCCACCCCCGATCAAGTTTTGGCCTGGCAAGGGCAGCTCAAGCAGATGGGTCGACGAATTAGGGTTGTACCTCAAACCCATAAATTTCTGGGACAGCTTTAAGACGTTTTTCCCCGCAACCAGTTTTTCAGGTCTTCTTCATTATTGAAATCCAAGAGGGCTTCACCCAAATCTTCCACTTGATTGACCGGTAAGCTACGAACCTGAGCTTCAAGTTCTGGATTAAGATCCCCAATTCGCCGTTTTAAAAGGCGAAATACCAGGCTGAGGGCTTCTCGTTCGGCCCCTTGTTGTTGATTGGCTTGAGTCGTACTCGTCAGTAGATTGGTAATTCGCTCCCGCTCGAGTAAGCCCATGCGTTCCATCTCGGTTTGCAAGACCTGTTCTTCAGCAGCATTGAGATGGAGAAAAGCTTCAATAAATTGAGAGATGACTTTGACTTTCTTGGCATCTAAACGCAGGTTGGTCAGCAGTCTCAGGCATTCCGCTTTGACCACGGGACGATCAAAGGTTTGAACGTTCATCGTAGGCATCAGTGCGGCTGCTACAGGATTGCGACGCTGCAAAAAGTCACGCCAGTTTAATCGATGAAGTTGAATGGCGACAAAACTAAAATCCAAAACCCGACGATCGACGAATTCCACCCGATACCCATTGGTTTCCAGACGTTGAGACTTATCTGAAGACTGCAAAATAATGGGGTAAATCGGTAAATTATATTTTTCATCCAGGCGAGCAAAGGTATGGAAAATACGTCGCTCTAGCTTAATGTTAGTTTCAGATGAATTTTCTAGATGTACCCAGAAGCATGATTCTTGTCCTCGTAATCGCACTTGCACTAATACATTAGAGCTCGCCTCTTGCTTGGTAGAGGCAGGAGAATGCTCTCCCTGCTCTTGAGGTTTAAGGGATTCTTCATCTTCTAGAAATCGAATCGATTTGGGGTCGATAGCGACCGCAATTTTTGGAAAGAAGAGATCGACAAATTCTAGAAAAAGGTTTTTGAGTAAGTCCCTAAA
Source organism: Acaryochloris sp. CCMEE 5410 (assembly GCF_000238775.2). Classification (NCBI taxonomy): domain Bacteria; kingdom Bacillati; phylum Cyanobacteriota; class Cyanophyceae; order Acaryochloridales; family Acaryochloridaceae; genus Acaryochloris; species Acaryochloris sp. CCMEE 5410. The sequence continues at coordinate 2,868,524 of NZ_AFEJ02000001.1, read as the reverse complement.
TAGACGATCGCGATCGACCATCGTAAATGTCTACCCCACAACTAAATCGTATTTACCCTAACATCCTCAGGCGAGGATCTTGCTTTTCCCCCTAAAAATCAATTCGATGCTGAGAGAAAAAACAGCGAAATATACTCATACTAATTTAAAACTACGGTTCATCTTGTTAAAGACTTCTCGTCGACGGTGGCCAACCCTAAATAGCGAATGCCTTCGGGGGTAATCTCAAAGCGACAGGGTAAAAGCTCAACCCCTGCGGCCACAGCTTCCCTGAGGAGTTTTCCGTATTCTGGATCCGCCTGATCACCTGGGGCAAATGTTGTGCAATCGGCCCGATTAATAAAGAAGAGTAAGTATGCTCGGGCTGCAGATAAAACCGATATCAACTCTCGAATATGTTTTTGGCCGCGAGTCGTAACGGTGTCTGGAAATAAAGCTTGTTTTTCGATGGCCCAAGTCGTACTTTTAACTTCGATATAGGCAGGCTGAGCGCTGCCTGTCAGCAAAAAATCAATTCGACTTTTTTCTTGACCATAGCGCACTTCAGATTTGACCTGATCATAGTCACCTAAAGAATGTAAAAGACGGTCTTGGAGTAGTTGTTTGACTACAAGATTCGGGATTTGAGTATTCACCCCGACCCAGGTGGGTTCGGTTTCACAAACCTCAATCATCTCCCAGGTATAGGCTAATTTGCGTTTGGGGTTATTACTTTGAGAAATTTGCACCCGACTATGGGGGGCACACATGCCGGTCATGGGACCTGTATTAGGGCAGTGAGCAGTGACGACTTCCCCCGTATCGAGTTCAATATCGGCTAGAAAACGTTTGTATCGTTTGATCAATGTGCCTGCAAGTAAAGGGGGATATTGATATAGCCAGTCCGCCATACGCTTTAACTCCCTAGGATCAGGGGCTGAACTCATCTACCGCGTCCCTCCGGTGTTGTCTCCAGTGGCAGATTTATACAGTAAAGCACCAGTGCAGATGATGCACTGGCGCTTTAGGGAAAGAAATGGAATGAGCAGACTAGCTAGCGATGTACTCTCGCACTTCGCCTTTACGACGGCGCAGATAGTCTAGGGCTTGCCGTTCTAGCTGACGAACGCGCTCTCGGCTGAGGCTTAATTGTTGGCCGACTTTGGCCAGAGACAACTCTTTACCGTTGTTGAGGCCGAACCGGAGCATTAGGACATCCCGTTGTTGGGGAGTTAACTCTTTGAGCAATTGATTCACATCATCCCGCAGCGCCTCAGTGGTCGTAAACTGCTCAGGAGATTGCCCATCATCTTCCAGCAGATCTCGCAACTCAGTGTCCTGATTGTCCCCCACTCTCAGATCCAGGGAAATAGGCTGACGAGCAATGGTGAGATAATCTCGAATTTGGCTGGGCTCTAGTTCTAAGGCTTCTGCAATTTCAGCAGGAGTGGCACTGCGTCCCAGCTTTTGCGATAGCTCACGTTGAGCTTTCTTGATCTTATTGAGTTTTTCGGTGATGTGAATGGGCAGTCGGATGGTGCGAGCCTGTTGTGCGATCGCACGGGTGATCGCCTGTCGAATCCACCAGTAGGCATAGGTTGAAAACTTATAGCCTCGGGTTGGATCAAACTTTTCAACCCCGCGTTCTAATCCCAAGGTTCCTTCTTGGATTAGGTCTAGCAGTTCTAGGTTTCGCTTTTGGTACTTCTTGGCAACGGACACGACCAGCCTTAAGTTGGCTTCAATCATTTTTTGCTTGGCTTGCTGTCCTTGGTGCAGGGACAGCTCCAACTGTGAGGGACTAAGATTGGCTTTCGCTGCCCACTCCTCTGAGGAAGGTTCACGCCCTAATTCATCCATTTCAGTTTTTTGCAAGTCTAAAAGCGCCATCATGGCCTGGACTTGCTTACCAAAAACGATTTCTTCCTCATGGGTCAACAAAGGGACTCGACCGATCTCATGGAGATAGGTACGAACCATATCTGTTGTCGGAGACACAGAGATAGCTTGTTGCTTAGTTTTGGTATTGGACATGGACTTGAGCTACCCCCTTTAAGAAGGTGATGTTGGCATGAAGACTATCAAACTTCGAATTAGATAGTGAATGATGCAAGATGCTAATAATCGATATGGCAGATTAAAAACGAAGTCAGTATGAGTTTGTCCTTCTATACTAGGCGATTTTTTTAGGCTTGGTGATAATTGAATATTCGGTAAACCGTATTCACTAGGGCCATTGTGACCTCACCAGCCATTTCTCAGGCCATCTTCGCTAATAAGCAACAAGTTGTATAAGCATCTCTACCTCTAGACTGTTCTGTAGTCTATTAAGTTTCAACGTCACTACATCCTCGCCGATAGACCTGAAAAAATGCTGAGTAACAGCTGTCAATTTTGGACCTGATGGCCAAGGGACCGCTCAAAAAGCCCAGGCAAGGATATACGGCATAGAATACCCAGGACCTATGCAAATTTGCACTGTTTACTAAGGTTAGATACGAATTTCAATATTTTGACCCTATAGCCTTTGTCATCCTTGATGCCTACCTATTAAGCTAGGTCAGGGCATGCACCCACCTCATTAGTGACTATGCCAAAGACCCGAGATTCGTATTATTATGATAAGTATCTTGAATAAGTGTTAAAAATTGACTTAATTAGTTGCCAATTAATACCTTTTGACATCCAATACATTATTTCTAATGAATCGTAATCTTGTTCGTCGAGTGTTTACTGCCTGCCTCGGTCTAATACTGAGCTTAGGGGTATGGTTTAGCGCATCACCCGCACAAGCCTTTGAGGCACCTGAACTATTACCTGCAGAACCCACCTCCATTGTGGATCTCGCTCAGGCCCTGACTAGCACTCAGAAAAGCAAGCTAGATAAAGATCTAGACAGTTTTGAACAGGATACGGGTTGGAAGCTGAGAATTTTGACCCAGTACGATCGTACGCCAGGACGTGCTGTCAAAGACTTTTGGAATTTAGATGAAAAAAGCGTGCTGTTGGTAGCAGACTCTCGCGGCGGCAACATTCTCAATTTCAATGTTGGGGATGCGGTTTATCAATTACTCCCCCGCACCTTCTGGGTCGAACTCCAGACTCGGTTCGGTAACCAGTACTTTGTTCAGGAGAACGGGGAAGACGAATCGATTATTCAAGCCATCAACTCCGTGAAGACCTGCTTGAATCAAGGCGGTTGCCGGGTTGTGCCAGGCTTACCCCAAGAACAATGGATTTTTACCCTGATCACCTCTGTGGTCGGTGGAATTATCTGTGGTTTTTCAGCTCACCCTCGCAAACCAGACCAAGTGTTTGCTTGGCAATGGATGTTGATTTTCTCTCCTCTTTGGGGAATTTGTTTCTTTTCCTTTGGTATTGGCCCCGTGATTGCCCGAACGACAGAATGGTTACCTATCCTGAGAAATGTCGCTGGCTTTTTGGTTGGGTTTTTAATCGCCTTCTTAACGCCTATCTACAAGGCACCACCTACTTCAGAAGTGTAAGTGGGGGACGCCTAAACTTTTTTATTTTCAGCACAAACTCAGATACTGAGTGGTTCTGGCGGATTTTGAAACTGAACATCTCAAAAATCTTGGGATATAGTTGGAATCTAAGGGCATCGCATTTAGTAATTGCTTAGTGATTGTTACGAAGGCACCTCAAACCGATCAAGATCGATTGAAAGCTATCTTTCAATCCATTACGGCTGAAAGCTGTCCCCATACCTATAACTTTCACTTACATACGATCCATTCAGATGGGCGGTTAGAGCCTCAGCAATTGGTTCAACAAGCCATTGACACAGGTATCACGAGCTTAGCTATCACAGACCACCATAGTGTGGATGGCTATTGGAGGGCTTTAGAACTCTTGCAATCTCAGCCCCCGGACAGTACATCATCCTTGCCTCATCTGTGGACCGGCATTGAAATTACGTCTCGGTTGCTGGAGACCCAGGTTCATATCCTGGGCTATGGCTTTGATCCTCATCATGGGGCATTGCAGCCTTATTTAGTCGGTTCAGCACCCTCGGGACATCAGGCCCAGGCCAACCAAGTGATTAATGCCCTACATGCAGCCGGAGGACTGGCTGTTCTGGCTCATCCTGCCCGATATAGACGTTCTGTAAAGGAGCTAGTCAATGCGGCTGTCCAAGCGGGCATTGATGGAATAGAAACGTTTTATTGTTATGGGAATAACGATCCGTGGGAACCAAGTCCATCTCAAACACAAACACTGATGCGACTGGCTGACCAGCATAACTTGCTGCAAACCTGTGGGACCGATACCCATGGTTCAGATATTCGCCGTCGCCTCTAACTGAGGCTCATCTCCATGGAAAAACTGGAATTTTCGGTTGAGGGATCTGCTGCCAGAATAGACCGCTGGCTGGCGAACCAAGTGGATTCATTGTCGCGATCGCATATTCAGAAACTGATTGAACAGGGCCATGTCCAAATCAATCATCAGATTTGCACCTCTAAGAAATATGCCCTGCAAATCGGTGACCAAGTCGAAGTGCACATTCCTGCACCTCAGCCCTTAGCCCTAGAGCCCGAACTGATGGATTTAGAGATCCTATTTGAAGATGCTCATCTCCTGATCGTCAATAAACCTGCAGGTCTCGTAGTCCATCCTGCCCCTGGTCATGCCACAGGTACCCTTGTGCATGGCTTGCTGGCTCATTGCCAAGAGGGGCAGGGCACCACCCTCTCTGGCATTGGCGGTGTTGAGCGTCCAGGCATTGTGCATCGTCTAGATAAAGACACAACCGGGGCCGTTATGGTGGCTAAAACGGACCAAGCCCATCAACATCTCCAAGCTCAGATTGCAGCCAAAACAGCACTACGGGAATATGTGGGCCTGGTTTATGGCCGTCCATCTGCCTTAACAGGACGAATGGAGTTTCCCATTGGTCGTCATCGATCAGATCGGATCAAAATGGCGGTGGTGCCTGTAGAACAAGGGGGAAAAGCGGCGGTCACCCACTGGCAGATTCTCCAGCCGTTGGGGAATTATGCGCTGGTTAAGTTTCGGTTAGAAACCGGACGCACCCATCAAATTCGGGTTCATTGCGCTCAGATGGGTTGGCCGATTGTCGGTGACCCCCTCTACAGTCGAGGTCGATCCTTAAAGGTAAATCTATCCGGACAAGTCTTACATGCATGGCATTTAAGCCTGAAACATCCGGTTTTTCATACAGAGATTAGTGTCCAAGCCCCGTTGCCTATAGATTTCGTAAAATTACTCAACCGCTTACAGCAGCAGGCTAATCTGAAGCCAATGAACAATCTCCTCTACCCGGTGCCGACCGTGGGTTAAGGGTACTGATAGACTGGATGCTTTTCAAAAATCTATGCGAAATTCAAGCCCTCGCTGGGTAAACCCTAACTGTCGATAGAGGGTGTGAACTTTGGGCCTAGAATCTCGACTCGTGGCGATGAGTTTGTAGCATTTGGCATCTTGGGCAAGCTGGATCACCTGACGAACGAGGTCGGAGCCTAACCCCTTCCCTCTAAACTCTTTATTGACATACACAATCTTCCATCAAGGCAAAAGGTTGATCGTGCAAATCATTGTGCATGAAATAGACAAAGGCTCACCCAACTTCCACATTATTCTTGGTGATGGAAAGGCGAATACCATGAGCATCAACAGTATGGAGGTCCACTTTCATATACTGAAAAGTTTTGGGTGTGCTAGTGATTAACTTTGCGTTCTTTTCCTTTGCCGATAGACGTGATTGACATCACTCAAGTTTCAGATCCGATTCGCGAAGATGGTGGCATCATGACATTATTCTCATCCTCGTAAAGGTCAGTGAATCAATGACCCATCCTCCAGTCATTGCCACTCAGCAACTGACGAAACAGTTTGGTGACAGCATTGCGGTTAGCCAAGTTGATCTGCAAGTTCAACCAGGCGAAATTTACGGCTTAATTGGGCCGAATGGCGCTGGCAAAACCACTCTGATTCGCATGTTGGCGACGGCTGAAGAACCCACCCTGGGAAGTATTGCGATTGCTGGGCAAACTCTCATCCAGAACCAGCCCAATCCTGATATCAAGCGGCGGATTGGCTTCCTGCCGGATGATTTCCCTCTATACGATGATTTGTTGGTATGGGATTATCTGGAATATTTTGCCCGCCTATATTATCTGCAAGAACCAGACCTCAGCAACAGATTGAAGGAAGTATTGGCGTTGGTCGATCTAGACAGTAAGCGCCATAGCCCGATTAGTACCTTGTCGCGAGGCATGAAGCAGCGCCTTAGCTTAGCTCGAACGATTATTCATAAACCCACCTTGTTGTTACTGGATGAACCTGTTTCTGGGCTAGATCCAGTGGCTAGAGTTCAGTTCCGTCAAACCTTAAAGACCTTACAACAGCAAGGCTTAACCATTTTTATCTCTTCCCATATTCTCAGCGATTTGGAAGATTTCTGTACCTCCATCGGCATTATGCAGATGGGGCAATTGGTGGAGAGTTCAGAGCTTCGGGCGTTATACAACCGAGATCAGACTCAGCAATTGATTATTTCTACGGTGACAGATTTAGCGCCTGTTGAAACTTTTCTACAAGACCATGCATTCGTCCATGAATGCAAAGTCTTACCTGATAAACATCAAATTGCTGTGACCTTTACGGGCACGGACGATGACATCGTTGCGTTGTTGCGATCGCTGATCTCCCACAACTTCCCAATCATCGATTTCCACCGTACTCAAGAGAGCCTAGAAGATATCTTTATCAAAATGGGCTATCGGCAAACCTCATAACCGTTTGGTTACGTCATGACATCCACCTTTGTTAATCAAGTTGGTAATTGGAATCCTCAATTGCTGCGAGAATTTCGAGGCCGCTTAAAACCCCGCAGTATCGCTGCCACAATCGTTATTTCTCTGGTTGGCCAAACCCTTTTAGGCCTGGGGTTTTCCCAACAAACCTACAATCCTGTGATTGAGCGTTGGGCAGGTTTGGCAGAAACCATCACTTGGATCTTGCCCTATGCACTGTTTACCGCCGGCAGCTACTACCTGGTCAGCGATTTAAACCAAGAAGAGAAGCGCGGTACCCTCAACTTTATTCGCCTCAGCCCCCGACCCAGTCGAGGTATTTTATTGGGCAAAATGCTAGGGGTTCCCATCCTGCCGTACATCGCCATTGGCCTAGCAATTCCCTTGCATCTCCTTGCTGGACTGCAGTCGGGGATGCCCGTATTTTTCTTGATTAGTTACTATCTGATGCTGGCCGCTGGGTGTTTTGCCCTATTCAGTCTAGCGATTTTGTATGGCCTCCTCAGTAGCTCTCGAACGATTGCGGTCGGTCAACAATCTGTGGTGGCTGTCGCGTTTGCAGGATTAACGCTGTTTTTTCTATCCCCGCTCTACTTTGCCTGGAATTTTGCCGTCACTTGGCGACCCTTAGGGTTCAATGCCTGGTCTGCCCAGTGGGATTCCTATCGATATGAGGCAGACAGTCCTAGGGCAACAATTCAGTGGTTTGGACAAGCCATTAACCAGTCCGCCTGGTTATCTCACGGGTTTACCCTGATGGTGTTGGCGATTGCTACTACCCTGATTTGGTTGATGCTGGTCCGCTTATTTCGCAATCCCAATACAACCGTGATGAGTAAATGGCAAAGCTATGCCATTGTGGCTTTCCTAGAAGCATTGGTGATCGGTTTCTTTGTGGTCACATCCAATCAAGTCAACTTTGCAGAGTCAACCGCAGAAGCAGGCACATGGCTCCTTTACGCTTTTAATTTTGGTCTGATGATCGTGATTATGTTGGCGCTCTGTCCCCAACGAGCCTCTCTCCTCGATTGGTTGCGATTTCAGAAGCACCCTCAAGGCATTCTACGAGATTTAGTCTGGGCTGATAAAAGTCCGGCATTGGTTGCGATCTCAATCAATCTTGTCATCATCAATGCCCTCTATGCTCCCTGGATGTTCTTAGTGGGGGTTGGCAAGGAGAACCCCAGCGTCGCAGCCATTATTGTTTTATCCCTGACTGGCGTATTGCTGATCTATACCGCCGTCGTCCAGCAAATTTTCGCCCTTAAAATCCGCAACCCTTACACCTGGACTATGGGAGGGCTAGGGCTGTGGATGTTGGTGCCACCCATTATGTTGGCGCTCTTGCAAATTCTTCCCGATCAGATGCCTGCTTCAATGATGATTTGGACCTTTTTAGGCTATCCTTTCAGCGATTTTGCCAAGCCCATGTTAATTAGCAGTGCCCTAGTGGGGCTAGTGGCCCAGCTTTGTGTGATTGTGCTGTTAGTCTGGCAGTTTCAAAATCATCTCCGCACTTTGTCCAGATCGCAGTCGATCATGACTCGGTAAACACCCGTGCACCCTCAACAGAGACAAGCGCTATTGCGAAGATCGCCAATGTTCAAGTTCAGCATCAATAAAATATTGCACTAAATTGCGATAAAGCTGTTCGATAACGTCTGGCTCTAAACCAGCCTTCTCAGCCCATTGCCGACGCTGCTCTAACATCTTCTTAAGGCGTTCAGGAGCTTGGACACTGTGGGCATCTGTTTTGAATTTTGCTGCTGCTTTAACGTAGTCAAATCGCTGACCGAGTAATGCAATGACTTGGGCATCAAGCTGATCAATCGCAGTGCGAATATCAGTCATGTCACGACAATCCTGAGCATCCAGTATGGCGGCGGCGCTATCTACTGGAACCACTGCATCCGCCTCAATTTCAATGAGGATGGCTGGATCAATCAGCGCACTGACTTGCACCATGGTGGTAGCGGGAGGGTGGTCTCCAAAAAATTCTTGGTGAGCCTGGGAAAACTGCTGCCATTGTGTAATATCGGTGACGAACATACGGGTTCGTACAACGGCATGGGTATCTGTTCCCAAATCTTGTAGAGCAGTCTGGATAATCTCTAGGCATCGATGCGCTTGAGTATAGCCATCGGCAGAAACCACCTGCCCTTGAGCATCCACTGGGGCCGTTCCAGAAACGTGAATTTGATCCCCCACTTGAATGGCTCGACAGTAGCCCACCTGGGTTTCCCACGGGGCCCCTGAACTTACCCGTTGAATCGGCTGGTTCATAGTGGTTTCACCCCAATCAGGAGGGCCATTTCTAGCCACTTCCAGTAACAGTCCACATCTTCAAAGCCGATCTCCCTCAACCAGCTGAGCTGTGTTTCGACATCTAACAGTTGATTGGAAGGATCATCATCTTCTAAGGCAATGTCAAGGGCTTGCAAAAACTGCTTATGAAGTTTGGCCGTGGGTGATGCAACATGCTCTAAGTTACAAAAAATGCCTCCAGGCTCCAGGATCTCAAATACTTCTTGGTAGAGGGAGCGTTTGCGGGGGTGGGCAAGATGGTGAATGGCAAAACTGGACACCACCCCGTCAAACGTTCCCAATGGGGGCAACGGGTTCTCCAGATTGTGCTCAACAATTTTAACTTTGGTGTCCTCTGCAAATCGCTGTTGTACCGCCTCAAGCATGGTGGATGAAAAATCCATTGCCACACCGTTCACATCTGAACGGTCAAGTTTGAGGAGTGCCAACAAGCGACCATCTCCAGTGCCCAAATCTAGGATTCGCTGGACAGTCGTTGGCACATGTTCCAGCAGAACTGCTTCTCCTTCGGTACGGTGGGGAAACTGATCTGCTCTAGCAAGATAACTCAGGGCATGCTCTGCCGAGGTCCATTGATTAGACATGATGCACTCATCAAAACGATATGGGGAGCAACAATCGTCCCTGGAAGCATAAGAGATTTATTTGTAGTATTGTACTACAAGATATTGGTAATTACATCCCTGTCGTCAGCAAAATAATAGTAAAGCAGTGAGTATTGCTGAAAGGCTTATATATCAATATTTTTGAGCATTCTGAGGATGCGCTGTTGCTGAATGCTAGTCTTTCTAGATTTTTTCGAACTAGATTGTATTACGATGCTTCAACATAATCTGTAGCGATGCCATTGTTACTTGAGCCATTGTGGATGAGCTTTAGTGACAATCTGGGAGTACGGTATTTCCCCCAATTCAAATGCCAGAAAATTGCTACAGTGTAACAGTATTGTCACCTTTAGGTAGTTGTCAGGCAATGGAGTCCAGGATTCAAGCAGTTCAAGCCCCTTACGGTGGCGGTGGCGATGCCTATTACCGCACCCCGCCCCCTGATTTACAGTCTCTATTGCTAAAAGAGCGGATTGTGTATTTGGGGATGCCCCTATTTTCCTCAGATGATATCAAACGCCAAGTTGGCTTTGATGTCACAGAGTTGATTATTGCTCAACTGTTGTTCTTGCAATTCGACGATCCTGATAAACCTATTTTCTTTTACATCAATTCCACAGGCACCTCTTGGTATGGTGGCGATGCCATTGGCTTTGAAACAGAAGCTTTTGCCATTTGCGACACCATGTCATACATCAAACCCCCAGTCCACACGATTTGTATCGGTCAAGCCATGGGAACTGCGGCCATGATCTTGTCAGCAGGAACCAAAGGATATCGAGCGAGCTTAGGCCATGCAACGATTGTTCTGAACCAGGCCCGCAGCGGTGCCCAAGGGCAAGCCTCTGATATTCAAATTAGAGCGCAGGAAGTCCTTGCGAATAAAACCACAATGCTAGACATTCTGCAAAAAAATACCGGACAAACCGCCGAGAAGATTTCGAAAGATATGGACCGGATGTTTTATCTGTCTCCAGAAGAAGCCAAAGACTATGGGTTGATTGATCGCGTGTTGGCTAGCCAAAAAGAATTACCCACGCCAATGCCCGTCTAAGAAATGAGTCAACCTGAGTAGTAGCAAAAAGAGAGTTATCGACTATGCCTATTGGTGTTCCTAGTGTTCCCTACCGTATTCCTGGCAGCCCCTATGAACGCTGGGTGGATATTTATACCCGTTTGAGCCAAGAAAGAATCATTTTTCTGGGCCAGGAAGTAACGGATGGTCTAGCCAATCAAATTGTGGCTTTTCTCCTGTATTTGGATTCTGAAGATCCCAGTAAGCCGATTTCCATCTATATCAACTCGCCGGGTGGTTCAGTGACTGCGGGGTTGGCTATTTATGACACCATGCAGCATATTAAGTCAGAAGTCGCGACCATCTGTGTTGGCCTAGCGGCCTCCATGGGTTCGTTTCTACTGGCTGCGGGCTCTCCTGGTAAGCGTTTGGCGCTTCCTCATTCTCGCATTATGATTCACCAGCCTTCGGGTGGGGCGCGTGGACAAGCTTCTGATATTGAAATTGAAGCGAAGGAAATCATTCGTGTGCGTCGACAGTTGAATGACATCTACGCCGCGAGAACAGGGCAACCCTTGGAAAAAATTGAAAAAGATATGGATCGCGACTTCTTTATGTCTGCCCATGAGGCTTTGGAATATGGCCTCATTGACCAAGTGATTGAAGAAAGACCTGCTTAACCACATCTCAATCCATTATTTTTGTCGAGTCTGGCAGCATCTAGAAGAGATGATCTGCCAGATTTTTAATTAAGACAGGTATAGCAGCAAGGCTTTTTCTGAACGAAGGGTGTTGCTATAGTAATTTTCTATAATCCGAAAATAATCGGTTAACCAATCTAGCTCTTCTTCTTCAGAAAGATCAAAAAGGGGAACAGGGGCTGACTTCCTAGATTCTCGTTTATAACGTGTTCGAAATCTTTGTTCTGAAAGCAATAGCAAGCCACCTAACATGTTCCCTACTTCCTCTGTGGATAGATAACGAACTAAGCTATGATTTGGGTTATTCCTCGTATTGGGATTCAGAATCGTTCCGGCCCCCAAGGCATTGACCAAAGGAAGCCCATCCCACTGAGAGTCCATAAACAGTAGGAAAGGTGCAAAATCTCGAGTTTTGGATTGTTGCATCAACTCAGCATTGCTTCTGAGTTCTGGAATCGTCCATGGCTGCAGGATATAGCCTGGCACATAGCCTGCTAGCAGAAATGTAAGGACATCAAAATACTTGTGGAGATCTGCTTCTGGAGTTTCCCACTCATCAAGAAACGGTTGCTTGAGTGAAGAATATGTTGAGAACCGTTGGGCCGCCTGTTCCTTCGCTCTCTCACACCATTCTCCCTGCAGATAAGACTTCTTCCATTTAGGAGCTTCTGGTAACCACTGGGCAGCAAAAAATAATTCAGTCAACCCCGGATCTTGTTGTAAGGTTTCCAGCGTTGAAATCGAGACTGCTTTTAGGTAACTGTTGATGCCCATTTAATAAAGCAGCGCCATAATGACCACAGTATAACCATCTAACTCTTCTTCTTGATCAAAATATAGGCATTCGCATAGGCAGGTAGGGTACTGATATGTTGCTTAAACTGGTCATGGCTGGGAAATACGCCAGCTAGAAAATCGAGTTGATATAAATTGGGCAAAAACGCCCCACCCGTATCCGCCAGAACCCCCATATTGAGCTGCTGAGTCCCGCCTGTATTGTGCTCCAGCATGATAATTTTCCCTAGGCCAATATTGAGCACATCACCTGCAAAAGTCACGCCCGGTCGCACCGCGATTTTTGCAGTTTTAGGACCATACCCCTTAATGGCATCCACTTGTTTGAAATACCAGTAGCGCTTTTGTTCTCGTTGGGGCTGTCCTCGTACATAGGCAATCCCATTGTTGCGATCCACATTGAAGTAAGCCGATGAGCCATCGCCAAAGCGGATCAAGATGGTGCCTTGCAATAAGGCATCTTCCAATCCTTGCCGAGTCAGGTAGGCCAGAGGAGTGGCTTTCCCTTGTTCCTTGCCTCCGGTTTCATAGATACCTGTGAGGACCTCCTGTTTCGAATAGTTCTGGAAAAATTTATCAACTGCATACTCTGGTTTGAGCTGGTAAATAGGAGTATCAAACTCTGCAGTTTTTGTCCGAGATCCTTGATGGGCAAAAACTGCATATTTGGTAATTCGCAATTGATTTTGATCTGGCTGTTGCGGGTTATAGGGTTGCCATTTTACGACCTGGAAATGGGTGTTGAGAAAATTCGGATCTTTTAATCGGGATGGCCGTTGGAGTGCAATATCTTGCTCTAAGGTATTGATCATAAAGGCCAAGGTGTCTTGAATATCCTGAACCGTGACGCCACCCGTGCCTAAAATTCCTTCCCGTAATGCCGTGGAATCATTGTGACTATGGGATTCAAAGTACGTTTTAACATTGGTCAGAACGGCTAATAAATCAGCCTCGTTGAAATCAACCTGATGATTGGGTAGATAGCTGTTGCTAAAAATTTGCTCCCCTGTAACGTTGAATTGATCCTTTTTAGCTTCATCAATAACGGCATAGGGGGTGCGAGAAAACGCAACTTTTTGTTTGCGGGTGTTGCGTTTAGGGGCTGCCTGGCCTTGAGGTTTCGTTTTTTGAGGTTGACCTGTTTTTCCTGGTTTCAGAGGACTCGGAGATGTAGGAGCCTGAGGAGATGAATCGGGTGCACCCAAAGATGATGGTGAAGATGTTTGAGGCGACTCTTCTGGATCGGTCAAGATGATAGACCAACTGGCTGCATCCTGACTGGATAATGAAGGTTCCGTCTTTTCGGTAGTGGATTGCGAAGGGGGGGCGGACGTTTGAGACTGCGTTTCTCGTTCAGCACAACTACTCAGCGTCGATAAAAAGAGGGTTAAGACTAAAAGATGAAGTTGTACTTTGAAGGGCAGAAACAAACGCATACTTCGGTTAATCCTTAAGGATTATTCTCGCAATGATGATTATTAAATGAGTGACTGAGTTGAATCGTCAAGACTAATACGCTAATTACCCACTCCAACACTCATTTTTAATGTTCACAAATGACTTTACAAACTGACAGTTTGTGTTCATGAATTCTAAAAAGAATGTGCGGAGGTGCGATCGCACCTTCAGTACCCCTGTAGGATGGTTGCCAAAGATTAAACCCTAAAAATGGCTCAATATTATGGTTAATCCTAACGATCCGAACTCTGAATCAGGTGGAGTCCCTTCTTCAGAACCTGGCTCGGATCCTAGTAATGCTCCCAGTGCCGATTCTGGCCCTATTTCTGACGAGTTGTTTGATTCGTTGTCAGAATTGTTAGGAGATACCCCTGCCAATGATGAGCCTGCCTCTCTACCAGATTTAGACTCTTGGTCAGAGGAATCCACGGAACCTCCGCCTCCTACGGAAGAGCTGGGAACAACCCTTGGCGATACGACGCTTATTCAAATGGGGCCAGATGTAGAAACGCCTCCAATAGAAGAGTTGAGTGGAATTGGCGACCGTTTAGAATCCGTTGATCCGGCTAATATGCCGTTAGTAGGTGAAGACGAAGGTACTCAGCCCCTAGATGCCTGGTCAGAGACGTCATCAGACTCCAGCTCTCCTGTCCTGGGTGACTTGGATTTACCTGGGAATTTAACTCCTGAGGGAGGTGAGCTGCCAGACCCCGGTCTTCCAGATATATCAGCAGCACCAACCGATTCATCTGATATTTTGTCCGATCCGTTTGCGCCCCCTCTCGTAGAGCCACCTGTCGATTTGACTCCTGTAGTCGATGAATCATCAAACCCCAATCTTCCTGATATAGCAGCATCGACCAGTGCTGGAGATACCCTCTCCGATCCTTGGTCTGAACCAGCTGCTGACGAACAACCGCTGATTACCCCGCTGAGTGCAGAGATTGAAGAGCCAACTCTGATTCAGCCCCCTGATGCTCCAACCATCAACGAACCTGTTGAAGAACCTATATCCTTAGAGTCCACGCCAGAAGAGAGTCCGTTACCTGATCCTTGGATGGATGATCTTGAGCCTTCTGGCGCTGAAGATCCCATATCAGAGATTTCGACCCCAGAAACGACCGATATCTCAGGGCCAAATATTCCTCCTGTGGATGCCCCGATTCCTGATGTTGTGGCTGATGTGCCTGTTAGTACTGACATACCAGCAGTGGAACCTGAGATAGAAGAACTGCCAACACCAGAAGATCAACCATTAACGGTGGGTGAAGATGCCTCCTTATCAGAAGATGCGCCGTTGCCAATCGATGAAAACCTGCCAGTGGCGGAGTCACCACTCCCTATCGATACAGAAGTCACCCCAGACAGCAGTACAACGCCTGCCAGCCCGGGGGGTATCAGTTCTGATATGGGAGATGTGTCGACGAGTGACGTAGGGGCTGTCCCCACTGATCCGGTTGATCCAGATGGCCCTGCAGCTGATATTCCTGCTGTGATTTCTCCGTTAGGAGAAATCACAGACGAGAGTACTGCTCTGCCTGAAGCGGAGGGCCTTGAGTCTATACCCGCCGTAGAAAGTGATGGTGAACCCGAGGTTCCCTCAACTCCGGTACCAGATCCTGTGCCAGCACCAGAGCCAGTGGCTGTGGGTTCAGGTCCTTCTACTGGGGCAAATGCAGGCGATTTAGGTGCGTTAAGCGGTAAATTACCCCTTAACCGTGTTCAGGCTGTTGGTTTATTGGTCGCTCTGTCAACGTTAGGCGCCATTACTTACTTTGGGGTGACTGGCAATCAGCAGGAACCCTCTCTAACACCACCTTCTTCTCCATCGGTCTCTTCTTCGCCTCTAAACCCGAACCCATCGGCCAATAGCCCATCAGGTGAATCAGCTGGTGACTCACCTATTGCCAGTGCTCCTTCTGTTAGTGAAGATGCTCCGAGTACTGGTGAGACAGGGAATACGCCTGGACAGGCTCCAACCAATCAAACAGCAGCTGTTCCGCAAGGCCCTACAGAAGCGATTGGCGGCCTAGATGCACCGGATGTGATTCCCTCACAGCTTGATATTTCTGATGTACCTGAGGATCATTGGGCCTATCCTTTTATCACAAAGCTGCATGCCCAAGGGATTATTCCGGATTACCCAGATGGAAAGTTCCAACCCGATAAGCCCGTGACTCGGGCTGAATTAGCAGCCCAAATTCAACGTGCTTTTGTCGATGAGCCCGGCCAGAGTGCTCTAACCTTTTCTGATATTGCATCAGATTATTGGGCTGCAGGCGCCATTGAAGACGCGGTCGATAAGAAATTTATGAGCGGATATCCGGAAGGAGATTTTCAGCCGGATAAGCTTGTGCCCAGATATGAAGTATTAGTGGCTCTGGTCAGTGGGTTAGAACTGGACATTCCTACTTCCCCAGAAACTAGCCTGCAGCAGTTCCAAGATCAGAGCCAGCTCCCCGGTTGGTCAAAAGGAAAAATTGCCGCTTCGACCCAAGAAAATATTGTGGTGAGTCATCCTGAGCCGGGACTATTGAAGCCAGAGGCCAATGCTACTCGGGCAGAAGTCGCCGCCATGATTTACCAGGCGCTGGTTCAATCAGGGCGGCTAGAGCCTATTGAGTCTGAATATGTAGTGACGCCAGATTCTTAAGGGCTGATCACGTCAGAGGATGAAAATAAAAGGCTAATCCTAACACTGCATAGGTGGCGAGGAGTAGCGTCCCTTCTAACCAGTTGGACTGACCATCTGAGCTAATCGAATTGGCAATCAGGACTGATACGGCAACAGCGACCAATTCAAAGGGGTTGAAGTCTAAGTCCATGGGCTGACCAATTACCCAGCCTGCCAGGACTAAGGCTGGGGCAACAAACAGGGCAATCTGCATACTGGAGCCGACGGCAACAGAAACAGATAAATCCATCTTGTCTTTCATGGCCACGGTGACGGCGGTGGCATGCTCTGCGGCATTACCAATAATGGGGAGTAAAATCACCCCTGTAAACAAGGGCGTCAACCCAAGTTGCTCAGTGGCTGCTTCTAAACTGCCCACTAAAAATTCAGATTCAACGGCAACCGCTAGGGTTGCTGCGAGTAAAACACCAATCCATAATCGCAAGTTACCTGAGCCTTCTTCATGGGCCTCTTCTTCTGATTCCATACCTGCAACTCCCACGTCAAACAGATAGGTGTGGGTTTTCATGGAGAACAG
Organism: Acaryochloris sp. CCMEE 5410; assembly: GCF_000238775.2. Lineage (NCBI taxonomy): Bacteria > Bacillati > Cyanobacteriota > Cyanophyceae > Acaryochloridales > Acaryochloridaceae > Acaryochloris > Acaryochloris sp. CCMEE 5410. The sequence continues at coordinate 2,851,634 of NZ_AFEJ02000001.1, read as the reverse complement.
AAGCGTTAAACCATAAACTCCAATCAACACGATGGCAACGGCAATGGAAAGGTTCTGGAGAACCTGACTCTCGATGCCTTCGGCGGAGAACTTGATGGCGGTGGGCAACAAAATTGCAATGACCGCTAAGTTCATGGATGAGGCATTCACGCGAGCCACAACGGGCTGAAAGGTTTGCTCTTTGAATCGTAGTCCGCCCAGCAGCATGGACAACCCCATCACGAGAAGGAGGTTACCCAAAATGGAACCGGTAATACTGGCTTTGACCACCTCTACCAAACCGGCTTGGAGGGCGATAAAAGCAATAATTAGTTCCGTAGCATTACCAAAGGTGGCATTGAGCAGTCCACCGGCGGAGGGACCAATGACCACAGCAATCTCTTCCGTTGCTGTGCCCATCCATGCAGCTAAAGGCACAATAGCGAGCGCTGATGTCGCAAATAGAGGGAGCGGTCCCCACTCCAGGAGATCTGCTGCAATCGAGACAGGGATAAACAGCAGTAAGACAATAAAAATACGATTTTTGAGAGTCACAATTGCAGATGAGTTGGGTTTACAAGTACATCAAAATCAATTTGGGAAAATCTAGATTTGCCTCAGATTAATGGGCGGTTATCAGGGGCATTTCGGTGTGAATCGGGCTGATCCCATAGGAAATATGAAGACTTTACCCATAATGCCCGAATAAACTCTTAAGATATCTTGCGATTTCCCCTATTCCCAAAAGGGATCGCCTAGGTTATAGCCACAGACAGGTTAGCAGTTTCTTTGCCTCCATAGGCCCTCATTCAATTACTACGTCCGGCTTCACTACATAAAGGACTCATTCATTTATTCTTTTGTGGCTTCGCTGCATCCTCACTATTCAAACTGATCTGGATGTTCGAGTTTGAAATCAAGCTTTAAGCGAGCGCTTAATGATTCCGCATCAACGCTAAATCTCTTCATCCATGGCGGTTTTTTTGATATGAATACAACCTCTTATATTCCTGAGAATACTGATCAGGAACAGTCGACTTTTAAGGTCTCTACTCCCTTACGTTCACCCACTAGTCCACTAGAGCAGGCTGAGGGCGTTTATGTGACCTTACATGGTCATTTTTATCAGCCTCCTCGGGAAAATCCTTACTTGGGCACCATCGAACGGCAATCGAGTGCGGCCCCGTTTCATGATTGGAATGAGCGAATTTATCACGAATGCTATCGCCCCAATGCCTTTGCGCGCATTTTTAATGACCAGGGCGAAGTCATCAATATTGTCAATAATTTCGAATATCTCAGCTTCAATATCGGCCCAACCTTGATGAGCTGGTTGGAGACCTATGATACGGAGGTTTACCAGCGTATTATTGAAGCCGATCGCAAGAGCTGTGAGCGACTCCAAGGTCACGGTAATGGGATCGCACAAGTCTACAACCATATCATCATGCCCTTGGCCAATCGCCAGGACAAAGTCACCCAGGTGCGTTGGGGTAAAGCCGACTTCCAAGCTCGATTTGGCCGCGACCCCGAAGGCATGTGGCTAGCGGAAGCTGCCGTCGATATGGCCACGATTGAGGTGTTGATTGAGGAAGGGATTCGATTTATTATTCTGGCCCCCTCTCAAGCCCAGCGCTGTCGGTTGATACCGGGTATGGCTAGCGATACGGATGCTAATACTCACCCTACCTGGGAAGAAGTCGGGGGGGCGCAAATTGACCCGACCCGACCCTATCGCTGTTATCTGCTGGATCGTGAACGCTACATCGATATCTTCTTTTACGATGGCCCCATTTCTCGGGATATTGGCTTTAATGCGGTGCTGAGTAGTTCTCAGAATCTGGCGAATCGATTAGGGCAGGCAGTACGCTGCGATCGCAAGCCGTCTCAGCTGATTTCGATTGCGACTGATGGTGAGACCTTTGGCCACCACAAACGCGATACGGAAAAAGCGATCGCCTATGCGTTTCACGAGACCTTCCCCCAGATGGGATGGACGGTGACTAACTATGCCCATTACCTGAGTCTGCATCCTCCCACATGGGAAGTACAGCTCAAGCCCGTGACAGCCTGGAGCTGTAGTCATGGGGTTGATCGTTGGCAGGACGACTGTGGATGTGGTGGCGAAGGCAGCCTTTGGCATCAAAAATGGCGGCGTCCTTTACGGGATGCCTTAGATTGGCTGCGGGATCAGCTCAGGGATATTTATCAAGAAATTGGGGGGCTGCTGTTCCAAGATCCCTGGGAAACTCGAAATCGCTACATCGAAATTATGGGCCAGTTCCCTCGGCAAGTGCAGCTCGATTCCTCTGCAGCCGATCCGATTCAAGCTTTTCTCAATGCTCATCAAAACCATGAACTGACACCAGACGAACGGGTCGATGCCTTGCGCTTATTAGAGATGCAGCGTCATGGCCTGTTGATGTATACGAGTTGTGGTTGGTTCTTTGCCGAACTCTCACGGCCTGAAGGAGTGCAGATTCTTCGATATGCCGCCCGTGCCGTTGACTTGGCAGCGGATGTGGCGGGGATCAGCCTTGAGCCTGAGTTTATCCAGCGCTTGGCTTTAGCCCCCAGCAATGTCGCTTTATTCGAGACGGGAGCAGGGGTGTACCAGCAGTTGGTGATTCCCTCTCAAATCGACGTCCAGGCCGTGGCTGCCCACTATGCCATCACCTCTCTGTTCAATCCCTATCCCCCTCAACATCCTTACTTTTCCTACCAAGCCGAGCAGATCGATTATCAAATTCAGCGGTTAGGATCCCTATCTTTGGCAATTGGTCAACTGCAGCTCACCTCCAATGTCACGTCTGAATCGGAACATCTGGTGTTTTGCGTGCTGCATCTTGGTGGCTGGGACTTTCATTGTGGGGTCCAGCTCTTTAGTGGTCGCAAGCAATATGGCGAGATGAAGGCCAAGTTGTTCAATACCCTACAGCAAGCCAGTGCGACCAATATCGTGTTGGCCATATCTGATACCTTTGGTCATCAGCATTATGGCCTCCATGACCTCTTACCAGAAGAACGGCATCGGATTATCTCTCTCCTATCTCAAGAGACCTTAAGTCGTCTCAATCAGCTCTATACCCAAGTCTATCGAGATAATTATGGGGTGTTAATGGCCTTCCAATACGATGACTTGGAAGTACCCCCCGAATTGCTAACCGCTGCTCAAGTCGCTCTCAATCATCGCGCCCTCAATACCCTTAAAGGGCTGGAAAAAGAGATGAGCGATCCAGAGCTGGAAACCTCCCAGGTGGGAGCCAGTGATTTAGCAGAACTGGCTGCGATCGCAACTGAAGCTGAGCAAGCTGGATGTCGTCTCAAATTGGATGCCGCCTATCCCTTACTTGAAGATTTAATTCTCCGTCTGCTCTGGCAACTATTCCATCACGTAGATGTGGACTTATCTCCCCATCGGATTCAGCGTCTACAAATCTTGCTTAATCTAGTCCATCAACTCCAGCTCAATATTCATCTCGATCGGGCTCAAGAACTCTATCTTCGTTGTCTGCAAGAGCAGATGACCCTCTTGAATCACAGTCAAGCCATCACCCAGGCTCAATTGCTGGAACAGAACGGCGATGCTATGTCGAATCAAGATCTATCCCAAGGGAATCCTTTATCGATGGCCCAAATGCGCCAACTTCTCCAGTTAGGCCGCAAGCTAGCGATTGATATTCAACCTTGGTTGGAGAGCTATCAATAACTGGACTATTTGGGGGCCAGTAGCTACTGCTGGTCCCGTCTCTGTGGATGATAAAGCCAGGTCTGCTGGCTAGATGAGGAAGGTTATTCTACCGTCTGACTGGCGGGCATAATCGATGATGGAGTTGATTGATGAAGCAAGGTATTTTGCTGCAACTGCCAAATGGTTACTCCCCCAACCAAAATGGTGCTAATTAAAGTTCCGATTAATGCTCTATTTTGGGTTTTCAGGCGGCGAATCTGCTGTGTTCTCTGCTCCATTGGAGTTGGTAGAGATGTGGCTTTGACCATTGCTGGCAAAGGAGTTGCCAACGTTGGATTATCTATTCGTCGGACATCAGGGTGACTGGCTGAACGCAGAGTAGCCCCTAAAGAAGGCTCTTGTTCCTGTCTCATTTTTGGTCCTTCAGACAAAGGCTTGATGGTGTCTCTTACTTCTTCAGTAGACTCTAATGATGAAGATAGTGGCGTTGGTTGAGTCTCTGGGGTGTCAGTTGCATCAATCGTTAGATTTGATTGTCCATCCCCTACCCTGTCCAACGAGGGTGAACTAGCAACATCGGCTAGATAGCCATCCGCTTGTGCCTGGGCTTCAGCGACTTCTACGGCTTTAATGATATCGGGTTGGGCTTCTACTTCTGCTTTAGGGGAAGGCGATAGTTTAGGCGGAGGAAAAGCAACTTTTCGCTGTAGCCAGTTCACAATCAACTCAGGACAATTTTTCTTGAACCAGTAGTAGCCATAGCGTTTAGCGATGGGCTTCGACATCCCCGCCAGGGTTTTAGCCAATTGGTTGATGGAGTCGTTTTGAACCTTTTTATTAATGAAGTTAACGGCCCCTACGTCGTAAAGGCATTCAATCATCAGCTTGATCGTGGTTTCTTCATTTTCAGTTAAATGTTGCAGCAGGACTAATACATCCTGCATGCGCTGCTCCTCCCGCTTTTTTTCTGCGGGGCTTTTAGACACCGTCATAGACTTGATTCTGGAATGGAGAATGGGGATATCGTTATTATGATTGGCACAAGAGTGATCCGTAAACTGACCTCAAGATAGAGAAGGCAGCTGACTCCAGATCAAGTTATTTAGACCCCAAACCAAGAGCCTATCTTTATTAGGATTCCCAGAAGCCCCAGAAACTCACGGATATCCTCTAAAAGCCCTTTTGTTTATAGGGAAAAGTTATCATCAAATTCCTTGCGGGTCATCGGTTGTGAAACGATGAGCCCATCCCCGGATAAAACCTCTAAGGGCTCTCCATCAATGGAAATCCAAATGGCTGCCTTGGGATTCAAACTGCTGGCAGTGTAAACAACTTGGCCGAGACGAGCTTGCATCGATTTGGTCCCGCCACCAGTTGTGAACTCCCTCGATAAATCAATGCGAATCCCATCCTCTTGCAATTTCAGGCTATTCAGTTGAGTCTTTTCAGGAATTGCATTTGTCTTATCAGCATTAGCAGGTCCTTCCAGTAACCGTTTGAAAGCAACGACCAATTGTTCCTCAGACGTGGCATTCTCCAAGTTATCTAGAGGCAGTTTGGTGGGTTCCAGCACCAGCTGCTCTTGATCTTTATAGGCAACCCAATAAACTGCAAGCTCAGGGTTCGCAACGGGCGGTTCAGGATCTGTTTGGCCGGGTTGAGGAGAAGCCACAGGTGAGGGACTCGTTTCTGTGGATGTCTGTTGGGGCTGACAGCCAAATCCTCCCAATACTAAGGCAACGCCAACCAAACCTCCCCAAAACCGCCTACTTTGGTACCGTAGTTGTGCCATTTTTGGACTTTATCCTCTATGAATACATCTATCTAGCTAGATCAGGAGAACAGGGGGCCATCCAGTCTAGCCTAACTCAAGGAATCCAATCTGGGTTTGTGGGTGGACACTCTAGGGGAATGACACCGTGGTGTACTCCATAACTCACGTCATGCAATTGGAGAAACGGGTTGAGTAGCGCTTGAGTTTATATAACAGCAAATGTCAGCACTATTTCAGCACTATATGTCCCAGAATTAGCCTCTTTATAGACGAATTTACAGAGGCTTAAGTTCCAAAAGTTAAGACTTATAATAGGAGTTGATCAGGACAGAATCCCTACGTAGAAATGGCTTTCGCTAAATATTCTTTAAGAGTGGGTAAAACCTGATCTAACGCAATTTGATGAGCGTCGTGGGTGGCTCGTTCTACCATCTCAACGTTGCCTTCCTTCAAGGATCGTCCCGTCACAATTCGATAGGGAATTCCAATTAAGTCAGCGTCTTTGAATTTCACCCCCGCTCGTTCTGTCCGATCGTCTAGTAAGGTTTCTATGCCTGCAGCATTGAGCTCGCTGTAGAGTTTTTCAGCGGCCTCCACCTGGTCGCTATCTTTCCCATTGGGAATAATAATGATGGCGTGATACGGTGCGATCGCAACGGGCCAGACAATCCCATCTTTGTCATAGGATTGTTCCACAGCAGCTTGGGCCAGACGAGAGACCCCAACGCCATAGCAGCCCATCACTAATGGCTGTTCTTTACCCGCTTCATTCGTATAGGTCGCCCCTAAGGCCTGGGAGTACTTTGTCCCTAATTGGAAGATATGACCAATTTCGATGCCACGAGCAGTTTGTAGGGTTTGTTTAGGGTCGTGTACCGCTCGATCTCCCACCAGAGCTGTGCGAACATCCACCACATGTTTGGGTAAGGGAATATCTGTCTTCCAGTTGACCCCGACTTGATGAACGCCAACCTCGTTCGCCCCCGTCACAAAATCCTTGAGATCCACAGCCGTTTGATCAACTAAGCGAACAAACTTGCCATGCACCTGTTTGGACTTTTGAATATAGCTATCTGCTAAATTAGGGGCAATATACCCCAGTGGTAGAGGCTGACTCGCCCATTTGGTTTCACCTTCTGCCACATTCAATGCGATCAAGGCTTTGCCTTTCACCACCTCGCCTAACTTGACCAACTCATTCTGCAACTTCACCTCATTGACTGCCTGATCACCTCGGAGGCTCACTAAGGCCAAGATTGTCTGACCATTGTCATAAACTGCTTCGTAAAGCACTGTTTTGACGACCTGAGTTGGCGAGCATTGCAAGCAATCACAGAGCTTGGCAATCGTATCTACCTTAGGCGTTTCTTTCGTCTCTAGGGTCTTAAAGGAGGAAGGTTGAGCCTCTGCTGGTAGGGACACTGCTTTTTCTACATTGGCCGCATATTTACCATCTTCGGTGTAGAGAACTTCATCTTCCCCAGCTTCGGCTAATACCATAAACTCCTGGGACCCAGAGCCGCCAATAGCTCCTGAATCAGCATCAACTGCGCGATACGCTAAGCCAGATCGTCGAAGAATATTGCAGTAAGCGTCATGCATTTTGCTATAAATAGCCTGAAGGTCGGCTTCATCAGCGGAGAAGGAATAGGCATCTTTCATAATAAATTCCCGTCCCCGCATCAGGCCAAACCGGGGGCGAATCTCATCACGGAATTTGGTTTGAATTTGATAAAGGTTCAAAGGAAGCTGACGGTAGGACCGAATCATATCCCTGGCGACCGCAGTAATCACCTCTTCGTGGGTCGGCCCTAATCCCAACTCCCGGTCCTGGCGATCCTGGAGGGCAAACATAATCCCTTCTGCTTGCGTATAGGTGTCCCATCGGCCTGATTCTTGCCATAACTCAGCGGGCTGGATTTGGGGCAGCAAACATTCTTGAGCCCCAGCTGCGTCCATTTCCTCCCGGACAATCTGAGACACCTTTTGCAACACGCGCCACATCAACGGTAAATAAGCATAAATCCCACTGCCTATGCGGCGAATATACCCAGCCCGCAAGAGTAATTTATGGCTGGGGATTTCTGCTTCCGCTGGGTCTTCTCGCAGCGTCACAAACAGCATTTGAGATAGCCGCATGGTGTCCTCTTAAGCTTCAGTTTTGCCTTATCAGTCTAGACGATTAGACTATGACTTTAACCTGGTCTTGTTATCAATCCCAGTTTTGCCAAAATCAGAGGTATTCAGTGTTGTACAGTTACAGTTATGTATAACGAAGAAGATCTTAGCCTCCTAGATGACGAGGACAATCTAGAAAGTCCGTTGGATCACATGGCTGCCGTCGATGATCCGGCGGCAGAAGCAGCAAAGCCCGATGTCGAGGAGATGCTGCAATTTTTAGCATCGACTGACGTGACCCAACGCATGATCGCAGCGAGAGCGTTTTGTGAGCTCCAAGATCCTAGAGCCATTCCGTATTTGATTCAATTACTCTCTGACGCCTGTCCCTTAGTGCGGGTAAGTGCAGCTTATGCTTTAGGGCGTAACCCTAGCAATACGGCTGTTCTGCCCCTAATCCATCAATTTCATCAAGATTGGAATGGATACGTTCGTAAAGGTGTTGTTTGGGCTTTAGGCAATTGCCGAGATCAGCGCGTCCTTGAACCCTTAGTGGATGCGCTGGAGAATGATATATCAGCCGTCCGCCTCTGGGCTGCCAGTTCCCTAGGACAACTCTCCGAAATTGATGCTGATGTCGCTGCTGCTGCCATCCCTGCGGTACTCCATGCCCTGCAAACAGAATCCATGGCACCCGTGCGGAGTAACTGCGCTTGGTCTTTAGGGCAATTAAGCAAAGTACTTGCAAGGGGAGATCTCTATGGCCAAGCGATTGCAGCCATGATCAAGGCCCTCAGTGATGAAGATCTCGGTGTTCAAGAGGATGCCAAGAGTTCCCTACTCAAGCTTGGAGATCCAACAGGACTTCAGGCTATAGAAGAATTAGAGAGTATGGGGTTGTTGTAAGGTATCTGCCATCTCCCCCTGCAGTAAAGAATTAGTGACCGCGAGCTCGGGGAATGTCTGGCCGTCGTGGATGTTGGTCCCATTGCATGATACCGCGAGGTCATGGTTGTTAATCACGGCTCCATTAGGGGTAATCGCCTCCATCATCAGTGTGAGGAAATCAAATAAGCGATTAATAGACTCGTGATGACCGTATTGTTGAGGATCAATACTGGGTAAAGGCTTTGCTAAGGGTTGACCATCCTCAGGTTCTAGCATCATGTAGGTTTCTTCATAGACTCGCCAAAGATCGAGCTGCAGTCGTTCCTTGTCAACGCTGGTCGCGATAGCCAATCTCAGCAAAACAGTGCCATCTGGATTGTGTTCTAACCGCTGGATTTTGACGGGTTGGCAGTCAGGTTGGGTTTGCAACCACTGGAGACTGTACGTTAGCGCGGCCCAATGGACATCCTTAGGTAGTCCCAAATTAAGGGTGGCTTGAGCTTCAGCAAAAAAGGTTTTTACGTCTCCGGGCTCAAAATAGCCTTGCTTGGGGATGCGTTCCTGCTGATTGTTGCGTTGATAGGCATAGTCACAGACAACATCTACTAAAGTGGTGGTGGCATTAGGGCTGATATCTTCTATGCAAGCCCCTGTCAGGGTAGCCGCGGCAAAATTAGTGCCAAACAGCCGACAGCGAGTGAAGTTGACGTCCCGGAGATTCGCTTCCTTGAGCACCGCTTGCTGCAGATCGGCATCACTCAGATCGACGCCTGTTAAATTAGCGGAGGACAAGTCTACTTCACAACCATCCACTCGACTAAAGTTTGCTTTTACGCATTGTCCGTTCTTGAAATTTGTATTGCGTAAATCAGCGCCTCTAAAATTTGCCTCAATCGCAATGCTTTTACCTAAATTGGCATCTCGTAAAAGGGCTGAGCTTAAGTTAGAGAAACTCAAGTCTGTTTTGCTCAAATTAGCGCCTTTTAAATTAGCCCCCTTTAAGCTAGCTTCACTCATGAAAGCCCGACTTAAATTGCTCTGTTGCAATTGGGTGGAGTCTAACTTTGCCTGGGTCAAATTGGCCTTAATCCCGTTGGCTTCTGATAAGTCTGCTTTACTCAGATTGACTTGCCTTAAATCGGCATAGGGGAAGATAACCTGAACCATACAGGCTTCAATCAAAATGGCTTGGTAGAGGTTTGCTTCAATCAGTGTGGCACCCTGTAACCGGGCAAAACTTAAATCTGCTTTTGTTAAATCGGCCCGACTAAAATTAACGCGACTGAGATTGGCCTCGCTTAAGAAGGCATTACTGAGATCACTACCGGCTAAAAAAGCACCGCTTAAATTGGCCAAGCTGAGATTGGCCCGACTCAAATTAGCATTGATTAAATTAATGTCTTGTAAATCCTGTTCACTCAGGTCTATACCACTTAAGTCTGGTTTGACCCTAGGATTTTGTTTACGCCACTGATTCCAATGATTAACACCACGTTTAATCATACGGACATGGTTAGTATTGGCCATAGCGGGGGATAAGCAAATAAATAGTCATCAATATCTTTAACCTCTGTCTTTTGATCCTGTGGATTGACTAGTTGTCATCCCCCGGTTAACCACAGTCTTCAAAATAGTTGTATCTCAATACTAGCCGTCTTTTTAGAACCTCTAAATTAAGTCTAGCTAGTATCTATATGTAATATAGATCACAAGTCTATTTTGCCCTATTTTTATATTTTTCATTCATGTTTAAGGTGTAGAGGCTTGAATTCAGCGCTTATCGCCTGGTCCATAGGGCAAACGTTGTCATCATTCCCCTATCAATCACTTTTCATCTCTCTTTAAGCTTCTCCCTAGGCTAGGGTAAGGAAGTTAGATTACAGTAGTGATAGCTTCGAGACGCGGTTTCTTTGGGCATCTCTCAGATCGTTTTTATGGCCGAGCCCTTAATTGAACTCAAAGGAATTTCTAAAGCCTTTGGTAAACATGTGGTGTTGGATGGGGCTGACCTCACGATTTATCCAGGGGATGCACTCGCGATTTTAGGTCCTTCCGGGACGGGGAAATCAACGATACTCCGAATTATTGCGGGTTTACTGGCACCGGATAAAGGAGAGGTTTATATCAATGGCAAACGCCGTTGTGGGTCTTTAGATAATTTCGATAACCCTATTCGCATGAGTATGGTGTTTCAACAGGCAGCGTTATTTGACTCCCTGACGGTTGAAGAGAATGTCGGATTTTTCCTGTACCAGAATTCTGCTTTGCCGAGGCAGCGAATTCGAGATTTAGTGAACGAGAAATTGGAAGTGGTGGGTCTGCCAGGAATTGGCCACCTTTTTCCGGCAGAACTGTCTGGGGGGATGCGGAAACGGGTGAGCTTTGCCAGAGCCATTTTGGATAATCCCGATGATGACTTAGATGATCCTAAAATTTTGCTCTACGATGAGCCCACGGCAGGGCTTGATCCCATTGCCTCCACGATGATTGAAGATTTGATCTTAGAACTGCAACGCTCTTCTGGCTGTGAGACCTATGCTATTGTTACCCACCAAAACAGTACGATTCGTCGTAATGGCAAACGCTTGGTCTTGCTCTATCAAGGTCAAGTGCAATGGCAAGGCATTTGGGATGAAATCGAAACGTCTGATAATCCCTATCTACAGCAATTTATGAGTGGAAGTGTGCAAGGCCCCATGGATTTGGTGGGAGATTACTTGTAGCGCAAGAGAATGCCGAGTAATAGTTAGCTAAGGTCACCGGTGAGGGGCAGTATGAGAACGCGAGCGGTACGAGAAGGGACAGTGGGATTGCTAGTCATCTTTGGCCTAGGACTCGTAACGAGTTTAATTTTTTGGGTGCGTGGTTTTAATTTTGGGGGTAGAGCGTACACCTTACAAGTTGAGTTAGCAGACGCTTTGGGGTTAAGTATCGGTAGTCCGGCTAAGTTCAGAGGGGTAAAGGTCGGTCATATTACGCAAATGCGGCCTCAGGCCAATCGAGTAGTGGTGGAAGTAGAAATTACGTCGAGTACCGTATTGATTCCTCGGCAGACCAAAGTTGAAACGAGCCAGTCAGGATTTGTGGGGCAGGCTGCATTAGAGTTTCGACCGACTGAGGTTGAGTTCAGCGATGCCTCTGTAGAAGATTTAAGCCCATTTGAGCCAGACTGTGACCCCCGTATGATCCTCTGTCAAGGGGATCGCCTGGAGGGCGACTCGGGCAACAATTTGGAAGAACTCATTCGCGCCACGATGCAGATTGCGACGCAGTTAGGAGGCACAGACTTAAAGGCTACTCTCAATAACTTATCTCAGGCTTCCAAGGATATTAGCCAACTCAGCAAAGATACAAAGGTTGCCTTAAAAGATGTGTCCCGTGCTGCCCGCAGTGTAACCCAACTCAGTTTGGATACCCGTAAACAACTACGACAGTTTGGTGTTGCTGCTGAATCAGTGACAGCAGCAGCGCAACAGTTCGATCAATTAGGCGGTGAAGTGAATACCCTGGTGAAGGGAAATAAAGGCACTTTAGTGACTTCTCTCCAGAATTTGCAAGAGACGAGCCAAGAACTGAAGGTCGTGGTGACTCGTTTGAGTCCTTTGCTCAGCCGGGTTGAACAAGGCAAGCTATTGGATAACCTAGAAACCTTAGCGGCGAATGGTGCTCAGGCCTCTGAAACTCTCAAGCTCTTGACGACAGATGTGAATAACCCAGCCACGGTATCAGAGCTGCGCCAGACTTTAAAATCAGCTCGAGAGACATTGGATAATGCTAGCCAAATTACGTCGGATCTCAAAGACATTACCGGTAATGAGGAGGTCAGGCAAAATTTAATTCGTTTAATTAACGGCCTCGGTAAGCTACTATCTTCTAGCCAGGATTTGGAACAACAAATGCAAGGGGTTCAAAAGGCACCACTCACGTCTGCTTTTTCTCAATCGGAGGCTCCATCGACTCCCTCTCAAAATTGACTAATTTCTGACCGTCTGGGAATGTTACGGTGAAGGAGACCTCTCTTCCTCTCAGATGCAGGAACCGTATTGCTATGTCTTTTGATCGCTCACAGTGGACTGCCGTGATTACCGGTGCGATCGCACTGCTTTTGGGAGTTGGATATCTGGTATTGGTCCAGCTACTAGACGCTCGGGGGGAGATGCTACCAGCCCCGATGAGTACCCTTCAGTTGAGCTGGAATGCCTGTTCTCACTGGATTTTCAGTAGGGGAAGTCGGGTTTGGATATTGTAAATCCCAAGGCTGTTAGCTATATTAGTAATAGGTAAGATATCCCTAAATTATTAATTGATAGCCTTTTAACTTCATTAATCCAACTTTTCTATCTGATCCGTGCAGTGACGCACCCCCCATCAAACCATCTAGAACACAGCTATGGGATTAATTGAGTGATTGCTTCTTCGCTTCCGCCCAGTGCCCACCGATGGCAGCAAGTCAGTTTTGCATCAACCCTGTATCTTTGTCCAATCTTAGACTGCCTCCTTGCAGATATACCGATAGAGGAAGAGGCAGAACTCAGGTTAGGCTTGCAAGAAGCACTAGTTAACGCAGCGAAGCATGGAAATAAGTTGGATCCTTACAAGACCATCTTTGTGCATTTTTCGATCAGTCATTCCCAGGGCTGGTGGATTATTTCGGATCAAGGCGCAGGGTTTACGCCTCCAGATCAGTGCAAAACGCCGCCCCCTCCACAAAAGATTCCTGATGAAGGCTGTGAATGTGGTCGAGGGTTATATATTCTCCATCAGATTTTTGATCAAGTGTATTGGAACGGTGATGGTACGGAGCTGAGATTGTTCAAATCCATCAAATCTGAGGTTGATAAACAGCTCGCTTGGCAAAATTGAGCCATTCTTTCGATACTGGGTGGTTGGATAGGGCGATGGCTTGATGAGGATGGGATTGTACCTATTAAAACATCATGATTAGGTATAAACGCCGTTCATTAATAGCTCATGTATGATGGAGGTCGGCAACCACAATGCTTCTATTTTTAGCCTATGACTTCCAGCCAAACCCGACGTTTTGCGCTGACCACACCGCTCTATTACGTTAACGATTTACCCCATATTGGCAGTGCCTACACCACGATGGCTGCAGATGCGATCGCACGGTTCCATCGCTTACAAGGGGATGAAGTATTGCTGATCACAGGCACGGATGAGCATGGTCAAAAAATTCAGCGGACGGCCGAACAGCGGGGTAAAGCACCACAAGATCATTGTGACGAAATCGTTGCTGGATACAAAGATTTATGGCAACGCCTCAATATTCAATACGATCGCTTTAGTCGGACCACGAGCCCTCGCCATAGTCAGATCGTTACCGAATTTTTTCAGCGAGTGTGGGATAAAGGTGACATTTATCAAGGACATCAGCAGGGCTGGTATTGTGTCGGTTGCGAAGAATTTAAAGAAGAACGCGACCTTATAGAAGACAACCACTGTCCCATCCACAAGCGGCCAGTGGAATGGCGAGATGAGCAAAATTACTTTTTCCGGCTGTCAAAGTATCAAGACGATCTACTTCAGTTATTTGCAGATCAGCCTGACTTTATCCAACCCACCAGCCGCCGGAATGAAGTCCTCAGTTTTGTCGAACGGGGATTACAAGACTTTTCCATTTCACGGGTGAACTTAGATTGGGGTTTTCCCGTACCGGCAGACGATCAGCATACGTTATATGTCTGGTTCGATGCCCTCCTCGGATATGTGACAGCGCTGCTAGATGAAGATGCAGAACCGACTTTAGAAAATGCCCTCAGCCAGTGGTGGCCCATCAATCTCCACTTAATTGGCAAAGATATTCTGCGGTTTCACGCGGTGTATTGGCCAGCAATGTTGATGTCGGCGGATCTGCCTTTGCCTCATCGAGTCTTTGGTCATGGTTTCTTGACCAAAGACGGGCAAAAAATGGGGAAAAGCCTGGGGAATACCCTCGATCCCATCGAATTGGTCGATCGCTATGGCACGGATGCAGTTCGATACTACTTTTTAAAAGCATTAGAGTTCGGCCGAGATGGTGACTTCAGTGAAACTCGCTTCATTGATGTGGTCAATGCGGATCTGGCCAATAGCCTAGGCAATTTACTGAATCGCACTCTAAAAATGGCCGTCAAATATTGTCATGGCCAGGTTCCCGATATTGATATTCAAGGGGTTCCTGAAGATCATCCGTTGGTGCAACTGGGTCGAACAGCGGGCGATCAAGTCGCAAAAGCTTACCAAAACTTAAATTTTAGTCAAGCTTGTAATATTTCTTTGGAGCTTGTCAAAGCTGGAAACCAGTTCATAGACGAGCAAGCACCCTGGTCGCTCTATAAAAAAGGAGAACAGGACTTAGTCAATGAGATCCTTTACACCGTTTTAGAATCGGTTAGACTGTCAGCATATCTGCTCACTCCGGTTATTCCTAACCTCAGTACACAGATATATCACCAGCTAGGGTTCAAGCTTGATTTGAATGTTAATCATGATGGGGATGAGACAACTTTACATTCTATTCATAGCAACTGGGGAGGGTTGCCCGCTAGCCAAATCTTAGGCACACCTCAACCCGTCTTCCA
The DNA here is from genome assembly GCF_000238775.2 of Acaryochloris sp. CCMEE 5410. Taxonomy (NCBI): domain Bacteria; kingdom Bacillati; phylum Cyanobacteriota; class Cyanophyceae; order Acaryochloridales; family Acaryochloridaceae; genus Acaryochloris; species Acaryochloris sp. CCMEE 5410. The sequence goes on along the minus strand of NZ_AFEJ02000001.1, from coordinate 2,836,603 downwards.
AAAATTAGAGCCTTTACAAGCTGCAGCACCCTAGCACTTTGCCGTCTTCGCTTGAGGATTGTCTCAGGGTTACTGCGCTGGTTTAGTCAATATATTTTAAAACCTGACATCATTTAAACATCCGAGGCTTTAATTTCCATGATTATCAATCCAGATATGGACCAAGACTCTGTGTTTTCAGCAGAGCAAGTACTTGAAAACCGTGGGCGTATCGCTATTTTCATAGATGGGTCTAATCTTTTTTATGCCGCTCTGCAGTTGGGCATTGAGATTGACTACACCAAATTGTTATGCCGTCTGACCTGTGGTTCGCGTTTATTGCGGTCCTTCTTTTATACCGGTGTTGATCCGACGAATGAAAAACAGCAGGGTTTTTTGCTGTGGATGCGCCGCAATGGTTACCGCGTCATTACAAAAGAGTTAGTCCAGCTGCCGGATGGTTCTAAAAAAGCCAATTTGGACGTTGAAATTGCCGTCGATATGATGTCGTTGGTAGGCTGTTACGATACAGCGATCTTAGTCAGTGGAGATGGCGACCTGGCTTATGCCGTAGATGCTGTTAGCTACCGTGGGATTCGTGTAGAAGTTGTTAGCTTACGCTCCATGACTAGCGACAGTTTGATCAACGTTGCCGATCGCTACATTGATCTTGAAGGCATTAAAGGCGATATTCAAAAAGCCTCCCGCTCCGGTTACACCTATCGCCCTTTATCAGGGATTACGATCGCGGAGCCAGAGGCTGAGGATATTGTTGATCCTGCCTTTGACTAATGTTCATGCGTTCTGGGTGTTTTGACGAGACCCGTTGCTGCCAGAGATGGAATTGATATTTCTCTGATTGGCCTGCTCAGTCTCATTGTGTTCAGCTGTGCGCCTGTCAGACCTGGGCGTCCTGTTCCTAAGCAACCTCAAACCTCCCTGCACCAGGCTATCTTCAAGCGCACTGACCCGACTGGGCAGCTTTTGTGGCAGATACAGGCTGAAAAAGCCGAGGCGATTGACGATGTCGTTCAGCTCCAGCAGATTCAAGGAACTTTCTATCACCAGCAAGAACCGATCTATTCCCTGCAAGCCCCCTATGGTCAGGTTCATCAACAGTCAAACTTTATTCAGCTTCAAGGACCACTTCTCGTTAAGGATGTACGAGATCGCACCACTCTGCGAAGTCAGCGTCTACAGTGGCATCCTAAGACGGGCCAGCTGATTGCTCAACAGCAGGTTCTCCTGCAGCATCCCCATTTTGAAATCAAAGGGCAGCGATTTCAGACGTCTACCCAGACCCAGCAGTCCCGGTTATCAGGCACGGTCACAGTCAAATGGCTCGATCGAGATCTACAGATGCAGGCTCAGGAAATTAGCTGGTTCCCGAGGAAAGAAACCCTGGCGGCTCACAGTGTGATCCCTGCCAGGGTGACGGTGCGACCCAGTGCAAATCAGCCCCTCACTGCAAACCGTTGGCCGCACGTCCAATCTCAACGAGTGGAGTTGCGCTTGCCGTCTCAACAGCTTGTTTTTGATGAGGCCGTAGAGATGCGCATTGCCGATTCTAAAATGCACATTAAGAGTCCCCGCGTGCTGGTGAGCCTGACAGAAGATCAGTGGCATAGTCCCCAGGGTATACATATTCAATATCAAGGCATTTCTGTCTGGGCGAAACAGGGCTGGTTGGAACCGTCTCGAACCTTGCATTTACAACATCAGGTTCAGGTGAAAGGACTGCCTCAGAAGGCTCAGCTGCGGGCCCAGATGCTGACCTGGGATATGGCAACCCAAAAGGTCCAGGCTCGAGGGCAACTCATTTATCAACAGCTGCAACCTTGGATACGAATGACCGGCACGAAGGCTACGGGTAATCTACTCCAGAAAACTCTAGAAGTTGAAGGGGGAGAAGCGGTAGTGGAAATCGTTCCCTAGCGTTTATGTGCTAGCGACCAGCAACTTGGTTTCGTTTGGGATCACCTACGGTAGGCATGGGACGGCTGGGGCGCAGGTCATTGATGTTTTTGGCATCTGTCCCTAAGCGTTGGGTGAGCTGTTGGAGGATACGGTCTTGGTCTTTCCGAAAACCGTCAATATTCTCGCCGCGATTGATAATCGTAAACCATACCGGTCCTAATTTCTGAGTCGGAATGACCCCAGCGAGGGCACTGACATTCCATAGAGTTCCAGTTTTCACAATTGCTGCAGTGGGAAGCTGACGATCTTCAATGGTGCCCAGGTCCCGTTTGGCCACTGGAAAGACATCGGCAAGGGTGAGCTGATGGGGCTTTAGCTCCTGTTGAATACCGAGGAGTAACGCCACTACAGCGCGGGGAGAGAGACGATTATCCTGTCCTAACCCTGAACCGTTCTGTAAGCGAATCTCCTTCGTAGATACACCAGTGGCGGCTGTGACCTGAGCTACTAGCGTGGGGCCATTACCGATACCTGAGGCCAGGGATTCGGCTAAAGCATTATTACTATTGACGTTCATCTGTTTGAGCAAGGCAAAAATGGGGAGAGACTGATGCCGCAAGAGCAGTTGGGATTGTGGGGGGACAGACCGCCATTGTACCGATCCAGAAATAGCTATCTGGGTGGCTAGTTGAGTCGTTGTCGGTGGCGTGTAGCGACTCTCTTCCGTCGTCTGATAGATTTGCCCATTTAATCCTTGGCGCAAACGCTCTCCCGCTTGTTTAGGTTCGGTGAGGAAATCCATCCAGAAGTTGCCAGAAATAATTAAGTTGCCGGAGACGGTTTGAATCCCCAGCTGTTTGAGGCTATATCCCAGACTAGTGGCTTCAGGACCTACAAATAGAGGATCTCCACCCCCTACAATCACTAAATCTCCCTGCAACACGCCATCCACAACGGGCCCTGTGGATCTAACTTCGGTCAGGAAGGTATGGTGAGGTCCCCAGGTTTTTAAAACGGCTAAGGTGGTCGCCACTTTGGTTAAAGACGCAGCAGGAAGGGGCTTCTGAGCATTATGGTTGACCAAGAGCTGATCTTGGGTTTGTAACCAAAATCCCTGGGCAGTAGGAGCAAATCCTTGGGATGAGAACTGATTTAATGAATCCTGCCAAATCTCTGCAACTTTCACGTCAGGGGTATTGATATGGAGTAGATTGAATGGAGTTAACGGAGGCACTGTTTGATTCGCCAACACCCCGACTGTGTTTAACCACAATGGGATTAGACCTGTACTAAACAGTTGCAACATGGTTTCTCTCACCATAAGTATCAAGGAGCAGTAGTTGTATTGTGCGTAAATATTGAATTTTTGTGAAAGTGAGTCTGGAGCGGATAGATTGTTCAGTTTCACAAATGGATGTCCAAGAGGCTGATTTGGGGCATGGGAGCGTCGTGGATGGTTTAGACGTCAAATCCTGATGAGAATTGGTATCCATCTACTTGGCATCAGCAAAATTGCATGCGGGGATGAGGGATTCAGTCAGCGATGGATAGAGAGAATTCTGGTTAGAGGGTAGGAAGTTTTTCTCGGAAGAAGGGTTTTACCTCAACTACAATAAAAAAACAATTTTCTACCCAGCCTGTTAATATTGCATCTCCGGTCGGGATGATCAATATTGATGCTAAGCGGTGAAGTGTAGGGAACGGTATGTTGAGCATCCTGAGATAGGAGGTTGTATGCAAGATTTGAATAGCAGTTCAGATAACACCCTGGAAGAGTCCATCAAACAAAATGTCATACTCCAGGTTGTTGAATATGGGGTGGCCGGCTTGTCCATTGCCGGAACAGTGATGACCTTTATCTTGAAAGATGCTATTTATTCAGCAACCCCTCTTACGCTGGCCGTCTGTCTTAATTTGTTCAATCGCCGGAAACTCGATCAGCTCACTCGGCAGCATACCGCTGCAGATACGGCCTTAGTCAAACGGGACTTGAGAGCAGAAATACAACGGGTGCGATCGCAAGTTGAAGACTTACCCGCATTCCAGGAAAGATCCGATTACAACGATGTGAAGGTCTCGATTACCTCCTTATCCGCCAGCGTGGCGACCTTAGAACAGCAAATGATGGAAACGTCTGGGGACCAGCCGATTGAAGCGATTAGTGCCATTGAGGCTGAACTCAACCAACTGCGAGAGCATCAAATAGATCTGACCCATTCCATTGAAGCCTTGCAAGGTCAGATTCCCAGCGATGCCGAATCGGCCAATGTGGCTGACAGCTATCAGCAAGAACTCTCGGCGCTGCAAGATGCGGTCTCCCAACTTTCCCAACAGGGAGGTGCGGCTGACCTAGAGCCTTTACGTGCCGAACTGCAGGCCATGCTAGCCCCCGTTCAACAGCAAGTGGTGGATCTATCAGAACGGACCCAGCAGTCCGCCCCGACAACGGTATCGGAAGAGCAATTAGCCCCTGTCTTTGGCCAGATTGAAGACGTCAGAGTCAAGATGGATGCCATGTTGTCGAACATCTCAGAAGAGATGGAAATTGCCCGAGGGGCCATGGAAAACACCCAACATCAGGTGAATGAAGTCCAGCATCAATTGTCTGTGGTTCGCGAAGAAGCGACGAATACCCCCTCTGGCGTTAACCCTAACGACCTACATCAACAAATACAGGCGGCAATTACTCCCTTACAAGGCCAAATTGGTCAACTCGAAAGCCGGATCACGTCCCTGCCCACCCTTGATGCCAACGTGACCCAAGGCCAGGAAGAACAGCTCCAAAGTTTGCAACACCATCTACAAGACTTGAGTAATCGCCTAGAGACAGTTTCCAGTCAGTTCTCAACAGAGATGGCCAACCTGCCGAATATGGTCGATGAGCAGGTTCAGAACCGAGTCGGTGAACTGCGGGAACAGACGGTTCCCCAGGTGGATGAGGTGGGTAAGCAAACCAGCTTGTCTGAGCTGGATTCACTGCTGGCGGACTTGTCTTAAGGATTAGATCCCTTACTGATTATCTCTCTGGTTGGGGAAGACGGGATTAGGATTGCCAAAGCTGTTGCAGAGTCGCTACAAAATTAGGGTATGAAATGGCGGCGGCTTCAGCTCGATGAATGGTGGTAGATCCAGTCGCGTTTAGAGCTGCGATCGCAAGACTCATACCCACGCGGTGATCCCCAAAACTATCCACGTCTGCTCCCTGTAAACTGGCACCCCCTTGGATCTCTAATCCATCGGGTTGCTCGGTGATATTCGCTCCCATTTTTTGGAGTTGAGTGGCCATGGCAGTCAAGCGATCGCTTTCCTTGACCCGTAATTCTGCTGCATCTCGGATGGTGGTAGGTCCTTGGGCAAACAAGGCTGCAACGGCCAGAATCGGAACTTCATCCACTAATCGAGGAATCACAGCTCCCTCAATGACAGTTCCGTGAAGCTGACTTTGCTGGATATGGATATCGGCCACTGGCTCCCCCGCTACAGTCCGTTGATTGGCAAGGGTCATCTTGGCTCCCATCTGCTCTAGCACCTCTAGGACGCCGGTGCGTGTGGGATTAACGCCGACATTCTCAATCCAGATATCTGAACCCGGTACAATTGCCCCTGCCACCAGCCAAAAAGCGGCTGAGCTGATATCTCCCGGTACGATGATGGCTTGCCCGTGCAGCTGCGCTGGCCCGGTTACCGTGACGCTACAGGTGTCCGGATCAACGGTGATATCGGCACCAAAAGCAGCAAACATTCGTTCTGAGTGATCACGAGATAAGGCCGGCTCGGTAATGGTGGTTTGGCCCTCGGCCATTAAGCCAGCAAACATAATGCAAGACTTAACCTGAGCCGATGCGATGGGTGAAGGGTACTGGATGGGCTGTAACTGCTGGCCTCGAATCGCTAAAGGCGCTAGAGTATCGCTTTGGCGACCCCAAATATGAGCGCCCATTTGTTGGAGGGGTTTGATGACGCGGCCCATGGGACGACTGCAGAGGGAGGTATCCCCAGTCACCGTAAATAATCGATCCGGGTGAGAGGCGAGAATGCCTAACATCAGCCGCAAAGTAGTGCCTGAATTCCCGGCGTCTAACACCACGTCGGGCTCTAGTAAATGGCCTAAACCAATCCCCTGCACCCGCACATGTTCTGTGTTCAATTCAGAAATCTCAGCACCCAAGGCCCGAAAGCAATGGGCTGTGCTACGAGGATCTTCCCCCAGCAGTAGCCCTTGAATCGTGGTTTCACCGGAGGCCAAAGCGCCCAACATCAAGGCGCGATGGGAAATGGACTTATCACCGGGGATTGTCGTTTTACCCTGAAGACACCCTTCAGACTGGATCACCCAGGTTGTTCCTGTAGGGGCAGGGCAGACGGTCAACACATCAGTAGGCATAGACTTTACAATCCCGAAGAACAGCCAATCGCCATCCTATCGTGTTTAGAGGAATTGGCTGCAGTCTGGTCTGGATCGCTTTTACAATGTTCAGTAGACGATGAGCCATCCAATGCAACCTTCTCTCAAAAAACAATTACTCTGGGTCACTGCAGCCTGCATTTTGCTGACCCTTGGATTTGGATTCGCTTTGTCTGTTGCTGTCAACCTTAGCTTGCAAGGTTTTGAACAGCAGCGGCCCGATTTAGAAATCCTCCCGTCAGAGAGTGCGCCCTCTGCCGCTCCTTTGTAACACCTGGCTTTTCGTAGAAGTGCTAGTTGATGAATGCATCCGTTTTTCAACAGGATATTGACGGCACAACTCGCAATTTCCTAGAGTGTGTTTCGGGGTCTCAATCACTGTTGTTTTCAACATACGGCGCTGTCGTTTTCTATTACGCGCAATATTTTAGAAAATCTGCGCCGGAAACAAAGGGCTTGTAGGCCATCCCACCCTTACATCTGGAGAACAATTGTGGATTTATCCTTAATACCCGCTCAACCCAAGCCGGGCCTGATCAATGTCTTGATTGAAATTCCTGCAGGCAGCAAAAACAAATATGAATTTGATAAAGACATGAATGTCTTTGCCTTGGATCGGGTGCTGTTTGCTTCTGTGCAGTATCCCTATGATTATGGGTTTATTCCCAATACCCTGGCGGATGATGGCGATCCCCTAGATGGCATGGTGATCATGGATCAGCCTACCTTCCCTGGTTGTGTGATTACCGCCCGTCCCATTGGCATGTTGGAAATGATTGATGGTGGCGATCGCGATGAGAAAATTCTCTGCGTACCTGAGGAAGATCCTCGCTATGCCGATGTCAAGTCTTTGGCTGATGTGGCCTCTCACCGTTTAGATGAAATCGCTGAGTTTTTCCGCACCTATAAAAACCTCGAGAAAAAAGTTACAGAAATTTTAGGGTGGCAAGATGTGGATAAGGTCAATCCTTTAGTGGCTGAGTGCATTAAAGCTGGCCAAAAATAGGTCGAGAGACTGTAAAGGCTAGCTTTCTATAGGTGTATTAATTCTTTTTTTTAGGTATAACCACACCTTAAGATCTCAGCCTTACCTCTCTCCTACTCTCGTATCGACTGATACGAGAGTTTGCCCCTTAGCCAAACATGGAAGGCTGTAATGGTATCGATTCAGAATCAAGTTGTGTTGATTACAGGGGCTAGTAGCGGTATCGGAGCAGCCTGTGCGCGAACCTTTGCGCCCTTGGGTGTGAAGTTGTTGCTTGCCGCTCGACGGCTGTCGCGCTTGCAAACCTTGGCGACTCAGCTAGAAGCTGAATTTGGCGTTCACACCCATACCTTCCAACTGGATGTTCGCGATCGCACCCAAGTAGAATCCCAACTCCAAGCATTACCTCCAGAGTGGTCAGCCATTGATATCTTGGTGAATAATGCGGGCCTGAGTCGAGGTCTCGACAAGCTTTATGAAGGCAGCATTCAAGATTGGGAAGAAATGATTGATACCAATGTCAAAGGCTTGCTGTATATGACGCGGGCGATTGTGCCGGGAATGGTACAGCGTCACCAGGGCCATGTGATTAATATTGGCTCCATTGCTGGACATCAGACCTATCCGAAGGGAAATGTCTATTGTGGCTCTAAGGCCGCGGTCAGGGCAATTTCCGAGGGGTTAAAGCAAGATTTATTAGGGACACCTGTTCGTGTCAGTGCGGTCGATCCAGGTTTGGTGGAAACAGAGTTTAGTGATGTCCGCTTTCATGGCGATACCGAGCGCGCTAAGGCTGTTTATGCTGATACGGTTCCCCTAACGCCAGAAGATATTGCTGACGTGGTCGTCTTTTGTGCAACTCGCCCCTCCCATGTCAATATCAGTGAGCTATTGGTCTTGCCTACGGCTCAATCGGGGGCAACCCTAGTTCATCGACAGCCTTGACAGAGATTCTGATTTTACTCAGGGAAGTATTTTAAGAGCTCAGCTGCGGGTAAGGGAGGGCTGATTAAATATCCTTGGATACCATCACATTGATGGTCTAGTAAAAACTTTCTTTCAGCTAAAGTCTCTACCCCTTCACCAATCAAAGATAATCCCAGCTTGTGGCCCATTTGGATGATGGCTGTCGTGATCGCCGCATTCGTAGGTTGACGATTAATCTCATGGATAAAGCCTCGATCAATCTTGAGGATATCTAGTGGGAAACGCTGTAAATAGCTTAAGGAAGAATAACCAGTGCCAAAATCATCGATGGATAGGCGTATGCCTGTTGCCTTAATTTGATGCATGACTTTGAGGGCCAGATCCGGATCTTGCATTAAGGTGCTTTCCGTTAGCTCTAACACCAAGCTGCCTGGATCGAGGGCCGCACTGGATAGGAGTTCATGGAGCATTGAGGGTAAGGCAGGCTGTATCAGTTGTCGGGGCGATAAATTGACAAGCATTTGCAACGGCCGCCCACAGGTTTGCTGCCAACGCTTGACTTGCAGGCAGGAGGTTCGCAGTACCCATTCGCCAATGTCTAAAATTAAGTCTGTTTCTTCAGCAATGGGGATAAAGACATTAGGGGATAACACCCCCCATTCCGGATGATGCCAGCGCAACAGAGCTTCGGCTCCCACGACTTGACTCGTCTGCAAGTCAATATGGGGTTGGTAATACAGGCGCAATTCGTTTTTATCCAGGGCATGCCGTAATCGTGCAGCCATGGTGAGGGTTTGAGAACAATGCGATCGCATCGTCGGTAGATAAAACTCGGCACTGGGTCCAACCTGCTGTTTGGACTGATACATCGCTATCTCGGCGTTGCTAATCAAGGTGCCGATATCAGTGCTGCCTTTGGGATAGCAGGTCATGCCAATGCTAGGCGTAATGCAGAGTTCCTGATCCACCACATAGAAAGGCGTAGCCAAGATGTTTAGAATTTGTTTCGCAAACTGGTCGAGATCTGGACGAGACTTAATGTTTCGAGGAATGATGGCAAATTGATCGGCCTCAATACGAGCCACCATCGCCATGGCATAGTTGCCCATATAGCGGTGGGCGGACAACTGCTGGGTAATCGCTTGAACGAGTTGATCACTAAATGCAGCCCCTAGGGTACTTTTAATCCACTCAAAGCGATCAATACCGACTAAAACTAGAGCATCTAACGTATCTGCGATTTGCTTCTCTGCCTGAATATGCTGGAATTGTTCTTCGAGTAAGCGACGATTGGGTAACTGGGTGAGATGATCGTAATAGGTCAGGGCATTCAGACCTGCTTCTAGTCCTTGAATCGTTTGTGTGTACTGTTGAGTCACTAAGGCTTGTTTTTTGAGTCGTGCATCAATGGCACTTAACAGTTCTAGATGGGTAAATGGCTTGGTGATGTAGTCATCTGCCCCTAAATTCATCCCTTTTCGTACACTCGCCCGATCTGTTTTGGCGGTTAAAAAGATCATCGGAATGCTGCCAATGCCTGGGTTGGCTCTCAGTCCCTTTAAAACATCAAATCCATCTAGCTCTGGCATCATGACATCACAAACAATGAGGTCTGGAGGGCTTTGCTGTGCCAGTTGTAACCCCGTTAAACCATTGTCTGCTTCAAGGGTGCGATATCCTTCACACTCTAAAATTTCTTGAATGATGTCGCGGATTTGAGGTTCGTCCTCGATGATTAAAATTTTTGGCATTTTAGACTCAGAACAGGCGCACTCAGAAGTTTGAATGATGGCTTTAAGTGACTTTTTAGGACAATGCCTACATTTTACTATTGGAAGTTTGGGACAAACCTTACATTGAGATTACATCTTTGCTAATGGGACATCGGCATTATTCATATCAATTAAGGGTAAATGCTTATTTTGTAATACTTTCACCCCTCTCAGAAGCAGACAATGCGCCAGCAAATTATTCGATAATCTCGCCTCAAATATGCCCCTATTCCGTGGGCAATATAGGAAAATGAGTGGCTTTAAAATGTCATCTTTGATACTAAAGGTAGATGCAGTATTTATTTTTTCATAGAAATAAATATGCTAATTCTCATATATTAAAGATAAGGCTATATCAGTAAAATAGAACTATCTTAATGGGGCGAGAATTAGATATTTTTGATAGCTAATTTATCAATAAAAGTTGAATCTTCAAGGGTGATACGCTGCTCACCCGACTGGAACGTCACGGATGGAGAAAGATGCGAGTAGGGGTGAACCAACGTGATGATCATGCTTCTGATTCATCGGTCAAAGGCTGCTCAGAATGGGCTTGTTTCATCGCCTGAGGCCAAAGTATCAAAAATAGCCCCATCCATGCCAAGACGGGTACAGCGACGAGTATCGTCAGCCAAACTATTTTGGTCACGAACCAGGTCCCTGCAATTAGAGTGATTCCCGTTACCAAAATGGACCAGGGCTGACACCACCAAGGTTTGTAGTTCCATGGGTTGTAGGAATTGTCCATAGGGCTTGTCAGGAAAACAGTACTCAGCATTATCCTATAGCCTGGGCTGCCATCCTGAGTCTAGCAAGATAAGAGGTCGTTACTATGACTTACGGGTCAGAAAGGGCAACTTTTGGCGCAACCGATCCACAAAGAAATCCATCTCCGGTAACTTGAGTTGAATCACGAGTCCGGCAAAGACCAATAACCCTGCACCTGCAGAGACACTAAGGGTCACAAGCTGTTTGATGATACCCTCAGTACCCAGGAGCATCTGACATCCATATAAAGTCACCCAGGCCGTGAATCCACAGAGCAGGCTACTGATGGCCAAGGCCAGAATGGGACCTCCTGTCGCAGCCCACGGTAATCCATGTAGCCGTTTATTTAGAATCCAGACGAGAGCGACCATGGAAAAGACTTGCACCCCGACCGTCGCCATGGCTAACCCTGGTGCACCAAAGGTTTTGGTAAAGAAGAAACAAAAGATGGCGTTAAAGAATAAGCCCAATAAACTAATCAGGAGAGGAACGTTGCCATCGCCCAGGGCGTAGAACACCCGGACAAAAATATCTCGGCCCAGGTAAAAGAACATCCCAAAGGCATACACCACTAAGAGAGAGGCTACGAGTTGTGAGGCGGAATCATCAAAAGCCCCCCGTTGATAGACGATTTGTACAGCAGGTAAAGCCAAAACGGACATCAGCGCCCCTGTGGGCATCATGCTCATGGCGGTCAGCACAAGGCTTTGTCGTATGCGATCTTTTAGGTCTGTCCAACTTTCTGGGGCTGCCAATTGGGAAAAGATCGGCATGTAGGGAACCAGAATGACGTTGGAGAGGATGCCCAGAGGGGTTAGAAAGAGGAGCTGGGCATAGGTGAGGGCAGAGGCTGACCCTTCTGGTAGTTGCGACGCAAAAAATAAGCTAATGGCAACACTAATCAGCAGCATTCCAGAAGACAGAGTGGCTGGTGCCATCAGTTTGCCGATCTCTTTGACACCGGGGCGATTGAAATCGAATCGGAGTCGTAAGGTTCCCATGCCAGATCCCCATTGAGCTGGGATTTGGGCCAACCATTGCAGTAGCCCGCCAGCTAAGGTTCCCCAAGCCATAACGGAGGCTCCAACGCGATCCGTGAGGAACAATACACCGATAATGACAGTGACGCTGGATAGTAGAGGACTAATGGATGGCAGCCAATATTGATCGGAGGCAACGAGGGTGCCGAAGCCGATGCCAATCAGTCCGGATAAGAAGGCCAGGGGAGCCATAATCCTCAGCTGTTCTACCGCCATTGTGTGGACGCTTGTAGAGACCCCTGGCGCAAGCATGGTGATCAATGGATCAGCCGTTAACATCAACCCTGCGGTTAGCAGCAGCAGCAAGATACCCACTAGAGTATTGACAGTTTCAATTAAGGCGGCGGCATCTTTTTTAGGATGTTTGGCGAGGACGCTGACGACAGAACTGTGAAATGGGCCGTTGACTCCCCCAAGCAGGATAAATAGAAAGCTCGGAATCACGTAGGCAAAGTTGTAGGCATCCACCTCAGGACCGACCCCAAATTCGGCTGCAATCGCTTGCTGGCGAACGAGGCCCGCGACCTTGCTGATCAGGGTTGCGATCGCAACGATGGTGGCAATACTCGCTAGGGAGCGACGGCGTTTGGGGGCTGAGTCGGTCACAAATTTTAAGTAACGTAAAGAATCCTCACCTATTTAAGCGCATATTCTGGTCTTTGAGGAACAAAGAATATTTCAGTGGTGGCAATCTGAACCTAGATTTGGTTGAACCTTCAGCTAATTGCCAAACTCCTCAATGCAGGGTTAGCCAAGAGCACTAGCCCTCTCGTGAACACTAGCGGTGGAGAAGACTCAAGATCGATCCATTATCCAGCTTTACAGGAAGGGAATTTTAGCTCTCATGCGAGTTAAGAAGACTTGTACTTCAGGAATACCGAGCTGCTTGGCTGCCAGCCCATAGACCATAAAACCGCCCAGAGCTGCGATACCTAAGTTGATCAGTAGTAAGAGAAAACCTTGGCTACCCCATACTGCATCTGTTCCGGCCCAAAGCCCCCATTCAACCAGTCCAGAAAGAGCACTAGCGCCTGTAAGCCCCATCAATGGCTGTATCCAAGATTGCAGATTTAATCCCCGTAAACGCTTGCTTAAGCACCACAGCATGACCACCATTGAGAAGATATTTACCCCAATCGTGGCCAGTACGAGGCCCGGAGCACCAAATGGTTTGACGAATAGGAAGTCAAACAGAATATTAAACAAAATGCTGACCAGGCTGATTTGAAACGGGGTATTACCATCACCCATGGCATAGAACACTCGAACCAGTAAGTCTCTGGCCAAGTACACGAACATTCCCATCCCGTAGGCGATGAGAATACTGGCAGTCAGTTGTGATGCCTCTGCATTAAAGGCGGATCGCTCATAAACGAGGCGGACAATGGGTAAGGCTAGAGCAATCATCAAAGCCCCCAAAGGCAACATCGCTACTGCTGTCATCACGATGCCCTGACGAATGCGACTTTTGAGGTCGTCCCATTGGCCAGATGTTGCCAGGTGAGAAAACACGGGAAAGAAAGGGACCAAAATGGTGTTGGAGAGAATACCTAGGGCTTGCTTCGAAAGTCTAAGGTTGAATATTTGCAGTGTATCCAAGTGTTGAGCGCCCTTGAGAAGTGCAAGGAAAATCGTTCAAAATACTCAAAACCTTTGCACATGCACCCCAATGTATCGTCGCCCATCCCCCGGTCAACTGTCCTTTAAGAACTTCTACTTGCCCTTCGGAGGCAAACTATCAGAAGAGAATCGCTGGGTCAAACTCGCCGAGCTGATTCCCTGGGAAAGCTTTGAATCAGAATATGCAGACCAATTCAGTCAGACCATGGGGCACCTGCCAAACCCTTTCGTGTGGCCTTAGGGACCTTAATCATCAAAGAGAAACTGGGTGTATCCGATGCAGAGACCGTAGAACAGATTCGAGAGAACCCCTACTTGCAGTACTTTCTGGGTTTTAGTGAATATCGAGAGAGTGCTCCGTTTGATGCCTCCATGCTGGTTCACTTTCGCCAACGGTTGAATCTAGAGCTACTGACTCAAGTCAACGACGCAGTCGTGGAATCAGTGCTCGCATCTGAGGGTTCTCCTGTTGTGATGTCCCCTGAGTCATCTCCTTCTCCTGAAGATGACGAAGATGAGCCTCCTGCCCCTCCCAACCAGGGCCAATTGTTGATAGACGCGACCTGTGCGCCAGCCGATATTCGCTATCCGACAGACTTAGATCTGCTCAATGATGCCCGCAAAGCGAGTGAAGCCATCCTTGATGCTTTATATGCTCAAGTCATGCTGTCTCTCAAGGGCAAACCTCGCACCTACCGCCAAAAGGCCCGCAAAGCTTATCTGGCCATTGCCAAGAAACGTCAACCGAGTCGCAAGCTGATTCGTAAAGGGATTCGTCAGCAGTTGGGCTATGTGCGTCGGAATCTAGCCCACATTGATGGATTGATAGCTTTAGGAGCGTCTCTGTCCCGACTGTCCCGGCGACAGTACCGTCTGTTGCTGGTGATTCATGAAGTCTTTCGACAGCAAGAGTGGATGTATCAACAGCACGTGCGTCGAGTAGATGACCGTATTGTCAGCCTCACTCAGCCTCATGTCCGACCGATGGTCCGAGGCAAAGCTGGAGTACCTGTTGAGTTTGGGGCCAAGCTATCCCTCAGTTGTGTCAACGGATGTGTGTTTCTGGAACGTTTAAGCTGGGATGCGTTCAATGAATCCCAGCATCTTCAATATCAAGTGGAAGCTTTTCATCGTCGCTTTGGCCATTATCCTCTCTCAGTCCATGCCGACCAAATCTATCGAACCCGAGCTAATCGACGATGGTGTAAAGCTCGAGGTATCCGATTGAGTGGACCACCGTTAGGAAGACCTCAACAAGACCCCCAGGTGCAGGGCCAACTCAAGCAACAAGCACGGGAGGACGAAAAGGTGAGAGTCCAAATTGAGGGCAAGTTTGGGCAGGCCAAGCGAAGATTTGGCTTGAATCGAGTGATGGCGAAGTTAGCGGATACGGCTGCTAGTGCGATTGCTATCACGTTCTTGGTGATGAATCTAGAGCGGTGGCTCCGCCACCTTTTATCATTCATTTTGGGTGGGATTGCTGGTGTTGGAAAGCGTTATGGAGCTGCCAGGGCTGCCTTGGGGCTTTTCTAGGGCCAGTGAAGGAATATGGCCCTGGCCGTCACAACTGGGTTGATTGTACGATTTGATGCCAGGAATTAGCTCAATTTACTTTTTCAGCAAACCCTACCTAGAGGAGCCATTACCAAAAAATTAGCGTAGCTCCAGGCAGAGACAGCAGCAGTGGCGTTAGGAATCAGGGAAGAGAAAAAGATATCAATTTGAACATTAATCTGCAGCATTCCAGAGGCAAAGGTAGCCGGTCCCAATACCTTTAAAACAGCTCGGACATCGGGATGTTGCCATTGCCAGCGAGGCTTTAAGGTTCCTAAGCCTGCTTGCCACTGGACAGGCAATTGAATCAACCACTGAGCTACCGCACCCGCCAAGGTTGCCCAGGCGAGGACTTGACCCCCGAGCAAGGCATTAGCTGATAAGGACGCTTCTGGCCCCAGATGGAGGGCAAAAAGCCCCAGACCAATTATCACTGCCACGCTAGAAAAAATCGGGCTGATGGAGGGCATCCAGTAAATATCAGCTGCGTTTAAGGCCCCAAAGCCAATCCCAATCAAGCCCGAGAATAGGGCAATGGGCGCCATGATTTTGAACTGGGTAATGGCAATCAGCCGAGTCTTCTGGGTTACGGCATAGGTAGCTGAATCGATGCCTTGGCGTAGGGCTTCTTCGGGGGAGATAAACAGGCCGCTGGCCGTGAACCGCAAAATAGGCTCAGCAAAGACAATTAAGCCGATGGTCACCAGCAGCAGTAGTCCGACCAGCAAAGTGGTGATGGATTCGATGACGGGTTTGACATCACTGCGCTCTTTTTTGGCGAGTACACCGACGATGGCACTGTGAAATGGACCATTAATTCCGCCGAGCAGAATTAAGAAAAAGCTAGGAATGGCATAGGCAAAGCCGTAAGCTCCAACTGCTGGCCCAACCCCGAAGACGGCGGCGGTGACCATCTGGCGAGCGGCTCCAGTGACCTTGCTGATCAAGGTTGCGATCGCAACGATCGTGGCAATTCTCGCTAAAGAGCGGCTAGGTTTAGAGGATGCCTTAGTCACGGATGCTGAAGCAACATAATGAATTCTCACCCATTTAAGCGCATAACCTGATCTTGGAGTGGTAATCGACGCTTATAATCCGTACAGCTTAGATGGTGTCTCTTAACTTGTCCCTGGTCATCAAGTTTCATGATGGTCTGAAGTTTGAAGAGAAAGAATGTGTCACGGCATAGTGGACAACTGTCAATCAAGGGATAGGTGTGATATCAGCATTACTACCGATCGGTGATGTGCCAGTCGTTATGCGACTCACAGATTGTTCGGAAGGACATACTAGGAGAGAGGAATCAGTCTACAAACTTTGCTCTAAGAATCATGGAAAACTGGTTGGTGCTGTCTCTAGGCATTCTCATCCTCGGACTATTGGTGGGAATGGTATATCAGAGAGTGGGTCAAGCGTTTGATCAACATAAATATCCTCCACCCGGTCAACTGGTCGATATTGGAGGATTTCGTCTACATCTCAACTGTCTTGGGCAGGGAACACCAACCGTTGTTATGGATGCAGGTGGTTCTGCTCCCGCCATCGCATGGGGGTTGGTGCCCGCTGAAATTGCAAAATTTACTCATGTTTGCACCTATGATCGGGCCGGTTTTGGTTGGAGTGACCCCAACCCCAGACAACCTCGCACCAGTCAACAGAGCGTTGATGAATTACATTTACTGCTGACCAAAGCTGCAATTGACCCTCCCTACATTTTGGTTGGCCACTCACTCGGTGGCGTCAATATGCGGCTGTATGCGAGTCAATATCCAGAGGATGTCGTCGGATTAGTGTTAGTCGATTCTTCCCATGAACATCAGATGACCTCTGCAATGGGGAGACATGTACAAAGGATGGCTTGGTTTTATCAGGTTTTGAGAATTTTCAGTCACATTGGCATGGTGCGAGTCATCGGGGAGATGAATCTGTTACCCATGCTTAAAGTCCTCAAGCAAAAAAGTCAAAAATATCCGTTGGCCGTACGATCCTTATTTGATATCTTTAAATCCTTTTGTTACCGCCCCCACTACTGGGCAACCGCCTCCAGCGAATTGGCCCATATCAAAACAAGCCTTGAAGGCCTTCAATCCGTGACATCATTGGGCAGCTTACCTTTGATGGTGCTGAGTCAAGGTGCCAAAGATCCAAGGATAAGTGAAGAAAGATTCCAACGATGGGCGGCACTTCAATTGGACCTCACAAAACTATCTTCCAATAGCCAACGTATCGTTGCAGAAGAGAGTGGACATTGGATCCTCCTCGATCAGCCAGAGCTAATCGTCGGTGCGGTACGACGTTTAATTGAAAGGGGTTAGCCTCATAAAAGGCATGGTATACAAGTCGTTCAGAAGATGGGGTAAACCCTTTGCAGGCGCGTTAATGCTTCTAGCAACTGCTAAATGGACCATCAGAAGACACTCGCTTTAGTACGTACAACAGGTTTGCTAAAACATCGGTTCATCCAATGTTTATGACACCTGAGTCGGCTTGAGATTGCTGGATACAGGCCCTAAATACTGATTGAGATGTGGGGAGAAAACTTCGTAAATCAAAGTCAGAGGTTGACCATCATGCCAAAACAGATAGTAGCGTCCCCAAAAAGGTCCCGGATGATCAAAGGCTTGAGATAACGCTTCAGACTGACCACAGAAGACCTGACGGATATCTCGAAACAGTTCAGTCCGCGACTGGGACAAGCTGGCCCAAATGGGTAAAGAGCGGTTTTGTAAATACTCATCCACATGGCTGGCTTCCCACCAAGACGTGGCATAGGCGAGTCGCTGACCAGACGTCGTTCGCAGCCAGACCTGGCGGCGTAATCGAGGACCGGGGACAGCCTTGATTAAATCGGGGGCATTATCTTGCTCAGACCCGACAAAGGACATATCAATCACATCCACTTCCGTCGGCTCACCGGTGAGGAGCTGCAAATGGCGAGTCGGAGAGCCATCTCCCAAAATCAACATTTGCCAAGTGGGAGAAAGTTGATAGTAAGGAAGGCCAGGTTGAATGCGGGTTTGATCGGCTTGCCATAAGACATCCACATGATGCCAGGTGGAGATCAGGGGAGCTTGATTATTGGTATCAGCGTTTGCTAACAAAGGACTTCACAAAACTTTTCAATATATTTTTATCATAGACAGTATTTGACCCTGCGTGCAAAAATCAGACCCGGTTGGAGGTTGCTGGCTATACTGGTGATTTTAGAGTTGCTGCCGACGTAAACAGCCTTAACGTACATATTATTTCGACTACAGGATATGAGTTCTTCCGCCAGTTTGCTGCAGGTTAACGATCTAAAGATTGCCTATGCTCAGCAGCGTGGCGCTAATGCCCAAACTTGGGCGGTCAATCAGGTTTCTTTTGAGCTAGGGGCTGGAGAACGACTGGGTCTAGTCGGGGAATCGGGCTGTGGTAAATCCACCATTGGCCGTGGGCTAATGCAGTTACTGCCGCCTGGAACTCAGTTAGAAGGCGAGATAAACTTTGCGGGCAGATCTGTTTTAACGCTGACTGGAAAAGATTTGCAGCGATTCCGGGGCGAGGAAATTGCCCTCGTCTTTCAGGACCCCATGACCCGTTTAAATCCGCTGCTGACGGTGAAGAAGCATTGCTTAGAAACCTTGAAGGTCCACCGACCCCAGCTTTCTGCTGAAGCGGCCAAAACCAAGGTTTTAGACACTCTAAGTGCGGTCAATATCCCGGCAGAGCGGTGGACCCAGTATCCCCATGAATTTAGTGGGGGGATGCGACAGCGGGTGGCGATTGCGTTAGCGCTCCTCCTGGACCCCAAAATGCTGATTGCCGATGAACCCACCACCAGTTTGGACGTGACGGTGGCGGCCCAAATTCTCAAGGAAATGACTCGTCTTTGTGAAGAACGTCAGATGGGGCTATTGCTGATTTCCCATGACTTGGCGCTGGTGAGTGAATATTGCGATCGCGTTGCCGTCATGTACCAGGGCAAAATGGTCGAGTTGGGGCCAGCCCAAGAAATCCTCACCAATCCACAACATGCTTACACCCAGTCTTTGCTGCAGGCGGCCCTCCATCTACAAACCAGTGCAGCGGAAGCGCCTCTCGAGGACGATACCCCGCCGTCAGACAATGTGCTGCTTCAGCTCCAAGATGTCCAGCAGCATTACACCTTGGAAACTAATTTTATTGCCCGCCTCCTTTCCAAACCCGCAGATGCCATCAAAGCCGTCGATGGCATTACCTTAAATATCCATGCGGGCGAAACCTTGGGCCTCGTGGGAGAGTCGGGCTGTGGTAAAAGCACGTTGTCTCGCAGCATTTTGCAGCTGGTTCGCCCAACGGCAGGTAGCGTTCAGTTCGACAAGCTGGAGCTAACGTCTCTAGAAGGGCGCGAACTGCGGCAATGTCGTCGCCAGATTCAAATGATCTTCCAAGATCCACGGGCCTGCCTGAATCCCCGGATGAAAATTGGTCAGAGTGTAGCCGAACCGCTGCTGATTCATGAGTTGGCAACCCCTGCAGAAGCGCAGGCGCAAATGCATGCCATGCTAGAGCGTGTGGGCCTGACTCCTACGACTGACTATGCTCAACGGTTCCCCAGCGATATTTCCGGGGGACAGCAGCAACGAGTGGCAATTGCACGAGCGCTCATTACTCAGCCCAAGCTCGTGATCTGTGATGAACCCGTCAGTATGCTGGATGCCAGTATTCAAACCCAGGTACTGGATTTGATGCAATCCTTGAAGGATGATTTCAACCTAACGTACCTATTTATTACCCATGATTTGTGGGTGGCGCGATTCTTTTGCGATCGCATTGCCGTCATGAATAAAGGCAAAATCGTCGAAATCGGTCCCACGGAAGAGATCTTCACCAATCCCCAACATCCCTATACTCAAACGCTACTCGGTGCTGCCCCCTTACTCGCTCGCCTTCAGGAAGGCTAATCGCGATGCAAATAGAGCCGCTTATTGCCGTTAAAGATGTGGCAGCGAGTAGCCAGTTTTACCAACAACTCTTGGGTTGTGAAAGCGCCCATGGGGGCGATGAATATGAAATGCTGACGTTTGAGGGGAAACTGCTGCTGCAACTTCATCGCCAGGATACGCATGAGCATCCTGGGCTGTGGAATCCTGAGATACCGCCTGGGAATGGGGTGATTTTATGGTTTCGCACCTATGATTTTGAGGCCAGTGTTGCTAAGGTTCGAACTCTCAGCCCAGAAATTGTCACCGAACCCCATATCAACCCGAACGCCCAACAGCATGAAATTTGGTTTCGCGATCCCGATGGTTACTTGGTTGTGATTTCAGACCATATGGGTGATGCCAAGGCATAGAATTGTCTGGCCATTGTAGAGTGAGGCAAAATTGAATCAGCGACAGAAATATCTGTGTAAGCGTAGTAAACGCTATGGAAGGTTGGGCTATGACGATTTCATCCCCTGAAACCTATACTGCTGAAGAATATCTGGTCTCAGAACTGGACTCGGACCTTCGCCATGAGTTTCGAAATGGAGAAATCATCGAAATGACAGGTGGCACGCCTGCCCACAACGAGATTAACGGTAACTTATTGATGCTGTTGAAGTTAGCTCTCCGGAGGCAGCCTTACTGGGTGTTTGTGACGGATCAGCGGTTATGGATTCCTGATTGTAATCTCTATACATATCCCGATGTGATGGTGGCAGCGAAGCCGTTGCAATTGCAAGAGGGACGAGCAGATACGGTCATCAATGCCCTTTTTATCGCTGAGGTGTTGTCAAAATCAACGCGCAGCTATGACTTAGATGAGAAGTTTGCTGCTTATCGAACAATTCCTACATTTCAGGAATACCTTTTGATTGATCAGTACAGTCCCCAAGTCTCTCACTACACTAAGCAGAGCAATAATCAGTGGCTATTTACAGACTACGCTGGCCCAGAAGGCAATATTCATTTGTCATCGGTTGCTGCAGAGATACCGTTAGCTGAACTTTACGGAAATGTCGAGTTTTGAAAAGTGGGTTAACTTTTTTATTGCTTGACAAGCAGTTTAGGTAAGACAGAAGCAGGATATAGATGGTGGAAACTACCATACTCGAAAAACGAGGTAGGATTCTGCGTTAGCAGGGAATAATCACCCTTTGAGGTAACTACCGCTGAGCTATTTGTGATCGGAGTATAAATGCAGTTGAAATCGAAGAAGCCGTTTCTGAGCTTGCCGAAGCGCCTTTTGACCCGGAGGTGTTTCCTTTTGCGTTTCTAGAAGCTTTCGGCAATAAGTCAACGACGATCAAGAAACTCAAAAGTAAGCGTAGTAGCACCAACAAGTCTGACCTGGATGGCTTGCTCCAGCGTAATAATATCCATCTAAAGGTTTGTACAGAAGGTGAAGTCACTGACACGCTGACGGCTTTGCGAGAAAGCCCAGCGACCACCAAGCACAAGGCTAAGTTTAATGACGAAGTACTCGGACGTATCTACGGTGGCCGTCGTTTCAAGAATGACACAGAGCGACTCGAAAAACTATTTGACCTGTACACAAAAATGACTGCTTAACCATCACCCTGCAAAATCCTATGATTCAAATTCAACTCAATTTACCAGAAAGTGCCTTCTCTGCCCTGCGCAGCAGTCCAGACGAATTCGCCCAAGAACTCCTCATCGCCGCTGTCGTCAAATGGTACGAGGTCGGCATGGTTTCCCAATCCAAAGCTGCCGAAATCGCAGGTGTCAGCCGTCAAGCCTTTCTGCAAGCCCTTGATCGATTTGAAGTCTCCCCCTTTCAGACCACTCCAGAGGAACTGACAGAGGAAGTTGGTCGTGGTTAAGCGCTGGGTGGTGAATGCTTCGCCAATTATTAGCCTGACCAAAATTGACCGTATCCCTTTGCTGCAGGAACTCTGTGATGAAGTGGTCATTCCCCAAGGCGTTGCCGATGAAATTAGCCTGGGCGGATATAACGATAGTGCTGTTGCTTGGCTCCAGCAAACGGGGCAGGCATTTATTCGAGCAGATTTAGCCATTGAACCTAGGGTTGCTAGTTGGGATTTAGGTATGGGAGAAAGCCAGGTGCTCTCTTGGGCTATTCAAAACCCTGGATATGAAGCAATTATCGATGACCTAGCCGCACGCAAAGCCGCCAAAATTCTCCAAGTTCCTGTTCGAGGCACACTGGCTATAGTCGTACTCGCCAAACAGGCAGGATATATCTCGTCAGCCAAGAAAGACTTAGAAAATCTAGTTCAGGTAGGGTTACGCATTAGCCCTGCCGTACTTGAGCAAGCCCTTACTTTAGCGGGGGAATAGCCGCATCTTGCAATAAATCCTAACCCACTCGCTATTCAAGAAACAGGCACTATGAGTCAATCCATCGCTGTTCCCTCCGTATCCGTTACCTACGCTCAAGATGGCACCTCCACCCAATCGAATGCGTTGGGAATGCGGCTGAAGCAGCCGTTACTGAGGCCGTTAACGATACCCTCAAAGCCATTGCTGCCAGCTTGCTCATGGAACAGGTGCTGGCCCCGCGCTTTGAGTTCAAACCCAAACGTCCCACCAATGAAGCCACGCCAGGCTTTGACTATGGGGAGGATGGTTACAATCCAGAGCAATGTAACGTAGGCGTGAATCCAAAAACGGTCAAATCTAAATCGAAATTAATGGCCTAGCCGAACCTAAAAGCCCGGAAGCCGAGCGCATCTGTCGCGAAGACTTAACTGAACTGGTAACGACCTTTGTCCAAGATAAACCCACCATAAAACGTGGTTTATTCGATAATGAAATATGAATTCCACCCAGCAGCTCTACAAGAATATGCGGAAGCGAAGTCAAGATAGGCACCATGAATATCCGCATTGCTCAATTGGATGATGTCGAAACTCTGTTTGAGATTCGAACCAGCGTTGCCGAAAATTATCAATCCCGAGAAGAGATTGCTGAACTGGGCATTACCCCAGAGTCAGTAACCAAAATGTTAGAGGCGGACTGTTGTGCATGGATCGCTGAGGTTGATGATCAAGCGATTGGCTTCTCCATTGCCAGCGCCACAGAAAAAACAATATTTGGCCTTTTTGTCCTCCCCGCTTTTGAAGGACAGGGGGTGGGACGTGCTCTCATGCAAGTTACTGAAACTTGGTTCTGGTCAAAGGAGATTGACGAGATTTGGTTAGTTACAGGCAATAACCCTAGCTTCAGAGCCTATGGTTTCTATCTACATCTCAATTGGATTCCAGTTGGCGTTGAGTCAAATGGAGACTTCAAAGGAGAGATGAAATTTATCAAAAAACGTCCTTAGAACGTTTTTTCTCAAATTTAGCTGACTTTGAAGATGCGGTTCAGATCTTTAGTGCGGTTTCCTAAGGTTTAAATGCCATCGTTACCCGCGATACCACTGGCTTTTTAAGTTCACCCTTGCCAGTCTTATCTGTACAGACCTTACTGGCTCAACTTGAGCAAGAGGGACAACACATTCCATAAAAAGGTCCGCTCTATTACTGGTGGGCCATTACACTAAAGGCAGCAATAAGCTGATCAACGTGCTCAGGCTGATGAGTGGCCATCATAGATATCCGAATTCGGCTAGTAGGAACAGTGGGTGGGCGGATGGCTGGGGCAAAAATCCCTTGGTCAAGGAGTTGCTGGCTGGCCGTCAAAACGGCTGCGGGGGTGAGCATTTGCACACAGAAAATCGGTGACTCAGAGGGTAAGAGCTGCATGGTTTGATGGTCGTTTTCAGAGGCCAGCTGGCTGGTTAAAGCTTGCTTGAGTTGAGTGACCCGTTGCCAAAGTTGCGATCGCAACTCACTCCCCTCTCGAATAATCTCCACTGCCGCTAGCGCCGCCGCCGTATCCGCAGGGGATAGTCCCGTGGTATAAATCCAGCTCGAAGAGCGATTACGCAAGTAATCAATCAGATTGGCTGAACCCGCCACATAGCCCCCTAAACTCCCAAGAGCTTTACTGAGGGTCCCCATCTGAATCAGCTCCGCATCGCGACAGCCAAAATGTTCTACACAGCCTGCCCCCGTTGCCCCTAAAACGCCAGTACCGTGGGCTTCATCAATTAGGAGCATACAGTCATACTGTTCAGCTAGATCAATCAGTTCCGGCAGTGGGCATAAATCGCCATCCATACTAAAGACGCTATCGGTGACCAAAAGGCAGCGGCGATGGTAGGCACGATGGGTTTCTAAAAGGGTTTGCAACTCTGTGACATGGGCATGGCCAAATTCATGGAGGGTGGCTCCACTCAACCGCGCCCCATTTTTGAGGCTGGCATGGTTGTAGGCATCCGCCAGAATCAAGTCGCGTTTATTGACTAAGGCCGTAATCGTACCGATATTGGCGAGGTAGCCAGAGCTATAGACAATGGCAGCTTCCGTCTGTTTCCAGGATGAGATCGCACCTTCCAACTGCTCATGGATCAGTCGATGACCGCTGAGTAACCGCGATCCAGTACTACCCGTTCCATAGGTATGAATGGCTGCGATCGCAGCTTCAGCTAGCCTTGAATCCCCGGCTAAACCGAGATAATCATTACTGGCAAAATTGATCACCGTTTTCCCGTTGAGTACAGCCGTTGGTCCTGGGCTGCTCATAGTTTTGACCGAGCGATACCAATTCGCTTTGTGAACCGTGGCTAACGCTGACTCAATCCAAGCATACGCAGCCATTACAGCCCCTCTTGCAGCAGGTTGTTCAACACTCGGAGCAATCCTTCATAATATTTTTCAAAATGTAACGAGTCTCTTTGCGAAATGTAACGCTTGGTGGCTTAGTGCCCTGCATCAACCGGGCATTCAGGTAATATTGCTTACAGAGCTAGCATTTAAGTTGAAAGTAATAACTGCTAGGATAGTGGTTTCTTAACAATTGCAGCTTTGTTGCTCAAAGGGTTTCCCCCCTTCTGTTGTGGGATAAATTTGTTCAAATTATAGTCATTGAGGCACCCATGGTAGATACCCTCAAAAAGCCAGAACCCCAAGAACTGCGTGACGGGATTAAAGTTCCCGCAAAAGAAACGGTTCTTACCCCTCGTTTCTACACCACTGATTTTGACGAGATGGCCAAGATGGATCTCAGCGTCAATGAAGATGAGATTCGAGCCATCATTGCCGAGTTCAAGGCTGACTATAATCAAAAGCACTTTACCCGTGATGAGCGCTTCGATAAGTCTTGGGATCACATTGATGGTGAAACTCGGCGCTTGTTTATCGAGTTTCTAGAGCGGTCTTGTACTGCAGAGTTCTCTGGCTTCCTCCTCTACAAAGAATTAGGTCGTCGTCTCAAGACCATTAACCCTCTGTTGGCTGAAGGGTTTAACCTGATGTCTCGGGATGAAGCTCGTCACGCTGGCTTCCTCAACAAAGCCATGACGGACTTCAAACTGTCCTTAGACTTGGGCTTTTTGACTAAGAACCGCAGCTATACCTTCTTCAAGCCTAAATTTATCTTTTATGCTACCTACCTCTCTGAAAAGATTGGTTACTGGCGCTATATCACTATCTATCGTCACTTAGCTGCGAATCCAGACGATTGTGTCTATCCCATTTTTGAATTTTTCGAGAATTGGTGCCAAGACGAGAACCGTCATGGTGATTTCTTTGATGCCTTGATGCGGTCTCAGCCTCAACTGCTCAACGATTGGAAAGCCAGGCTCTGGGCAAGGTTCTTCTTGCTATCTGTCTTCGTCACCATGTATCTCAATGACTTGCAGCGTTCTGGTTTCTACGCCACCATTGGTCTAGATGCCCGTGAGTATGACAAGCACGTGATTAAGAAAACCAATGACAGTGCGGGTCGTGTCTTTCCGTTGGTCTTGAACGTAGAGCATCCTAGCTTCTACGGCCACTTGGAAGAGTGTGTAGACAATTGTGTGAAGCTACGTGCCATTGATGCAGCTGAGCAACCTGAGTTCATCAAAACGATCCGGAAGCTACCTATCTTCCTTTCCAATGGCTTTAACTTCTTGCGCTTATATTTAATGAAGCCCATTCCTACGGAGCAGCTAGAAGGGACCGTCCGTTAGCTTCAATCAATAACCTAACCTTACTAACCACCAAAAGTTGATGCTTTTGGTGGTTTTTTGATGCTTTGTTCGCCATGATCTGGATTTTTGAGCTTTGCTAATATCTGGGAGTAGGGTATGACGCTATACCCACGATCAACAGCTTTCTGTCGCTGTCCAAGGTGAAGTTATGGATATGACGTTGATTAAAGATCAATACCAAATCATTAAGCCATTGGAAGAGGGAGGGTTTGGCATTACCTATTTGGCAGAAGATACCCATCGTCCTTCTCGCCGACGCTGCGTGATTAAACAACTCAAACCCGTCACCCAAGATCCTCAGGTTTATCAAATCGTTCAAGACCGATTCCGCCAAGAAGCTGCTTGCTTAGAAAAACTAGGTGATGAAAATCCCCAAATTCCTGAACTCTATAGTTATTTCCAAGATGGCGGGTACTTTTACCTCGCCCAAGAATGGGTGAATGGCCACACGTTAGCCCAATGGCAGCAACCCGTGAATGCCAGTGTGATTATGGACATTCTGCAGCAGACTCTGCCAGTGCTGGAATACATCCATAGCCAAGGCATCATTCATCGAGATTTGAAGCCCGATAACATCATCTGGCGACATCGGGATGGCAAGCCTGTCTTGATTGACTTTGGGGCGGTCAAAGAAGTGATGGGGACTCAGATCAACGCTCAAGGACAAACCACGTCCTCGATTGTAATTGGCACGCCGGGCTATATGCCTGCTGAACAAGCAGCAGGGCGACCCGTTTTCTCCAGTGATTTGTATAGCCTTGGGCTATCAATGATGGTTCTGTTGACGGGGAGATTGCCCACACACTTGGGTAGCGATCCTTGCACGGGAGAGCTGCTCTGGCGTCAACATGCTTCTGGACTTGATGGTGTCCTAGCAGATGTCCTCGACCGAGCCACACGTTATCATCCGCGAGAGCGATTCTCTTCAGCTCAGGAAATGTTAGCTGCTCTGCAGAGGGATTCCGCTACAGTTGCTCCTACGCAGAAAGCCTCTCGTTCTCAAACACCCACCATTCAGCAGCCTCAAGACCGGGAAGCCGTGAGCATACCGCCTTTTCTAAGAGGATGGAAGGGATTTGTGGGTGCGATCGCACTAGTCGGCATCGGCGGTTTGTTGTTATTTCGGCCCGGTCAGCCCAATGCGCCAGTCCCTGTCGGCGGGGCTAGTCCCAGTCTGGATGAAGAGCCTGAACCCACCACGCCATCGGCCTCAGATCGGTCTGAGCAAACTTCTTCTGCTGTTGTGGGTACCTGGAAAGCTGAATTACTGAATGTTGTGCCACCTTTTACAGGCACCACTCACTATAAACAGGATGGGACTTGGCGTAACCGCATCACCTTTACCAATGGCTTTTCCCAAGAACATACTGGTACCTGGGAGTACGCCGATGGCATTTTGCTGGAGCAATCTTCCACCTTACCGACCACCCGAAGCGCTGTGAGATGGATTAATGATAATACCGCTGAAATCACGATTCTTGAGAACGGTAATCCTCTGCAAACGGGTTTAAAATATATTGCTTATCGTCAATAGAACACAACGAATCGGCCTTGGTTCAAGATATATTGCATCAAGTTTTGACGAGAATCTGCTCAATTGAGCACAGGCCCATTAGTGGGGCATCCATACCTGGATAAGGATGTTTTAAGGGCGAATCTATATAGCCTTAATCCAAAAAATTCGACCAATTTATCCCTAACGAATAAAATTGAAATCCCTATCTTTCCAAGTAGAGGTCATGTATGTCTGAACCCAACGGCGTAATGATGCAGTTCTTTCATTGGTACAACGCCGCTGATGGCAGTTTGTGGAGTGAACTGAAGAAAAAAGCTGCCGATCTAGCGAATGTGGGTATCACCGCTGTGTGGCTACCGCCTGCCTATAAAGGTCTAGCAGGAGGATATGACGTGGGCTATGGTGTTTATGACATGTATGACTTGGGTGAATTCGACCAAAAAGGGTCTATTCGCACCAAATATGGCACTAAAGATGAATATATCTCAGCGATTGAGGAGGCTCAGGCATCTGGCATTCATGTCTATGCTGATGTCGTGCTTAATCACAAGATGGGTGCGGATGCCGAAGAAGAGGCCCAAGCGCGACCCATGAATCCTAATAATCGTCACCAGCCGATTGGTGACACTCAAACCGTCAAAGTCTGGACCCATTTCACGTTTCCAGGTCGTCAGGGCAAGTATTCAGACCTAGAGTGGCACTGGTGGCACTTTGATGCCGTGGACTATAACGCCTACAACGATGGCCAGCAAGCAGTCTATTTGTTTAAAGACAAAAAATTTGATGACAACGTTGACTTAGAAAAGGGAGTCTTTGATTACCTGATGGGGTGTGACCTGGATATGGAACATCCTGAAGTCAGGGATGAACTCAAACGTTGGGGAGAATGGGTGATTAACACGACCCACATCGATGGGTTCCGTTTTGATGCCGTCAAGCATGTCAAAGCAGATTTTTTCCCCGAGTGGCTGAACCATTGTCGACAGCACTCCCCGAAGCGGCTGTTTGCAGTAGGGGAATATTGGTCCGACGAAATTGAAGCCCTGCACCATTTTGTCAAAATCACCGGGGGCGACGTCATGCTGTTTGATGCCCCGTTGCACTACAACTTTACGGTGGCAAGTACGCAAGGGTGTGACTTTGACCTCCGCCAAATTTTTGATGACACGTTGGTGAAAGAGCAGCCTGCCTTAGCCGTCACTCTGGTTGAAAATCATGATTCTCAGCCCTTGCAGGCGTTAGAGTCTGTGGTGGAGTCTTGGTTTAAGCCCTTGGCCTATGCCTTGATTTTGTTACGTCGAGATGGATATCCCTGTATTTTCTATGCGGACTATTATGGGGCTCACTACAAGGACAAAGGCCGTGATGGTAATGAGTATGAAATTTGGTTGGACAGTCATCAATGGTTAATCGATAAGTTCCTAGGTGCTCGACGGACCTATGCCTATGGCGATCAGTATGACTATTTTGATCATGCCAACTGTGTGGGCTGGACTCGCTTAGGCACGGATGAGCATCCAGGGGGAATGGCCGTCATCCTTAGCAATGGTGATCAGGGCTGCAAATGGATGGAAATGGGACACCCCCACCAAACCTATCGGGATGTGACAGAACATATCTCCGAGCCGATCACGACCAATGCTGAGGGTTGGGCTGAATTTGTCTGTAAGGCTGGCTCTGTCTCTGTATGGGTTCCCCAAACGGATGAGCCTTCCGTTATTTAGATTTAGCCGTTTCTGTTTGCTCAGGTTCTTTCGGATCAATATCCACAAAAGCGCCGTTAAAAAATTGGGCGAAACTCTTGGCTGCAGAGGTGATTTCGTCCTCGCTTTGCCAGGTGGGCGGTGCTGCAGTAGGTGCTGCTGGCGCAGTTTGTGGGGCTGCATGACCATTCTGCAGGGGCGCAGGAGGAGCTGCAACCGGCTGGGGCGCAGCCATATTGGCCGGTGGATTAGAGACAGGCGGTGGGGCAGAGACAGGCGGTGGAGCAGAAGAGGTGGAGGCCGGTTTGGCTCGCATTTGCTCTTCAGTCAGGACTTTTAAGGTGACTTTAACTTTGCGATTAAAGCACTTCTCGAAGGTTTCTTCTAGTTCTTGGACTTTGCCTTGAGCCAGTCGAAGTAAGGTTTTACGAATGCCAATCCGAACTTCTCGCCCTTGCCAATAGAGGAGTTGGCCATGTTCTTTTAGCAAGGCCCGACTGGGCAAATTCAGGCTTTGTAAAAGCTGCTGCCATACCTCCATTAGATCAATCTGCACAGGGGCAGAAGGGTCTGAGGGGGGTGGGAGTGGAGCAGGCGTCGTTTCGGGTTGTGGGGGCGCTGGGGGTGGAATGGAGTCTGCCTGCAGGCTAGGCAGGGGGGCAGGAGTTTCTTCTAGAGGTTCGGGTGAGTCTTCTAGAGGTTCGGGTGAGTCTTCTAGAGGTTCGGGTAAGTCTTCTAGAGGTTCGGGTAAGTCTTCTAGAGGTGCAGGTAAGTCCTCGGCTGCAGGAGGGTGGGCCTCTGGTTGGGGGATAACTTGAGGCTCTGGGGCTGGAGGGGCCTGGGGACTTGCTGGAGCAGCGGGTTGGGGCGTGTCAGCAACTGGGGATGTTTGAGTGGGGGCAGGGGCTTCCGGCGGGGGAACGGGGTGAGCAGGTCCTGCTGATACTGGCTCCGGTGAATGAGTTGCAGTTCCTAAGGGCTGGGGTGAGGTCTGAATAAGAATCGGCTTCGGATCGGTAGACTGGGCGGCACCTGGTAACAGACCCAAAAGTGAGACTTCTAGCCATAAGCGAGGCTGGGTAGAATTCTTGATTTGAGTTTCACAATTGCGTAGGTGCTGTTGCTTGGCCAGAATGTCATTGACCTCAAACTGCTGGGCGAGCTGGCACAGATCGGTCCAAGTCGGGGCCGTGATGGCCACTAAATCTCTGCGAGTAGGGGCCGTTTTGGCGATCAGCAAATCCCGATAAAAGCCTGCTAAATTCTGAAGTACCGTTAACGGTTCCCGACCGCGATCGAGCAAGGCATGGGTACGTTCGACCATCAATGCTGGCTGTTGTTCGATAATGGCTTGCAGTAGGGCTAAGAGCGCCTGTTCTGGGACGGAGCCGACTAAATCCCAGACCTGGGTATTATCAATTTCCCCCGAGAGTAAGCTGAGCTGATCGAGTAAACTTTCTGCATCTCGTAACCCGCCTTGGGCAACTTGGGCAATCAGTTCTACCGCCGAGGGAGTAATGGCAATCGATTCTTGTTCAGCAATATGGGTGAGATGCTGAATCATGGGATCTAGAGCGATCCGCCGAAAGTCAAACCGTTGGCAGCGAGAAATAATGGTGGGTAAGACTCTTTGGGGATCTGTCGTCGCGAGGATAAACACCACCCGATCTGGGGGTTCTTCTAATGTCTTCAGCAAGGCATTAAATGCTGCCGTGCTGAGCATATGGACTTCATCCAAGCAGTAAATTTTAAATCGACACTGAACCGGTGCAAATTGAGCCCGTTCGATTAAGTCGCGAATATTGTCTACGCCCGTATTGCTGGCAGCGTCAATTTCGATAACATCGAGAGATGTGCCTAGGGCCACTTCCTGGCAAACGGAACAGGTACCGCAGGGGATTGGTGTGGGTTTTGGGCTATTGAGGCAGTTGAGGGATTTGGCGAGGATGCGGGCGCTGGAGGTTTTTCCCGTACCCCGAGGGCCAGTAAAGAGATAGGCAGGAGCAATCCGCTCGAACTCAATCGCATTGGTCAACGTGGTTGCGATCGCATCTTGTCCCACTAAATCTGCAAAGACTTGGGGACGATATTTATGATGCAGCGGTTCGTAAGCCACAACTTGCCCTAATCAATTAGCAAAGGCGTCCACCTCTACTCTAGTGGATGAGCTTCCGAATGGCGCTACTGTTAATGCTTCTCAAGCTAGATCTTAGAAAGCATAAAAGCTTTGTCTTGGTGCTTGAACGGTCATTACAATCAGGCTGGCTCAAGAAGATGGAGAAAGGAATTAGCATACCACCTCGCGATTTAGGCCTAGAGAACCGCCAGACTAGATGGACTGGTGATAGCAGATCTTGGCTGGGCACGGAATCTGCCAGATGGAGTGCTGCGAATTGGGGCTACCTCTCAATAGGCTGATTGATGCCCAGATCGGTGGATAGGCTTGATCTAAAATATCCGGTTCCTTCGATTTTCTTTATGTTTTATTAATACGGCTTGTACAGGGTTCTTTAGGGCGTGTTGCATCGCGAGAGACGTTGAAAGTGAGTTGCGCTATAGAAAATACTGATGACTCCAAGGTGATTTCTGGTATTTGATAAAGCGATAAAATCTGCTGACTTTACCTAGCATTAAAAAAAGGTCTTCTTTTGGGTATTCTGGGAGTGATGGCGTTATCTGAGCCAAGGCATGAATTGCAAAGGTAAAGGGCCCGGAAGTACTAATAAACATAGGCTGAAGGCTCCTAAGATTATGGAAATACCATCTATGGATGAATTCAGAAATCTACTTTCTTTTCAACGAGTAGAGGAGTGGAAAAAAGTAGGGATAGACGTCGATACGACCGATGGACTCGAAGAAGCCTATCATTGGTTATTGACCGTCTATAAAAACTTTAGAGGTGCCCGTTCTTAAAGGGAGAAAACCCCAATGGTTGGGGGCATTGGGGCAAACAGTTATCTTTATGGAGTGGGATGAAACCACGTTTCTTAAACTATCGGTCTTCTGAGAAGAAGCAGTGAAGACAAACGTTTCTGGATCATGGATCTTGAAAGTGATGCGACCTTCAAGGAAGCCCTGAGTGGATCTCAGCCAGTCGCTAATCATTCTCCCAGCCACCAATGCTGCATTATGCATCCAATTAAGCGTGGAAGCATTAGGTCCCTGACGGCTGGTCGGTTTGTAAAGCGTTCCACTGACCTGCCTTGATGTCTATGGCTTTAATAAAGCTATCTTTACCGTCCATATAGCCATCGATATCTGTGGGATATTGACTAGCTAACAGGCATTTCAAGTCACTGTATTGCTTCGCATCTGTCGGGTGGGCAATCATGTAATCCCGAAATGCCAGATGACGTTTCACCTTGGTTGAGCTGTGGTTAAAGATATGAATATGGTGGGTCCGAATACCATGTTGGTTATTTTTGCGAAAGAACCGACGACCTGAGATGCCAAATTCCCCCATGACTTCGTACCCTAGTTGCTCCATGGATGAACTGCGCTCATCAACTTGGGTGATGCACTGCACCTCAATCAATAGACCTCTTGCAATATTCATTTCACGATGTGGTATGGCTGTTTGCCATCCCTTAAGCAGCCAAAGATAGCTCATGGTTATAAATAGCTGAAATCAAGTTACACCGAAGCGCGTAGCGACGACGACGATTGCGATAGCGCTCCGACAAAATTCTGAAAATCTTCAGGCTGCGATTAATGTGTTCAATCCCCATTCGTTCCTGACTCAAAGCACGGTTATACTCTCGCTGCAGGGAAGTCAGTTCACCGTGTTGTGGCTTCTTGAGAGGAACATAGCTGTTGGCGTGGTAGGCTGCAATCCCTTGATATCCGCTATCTTGCAGACTCTCGGTATCTGGATGGATATGGATACCTGAACCTTGAATATCTGAAATCATGCCGACGACCTTTGTCAAAGCTCAGACAGATAATCTCTAAAGTGTTGCGGTCAGCAATAATCTGGCATTTGAGGGTATGCCTCTTTTTTTCCTGAATAATACGCTTTTTGTCCTTTTTGAGGACGTTCAATCGGTGTCTCAGTCACATCCATCACGACAACATCAGGTCGCTCAAATCCTTGTATTAGATGTTTCTTGCCGGGTAAGCGGAAGAGTCCTGAGTTCATCAGAGCACTCTCGACCTGGTGGACAATACGGCAGACGGTTGATTCAGAGACTTCCCAATCTCCAGCAATGTGGAAATAGGTCCGATATTCTCGCCAATATTGAAGGGCCACCAACAGTTGATCACAACGACACAACTTTGGAGGTCTTCCTGCATTTGAGCGATTGAGGTGATAGGTATGCCATGCGTGGAGCATGCGTTTAAAGGTTTGTTTGTAGACTCCAGTTCGTCGCTTAAAGTCTTTTGCACTCAGCTTTTGGGCTGCTTCGTAATTCATGGGGTATGGCACTGAATAGGAACAACATCAGATTCAATACCATATCGCAAATCCAATTATGCAAGAGGTCTAATAGATCGATAATGGGTTTTGCATGGATGTCAGGAATGGCTGTGCTGCCGATATGGTGAACAGCCATCACAGTCTCACCCAGGGCTTCCTTGACTAGCGAGGCCTCAGTCTGAAATATCATTTTCCAGGCAGGATTGTGAGGGACAACTTCTACCTTTCTCATGCTTGGATACCTCTCTGCACATCAATACAAGAATTCCTCCCAATGAGCTTCAAGGTCTGTTGATGGTTAACCCTGGATGAGAGATAGATGCGCTTAGGGCTAGGAACTCGCTCTGATTTGATGCAGAATCAGCAATCGATTTGACGCATAGGTCAGTGGATATCGGTACAGGCGATTGGGGTGATCGCCTACTCAGTCATCGTCCCCGGCCTTATGAGTGTGCGGATAGTTGAGTAGCGCTTGCCTAAAATGATTCCCTGCTATCTCGTAGGGTTGTGAACATAGCCTGAACGACTTTAAAAACCCGAGTGTTTGCTGGTGTGAATGCTTTCAACTCACTTTAGGTAGTCTTGTGGTTAATAGTCTAGAACCCTATATTTGAGGCTAATGCATATAGACCGACAATACTATTTTCTTACAAGGGTGCTGTACGGATGGAAGACTCTGATGGTTCAGGACCAAGGTTTTTAGGAGAGCCTTACTCATCACATCGCCAGAGGACAGCAGTGATATTGTCTAGATTCAGTCATTTCTCGAATGAGCAGCACATGGGAACCGAGATATTTCTCAATATTGCTGATATCTTCTGCCTTAAGAATTAATCGACGCTCTACTCGGGCCAACAGCCAAGAAATCAGGCGACTATCATTCAATTGCATTACAGGATGACTGGGCAGTTCTTCAATTAATTGCCATAGGTCGTGGAGCAGGGAAGGAGATAACACGGAACAGTACCATAAACGCTAGTTGCACATAAATTTGGTAGTTTGATAATTCTTTAAGGTTTTCTTTAGATTTATGCTACTTAAATCCTACCTCTAGGGATAAAGGCTGAGGATAAAGTATAAACATCTTTACAAGCTACGCCTTCAATCGACCTAATCTCAAAATCAGGATCGCCTAGAGCAAAAGAATATTGGGGCAGTTCATGGATTGAGGGACGTTGATTGCCCAGGGGATTAGCGCATGATCTGCCCGTCAATTGCTAATCAGCGCTATTCCACAAGGTTGCTGTAGATGGCCCAACCGATAACGGCATTATCAGCGGATATCTTTCTGTGCTGACTTTGCATAACTTCATCTCTACTAGAAAAGCATGAAGTTATATTAATGAGCCTTTGGCTATTGTGGGAAATCTGAGGACTTATCTCTCACCTCCTTGATAGCGGTAATACTCTTTCCCTGCCGAGGCAAGGGGTATCAAAGCTAAGTCCTGAGATGCTTCTCAAGCCTGGATTTTATGTTTTTTCAAGGTGTGTATCGGCTGTCTACTCCCTTAGATTAAGGAGAGGGAGGAGCAATAGAAAATTTGTAATTAGGGTTGACTAGGTAAATTTACTCATCTAAAATATTTTCAATTTATTAAGGAAGTTTACAAAAATACAAAATTACATGATTCAGTTTTATAACCCATTTTTTACCGAACTTACATCACTTAGACCATCGAAACTGAGCTGCCGTTCATTCAACGATGTTCAGTAACCAAGACTAAAAAGCAAATGAGCTGCCTCCTAGAACGGCGCTTTGTTTGCACGATTAAGGTTGCAATCTAGCCCATCGGCAGTTCCATGTTAGTTAAACCGTGCTTGTGGCCTCTTGTCATACATCACTAAAGAATGCCTGATGGACTGGATTAGTCCGTAAATCACGCGAAAAACAGATACCCATTTGATCAGCGAGGGAAGTAGAGATGGGTAAAGGTTTTGGTCAAGACTCCCCTAGAAAGCCGAAGATGAAACCCGTGTTGAGTACCCTCAACCCTGAGGATACTGAGCGAGTGTTATTCAAAATGTATGACTTTTTGGGCTGGGAGGATAATGCAAAAGCCCTAGGCCGTATGGCCCTGCGCCGATATCTGGAAGCCAAAGAGAAAGGTGCCGTTGTGGCTGCTCCGTGGCAGTCTGAGGATCCTGAAATAATCCCCACTGATTATATGACCTTTGAGGAGATCCGGGATGCTGGATTAGCCTATCCCACTGTATTAGACAGTTATAGGCGATATAAACCCCATGCTGAATTTTTGCTGATTTATTGGGAGCAAGATACGCCCGAAACGATGGCCGCTTGCCAGGTGATTTCGCTTCAAAGCCCTGCGATTTACCTGTATCAGAAGAAATCCAAATGACGACAGTTTCATTTGGAAGAACTAGCTTTGAGTTTTACCCACACTGTCTCGCACGAATCATTAACAACGAACTTTAAGGGAAACGAAATGGACAATGTGATTGGTTTAGAAATTATTGAAGTCGTAGAGCAAGCTGCGATCGCATCTGCGTTATGGATGGGTAAAGGTGAGAAAGACACCGCAGATGCCGTGGCTGTGGATGCAATGCGGAACCGTATGAATAAAATCCACATGCGGGGTCGGATTGTGATTGGTGAGGGGGAACGGGATGATGCCCCGATGCTTTATATCGGTGAGCAAGTTGGGATTTGCACCCAAGAAAATGCTGCTGAATTCTGCACTCTGGATGAGCTGATTGAGATCGATATTGCCGTCGATCCTTGTGAAGGCACTAACCTCGTCGCCTATGGCCAGAATGGTTCCATGGCTGTTCTCGCTATTTCTGAGAAAGGTGGCCTATTTGCTGCTCCTGACTTCTATATGAAGAAGCTGGCTGCCCCTCCTGCGGCTAAAGGCAAAGTGGATATTCGCAAATCCGCTACAGAAAACCTGAAGATCATTGCTGAATGTTTAGACCGCTCTATTTCTGAGTTGGTCGTGGTCGTGATGAAACGGGCACGCCATGACGGTTTGATTAAGGAAATTCGAGAGGCAGGGGCCAGAGTCCGTTTGATTGAGGATGGAGATGTCTCAGCGGCTTTATCCTGTGCGTTTTCGGGCACCAATATTCATGCCTTAATGGGGATTGGCGCAGCGCCAGAAGGCGTAATCTCTGCAGCTGCCATGCGGGCTTTGGGAGGACATTTCCAAGGTCAGCTGATCTACGACCCAGAAATTGTCCAGACTGGATTGATTGGTGAAAGCAAGGAGAGCAACCTCGCTCGCTTAAAAGAGATGGGGATTGATGACCCAGATCGCATCTATGAGGCAGAAGAGCTGGCCTGTGGCGAAACGGTCTTATTCGCCGCCTGCGGCATAACCCCCGGAACCCTAATGAAAGGGGCTCGCTTTTTCCCTGGAGGCGTGAGAACTGAATCTCTGATTATCTCCACGCAATCCAAAACGGTCCGATTTGTCGATACCATCCACAAACTGGACGATAAACACCGAGCTTTGCAATTGCACTAAGCTCTCAGGCTCTGAGTCCCAGACTCAGGGCCTTTTCGTTACGCCTTTGTGATTAAACATTATATTTAGCGAGGAAATATGAAACGCGTACTATCCATTATTCTTGGCGGCGGTGCTGGCACCCGACTCTATCCCTTAACAAAAATGAGGGCTAAGCCTGCAGTACCCTTAGCAGGTAAATATCGTCTGATTGATATTCCTGTGAGTAACTGTATTAACTCAGACATCAATAAAATCTATGTCCTCACTCAATTCAACTCCGCGTCTCTCAATCGACATTTGAGTCGGGGCTATAATTTCTCGAATTTTACCGAAGGATTTGTCGAGGTCTTGGCTGCTCAGCAGACTCCTGATAACTCAGGTTGGTTTGCAGGAACGGCCGATGCGGTTCGTCAATATTTGCAGTTGCTCAAGGAATGGGATGTGGATGAATATCTCATTCTTTCTGGAGACCATCTGTACCGCATGGACTACAGCCGATTTGTCCAACGACATCGTGATACCAATGCTGATATTACGATCTCTGTGGTTCCTATGGATGAGCGACGGGCTTCTGCTTTTGGCTTGATGAAACTGGATGAATCAGGCCGTGTGGGAGATTTTTGTGAGAAACCCTCGGGAGATGAATTAACCCAAATGCAGGTGGATACCACGTTGCTCGGGTTGAATGCAGAACAGGCCCGTGAGCAACCTTATATTGCCTCTATGGGGATTTACGTATTCAAAAAAGAGGTTCTGATCGACTTACTGGAATCTAATCTTGAGCACACTGACTTTGGCAAAGAGGTGATTCCCACGGCTGCTGCGAATCACAATATCCAGGCATTTCTGTTTGATGATTATTGGGAAGATATTGGAACGATTGAAGCGTTCTATGAGGCTAATCTAGCGTTAGCACAACAGCCAAAACCCAAATTTAGTTTTTACGATGAGCAGGCTCCCATTTATACCCGAGCCCGATATTTACCCCCTAGTAAAATTCTGGATTGCCGGGTGACGGAATCCATTGTTGGTGAGGGCTGTATTGTCAAAAAAAGTCAAATTCACCATTCTGTTCTAGGAGTTCGCTCTTATGTAGACGATCATTGCACTCTGGACAAAGTGTTGTGGCTAGGGTCTGATTATTATCAATCTCTGTCTGAGCGACAAGCTGATCTGGATCAAGGCAGAGTGCCCTTAGGGATTGGAGAAAATACTGTTATACGTAAAGCAATTGTTGATAAAAATGCCCGGATTGGCAAGAACGTCAAAATCGTCAATAAAGCCCAGGTGGAGGAAGCGAATCATGAGGATGAAGGCTTCTATATTCGGAGTGGGATTGTTGTCATTCTGAAGAATGCAATCATTCCTGATGGCACAGAGATCTAACCGATCTTGACCCTCTATTTCCAGTCGGAATTAATGATTGCCAATAGAGGGTCAACCCCTGATCTTATAACCAGAATAGTAGGTTGACCCTTTAACTTTTCTATCTGAGAATGATGCGTTTCTTTCTTGTTGAAAAGTTGCGATTGAAGGCCGTTTAAAATCATTAAACCTCCTACTAGAGGAGGTTCTAAGCCAATCGGAGCGGCGGGATTTGAACCCACGACCCCCACTACCCCAAAGTGGTGCGCTACCAAGCTGCGCTACGCCCCGTTTTGCTTTACAAGCCTAACATAAAACTCTGATTAAAAGACTTCAATTGTTTGGATAGCGCCCACCAATTCAGCAGTGCTCTCTGCAGACCAATGCCCTTCTGCTCGGCGACCATTCAACAGGATAAAACTGAGAGCAAACTGCTGGGGATAGCCTTGCACCTCTAGCCAAACCAAATCACTACTCGCCTCACAGGCAATGGTTTCCTCGGTCATCAATTGATCTTGTAATTGGGAGATGGACTCGACGAGTTGTAAGAGCAGGCGACGAAAATCAGCAAATTCTTCAGTAGTTAACTCCACCGCCCATTCATTGGTGCCAAGTAGGGTGGAAAACGCCGCCTGAGGCTGCCACCCTAAGCGCCAACCGTTGCCCTCCTTGAGCTGTCGGTCCATTCTTAGCCTTTAAAATGTGAGCTTTTGTGCCTCACCTGTAGGCTTGCGAGTGGGGGTAGTGGACTGAGGTGAGGTGGATTTGGGCGTTGTTTGAGGTCGTAAGAGATCGGCGCTGCCCGAACCAGGTAAGGGAATGAGTTTGGGACGAGAGATCGGTTCTGGATCTGGGGCTGCCGCAGGCTTGGGTGGCTCCGGCTGTTGTTTCTCTGGTGGAGGGGCTGCCTGCTGGGGGACTTGACTCGCATATAGATCGCTAAGGGCTTGAGTTAATGCCAGGCGCTGCTGGCGGGTGAACTGGCGAATCAACTTGCGATCGCTCTCCATGGGATTCGTCTTTAAGTACGACTGCCCCGGATATTCTTCCTCTCGCAAGTTTTCATGGAGTCCTAGATAGTCCGCTAGGGTGATTTTCCAGTCAAACCGATACTGAGGTGATCGGCCCTTGACCTGGGTGTGATACCGAATTAGTCGACTGACCAACGTGCTATTGGGAGCAGGCTTATTACCCTTGCGGCGCACATACTGGTTCTCTTGCGGTAACTCCGGCAATTGAGAGTAGACCGCATCCGCTGCCAGTTTGGCGTTTAGGCGCTGGGCAACCGCTGGTTGGGCTAGCATCCAGCCGCTGGCGACCAAGGAGGCACACAGAAGTGCCCGCTTGGATCGCTGAATCAGAGTGAGGTTAGGGGTCACTCGCCAATAATCTCCGGTTGCGTCAGTTCATCAGACATTTCGATAATGGCTTGCATCACGGACTTCATGCCAGCATCTTCAAAGTCTTCTAAATTCTCGCGGCGACGACGCTTTTTGGCCCGGTTCGCAACTTGCACGGTAATGCGGTATCGATTGGAAGAAGCGCTAATCAATTCTTCAGCTCGCCGCATAATATGCGTGGTGTCGATGGTGGGGCGCTTAGACATAAAGTTTCTCGAGAATGGACTGCTTACTAGTCTAGCAATAATGCTCTCGTCCCGAGACAAGCAGCCTAGAAACTCTGCGGGCACGAGGACTGATTGATTGTAGGATATGCAAAGCATGCTTAAGATCCAAGCGTCGTTTTCAGACTGCCACGTCTTAAATGCACTATCACTGACCCTGAATCGGGATGTTGCCCTATGGGGCCATCCATGACCATTGCTGGATCAGCCTGATCGCTTGACCCTCTTCATACCTATTCCGGCCCATTCCTATGACCAACGTTGCCATCAATGAGACCCATCGTCAGCAAACCGCTCAGCTAGATGTTCCGCCCCGTCTATTAATGGGGCCGGGGCCGTCCAACGCCCATCCCAGAGTTTTACAAGCGTTGGGAATGCGCCAAGTGGGGCACTTGGATCCCTGCTTTATTGAGCTGATGAATGAAGTCCAGTCTCTGCTTAAATATGCTTGGCAAACGGAGAACCCAACCACGATTCCGGTCAGCGCGACGGGAAGCGCGGCTATGGAAGCCACTTTGGCCAATACTGTCGAACCAGGAGATGTGGTTTTAGTGGGTGTCAATGGCTATTTCGGTCATCGAATGATGGATATGGCTGGACGTTATGGGGCGGATGTGCGTCGTATCGATAAACCCTGGGGGGAAGTCTTTTCTCTAGATGAATTGAAAGCTGGCCTGGAAGAGCATCGTCCCAAGGTTTTGGGGCTGGTTCATGCGGAAACATCTACGGGGGCCTGTCAACCACTGGAAGGGGTGGGCGACTTGTGTCGAGAATATGATTGTTTGCTGTTGGCAGATACGGTGACTAGCTTAGGGGGCTTACCTCTGTTTTTGGATGAGTGGGGTGTGGATATGGCCTATAGCGGTAGCCAAAAATGTCTGAGCTGCCCACCGGGAATTAGTCCGTTCACCTTAGGGTCTCGCGCGGTGGAGAAGCTCAACCAGCGAGAGAAAAAAGTGCCCAACTGGTATTTAGATATGTCGATGGTGGGCAAATATTGGGGGTCGGAGCGGACCTATCACCATACGGCACCTATTAATATGATCTACGGCTTTCGGGAAGCCCTTCGTCTGATTGCCGAAGAAGGACTCGCGGAACGCTGGGCGCGACATCAAGCCAATGCCGAGTTGATGTGGGAGGGGTTAGCTTCTCTGGGTATGGAGTGCTATGTGGAACGTCAGCACCGACTGCCTTCGTTAATTACAGTGCGGATTCCAGATGGAGTGGATGGTAAAGCCATCACCCAGCAGTTCTTGAAAAACTTTAATATCGAAATTGGTAATGGGTTAGGAGAACTGGCTGGCAAGGCCTGGCGAATTGGACTGATGGGCTTTAATAGCCGTCCTGAAAATGTCCATATGGTTTTGGATGCCTTTAAGTACACTTTGAATCGCTAGTCTGCTGGATCACAGCGGATTTCAAGTAAGAACCCGTCGGGGTCATAGAAATAAATGCCCCGCCCGGTGGGTCGGGTAACGGGGCCTTGTGCGATCGCAACTTGATTCGCCTGCAAAACCTGTACGGCCTCGTCGAAGGCGTCGGGGGCAATATCAAAGGCCAAGTGATTGGCGCGGGTAAACTGCTGTTCTGGATCTGGATTGGGAGGAGATAAATCAGGCTCCCAGAAGAGGTCTAAAACCCACCCATCCGGGGTGACGAAGTTACTAATCCGCCCCTGTTTCACAAGTTCGACAAGGGTTGCTGGAACTTCAGAACCCGTCAGTTCATGCAGGCCCAAAATAGTGCCATAAAAATGCCGGGAGGTTTGTAGGTCTTTGACATTTAGGGCAAAGTGATGGGTTTTGCGTAGCTTGCCTTGGGGTAATGCAGTCATATCCGTACCAAACCTACTCTGCAATTTTAGGTGTGCTATCTTTTTTCAATTTTGACGCATTTGTCTGAGAATGCTCAGTCGTTTTTGGGACAGGTATCAGACGCTACTGATACCAAATCCGACTCATTAACCCCCGAAATATCTTATCTGTCAAGCTGGCCACCAATGGTAGTGAGTGAGAGCTTTAATGTCTGATTGCATGGTCATTAAAGTTCGACAGCGCTGCTCGAGCAC
Source organism: Acaryochloris sp. CCMEE 5410 (assembly GCF_000238775.2). NCBI lineage: Bacteria > Bacillati > Cyanobacteriota > Cyanophyceae > Acaryochloridales > Acaryochloridaceae > Acaryochloris > Acaryochloris sp. CCMEE 5410. Next base: position 2,794,466 of record NZ_AFEJ02000001.1, on the reverse strand, counting down.
ATCTTCCAACTCATCCAGGGTCTCAAAGCATCGATTGGCCAGTGGTTCGTCCGCTAGCCGCCACAACCGTTCAGCGGGCTGAAGCTCTGGAGAATAGGGGGGTAAAACCTTCAGATGAATGCCTTTAGGTACCACCCGATTTTTACAGGTATGCCATCCGGCTCCATCGAGAACGAGAAGAATCTGTTTGTGCTTTCCCGCTCCAACTTGCTGAGCAAAGCTTTGTAGGGCTTGATTAAACCATTCTCCATTGACCCGAGGCAGAATGAACCATTCGGTATTGCCAGTTGCGGGATGAACGAATCCGTATAGATAGGTCCATTCATAGCGATGGTCCACCTCAGCAATCGGACGCTGACCCACAGGTGCCCAAATCTTTCGAATAATGGGTTTAAGGCCTAAACGATGTTCATCAAAAGACCAAACTTCGACCTGAGCATTAGGGTAGCGTCGCTCCAATTCTGCTTTGTACTCAGGCAGTTTTTTTAAAAGCGGCTTGGGCCTCTGGTTTACCTTTACGGTGGTGAGGACGTGGGCATTGCAGGGACTGCTCCAATCGCTTGAGATAGTCCCAACCGCGTTGGGGCCACACCTTCTCGACTCCGGTCATCTGAGCGATGACCTGGGCTACTTTAGGTCCGTTCCATAGACCACCGTCGGTGGGTGGGGTTTGTAGACGAGTCAACAATTGTGCACATTGGTCTTGAGTGAGAAGACTGCGAGATTGATGAGGTCGCTTATCTTTGCGTCGGTTGCGTAACCCATGGGCGCCATTGTGGTTATACTCCCTGACGATTTCTCGAGCGTAATCGTAGTTGAGACCGACCACTTGGGCTGCTTGAGTTAGCGTTGTTTGCTCACTGACGAGCCATAGTAGATGCCAGCGGCGCGATTCTACTGGGTCTTGGCTGGCTCGATAATGAGACTTCAGCTCCTCGGGCGAAAAATGAGGTTCGAGATATAGTTTTCTTGGCATTCTCTAATTATGCATTATATCGGAGTTATATAAATCGGATTTGGTATGAGATATTGCCAGCCTGCCCGCAAAATCATCAACCATAGGGCGACGGCAGCGGCCAGATAGAGATAGAACCGCAGCAAAACTCGGTTAATTGTACAGTGAACCAGGCTGTGCAAAATTCGAAAACCCGCGAATATCCAAGCTAAGAACACATAGAACCCATCGACTTGGCGGGTCATAAATAGGTAATTGCCGAGGGCGTAAAACAGCACGGGTAACTCAAAGAGGTTTTTGAGATTGTCCGAAGGATTAGAGACGCTAGGTGGAGAGATTCGGGCAAATTCTAGGGGCCGCATTTTTTCAGGGGGGAAGTTATTTTTGATGATGAAGGGAATGCGACGGGCATACATATAGATCCAGACCGTCAACGTTAGTAAAAACATCACAAAAATGGGGGCAAAAATAGCCTGTTGATTCATGGTTTATGGTCTCCATAGGCGAAAGGGACATCAATGAAGGGTCGATAGTTCGGTGATCAGGCTTAGAAAACCCAGAAGCAAATTAGGCTGAATCGTCTTAGTGCATCACATCTAGACAGAGCTAAGGCTCTTGCAAACTCAGCTTAGGAGTCGTAGCCCATCGCGACCAGTCCTCGATTGGGTACTGTTTCACCGATTGGCAATTAAGCGGAGAGGTCAGGACAACGCCCTTCTAATAAATCCTGTTTTTGCTGAAAGGCTTTGGACATACAGTCCATAAAGGTTTGGATGCGTACTGTTGAGATCAGATCTTTATGGGTCAAAATCCAGACGTCATGGCAGGGGGCACTCTGACCGGGAGGAACTCGTTTTAGGGTGGGTTCTGGATCGCCTAAAAAACAAGGGATACGGGCAAGTCCCAGACCGGCTTTGGCTGCTGCGAGTTGTGCGATCGCATTATTGAATCGCCCCCGCACTGGAATATGGGGAAACTCACTTTTGCGCACCCAGTCTGGATAGGGGGTGGGTGCATCCCAACCAATCCAATAAGCCCCTTCCGTATTCTCGGGCAGTGCATGGGCTGCTAAATAATCTACAGATGCATAGTTGGCACAGTGATAACATCCCACTTTTCGCCCCACCAAATGTTCAGGCGGGTTTTCGGTGACGCGAATGGCAACATCCGCTTCTCGCTTGGTGAGGTTATAGACCTCATAGGAAATCAGGACTTCCAAGTTCACCTCTGGATAAGTCTCCATAAAGCAGACCAAATCTGGCATGAGGAAATGAACTGCTAAAGCATCTGGCATCGTGACGCGAAGATTGCCCCGTAGCTGAATATCTTGCCCGAGGATATGGCGTTCAATGCCATTCATCTCGTCTTCAACCCGAGTCGCCCCTGCCAGTAGCTCTTCCCCCGCTAGGGTCAGGGCATAGCCGCTCGGTAACCGATCAAAGAGTCGCGTTCTCTGGGTGGATTCAAAAGCATCAATTCGACGCGTGATGGTGGAGTGGTGAACCCCCAGCTTGGCAGCAGCAGCCCGAGCTGACCCTTGACGGGCAATCGCTAAAAAAATTCTCAAATCATCCCAGTTCATGATTCCTCTGGTGCATTTATGCAACGATAGGGTGCTTGTTTTAGACTTCTCAATGCAGGAATGATTACATACTATCGAAGGAAAGCCAGTTGGCACTATCAACCCCAATCGGTTGATCTTCTCAGCCTGCATAGGAGCATCATCATGGCGAATGTGACCGTATATCGAACCATCTATGCCTCCCTCGAAAAGGTTTGGGAGAGTTGGGATGACTTTGGCAATATCTACCAATTCAATCCCAACCTTACCCATTCCCATCTCCTTGAAGATTCTCTCCCGAAAGGGCAAGGAGCCAAGCGGCAGTGCGACCTCAAGGACGGCAATAACTGGATTCGCGAAGAAGTCGTTGAGTATATTCCCTACCAGCGGATGACCTTCAATATCTATGAGGGAACCATGCCCCTGAAAAGCGCAAAAGCAACCTTACGCTTCCGTAAAGTCATGGCGAATCGAACTGAAGTCAGCATGAGTATGGACTTTGAACCGAAGTTGGGGCTACTCGGCAAGCTGATGCTCCCCATGATGAAACCTAAATTTGCAGGAATGCTCCATGCCCTCCTGGAAGGCAATGATGCTTATGTCACGCAAGGTCAAGTCGTCACTGCGGCCTAAGACCGTGACAACGTTTGAATCAACCCTATACTCCTGATAACGATGACTCCCGAAACAACCGTTTTCTTGCTGACGCTGATCTTGGCCATGATTCACCTTAGTATTGGTTCAATGACCAGGATTTTTGAAGTTGGGCCGATGGTTCTGCTCGGTCCCCGCGATAATTTACCCCCTCGCCAGAATACCTATGGCATTCGAGGCGAGCGAGCCAACCATAATTTCAAAGAGACCTTGCCTTGGGCATTGGGTTTATTGCTGCTGGTGCAGGCCACAGGCCATACCAATGGCGTCAGTGCCGTGGGGGCGTGGCTCTATTTTTTGAGTCGAGTGGTCTATTTACCCCTATATGTTTTTGGCGTGCCCGTGGTGCGCAGCTTTGCCTTTGGTGGCTCTTTGATCGGCATGGGTCTGATTGCCAGTCAGGTGTTGTAAGTGCCAATCTACCGGGGCCGAATTTGGGTGCCGATACCGGAAGTGATAAATAACACCGTCGCTGCTTCCTCGACATCGGCAGTATGCCAAACACCAGGCTGATTAATGGCATATTCGCCAGGACTAAGGGTGGTGGTCACAGAACCCTCTGCCTCTTCTTGATGCAGCGTCACCGTTCCCGTAATACACAGGACGACCTCACTGCCCTGCGGATGCATCTCCCAAACATCCCAAGCCTCCGAGAAGGAGTGCATACTGACTAAGCGCCCTTCGGAACCGTCAGAATCATGGCGTTTAGCATAGTCGATATACCATTCCATCGACCCTGTAAATACGGGTTCAGCTTCTGCCGTTGCACCCAACCCCAGATGAATGGGGTGAGTTTTAATATCTGTTCCAGCCATCACTCTCTCCTGAATTACCTGAAAGTGCTATTAGCGATTCTTGTACACATCGCGTCTGTGGCCAACTTTAACAACAACTACGATTAATGCTTGGTCGACAATCTCGTAAATGATCCGGTAAACGCCTTGTCGGATGCGATACCTCTCCTGCCCAGATAGTTTTTCTGCCCCTAGCCGAGGATCAACGGCAAGGGATTCAATCCGATTGAGAATTCTAGTAACATCCTGATTAGAAATACGGCGCAGATCTTTGGCAACAGATCGCTTGAAAACGATCTTATAATTTGCCATTTGTTTTCAAATCATTTAGCAGTTCTTCATAGGTCATCGTAGGCTCTTGTTCTCGTTCATCAAAAGCCGCTAGATCTTCTTGGTCGTCTTGTAAAGCTAGACGGACGGCCTCATTCACGAGATCCGATACCGTGCGATCGGTCGATGCTGCTTTGAGACGTAATGCCTGATGTAATTCCGGTTCAAAGTAAATAGTTGAACGCTTGGATGACTCATTCATATCGTTGCTCTAGTGCATATAGACACCACAACATTTTAACGTCTAAACGTTAAAATGTTTATTGCAATACTAAGGATTGACTGATTTTCGTCCATTCCCCCTAGAGAAAGCTACGGGTTAAGCTTATCCTGCGTTTTAGTCTGGAAATCATCGGCACCATGGCGCTCATGAAGCTGTTCTGACAAGGCTCCCCAAGTGCGGTTGACCATGCGGCCCCGCTGGACTGCTGGTCGATCAGCGATATCCTGAGCCCAACGCACCACATGGGTATAAGAGGGGGCATCGATAAACTCTGCGGCATCGTATAGAGTATTGCGAATTACCCCGCCATACCAAGGCCAGACGGCAATATCAGCAATTGAGTAATCGTCGCCAGCCATAAATGGGTGGGTTTCAAGATGGCGATTGAGAACGTCGAGCTGGCGCTTCACCTCCATGGTGAAACGATTGATGCAATATTCAATTTTGGTGGGAGCATAGCTATAAAAATGACCAAAGCCACCCCCGAGATAGGGCGCTGACCCCATCTGCCAAAATAACCAGGATAAACATTCGGTGCGAGCTGCATGTTCTGTGGGTAGAAGCTGGCCGAATTTTTCTGCGAGGTACAGGAGGATAGCTCCAGATTCAAAGATGCGGGTTGGAGTTGAAGTGGAGTGGTCTACAAGAGCCGGAATTTTGGAGTTGGGATTCACATCCACAAATCCACTGCTGAACTGGTCGCCATCCCCAATTTTGATTAAATGGGCATCGTATTCAGCCCCAGCCTCACCTAACGCCAAGAGTTCTTCTAGCATGATGGTGACTTTCTGGCCGTTGGGGGTTGCCATGGAATAGAGCTGCAAAGGATGTTTACCCACGGGCAAGTCTTGCTCATGGGTTGGCCCTGCAATGGGGCGGTTAATCTTGGCCCAAGTCCCCCCACTTTCTGAATCCCATTGCCAAACTTTGGGGGGAGTGTAGTCGCTACTCATGATTCGTCTCCAATGCAGGACAGGTATGGCTGTCTCAACATTAGCGCTGTCGCATCCTCACCTGCACGGTAGACTATCGTTCCTGCCATGCTCGTCATAGCCTAATGTCTGTGGATGACCTTAAAAACGACACATTGAAGCCCCCTGATTGCTGTGTGCTGAGCAGTCCTAGCTGAGATGGGACTCGTCGTATGATTCCGATCACTGAATTTCAGCCATGGATGCCAGATCATAGATGTTGAAGAAGCAATCAGAGGAATAAAAGATTACTTCTTTGCATGTCAGAGTAGAAGCTGCCCAGCATCAGTTCACAAGATGGTAAGCATATCCAATAGCCATCAGACCTGAAAGGTAGCGACTGGCAGTCATTCAGCAGTGGCACCTCTAAGCAGAAATATTTCTGATAGAGCCAATTGAGTATCCATATTGCATCTGGCTAGTGCTCGACCACACTGAATTAGATAGGTAAGCTAGAAACAATCTAGCTGTTTTTAGCCAACCAATCATGCCTGATAAATATATTGTGACGCTAACGCCTGAAGAACGCAGTGAGCTGATGCAACTCACCCGACGTGGAACCTTGTCAGCGCGAAAAATGAAACGAGCCCAGATTTTGATGTTGGCAGATAAGGGACACAAAGACGACACCATTACTCAAATGCTCAATGCAGGCATCTCTACCGTGCATCGTACTCGCCAGAAATTTGTGGAAGGTGGTGTGGAGTTCGCCCTCAATGAGCGTCCCAGGCCAGGGGGGCAAAAGAAGCTCGATAGCAAAGCAGAGGCCTTGCTCATTGCGACAGCTTGTAGCGACCCACCTACCGGTTGTTGCCGGTGGACCATGCAGCTATTGGCAGAACGGCTAGTTGAACTCAACGTCGTCGAAAGCCTATCGGATGAAACGGTGCGACGCACGCTCGAAAAAACAGCTTAAGCCGTGGCTAAAAGAGCAGTGGTGTTTTTCTACTGTAGGCGCAGACTTTGTTTGGCGGATGGAGAACGTTCTAGATTTGTATGCCCAACCCTACCATCCTGAGGAGCCTGTTGTTTGTTTTGATGAACGGCCTTGCCAACTGATTGGCGAAACCCGGGTGCCCCGTCCACCAAAGCCCGGTCGTCCCCAACGCTACGACCATGAATATGAGCGCAAGGGCACTTGTAATATATTTGGCTTTTTCAACCGCTTAAAGTTGGCGACATTTGAAGGTGACTGAGCATCGAAAAAGTGAGGACTTTGGGGTGTGCATGCAGTATCTAGTAGATGGTCTGTTTCCTGATGCTCAACAAGTGTACGTTGTCTTAGACAATCTCAACACCCATACTCCCGCTGCACTCTACAAAACCTTCAAACCTGATGAAGCTTTGAGGATTCTCAGTCGCATCCAGTTTCACTACACTCCAAAACATGGCAGTTGGCTCAATATGGTTGAGTTTGAGTTTTCGGCTCTTTCTAGGCAGTGCTTAAATCGACGAATTCCTGATATTGAAAAACTCCGGCATGAGGTCACTGCATGGGAACAAAGGCGTAACCGAGATAAAACGACGGTTAATTGGTTATTTACAGTGGATGATGCACGAACTAAACTCAGCCGACTCTATCCCCAAACTACCCTGTCATAATCACTGTGGTGAAGCACTAGGAACTACCGTACAGATGTTCCATCTCTCAATCGGCTTTCTGGTTGGATAGATCTATGTCTAGAAACATATTCCACCTGAAACCGGACCTGCTGAGTACTCCTGACATTTAATCGTCGTTTCAAGAATCTAAAAGTGAGTGATCATCATGGTTCACCTTTTACCGCAGGATCGCTTTATTATCCAAACTCCCGATGCCTTGCAAGCTGTTATAGCAAGACTGGAAGCTCATGTAGAAACTCCGAAGGCATTTCGATGGTCCTATCGACGAAACAATGCGCCTTATGAAGGATCTGTTTCAGAAGCGGGCTTTTCGATGCACCGAATTCCCCAAGGACGTAACTCGTTTATTCCCCAAATCAAAGGTCGATTTGAGACACCTGCAAGGGGAACGGTCGTGCATATCTCTATGAAGCTTCACCCTTTTGTTATGAGCTTTCTAGTGATGTGGTTCCTCGCTTTTTACAGTGGTGCTTTAGCAATCGGCTTGTCAGGGGAGGTGGCTAATTCTGAAGCTTTACTGATCTTGGGACTGCCTTTATTCGTGCTATTCATCTTCTGGATGAGTTTCTGGTTTGAGGTGGAGCGCAGCCGTAAAGATTTGCTGAATATCATCGGTGGACAAGTGACACGCCATTAAACAACGCTGATGCACGCTATCCGTGCAATATTGACCTGCTCAGCCGTGTCTCTAAACCGTCTCCAGTGAGAGGAGTATCTAACTTATTCTGGTCTCAGTAATGGAGATTGGTTGATGCTGCCAGTGATCGGCATGCCTGAGTGATCGATAAACGGAATCAGTCATACCCGCCAATATCTTTGCAATTTGGATTGAAAAGAAGCTGCACGTAAGCCAGCCTCAAATCGTTGAAAAGTTATCTCTGCTGGGGATCGAGACAGATGACACCTGTTGAAAACGTTAGGTACAGATGGCCAGTCTCTTAGGGTGCTCCTCGTTTTGGTAGACCTAATTTCTGGAAAATCACGCCATCTGAAATCGCATCTGCTCAGTATCTTTGGCACTCATGTGTCGTTTCAAAATCTTTAAAGTGAGTGATCAACTATGGTTCACCTTTTACCGCGCGATCGCTTTGTGATACAAACGTCTGCCCCCTTACAAACAGTGATGGAGAGATTGCAAGCCCAAATAGAACCTCCCAAAACCTTTCGATCAACCTATGACCTGAACCATGCACCCTATGAAGGATCAGTGACACCGTCTGGTTTTAAGATGAACCGCATTCCCATTGGTCGTCCAAACGCTAGCGAACCTTACATCAAAGGACGGTTTGAAACATTTTCAGGGGGCACTGTTATTCATCTCACCCTCACCCCCCATCCTACAGTGCTGATCTTTGTTGGGTTTTGGTCCGTGTTTTGGTATGGCCTCCACCTGTTGCTTTTGTCTTCGGGGGATATGGACTATAGTGCAGCTCAAGATCGATTGGTGTTACCGCTCATCATCCTCGTCATTTTCTGGATCTCCTTCTGGGTAGAAGTTGAGCATACCCGGAATGATTTGTTTCGGATCATTTTGAGACGGCGACTCACGCGACAACAGACACATGCTTTGATGCTAAATATCCTACGAGGAATTATCGTCATCCTAGGTGTTGCCTTTTCCTGTTCGTTGATAGCCGAGCATCTCTCCCCATCACCTCCTTCTCATCAATTACCAGAAATATTCCAGCCTCGCTAATGGGGTTTGAGTGGGGATGCCTATCGTTAATTACAAGCTGGGCATAAATGAGATTCTTCGCAGATAAAATGACTTATGGGTTTGGCCTAGTTAGGAAGCATCTAATCTCTCAAAGATAGAGGGGCATACAGTAGGTAGTATCTGATTCTTGTTTACTGGCATCTATGGTTATGTGGCTTGACTGACGATGGATATTTTCGCAGAACTAGATGTTATGCAGGATCGGATATTTGCTGATGATTGGTCAGCATTTGCCAATCATTATGCATCTCTTTGCAGCACATACAACGCGGGAGCTGCATCATTGATCCGCAATATAGACTTATCGCCGTATCGTGATGCCATCTCATCTTCGTTTGCCTTGGCTCTTTCCGAAGCGCCGAAACAACCATGCGCAGCCATCTATTTGGAATATGATCTGGATAATGGTTGGGATTCCACTTTTTTCATCTGTCCGCAATATCATCCGCTAGAGGCTAAAGATGACGATTGGGCATGTTACTTCGAACACAGCATTGACGCTGCTTCTCAAGATGACTTTGCCTCGATTTACGCGCAAACTGACCATTTTTGCAACACTAACGAAGCAACTGCAATTACTTTGTACTTAATCGCAAGAACCACCGAAGTTATCAACACTGTGATACATGACCATGAATTACCCAGTGTACATATTTGCATTGGGTTTCACGACCAAGATCCAATTCACAGACTACGATAAGCAGAATAACGGAACGTTGTTAAAAGGCTTAAAAAGCAGGCATTAAGTGAGTTGCGTTTGGATAGAGATTGGGGTTGTCAGAAGCTTATGAACCGGGCAACGATCGCTGATATCTCGAAGCCGCTGTCGTTGCTGTTCATCTAGGTCACCTTCGAGGCTGAGCTTGGCCTGAATGGTGGGCGGCTGATCATCGGAGTCGTAGCTCAACTCCACCCCCACGGACTCTAGCTGCCATCCTTTGCGTTCAGCATACATTTGTAGGGTGATTGCCTTGCATGAGCCTAAGCCCGCCAAAATCAATTCCGTTGGGGTAGGACCCACATCATCACCTCCTAGGGAAGGCGGTTCATCTGCAGCTAGGTGTAGATGGCGAATAGAAATATCTTGGCCATACCGGGAATGATTGGAGGCAACTTGAACCGAAATCATGAGGATTCTCCTGGATGATAGACGTTCTCTAAATGTCCCGTTTTCACGTAAATCAGACAGCCTTCTTCACTAAAGGGGGTATGAATGCTGCCCGGTGGATTGCGTAACCAAGTTCCCTGAGGATACACGCCCTGGTCATCGGCAAAGGTGCCGTCTAGGACAAAGATCTCTTCGCCGCCCCAGTGCTGGTGGGTTTGGAACTTTGTCCCCGGTGCCCACTTCACGAAGGCCACCTGCTCCGTACCGTGATGATGTAGCGGTAGCACCTGCAACCCCGGCACTAACCCCGGCACCCATTCTGCTTGGGTCGTATCAATTACCACCGGCTGCTGATCCGCTGGATCCATTTGCCAGAGTTTAACCAAAATGGTGGCCCCTTCTTTGCTATGGGGGGTGTGACTTGAGCCAACCGGATTACGGACATAAGTGCCTGGACCAAAATCGCCATGCTCGTCGGAGAACACACCGTCTAGGACAATATATTCTTCGCCACCTCCGTGGGTGTGGGCAGAGAAGGCACTGCCGGGGGCATAGCGAACGATGGAAGTCGCCCGAGCCACTTCTTTGCCATCCCGTTCCAACATGCGGCGTTGCACCCCAGGCATGGGAGACTCCACCCAAGGTAGGCCGTCGCTATGAACAACTGCCCGTTGAGTTAGATCTGCGTGAATTTTCATAGTGTCTATCTCTTCTGTTTACTGTCTGCAACGCTAGCTGTACTGGTTTCGACCGGCCATGACGCCACCATCAATATCCCAGATTGCGCCTGTCGCCCAACTGGTTTTATCGGATAGTAAGAAGGCAATGGTTTCAGCGATGTCTTCAGGGGTGCCGATGCGACCTATGGGATGAAAGCTATTAAAGCTTTGTAGGGCTCCATGGACCTCTTCTTTGGGAATAAACCCTTCATAGATGGGGGTGGCGACGACGGCGGGGGAAACGGCATTGACTCGAATATTATGATCGGCCAGTTCCATGGCGAGATGCTGAGTAAGGGAATGGAGTCCGGCTTTGGCCATAGAGTAGGCAGAAGACGGAGTGGCCTGCACGGCTTGCTTGGCCCACATGGAACCGACATTGACGATGGCCCCTTTGCGATGGTTATTGATGATGTTCTGGGCGACAGCTTGGGTAATAAAGAAGGTGGCTTTGTTCAGTTCTAAGTAGAGATCGTAGTCGGCTTCTTCGTACTCCAGAAAAGGTTTGGGTAGAAAGACGCCAGCCGCGTTCACCAATAAAGTGGAATCTGCATGGGACTGATTGAGGCGGGTGATTAGAGCCTGACGTTCTTCTGGGTTGGTAATATCAGCTTGCTCGCCGGATACCGGACCATAGACCTTTAATTCCTCAATGGCTGCGTTGAGTTTGCCGGGTTGACGGCCAATTAGGACTGCGGATCCTCCCTGTTCAAGGACGATGCGGGCAACGGCTTTGCCCATGCCGCTGGTGCCGCCGACAACGATGAGTTTTTGACCTGTAAAAGATTGAGACATGATGAACTCCTAATGGATGAATCTGAATACCTACTAGTAGGTAGATTATGAGGTAAAAAAAATTTAGCTGCTGGAAAATTTGGCTGCTAAGAGGGGATAAACCACTTGCTCAAAGGTGGTGGTGCTGTCTGCTGCCGAACGGGCTAACAACTGAGCGCCTTGGAGCAGAGCAATTAACCCTTTGGCTTCTTGCTCGGGCTGGCAGGTCCAAAGTTGGGCGTCACATCCCTGCTGGAGAAGGTTGATGAGCCAGGTTTCTGTTTCTTGAAAGAAGGTTTGAATCTCGTCTCGGACTGGCTGGGGAAGCACTGCATAGTCTGCAGCCAACATGGCACAGAGACAGATTTGCTTTTCCTCTAAACCATTGCGATAGAGCTGGGCAAATTGGACCATCTGCTGATCAAGACTGGCGTTGGATTGGCTGATGCGATCGCAGGCCCGCATCATGTCCTCCCGATATCGCTTCACCAGTTCCTTCACTAACTCATCCTTAGTGGAAAAGTGATAGTGAATACTAGCTTTGCGAATCCCGACTTGCTTGGAGATATCGGCGTAACTAAAGGCGCTGTAGCCTCGATTTCGTACCATCTCTTGGGCAACATCCAGGATTTGAGTGGCCGTGTTTTTTTCCATATTTTGATTATCTACCTACTAGATGGTAGATGTCAATTCTTTCTTTGGCGCCTAGGTAAAACTGCTTAGCAATAAAAAAATAATATGTCAACTTATGTTGCGCATTATTTACATAAATGTTATCTTGATTTACATGAAGATACATTTGTTGCCTTGTTGTTAACCGACATCCCCAGTGAGTTGAGAGTTGTCCCATGCTTGTCCTTATTTCATTTGCGATCGCAGGCAAAGTACTTGGTTCTGCTCTTAGAACTGAAGCATATTCTCCAGTGGAGCAAATGGTTGCTTACACTCAACAAGCAGGGGCAACATCTTTACAGACGACTAGAAGATTTGGTTTTGATTTATCTAGCAGCAATTCAAACTCGGGAGCGTGTCACTTTTTCAGGAGAAAAATAGAGTCAAGTTGTCGATTGAGATAGGCACAGCGATGAGCTAGGACTTTGGGGATATGTTTTTCTTGCCATTGCGCACCTGAAATCTTTGTCCTTCGGTCAATTTGCTTAACAAGCGACTCAACGGCACCAGAGCCAATGGGTATTCCCTCAGCTTGATAGTAACCATAGTTGGGAATCCGCTCTCGGTGGTCTCGCAAATACTGACAGAACCGTTTAGCCTGAGGTTTGCTCAAACCACAGAACAAATCGATGGCCTCATCAATCTTCCCTCTCCACAAAAGGTTTCAGCTTGCTGCAGCCGTTTGAGTGACCCACCGACTTTATGTAAATTCTCCATCAAGTGGAACCAGTCTAGGATCTGCTCCTGTTGAGTTGGCAGTCTCATCTGTCGGTAAAGCTTCCAAATCCCAACATGACCATCCCCAAGACAGTAAACCCTTGCAGCAAATCTGAAGCGGTTCACCGCCAGGCAGAGGGAAGTATGGTCTTGATAGTAGGCCAAGCCAACCCTATCGCCATTGATGCGAACTGCTTTATAACCACGCCAGTGGCAGGGTTCCCCTTTTGGAGTAATCAACCGAATATTGCCCCCATCTAAGCTGAGCTGAGTGACTCCTTGCGTCAAAGAGGGTGGACTGAAGGTTTGACGATGAACGAGACGCTGCTGCGTTTTGGAGCTGACTGTGATACCCGTTAAAACTGCTAGATCCTCTGATGCATGGGCATAGGAAACATTGGCACTAATACGCAGGGCGCACATCTCTAAGTAGGGGCTTAACTGACTGTTGGGCTTGACCTTGAGGGCTGTTGCTTGGGTCCGAGTGAGGTTGAGTTTGCCCAGAATGCTTTTAAGGTCCGTCGATATTCTCCGACATCTGGCGGGCTAACTTGGTCGATAAAAAAGACCCATTTGAGGCGACACATGAGTTTGCAGTTGAGTCCGAACGGTGCATTCAATCTCTGCCAAAGTCTTCATGGGCAGAGACTGGGATTGGGAGTCTTGATACAGCAGTTCTGAAATGCGTGTGACGCAAGCATTGAATTCTTGTTCTTCTTCTGGTGTCATAGTCAATAAGAGGGATCATCTAAGATCAATTATCATTTTCCTCTCAAAGAAGTGACACGCTCCCTTCAAACTCAATGCAGCATTCGGTTCCAGAACCTTGCTAAAGATTGCAAATCTTTCATTGGGTATCAAGATTCTCCTCTCACTCATCTGAACACTACAGATGAGTGATTTTCTATCTCAGCTGCAATAGTGGCCTGTGATGCGTTTGACCACACTGCAATCACTAAATTTCGCAATCAATCGTACAAATTTAAGTCACTGTGCTGTATTCTTAGCTATTCACGTTGCAGCAATAAAACTCTATTGTAAAAGCAATCCTTATTGTTGTTTAACCTCAACCTTTTTTGAATATTTTTATGGGGGAAAAATACAGTCATTATGATGTTTCTATAGCTAGCTCGACCCTGGCAGCTTTTTTGCTAAAACACTTAACTAGCGGCATTAGGAAAATTCCCATCACTCTGATTGCCATTATCTTGAAGACTAATCTGCCAGTAAATATAACCCACAGGAGGGACTGACATGATAAATGTCCCACTTATAAGTATTTTTTCCCTGTTTTTTTGATTATTTCTTTCTCTTCTGGCTATATTTATTAGATTTTCAACTGATATACTGCCTTTTTTCGTAGTAGCTTCTTTGCTCATAGCTAGCCACAAATCTAGTGCATTAATCGCACTAATATTTTCATTGATACCAAAATCATCACTATGGCAAGTTAAAACCAAACATCTTTTAAGTTTTTCAATGCATTTTTGATGTAGCTCTTCTATTTTCATTCGATGGCCATTTGGAAAAACAATTAACCTGCCATTATCTTCAGAGTGTGCCAAAATTATAATTGGGCTGCTATCAGCATCTTCAATTGCCTTAAATATAAGACTCTCATCGTCAAGGCCTCTCCCAATTTGTAATGAGTTAGAAGAATCCGAAAGCTTTCGTTGAAATGTTTTTACTTGAGTCTGAGCTGTTACACTAGGATTCCTACCGTATATAGATCGATACTGCTTATCATCAGATGGAAAAAGAGAAACTATCTTAGGGTTGTTTACATTCTCTAAGATTTCTCGTTTCTGAGTTGAAACTTGTGCATACTTGCTCAAGTTCTTGCCTTTCAGAAAACTAGAGTGTAGATGTTCGTTTGTAAAAAGTTTCTTTTTTTGCTTCAATACATACGCTAAGAGCGGTGTATCGGAAGCTGTGAGATGTTTTAGTGGAACACCAGGATTTCGTTTAAATACTTTCGAGAGTGGGGATATTCCAGTAGTATTTTTAAATTTTGGTACTGCAGTTATCGGATTTTTTGGTAGTGGAGTTTTTTTGATGAACGAGCCAATTGAATCACTGCACGATCGTACTGTCAGCATAAAAGTTGCAGCAATGCTAGCAAAAAGTACTTTAAATTTATTGTTGCTCACTATTTTTTCTTAACTATATATATCTTTCAAAGAAATTTTACTCTTATCACCTAGTTCAGTATTTTTATGAGCTATATTGAGTTCAATTGGCTTGGTTACTAATGTTCTAGCACCAATACCTGACATAATAACCTGCCATGTACTAACATTGTCGTAGCCATCATTAATACCCCATGCAATAAAGCCAGATGCAGCAGCCATCATAATTATCATAATCCAATATATTTTTGATGTCATGATGGACCTAAACTTTTTTGATTCCAGTTTTCCCATCATTTCATAGAGTTTTATTATTTCAAAAACTATCGCACCAACAAATCCTAACCAAAATCTTTCTATAAACATTTTAACCCTGTTATTGTATTGATTTTTTTTGATATCTATTTATTGGAATGAGTTTTGCTTGCTTAGTTCACTTGATTCCAAAGCATAATAATAACTTTATTTATTGAACTTAACAATCGAACAATTACTTTGCATTAATTATAAAGCTGCTGAAGTTATATGTTTCAGATACTTTACAGTATTAAATTTAGTGACATCTAATATTAGCAATTATTCATTGGCCTTGAGTGATCTAAACAATAGAAAATTTGCCGAAGGGATTCTCTGACTTGCGTTGGACGTCAGTGATAAAGCGTGGCAGCGTAAACGGTTTTGCTGTATGAAGATGCTTGAGTTTGACAGCACTCTGATGCAAATTACTCGAAATTAGATCTTGCAATTTGTACTGGTCTTGTCTAAAGTAACTATTTTTATACAGTAGCTAGATCCACTCTCGACTGGTTGCTTCATAAACCGCTTGATACCGATTTTTGGCCTTTAACTTTGTCAATGTATTGTTGACGTGAAACCGAACGGTACTTTCGCTGATATGCAATCGGTTGGCAATATCGCGATCTCTCAGCCCTTGAGATAGCAACCGCATAATTTCCTGCTCTCGGTCGGATAAGGCAGGAGCAATTAGCTCAGGCAACGTAGCTTGGCCTTGAGAGACTTGAGCTACAACCGTATACAGCTGCTGGGGAATAATATCCAGCGTCACCACCGCTTGAGCGGCTGCAGGGATCTGCCCCCGAGGAGAATGCTGAATCCAAATAATGGGCGACTTAGACGATGGGATATTCAGACGATCTGTCAGCAGGACTTCTTGACAATTTGATTCTGTCGTTTTGGCAGACAGCATTTCTTTCAGATTTAAGCCTGCTTGCAAGCATAGGTGGGTAAACGCCAGTTGTATGACAGACTGTTGACAGTGGACGGACACGGATAAATGCTCAGGTGCAGCCCCATAGGGCAGAGTTAAGGTCAACTCAAACACGCGATCTTGGGGGTCCGGTTGGGTGGTCAATGTTCCTCCCAGCCATAGAGTCATCCGTTGTAGCTCTGCCAAGGGCGAGGAAGCTTGCTCTAACAGATCTTCACGGATGTTAGGGGGGAAGATTGCGATCGCATCCAACAATACGGCTTGTTCACCATAGGTCAAGCGGCAATAGCTGCAATTCAGTTGGGTTAAAAGCTCTACCCCCCGCAGCAGGGCATAGGCCATGGAAGCCGGAAGATCTCGCTCCGTGCCCACCAACATTAACTGAGTTGAGGTGAGCACCTTTGCCAATTGATCGGAAAGAGCTATTGCCCCGCTTTGAGACACAGATTTAGGTATCGTTCTCTGCGACTGAAGTGCGGCATCTAAGGCAATAGTTGTCGTCAGACACAGCATTTGCAGAACTTCGAGGAATTCTGGAGCGAGGGGCGTATGACTAAAGGTGGCTAGGACTCCTAACACTCGATCACCCGCCATCAGCGGATACCCGGCAAACCCTTGAATTTGATTGGCAATCGCCCAGTCTCGATCCTTGACCCAGAGTTCATCCGGTAAATAATTACTTAAAAACGGCACCCGGTTTTGGGCAATCTTGCCCACCTTATAGGCACCCATGGGCACATGGGCAAAAGAACCATTGGTATGGGTATACAGCCCAGAAGAAGCTACTAAAGTCAACGCTTGCTGATCGGTGTCCGTTAGCCAGATGCGAGCAAAGGCACATTGAAAGCGCTGGACCAACGCTTCAGTGACACGATGGGCGATTTCTGCTGGTTCTAAGCACCCAGAAATACTTTGACCAATCGCATTGACATCCTGAAGATCGGAGAGTAATTGAACAGAATTTAGCAAGGTATGGTTTGAAGCTTGCGGATGGAAAAGCTCAGGAGAACGGATCACTTCTTTATTGAATAAAAAAGACTCCCCTCACTTTGTATCAACCAGTACAACTTGCAACTCCCCCTGCGCCGTTAAAGTAAAGGTTAGGAAATCTCTTTCACCCGTCACCCTTTGCCCCATGCCAGAAATTCGCTTTCAAATTCAATGGCCTGACGGTACCCAGGAAACCTGCTATTCCCCTTCCTTGGTCGTCAAAGACTATCTAGAGCCAGGAAATATCTATGAATTGAGTGACTTTATTGCGCGATCGCAAACCGCTCTGACCATTGCCAGCAACCGGGTAAAAGCAAAGTATGGTATGCCTTGCAGTCTCGCCTTAGGACAACTGCAATCTCTAGAAACTCGAGCTCAGACCTATCAAGATCTGGC
The DNA here is from genome assembly GCF_000238775.2 of Acaryochloris sp. CCMEE 5410. Classification (NCBI taxonomy): domain Bacteria; kingdom Bacillati; phylum Cyanobacteriota; class Cyanophyceae; order Acaryochloridales; family Acaryochloridaceae; genus Acaryochloris; species Acaryochloris sp. CCMEE 5410. The sequence continues at coordinate 2,776,905 of NZ_AFEJ02000001.1, read as the reverse complement.
TAACCCCAAGGTACAAATGATTCAGTTTATTTCTTAGCCTGTAGGTGTCGATACTGCTCTACATGGCAAAGCGCTGACTGATGCCAAGAATATTGGTCCAAAATTGGGGTGGCAGGGTTGAGGAACGCGGAACTGTTGGTTGGATCAAGGCTCAACATCCCTTTAGCCATCTGGTCAGGATCTTGGGGATTGACCCACACGGCTTGTTCCCTACCTAAAAATTCAGTAAAAGGCGGTTGGTTTGAGAGAAGCAGCGGTAACCCAGATGCGATCGCTTCCAGCACGACTAGTCCCCATCCTTCTTTCAAAGACGGAAAACAAAAGGCATCCGCACAACGATACAGCACCGGAAGATCAGCATCAGCTACAACCCCTGGCAGAATTAGAGACCGTCCAATGCCAATTTGTAATGCCTGGACCTGTTGGAAAAACTGGTCTCGATAATCTTGGTAGTCAAACAGAGTTGCACCGCCTGCAATCACAAGCTGGGCTTGAGGGTATTGCTGCAAGACTTGTGCAAAGGCAGTGAGTAACCGGAGGGAATTTTTGCGCGGTTCAATCCCGCCTACCGTCAGATAGATGGGAGATCCTTGTAAGCCCAAGGTTTCTTTAAGATCAGACTCCTGTCCAGTGGGAGTAGGAGAAAACCGCTCTAAATTAACGCCATTCGTTACCCGAGGAGCCGTGATGTGGTACTCAGCGGCAAGTCTCTCTTGCCAGTGATCACTGACACATAAACATAAGTCGGGGTCTCGAATTGAGCGGTCTTGGCACTGCTGTAAATAGGGACTCTGGAAGTCTTCAATATGATGGACGGTGCGCACGACGTGGGGGAGATATTGTGTTTGGCGAAGTTGCATTAAAGCGTTGGCACCAATGCAATCCTGAGCATGATAGATATCGTGTTGATGGGGATATTTCCCTAAGAACGTGACAAATTCCTGAATCCGTTGCTGGATTAGGGCATCAATATTAATAGGTGCAACTTGATTAATAGGTGCAACTTTAGCAGGGATAAGCTGTACAGGATGAGACAATGCTCGCTCAAAGCCTTGACCATCTTTATCGAGAGCATACACACAAACCTGATGGCCCAAAGCGGTAAGCGCTGCTGCCAGTTCTAGGGTATGGATAACGCTGCCCCGTGGTTTGGTGGCATAGGTCAACAGTGCGATGGATAAGGGGGCAGCGGACATAGGTTGGCCCTTGGCTCTGATGAATTGAATGCCAATAGTCTAAAGGGATGCCCCGTCGATTCCAACACCTGAATTGGGTGTAATTGGGTGTGTAAATGGGTGACATAGATCTGGGAACTTTGCAGGCCGAGATCTAGGGAATAGGGTGTAAGCAGAGACAGGTAAGGTCCAGGGGGAGAGAAATAGCCCTATCAAACTGCCGAACCATAGGTGATTTGCCTGGGTATGATGAGTAGGAGCGAGCTGAATGCTGCTCACGCTTAAAATGCCTTTATTTTTTGTTTGATGACCAAAAAATCTCTGAGTGAAGCGGATATTTGCGATCGCTATATTACTCCGGCGATTGATGCGGCGGGTTGGAAGAAAAGCCAAATCCGGCGGGAATATGGCTTTACGGATGGGCAGATCATTGTGCGGGGGCAATTGACAACAAGGGGGAAGCGCAAGCGAGCAGATTATTTGCTGTTTCACCATCAGAACCAGCCGATTGCCGTGATTGAAGCGAAGGATAACAAACATAGCTTGGGGGCGGGAATGCAGCAAGCCCTGGGGTATGCCGAGACTTTACAAGTGCCGTTTGTGTTTTCTTCAAATGGGGATGGCTTTTTGCTCCATGATCGCAGTGGTACTTATCCTCAGGTGGAACAAGTGCTAGGGCTGGAGGCATTTCCCTCACCGGAGGAGCTGTGGCAACGGTATCGTCAGAGCCAAGGGCTGCTGGGGGTGGATGAGGCGCTGCTCACCTCGCCCTATTACTTTGAGGTAGGCGGGAAGAAGCCCCGCTACTACCAGCAGTTGGCGATCAATCGGACCTTGGCAGCTATTGCTAAGGGCCAGAAGCGCTGTCTCCTAGTGATGGCCACGGGAGCTGGAAAGACTTACACGGTTTTCAATATTATTTGGCGGCTGTGGAAAACGCAGGTGGTCAGGCGGGTGCTGTTTTTAGCCGATCGCAATGCGTTGGTGGATCAAACTATTACCAATGATTTTCGCCCTTTTGGCCAGGTGATGACCAAGCTGACGCGAAAACTGGTGGACGACAATGGCAAAATTGATACTTCCTATGAGGTCTATCTAGGCATTTACCAAGCGATTATTGGCCAGGAAGGCCAAGAGGATCTGTACAGCAAGTTCCCGGCAGATTTCTTTGATTTGATTGTGATCGATGAATGTCACCGGGGCAGCGCAGCGGAGGATTCCAACTGGCGACAGGTGTTGGATTATTTTACCAGCGCTACTCAGTTAGGCTTAACCGCTACTCCTAAGGAAACTCAATACGTTTCCAATATTGATTATTTTGGTGAACCGATTTACACCTATTCCCTGCGGCAGGGAATTGAAGATGGTTTCTTGGCTCCGTTCCGTCGGGTTCAGGTGCAGTTGGATAAGGATATAGAGGGCTGGATACCGGATGCTAACGAGGTAGACGATCAGGGACAGCTGATTGAACAACGGGAGTACAATTTGCGCGACTTCGACCGCAATATTGTGTTTGATCAGCGAACCCAGGCGGTGGCGGAGTATGTGAGTGAGTTTCTGCATCAAGGCGACCCAATGCGAAAGACGATTGTCTTTTGTGAGGATATTGACCATGCGGAGCGGATGCGGCAGGCTTTTGTGAATGTTGCGACGAATCGGCCCCTCGTGGAGCAGGATCGGCGTTATGTCATGCGGGTAACGGGGGATGACAAGGAAGGGAAGGCCCAACTGGATCACTTTATCAATCCGAAAGAAGACTATCCGGTGATTACGACCACCTCGAAGCTGATGACGACGGGGGTGGATGCTCAAACCTGTCATGTGATTGTTTTGGATCGACGGATCCAGTCGATGACGGAGTTTAAGCAGATTGTGGGGCGGGGGACGCGGTTACGCCCTGACTTGGGCAAGAATTTCTTCACCATTATTGATTTTCGCAATGCCACGGCGCTGTTTAACGATGAGGATTGGGACGGGCTTCCAATTCAGGATGAGCAGTTTGGTGTTGGGCCATCCTCTGCCCAGTCAGAACCTAAAGATGTCACCCTTGCCCCAGCCTTCGATGATGGTTCGACGGAACGGGTGAAATACCAGGTGGGGCGTCAGGAATTTATGGTGGCGCGGGAGCGGGTGAGCTACTACGACAAGGAGGGAAAACTAACCACGGAATCCCTGAAAGACTATAACCGTCGGACGATTAATGAGGCGTATCAATCTCTGGATCGCTTTTTGGGGAAATGGAATAAGGCGGAGCGCAAGTCGGCGATCTTGGAAGAACTCCAGTCTCACGGAGTGATGGTGGACGCATTAGCCAAACAGGTGGGGGCAGAGTATGACCTGTTTGATTTAATTTGCCATGTGGCCTTTGACCAGCCCCCCAAAACCAGACGAGAGCGAGCCAACCAGGTGCGAAAGCGAGATGTGTTTACGCAATATGGGGAGACCGCGCGAGCGGTGTTGGAGGGTCTTTTGGAGAAGTATGCCGATCAGGGGGTGGTCTCTATGGAGGATGCAAAGGTTTTGCAGTTGGAGCCTTTTGCCCAGTTAGGGACGCCCGTGGAGTTGTTGAAACAGTTTGGGGGGAAGAAGCAATATCGGGCAGCGGTGAGTGAGTTGGCGCGGATGCTGTACGATGATGAATCAGCTTCTCCAGGGGCGTAGGCAACGTCTTGTGATCACGCTTTAGCATTGGTTTTGAGGAATGGCTATGTCTTTGTCCGCCACGATTAAGTCGATTCAAGACATTATGCGCAAGGATGTGGGGGTCGATGGAGATGCCCAGCGTATCGGACAGTTAGGCTGGATGCTGTTTTTTAAGATTTTTAGCGACCAGGACTTGGAACTGGAAGCCCTGGTGGATGACTATGAGTCTCCGATTCCAGCGGAGCTGCAGTGGTCGGCTTGGGCAGATAGTGAGCAATTGGGCAAACAGGCGTTGACGGGAGAGGCCCTGCTGGATCTAGTGGATAATCGCCTATTTCCGGCCCTGAAGGAGCTGGACCTAGAGGACCTAGAGGGAATTGCCCAAGGGCGAGGCGCACTGCTGCGATCGGTGTTTGAAGATGCCTACAACTATATGAAGTCGGGCACGCTGCTGCGGCAGGTGGTGAATAAGATCAATGACAATATCGATTTTAATGAGTCGCAGCAGCGGGACTTATTTGGGGATATGTATGAGCAGTTGCTCAAGGATCTCCAAGGGGCAGGCAATGCAGGCGAGTTTTATACGCCCCGGGCGGTCACCCAGTTTGCCATTGATAGGGTGAATCCGCAGTTAGGAGAGCGAGTGCTGGATCCGGCCTGCGGCACAGGTGGATTTTTGACCTGTGCCTTTGAGCATTTAAAGCAGCAGGTGCAGGGAGCGCAGGATTTAGAGCAGGCCAAGCAGGGCGTTTGGGGCGTGGAGAAGAAGCCCCTACCCCATTTACTCTGTGTGACGAATATGCTGGTGCATGGCCTGGAGGTGCCAACCAATGTGCGCCATGACAATACATTGCGCAAGCCTCTACGGGATTATGCACGGGCGGATCAGGTGGATGTAGTGGTGACCAATCCGCCCTTTGGAGGCATGGAGGAGGATGGTATTGAGCGGGGTTTCCCGACAGAGTTTCGAACACGGGAGACGGCGGATCTATTTCTGGTGCTGGTGATGGAGCTGCTGAAGGCGGGGGGACGAGCCGCGATTGTGCTGCCAGATGGGACGTTATTTGGGGAAGGGATTAAAACGCGGATTAAGGAGAAGCTGCTGCGGGAGTGTAATTTGCATACGATTGTGCGGTTGCCGAATGGGGTGTTTGCGCCCTATACGAGCATTAAGACGAATCTGTTGTTTTTTACCAAGGGGGAGCCGACCCAGGAGATTTGGTATTACGAGCATCCTTATCCCAAGGGGTATAAGTCCTACTCGAAGACTAAGCCGATGCGGATTGAGGAGTTTGGGCCGGAGAAGGCGTGGTGGGAAAAACGGGAGGAAAATGAGTTTGCCTGGAAGGTGTCGCTACAGGAGATTCAGGCGAATAACTACAATCTGGATGTAAAGAATCCGAATGCAGCGGGGGAGGTGCATGAGGATGCGGCGGTATTGCTGGATAAGTATCGGTTTGCTGTGAAGCAGGCGGATGAGGCGAGATCGGCTTTACAAGCGGCTTTGCGAGATTGTTTAGAATAGGAAAATCCCTTGCACGAGGAGATGGCGAGATGACGACAGTGGCTGAAATTGAAGCAGCAATTCGACAGTTGCCGGAGGATGAGGCGCGGCAGTTGTCAGCATGGTTGGTGGATTATTTAGATGATGCCTGGGATGCACAGATGCAGGCAGATGTGGAGGCGGGGCGATTGGATGGGCTGATTGCGAAGGCAGAGGCAGAGATTGTGGCTGGCAAGGTGAGAGATTTGGATGAAGTCCTTAACAACGGCTGATTTTTGGCAGGCGTATGGTCGGTTGTCACCGGATGCAAAGGCTCTAGCACGGAAGGTATATCGGTTGTGGCAGGAGGATATGTTTTATCCATCACTGCATTTTAAGAAGGTGGGCAAACAACTCTGGTCAGTCCGGATTAGCCGGGATTATCGAGCGTTGGCGCTGAAGCGTGGCGAGGATTATGTTTGGATTTGGATTGGGACGCATCGTGAGTATGATGAATTTCTGAAGTAGCCTGCATTTTAAGGCTTGGGCAATTGGCTTTGCGGGATTGTTTGAAATGATAGAGGGATGGGAGAGATGAGTGATGATGCCAATTGAAATTAATCGCTTGGGCTATAAGGCTTTGGTGAATGAGCTGGGCTGGGAGGGGATGGTGCGATTTTTGCAACCATTCGATCGGGGTGAGGGTGACTATACTCAGGAGCGACGGCAGTGGTTGGATGATTTGAGCCTAGAGGATGCTGTGGCGGAGATTCAGCAATATCAGTAGATGACTTAGGAGCAATCGCAGTCTGATCTATTTTGCAGAAATGGTGGTGGGGTTATTTAGCATAGAGGATAAGGTCGAGAATTAGAGGCCGGGGAGGGTGGTTTGGATACGTCATTAGCAACGGTTTTAAGGTTGGTTGATCAGCTTTCGGAGCAGGATCGAGAGCAGGTCACTGAATATCTGTTTAAGAAAAGATATATGGATGCTGCAGCAGTATCGAATGCTCAGCCTGACCAAGCAGAAGTGCAAAAGAATTTGGAGCAATGGATCGAGGAAGTTAAAACACTAGAGTACGAGCAGCCCATCGAACGGTCGGGTTTGAAGAATTTGGCTAATAGTGAGGCGGAGATGATCGCGGCTAAGCGATCGTGGCTAGAGTTAGAGGGGATTGCGGCTGGTTCTGGCAAGGAAGAAAATGCGCAAGCGTGGGTGATGCAAACGCGCGATGAGTGGGACGATCGCGAATGTCGGTGTTGACGACCTTTGTTGCGATTGATGGAGAAATCACGGTAAAAGCGGCTCAATTGCGGGTTCAATATTCTCTGAAGTTACCTGATGCTTTGCAGCTTGCAACTGCGATTGTGTCTGGATGTGATGGTTTTTTGACGAATGATTTTCAGCTTAAGAAGGTGGCTAAGTTGCAGGTTTTGGTTGTAGATGAGCTGGAAGTTTAATGGATTTGCCAACGTTTTGGGATAATTTCGAGGTGATTGCGGAAGCACCGGGTGGGGTACAACGGCTGCGAGAGTTGATTTTGGATTTGGCAGTGCGAGGACAGTTAGTGCCGCAAGATCCAGCAGATGAGCCTGCGGATAAGCTGTTGCAATATATTGCAGCAGAACGAAAACAGTTAATTAAAGACAAGAAAATATCAAATCTTAAACGACAGAAAAGTCACTCTTTTGAAGAATGCATACATTCACTTCCCCAGAACTGGATAGAGGCTCCTGCATCTGAACTATGTTTACTAGTAACTGATGGCGATCATCAGCCGCCACCGAAAGTTGAGCATGGAATTCCATTTTTAGTGATTGGGAATGTCAGTAAAGGAAAACTTGATTTTTCGTCAACACGATTCACTACTCATGACTACTTTGAGAACTTGGATTGGGGAAAGAAGCCTCAAAAAGGGGATATTTTATATACGGTGACTGGTTCATACGGAATCACAATACTTGTTAAAACAGAACGTAAGTTCTGTGTTCAACGCCATATTGCTATTCTCAGAACTTCTGAAAATTTATCTGCTAGGTATCTACAGATTGCACTTTCTAGCCCAAAGTGCAAGCAAGATGCATCTCATGTTGCAACAGGAATAGCGCAGAAAACAGTTCCGCTAAGTGGTTTGAGAGCATTACCGATTCCCCTGCCACCTCTTGCAGAGCAGAAGCGGATTGTGGCGAAGGTGGATGAATTGATGGCATTGTGCGATCGCTATGAGGTATCGAAGTGCGATCGCAACACCCTACGAACAAAAATGCAGGCAAGTGCGATCGATGCCCTGATGAATGTTGAAACAGATGAATCGTTAAATACCGCCTGGGAATTTGTGCGGGAGAATTGGGAATGCCTGAGCCAACAACCTGAGGAAATTGAAAGCTTGAGAAAGCTGATCTTAGAAGTCGCTCTACGTGGACGGTTACTTCAAAACACTCATGAATTCATAGATCAACAAAGTATTCCTGTGAAGTTACCGAAGTCATGGCAATGCCTTCAAATGAACACTTTGATATGTGAGCCGTTGAGAAATGGACGCTCAGTACGTGATAGAAAAGGTGGATTTCCTGTACTCAGATTGTCTGCCCTGAGAGGTACTTACTTAAATTGTGATGACTTTAAAGAAGGCGATTGGACTGAAGAGCAAGCTGAAGCATGGAAAGTTCGGAAAAATGATTACTTTGTAGCGCGTGGCAACGGATCTATCCATCTAGTTGGACGAGGAGCATTAATGCCCCAAGAGCCTAAGAACCCCGTTGCTTTTCCCGATACGATGATTAGAGTCAGAATTCAAGACAAACTTTTGACATCTTCTTTTTTTCAATATGTTTGGGACAGCTTGTACGTTAGACAACAAATAGAAGCTTCTGCAAAAACTACTTCTGGGTTATTTAAGGTTAGTCAAGGAGACATTCAAAATGTATGGATCGGTGTCCCTTCCCTAATCGAGCAAAAGCGCATTGTTGCCAAAGTTGATCAACTGATGACACTCTGTGACACCCTCGAAAACCACCTGCATGAAACCCAGGGAAAAGCCACAGCCCTTGCCGCTGCAGTAGTAGGCCAGCTAGAAGTTTAGGTTCCAGGTCTGAGTGCCACCCCTGTAAGCCCATTCCCATGAGCGATAATCACCCCGATTCACTATATCAACGGATTCGCGACATCCTCAACGTCGCCCAAATTGGCGTTTCCCGGACCGTCAATACGGCGCACGTCGTCTCCTACTGGCTGATCGGGCGCGAAATTGTCGAGCAAGAACAAAAGGGGCAACAACGGGCCGAATATGGCGAAAGCCTACTCAAAGACCTTTCTCGCAGATTGACCAAAGACGTTGGCAAAGGGTTTTCCTTATCTAATCTCAAATATATACGGCAATTTTATTTGGGCTTCCCTGACCTATTAACAGCCACTTCAATAAGTCACGCAGTGCGTGACCAATCTCTATCGAGTGATCAATTCACCACCCTCAGCCAATCCCAACCCAATTGGCAACCCGGTCAACTTCACCCAAACCTCTCCTGGACCCACTACCGCACCTTACTCCGAGTCGAGAATCTGAACGCTCGTGCCTTTTATGAAATCGAAGTGCTAAAAAATAACTGGTCCGCCCGCGAACTCGAACGCCAAATTAGCAGCCTCCTATTTGAGCGTCTTGCCAAAAGCACCGACAAAGCCGGACTGATGCAGCTCGCCACCGAAGGCCAAATTATCCAAACCCCCAGCGACGTCTTCAAAGACCCCGTGGTGATCGAATTCCTCGGCCTCCCCGAATCCCCTCGTCTCGTCGAATCCGATCTCGAAACCGCCTTAATAAGCAACCTGCAAACCTTTCTACTCGAACTGGGTAAAGGATTTGCCTTTGTCTCCCGCCAAGAACGGATCAGCCTCGAAGGCGATCACTTCTATATCGATCTCGTTTTCTATCACACCATCCTTAAGTGCTACGTTCTGATTGATCTGAAAGTCGGCAAACTCAACCACGGCGACCTTGGTCAGCTCCAGCTCTACGTCAACTACTACGATCTCGAACGCTGTGCCCCAGACGACAACCCCACCCTTGGTCTGATCCTTTGCTCTGACAAAAATGATGCCGTGGTCAAATACACCCTTGGCCCCAACCAACAGCCCAAAATCTTCGCCAGCCGCTATCAACTCCACCTCCCCACCGAAGCTGAACTCCAAGCCGAACTCCATCGCGAAATGGCCCAACTGCAAGATCGACAACCGCCCAATTCAGAAATTTGATGGGTTGTGCTCCCGGTTGGCCGGGAATGGAGAAAAACCCGTGAGGGATTCTTGGTTTAAATCCCAGAAAGAAGTTAATTCAGCGCCAGATTTTAGGGTTAAGGTATGCCCTGGTGTAATCTGACCAATCGCTGCACAGATCAAATCATGAGGGGCAAACAATTGCTGAATTGGCTCCACACAATCGGATCTGACACTGAGCAAAAACCCATAGCTGGGGAAACTCACCAGCCACTGTTTGAAGGCCAAATCAGCAGGGCAGGGAATTGCCTCTAGGTCCAATACAGCCCCACAGCCAGAAGTCTCTAATAACATCAACAAGGTGCCCACTAAGCCCCCCATGCTAATGTCTTTCCCGGCATCGCATAGTCCTGACTCAGCCAGGGTGGGCAGTAAGTTGAGATGGGCTTGCAATGTCTGTGGCTCAGCCATCGTTGCTGCATCCCAAAACGGATATTTAGGATGGGGCTGACCCTTGAGATCGGTGACCAGCAGAAGGGTATCGCCCGGTTGGGCATTAAAACTAGTAATCAACCGTTGAGCCCGTCCCAAAATTGCCACCGATAGAGCTTCATAGGGGCTATGACAGTGAGTATGGCCCCCCACAATCGGCACATTAAAGGCCTGAGATGCCGCTTTCATCCCTTGCCAAAGTTGCTCCGCCTGATCTGTGGACTGACTCCAGAGGGCATCGACTACGGCAATCGGTTTGCCCCCCATGGCATAGATATCGCTAACGTTGACGAGGACTCCACACCAGCCTGCAAACCAAGGTTCTGTTTCCACTAGCACGGACCACATGCCCTCCGCTGCCAGCAGCAGGTACCCCTCGCCATCGGGAATAGCGGCACAGTCGTCTCCCAACCAAATGGGTTGTTGAGTAGTATTGTCTGGGACCCAAGCCCCCAAGTGACGAGCCACGGGTTGAATATCCCGTTTATGCAAAAGGCCCAAGGTTTGTCGTAATTCGGCGGCTAGTTCCGACAGCATTAAGAAGCTTGCAGGAGGGGCTGGGGACGGGGTTCATGGCCGGGAGGATAGAAGGCCAAGTCTGCTTCCATCAGATGGTGAGGGCGATCGCAAATCTGTATCTCTTCTAAGGAGTCCCAGTGCTGGCGCTGAAAGAACCGAACGTTCTGGAGTTGGACGGTAGCTAGGAAGCGATCGCATCCCCAGGTATTGGCAGTGGTCACGGCTTTATAGATCAGACCCTTGCCAATCCGTCCCACCCGACGATAGTCAGCATGAACCCCCAAGCGACCACCGTACCAGAGCCGATCTTGTTCCTCGTAGATGCGGACTACCCCGACCACCTGTTGGTCTGGAGGGGCTTCTTGATCAATGGCCACGATCGGATAGGCCGTGGTATCGATATCGTCTTCATCGTCCCCTTCAAATAGACCTTGTTCCTGACAAAAAATAGATTGGCGCAATTCAAAATATCCCCGTAGATCTTGGGGAGATTGCGCCAACTTAAAGCAATATCGACTGGATGCCATCAGATACCTCTGTGCTGCTGAATAGTGCTGCCCAGCAATCGGGGGATTGCAGGCTTCTATAAACCCTCTAAAAATTAAGCTTCAAATGTAGACAAAGCGGAACAGGCACCACATTTGGCACATCCTGCATTGATATCTGCCGAGGACATGCCCGCTTGTTTGAGCATCGCCCCCACCTGCTGATAGAGGGCAAACATAAACTCGCTGCTGGGAGCGGGATGGTTAGCTAAGGGGGTGTCAGAAATGGGGACAAAGGGCACGACAAAGGGATATACCCCCAAATCAATGAGCCGTTGCGACGCATCCACCAAAGTGTCCAGGCTATCGCCCAGTCCGGCCAATAAATAGGTAGAAACTTGGCCCCAACCAAATACCTGAACTGCGGCCTCAAAGGCCTCAAAGTAGTGGGATAAGGGGACTTCGGCTTTACCAGGCATAATTTGCGATCGCACCTGTGGATCAACCGCTTCTAGGTGCATTCCCAAACTATCTACTCCTGCCGCCTTCATCTGGGCAAACCAGCCAAAGTCATCAGGGGGTTCGCATTGGGCCTGAATCGGTAGGTTGACCCGCGCTTTAATGGCTTGGGCACATTCGGCGAGGTAGGCAGCCCCGCGATCGCGGGTATTGGGCGTCCCGGTAGTCATAATCATATGCTTGACCCCATCCAGCCGCACTGCTGCTTCCGCCACTTCTGCCAGCTGTTCTGGCGTTTTGCGGGCAATGGTCCGATCCGCCTCTAGGGACTTTTCAATGGCACAAAACTGGCAGGCCGTATCGGAATTGCGATACCGCATACAGGTTTGCAATACCGTAGTGGCCAACACGTCATGGCTATGGAGCAGGGCAATCTTCCAGTAGGGAATGCCTTCTGCCGTTTGCAGTTGGTAAAACTGGGGCTGCTGAGGAAATTCCACCGTGGCTACAGCCTGGTCCGCTTTCTCTAGCACTGCTTGCCGACCTTGGTTGACTTGGGCCGTATAGGGGGACTGGCTAGCGGTGCCTGTATAGATGGGAACCATCACCGTCGTCCCATCCACGGTCACCGCTTTATGATCCGAGGGGCCTGCTCCACCCCGACGACCCGCCACGCCAATATTTGGGTCAATTACCTGCAGTCCATTTGATTGCAGTTCAGTAATCAGATGTTGTTTGTCCATAATCTTGGGTTAATCGACGGGGTGCGGGATAGGCTCACTGGATAAAGGAAAATCCTGCTCTGGAAGCGGTACGGTGGGAGCGGCTTGCATTACGGCCCAAGCTTGTTGATTCACCTGCAACTGCAAGAGATCGGGCCGGGAATAATGGCCCACGGAGTCCATCATCCGTTTGCGCTTGGTAATCAGGGAGAAATCGAGATCGGCGATGGCCATCCCTTCGCCCTCGGTCACAGGGTCACAGAGGGGCACCCCCTCAGGGCTAATAATGGCTGTATAGCAGCCCCCACTCAGAACCTTTTGCAGCTTTTCATCGGCGGTAATTTGCTGCTTTTGTTCTGGGGTGAGCCAGCCTGTGGCATTAACCACAAAACAGCCCGACTCCAAAGCATGGTGGCGCATGGTTACCTCTATTTGGTCGGCAAAGATTTGCCCCACCATCGACCCCGGAAACTGCCCACAGTGAATTTCTTCCTGCTGAGCCATCAGGGCATAGCGAGCCAGGGGATTGTAATGTTCCCAGCAGGCTAAGGCCCCTAGCCGACCCACAGCCGTCTCTAGGACGGCGAGTCCAGCCCCATCCCCTTGTCCCCAGACCATCCGCTCATGGTAGGTGGGGGTAATTTTGCGTCGCTTCAGCCCCAAGGTGCCATCGGCATCAAAGATCAGTTGGGTGTTATAAAGGGAACCGCCTTCTCGCTCATTCACCCCCAGAACCACCACCATTTCGTAGGAGCGAGCGGCTCGGCTGATGGCATCAACCACCGCCCCCGGCACGGTCACCGCTTCTTCATACAGCTGCATATGGGCCTTACCCATCACCACGGGCGGCTGAATAAAGGAGAAGTAGGGGTAGTAGGGAACGAAGGTTTCAGGGAAGACGATGAGCTGCACGCCTTCTTGGGCTGCAGATGCGATCGCATCCAAAACCTTCTCCGTGGTCCCTTCTCGACTAAACAAGACCGGACTGATCTGCACCGCAGCGGCTCGTACTGTTTTTTCGTGATCCATAATGATGACCTCAAGGGGCTGGCCCAAGGATTACATAGTCCAGGTATCGAGGATAAAGGCTCCTGCTTTGCGGTGCACCAAGACAATATCCAAGACATCCAAGGGATTAATAGGTCGAATCCCCGGAATCAAAGAGGGTTCACCATGACCATAGAGGGCCTGTAGGGCAAATCGGCAGGCATAGACTTTGCCCCCTTCTTCCATAATCTTGACGAGCTGATTGTTCATGGCCATATGCCCGGGGAAAGCTTCATCGCCTAATTTGGGAAAGCCTCGCTGGACGCCCAGGGTTACGCCAGGACCATAGAGCAAAACGGAAGTCTCAAATCCTTTGCGAATTAGGCGGGTGGCCTGTAATAAATTCACCAAGCCAATTGAGCCTTCAAAGGCAACGGTATGAAAGGTAACTAAGGCTTTTTCGCCCGGATCGGCCTGCACATCGGGGAAGACTTTTTCCTCATAATCCACAAAAAAGTCGCCAGTCTGGTGGATGGGAGTCGTAACTTCTGGCATAAGGGAAGCATCCTTCTTGAAGTGTTCTGAAAGGGCTTGATGCGTTAATCAGCATCATTAACTCTGCACAGTAGGTGGCTTGTCTGGACTCCCCTGTATCAACAACTACAAACCTGCAATCTCTAATTGAAGTGATAGGGGGTCGCGTAGTTTGGGGGGCATCAGAAGCATCAGGCGGGAAATAACCTATTACTTTTCACAGGTAACGGAGCAATTCCGAACGACCTGAGTCAAAGGAGCCTGTTAGGCGTGCCCAGGCCAGAGCTAGATCTCTTCGCCACCCCTCAAACGCCATATTCTTTCTGTTGACGCTCTATATATTCAGTGGCGTTTTGGGGGTCTAAGGTATCAAACTTGAGTTTCTCGATCCGGGTCACATCTTGAGGAACCTCTGCTCCTAACTCCGTGGCTAATTCACGCGCCAAATCGGTCATAAAGATGGTTTCTCCAATCTCGTCATAATCCGCTTGCTCGGGCGTCATATAATCCCAACGCACTAGTTGGTTCGAAATCCAGGTGGCAAAGCTTTTCCACGGATATGGGTCAAAGTAAATGCGATCGGGTTCATCTAAGGTATTCCCTTGACCATCTTCAAACTTGCCCGTCATCACCGCTTCCAACACATCAACGGGTTGATTGAGAAACTCTCGGGGTGCGATCGCAGCCGCGATTTCTTTTCGGTTCTCGGGTTTATTGGCGTAGGTAGCGCCATCAATAATGGCTTTGTTGAGCACTCGGAACGTATTGGGATGCTCATCAATCCAGGCTTGAGACGCCGTAAAGGCGCAACAGGGATGTCCTGGCCATAAGTCTTTGGTCAATAGATGGATAAAACCAATGTCATCCCTAACAACCCGCTGGGTAAAGTTATCGGGCAAGATAAACGCATCGATTTGTTCTGCCTTCATTTTTGCGATCGCATCTGGTGGAGGCAGAATCAACAGTTTGACATCCTTATCTGGATCAATTCCTCCCGTTGCCAAGTAGTAGCGCAGCAGTAAGTTGTGGTTGGAATAATCATAGGGAATACCAATGGTCATCCCTTTGAAATCTGCCGGACCATTCACCTTGCCTAAATGTTTATTGGCCACCGCAATCCCTTGACCATTGTTATTTTCAATACTGGCGAGCTTAGTCGAAAAGGCGGTAGAGCCTAGCCCTAAAGACATGGCAATGGGCATGGGGGCTAACATATGCGACGCATCCAGCTCCCCAGCAATCACAGCATCTCGAACCACGGACCATCCCGCATATTTTTTCAACGTGACATTGAGGCCATACTTCTCATAAAAGCCCAAGGGTTTAGACATGATGATGGGTGTGGCACAAGTAATCGGTAAAAAAGCAATGTTCAAATCCGTTTTTTCCAAATCCCCCACTTCGGCTGGAGGGAGGTCTGCAGCACCTTCTGGATTCTCAGGTCTAGACGCACAGTTCGCCAGAGTTACTAGGGCAGCCCCCACGGCAATATTGCGCAGAAACTTACGCCGCGTAAACTGTCCAGTCCGCTGAGCATCTGTAAAAAATTCTCCCGATTTGGGGCCAAAGGCTGCAGCAAAGGCTTCATCCAGTCCTCCTGCCAGTTGAATCAGCTCATTCACGAGTCGCTCACGCTTGGGATTGCCATTAGCGGCCATCTTCACAAAGAGCGCTGTCCGCAATTCCGCTTGACTAATCCTGCTGGCAATGGACACGGCATCAGATTGATAAAATCGCATTTTTACCAAATCATCAATCAAGTCAGTGGGGTCTTGCGGCATATCAGCCATATATTTCAGATGATCTGCCGTCGCGTGATACCGTCCGCAAATCGTACATTGAACATTTAAATCTGCTAAATTCCCTCGCTCAACAGCAAGCTGATCCCACGATGAAGCTTGAGAGTCGGTTGAAGCCCACAGCATTATTTAATTCTCTTGAAAGTTCTATTTTCTAAACCTATTAGAACGTGAAGTCTCTGTACTTAATGTATTGAGTAATACTATTCATTATGGTGAGTATAAAAATTATAATAATAAGCACAAAAAATGAATTTATTAAATACTGAAACTCTCTTTAGCTAAACGAATAATCGAATCAGATAAAATATTATCCCAGTGTATTTAATATTGCTGTTTTTCTCTAGTAAAGACTGAATAAATGAATAAGCTAAAACTCAAAAGATTTTCCAAACAAATACTTCAAGAGATGAAAAGCATCGTTCAGATCACAGGAATAACTCAAATATAAGCTTAGTCTGATTAAGCTTATTATGGAATACATATTAGTGATTATCTTCTAAATTAAAATAATTATCTAGGGAGAATTTTTATATTAAATCTAGTCGTTCTCTATTAGAGAATGTTGTTTAATGCATAAAGAAAATTAATGGAAATTACTAAAATACAAACTCAAAAATCTATTGATTTATTGCCTTGATAAATATCGATGGAAGCATTAAGCTCAATCACCCATGGCATACAACATTTTCTTTAGCTGTTTAATGGCAGGCGTCACAATCGCAACAAAGTAAGCTTCTCTCAGTTTCCGTTCTTCTGGACTCCCCTTGATATAAGCACGAGCCCCAGCATGCAACATCGCTGCATTGGCAGCCTTGATCGACATTTCTCCTGCAGTGAGCCTAGCTTGAATCACTTTTTTCATCAGTGCTGGCGATAAACGACCCTCCACTTGGACCAGCTCATCTGCCAGGTCGTAAGCCTGTTCTTGGGCTAAGGCTAGCTCGGCCATCAAATCACTGGGTTGATCTGCCAAGAAGCAATTCACATGTCCCAAGCGGCGTTGATAGCGGTTGATTAAGTCAATACATCCTGCCACTAAGCCCAACCCCATGCCCACTTGGGTCAAAATAAATCCCGGTTGGATCTGGTGAATATAAGCTTCGCAGGGGGCCGCTAAAACATACTGATCCGGGATAAAGGCATTCCGGAAGACACACCCGAAGGTTCCCGTCCCCTCCAACGCGATAAACGTTCCGCACCGTCGTAACGAGACCCCCTCTAACTGATCAGACACAATCACCATTAGGTGGGCATCTTCGTTAGCCATCCGGGCCACGACGCCAAAGTAATGCCCTGGACCCAGATTAGAGACCCAAGGTAATTGGCCATTGAGGATAAAGCCGCCTTCAACCTTGGTGGCCGTCAAGGCAATTTTTTCGATCCCAGCAAAACACTTCATCGGATTGGATAAGCCCGTTCCGGCCATGACTTGTCCCTGGGCCACGGCGGGTAAAAGTTCCTTTTGTAGTTCCGAGTTTTGAGTGTTCTGTAAATACCAGGTACAGGCCACCTGACACCAAGTAATAAACCCTGTGGATAAACAGGACTTGGAAACAGCCTCAATAGACTGTATGGCACCTTTTAGGCTGATGCCTTCTCCGCCAAACTCAGGAGACACCGCTTGCCGAAAGGCTCCCGCTGCTCCCAAACGCTGCATAATGTCTCCCGGATATTGGCCATTCAAGTCAATATCTTGAACATGGGGGGCCAGTTCTTGGTCAACGACAGTGCGAATGGCAGCAATAGCAGGGACGAAAACCGCTCCATCCCCAGGAACAGATGGCCTGTCCTTTGAATCGATCAGAGTGGATGAATTATGGGTGGGTGTCTTGGGTAACACCATCTATCTTGACCCTTTCCGGTTAACAATCATGGTTCGTGGAATTGTTTCAGCTCAACTGTGTTCTGTCTAAGGGAGTCATCAGATATTGAGCACTCCCTTAGACAAGAACCTGCCCTACGCCATAGACACACTAATGGGCATGGGGCGACTTAAAGTATTGGAGACTGGCGACCAGGTGTTGGCATGTTGCACTAACTCTTCTAAGACCTCTCGGCTGGCATCGCCATCAATATCCACTTTGACGCGCACATCACTAAAACCGATTTGAGGCTTCGCTAATTCTCCGGTTCCCCAGGTACTGGTGATATTAATATCTGCTTCCAGTTCAACCTGCAATTTAGTTAAGGAAATCCCTTGGGCGGCTGCATTGGCCTGGATACCCACGACTAAACACGACCCAAAAGCACCCAATACAATTTCGGACGGGTTATGGGCCGTGTTATCGCCTAACAACCCAGGTGGCTCATCAATGACGAATGGCTCTAAGTCTCGGGCGTAGTTCAGGCTACGCATCCGTTGATCACAAACTGTTTTGACCTTTAAGGTCTTCTGCTCTTCCAGGTTTTCCCGATTCTTCGCAATCAAGCTATCTAACCCGTCTTTAGCAATGGGTGAGATTGCAGTAACCTCAGACATAATTAATCTGCCAAATAGAACGTTCTATCTATTTGAACATACTAATTTAACTGATTTGGTGTTGACAGTTACACTTTCTCAAGACTTAATAGCCTGGTGAATCAGGTCCCGAGCGGCTGCAAATCCCCGCTTAATCCGGTTTGGGTCATCATGCAAGCGCCCCATCAGCAGCGTCCCTTCAACCGTGTTGAGGATCTGTTCTGCGAGCCCCTCTATGTCTCTATCTGCCAGACGATCTTCAGCTTGCCTGAGCGTCTGGGCAATGGTTTGCTCCCAACGATCAAAAATCAGGGTAAGGTGCTCTCGAAAGGAGGGATCTTGTTCCACTAAGTCCACTACCAGATTGCCTAGGAGACATCCCCCACAGTGAGGCTGTTCTAAGTTTTTGGCTTCTAGCTGATTCACCATATTAAGCACTTGCTCGATAGGGTCTTCCGAGCTGCGCAGGGCCGGTTCCAAAACGCTGGCATTCAACAGTTCCCATTCATAGTCAATCAAGGCATGGCCCAGGTCATGCTTAGAACTGAAATAGTTATAAAAGCTCCCCGACGAGGCACCACTGGCAGCAAACAGTTCGTTTAAGCTGGTTGCCACTAATCCTTGTCGGTGAACGGTTCCAATTACCGCTTGCAGAATATCTTCGCGAGTCCGCTTGAGGTTAGCCATATCAGCCTTAGATTCCTGGGTGGATTATAGCTGCGATCACAATCCCCCCAATATAAGAATCAGACTTTACACAAGGGAATCCTAAAGAAGAAGTATTTTGGTAAGTGACGTTATAAATGATGGCTCGCTTTAGCTGTTGAGATCATTCATAACATCTGTGTTTAAGTTGTAACTATGCCCAGTCCGTATTATTCCAAAGAGCAGATTAAATCAATGGTCGAACTTAAGCGGCCTGATTTGCTTTATCAAATTAAAGATGAATATGATGATGTCCTCGATTTCACTTCTGCTTCAGGGCGGGAGCTGCTTAATCACTTGCGCCATAATGTGACCAATTACGACGATGTTCTCCAAGAAATTGAGAGCAATCAAGGGAGCATGTCGGGTCGCCAGCTTAAACATGCCACCAATGCTGCAACAGAGTTAGTATTGGCGCTCTACCGCGATGAACATGTGCGGGTTATCCAAGTTGCGCAAGACCGCGGCAACGTTCTTCGAAATCTAATGAAAAAGGTGGGGGTTAGCTCTGCTAGTGCTCTATCCAACTTCCTCGATAGCTGGTCGGAAAAGCTTAAAACGGTTGCAAAATTAGAAAATAGCCAGCGTTCACTTCAACAATGGAACGACACCTACCGGGTGCAGCGCACTTTAGTCAAAAAAGTTCTGGAACACGAAGGTGTGGACCCTTCAATCCGGACAAAAGTGAATCAGATTTACAGTACTCGATCCGTGAATAAAGCAATCTCGATAGGGGAGTCACTGTTGGATTGGGAACAGTCAGAAATCTTAAAGCTGGTGAAAAAAGCAATTCGTTATAAACATCTTGCTGGGGCTGAGAACGATAAGTCGTGAAACTTCAGGAAATTAAGGTTGAGGTCTTTAGATTGACTGGTGTCCCTCGAACACCGGAACTCAAGCGTCAGCGTCCGGTTCTCACCTATGGCCGTGACTTACGCTATAAAGCTGAATGGCTGGCGATACTTGATCTACTGAAGCATCAGCAAACTATCCAACCAGATATAACCCTCAATCAACTGGATCAACAGGACATAGAACTTCAGCAATCCTTGCATCGAGTAGGTAGGGTGACCGGATTATCAGCCGAAGCTGTAGACAAGATATGGAAAGGGATTCAACACAATTCTCAGGCCAACTCAATCGATATCACCCTTGAGGAGCTAGAGGTATAGTGATATCGATTACCCAGCTAGACAATTTACCGACTTGTGGCGGAATCTATCGAGTTCTAGATGGCGCTGGGACAGTTATTTACGTTGGGCAAGCGAAGAATATCCATCAACGCTGGCAGAAGGGACATCACAAAATCAGCGATATCCTAGCTCGTTGCGGAACAAATGCTTTTATCGACTGGGTTCAATTACCAGAGTGGTTGCTTAACCGAGCTGAGAATTTGGCTGTGAGGTACTATAAACCCGTTCTTAACAAGAAAATGCCGCCGATTGTCTAAAAGGCTGAAGGGCTATTTTGTTCTACTACTGAGCGGGTTGAGATAACATGACAACTTTCAGCGATATTCTTTGTGAAGACTTACTGCGTGAACTAGCAGGTGATCGCTATTACGAACGAGGTGTTGGCTATTTTGAAGAAGGCCGAGTTCACTCCCTCGCTCAGTACGATGAGCATATCACCGCTGAAGTCTGGGGCATGGAAACCTATCAGGTTCATCTCTGGCTAGAAAACGACCAATTGTACTCCCGCTGTACCTGTCCCTTAGGCGTAGATGATCTGTTTTGTAAGCACTGTGTTGCCGTGGGTCTGACTTGGATTGATGAACCCCCGCCCTATCAAGCAGGGGATGCTCCCTCCAAACCAGGGACAACCATGCAGGATGTCCGGGACTATTTGGCTCGGCAAGAACGGGACGATCTGGTCAAGCTGATTTTAGATAAAGCGATGGAGGATGCTCGGTGGCGAGAACATCTGCTGATGAAGGCAGCGGCTCAGCAGTCGGGCGGGGCTGATATCAATACCTTCCGACGATCTCTGAGAAATGCGATCGCAATTGGAGATTTTGTTGATTACTGGGGAGCAGCTAGCTATGCGGATGGCGTTCAAGCTGTGATGGATGGTCTGGATGACTTACTTGAGCAAGGCTATGCCAGCGATGTGATTGAGCTTTGTGAGGAAGCGATTTCACTCTTCGAAGATGCCCTCAACTCCGTAGACGATTCTGATGGTAATCTCAATGAGATCCTAGAGCAGGTGCAGGACCTTCACTACCAAGCCTGTGACATCGCCAACCCTAATCCTCATGCCCTGGCTGAGCGGTTATTTCATGCGGAACTTCAGTCGGGATATGGCTTTTTCTACAATGCCCTAGAGACCTATGCGGATATTCTGGGAGAAGCAGGGCGAGCAACCTATCAGGCTTTAGTGAATGCGGAATGGGAAAAACTGCCCGAATTGAGTGGCAGTGAGCACTATAGCTATAGCTATCGCCGTTCCAAGCTGAACCGGATGAAAGAAGCAGTGGTAGCAGCCACGGGTAATTTAGAAGAACTCGTAGAGGTGATTGCTAAGGATCTCTCGCAACCTTCTCGCTATTTGCAAATTGCCAACCTGTATCAAACCCAGGGGCAAACCGAGCAGGCTATTGCTTGGGCAGAACGAGGTTATCAAACTTTTGTTGGTACCCAATGGACTGGACAGCTAGGTGAGTTCTTGATTGCCCAATATGAACACCAGGGTCGTTTAGAAGATGCTGTAGAGATTGTTTGGCAGGAGTTTGACCACCGTCCGGCGCTACCGATTTACCAAAAGCTCAAGCAAAAAGCAGAACAGGCAAGGTCTTGGGACCGTTGGCGACCCAGAGCCTTGGCCCATGCTCAGCATGTTGCAGATCATAGACCGCAAGGCCCTAAACATCACCATCCTTATCTGCAGATTGGCTATTCCCTCTTGGTGGACATTTACCTCTGGGAAGAAGACAGTGACCAAGCTTGGCAGGCGGCTCAAACTGGTGGATGTAGCCAACGGCATTGGATGCGATTAGCAGATGTGCGATCATCCGACCACCCTGAAGAGGCTTTGTCGGTCTATCAACCTGCCATTGAACCGCTACTGAACCAGACCAATAACCAAGCGTACGAGCAAGCGATTGCGCTACTCCTCAAGATCAAAGACTTACAGGCACGGCTGAATCAAACGGCACAATTTGAAGCCTACATAGCTCAACTCAAGACGACTTATAAACGCAAGCGCAACTTTATCAAGTTTTTGCTGCAGCGAGGGCTGTAGGTGCGATGGTCTACAAGCGTAGCTCAGGCTACGCTTGTAGACCATCGCAATGTCCAACTGTGACAAACCCAAACGGGATCAAAAACTTACGATGATGGCTTGATTGTTCTAAAGCGTTTCATCAGAGCTGGACGATTGCTATAGTCAGACTTGATTTGCTCGAAACGTGAGATAAAAGCAGGGACTTGGTCTTGATATTTCGCCAAGTCGCAAAGGTCGCGCAGTAGAGCAGTCGCTTCATCGTAGGGTTTAGCTTGTTTTAAGGCAATCAGATCTACCACCCTCTGCCAAGCTTGATCTACTTTGGGGGCGAGAGCCTCTAATTCTTGAATTCACTTTTTTCGGGCTGCTTGCTTTTCTTTCTGCTTGCAGGTGGCTTTCTTATCTATTGCAAGAGCATCTAGTACTCTTGCATATTTGCCTATCTTTGCCCTGATAAATTTGTAGGGGTATATAAGTTGAACTGGAAAGACAATAAAATCATATGATTTCAGTGCTGTTAAAAAATAAGAAGTATTATTGCAAATGCATGGTTAAATTTAGGTTCATAAAAGAGGATGATTTAAATTACTTAGATATCTAATGTCAGGAATCACTGCTAATAAAATTAAACTAAAAATTCTTGTCATTCTAATTCGATAGCTAATATTTATGGAATTTTGAATTCTCAGAAGAAGCTTATCTTTATTGGGGAGGGATAGATGCTAAATGACAAGGCGATGATCATAATCGCAGTTTCAAAATATGTTGGTGCATATAATAATTTGCCAGGGACATTAGAAAGTGCAAGAAGACTTCGTGAATGGGCAGAGCAACCGAAAGAAGACTGTAACTACAAAGTTTTGTATTTAGGTGATGATGTTTTTCCACAAATCAATGTTGAACTCATACGTCAAGAAGTCAGCAATTTTGTAGACAATAACATTATGGACAGACTTGTTGTCTACTTTGCTGGTCATGGTATTGTCCGCTCAGCAGGAGACCAATTTTGGCTGCTCACTAACGCAGCCAATGATCTACGTGAGGGGATCAATGTTGAGGCTTTTAGACGAGGATTATTGAAATGTAATATCGGAAAATATAATGATGAGTTAACAGGTCAATTATGCATAATTGGGGATGCTTGTCGAAATTCAGGTCGTGATGCTATCGAGTTTTATGGTGATCCAATTCTGACTCGAGATGGAAGAAAAAACCGCATTCAGCTTGACAGATTTTTATCTACAGGACTTGGTGATTACTCATTTCAAATCAATGGCATTGATGGCCAACAAGCATATTGTCTATTTTCAGAAGTTTTGCTAAATGCTTTGACTGGCGAAATACGTGAGGCAATCGAAACTGAATACCATATGTTCCAGCCAGCCGTCACAAACCACTCATTGGCAGACTATCTTGAGGAAGAAGTTAAGGCTCGTGCAGCCGCAATCAATGAAGAGATGGAACCGGATCTCCTCACAGATATTAGGCCTCCTTATAACTTCTATAATCGATTGAGTGAACCTCTCCCGAGCCCAACAGTTGGTCTGCAAAACTCTCAGATGGCACAAGCGATTGAGATGTCAGTTCACGATCCTCAGATCAATGACCTTAACAATCAACAAACAAGAGATAATGAACGTCGTAGACAAATCCTTTTGAAGGATCAATTGCGAATCTTATCAAACCCCATTGCACACAGATGGTCTGAGGATAGGTCTACTATCTGTGACTACCTTCCATCCTTAATTGCAGTGCCCAGTAGCTCATCCCTTAGTATAAGGTCGCTTGGCAGCTCTTATCAAATAGAAGCCACTTCTTCAGATGGTGCACCTATGCTAATTCGCCAAGGTAAGCAGTGGATGCTTACACCTGATTACCCTGGTGTTGTATCATTCATAATTCAGGATTTACCCGGTGATGTCTTACTGTATAAACCTGTCACTGATTCATGGCAAACCTTTTTGAGTGACTTTTCA
This sequence comes from Acaryochloris sp. CCMEE 5410, assembly GCF_000238775.2. NCBI lineage: Bacteria > Bacillati > Cyanobacteriota > Cyanophyceae > Acaryochloridales > Acaryochloridaceae > Acaryochloris > Acaryochloris sp. CCMEE 5410. The sequence goes on along the minus strand of NZ_AFEJ02000001.1, from coordinate 2,753,033 downwards.
AATCTTGTTAGTAGTGCTACGTTACGTGCCGCAGAAGCTAAAGTATATGCAGATAGTATTAGGCGAGGGAAAGAAGAGTTCCCACACCAATCAGTAACAGCGGGATATCTCTACGAATTTTCAAACGACTACGATAATATTGCCCGGACAGCATATTTTATGGCTCGGGGTTCTGTCTTGCCATTCGACCTTGCACTATTGTGTGCAGACAAAATTAAATGGCGAAAAGAGAATGGCAAAGTTGTCGCATATGCAGATCTACCAGCAGTTCAACGTTCCCAGGAAAATGGTAATACAAACTATCGCCCCCATTACGCAACTACTGAAGTTCCGGAACTGAAAAACGTCCCTCTCTGGGGAATCGCCCCAATCTTTCGCCAGGGCTGGAGTTTTATGCAGACAGAACGCTATCTTGACATCCCAGATTCGATCCGGCTCATTAGCGAAAAGATGAGCGGAAGATCAGCAACGAGTCTCACATCTAAAGGATTTGAGATGTTTATTGAAGCTTTTGACTATAAAATCATCGAGATTGACAGTCAAATGGTTGATGTCTATTGAAGCTTTTGACTATAAAAATCATCGAGATTGACAGCCGATACGAATAAGAGTCAATTGACCTAGCAATATTTTAGGAGTATATCCAATGACAAAAGTTCTTCTAATTCATGGTATCAACAATCAGGATAATTCAGCAGAGAACATCAAAGATGAGTGGAGTAAAGCTCTTAAACGAGGTGCTGCTGACTCAGGTCTTACCATACCAGATGATACAAAATTCATTGCAGCATTCTATGGTGATGTGCTTTTTCAGGAAACAGAATCTTGGAGTAACAATAAGCCTGCTTCAAGCCCAATGAGTGCAGAATCTCCCGACGAAGATTATGCGGATGACAAAGTTGCAGAATTATACCGCGAGTTCCAACATAAATATAATATCAGTGATGAGCAAGTCTCTAAAGTCCTTGATGAGAATGACCGTGCAGGACATGTGCGACAGGCCAACGGAATTCACAAAAAATGGCTGAAGGCAATTGCAGGCACTGGTCTGTTAGCAGGATCTAGCTATAATGCTTCCGACGCAACCTAATGTAGATCAATGGAATGCCCATATTGTCTAAGCGAGAAGATCCTAAAGCGCGGCTTTGATAGCCTGCAAGATGGGACATTAGTCCAGCGATATCAGTGTAAGGATTGCAATCGGCGTTTCAACGAACGCACGGGTACCCCAATGGCTCGCTTACGCACCGCTAGTTCAGTAGTGAGCTATGCCATCAAAGCTCGCACCGAAGGGATGGGTATTCGTGCTGCAGGTCGAACTTTCGGTAAATCTCATACCACCATTATGCGTTGGGAAAAACGCCTAGCAGACCAAGCACAGAACTGGTCACCTCCCGCACCAGCAGCCTCTGATGTGACGGTAGAAGGGGATGAAGTTTACACGCGTGTAGGCAAAAATCTTCCCCCCAGCCAATCCCAGGGCTGGACCATCCATTTCCTTGAACGCGAAAGCCGCTATTGGTTGACAGCACAAGCTGGCCTCAAGGATGCACAACTTTTTGCAAATGGCGTTTACTCAGCTTGGGAGTGGGTCAAAGCCTGTGATGGGATTCGATGGTTTACCGATGGTGAGAGGCGTTATGGACAAGAACTTTGGAAGCTCGCCAATGTCTATCTCAATGGTGAGGAGTGTCATCCTGACTATGGGCATCGCAAGGTTTGGCGAGAGGGGTTAGAAGTCGCGATGAAAGTTAAAGGGTCTCAGGGGAATCGGCGAGTAGAGTGGGTGAAAGCAGAGCATCCCTTTACCGCTATCAGTCTAGGGTCTGAGGTCCATGCCAATCATAATGAGGCTCACAATGCTGCCTTGAGGAGACGATGTAGTGCTTATCGAAGACGGCAGAATCTCTACGCTAAGAAGCGGTCGGGGTTACAGCGAGTGCTAGATGTACAACGCCTGATTCATAACTGGGTTAGACCCCATTGGGGGCTCAGTAAGCAGACCACACCAGCAATGGAGATGGGATTTTGTTCTCGTCCGTTGAGCACACTAGAACTCCTCACCAATAAAGGGTTTAGGTATGTGCCCTGTTAGTAGACCAGTGCCCAATTGCACGTGTTCTTGAAGACATACTTCCTACAAAAGGAAAAGCAGTGGCAAAGATTTTTTTGCGGCAAGCTGCTGCATATCTTCATAAACCTGGACTAAAAGAAAAAATTGATAATCTAGTTAAGGCTCAAATATTGGACGGATTATCTAATGATGAGGAAGTTATCATCATTAGCCATTCACTTGGTACCATCGTGGCCTACGCTTTAATGCTACGTCTCAGACACAAAGTCAACGTTAAAGTTTTAGTCACTGCAGGTTCGCCTCTTGGTGTAGAGATTGTTAAACGCAGGCTTGGCCCTCCGCTCATCTGCCCTACAAATGTAAAAAAATGGATTAATGCATCAGATCCTGAAGATTTTGTAGCACTTGAATCAAAACTAAATGGTCAAACCTTCGGTTGCGATCAAGTCATAAATATTGATCAAATAGATAATGGAAATGAAGATGCCCATGATATTCGTCAATATCTAGCTCATGGCATCGTAGCAAAAGAGATTGCTCCCTATCTATAGATAAATTAAGGTTTTCGGAGTTTACTGCTCTGAGAGCCTTCCAGCACAAGGTCATGTTGCTAATTTATTGGAAGTACTAGGTGATTTTAGTCCACTTGGCCGACTATACCCTTATCATTTAGCGAGCCTATCAATAGTGCTAAACATTGTGATTTCGTATCCTCTGTAACAGGATCACGCCTGTATGCCTTTTATGGTGCAAACAAGCGCAGATTGGAGGCAAATATGGGGAGTCACTATTCCGTCATCATCGTCGGTGGAGGGCAGGCTGGTTTATCAGTCAGTTACTGTTTGGGCGAACGGCAGATTGATCACATTATCTTTGAGCAGCAGCAGATTGCCTATTCCTGGCGGAATAAGCGTTGGGACTCATTCTGCCTGGTCACTCCTAACTGGCAATGTCAGCTACCGGGATTTCCCTATCCGGGGGATGACCCGAACGGGTTTATGCAGAGAGAGCAAATCGTCGACTATATCGAAGCCTACGCTCGTTCCTTTAATCCTCCGGTGAAGGAAGGGGTTAGCGTGTTGCGATTGCGCAAAAATCCGATTAGCGATGTGTTTGAGGTGTCCACATCCATCGGCGAATTTACGGCTGATCAAATTGTGGTGGCCACTGGAGGGTATCATCGACCTCGTATTCCCGGTATGGCTCAGCGTTTACCTGCAGAGATTCGTCAACTCCATTCTTCTGAGTATAAAAATCCTGAGAGTTTAGCCGATGGAGCCGTGCTCGTAGTGGGCACCGGACAATCGGGATGTCAGATTGCCGAAGACCTCCATCTAGCAGGGAAGCAGGTGCATTTATGTGTCGGTAGTGCGCCGCGATCGCCCCGACAATACCGAGGTAAAGATGTAGTGGATTGGCTGGATCAACTGGGTTATTACGATCTGACCATTGAAGATCATCCTCAAAAAGAACAGGTGAGAACTAAAACCAACCACTATGTAACGGGCCGTGGTGGGGGTCGGGAAATTGATTTACGCCATTTTGCCCTGGAAGGGATGCAGCTCTACGGCAGACTAACGGATATTCGTGATGCTCAGTTAGCCTTTCAACCGAATTTGCGAGAGAACTTGGATCAGGCCGATGCGGTAGCTGAAAGTATCAAGGGAACGATTGATGCCTATATTGACCAGCATCACATTGATGCCCCCGTGGAGGCCCCCTATTGTCCAGTGTGGGAGCCTGCCACTGAACCCACTTCTCTGAACTTAGAGGCTGCCCATATCACTACTGTGATTTGGTCTATTGGCTATGACATGGACTATTCCTGGGTGGAAATTCCTGTGTTTGATGGCAAGGGCTATCCTGGCCATGATCGGGGCGTTACTGGGGTGAAAGGACTCTATTTTGTGGGCTTGCCTTGGCTCTATACCTGGGGGTCGGGACGCTTTTCGGGGATTGCTCGGGATGTTCGGTATCTTGCAGACTATGTGCAGGCTAATCATCGGGTAAATGTGCGATCGCAACTGCGCTTCAATGAAATGGCGATTGGATCTTAAATAGCGCTATCAGTGATGCCAACCAATTCAATAAGGTCTTCGCTCAGCTTTTCGCCAGGTTTTGGGGCATCACTACATCCCTCATGCTTATTTAATTGCCAGTTCAATTCCCTCTCTAAAGTCTTTTGATAATTTTCCCAAGATGGTGGCTGCATTTGAAATATCTTCTTGATTACTGATAAATTCCCAGCTAGTAGAACCAATTCCAAGCCATCTCATAAAATCTGTCATTAAAACTAGATTTCTTGTTGTTTTATCAATGCCGCAATAATGAATAGTATGTAAATACCTAAGTTGATGCCAGCCCCCTAGATCAATATGTGTTGTGACCAAAAAGTTCTCAACATAGAATTCATATTCAATTATTTTTTTGCTGTTATGCTTCCTAACTCCAAGCGAAGATTCGCAACTTACATGTATTTGATTACGAAGCTCATGTAAGTCAATTTTCTTTCGCTCTTGAATGGCTTCTTCTGTATACAGACTATCAATTAGTCTTAGGCTTCCATATTTAACAAAAATGAACTGTTCAAAGTCATTCCATCTTTCCCTATCTTTTTCGCTTGGTTGCCTATCAATAATATCTCCATTATCAATCAGAAATTTATTCGAAAGTGAAAGCAAGCAGTTAAGCCTGTCTTGTAAATCTAATGAATCGAAGTAGTAACAAGACCTTATTGCTAGTTCCCCTTTTATCTGTCTCAGAGTTCGAAAGTCTGATTCTACTTCTTGTCTCACGTTGTTCTTTAGCCAAGAATAAAATTTAATTTTGAAACGCGAAATATCATCCATCTACTCACCTATTTGTTCCACGGTGGCTTGAACCTATATTAATCCTCTAGTGAGAAAAATCACATTATCAGTTTGCTGCACAAATTGTTTCGCAGCTAGAAACTTGCAGTAAGAATCACCAAATATATTAGATGTGGATTGAAAAGATCTCCATTACTCTTCTTCTTCGCTTTTTCGTAGGTTACGACACCTTCGAAACCTGAACTTGCAGTTGTAGGAGGATCTATATACACTAATCCAACTCCTGGAATTGTCATACTTTCGGGATGCAAATAAAGCTTAATTTCGATAGCTTCCACAGCCTGTTTTTCTCTGGAGCCATATCACGATTGGGTCGGGTTAATATGGGGTAGGAGCCTTACCCATTCGTTTGGTGATCTAGAGATTCTAGAATAGTCAGATCTCCAGATAACGCTAGAAAAGCGAATTAAGCTATGTCTGATTTGTCTTCTGTTTGCTAAAAAGACTAAACACCCCGAGGTCTAAAGACCATGCAAACTCAGCTACCTGTTACCGTCAAACCTGAGACAAAATTAGCTGAGCAGCGCCTCACCCTGACCCATGTGGCTTGGGACACCTATGAAAAACTACTGGATGCCTTTGGCGAACATCGAGCTGTACGGTTCCACTATGACAAAGGAGTCTTAGAGCTGATGGTGCCCCTAGAGGATCACGAAAATCCCAGTGCGGTGATTGGGATATTGATCTTTAATCTAGCGGTGGATTGTGATTTAACTATTAAGTCAATGGATTCGACCACTTTACGGCGCAAAAAGCTTCAGAAAGGGGCTGAGCCGGATAAATGCTTCTATATCCAAAATGAACCCTTGGTGAGAGGCAAGACCGTTGACCTCGAAAAAGATCCACCTCCCGATCTAGTGGTGGAGATTGATATCACGCACTCAGATGTCAACAAAAATGCTTTATATGCAGCGTTGGGGATACCAGAATTTTGGCGTTTTGATGGCAAAGTTTTGCGCATTCTCCACCTCCAAGACAGCCAGTACCACGAAGTGGATGTCAGTCCGACCTTTCCTTGGTTGGAGAAGCCAGTGATCTATCGCTTCTTTGAAGACTGTCGAACGCTGGGTGAGGCCCAAGCCATGAGAAATTTTCGGATCTGGCTTCAGTCAAATAAACCTGATGAGGGATAAGCGAGCGCATTAATCTCGCCGTCGCACTTTTCGCGCCTGCTCACGCACTTGATTATTGATCAAATAACCAAAGCCAGCTTTTTCTAGTCGATAGATAAAGTTCTCTAGTGACTCGTTCATCGATAGCGCCGTTCGCTCTATATTCCAGCCCTGGGCGGCTAGCTGACTGAGCAGATAAGCCCGTCGAGCCTGACCTGCAGATAAACGATAGGTTTTTAGGTATTCCAGTTGTCCATCTTGACGGACGATTGCCTCGCCAATGTGATTCTCGGATTTGAGTTGTAGGTCTGTGATAAAACGCTGCAAGGTAAATGGGCCTGCTGTATAGATGCGCTTGGATTCTACAGGACGTTGGAGTAGATCACTGGCCATTAGCCCTTGGAAATCAGCCCAGTCTTGTCTTAGGGTTGCGATCGCATCCTGCAAATCCGCCAAGGTCTCCACCTTCGATTCATCCACCTGGCTCTGCATGGGAACCGTGCCCCCATAAATCCCATATTGATAAAGCAATTCTCCATAAAAGTCTTGCAGCAGACTGGGGTGCAGTAGTCGGTAGTCTTCCGGTGTAGGGGTGACAAAGGCAGACGCCAATGCCTCCGATACAAACATCAGCATCCCTACCTGATGCTGATGGATTTCAAATACCCGCAGGGCATCCGCAAGTCCTTGAATAGCTTGCCCCGAAAACGACCATTCCGTCCGTGGCGATAACCCTTGAGATAGGGCCTGCTTAGAATACTCACTCCAAGCGATATCGGGTCCCGAGAAAAATAGGGATAGAAACCCTTCCATCGCTAAATGCATAGGGAGAAATCGGAGCTGGTTCCGGGCCTCCCGTTTTGCCATGCGCGAGAGTACTCGGACACTGGCAGGTCTGGCATGAAAGCGTTTTCCATCGGCCCCGAACTGACTGCCTTTGGCAGCAACGGGTTGTCCCTCTTCATTCCAGGACAGCACCAAGCCATGAGGGACATAGGACGTATACGCTGTCTTGTCTGAAAGGGAGACGACGGTGAGATCTTCGTTATAGTCTCGCTTGGCTAGACGCAGATCGCCCCGAACGTTGCGGCGCAGGAGCGGCACAATCCGAATCGCCCCCCAAACTTGAGAAGGGGCAATCTCTATCCCTTTGAGGGAAAGGGTACTTAATAGAGGCGCTTTAGGAGCCATGGCTGGGGTCAAAGGTGGAGAGAAACTGCTGGACGCGGATCCGTAAATACTGCTCTAGCTCCGCTAAGGATGATTGTCCATCCGCAAATTGGGCAAATCCCAACACCGTCGGTAAGTCCTCCGCATCTCGCAGTCCTACGGTGGGGATTGCAGGACTTAGGGCCTTGACAGAAAAGTCATCGGCATTAAAGACCGGGTTACAGTGCAGGATGGAAACGGATGCATCGATGCGGTTGCGAAACACCCGCAACACTTCCGAGGCTCCATGGGGTGGATCATTCTCCCAGCCATCCGACAAAAGCACCACCACATCGGGTTCCGTTTCTAAGGCATCCAGCAAAGGGGTGGCCAGATCCGTTTGTCCCCGAGGTTGAATCAGCAGCGGATCTGGTACTGATGAGGTCCAAAAGGCTTGGTAGTTTGCCGTTGCTGTTTGCAACAGATAGTGAACCGCCAAGGCAACGCCCAAAGGTCGTCGTCGTTTTTCATTAGAGCCGCTACTGGAATAGCTACAGTCCAAAACTGCGGCTACCCTTCCCAGCTTTAAAGGGGCTCGACGCAGCGCGGCTTGGGCGGACTGTTCTAAAGCCGCTGTTAATTCTGCATGCCGGTTTTTCCGCTCTTGTATGGATAGAGACAGGCAGTAGAGGGTCAGCTTGGTGAGCGGGGTGCGTTTTAGATCAACGGTGAGTATCGACTTGCGATCGCCCGCCGTACTCTGCTGCAACCGCACTTTCTCCGCTTGAGTCATTTGAGACTCAATTCGAGTCAAAAAGCGATCGCGAGGAATTTGATGTTTGGCTGCTAATCCTTCGGCTACTGTAAAGGGCAGCTCATAAATCGCCTCTTGGCTGTAATACGCTTTGCGGAATTTTTCAAACAGGTCAGTTTCAAACTGCTGGGGCCAGTCTCGGAATAAAAAGGGGCCAACTTCACCGGGTAATTTGAGGTGATTGTGGGTTGCGATCGCACGCACTTTGGACCGATATTTCACCGCATCAAAATCCAATCGGTTCTGGTGGGTTGCAATATAATCGCGAGTAATCGCCCGCGCCCGCCGATTATTAATGCGTCGCTTACGAACTTGCTCTAACACTTTCCAAGCTCGTTGGGTGGGCAACGCATTCAACGTGGTTGCAATCAGACGACCTTCTTCCTGCCGATGTTCTGGCAGCGTTTGCTTGCCCGTTGCCAATAATTTGAGAATGATTTGGCTCTGATTAAAGTGATTAATCCCTGCGGCTAAGGTGCGGGCATAGAGTAACCGATAGTTACCCAAAATATAGTCATGTAAAAAGTCGAGGGACAGTTTCTGCCCCCAGGCATCATCATAAAATTCGCGCTGCCCCGTACAGCTTAGACAGGCATTGATAAACATCACCAGGTCTTCCCGTTCGACCTGTTGCTGACGTTGGGTCCAGGTAGAAGCCATTCTCGTTTCTATAAATCAGCCCGTTTGGGGAGTAGTGGCACGACAGGCTAGCGCCATTTTCAAGATGGAGTTCGGAAGTCGCACTCAAGTCCCGCAAACGGAAATTCCACGCTAGCACACTGGCCACGTCCGAGGCCTGTGATTGATACAGCCCAATAGCTGCTTGAGAGGGTTAAAGCACGGGCAGAACAGGATAAGCCCTTAATCGAGAACCTCAAGAATATCGGGTTCTAATGCGTAAATTTGTTTTAAGCCTTGGATGAACTTGCCATAGAGTTTTGGGCTGATGCCATCAAAATAGAAGTGAATCATGTCCTGTTTGGAGGTGATGATATGAACGCCGTCCCACATGACCGTGCATTCGCTAATGGAATTGTAGTCACCGTTAAGCGGATCATTACACTCAAAATAGATGTCCTGTGGTGCCGAGCCCGTCCATTGCCATAAGAGATAATCCCTGGGCCCATTGGCTACTTTAACTATCAATGTATCGTCGATGGATTCAGCTGAAATGATGGTCGTCATCTTTGTTGAAAGGCTGCTGGTTCAATCTAGCAGAGCATGATTATCATGCAGCTATAAAGGTTTTCCACAATGTGGACAAGTGCTGGGTTCAGGGCTGGGTACTTGCTTGCGACGATCTAATTCTTCTGTAAAACCGGACGCCAAAATCCCCGTTGGCAATGCAAATAAACCAATTCCTAGGATTGAAATCACACTTCCTAATACTCGACCGGCTGTGGTCACCGGGTAGATATCTCCATACCCCACCGTCGTCAGAGTCGCCACCCCCCACCACATGGTGGCTGGAATATTGGCAAAGGCTTCCGGCTGAGCATCATGCTCAATAAAGTACATCATGGTAGAGGCCAGCCATAGCAAGCCAAACACCCCCATCAGAGTGACCAATAACTCATCTCGTTTCGACTTGAGGATATTGCCTAAGACTTGAAACGACTGGAAATAGCGGCTGAGCTTAAATAACCGGAGAACCCTCAGCAAACGGACAAAGCGAATAAACCGGATATCGATGGGAATCAGCAGCGGTAAATAAAACGGTGCCAACGCCATCAAATCGATTAAGGCTAGAGGGGTAAATAGAAATTTAAGCCGACCCAATACAGGATGCTGAAAGTCTGGAGCAGCCGTACAGGACCAGATCCTTAGTAGATACTCAATCGTAAAAATTATGATGCTGACGGTCTCACACACCTCGAAATAGGTTCGATACTGTGTCGTTAATCCTTCAACCGTTTCTAAGGTGATCACCACCAAGTTGGCCAAAATCAACACTAACAAGCTGATATCGAAGATTTGGCTAGCTCGGTCCCCTGTATCGGCTACTTCTAATATTTCAAAAACTCGTCGCCGCCAAGTTTTTTTTCTCTTTCCCCCCATCTGTTCACCTGTATTTGAAGCCTAATTTACCTCCATAAGTTAGCAGGTATTGCAGGAATGATGTCGCTCAATATTCTGGAAAAAATAGATATTTCTACGGATGACACTGGGATTAAGAAAAAAATTTGTCTGAAAATAAAATTTAACTCAAAGTCATTCTAGAAAAGGGATATAGAGTTTTTGATCGACAATTCATAAGTTATTCTTATATAGTTTTTTGTTGACCTTCAAGTTAACTGCAATGAATAGCCTAAATATACACACGAGATAAAGGCCAGAAGCATGCAAGTATTCGGAACTGAGAATGACGATTTTTTAGTCGGCTCCTTAGAAGACGACACAATTCTAGGAGACCTTGGTAACGATAATCTTGTCGGTGATAAGGGAGATGACACTCTCCTCGCTGGCGAAGGTGAAGACTATGCTGAGGGTGGCCAAGGGAATGACTTCGTCGATGGTGGCGCTAATCATGACCATATCAAAGGGGGTAGCGGCCATGACACCCTCCTCGGTCAAGAAGGCCACGATGTTTTAGAAGGTGGCAATGGCAACGACAAATTAGTCGGTGGTGCTGGCGACGATTACTGGATGTCCGGTGGGGCTGGCAATGATAGCCTCTACGGGGAAGGCCAAAACGATGTCATGAGCGGTGGTGCTGGCCATGACTATCTCTCAGGTGGTACCGGAAATGATAATCTCAGTGGCGACCAAGGCAATGACAGCCTTTATGGTGGCGAAAACGAAGACTATGCCAACGGTGGTCAAGGCAATGACCTCGTCGATGGGGGCAGTGGTCATGACCATATCAAAGGCGGCAGCGGCAACGACACTCTACTTGGTCAAGACGGTCACGACATTATCGATGGTGAAGGTGGCCATGATGAGTTAATCGGCGGTGCAGGCAATGACTACTGGGTGTCCGGTGGTGCAGGTAACGATAGCCTTTACGGAGAAGCTGGCGAAGACTACCTGACCGGTGGTACTGGCAATGACTATATAGAGGGCGGCACAGGTAACGACAATCTATCTGGAGACCAAGGCCACGATACCCTATTCGCAGGAGAAGGCGAAGATTATGCAGAAGGCGGTACTGGCCATGACTTAGTAGATGGCGGTGCAGGCCATGACCATATCAAAGGCGGCAGCGGCAACGATACCCTTCTTGGGCAAGACGGTCATGACATTATCGAAGGCGAAGCGGGCCATGATGAACTCATTGGTGGCGCTGGCGACGATTATTTTGTCTCTGGTGGGACAGGTAATGACAGCCTTTATGGTGAGGCGGGTAACGACTTTTTAACCGGTGGCAAAGGCCGTGACTATATCGAAGGCGGCGCTGATAACGACAATCTCCAAGGGAACCAAGGGCATGATACCCTCCTCGGTGGTGACGGTGAAGATTATGCCGAAGGTGGTAGTGGTCGCGATTTAGTAGATGGTGGTGCAGGCAATGACCACATCAAAGGCGGCAGTGGTAATGACACCCTCCTAGGGCAAGACGGTCACGATATTCTTGAAGGTGAGGCTGGCCATGATGAGCTAGTCGGTGGCTCTGGTGATGACTATTGGGTGTCTGGTGGCACAGGCAACGATAGTCTCTATGGTGAAGCTGGCGATGATGTCTTAAGTGGTGGCAAAGGCCGCGACTATGTTGAAGGCGGAATTGGCAACGATGCCCTCTTTGGTGATGAGGGTAAAGACACTCTCTATGCCGGAGAAGGTGAAGACTACGCTGAAGGTGGCAAAGGCAGTGACCTGATTGACGGTGGCGCTGGTCATGATGTTCTTAAAGGTGGCACTGGTAACGATACTCTCCTTGGTCAAGAAGGCGCTGATGTCTTAGAAGGTGAAGCGGGCCACGACAAACTGATTGGCGGCGCTGGTGATGATTATTGGGTATCTGGTGGGACAGGTAACGATAGTCTCTACGGTGAATCTGGTCATGATGTCTTAAGCGGTGGCAAGGGCCATGACTACCTAGACGGCGGCCTCGATAATGACGCTCTCTTTGGTGACGAAGGGCGTGACACCTTATACGCTGGCGAAGGCGACGACTATGCAGAAGGTGGCGCAGGCCGAGACCTGGTGGATGGCGGCGCAGGCCATGACGTTCTCAAGGGTGGCACAGGTAATGATACTCTCCTTGGTCAAGACGGCAATGATGTCCTAGAAGGCGGTGCTGGCCACGACGAATTGATCGGTGGAGCCGGTAGTGACTACTGGGTGTCCGGTGGCACAGGCAACGATAGTCTCTATGGTGAAGCTGGCGATGATGTCTTAAGTGGTGGCAAAGGCCGCGACTATGTCGATGGCGGAATTGGCAACGATGCTCTCTTTGGGAATGAGGGCAAAGATACCTTACTAGCCGGTGATGGTGAAGATTATGCCGAAGGCGGCAAAGGTAGTGACCTCGTAGACGGTGGTGCTGGTCATGATGTCCTCAAAGGTGGCACTGGTAACGATACCCTCCTGGGCCAAGATGGCGCTGATGTCTTAGAAGGTGAAGCTGGCCACGACGAATTGATTGGCGGTGCTGGTGATGACTATTGGGTGTCTGGTGGGACAGGCAACGATAGCCTCTACGGTGAAGCCGGTCATGATGTCTTGAGTGGCGGCAAGGGCCGTGACTACCTAGACGGCGGCCTTGACAATGACGCTCTCTTTGGTGATGAAGGGCGTGACACCTTATACGCTGGCGAAGGCGACGATTACGCTGAAGGTGGTGCAGGCCGAGACCTGGTGGATGGCGGCGCAGGCCATGATGTCCTCAAGGGTGGCTCTGGTAATGATACCCTCCTCGGCCAAGACGGTCATGATATTCTCGAAGGTGAAGCTGGCCATGACAAATTGATTGGCGGTGCTGGTAATGACTATTGGGTGTCTGGTGGGACAGGCAACGATAGTCTCTACGGTGAAGCCGGTCATGACGTCTTAAGTGGAGACGAAGGTCGCGACTTGATTTACGGCGGCACAGGCAACGATGTGGTTCTCGGTGGCGCTGGTAGAGACAGACTCTACGGTGGCGAAGGCGAAGACATCATTGTCGGCAACGAAGGTGCAGATCGCCTGTACGGTGATGCCGGGCATGACATCCTTAACGGTGGTGCTGGTAACGATACGATTTACGGTGGCACAGGCAACGACATTATTGATGGAGGGGCAGAAGACGTCATTGCGCCTCGTAACTTAGTCGCGAACGGTAGCTTTGAAGACAATCAGCTGGGCAATCGTAACTGGGGCGTCTTTGGCTCTATTGAGGGTTGGACGACGACTCAAGGTAAAGGCATTGAAGTTCAGCAGTTTGGTAAAGCTGACGATGGCAAAGCCCGCATCGAATTAGATAGCCACAATAACAGTGGCATGATGCAAAACCTAGACACGGAAGCTGGTAAAACCTACGAAATCTCCTTTGCTTATACGCCTCGTCCGGGTGTGGCTGAAACTAGTAACCCCATCGAAGTTTACTGGAATGGCGAACTCCTCGATACCATCACTGGTGCTAGTAAGACTGAAGCTTGGAAAACTTATACCTACACCGTTGAAGCAGGTGAAGGTGAGACGACGGCTCTGGAGTTTAGAGCAGCAGGTAAAGACGATAGCTTAGGCGGTTACTTAGACGACGTTACTGTCTTTGAATCGGTCTCTGCAACTCGTAATGATCTACTTTTTGGTGGCGAAGGCGATGATATTGTCCTCGGCAACAATGGTAACGACCGTTTGTCCGGCAACCAAGGTAATGACATCTTGGAAGGTGGCTTCGGTAATGACACCCTGATTGGTGGAGCTGGTAACGATATTTTAGTCGGTGTCGATCCCAACGCTGGTTTTGGCCAAGGATCTGTAGATGTGCTAACCGGTGGTGCGGGGGAAGACCACTTTATCCTCGGTAATGCCGAGGTCTTCTATAACGATGGCGACGACCAACTGGCAGGCACAAATGACTTTGCCATGATTACTGACTTCAATGCCCAAGAAGACAAGATTCAGCTTGCCGGATCCGCTGCTGACTATGTATTAGGGTCTACCGCCCAAGGCGTCAATCTTTATCTAGATACCAACCAAGATGGCCAATTGGGTGGTTCGGATGAGTTAATTGCAACTATTTCTGGCGTTTCTCAGCTTTCTTTGACTGATTCTTCTTTCTATTACGCTAGCCCAGTTGTTGCTTTTTAATTTTTCTTTCCCTTCTTTTTGGTTTCAGTTGCCTTTTTCTTTGGCTTGGACCTGAAACGTTGTTGTGTTCCCATCATGTGTCTGTCGTACCTCGATTGCTTTTGCAGTCGGGGTATTTTCTTGGGAAGGTGATGGGTGGGACATCACTAGAGGCATCATCCGGTCTGCCTGGGATTGTGGGGTGAGTAGTGTAGGAGTGTTCACTGGATGATGCTGGGTTTAAGGGTTGGTTTGGAGGGGTTTGTTTTTTCTCCACATCATTAGTATTACAAGGCGAGGGTTGAGATAGTGTTCAACCACAAGTTGTACTTGTATAACTTCTGTAGAAGTTTCAAATAACTTGCAAAAAAGGTTCGTATATCTCTTGTAATCCTTTCTGGGTATAGATTAGCGAGCTTTGCAAACAAACAGCCGTTTGGCGGCTCGGGTCACGGCGACATAAAGTAGCTGGTTACGTTCGCGAATATTGCTGTTGCGCATTAGGTTGGGCAGGTCAACGAAGACATTCTGAAAGGTGGAGCCTTGGGACTTATGCACGGTTAAGGCATAGCTATAGTTTAAGTTGGCAAATCGCTGTTGCTTGAGAAGCCAAAAATCTTGCCATTGCTTACCTTCTGCTAAGCGCTTGAGTTCTTTTTGAAACCGTTGGTGCTCTGACTCATGCAAAACCGTGACCTCGACATCAAAGTTGGCATCGGTGACCACAAAGAGTCGCCAGACCTGCCAACCGGAGGAGTCGTCTTCATAGGCATCTTCTACCCAGCATTCGGAGGAGGTTTGCATCACAATTTCATCTTTGCGCCGAAAGACCGGCCCCATGGCAATCAGCCGTTCTCCTGGCACAAATCGGCAAGCCTCTGCACCAAAGATGGCGTTGCGAATTTGCTGATTGAGGCTAGCGACCCGCTTATTGGTATAGGCTAAGGCCCGGACATAATCCGAATCTTCTTGGCCTTTTTCACTGGTAAAGGCTCGGAGAAGCTGTTTCGTCCAGTCGGATTGGCGCAGAACGACGGTGCCTTCGGTTTTATCTTCGTTGAGGTCGGTCTGAAAGGTGGGGAGTTTGTAGGTGTCTAAATGGCAGCGGACGGATTCTGCTAAGACGCCAATGGAGCTGCCATAGCGCACAACTTCTGTAAGTTGAGCTTTGTTGGCAATTTCAACAAAGGTTTGGGAAGTGGGTTCGTTAATGGGAGGAAGCTGGGCGGAATCGCCTACAAACAATAGTTGAGTTGTGAGGTGAAAGGCGTATAGTTCAGTTTGCAATAGCTCCCACAGATTGCGGTTGACCATGGAACATTCGTCAACCACCACTAGGGCAAATTTGCCAAAGGAGCTTTCCTCATTGGGATCGAGGACAAACTCTTGCTCTCCTGTTTCGGGATTAATCTGCGGGCGTAGCCCTAGGAGCTGACAGCAGGTCAGACATTCGACGCTCAATCCCCACGAGGACACCATTTGGTGCAGGACTTTGGTGGCTTTGTTGGTAAAGGCACTAAAAACAATATCTCGGCGATCTCCCCGCTCTTTGAGTTGAGAGACGAAGGCTTGTAATAAGGTGGTCTTGCCCGTGCCCGCATATCCTTCTAAGACAAACAGCCGTTCGGAACTATCCAGAAAGGTGTGGAGCTGATCCAGGGCTGTCTGTTGATGCTCGGTGAGGGTGATGTTTGTTTTGGTTTTGACTGCCATCAGTCAGCAGTGGAAACGATCTTCACCATACTAAAGCAAGGGTTTGTAGGATGAGGTCAATTACTGTTGATCTGCTGATGGGTTTGGGCGTTAGACCCGACTAAAAGCCTTATGGGCGTCTTGGGTGGGCAAGCATACAAAATGCTTAATTGTCATAACACCGGAAAATATAGTTGAACACGGCTCTACCTCCTATCATCCACAGCCTTAACGCCACTAATGGCCCCCTAAATCCCCCACTAGTGGGGGACTTGTCTGCTCGACCCACACAGAATCTGTGACAGAGTTGAACCTCAGCAGCTCTAGAGATCTCCCTGTCTAGATTCATTAGCCTAGATATAGGCTCAAAGTCCCCCAGGATGGGGGATTTAGGGGGCGAGTGCAAAAGCTGATGTTGCCAAAAGAGACGGCAGCAATCTCGGTATTAATCACTTTTCATTCCTTAGCTTGGCAAGATGGCAGCTTGGCAAGATGGCAATGCTAGGGCGGTGTTTCTTATCACTGTTTGCGCTGTTCTGGATAGTCTTCGCTGTAGGTGGAGGCATATTCCCGAGCGTGTTTCTCGCAGAGCCAGAGATAATCACCTTCGGGGGTGAGGATGCGTTTTAAGCCACCCCAATGTTGCTGGGGATCTTTTTCGTCTAGAAAATGGCGGAGAGAGCGAAGGGCTGAGCCCGATAGTCGTTCAATTTCATCCTCGTGCCGATCATCCTGCCAGCGGAATTCTGGCGAGTCCATAATGTCTGGAAGTTTGGTGACTAAGGCATTCATTAACCCCACGTCGGCTTTGACGGCTTCAGCAATGTCGGGAAGGGTTTTCCCTAGGATGGGGCTAACCAACGGAGAAGCATATTTAAAGACCCGCACGAGTCGTCGTATATGAGGGGCCATCGCTTGTAACCACTGTTTTGGTACATCAATGGTGTACAGACCGTTTTCGGGTTGTTCGGGAGTGCTAGTAGGATGCCATTGACCGGGAGCTTGGCAGTAAAGCTGGAGGTTGATGCGGGTTTGGTCGATGTCTTTGGTCCACATACTGCGATCGTCGGGGCGGAGGGCGAAGACATTGGGGCATTGGGATTCGGGAAATTGCTGATCGTGGCGAAATTGACGAAGAAATTCACGCTGGAGAAGTTCGCGTAATTCGGTAAAGCCCGAATGCATGTCGGAAAAACCTGATTGAGTGGTTTGGTTGAGTTCGTCAATTTTTTGGAAAACCGCCGCTTCTGTAGTGGGGTGAAGGCCAAAAAGTAGTTGGGGGACGTAGATATTTTCTAGGCAGTTGGGGCATTCAATGTTGTTCTTGGGTTGCTTACGCTCAAGGCGTTTAATCAGGTTGGCGTAGTCAAACTCATGTCGGCAGGTTTCTTGATTGGGATCTGGGCAGGGAACAAAGCGCGTGACTTTGAGACCGGGGTAGCGTTTGAGGGTGACTTCAATGCCTTCTTTGAGGAGGTCAAAGAAGTTATGGGGCATGGGACCACGCACCGTCAGCTCTAAAAATTCCACGTTAGTAGCAGGATCGCGGCCAATTTTGACTAAGCCGAGATGCTTGTGTTCTGGACCATCAGCTAGCAAAACCCCTGTGCGCCAGTGGTTCCCGGTTGTGAAGCGGTGTTGACGGGCAATAAACCAAGTGGGAATACCCGGCAAGATCTCGCTTAGTTGAAACTTCATGGAGAGTTGGTTGCAGGGGGCTTTTTTTGTGGGTTTTTCCCATAGTTCTTGGTAATCAGATGGTTCAAAGGCAAGTCGCTCTACTACCAGGCTGATGTCTTTATCCTCAAGGGTGCGATAGGACAGATCGAACCGCTCCATAAGGCGGAGAAAATGGATGCGCAAAGATAACTCAAGATCGGACCAAATTTGATCCATGCACTGGCGGGTAAAGATGCCTTGACGATCAATGACTCCATCTGCCTCTAAAACCTTGCTGATGTACTCAGTTACCCATTGGGGCTTGAGTATCACTAGGTCATTAAGAGCTTCTCTATCTAGAAAAAAGAGGATGTCTCCTAACTCATGTAGCCATTTGGCGAGAATGACATGATGTTCTTGCTTGACTTGCTGTTCACGCATTAGCTGCCAGAGCTGGTTGGGAGAAATACATTTTTGAGCCTGCGGTAAATTGCGAATGATTGTGGCGGCATGCAGCCAAGTGGCAGGCCAGATTTCACCCATCAAAGGAAGGGCTGCAGCAGCATTGGTAATGGCTTGGCGCAGATCTGAAATACCTATGTCATCTTTATTGCTAATGGCACATTGACCAACGATTTGCGGAAATTGCTGTTTGAACTCACTGAAAGGTAAGTCTGCGTCGCGTTCGTCGATATGAGTGGCGACAACCAAAATAGGAGAATCGGGGGCATTGGCGCGAATGGTTTTAAGCCAATAAGTCAGTTTGCCTTGTGCAAATCCCAATCGAGCATTCCAAACCAGAATAAACAAAGAGCGATTAGAGAGAAAAAATTGGTGGGTAGCATGGTAGATCTCTTGACCACCGAAATCCCAGGTATTGAGTTGCATCAATACCTCAGATTTATTGGGATGCTGGAGTTCTATTGTTTGGATATTAATACCGTGGGTTGTAGATTCTGCTGCATCAAAGGGTTGATTACGTAATGTCCGAATTAGAGATGATTTACCTACTCCGCCTTCTCCGATGACAAGCATTTTAGAGATCCATTGAGGCCGAACTTCTTGAAGTTGTTCTTGTAAATGCCCCAAGATTGCTGCCGTTCCTTGAGCCAAAATCTCTGGTGAGATATTAGAGAGTTGGTTATCGCGGAGGTCTAGCTCCGTAAGGTTCTTCAGCTGTGCGAATTCTGGTGGCAAGTTTGCTAGCTGGTTAGAGCGGAGGTATAACCAAGTTAGGTTTTTTAACTGAGCAAATTCTGGTGGTAAACTCGTCAGCTGGTTGCCGCTGAGATGTAGTTCTTTCAGGTTTTTTAGCTGAGCAAATTCAGGTGGTAGACTTGTCAGCTGGTTATAGCTGAGGGATAGCAAAGTCAAATGTTCCAAGTGAGCTAACTCAGGTGGTACATTTATGAGTTTGTTCGAACGGAGGTATAATTCCCTCAAATTTGCTAAGTGGGCTAATTCAGGTGGTAGACTCGTCAGCTGGTTAGTACGGAGGGATAGTACTTCTAAGTTTTCTAAGTGGGCTAATGCAGGTGGTACCCCAGTCAGTTGGTTAGCGCTGAGAGATAGCAGAGTCAAGTTGCGGAGCTGGGCCAATTCTTGGGGAATATGCGTCAATTGGTTTGCGCTGAGGTATAGCTCCTTCAGGTTTTCCAAATGAGCTAATTCAGGTGGCACACTTGTCAGCTGATTATCGCGAAGGTCTAGCTTATTCAAATTTTCCAAATGAGCCAATTCAGGTGGCACACTTGTGAGCTGATTGGAGTGGCAGTCTAGCTCCCTCAAATTTACCAAATGAGTTAGTTCTAGTGGTATATTTGTGAACTGGTTATTGCTAAGGTATAGCAGAGTTAAGTTTTTCAGCTGAGCTAATTCAGGTGGTAGGCTTGTCAGCTGGTTATTGCTGAGGTCTAGCGCCGTCAACTTTCTTAGTTGGGCCAACTCCGGAGGTACACTCGTCAGTTGGTTATTGCTGAGAGATATTAGAGTCAAGTTGTCTAGTTTGGCCAATGCCAGCGGCACATTTGTCAGGTCCTCATCGCTGAGGTACAGCTCACCAGTTTGCTTCGCTTGTTCAAGTTGGCGTTGCAATGTTACCTGGTCCATGAACAAAAGCTCCGTGACTTACTCTGCTCTAGGTTGGAGTCGGCTCATTCAATACAATCTGAAACTCTGCTTGCAGCTTAGCCTTCAACTGCTGCAGAAACTCATCTCGCTGGCCAAACTTC
The DNA here is from genome assembly GCF_000238775.2 of Acaryochloris sp. CCMEE 5410. Taxonomy (NCBI): domain Bacteria; kingdom Bacillati; phylum Cyanobacteriota; class Cyanophyceae; order Acaryochloridales; family Acaryochloridaceae; genus Acaryochloris; species Acaryochloris sp. CCMEE 5410. The sequence goes on along the minus strand of NZ_AFEJ02000001.1, from coordinate 2,733,222 downwards.
TCCGTCCGCTTCGGCTTGCGATTCTCATCCAAAATCCAGCCAAAATCACTACTCAATCGCAACGCCTCCCCCCAATCCGCAATCGAAACAATCAACTCCTCCGCCGGGGCACAATCCACCTCATACACCCGAAACACATAATTAAAACTATTCTGTTGAGCCGCCGCCACCGTCGAAGACTGTCCCAACGTAGTCGCCAACTTCTCCTGCATCTGAGCCACCAACTCAGGATTCTCAATTTCCGTCAGCACCCGCACACAGAGCGTAATCGCAAAGTAAAACTCTTCTACTGGTACAAACTCTAACCGCATCGGCCTACCTCAATCCCTCATTCGGCAATTCACCCCTCATACTGACAGATTCGGGCGGTAAACTGAAGCTAGTAGTACTCATTAGACGGAAATTCTATGACCGGGCATTTATTATTGGTAGACGATGAGCCAGGATTGCGGGAAGCCGTGCAAGCCTACCTCGAAGACAGCGGCTTTACCGTCGATGTTGCCAGTAATGCCAAAGCTGGATGGGACCTGCTGCAACAGCGCATTCCCGACCTGGTGATTTCCGACATTATGATGCCCGAAGTGGATGGCTACCAATTCCTAGCCCAACTGCGGGAAGATCCTCGATTTATGCGATTGCCCATCGTCTTTTTAACCGCCCGAGGCATGACCAAAGATCGGATTGAAGGCTATAACGCTGGAGTGGATGCCTATCTCTCCAAACCCTTTGACCCGGACGAACTGGTCGCCATCGTCACCAATCTGTTGACCCGTAAAGAAGCCAAAGATGCTAACGCCACCACTGATATTGCCGATCTAGCCAATCAGGTGGCCGAAATTCGAGCCATCTTGATGAACCGCGCTCCTTTACCTACCCAAAATACCCCCACCGTTAAGATTGACTTTACCCCCCGCGAACAAAGTGTCTTGGACCTGGTGGCGGTTGGGCTCATGAACAAAGAGATTGCCCGTCGCTTAGAAACCAGCGTCCGCAATGTCGAAAAATATGTCAGCCGACTTTTTAGTAAAACGGGCACCAATAGTCGGACAGAACTGGTACGCTTTGCCTTGGAGAACGGTCTGACACAGTAACTCTTATGAATACCATTTGGCAGACATTGACCTTGAACAACATCCAATCCCTGCAATGGCGACAAGGCAGTCTGTTCTGGCGACTGCTTGCCTTTCTTCGCCAGTGGCGGCAGGGGAGTTGGCTGCTGAACTGGCACCAGGAAATTGGTGCAGTCTTGCTGACGGCGGTTTTTGCCCTGGCTCCCTTTGTCCCTAATAGCCTGACGGGATTAATGGCAATGGCTTGTGGCTGCTATTGGTTGCTATTGACCCTTTCGGATGACCTGAAACCCCATCGATTTTCCCCGATTTATCTACTCGTGTTTTTGTTCTGGGGAATTACGGTGATGGCCACGGCTCTATCGCCAGTGAAGCTGGCAGCGGCCTCTGGACTGGTGAAAATGACCCTGTATGTGTTTGTCTTTGTGCTGGCGGAGCGGGTGGTGCGGTCGCCTCGGTTACGCTCCTGGCTGATCACCGTCTATCTGCATACGGCGATTATTGTGTCTATTTATGGGGTGCGGCAAAAATTCTTTGGGGCAGAAGCCTTAGCTACTTGGGTGGACCCCAACTCCACCACTGCCGATGAAGTCAGAGTCTACAGCTATTTGGGCAATCCCAATTTGCTGGCAGCCTATATTCTGCCTGCCATCCTCTTTAGCATCTGTGCTGTGGTGGCTTGGCAGCGTTGGGGCGCGAAGCTCTTGGCCGGGACGATGCTGCTGGTTCACTGTGCCTGTATGTACTGGACGGGGTGCCGAGGGGCTTGGATAGGGTTAGTCCTGGCGATTTTTGTGATGGCCATGATGGTGCTCTATTGGGTACTGCCCCGCTTACCTCAGTTGTGGCAGATTTGGGTGTTTCCCCTCACCATTGGCACGATTGTGGGCGCAGTCGCCTTGGGGATTTTATTTGTGGCTCCTCTCCGTAACCGAGCCTTGAGTGCCTTCTCCGGTCATGAAGATAGTAGCAATAGCTTTCGACTCAATGTCTGGGCGGGTGTGCAGGATATGATCCGCAAACGTCCCGTGTTGGGGATTGGTCCGGGTAATGTGGCCTTTAACCAGATTTACCCCCTCTTTCAAAGACCCAATTACACTGCCCTGAGTGCCTATTCCATCTATTTGGAAACCTTGGTAGAGACTGGGGTGGTTGGGTTTGCCAGTTTAATGTGGCTACTCGCCCTGATTTTTCAGCAAACCTGGGTGCAGTTTCACAAGCTACGTCAGCTCCAAAGCCAGGATGTTTGGTGGTTAGTGGGTGCGATCGCATCCATTGTCGGTATGTTAATGCACGGGTTTGTGGATACCGTTTGGTATCGCCCTGAAATCAATACCCTGTGGTGGTTAACGGTAGCCATCGTCGCCAGCTATTACCGCCAAACCACAGCGGCTGATACCGCCGTATCGCTCTAAGGAAAAGGCGAATCACTGGCCCATCAGAAACTATTTAGATTTCTGGGGCGTCAGAGGATGTACCAATCGGTTGTTGAATCTCTCTGAACTCCTTGTAAGGCAGTGATACTTATGAAATCTAAAATCAGACTCCTACCTACAACCCTGGCCTCTTTGGTCTTGCTGGGCTCAGGATTGGGCATCGATGCGGCCCACGCCCAGTTTTCAAATCGGCGCCCTCGCTCCTTCCCAGAAGCAGCAGAACGGTGGGGCTACGAGTGCAAGCGGGAGCGCAGCGGCTACTTTTGCAAAGGGGATGATGACCGATTCGATGACGACGAGCGGTTTGATGATCGGCGAGATCGTCGCAGCGATCGCTTTCGGTTTAACAAAGGTCGCCTGTATGAGGGCAAAACAATACGGACCTCGACCAAGAATCGCGATCGCATCGTGATGCGCAAAGATGATAATCGAGATCTGACCCTCTATATTGAGGACGATATTCTGGCAGACGATACAGGCCGGGTGATTATTCCCCGCAATAGCCGCATTGAAGGCCGCCTGCGTTCCCGAGATGGGGGAATTCAGTATGACGCTCGGCGGATCGTTTTACCCAATGGTCGTCGCTACAATCTGGATGCGTTCTCTGAAGTGATTTATCCCAATCGCCAGGTTGCCTCCCGCCGCACCCGCACCTCTGAAGGCGTCAGAGATGTCTTAGCCACGATTTTAGGGGATCGTCGCAGACGAGACGATGACTTCGATCGCCGCAATGACGATTTTGATACCAGAGATCGCAACCTCGTAGTCATCTATCCCGAACGCGACCTGGATTTGCGGTTAAAGAAAGATCTAAAAATCGACTAAGCACTATCTCCTGAGATCTTTACCTAAGCACACTAAACCTCACGCCAGACTGATGCTGGCCTTCCTTCCCAGGGGGGCAAGTATCGGTCTATTTTTTGATCGCGATTCTCTTCAGCAGTGGGGACCAAGACCACAGGACCAGGCGACAGTCTATGATAGGTTGCTTCCCGGAGCGGGAAATCTAAGAACGAAGCATAAAGGGACGAACGTGACTCCTCTTGAAGTTGGCATCCTAGTATTGGTTCTGTTCTGTGGCCTGTTTCTCTGGCAGCAGTCAGGCTTTAAGTGTCCCCTGTATATCCACGTGATCGGTGGCTGTGCAACAGCCATAGGCTTCCTAATTGCCAGCAATATTGAACCTCATACCCCCATTAATGACTGGTGGCTGTTGGGAAAATGGTGGGCAGTGTTAATCATGCCTGCCTTTGTCTACGGTAGTTTTGCTGTTTATGGCGTTTCTATCTACTCCCAAGATGACTAGCTAGGCGTCCAAGAATCAACCGTCTCAACCCTCTGCTCAAGCAACAGGATGTTGCGGGCAGTCGAGGGTATCTTAAACCCTGCTTCAGCAAGAGCTGCATAATCCTGCCCTGTGGCGCTGATAAGACCATAGCAGTCAAAATTTCCTGATTTACTCTTCTGGAAGACTCAATCGTTTCCCCTCCGTTGCACCAGGACTTTCCTCCTGCTCTGCAGTCGGAGCAAACCCCGGATGCTACCTCTGGCCGTCCTGGGGAGATTTTTGATGCCATCTTGATCCCAAGGAGTCTCTGTTCATGCCGTTAAATAGATTGGCTGATACCGGTCAGCCCCTTCCCCTACCCGATCTGCAAAGAACAACCTTTGCCATCGATGGAATTGCCCGCTTTGTCTGCAATACCTGGCCCGAAATCCAATCGGCCCAAACAGGTGGCCCCTTTGATGTTGTTGTGATTGGGTCTGGCATGTATGGTGCCTACTGTGCCACCAAAATCTTTGAATTTACCCAAATGGCAGCGGTCCAGCCCCGGATTTTAGTGCTAGAGGCAGGCCCCTTCTTAATCAGTGAACATTTCCAAAATATGACTCGGATTGGGGGCTTATTTGGTGTTACCCTGGAGCCCATCGTCGAGTCAGACCGGACTCAAATTACGGAGCCTAACTATGCCAATAGCGGTCAGTTTGTCCAGCACCATAAATGTGTCGGCGGAAAATCTTTGTTTTGGGGGGGATGGACACCGCGCTTGACCGAGGCCGATCTCAACCAATGGCCTGATGATGTGCGAGAGTACCTACTCCAAACGGGTCAACCTGACGGGTATGAGTTTATTGAACGCGAAATTGGGGCCGTGCCCGCTGCCGATTTTATCAATGGCGATCTGTTCGACATCCTCAAGCAGAGAGCCAGTAGTGTTCTAGGCGAGAACGAACGCTTAACCACTGTGGAAGATGCCCCCATTGCCGTCCTCGGTCAATCCCCTGGCTCGGGGCTTTTTAGTATGGATAAGTTCAGCAGTTTGCCGTTGCTGCTCGATAACATTCGTCAAGATAATGATCAAACCAATGCCAATAACGCCGATCGTCGCCTGTTTCTGGTTCCCAATGCCGAAGTCTTGAAACTCGAAACCGTGAATGGGGTGGTGACGGAAGTCGTAGTAGCCCTGAAAAATCAGTTTGCCGATAATCCCAAAGACCCTGCCCAGGCCCAAGTGGTTCGATTGCCGCTCCAGCCCAGTGCCTCCGTGGTTCTGGCCGGGAATACCATCAATTCCACACGCCTTGCCCTCAATTCTTTCCCTCGGCCTGCAGCCTTAGCCCCCAATGGAGAGCTCATGGGCCGTAATTTAATGGCCCATGTGCGCGGCAACTTTGTCTGGAAAGTGAAGCGTGATCTTCTGGGGGTTCCCAACCAGCTTGACACTGAACTGCAAACCGCTGCTCTTAATATTCGGGGCAAAACCGATACCCCTGCGGGTGAAGGACAGTTCCATTTTCAGTTCTATGCAGCCCCCAATATGAATACCTCGGCTTTCCCCGGAGCCGCCAATAACCCCGAGGAATTCCTCTACCGGATGGTGCCTAACTTTGAGGAGTTAGACAAAATCTTGGCAGCACAAACGGCAGAACCGATTAGCGATCGCATCGTGATCGGCATTCGCACCTGCGGGGAAATGTTTGGTGATAAAACTGCTGCCGTTGGCAATATTAATTCCCCCACCAGCTGGATGAATGTCAATCCCTTTGGCGGTACAGGAGATGATCTCTATTTTGAAAATGGTCAAGAACTGCGGGTGCCCAAAGCCTACGTTCGCTTTGTAGAAACCCCTGCTGATCAAAAAGTGCGAGGAGATCAGTCCGGTTCTGCATTTAACTTGATCGCTACCTTGGCAGGTCAACCCCTTGCCAGTGCCACCGAGACTGACCCCAATGGCAATATTCAGTATTTTGATCCAGATAGGGAGACGAGTGACGAAGATGGGATTGGCACCACCTACCATGAGTGCGGCACCCTCTGGATGGGAACCGATTTCCGCAACTCAGTCACAGATGTGAATGGCAGATTTCACCATATCTATAACGCCTATTGCGCCGATCAAGCCCTCTTCCCCACAGCTGGATCGGCTAATCCCGTTCCCACCGGTCTAGCCTTGGCTCGCAAGGTAGCCCGTTCGATTGTGGAGCGATATCAACCTGCTACGCCCAGCACCGATGAAGCTGGATTTCAGCCCCTTTATACGGGCGACTATGGGGCGGATGGTTGGCAATATGTGGGGGGCCAGTTTGACGGCCAAATCCCCTTCTTTGATGTCAATGCCGATCAACCGATTCTGAGTGCGGGGATTGAAAATCCTGGGTTTAATAGTGTCCTCGGTGTCCTATGGTATACCCTCGCTAGCTTTAGTGATTTTATTCTCAAGCTAGAGTGGAAAAGCTTTGATATTACCGCCAATTCCGGTATTTTTCTCCGCATCCCTAGGCCACTGATTCTCGATAGTGAAAACTTCTACAATTCATCCATCGAAGTCCAAATTGATGAGCGAGGCTTACAGTTTAATCCTGGAAATAGTGTGTATGGCAGTCCGTTCCATCGAACAGGAGCCGTGTACGAAGTCTTCCCCGCACAACAATGGGCTGCCAAGCAAATTAGCTCCCGGACTGACAGTAGTCGAGATTTTTGGAATAGCTATGAAATTAGGCTAGAAGGAGATCAGATTGAGGTGAAACTCAACGACCAGCTGGTGTCTCAAGGGACGTTCCCTGTACTGCAGCCTCCGGGGCAAGAGAATGCTCCAAATAGTGATGGAACCAAGCGATCAGATGGCTTTATTGGTTTGCAGTGCCATACCGAAGTAGTGCAGTTTCGGAATATTCGCATCCGGCCGCTATAGCGCTGGGCTGCCTGAACCCTCAAAAAGGGGATCGGCTGATCTCCTTTTTTTGTGATGCATGGGTTTTAACCTGCATTATTCATGACTATTTGGGCAATTCATCGAACACTTTTCTAATGGATTAAACGCAGCACCTGCCTGAAATACAGCCTATTTCAAGAAGTGTCCCTGTAATCAGTGTTTGAAGCCCTCATTGAATCATTCGGGTTGAAGGGAGGGTTGACCGAAGGGCGGCTTCCAGTCCAGTGGTCTGCCTGAATGAGCTGTAAATTTGATCCCATTGCTACGCCTCTGAATATTTTTTTAGTGGATGGGCACTGGCTGACAGACCTAAACTGAAGCGCGATTTTCCTAGATCAAAAATAATCAGACGCCCGTTTTTTCAGCACTAGACAATATTAATGCAGCTTCTTTTACCATGATCCAGATTTGCAAAGAGCATGATGCAAACACTTGTCTTCGTGACATAACTACACATGGCTAGATATTATGGTCTAGGAGCAAAATAAATTCTTCCCCTACAGTCAACCCGCAAATTGCCAACTGAATCACTGATTTCAGTTCAATTGATTACTGATGCAGAAACCGATGCAAAAAACATCCTTAGACACTAGGTTTAGTGGCAATAAATCGATCCAAGAGTTCCTGCCGTTTGGCCTTGTTTTTCTTCTTGCAATTTTTCTATTTTTCTATCAGCTAGATAGTGAAAGCCTCTGGAATGATGAGGTTTTTAGTATTCGCGATGCGAATAATATTAGATCAAAATTTTTAATCTCACGCCCCCTTTACTTTTTCCTATTGCATATATGGATGCAACTCGGAACCAGTGAATTTTGGATGAGAAGCTTATCGGTTCTGTTTGCTTTGGCTAGTGTTGGCTTGATTTATGTATTAGGGCAACGGCTGGATAGCAAAGCTACAGGTGTTATCTCAGCGCTGCTTTTGACCCTGTCTCCTTTATTTATCAACCATGCCCAAGAAATTCGCATGTATGCCTTGGGGACTTGTCTAGGACTAGCAGGAACCCTCGCCCTGACCATTGCGTTGCAAGAGCGTAAAATAGCGCCTTTTTTTGCATGGGCGATTGCACGGTGGCTGATGTTTGTGACAGCGCCCCTCAATATCGCCCTGGTCTTTGCTGATTTTTTTCTGGTTGGATTGCAGTTTTGGCGGCATCGCAAACTACTATTCATGTTTGGTGTCTCTGCCTTATTTCTGGGGGCAGCTTGTTTACCGACCTTTCTAATTACAGCTAAAGGGAGTGGGGATGTTCTCCTAACTTGGGCACAGTACCAACCTCGGCCAGGTTTGAAGAGTTTACCGGGTATGTTGACCCGATTTACGATTTGGTCAGTCAAGCCGCCTTTTGATATTGCTGCGTTAGGTTGGTTGATTAATGCCTACACCTTGGTGTTAGTCGGAATTGTAATTTTTCTCATCGCTACCAAACCTTGGAAATCATCGGTGGGTTGGATTATTGTGTGGTGGTTTATTCCTCAGGCTGCAGTGTTTGTGGTGTCCCATCTCACGAGTTCTCTATGGGTTGAGCGTTACTTATTGTTTACGGCCCCCTATGCTCTAGTGATGCTAGCGGCAGGGTTTACCCGCATGTGGAAGTGGAAGTGGCCAATTGCATTGGGTATTGTCATTCTGTACTCGATTGTCGTTGGTGGTGGCTTATTTCGCTATTACGCCACCAGCCATCGATCCGATTGGCGAGGAGTGGTTCAAACTATCTCTAAGAGTGAGCAGGCGGGCGATCACATTGCAATTCATGCAAACCCAACATTGTTCAAGCATTATTATCGGGGGTCAGCGCCCACCCAATTTATGGACATTGTTAGTAAGAAGAGACTGCCAGAGGAAATTGATCAGGTTTTAGAGGATATTCCAGCGTTCGATTCACGTTTGTGGTTGACCTATGAACATACGGCATTTGTTGACGAGGAGGGGCATGATCGCTTTCGCCAGGCAGTCGTCGATAAATTTACACTGCAGAAGAAGCAGGAATTTGAAGATGTTGATCTTTTCCTCCTAACGCCGAAGTCAAAATAATACCTGACTGAGCTTATAGGGTGGACTGATGAAGGCAAACGATCTGCTTGATTGTTGAATCAATCTCTGGTGGTAAAAGCGGTGATCTGGAGGGTCCATCATTCTCCGCAATTGGGCTTTTTGTTGAGAATAGGTGAGTTTGACCGAAGAAGGTTGAATTAAAAAATGCTGGGGCTAAGATTCTCGATATTGACCCGCTACACCTCATTTATGCCTGCCAGTCTAACGGACCTCGATTGAACTGAAATCTTTTGTTGATGCTGATGATTTCTACTATGACTGTGAAACGCGATAACTGATACCCCGCATGCCCTCCTTGGTGAGAAGCAAGGTAAGCGCTATCGGTCTCGCTTAAGCATCCGTGAAGGGATGATCATCGTCATCACTTCTATGACTGTGGCTACCGTACCTTCAAGGAATTTCCCCTCCCCACTGGCGGGAGACTTTTTCGCTTTGAGTCACTCTCGTTGTGAAACGGGTGCCTCCAATCGTGCTGGCTTTGGCATGTTACTGGCAAACAGTGCTCACTGTCATGGATTGCATTGCTGTCATCTCTATAGAAGTCTGTCATCCCAATCGTGCTCACCACCCATGATTGCTATTGATACCTGCAGCGATGCGTATGAAAGAAGGCCGAAGTATTGTGTTGCTGAATCTGACTGTAGACGATGGGGTAGCGCTCTGCCAGTCTCTGAGCTTGTCAAGATCAGGCACATCCTCAAAGTAAGGGCAAGCATTGGTATAGAGGGTATTGAAAGGGGCTTGTCTTGGTTCAAAGATATTCGCTTTTGTGAGGATCATTACTGTCTGTATCAATGACTGGGTTTAAAATATTTGAGCTTGTTCTCCTGTATGAATCGGAGAACAAATCTTTATATGCTGCCATGTTAAAGGGTTCCAGCAGGGTTGATGTTAATCCTGTTCTACTACTGTCTATTGGCTCTGATACTTTCAGCAGATTTTCTTATTTTCCTTTCATATTCCATTTATCTTTGCATGTGTTTTTTAAAACAAACCGTTCTAGTAATTGGGTGAGTATTCATTCTTGATGGGTTGGGCTCAAGATAAAGATATAGGCAGTCATATATGGGAATTTAAATTTTATAAATGTCAAATATCCCTGACTTTAAAAGCTAAGTTCTTCGAGAATAGTTGGTCCTTCTATGTCGATAGGATGATCTCGGTAAACCCCTTATCAAAGTGAGAATTAAATCGCTATATCCGTTATGGGATAACAATTATACGAGCTTTTAATTTGTCTGGCTTTTTTCTGAGGTCCAATCTATATAGAGTTTGAGCGATGTCATAGATGGGATTAAATTAGTTATCTGGTAGAACAACTTTTTCCTGTGAGCTGCTGCCTATACGTTTGAATAGGCGTATTAAAAATATATAAGCATCTCTAAGAGGCTTAAGCATGTAAGGCTTCCATGATGAGAATTATTGCTTTGTGATTTTAGTCACTTGAATTTATTTTGTTGTTTATTTATACTCTTTAAAGTTAATACCAAGTCTCCCAAAAATACTCTCTATCAACACTTGTAAGTGCTGAAAGGCTGTTAAGCTTGCTTCGCTGATTAGCCATGCTTTTGCATGGAATTAGTATGGAAAGTTTCCCTGTTGATAAGTAGTAACGACTGCAAACGTTCGTATTAATCTATTTTTTGAAATGAATACTCCTAATATTCCTGACTATGTGAAGGGATGGCTTACTGATACAGAAGCGCAATTCCTCTATTCACAGGCCAAGGCTTGTCCTCCTGGCACGGTCATTGTTGAAATAGGCTCTTGGAAGGGTAAATCATCGATTTGTCTCAGCCAAGGATCAGCAGAAGGTGGAAACGTTCATATCTATGCGATTGACCCCCACCAAGATGATTCTTATCAAGAGTTTGAACATAATGTGTCGAGTGCTGGGGTTCGGGAGCTAGTCACTCCAATTGTCAAAACTTCAGCAGATGCATGCGAAGGCTGGACTCAACCGATCGGTCTCCTGTTTATTGATGGCAACCATGAGCATGACATGGTAGAGCAAGATTTTCTGCTTTGGTCTCGCTTTGTTGTAGAAGGCGGTATCATTGCATTTCATGATTCAACCAGTAGCCCGTTCAATCAGCTGATGGGCTATTTAGGACCCAAACGAGTTGTGGATAAATATCTGTTCCAATCTAAGGATTTCAAGCATATTGGGTTCACGGGGACCACGACGTATGCAACGAAAAGTAGTTCTCAAACGGTGACTGACACCCTAGCTCGGTGGTCGATGCGCTTGAAAAAAGCCTTCCCCGATACGCTGATGCTGCTTCACCAATATGTTCTTTTAAAGTTGCCTACGGGTGTTTTAGATGGGATTCGCAGACTGATGGGTTATCGAAACCTGAATTTAGGTCGATAAGCTGATTGCTGAGGCTTCCTTGGCCAGGAGTGGTGTTGCTAACTGGAATGCCAAAAAATAGGATAAAGCCCAAGGCGACGGGTAGGAGGCAAAACAATTAGCCGGATTGTACTAGCCGCCATGGGCTCTTTTGGGGATCTGTATCCTTTGGTTGCGATCGCACGAGCACTACAGCAACGGGGCCATAATCTGGTCTTCGCAACTCATCGAGAATATCAAGGCATCATTGAGTCTCTGAACCTGACCTTTCATCGCTTGCGACCGGATACCGCCCTAGGCGATCCTCAGGAAATCGAACGCATGATGGATCTGAAAGGGGGGATGAAAAAGAACCATCTTCCCTTAAACCGAAATTCTGATGATTGAGTGGTTTTGAATACGATTTCCCACAGTGGAAGAGATTCCATGCCATCCTGGTAGATCTGCGAACCTCAATTCCAGACGAGATCGATTCAGGGGCTTTTCGTGGTGCAAATCACTGATTTCTACTCATCGCTGGTCGGCATCGATGCGGGCAACTCAGATAATGCCTAATTCAGATCGGTGTTGTCCGTTATGTCAGTCCCTTCAAACTAGCGCTTTTCACCAAGATAGTCGCACCTATTTTCGTTGTCAGGTGTGTCTGTTAGTCTTTGTACTTCCTCATCAGTTTTTGTCAGCCCAAGCTGAGAAGGCTATCTACGATAGTCACGAAAATTCTGCTGAGGATTTGGGGTATCGTCGTTTTCTGAATCGACTTTTTTTGCCTTTGTCCCAGTGTTTACTTCCCCAGAGCTGTGGACTCGATTTTGGGTCGGGGCCAGGACCGACGCTATCGGTCATGTTTGAGGAAGCTGGGCATGCTATGGAACTCTACGATCTGTTCTATGCACCAGATATTAGGGTTTTGCAGCGACAGTATGATTTTATTTCTGCGTCTGAGGTGGTTGAACATCTCCACCATCCTCGACGGGAATTGGAACGGTTATGGTCTTGCCTCAAGCCCAATGGCGTATTGGGCATTATGACTAAGCGCGTTATTGATCAGGCAGCTTTTGCTCGCTGGCATTACAAAAGCGATCTGACGCATGTGTGTTTCTTTTCGATTGAGACGTTTGAATGGTTGGCCAATCATTGGCAGGCCGCTTTAACGGTTTCAGGAAATGATGTAGTTCTGCTGTCGAAGATTTATTAGGTGTTTAATTGTCTTTGTTAAAATGATGATTGTAGCTGTACTATTTAACTAAATTAGAAAATTAACTCAAAAGATTTTGGCATAAGTATTGAAATATGGCTTGGGTGAACCAAATAAAGTTCTTCTATAAGAAGAGAAAACTATACATCGCTTTATTTGATGATTCTCATGTTAGTGAGTTCTGGATAGCCAATATTAAAGCTTCAGACTTAAACATTAAAGAAGTCCCACAGGGGTTTGTGTTAGAGAGAAAGTATCGTATCCAGGACTTGGGTATTAAACCGTTTCAATGCTCGCAAGATAACTTCTTATTTAAAGTAGGAGATTTTGTTAATCAATTTGTCAAAGGGCGATCTACTCCTAATGTAGTTGTGGAGAATTATATGAGTGGCGATACTTACAACATCGGGCAAGCGGGTGCTGTCGGAAAAGGTGCTCGTTCAGATCACAATACATTTCATCAGTCTGAGCCAAAACAAACTTTAGCAGAAGCTGCAGAGGAAATACAGCGACTTCTCAACGTGTTAGCAGTTGATAATCCCGATGCAAATGAGTCCGATAAGATAACTTTTGTTAATGATGAAACAACTCCTAGCTTCAAACACCGTGTGGTTAGTGCATTGAAGTCTGGAAGCGAAACAGCTATAACAGAATTTTTTGATAACCCATATATTAATGTTGGCAAGGCTATTGTTGAAGGCTGGATTAAAGTAAATTAGGGTGTTGTTGAATTTATTCTTCGTAGCAAGTATAAATATGCTCTTTTACTTCAAGAAGCTACTTCATAAATACAAATAGAGTTTGTTGATCTTCATCATGATCAACAAACTCTATTTTTTAAATCTCTCCTTGAGCAATCATTTGGATGGCTCGTGGGGCAGCAGGGTCGAAACCACCGAAGTCCCAAGATAATGGATCTTTAGGATCCACTAAGGAGAGCTGGTAAGGGGCTAGAGTCACGTAGACCGCCTTAGCCTTTGGATTTACTAGACGTCGATACTCCGCTAGTGCCTGACTCGGATGCTGTCGTCCAGCGTAGGACTCAGAATCCGTCCAGAAGCAGAAGACATCGGCATAGAAGCGATGCTGAATCGCCCACTCGTAGGCCACCGCTGCATTGGTGCCTCCGAAGTTGTTATCCGTTGCCTTCTTAAGCGCATCGCGGAAGCTGTCTCGGGCCGTGATACCCAAATCACGGAACTGGGTTGAGAACCCACGAATTGCATAATTCTGCTCAGCTTTGGCCGTTGCTAGGGCCATCGCCGTGGCAATCTCGCAACAGCTTAGACCTACAGAACCGACGATGTAATAAGACATCGACCCGGAGACATCGATGGCATGCATAAACACCTTGCCCGTTGGGGCAACCGTCTCGAACGATAGCTCAAGGGCTGTTTCGAGAATATCGGTGACACGGGCGATGGGGGTCCAGGTCTTGCGACTCCGCCCCACCTGGCCCCCAGACCCATAGGTCTTGAGGGCTTTGAGCACATCAATCGGATGAATCCGAGCCTTGCGCAAGCGCTCCTTGTTGGTTAACATTGCCGCCACTCGCTTGAGGTTTTTGCTCTTATGGGCCTGGAGAACACCTAGTGCCGTCAAAGACCCTAGATTTCGCAATAGGGCTCCCACAGGCATTCCATCTAAGAGGAGCTGCCAAGCCCGCTGATCCATCTGACCAATGGGGGCGATCATCTCGTGGGTTAAGCGACCTTTGGTAATCGCCTCATGGGTAGCCTCTGGCTGACGCTTGACCCGCTCGTACCACCAAATTTGCTTTAAAGCGTCAGGAGTGGTTTCAGGTAAGGTCTCCCAACCCTGGATCACCCAGTGATAAAGGGCCTGGTGATCGGCACTGATAGGCTTGACGTGGAATAGCCGTAAGGCATCCCGGTGGGTAAAGCCATGACGCTGCTGGTACTTCAGCAACTGATAGGCCAGAGCCTTAGCATCGGGGTTAGAGAGCCATGCCGTTCCGCACTGGCGAATGATTTTACCGAAGCCCCGTAAGGACTTGGTATAGTTCAACCACTCGTAGAAATGGCTACCTGTTCGCACCACTTGCGGGAACAGCTCCACAAATGCCTGCTTGGCGGTTTGGGTGTCCCCCATGGATAAAAGCACTAAGGCCAAGATAGGGGCACTATTGTTGATGGAACGGCCATCGCTGGCATAGAGAATCTCTTCAGCGGTGCGCTGGGGATTCTCGTAGACACACTGCTGGACGACATGGATAAAGTCATCGGTTAGTTCATGTTTATCGGCATAGTAGGTGCTTTGGGCGGTACCGATTAGTAGGCAGCGGCGCAGCATCCCCCAAATACCAGGGTCAAACATATAGCCTCCAGAACGGCCTTGCACCATTTCAGCGGCACGGCCAGGAATCGGTTGGGTCTGAGGGGTACGGGCAGTGTTGGTAAAAAATTTGTAAGTCATGATCATCTCCGGCCCGACTGGGCAATAAAAAAGCTGTAATTCCCATCTAGGGAAAGGGAGTGGAGCGGGAGTCGAACCCGCATCCCGACGGATAAAGGACAAGTCGTTAAAAGCGATAACCTTATTTCCTGCGGCCCTTGCGGGCAATAAATGGTGCTCTACCGTTTGAGCGACCCACTCCAGGGGATGGACGGAAGGGGATTCGAACCCCTATTTCCCGCGTTGCAGGCGATAACCCTAATTCTTCGACCCTTGCGGATAAGTTGTGAACAAGGGGGTTAAGGCGTTCTACCTTTGAACTATCCGCCCGTGGTTGTGGTGTGGACAGGAGAGGATTCGAACCTCTATTGCCTGCGTCCTAGCGATAACCCTAATTCTTCGACCCTTGCGGATAATGCTTTGAAGAAGGGACATACAGCAGATGTTCTACCGTTAAACTAGCTGTCCATGTTTGGCGTGAAGTAACCTCGTTTCTTATCGTTGAACCTAATCTACTGGCCGTCTCTCCCCCGATTCCAATGCAGCTGAGGTAGAGCTAAACGCGGACAGGGTTAGAGTTTTAGAATAAGGGGGGATATCTAAGTTAAGGGGCCCCCCCTAACTTTGTCGTGAAAGTTCTCTATGCCCAAGCAAAGTTTTGGTCCCATTACCCAACGCAGAACCCAAACCCTCCTGATGGGGTTGGTGCAGTTTGCCAATGATTCCCTAGAGCTTGAGGACGAGAAAATCCTGGCAGGATTGCGGGGGACGATCAAAACTCATTGGCAAACGGATCAGCGGTTGGTGGTGCAGACCACGGCTCGGCATCTGGTGGCCCTAACTCAATATTTAGAGACGCCGCTGACCCTCGCGCAGGTAAAAGCAGGGCTAAAACATCTGCAAACCTTTATGGGCATGCTGGAAGATCACCGCACCAGCCAGCGGGGGTCGGATCAGTGGCATTTCACCTTGACCCTGTGGCATAACCGCTGGGAAGAAGCGGCCAATCAGCAAAGCTTTGACCACGTTTGGAATCAGTATCGCCCGGATCGAGGGGTGTCTCAACCTAAGACTGAGATGCCTAGCCCTTGGAGAACCTGTTGTCAGGCAGCGTTGGATACTCGCTTAACCACTAATCCGCTGACAGCCCATACGGGGTTGGCGTTTGACCTGAAGGATGTCTATTGCCCTGTGGGGCTGGTGGCTTACCCAACGGACGTTGCTCAACAAACGGAGGATGCAGTCGGTGATTCTGACACTGAGATAACGGTCTATCAGCCCGATCAGTTTCTAGAGGTGTTGCTCACCCAACCAGAGACTCAGCGGGTGGCCATTGTCGGTCCACCGGGGGCAGGTAAGACGACGCTGCTGCAAACCTTAGCTCTCAAACTGTTGGCCCAAGATCAGGTGCTGCCGATTTGGATCTCCCTCGCTGATCTAGAGGGCCAATCCCTGGCAGCTTACCTGCTAGAAACCTGGCTCAAGCAAACCCTAAAGGTATTTACCGTTCTACCAAGCCAACAACAAGCCTTTGCCCAGCAGTTCTCAACTGGCAAGGTCTGGCTTTTACTAGATGCTGTAGATGAAATGGGGATGGTGCCCAGCCAAGCCTTGGCCTTTGTCGCCAAGCAGCTGAAGGGCTGGCTAGGAGACGCCCATATAATCCTGACCTCGCGATCGCAACTTTGGGACGCAGGCCACAATGCCCTGGAAACCTTCACCCCCTATCGCAGCCTCAGCTTCAGCTATCGCCAAGGGGGCAATCAAGTCCAAACGGTGATTCAAAACTGGTTCCAAAACCAGACGGGCGATACGCTGTATCACCAAATTAATCGACCCGAGCTGCGACGACTCAAAGCCCTGATTCAGAATCCCTTGCACCTGGCCTTGCTCTGTCGCACCTGGCAACTTACCCAAGGGAAACTGCCAGAAACGAAGGCCATGCTGTATCGGCAGTTTGTCGAGGCCCTTTACGACTGGAAACAGGATCATCACCCCACCAGCTTGGCCCAGCGGCAGCAGCTCAACCAATCCTTAGCTCACTTGGCGTTGCAGGCGATGACTCAACCGTCGCCGTTGTTTCGCCTACCTGAGATATTTATCAGTCAACATTTGGATCCTGATCAGTTAACTCTGGCCTTGCAGCTAGGGTGGCTGCAGCCCGCGGGATGGTCTCCCACTTCGGGCGGTAAGGTCTACGCCTTCTACCACGCTACGTTTCAGGAATATTTTGCAGCCCAAGGGATCACAGATTGGCATCAGTTGATTGAATATCAGCAAGCGGACACGACCTTTTATCCCATCTTTAGGGGGCAATGGCAGGAAGTGATCTTGCTATGGCTGGGGCGCAGTGACGTTTCTGATGGGGATAAAGCGGATTTTCTGCAAGCCTTGGTGGACTTTACCGATGGTTGTGGTAGGTTTTACGATACCCAGGCAAAATTACTGGCGACCAAGGGGTTAGCGGAATATCCCCAATTCGCTGGCGCAGAAGCGTTAGTAACCGAGGTGGTTAACTGGCGATTTCAGCAGCAGAACGGCAAACCCACCGTCTGGATCGAGCCTGCAGGGGAAGCATTGTCCCAGAGCGATCGCACCCTTGTAACCAAAGCCATTGAACAGTTTGTGGTAAACGCCCAGAATCCTTTTGAACAGTGGCTGGCAGCCCATAGCTTGGGTAAAAATTATGATCCAGGGAATGGGGTTGCGATCGCAACCCTAGAACGCCTGCTAGTCCAAGCGCCTAACGTCGATGTGCAAATTGAGATGGCTAAGACCCTTGCGGATATCCAGCCGGGACATCCTCAGGCCCTCCAGACCTTACAAGATATTATTCAGTCCCATGACTCTCTGTCCCTGCGTCGTAAGGCCGCCCATCGACTGGGCATTATTGCCCCGGATCAACCGCTGGCCCTCCAAACTTTAGAACATATCCTCCAAACCACCGACGATTCTGCCCTCCGTCACCAAACGCTACAGTCTTTGCAAAAATTGGCACCTCAGCATTCGGCGCTACCGGTAAAGCGCTCCCGTCGTCGGTCCCGTAAAACTCCCCTCAAGCCGCAACAGCTTATTCCAGTGTTGGAACAGAAATTGCAGAAAAGCCGAAAGATGGAGACTCGTATCCGCTATGCAGGGCAGCTTTTGGCAATACAGCCCCACCACAGGGGGGCCATTGATGTGTTATTGGATATTTTCTCTAGGACCCAGAGCAAAAACCATCTCAAACAGATCAGCAAACACCTCCGTCTGATGACGGTGGATGCTGAGTCCTCAACCTGGCGACAGACTTTCGCTATGGTTCAAGGGGTATATATGACGTCTCAGCAGTCGGCCCAGACCCAGCCGGTTTACAAACTCCTGTGGGACTGGTCCCTGGCATTATCTGTTGAGCAATTTCGTACCCTCTGGCAAGCGGGTGCATCTATCAAGGTGAACCCTAAAGATCCTAGGAAGACTTAATCATTTGGGGACGAAGTTTGATGCGCATAAAGGGTTTTTCAAATAACAGATATGTGATCGCAGACAACAGGATGGTCACCACGAACACACTGGCAAACTGGATATAGCCAGGGGCGTTTAGTTTAGATTCCAAATAGCCGAGCACGGCAATGTGCCAGAGGTATACCCCAAAACTAACGATTCCTACAAATCGCAGGGCCACATTCTCTAACACTTTTTTGATCCAGCCATCTGTATGTAAATGGGTCACCAGTAAAACGCAGATCAGAATGGCTTGGTAGGTATAGAACCCGTGGTTGGCGGACAGACGGACATAGTTGGCTTGGAAGACGGCATCCCACAGGGGGCGACTCACTAGATTGGGAAAATTAAACACAATCAACACGAAGGAGGTGTTGGCCAGGATGGACATCCATCGCCGCTGTTTGGGATTGTCTGGGTCAAAGACCGCCGTTAGTTTGGCATTGACCACGGCTGCCAAGGACCCCAGCAGAAAAATCGGAATATGAGGGAGGACGGATAATCTGGACGTGAAGTCCACCGCAACATTAGCGCCCTCCGTTACGATAATGGCGCTGAGTAAAAAGAGAGTGGACGCTTTAAAATCCCGTTTGAAGAGCAGGACAATAATCCCCACGACGAAGGGGAAAAACAAATAGTATTTGAACTCTACGACAATAGTCCAAAAATGATTAAACGCTTCTTGCAGTAGAACATGGGATATTAGATCCTTCAGCTCAAACTTAAATCCCGGAAAAATTAAATAAACGACTAAAACGAAGAGATAGAGCGGATATATACGTATAAATCGTTTTAAAGCATAGTTTATCCAGGTTTTGGCGCTTTTAAGCTCAATTGTTTCTCGCATCATGTGGCTCGTTAACAGGAAGCTACTTAAGATGAAAAAGATGTAGACCCCTGTTCTGCCATAGATAGTGCCTGCGGCCTGAAAATAATGCCCCAGGAACATTTGCTCCCAAGGTAGGCCCAGGAGTCGCTTACTATGGGTTGCCACCACTAAAAGAACCGCAATCCCCCTTAATCCATCCAGCGATGCCATCCAACTTTTAGACGTACGGGCACCAAAAAATAGACTTTGGAGAGAGAATCGCGGTTTAGGTGCTTCTTGTTCAATCAATTTTTCTGTCATTTTGATCCGAAAACACTTGCATTTAATCCATCAAAAGCGCTATCCCATCAAGGGACTCGATTGCTTAAGCTGCCAATAAATCTTCAAACAGAGACCGATACTGTCGAGCTTGAATCTCTAGGGCAAACCGATCGACTGCGGCTTGGCGGGCTTGCTCACATAATTTGTGATGGCGATTGGCATCTTCCAGGACCCAGGCCATACCATGGGCTAAATCATCGACTTCATAGGGTTTGACCAGATAACCTGTCTCTTGATGGCTGACAATATCTTTTTGCCCGGCAGCATTAAAGGCCACCACTGGGGTGCCACAGGCCAATCCTTCTGATGCGGTTTGACCGAAGGATTCGTAGAGGGAGGGTACAATCATGACATCAGCCGCCGAATAGGCAATGGATAAACTCAAGTCATCGGCAAAGCTGCCCAGGTAATGGGCCTTAAATCCTAAATCGACGGGTTCTGCAGGAGCATCTGCTCCGAAAATGGCTACCTCAATCCGGTCTGCCCACCCGGCCTGACTCAATTTCTGCAGGGCGGGCTGGAGCAGGTGAAATCCTTTCCGTACATCAGCAGTGGCCGATAAAGCACCAAACAGAATGATCAGCTTGTCTGTAGGCAGCTCCAACAAATCACGGCTAAAGCCTTTATCGACGGGTCGATACTTTTGCACATCCAGACAAAAGGGAATCACCTCCACTCGGCGATGGCCAAATAACGAACTCTCCCGGACACAATCCGCCATCCACTGACTGGGGGTGACGATGGTTAGGTTGATGTCTTGCCAAGCTTTTTGTTTACGCTGCCAAATTTTTCGAGATAGATCCGTCTCTTTTTGGCTATTGAGTTGGGGACATTTGCCGCAGGTATCCTGGTAGCCATCGCAGGTCTCGGCATAGTGGCATCCTCCCGTAAACGGCCACATGTCTTGCAGGGTCCAGACTAGGGGCTTATTGAGCTTGGGCAAGGTTTCCACTTTGAGAAAGCCATTGCAGACCCAATGCATATTGACGATATCAGGCTTGAGCTGGGCGACGTTTTTTGCGATCGCATCTGGAAACCATTGGCTCGAAAAAAGCGTTTTGGTTTGATAGGACCCTAGCTTTAACGGCCATCCATTCATCTGTGGCCCTAATTTGGTTAATACTGACTTTTCAGCCAGGACCGACTTCTGGCCACTGAAACGGGCGCGAACTAACATTTGGGAGTCATGGCCAATGGCCAGTAGCCCTTGATGCAGTCGGTATGCTGCTCTCGCAGCCCCGCCTTCAATGTCAGATGTACTCAATAAGAGAGATTTCATAGACGCTTTAGTTTTTCTAGGGTCCTATAAGAACAAGCAAGAGATGTAGGGGTGAGACGATGGGCCTGAGCATTCTCCCAACCTAACTGCACCCATCAGCATGACATTACCTCAAAGTGCTCCAACTTCACCTTAGGTATCCGGCTACTGGAATGAATTGGGCTATTGGGGAAGGTACTTCTTTAAGCGAAAGAAGGGACGCTCAATTACGAAAAAACTCATAATAGATATCCCAAATGTGATCGCCAGAATAATCGAGAATTTAATCGGTTGGGCCAGATTGAGGTGGGCATTGGTATAGCCAATCAGTGCCATATGCCAAAGGTACATACTAAAACTTATCGTTCCCACAAATCGAATAATGGGATGGCTTAAGATGCCCCGAATCAGACCGCGACCGTGGAGCTGGGCCACCATAAATAATGACCATAGTCCCCCAAAGGCCATAAAGACCAGCCGGTCGGACCAACTTTGCTGCAAGATCCACCAGTCGGGTTGGGTTCTCAAAGCAACAATCAAACCTACCGTCGCCATCAAACTGAGAATTGCCATGGTTTCGGCAACACTGCCAAATACAGACGAATCCTGGATCTGAGGCTGTTTCTGGAGTTTGGCATGGATCAGTGCCGCGAGTATACCAAAGAGAAAAATCGGTAAATACTTAACCAGGGAAATCCGCGCGACTTCAGGAGGGTTAATCGTCACCAGAAAACTGGTACTACCCACGGCCGCTAAGAATAAAGTCGTTAGCCCTAGATTCTTCTTCAAAACTTTGACAATCAGCCACATTAATACAGGTAAGAAGAGGTAAAACTTAAATTCAACAGGGATGGCCCAAAATTGATCCTTCCCTTCCTGTAAAAATAGATGACTCAGGACATCTGAACCCTGGTATTTAAAACTAGGTACGATGCCATAGAGCAACATAATGCAGATATAAAGTGGGTAGATCCGTAAGACTCGTTTGAGTGCATAACTACCCCATAGAGATAAACGACCTAAGTCACAGTCCTCTCGAAAGAATTGTCCAGCTAGTAAAAAACTACTTAACACAAAGAACAGATATACCCCTGCTTTACCAAATCCATCGGGATTCAGTATTGGAAAAAGCTCTAGTCCTTGTCCTTTGGCGTGATCAAAAAAAACGAACAGAATTGCAAATCCTCTAATGCCATCTAGAGCATGGATCTTCTTCACAGGTTGCGAGGGTTTACTGACAAAAAGAGATTGAACTTTTTCAATAACTACCACGATTCCTTTGTCCTCACGCTATAGCAAGCAAGTGTCTTTAATCTATGGTCAATTTATGGTCTAAACGAATATTCCTCCATTCAAAAGATGATTGATCAAAGTATCCTATGGCACTCTCGTTGCCGACTGTTTTGGGTGAACAGAGACGAGATCTAGGACATCTTCAAAGGAATTAGCCAGTTGTTGTAAAGAATGTTGCTGGCAATACCCTTCAAAGTCTGGCTGACGGTCCGTATTGGGTTGGGCTAACCGGATCTTGAGGTCCTTCAGGCCTTGCAAACAGGCACCCACATCCCCTTCAGGGATAGTCACGCCTAATTGAAACTGCTCGACCCGTTTACCCATGCAATATCCCTCACTGGCCATTACCAATTTTTTGAAGGCGGCAGCTTTGACGAGGGCGTTACTGCTATAGGGAAAGTTTTCATAGGCCGAGAAAATAACATCACAGCTATTGACGAGGGCATTAAACTGAGGTTCGCCTGGAATAAATTCCAAATGAAAGAGACAGTTTGAAGGAGAGGATTCAACGATCTTTTGTACCGTTTCATAGTCGTCATTCAACCGAGTTGAATAGTCTTGATGAAACATCGCCTTTGAGAGTGACCCCGCAAAAACAAAGAAAAACTCTTCTGGGTCACACTGTTGGGCCACCTCTAATAAGGTTAGGAGTCCCTTGCGCTTACTCAGAGCACCAAACAGTCCCACAATGGTGCGATTACCGGCCTTAGCCTTGATATCTTTTGCTAGAGAATAGGTCAAATCTGGGGGAGTAATGTCGGTAAAGTCAGGAAATGCAATCACGGGTTTGTTGTGGACATCCGACTGAAGATTTTTAGCTTCATATTCGTCCAGTAGGGTGATTGCCTGACAACGATCGGCGTTCGCAACCGCAAGATGGGATAGGGGCGTTTTCAGGATCGGTAGATATCGTTGACCAAACCGATAGGTTGCGGGTCGGAAATACAGGCCAGACCAAGGATAGGGAAAGACCCAATCAATCATGGGTCCACTTAAGTAGTAGCTCAAGTAGTTGTCTAACCAGTTGAGAAAGACTAAATCAGGCTCATAACCAATCTGGTCAGCCGCGTTTTGAATAACGGCAGCCGTTTTTTGCCAGCGCCCTAAGATCAAAACGGGCTGGGGCCATCGGGTCCACTTTGGAAATAGCTTGGGTAACTGACCCACCACGGGGAGTTCCTGCCATTGATATTCCTGCATTTCGAAGGCATGAAAATTTTCCATCTCTTTGGGACAATTCTCTTGAATCCAGGGCAAGATATCATCTGGCTGTGGATAAAAGGACATGACTCGATATCCCATTTCTAACAGTGTCTTACTGAAGAAACGCATATACGTGAGATGATGCCCCCTGCCATGATTGGTATCAACGAGCGCAACGGTTTTCATAGACACGGATGTCAACAATGGGGTTTATAAGATTGGGGTGAATCGGAGTAGAACTGATCAACAACACTCATGGTCGTGGATCGGGGCTAGCCAGCAGATAGGTGTGTCACAATTTCATCAACAGCTCGTTGAGTGGATTGGCCATCTAAGGCATAGGTAAATTCTGCTGCAAGATCGATCTCAGTACTGTGATCTAAGTCCCCATCAAATAACATTTGCTCAATTTGCGTCTTTAAAGCGGGTTTAGGCTCTGCATATACGGTCTGGTAGACGCCATATTCTTCTAGGTGTTTATAGCCTTTAGAAGGTCCCTCTGCAAATAAATCAAAGGCAACCACTTTCTTGCCCATCATTAAGGCTTCCTCCGCCACTGTAGAGCTGCGCGTTAGCAGTAAATCAGCGATGGAAAGTAGGGCATACACGCTGAGTTCTGTGACCTCTGGTTCGATCACAATGACTGACCCCAGATCCGCACATTGCTGGGCCGCTTGCTGATATAAATTTGGATTTCTCTGATCGTTGGGATGCATTTTGATCAACAACAACACCTTGGAGAAATCCAGGCTTTCATAAATATGTTGAATATACTGCCGATAGAGCTGAGCTTCATCTCCATATCCCTGATATTCCGTATGCAGGCAGGCCGCCAACACTACAATTTTCTTCTGGGGTAGTTGCGGTTGGACCTGGGGATAGCATTGTTGCAGCGTTGCCAATGCGGCTTGGGAATCCAGGCTGTTGAGGACATCATGTAATGGATTGCCCACCACTCGAACCCGCTGTGGATCGACCCCATAGTCTTGAATTAATTCCCGTTCCACTCGCTTACCCCACACCATAATCAGGTCTGAGACCGTAGAAGCGAGGCCCTTAACGGAGTCTTTGCGAGTGCCGCCATGTTGAATTGAAAGGGTTTTAACGCCAAATTGGCGAAGCTGATCGGCGGTATCGACCCCACATCGGTGAAACTCATAGAGTTCTCGGTGATCTAAGCAAAAGACCACCACTTTATCTTGGGGAGATAAACAAGCCCGAACCAGGCTCAAATAGTTGGCTTGGGGAGTGATGCCTAGAGCGCTCACTTTTTCTAGGGTTTGAGGGACGAGCTGTAGTTGATGAATCCCCGGTAGTACGATCAGGTTTAGCTTGATACCTTGACGTTCAAGGATGCCACTTTCAGCGAGGTGTAGCAGGAGGGGGATTAATAACCGTTCACAAGCTTTGGAATAGAGAAAGAAGGTAATTTCTGGCTGGGTTGATAAACGAGAAAGCCGCAGCGGCAATGCTTTAAGCAGCATCGCTAACTTTTCATCAAAGCCCAGATATTCTTGCAAGGGAAAATAGTATTGTCCCAGAACCGCTTTTTCCAGGGGGACAATATCCTGACGCGACCGGAGTTTTAGCTTTTGTTGCATTTTGGCGGATCCTTGTCAGGAACTAGGATGAGAAACCGGCCTGACTTTGAATCAGTAAATCACAAAGCTCTCGTACTGCGCCACATCCTCCATTCTTCTGAGTAATGTAAATGGCAGCGCCTCGGTTAGCCGGCATGGCATCATTCACCGTGAAGGGACAGCCAATATTCTGCAAGATGGGCACATCATTGACATCATCCCCTGCATAGGCCACCTGGGACAGTTCAATATTGAGGGTTTGGCAGAGGGATTTGAGTACCGAGAGTTTCTCTTCAACCCCAAGAAAGACGTGCTGAATGCCGAGCTTTTTGGCTCGATGCCGCGTTACGGGGGAATCGCTGGCTGTAATAATGGCAACGTCAACCCCTGACTGCATCAAGAGCTTTAAGCCTTGACCGTCTTTGACATTAAACTTTTTCAGTTCGGTGCCGGTTTCCGTATAATACAGCCCGCCATCCGTTAAGACGCCATCTACATCTAAGGCCAAGAGCTTAACGTTGGCGAGCCGGGATTGTAGGTCTGAGGAGATACTCATCAAGCTAATACGGGAGTGGAGTTCATGATTTTATGCACCTCAAGGATGGGCCGCAACACATCTTCGAGCTGATGGAGTGGGATCATATTAGGACCATCGCTGGGAGCCTGGTCGGGATTCTCATGCACTTCCATAAATAGGGCATCCACACCAATGGCCGCGGCTGCCCGAGCCAGATAGGGGGCATATTCTCGCTGGCCACCGGAACTGCTGCCTTGGCCGCCGGGCATTTGGACACTGTGGGTGGCATCAAAGACCACGGGATACCCAAAGCTGCGCATTTGGGGCAGAGACCGAAAATCAACGACGAGGGCGTTATAACCAAAGCTGGTGCCGCGCTCCGTTAACAGGATTTTCTTGGCACCGCCCGATTCCAGTTTGCTGACCACATTTTTCATGTCCCAGGGGGCTAAAAATTGCCCTTTTTTGACGTTAATGGTGCGCCCTGTGGCTGCTGCCGCCATCAGGAGATCCGTTTGCCGACATAAAAAAGCGGGGATTTGGAGGATATCGGCCACTTCTGCCACGGGGGCTGCCTGATGACTTTCATGAATATCCGTAACAACAGGAACCCCCACCTCATCTTTGACCCGCTGGAGAATTCTCAGACCTTCTTCCATGGGGTGTCCCCGAAAGGAGCTAATAGAGGTGCGGTTGGCTTTATCAAAGGAAGATTTAAACACATAGGAAATGCCCAGCTTCTCACAGATGCGAGCGATACCCGAGGCCATTTTTAAAGTAAAGTCTTCGGATTCAATCACACAGGGACCACTCAGCAGTGTCAGCGGACATCCTTCGCCGATGGCTAATGTATCAGTCACTTGAGTACGGATCATGAGGTCATTCCTTGTTGGATGAATAACTGGGCTTTAACTAAATCCTCGGGGGTATTGATTTCAATTGCCGCTTTTTGGGTTTGGCAGACCTTAATGGCATAGCCATATTCTAAAACCCGCAATTGTTCTAAGCCTTCGCAGGTTTCAAAGGGGGTCGGCTCCAGTTGGGAGTACTGCATGAGGAAGTCATGGCGAAAGGCGTAGAGTCCCAAGTGGTGATAGACCGGAACCTTGCCCTGATTGCGAAAATAGGGGATGGGAGAGCGGGAAAAATAGAGGGCATGGCCATTGCGATCGCACAATACTTTCACCGCATTTGGGCTGGCGTAATCCTCTTCCATATCTAAAGGACAGCCCAGGGTGGTCATCTCGGGGCGTTCGCCCTCTCGGTAGGGTCGGACGAGTTGTTCTAGGGCTTCCGGAGTGACAAAGGGTTGATCCCCCTGAACGTTAACAACGACATCCATGTCATCGTAGAAACCCGCGACCTCGGCAACGCGATCGGTGCCCGTGAGGTGATCGTCTCGGGTCATCACCACTTTGCCGCCAAACCCTTTGACACAGTCGGCAATTTTGTCGCTATCCGTGGCGACTACCGCATCTTGAAAAAAATCGCAGCTTTTCGCTGCTTCATACACCCACTGAACCATAGGCCGCTCATCTAGCATCACTAAGGGCTTGCCAGGAAAGCGTTGAGATTGATAGCGGGCAGGGATGACCGCAAGAATATTCATATAAGACCCGCTTGAGCAATATCGTGCAGTCTCAATACTCCCACGCAACGATCGTCTAGATCGACAACGGGCAAGACCGAAATTTGAGACGGACGATCTTCCATGACCTGGAGGGCATCGTAGGCTAATTGGTCGGGGGCGGCCGTGATGGGATTCGCCGTCATAATTTTTTCTGCCTTCATCTGCTCCAAGTCGACGGGACGAATCTTCTCCATGGCGCGACGCAGATCGCCATCCGTGACAATGCCCAGCAGCTGCTGTTGAGCATTCACTACGTTAACGGCTCCTAAGCCGCCCTGGCTGATGCTGGTGACAATTTCTAACCAGCTGGCTTCCGAGGAAATACAAGGATGCTCGGGGCCTTGGTGCATCAAATCCGAGACCTTAATGGTTAAGCGTTTGCCGAGGCGACCGGCCGGGTGGTTGACGGCAAAGGCTTCAGGGGTAACGCCTTTGGCATGGGTGACGGTCATGGCTAGGGCATCACCGATTGCGATCGCAACCGTCGTACTGGCCGTAGGCGCTAAATTCATCGGGCAGGCTTCTTGATCAACAGTGGCTGCTAAGACGACATCCGCTTCATCGGCCAAAGTCGATTTGACATTCCCCACTAGGGCAATGAGGGGAACTTGGCGCTGCTTCAAACAAGGCAACATGGCAATGAGTTCATCCGTTTCACCACTGTTGCTCAGCACAATAACGACATCATTCGTGGCGACGATGCCTAAATCCCCATGCAGGGCTTCCACGGGGTGGAGAAAGACTGCCATCACGCCGACGCTGGTGAGGGTGGCGGCGATTTTGCGAGCCACAATTCCTGATTTGCCCACCCCCGACAACACCACTTTCCCCGAACACCGAATCATCAAATCGACGGCCTTATTCACCTGGTCAGGCTGTAATCGTTCTGCCGCTTTGGCAATCGCTTCGGCCTCTAAAAGGAGCAGCCTATCCACTTGAGAGGCAAAGGTGGGTTGGGTCGTTTGAATCAGAGATTGCATAGAAATCAATATCTCATCAGTAGTTCTAGCGTATCTTATGGAGCTATTTATGGCGGGTACAAAACCCCTGTCTTCCGCAGCTAGGAAGACTAATTAACATCATGAATTAGATATAAAACTGGAGTTTGGCCTTAATACCGAAGCCACTCCATGATGGTCTCAAATCTCGTCTAGTTCTGTGAATTAGATCACTTCATCTCCGTTTTAGCACCAACCTTCCAGTAACTGCAAAACCTGAGAAACATCCACTTCGAAGTTCTCGCGGTTATTGGCTTTATCCGAGAACCAGAAACGATAATCATGGCCCAAGGCTTTCGCTAAGTAATAGTAATAGGTTTGCGTTTTCGCCATCACCTGTAGTTCTAAGATTTTCACAGACTCAGAAAAGAGCACGTGGGTTATCCCACCGCCGTAGGCACCAACGACAATTTCAGCATCATAGAAAAGTTCAACTTTTTCTTCTAATGAAAAGTCTTCTAGCTCATAGATTTCAAAGCCTAACGGTTTCAGGGCTGCAATCAATTCCGCTTCATTGACAATATGCCGTTTTTTTAGCCCCTTGGCGGACTGGGCTCGGGAAATATAGATCCGTTTGTTCCGGGTAGACGGACGCTTCGGGAAAATTGCTTGTCTGAGCTGTTGGATATAGGCTTGAGGCAGATAGCCAGACCCAAACTGAGTCAGGAACGTCGGCAAAATCAACTTTTCAACCCGATAAAGCTGACTGGGTTCTAATTTGGTTAAGGTGACATTGTCAGGAATCAGTTTCGGCACGAGTAACGTTTCTGTCTCGGACACGGGATCGGAATAAAGGAGCTGAATATTGTCTATGTCGGCATATTCCGGCTGGCTGAGGAGGGAACAACGGGGCACTAAGTCGATAAATTTGTGGTAGTAGCCATTGGGCAAGCCTTGATAGATGCTGGCATACCCTGAAATCTCCTGCACTGGCTCCTCAAACAGTCTGCGTCGGATAAAGCTCTTGTTGAGTAAGGCCCCATAAATGGTGATGTCATCCATCTGGGGATACATGGACTCGGCAATCACTTTACGGGAAGAGGTTAAGACAATGCCGTTGCCCGGTTCGACTAAAACGTCTTCTAATATCGTAGAAAAAATATCGTGGGTGGTATAGGTTTCACTTTCCAGATAGGCAAAGGGACCGTCAAAGGGCGGCATATCTTTGATTTCAGGCGTGGCAATGGTTTCTGGGGGGAAGCGCCGATGCTTCGGATGGTCTTTACCAAAGGCTTGGGCCACGGTTTGCCGAGGGAGTAGATATGCGATCGCAGGTTTGAGTACGGCCCAACTAAACAGGGGACGAATGATCGGCTTTAATGCATTCGAGATTGTTTCAGGCATATTTCCAGAGAGTGTTCCTAAAACCATGGCTGTCTTTCTTCCACTGATCGCGACCTTGACTGGTCCCTAGAACAAGGGTGACCAAGGGGGCTGATATTGATCCGTCTTTAGGCGGATAGCAACCGTTGACACAATTCAAACACAAAATTTTCTAGGGTGAGTTGGGGTTGATAAACGGCTGCTAATCGTTGGCTGGTATAGGTAAATGTATCTTTTATCGGTTCTCCATCCGGCAGGACGACATCAATCGCAATATCAAACCGCTCTTTCATCACCCGTTGGACCAGTTGAGCCAGCCCTCGAATACTAAGGGTTTCTGGGCCTGGCAAATGGAGGAGATCGAGGGTGTCCATTTGGGGATACGCAGCTGCGATCGCACCACAGATATCTGGGACGGCAATAAAGTTTCGACGTTGATAGCCCGGCGTTCTCAGGACAATCTGTTTCTCTTCAACTGCAGACTGACAAAACCCTAAGGGGGTTAAGGTCCAGCGATTGCAGCTTTTCACATCAGCCGGGACACCGAAAAAATTGCTCGGTCTCAACACTAGGGTCTGTAGAGACTGCTCTCGCCGGTATAGCCGCAAGTAATCTTCCGACTGTAAATGACTTAAGCCGTAGTCATTTGCCGGTAACGGCGTTGTGGATTCATCAATATGACCCGTGGGATGGCCAAAGACATGAAAGGTCGATAGGTATACAAACCGCGAAATATGGTTGGCCACACAAAAGTCCAAGGCAGCTCGGGTACCGGCAACATTCTGAAAAATGCTTTGATAGGGCTGATTCCGACAGGTAACTTCATGGGCAGCTGCCGCATGAATAAACAAATCAACGGGTTGCTCTAGGGTTTGGGCGGCAAACTGGTCCGGCTGATTGAGATCAAACGGGACATCCGCGTCAGGACGCCGGGTTGCCGTTAACACGGTCCAGGACTGATCCCGAAAGAACTGGCAAGCGATACCGCCAAAATAGCCGTTGGCTCCGGAAATTAGGACCGTTGGGGAGGACTGGGAATCAGTCATGAGTGGGCAGGCTCATAGACAAATGGGCTTTCATAGTCGGCAAGAGTCTTCCATCCTTGATCTTTTTCAGAAATAATCGGATTGGTACTGGGCCAGGGAATTTCAGCTGAGTTCCACAACAGACCTTGTTCATGGTCAGGGGCATAGACCGTGGACACCTGATACATCACCAGAGCCGTTTCACTGACAATATAAAAACCATGGGCTAAGCCGGGAGGGATATAAGCTGAATTGCCTTTCTCCGCGCTGAGTTCAAACACTGCAAATTGGCCATAGGTGGGTGACCCCACCCTGAGATCGACCACTGCATCAACGATTTCTCCCTGGGCGCAGTGCACCATTTTTGTATGATCCTTTGGGGGAATCTGAAAATGGAGTCCCCTCAGCACATTTTGAGTGGAGTAGGAGTAGTAGGCTTCAGGGAAATGAGTTTCTAACTGGTGACTGGCGAAAATCTCTTCATGAAAGGTCTTAACAAACCGACCCCGCTGATCCTTGAAAACGTTTAGTTCTAATTCAAAACAGCCCGGTATTTTTGTGGGATGAAGTTGCATATCCTTCCTAAGACAATTGCTAAGTAGAAGTGGACTCAAGGAACGCTGTATACCACTGAATGGTTTCTAATAATGCTGCATCCAGATCATAGGGGGATTTCCAATCCAATAGCCGTCTTGCCTTTTCTGCGGAAAGGTATTGATGCTTAATTTCATTTTGAGCTTGGTTTAAAATCGTGGGCTCAAGATGAGGTTTACCCATCAACTTTAAGATTTTATGGACTAACTCTAAGACCGAGATTTGCAGCTCATTACTAAAGTTAAAGGCCTCACCCAATATCTCCGGTCGATCCATTTGTTCCGCTAGGTGAAGGTAGGCGAGCACCCCATCCTTGACATAGAAATAGTCGCGAATATAAGTTCCATCGCTGCGAATCACAATGGGTTTGTCTCGCAACGTCGATCGAATGGTATCAGGGACAATGCGATTGAAATTTAAGTCCCCACCGCCATAGAAATTCCCGCAACGGGTAATACAGACGGGGAGGTTGTAAGTCACATAGTAGGTTCGACACAGTAAATCCGCGCAACTTTTGGACACATCATAGGGATGTTCGCCCTGAAGGGGCGTTTGCTCGTCGTAGGGCAAGATCTCCTGATCGCCATAGGCCTTATCGCTGGAAGCGACGACGATGCGACTGACACCACCTACCCGACGACAGGCTTCTAATACATTCCAGGTGCCTTTGATATTGGCTTCAAAGGTGCCTAGGGGCTCGCGATTGGCAACTCCTACAATGGTTTGGGCGGCTAAATGGAATACGGTATCGACCTCGTATTCATTAATTGCCCGTTCCAAAACCCCTAAATCTTCAATACCACCGTAAACCGTTGTAATTTTGTCGGAAAGTCCTTCCGTAAACAACCGAGATTGTGGCACCCAATCCCTGACGAGTCCAACGACACGAGCCCCCCGAGCTACCAGCTCCTGGGTCATCCAACTTCCTAATAGCCCAGTGCAACCAGTGATGAATACCGATCGATCTTGCCAAAAGTCACTCATTACCAAACCCTCCATTCTGCTTGATTGGAGATATATAGCTTATTGAGCAGTTCGAGTTCTCTATAGGTATCCATACATTGCCAAAATCCATCATGTTTATAGACGGCGAGTTCTCCCAACGCCGCCAATGCTTTAAACGGCTCAGCTTCCAGAACGGTACTATCCCCTTGAATCAGATCGAGAACTTTGCGATGAAACACAAAGTACCCGCCGTTGATCCAGCCTTCACTAGTTTGGGGTTTTTCTTGGAAGTAGCTGACAAAATTGTTATCAATGGCCAGCTCACCAAAACGCGACGGAGGGCGAACAGAGGTGATGGTGGCTAGCTTGCCATGACTATTGTGGAACTCCAGTAATTTCTGGATATTGACGTTACTCACGCCATCGCCATAGGTGCCCATAAACAGGTCACTACCGATATCCTTAAAATAAGGAGATAGACGCTTTAAACGCCCCCCAGTCATGGTTTCAGGGCCAGTATCAATGAGCCAGATCCGCCAATCTTCTTCCCCGTGGGAGCTATCTAACTTAGTAATTTTTTTATTCCCTAATTCCAGCAAGACATTGCTGTGGTTCCAATCATAGTTAAAGAAATAGTCACGAATCATATCGCCTTTATAACCAAGGCAGAGTAGGAAATCTGTAAAGCCGTAGTGAGCATAGATTTTCATAATGTGCCAGATCATGGGACGATCCCCGACCATGACCATGGGCTTGGGGCGAAACTCGGTTTCTTCTTTTAATCTCGTTCCTTTACCACCACACAAAATTGCAACAGGAATTCTTGGTTTTGTCTCCATTAGCTCACTCAATGAACAACGCTAACAATCGATTTGAAACAGTTAATAAAAACGAAAGATAAAGCTGTATTTAAAGGCTATTTAAAGAATCCAAAATCGTTTCAATCATATATTGATATTTCTCATTTTGTCAGACATTCACATCATAGATTCTTCTCGGTTAGTTTAATATAGGCATTGGCGAATCGCTGCCCAATCGTACGATAACTTTTAGTGGTGTAATGAACATAGTCCTCAAGGGCTAAATCATCTGTGGTAATCATGGCTACCTGGGGTAATTGAATATTCTCTTGCTGCTTTTTAACAACGTTCCACTGAGTTAAGAGATCGGGGGCATCATGAGATCCAATTTGAGCAAAGACAATAGGTAGATTCTCCTGCTTTGTATCTAATCGAAAACTCTCAATAAACTTTTCAAACTTTTTGGACCATTGTTGGGGAGATAAAGAGAGGTGAGAAAATTGCTTTTGATCCAAAGCATCTGCTTCTCCCTGAAAAAATAACATTCCTTCCAGCTGGCCCATCAAAGAGGCCGCTCGCAATCGCTTGAGGCACGACCCATAGAGGGAGTTTTCACTTAAATTGCGTTGCCATTCTTGAATGGTTGACCCTCCCCTAGCACAGGGAATCAGGCCAATAACAGCATCTTTATCATGTTTGAGCAATGCCGATGCAAAGGTCATGCCGGGCCCCACTCCGGGGGCCTTACCTTCCTGAGAGACTGGATCAACTTGGCCGTCTATAGAATCCAGGGGGTCTTTGGCGAGGTGCCATCGGTAATCATTCCCAAATACAAAAACCTGGGGGTGTGTTTTTGAACTCTCAGCATCTAGCGGGCCTCTGCCCGTCATATTGGATTGCCCCGCTAAAACATAAAGAGACATTTTTCCCTGCACCTGATTCGGAATAGTGGGGAGTTCTTGTGCCTGGGAAGCTTGAGAGGTCTGGAGGCGGTCTTGAAACTTAAACAGAAACTTACTCAGAAGTACACCACAGGTGACTCCACTCAAAAATAGAATGATCAACCATATTTTTGACGGAATAAACTTCATAGTAACTAAGCAATATCCTTCTAAGGTGAGAAATATAGCAAGTCTAGATTAAATCCTTCAGTTATCAGTTTTGGTATCAGTGCTTTCTGTTAAACGCTTCGACAATTGTTCTGAAATTAATTCCGAACGAACTTTTGTACCTTTGTGATTGAGATGATACTCAGAATCAAAGAAATACTCTTGACTAAATGCCATATCTTTAGGAGCATCTAGCAGGGGAAAATCTAAGGACTGTTTGAGTTGAGCATCGATGCGGCTAATGGCAGCAGCATTATCTCGAAAAACAGAGTCGAGTAATGAAGGATAGGAATAATAAATCTTGGCTCCTTTTTGGGTGGCTGATTGATTAAAGGCATTCAAGATGGTGATCGCTGTTTGCACGGAGTCATCATTGACCGTTAGCTTTCCCTTAATTTGGGTTAAGTCTCGTCCACTTTCTGTGTTATTAACCGTGGCATCTCCAATCTCATTCAAGTTGCTGCGGCGATAAACGCGATCAATTTCGTAGGTCCCTAGGACTGAATTGATCGCTGTACGGATAACGCCTCCCAGATAGAGTTGGCCTTTGTCTAGCATGATGGGGGCATAGTACCAAGGAACGAACTGAGCATTCTGGGGACGACTGTCTATCACCGTAAACAGGCGTTCTGGAATATCGGGTAGAGGACTAGAAAATTGCTCATATTCAAATGAAATAACAACGATATCTCCTTCTACTAAGGAAGCGTCCACTTCATTGAGCATATATTCCAGTCCTAGTGCCGCATGTAGCCCCATATTGACAGGGTTGCGATTTAAGCGACGTCCAATCAGTGAAGAATCTAAGCCAAAGGCCACATTAGAACCCCCTAGAAAAATGACCCGAGGTGGTTGTTGTTTAGCCAGTAAATCATGTTTATCGAGAGTGGCTGCCAAGTAGTTGGTTTTGGCTGTTTTGTCATGGTTCATGATATAAAAAACGAGCACGATGAACAGGACTAAAGACTGAATGGATATAAATTTTAGTAGGCGAAAGATAAATTGCTTCATTCAGAGAACACTTAAATCAATTTATTAAGACAGGCTAGGGGTGCCCTAACATCAATCTGGCTTGAAAGTCATTCATTATGAGAGCTTAAAACTGAAAATATACAAATTGTCCAGTACTCCAGGTTCCGTATGCCAAGGTGATCCACAGTAATAGGGTATAGGCTGACCATCTGATACTTTGCGGTAACTTCTTCAATACCAAGGGATGGGCATACTTTCGCTGTAGCCACTCAATGAGAACTAAACAGGCTAAAACCACAACAATCCATTTACCAATGGGACAATCAGCAACAATGGTTCCGAAGGATTTATAGGCGGAAGGGCGGAGGGCATCCATAAATATCTTCTGGACCATAAAGCCCGCATCTTGAATCGTTTTGGCCCGAAAAAATATCCAAGATAGACAGGTGAGGGAGAAGGTAATCAGCACTCTGAACACAGTACTCAACTTGGGGAATAACCCCTCTCCACAGGGGGTATCTGTTGCTTTGAGGGTTTGAGCAGGGATCCAAAGTTTTTCGGCGAGAACGACGCCACCATGAATGCCGCCCCAGATCACAAAATTCCAGGCTGCACCATGCCATAAACCACTGATTAAGAAGGTCAACATCACGTTGATGATTCTGCGGAATGACGGGACCCGACTACCACCTAGGGGAATATAGACATAGTCTCTTAACCACGAAGAGAAGGAAATATGCCATCGTCGCCAAAATTCAGCCATCGACTGGGAGAAATAGGGGTAAGCGAAATTTCTCATCAAGTCAAACCCAAAGAGTCTGGCGGTGCCAATGGCAATATCAGAGTAGGCGGAAAAATCACAGTAAATTTGGAATGCAAAGGCAATGGTTGCAAAGACGAGCTGAGGGCCAGGATATTCACTGGGTTGTCCAAAGGCCTGATCGACGATAGCTGCTAGGTTGTCCGCAACCAACATTTTCTTGGCTAGCCCCCAGAGGATCTGGCGGCATCCATCCACGGCTAACTCATAGTTAAATTGTCTTGAGTTGAGAAACTGCGGGAGTAGGTGAGGTGCCCGCTCGATTGGGCCAGCAACGAGTTGAGGAAAAAAGGAAACGTAGGCTAGGTAGTCTATGTAGTTTTTTGTAGGTTGTAGTTGGCGCTGATATATATCGATGGTGTAACTCAGGGTTTGGAAGGTATAGAAGCTAATGCCAACGGGCAAAATAACATTCAGGGCAACATAGTCTAACTTCCAGCCCACTAGGGATAGGGTATCGACCAAGCTCTGGGAGAAAAAATTCCAGTATTTGAAGAACCCTAGTAACCCTAAGTTGATACATAGGCTGCTGAATAATAAAAATTTTCGAGTTCTGTCTGCGTCTGATCGAGCGAGGTATAAGCCGATCCAATAATCGACAGAACTAGAGGCTAGTAACAAAAAGCAAAAGCGGTAATCCCACCAGCCATAAAAAATGTAGCTAATAACAACCAGAAAAATATTTTGTAATGACCTTTTTCCTAATTTCCAGTAACTGGTGAAGGTCAGTAGTAAAAATACTACGAAAGTTAAGGTCGTAAATGTCATATGAGATGATTGGGGAGAGCCAGTTAATGAGTATGAATCACATTTATTACTGATTTGTACACTAAAAACAGTTCCAGATCGCAGGGGTAACCAGACTCAGTTTTGGGAAGATCTATGGATACCCAGAAGCGTTAACTGACAGCATAGATTAATCTATATTGCTGATGCTTGTGGCAATGTAGACTCCTAAAGAATTTGTGCTCAGGCGGTAGGTCGGATGACAGCCTAGATCGGCTTTTTTCATCACATTAACTAGTAAAGTCATGATAGTTCAGAGTTGCGGTGATCACCCTCACTATCAGTGACTTTTTTGCGTTAGCTCTCAAGATTAAATCGGGATGACAGGATTCGAACCTGCGACATCCTGCTCCCAAAGCAGGCGCGCTACCAAGCTGCGCTACATCCCGTTGCTGGCTATTAGCCAACAAGACTTTAACATCGTATCACAGGCGTTTAGCTGACTGGGGACAATCGAGCTAATGTTTCGAGATAAAACAGCAAAGCATTGATATCTGAAGGATTGACACCACCAATTCGAGATGCCTGTCCCACCGTCAGGGGCCGCACTTTCGCTAATTTCTCCCGGGCTTCCATGGATAGGGTCTCAATGCTGGCGTAATCTATGTTTTCAGGTAACTTTCGCTGTTCTTGCCGACTAACCTGCTCAATCTGGCGCTGTTGGCGCTGGATATACCCCGCATATTTAATCTCAATTTCCACGCTTTCCCGTTCAGAGCGTTCCAGGGTCTCGATGCCTAAACCGTGTTGCTGAAGGTCGCAGTAATGGAACTTGGGCCGACGCAGCAGATCAGATAAGGTGATCGACCCTTTAATTTTTTCCCCTGTTGCTTGGACGATAGCTTGGGCGGCGGGATCTCGCTCTTTTAGCCGGGTGGCATGAAGTCGTTCTTTCTCAGCGGTAATGGTGGCTTGTTTACGGGTAAATAAGTGCCAGCGTCGATCATCAATGAGACCGACCTCGCGCCCTAAGGGGGTCAATCGCTGATCGGCATTGTCCGATCGCAACAACAATCGATACTCAGATCGCCCGGTCAACATCCGATAGGGCTCTCGTAGGTCTTTTGTGCAAAGGTCGTCGATGAGCGTACCAATATAGCTTTCCGCTCGAGGGAAAATGAGCATTTCCTGCTGGTTCACCCTGCAGGCAGCATTGATACCGGCAACAATCCCCTGAGCCGCCGCTTCTTCATAGCCGGTGGTGCCATTAATTTGTCCTGCACAGAAGAGACCCTCGATCCGTTTGGTCATTAGGGTGGGATAACACTGGGTTGCAGGTAGATAGTCATATTCCACGGCGTAGGCCGGGCGGAGCATAGCACAGTGTTCGAGACCAGGCAGAGATCGCAACATCCGTAACTGCAATGCCTCCGGTAGACCTGTTGAGAATCCCTGAATATAGAGTTCAGGAATATCGCGGCCTTCTGGCTCAATAAAAATCTGATGGCTAGCCTTATCGGCAAACCGCACGATTTTGTCTTCAATGCTGGGACAGTAGCGGGGGCCTTTGGCATCCACCCAGCCGCCATAGACGGGGGATAGATGTAAATTGTCTTGAATGAGCTGATGGGTTTCCGGGGTGGTGCGGGTGATATAGCAGTTCATCTGCTCCCGCTCAATCCAAACCGCAGGATCGAAACTAAACCAACGCACCTGCTGATCCGGAGGCTGAGGTTCCATCACACTAAAGTCCACAGACCGCTTGTCGACGCGGGCAGGTGTGCCTGTTTTCAATCGTCCCGTTTCAAACCCCAATTGATTGAGGGTTTCAGTCAGCCCCTCCGCCGCAAACTCTCCGGCTCGTCCAGCGGGCATGGACTTATCTCCCACCCAAATCCGTCCCCCTAAAAAGGTGCCTGTGGTCAGAATAACAGCCTGGCAGCGAAAGGCGACGCCAAAGTAGGTCTGGACGCCAACGACCTCATCATTGTCTCCCAGGACTAAATCCGTGACCATACCTTCCCGCACGGTCAGATTGCCCTGGTTTTCGACGATGGTTTTCATCACTGCCGCATATTCGCGCTTGTCGGTCTGGGCGCGCAAGGCCCAAACGGCAGGACCACGGGAATGGTTGAGCAGACGCTTTTGCAAATAGGTGCGATCTGCCATTTTGCCAATTTCGCCGCCCAGGGCATCGACTTCATGGGTGAGCTGAGATTTGGCGGGGGCTCCCACGGCTGGATTGCAGGGTTGCCAAGCAATTTTGTCGAGATTGAGGGTGAGTAGTAGGGTGCTGCAGCCCATCCGAGCAGAGGCTAACGCGGCTTCACACCCAGCATGGCCTGCCCCGACGACAATGACTTCAAACTCATCCAAAAATTCAACTGCCTGAGGGGACGTCATAGATGTGGCCCTGAACTGATCTCCCTCTGATTCTAACGGTTCTTTGGAATCTCCTCGGATCGATAGGTTAGGGGGCTCCTAAATGGGGGATGACAGAGTGCAATACTGGACGTTAGACGCATATATCCTATGGACTCATTTTGAATACCGTTCCTAAGTCTGTTTCCAAACTTTCTCGCCAAATATTGACTCATCCTTCTCTCCACTGGAATATTTGGACGATCGGGGTGATAGGGGTTGCGGTATTGATAGCTACCCCAATTTTGGTGGTTTTAAGCAGTATTTTTACGAACCAAAGCGAGACTTGGGAACATCTAGCCACCACAGTGCTGCCCACCTATGTCATCAATTCCCTGTTGCTGATGTTGGGGGTGAGTGTAGGTGTTTTGGTGATTGGGGTCGGAACGGCATGGTTGGTGACCATGTGTGATTTTGTGGGGAGCCGGGTGTTTGAATGGGCCCTCTTGCTGCCCCTGGCCGCTCCTGCTTATCTGTTGGCCTATACCTATACGGAT
The DNA here is from genome assembly GCF_000238775.2 of Acaryochloris sp. CCMEE 5410. NCBI lineage: Bacteria > Bacillati > Cyanobacteriota > Cyanophyceae > Acaryochloridales > Acaryochloridaceae > Acaryochloris > Acaryochloris sp. CCMEE 5410. The sequence goes on along the minus strand of NZ_AFEJ02000001.1, from coordinate 2,694,140 downwards.
GTCCTCGATTATTTTGGCCCTGTGCAGACGTTCCTGCGGGGGGTGTTTGGATGGGAAAGCGCTACGGATTATTGGTTCCCGAATGTTCGATCGTTATGGGGGGCGATCGCCATGATGAGTTTCGTGCTCTACCCCTATGTCTACCTATTGTCGCGGGTCACGTTTTTAGAGCAGTCTGTCTGTACCCAAGAAGCCAGTCGGTCCTTAGGGTGTAATCCTTGGCAAAGCTTTGTGAAAGTGGCGCTGCCCCTGGCACGCCCTGCGATTACGGCAGGCTTAGCCTTGGCCTTGATGGAGACCCTGAACGACTTTGGGACGGTTCAGTACTTTGGGGTGCCCACTTTTACGACGGGCATTTATCGAACGTGGTTTGGTAATGGTGAGCGCCTGGCGGCAACGCAGCTGGCTGCCGTCTTAATGATGTTTATCCTCAGCCTCATTTTATTGGAGCGATGGTCCCGCCGACAGGCTCGCTACTATCAAACCAGTAGCCCGTTTCAGCGGTTATCGACTTATAAGTTGGAGGGGGTACGAGGGCTATTGGCCTGGTTGAGCTGCTGTTTACCCATCGTGCTGGGGTTGCTGATTCCTGGTGCTTTACTGGTGCAGATGACCCTGGAGAATATGGCCGAGACGCTAGATCAGCAGTTTTTACCCTTGGCCCTGAATAGTTTGCTCCTGGCGACCCTCACGGCGGGACTGGCGGTGTTGCTGTCCTTATTCTTGGTTTATGGGTTGCGTTTGAGTGGTACCCCGGTGATGCGATTCGGAGTCCGGATCGCCGCCATGGGATATGCCATTCCGGGGTCTGTGATTGCGGTGGGCATTCTGATTCCCCTGGCTCAGGTGGAAGGTGCGATCGCACCCTTGCTACAAAATTGGTTTAACCTGCCCGGTTCCTTTCTTCAGGGCACGATTACGGCGTTGATCTTTGCCTATTTAGTTCGATTTTTAGCAGTCTCCCTCGGTTCAGTAGAGTCAGGGTTAGCCAAAATTAAACCCAGCTTTGATGATGCGGCCCATAGTTTGGGCCATTCGGCCCGCAGTACCCTAGCTAAGGTCCATGCTCCCATGATGGGGGGGAGCCTACTCACGGCTTTGATGTTGGTGTTTGTGGATGTCATGAAAGAACTTCCTGCAACCATCGTGATCCAACCCCCAAATTTTGATACCTTAGCCGTGCGTGTCTACCGTTATGCGTCAGATGAACGGTTAGTGGAAGCGGCAGCCCCTGCTTTAGCCATCGTGTTGGTGGGGCTATTGCCGGTCATTTTTCTCAGTTGGCAAATTGCTCAATCCCGCCTACGGTCCACCGACTAAGAAGAGGTGGATCCGGGTCGGGACAATAATCCTAATCCTAGATATCGTCGCGGCTTTGTGGAGCTAGGGGAATCACTTTCATCATAGATTTCGCCCACCAACTCCTCTAGCAAATCTTCTAAGGTCACTAAACCCACCGTACCGCCATACTCATCGACCGCAATGGCTAAATGAAGACGTTGATGTAACATCTCTTTCATGAGATCGGCAACCCGCTTGGTTTCAGGAATATAAACTGGTGGATCCATCGCTGCCGTCACGACTTCATTGCCCTGGGTTTTAAGGTGCTGAACGGCACTTTTTAAGTGGATCACTCCCACAATGGAGTCTTTGGATTCTTCTTGAACCGGAATCCGTGAATATCCGCTCTCTAAGCAAATATCAATCACGTCTTGCATGGTGGCTTCATGGTCCACGGTCTGCATTTCTACTCGGGGTTTGACGACTTGGCGCACCGTCAAGTTATCCAGCATCAACGCTTTGTTGAGGAGTTGGCGTTTCTGTAAATCAAGCTGCCCTCGCCCCCCAAGCACTTCAATCAACAGCTGCAAATCTTGCAGGGATTCATTTTGTTGTTTCAAACCACTTTGGAAAAAACGAATCACCACCTGCACGATAGATTCAAACAGACGAATGATCGGTAGTAACAAAACCGACAACCAGTAGATAGGGCGCACCACCCATTGAAAAATGGGCATGGCGTTATTGACAGCTAAGGATTTGGGGGTGATTTCACCGAATAGTAACAGCAAAAATGTGACCACAGCTGTGGCCAATCCAACCCCTGCCCCCCCAAACCAAATCACAAATAAATTGCTGGTTAAAATGGCCGCAAAGTTGTTGACCAAATTGTTGCCCACCAGCAGGGTTGTGATAAAGCGAGCCCGTTTCTCTAGCACCAATCGGTAGAGCCCATCAGGATCCCCTTCTGCTTTCATTAGAGCCCTGAGCTTCAGGTTGTCGAGGGCCGTGATGGCAGTTTCAGATCCGGCAAAGAAAGCAGATAAAAATAGCAAAATCACCAAGATCATTAGATCCAGGCGAACATCTCCTAATAAGGGCCTGACTGTACTAGCCACTGATAATTGGGAGATAGGCAACGGAACCATTCATTTGAATTTGAGGGTCAGACTGCAAGTATATCGTTGAAAGAATCGTCCAGAGATATATTTTAATCGCTGTCATTAAGAACATACTGGGCTAAACGATACCGTTTCTCCCCAGCGAGTGACCTTAGTGACGAGACAAAATCGGGTGTTAAGTTTTAAGACAGAAGCCCACCGTATGTCCTCTTTCTCAGAGCGAGAATTGTTTCAAATCATTGCTTTATGGTGTTGTGAGGATTGAATCAGAAGATTTAGAGATCTGTCTGATTTCTCCAGCATCAACATAATTTCATTGGCCAAGGTGAAATCGCGACTTATATGTCTGATCTAGATTGTTTGAAGCAAGGATAAGAAACTATAACTATTCGCTTACTAAATATTCTAGAAAGCTAGTTTTCTCTGCATAAGCACTTTAAAGTGTTTTCGGTCAGGGTGTTGCGTGACTGAAAGACGCTAGTTCCAGACTCAAGACCCATAAGATATCAGTAGAATCCTGACACGATATAATCTTGCGCTAGATCACAAGCCACTATTGATCATAAGAAAGATGTAGGGATGACGGAGATCATTTTCGTGGCGTCCTTGGCCTCATAAACTAAAACTAGAAAGTTGCGGTGTCATATTTTCGTTCCGACCCCATTCGCCGCAAGTAAATGTTGTGAATGTGGGTAACCTTCAAGTATGTTTTCTTGACCTTGCATAAAGATCTTGAAATCTGTTGATATTTCTATAGGGGGTAAAGAAATCGTTGATGAGGCAACCTGTCTTCTAAACGTGATTCCTCAGGGGTTTACCTTGGTGTTATACCTCTATAGATGAAGGCACTGAACCTACATAGCATGGGCCTCACCCTAAAGTCCTACTGCCTACGACTGGGCAAAATACTATCCTGACACCGTCGCAAATCATGACTGAAATCCTTCAGTCTGACCGCTGCTGTTTTACTCCCATTCGGTTAATTACCCTCGCATGAGTCTCTGCATCAATCCTAGTTGTGCCGATCCACAAAGCTCAGATGACCATCTGTTCTGTGCGAGTTGTGGTTCAGAACTGTTGCTAGAAGGACGTTATCGAGTCATTAGTCTACGAGGTCAAGGCGGATTTGGCAAAACCTATGAAGTGAGTGATTTAGAGAGTAGCCCTAAGATCCTCAAAATACTGACTGACAATTATCCCAAGCATGTCGAGTTGTTTCAGCGTGAGGCTAATTTACTAAGCCAACTCAATCATCCTGGTATTCCTAAAGTTGAGCCCAACTCTTACTTCACATTTTATCCTCGCAATTGGAAAGAGCCCCTCCATTGCCTGGTTATGGAAAAAATCGTGGGGTTGGACTTACAAGATTATTTACGACAACGGGGACATCCCATTGATGAAAAACTGGCGGTCCAATGGCTGAAACAAGTCCTAAAAATTCTTCAGGTTGTCCATCAACAGCAGGTGCTGCATCGGGACATTAAGCCCTCTAATATTATGCTGAAAGCCAATGGCAACATCTGTTTGGTTGACTTTGGTACAGCTCGATCCGTGACGAATGTGACCAATACTCAACAAGGGGGAACCCGGGTGGTCTCCTCTTTTTATACCCCCCGCGAGCAAATTCATGGGCAGGCGGTTCCCCAGTCTGACTTTTTTGCGCTAGGTCGAACCTTTGTCTATTTGGTGACGGGTAAAGAACTCAGTCAATTTTATGATGGGAGTACGGATAAGTTTGAGTGGCGCTCGACAGCTATCAACATTTCCCCACGATTTGCCAATCTTTTAGATTGGTTAATGGCGCCAGTGGCGAGTCAGCGTCCCGCAAATGCTGAGGTTGTCCTGCAGCAGCTTGTTGTGTTGGAAAGTAGCGGCCAATCGATTCCTGCTTCCGTTTTAAACTCAACGATGGGGATGGAACCCACTCAGGCGGTCAATTCTGTTCAGCCTAATTCATCTGGCTCAAGTATTCCTGCTAGTGGGCAGTCTACGAGTCAGCCAGCTGGCCCTGCTTCCTTTGCTCAGCCGACAAGCCAGCCTATTGAGCCACCTCCTACGCCTTCTTCCACAGGTCCAGTATCATCTGCACCAGAGTCAGCAACAGTACCCATTGTTCCGAGTTCACAACCGGTTATTCGGCCAGAATTTGGACAAAAGTGCCAGAATATTTTGGCAGAGTTTATTGGCCCCATCTCAGCGATTGTTTATCAGCGCACCTTGACCCAGTATCCTGGTGTGACTGAACAAGAGCTAGTCAAATTGCTGTCGCAGCAAATTCCAGTTGCAGAGCAAGCGACCGAATTTCGGCAAAGATTACGCTCCTGAGTGTTGCGGAATAAATCCATCTTGAAGGATTCGAACTTTAATGGGATTAATATTGATCAATGTTCGAATGTGATCGAAAGGGAACCTGATGCGTAGTCCCAGTCCCCTCGCCCACAATTGACCCATTGCCAGCCCATTTCATTTATGCTGTCTCGACTCTGACAATGCCTAATCCTGCTACCAAACTTGATATCCGCAAAGACCAAGCTCTCGTTAGAGAATTTCCGCTGACGCAAACTGAAGTCAATTTAGGTCGCTCTCCAGATAATCAGCTTGTTTTAAGTGATGATTTGTCAGTTTCAAGGCATCACGCCCAATTTAAATATTCTGGCAATGCTTATGTCGTCACGGATCTTAATAGCTCTGATGGTACCTACGTTAATGGTATTCAGCTAGCTCCTCATACCCCTCGATCCCTGGTGCCGGGTGATCAAGTTCGGATTGGCAACTATGAAATCATTCTTGCGATCGCAGCACCTGCTCCGATTCCTGCCCAGGCTCCTGTCCCTGTCTCAGCACAGAAAACGACGATTTCAGGTGTGCCTGAAGCTGGCGTGGGATCTCCTCCCACGCAATCTCGACATTTAGACCTAAAAGGGCGTGATACCTTCACCTTAGGTCGTGATCCCCTCAACGACATGGAGATCAACCATCCGTCGGTCTCCCGGTTCCATGCCCAAATCAAAAAGCAAGACGGATCTTATATTGTTCTCGACCTCAACTCCACCAATGGTACCTTTCTAAATGGTAAGCAAATTGTTGGCCATCACCCTCTTCGCGTAGGGGATTCGATTCGCGTGGGTCCGACTAATCTGGTCTTTAATCTAAATGAGACCCTACTCCATAGCAATGAAGAGGGTAATCTGCGGATTGATGCCATTGGTCTAAATAAGCAAATCAATAAGGACCTCAACCTGCTCCAAGATATCTCCTTATCGATTCAGGCACGGGAATTTGTGGTAATTGCTGGGGTCAGTGGTGGAGGTAAATCAACCCTGCTAGATGCTTTAAATGGGTTCCGGCCGGCGACGAGTGGCAATGTGCTGGTTAATGGCACGGATTTATACCGTAATTTCAATGCCTATCGCAATCAAATTGGCTATGTTCCCCAGCGGGACATTGTCCATATGGAGTTAACCGTTGAACAAGCATTGGACTTTGCGGCTCAATTGCGCATGCCCAATGATACAACTCGGGCAGAACGGAAAATGCGGGTGAGTGAAGTCCTTAAAGACTTAGGACTGGAACATCGGCGCTCTGTCCCCATCAAGTCTCTCAGTGGAGGCCAAATTAAGCGGGTGTCCATTGGGGTGGAACTCCTGACTAAGCCTAGTCTATTTTATTTAGACGAAGCCACGTCAGGTCTCGATCCGGGTACCGAAGCTGAACTGATGCAGCTATTGCGGGAGCTAGCGGATCAAGGCCGCACCATTTTGCTGATCACCCATGCCACCGACAATGTGACGATGTGTGATCAGGTGGTGTTTATGGCCCGAGGCGGCTATTTAGCCTACTATGGTCCGCCGAAAGAAGCGCCTGGCTACTTTGGCGTAGAAAAGTTCAACCAAATTTACAGCAAGGTTGAACATGAATTATCCCCGCAGGAATGGCAACAGCGGTATCAGCAATCGCCCCTATATCAAAAATATGTGGCGCAACGCCAACAATCCTTAGGGGCATCAGGAACTCAACGAGGGGCGAAACGCCTGAAGCAGCAATTGCCAGGCGCTCAGGTCAAAACTATTTCGAGTTGGAAGCAATTTCTCATTTTATCGAAGCGGAATATTGCGATTCTAATGCGCGATCGCGTTAGCCTTTTGCTGATGCTGGCCGTTGCACCAATCTTAGGAATGCTAGATCTGGTGACCTGGAGTCAGCCCCTATTTAGTACGAAAGATGGTGATGCTAGTTTGGCGTTAACCATGCTATTTACCACTATTCTGTTTGCTGTGATGGTGGGTGCGCTACCGACGATGCGCGAAATTGTCAAAGAAGTCGATATTTATCGTCGAGAAAGAATTATTGGCTTACAGATTGCGCCCTATGTCTTTTCCAAGGTATGGGTAAGTGTTTTGCTAGCTCTCTACCAGGGCGGTGTTTTCTTGCTGTTTAAAATCATTGCGGTCAAGGACTTACCGAGTGAACCCGGTATTCTCCTGGGAATGTATCTAACCATTACCCTGTCGGTGATTGCGGGGATGCTGCTGGGCCTTTTAGGATCGGCGGCGGCTCCCAATCAGAGTGTGGCTCCTATTCTGGTGTTGGTTTTTCTGATTCCTCAAATTATCTTTGGGGGTGGTGTTTTGCCTATTGAGACGTTTGGTCCGCCAGGAAAGGTGCTCAACCAGTTATCCCTGACGAAGTGGCCGTTTGAAGCCCTCTCCACGCTGTCGGAAGCCGGTATTGATGTAGCAGAGGATCCTTGCTGGCAAGATGTGACCTCCGGCAAGGTCAAAGAATATGATGAAATCGAAGCGGATCGGAAAAAAAGCTGTGATTGCATGGGAGAGAGCGTTTTTAAAAAATGCGAGTTTCCCGGCATCGAGCAAGAATATGACCCGATTGTTGATCAACCGGAGCCCGAACAGCCTAAACAACCCACAGGGGCTGATGCTCAGTCTCCAGAGGCCTTAGATAAATTCAATAAAGATTTTAAAAAGTATCGAGAAGACCTAACGGAGTGGAGCCTAAAACGTAATGGAGCCATTAGTGCCGCTGAAGGCTTGATCAATGGCATTAATGAGCAATTTAGCAATACGTTCAAAGTCAATGTCAATCAACATTTAGGGATCTTTGGCATCTTTATCTTTGCTATTTTTGCTCTCACCCTTGCGGTCCAGAAAGCGAAAGACTTTTTCTAGATTCAGTGAAGATCGGTTGACTGACTATGCTATCAATCAAACTTACCGTTAGTTACCTGCTATGCCAAAAGGGATGACTTAAGGATTTTCAGGGTTCTGCTTTAGCATATTCATGGCCATTTCCAAGCTGACCTTTAAGCGGTTTACGGAAGCTGCGAGTACCCCAATTTCATCATTGGGCTTATGCTCAAAGTCGGTATCTGATGCCCCTGTACTGACATCTCTGGACCACTTAGACATTTTGGTTAAGGGCGTAATAATTGAGAATTTCAAGAATAGGTTGAGAATAACGGCCGCAACGATAAATCCAGCGGCTAGAATGCCAATCACGATCAGTTGCAATCGTCGAGCTTCTGCAAATACCTTACTGGCCGGCACGGAAATCATTTGAGCACCAACAATCTCATTGAGTTCCCAACCAAAACCGCCGGTATCTCCATAGGTTTAAATTTGGCTCGCAGGGGCTCGATCGGGGGTACTGTGGCAGACTAAACAACTCTCACTTTTAATCTGTAAGGGTCGGGCAATATAAAACAAGTCTCCGGCTGAAATTTTGCGAAAACCGACCTGCTCTTGCAAATCCGGCTGACTACGGAATCTCTCAACGATTTCCGTCTCAAATCTATCGGCTTTGTCGCGGATATAGGTGGGGTTTAAGGTTGCTTCTTTATAAAAGAAATCACTGTACTGATCCCGTTTTTGCAGGTTAGTAAAGACTTCTCGAGCCGAATAGCCAGGGACGCTTGTTTTGATGAACTGACCATCTATCTCTAGTTCAGGGGAGAGCTTTTGGATGGTTCCTTGGTTCACTTGTTTACTGGTATATTCCCGAACAGACGTCATGGTCTCAATCAGGACTAATGCTTTGTCCTTGACTTCTTGCTCCGCATTCTTTTGCAAAACATTGGATAAAAGTAAACCATTAATCAAAACAATAATTAAGAAAACCGAAAGCAAAATGAGATTTAGCTTGACGCCCAATTTTAGATTTTGGAACATTGGCAGGATTCCTTAGCTATTGTTTAGATAAGTATTATTTTGCAAATTTGAGTGGTTTATTACCAAAGTTTTAAGTCATGTAAAGTCACAATGATTATTTTCAAGCAGAGAATTATTGCAGCTTTCAATTTAATATTGATGTCTCTACGGAACTTGTTCTATGCTGGGATATTATCTGATGTGATTTTTGACATTGTGATACTTTGAAACAATTGATTTTGCTAGCTTATAGCTAATTCCAAGCTTAGCTTAGCTAGACGAACCGCGACAAGATCAATCATAGATAAGTTAGATGAAGTTTTTTTATGATCTTGAAGATGCATTCTCGCCGTTTTTTCTGGGTTTTCTTAGTACCTATTTTGTGGTTGTTGGTCGCCTGTAATGGCACTGAGAATAAACCCTTAAAGAAATTAGTGATTGGTGTTGTTAGTTATGGTGAAGGTTCTCGTTCGTTAGAGCAATATGCTGACTTGAAAGAGCATTTAGGAGCTGAATTAAAAAGCCTCATTGAGCTAGAACCTGCTCTCAACGAAATTCAAGCCATAGATCAGATTGAGCGACAAAATTGGGACCTAGTCTTTGCGCCACCTGGATTGGCTGCGATTGCTATTTCTCAGGCCCAGTATGTACCCGTGTTACCTCGTGAGGGGGGGGATCAAGAGCAGTCTGTCATTGTGGTTCGAGAAGACGACCCCTCAACGGCCATTAAAGATCTGGGGAATCAAGTCGTTGCATTAGGACAAAAAGGATCGGCTGCTGGTTACTACTTTCCAGTATTCAATCTGTATGGTTTGACGCTTGCAGAAATTAAGTTTGGGGCTACACCCAAAGAAGTACTGAAGTGGGTTGATGGGGGCGAAGTGATTGCTGGGGCGCTCTCTTTGGCAGAATTGGAGCGGTTTCGCTCTGAGTTTAAAGGGACTCAATTCCGCATTCTCTATCGCGATTCCCATCTGGTGCCTTCGGGTTCTGTTTTAATTGGCCCTGATGTTGATGATGCGTTGAAAGAACAGTTACTGGAGGCTTTGGAGTCCGCCTCTCCTCGAACGAAACGATCCATCGGCTATATCTCGAATGCTCAGCCACCTGATTATGAATACTTGATCAAGGTGGTTAAGCGGGTTCAACCCATTGCTCAACGGATTAGAGAAAAGCCAGCCCCCTTGTATGAAGCAGCAGAAGTTCCTGCCCCTTAGATGTATTCTGATCGTTTTTAGAGTCTCTATGCCAGGGCAATAGTATGTCTGAGACGTAATGTTAGGGCAGGTGATGTCTAGCGTCAAAATAGTGAGAGGCGCTGGTCCCAATCCCTTGCCAAGCCTGATTTAAATTATCTTGGTCGAAGGGTGGAATGAGACGGGTCAAGACGTGGTCCATTAATTTCAAGCCGCCCAGCTGATAGAGAATCTGGCCGCATTGCTGTGCGATCGCAACATTGCGTCCCCTTGTATAGGTCATCCGAGGCTCCCCCACGGCACCGTACTCATCCTCGGCCAAACTTAGCCGTAACAGCTGCATAATGGCTCGACTGGCTGTCAACGAATCAAAGGCAGACAAACGAATATCTTGAATTAAATTCGGTGTAAAGCCCTGGTCATAGCGCTGCAAAATCTGTCGGGCTTGTTCTCTTGCTTTTCGATCTTGTTCGGCCAAATGCTTTTGCTGTTCTAAGGACTGTTGATAGTCGTCATCCGTAATGACTTCAGTCTCGACAGATACCGCATCTGGCTCATGAGCAGACTGGGACATGGTTGATTCCTTCGACGGTCATTTCTATGATGACATTCTGGTGCCGACACCGCCTGAATTGCTGGGATAGGAATAGGACCAGAACGAAATCTCAATCAGTCATTTCCATTAGTGGCTCCAGGGTAAACCAACGTGGCATTACAGAACTGTGCAGATACAAACAATTGCCGGATCTGTGAACTAAAATTGAGGCATTATCATCGTCGAAACGTTCGATCAGGAGGACATCGTTTATGCCCTTTTTTGTCTGGCTACTGTTAGTCGTCATCTATACGGGGGGCGGTTGGCGCTTTTGGGCTGGATTTAGACAGACGAATTTCACCTCGAACCGTCTGGTTCTTACCCTGCTTTGGCCCGTGATGTTAGCGAATAAGTCCTATCGCCAGAATTTCGTTAAAGCTCTCAAAGGCTAATCTCTCCATCGATCAGACGCTTACCCTACATTCCGAGTCCCACTATGGCTAAAAAACAACAGCAAACGAATTTGTACACGAGTTTGCCTCAGTTAGCCAATCCTGATGATCAGTGGCATGAGCAGATCCAATCGGTGACCCAACGGTTTAACCGTGAATATGAGCAGGGAGCCTTTGAGCTACCGCCTGAAGTAGAAGCAATGCCTGTGTTTCAAGACTGGAATGCGGGGCGTCTGCAAGCCAGAATTGCTTCTGAATTTTGGCAGTTCCAAAAACCCAAGAAAAAACAGCATTGGCTGGATATTGGCTGTGGGCTGAGCTTTTTGGTCTATCCCTGGTTTGAGTGGGAAGCCTATTTCTACGGTCAAGAGCTGAGTAAAGTCGCTCAGGAAGCCGTCAATAGTCGGGGACCGCAGTTAAATTCCAAATTGTTCAAGGGAGTAGAGCGCGGCCCGGCGCATCATCTGAAGTATGAAGACAACCAGTTTGATGGCGTCATAGCCACCGGGTTTAGCTGCTATTTTCCCCAGGACTACTGGCAAACGGTGCTGTCTGAAATTAAGCGTGTGCTTAAACCTGGGAGTGTTGTCGTCTTTGATGTCATTGATCCTGATAGCGAATTAGCCGATAACTGGTCCATCCTGGAAACCTACTTAGGGGCAGAAGTGTTTCCTGAACCCCTAGAGACCTGGAAAAGTGTGATCAAAACGGCAGGGGGAAAGGTGCTTAAAGCTGAGAGCCAGGAGTTATTTCACCTGTTCAAAGTCAAGTTTTAATTAGGCTGTTGACCAATGCCACTAGCGTCACCCAGACTATAGGATGTTCTCTGTTGGGTAGACGTTAGTCGTGAATATTTTAGTGATTGGCAGTGGTGGTCGCGAGCATGCATTGGCGTGGTCCTTGTTGCGATCGCAAACGGTGCAGCAAGTGTATTGTTTACCAGGAAACGGCGGTACTGATACCCTAACGAGCTGTCAAAATATTGATATTTCTGAGCAAGATTTTGCTGCTATTGGTCAATTTGCCCAATCCCACGATATTGCCCTAGTCGTCGTGGGGCCAGAAGCGCCCCTTGCCTCAGGAATTACCGATGCTTTGCAGCCGTTTAACATCCCTGTATTTGGCCCCACCCAAGCCGGAGCCCAACTCGAAGCCAGCAAAACTTGGGCCAAAACCCTCATGACTGAGGCTGGAATCCCTACGGCAAAAGCCCAAACCTTTACTGATGCGGATACGGCTCAGGTTTATATTCAGTCGGAGGGTGCTCCGATTGTGATTAAGGCGGATGGTCTGGCCGCAGGCAAAGGGGTGACCGTTGCCCTCACCCTAGATGAAGCATTGAATGCGGTGAATGAGGCCTTCTCCGGTAAATTTGGCGAAGCGGGACAGACCGTTTTAATTGAGGAATATCTAACAGGACAAGAAGTTTCAGTTTTAGCTTTGACGGATGGCAAAACCATTAAACCGTTGATTCCAGCTCAAGACCATAAGCCCATTGGCGAAGGAGACACGGGGCCAAATACCGGTGGCATGGGAGCCTATGCGCCGGTTCCCTGGGTGACGCCTAAATTAATGCAGCGTGTAGAAGCAGACATTCTTCAGCCCACTCTAACGGCACTGCAGCAGAAAGGTATTGACTATCGCGGTGTGGTGTATGCAGGGCTGATTATCACTCCTACCGGTGAACCCAAAGTCATCGAATTTAACTGTCGGTTTGGTGATCCAGAGACCCAAGCAGTATTAAGTCTTCTAGCCACCCCGTTAGATCAGCTCTTGATGGCCTGTACCCAACAAAAACTGGCTGAAATTGATATCCAATGGCAGTCAGGCTTTTCAGCCTGTGTCGTATTGGCCTCTGGGGGGTATCCCGGTAGCTACCAAAAGGGCTTCCCGATTGCTGGTCTGGCCAACGCCGAAGCCCAGAACGTCACCGTCTTTCATGCTGGTACCCAGCTTAAAGACCAAGCCATTGTCACCAGTGGCGGCAGGGTCTTAGCGGTGACTGGACAAGGGAGCACCTTTGAAGAAGCGCTAAAAGCGGTTTATCAGGCGATACCGTCCATTCAATTTGAGGGCTGCTATTACCGTCACGATATTGGTCAGCGCACCATTAACATCAACTTGGATTAAGCCGACTAGAAAGGAATGTCATCGTAATTGGGTTCTGCTTCTGCTTGAGCTGGCGCAGGCGGTGCAGGAATGGCTGCAGGTGCTGCCGCTGCTGGAGCGGCAGGACGAGCGGGTGCGGCCGCGGGGGCAGCACCCGCGCTGATGGACATATCAGTGGTGTGAATTCGTGACGCCGTTAACTCAGCTTGCTTTTCTTTAAAGCCTTCGGGACGGTCGATGGTATTCATGCCGAGGCGACCTTCAATAATGACCTGATCGCCTTCTTGAAATTGTTCTTGAATTTGTTGGGCTAAATTTCCCCAGCCCGTTACTTTGATAGTAGACATGGGATCGCCAGACCGCAGGGCAGGAAACTGCACCCACATTTCGGAGATGGCGGTTTGTCCATCCTGGGTGTATCGCAGTTGAGGGGCTTTGGTAATCTCTGCCATTAAGACACAAGTATTCATGTTTTTAGTCCTTCAAATCTTCTATCGGGGGGAGCTTGCAGCCCTCTACGAGCAGGGTCGCAAGCTGAGTTCAAATGGGCTCTCAGGGGCGTGACGTTGATCGACATCTTGCAGACTCAGGCAGTCTACCAAGAATGCAGAAAGGGATCAGCTTTCCTCAAGATTGTTTTCTAAATCCGGATCCCGTTCTGTAAATTCTTGAATGCGCTGACGATACTCCCGTAAAGTTGCGTCCACCCATTCGCGGTCGCCCCCATTGGCAAAAATATGCACTAACGGTTCGCTGGCATCGGGGAGAATTAACGTCCAATTATCTGATGCCAGGTCTTTGACCTTAACGCCATCGATCAGTTCTAAGGTCTCAGCCGGATGGGTCTCGACTAAGTAGCGCATCAGTGCCCCTTTCCGATTCCAAGGGCATCGTACGGTTTGTGTTCGATGAAAAATGCGAGGCAAACCGGCCTTGAGTTGTCCAAGGGATTTCTGCTGTAGGGTGAGCATTTCAATCAGCTTGGCAATGGAAAACATGGCATCGAATCCGGGATGCAGCTGGGGAAAGATAAATCCCGTATCTGCACTACCTCCCAACACCACGTTGGGGTTTGTCCAGCAGGTTTCCATCAAAGCGGTGGGGTTGACCTTAGTGCGAATGACGTTGGCATCATGACGGCGGGCAATTTGCTCGACGGCACTGGAGGTATGCACGGGGACGACAACGGTGCCCCTAGGATTGGCAGTTAAAATAATCTCTACCATCAAGGCAGTTAACTGCTCTCCTTGTATGGCGCTTCCGGTTTCATCTACCAGGAGGAGCTGCTCACCATTGGCTGCTACCTGGACGCCAAAGTTAGCCTTTAAGGCTTCCACCACAGGGCCGAGCTGGGTGAGTAACTCTTCCCGCTGTTCCGGGGTGGGACCTTTGCTGCGCAAACTGGCATTGAGTACGACGGCGTCACAGCCAAATTTGCTGAGTAACCGCGGTAAGACTGCACCCGATACAGCATAGACATAGTCGATAACGACCTTGAAGTCCCCTTCTCGGACCACGGCGGTATTCAGCCATTTTTCGAAAATCTGGGCGTAATCATCTAATAAAACGCCGGGATAGGTAATGCCGCCAATTTCGCCAATGGGAGCTCGCCGAAAATCTTCTTTGAAGTAGGCTCCTTCTATTTTCTTTTCCTTGGCCTTGGAAATATTAATACCCTGCTCATCAAAAAATTCAATCAGGATAAAGTCAGATCGCTCGGGGTGAATCCGTACGTGAACTCCGCCGACCACGAGGGCATTACGAGGCACGCAGCGAGCAATCGGTAATGCAGTGGCTTCTAAATTCTGAACATCGATGCCCACGGACATGATGCCAGAGATTAAGGAGCGGGACACCATCCGCGAAATGCTGCGTTGGTCACGAGAAATGGTAACTTGAGATCCGGGTTTTAGGGTTGAAGCATAGGCTGCGCCTAGCTTAACGGCAAATTCTGGCGTAATGTCAACATTGGCTAAACCTGCGACGCCCCGCTGGCCAAAGAGATTCCGGGGAGCAGTACTGCCCCAAATTAAATTGATATTGAGGGCGGCACCGGGTTCAATATGTTTACTGGGCCAGACACGCACCCCTGGGCTAACTTGGGCTTCTTCACCCACTGTTGACAGGGCTCCCACCACCGCGCCTTCTAAGACATGAGCGCGACGATCGACTCGCGCCCCACGGGCGATGCCACAGGCGCGAAGATGGGCTTCTTCCCCAATCAGGACCCCATTCCAGATAATCGGTCGTTTTAGGTCTGCATCATTACCAATGGTGACGTTATCGCCAATCACGGTACCGGCTTCGATATTGGCTCGTGGCCCAATCCGACAGTTGTCACCAATCAGGATGGGGGGATGGAGCTTGGCCTCTGGATCAATATGGACATTTTGCCCCATCCAGAGTCCGGGATTCATTTCTTGGTAGGCGAATTCAATCCTGACGTTCCCTTGTAGGGCATCATATTGGGCTTCTCGGTAGGAGTCCAAACTGCCGACATCACACCAATATCCCTCAGCGACATAGCCAAACATGGGTTCCCCTTTTTCCAGGAGGAGGGGAAACAGATCCTTGGAAAAGTCGGTTTGTTGATCGCTGGGTAGGTAGTCTAGAACCTCTGGTTCTAGAATGTAGATACCTGTATTAACGGTGTCAGAAAAGACCTCGCTGGTGGAAGGCTTCTCTAAAAAGCGACGAATTCGATGGGATTTGTCTGTAATCACGACCCCAAATTCCATAGGATCGGGAACACGAGCCAGTACTAGGGTGGCCTTTGATCCGTTTTGCCGATGAAATTCAATGGCGGCCGTTAAATCGAAATCTGTGATGCAATCGCCACTAATCACCAAGAATGTATCCGTGAGTAGGGCGGAAATATTCTTGACACAGCCAGCAGTCCCTAATGCCTGCTCTTCTTCGATGCCATAGGTCATCTGGACGCCAAAGTCCGATCCATCGCGAAAGTAGTCTCGCATGACATCGGGAAGGTAATAGAGCGTTGCAATAATTTCGTAGATCTGATGGTGCTTGAGCAGATTAACAATGTGCTCGGCAATGGGCCGATTGAGAATAGGTACCATCGGCTTGGGTAGATCGCAGGTTAGCGGTCGTAACCGAGTCCCTTCGCCACCGGCCATGAGTACGGCTCTCATAATTTCTGCTCCATAAACTACGCCCAATACCCTGCTGATGCAGGGTATTTAAGTTATTCTCTGAGACTGTGCAGTCACCCTTTTTCCACCAGTTGCTGACGGTCCATTAGGTGGTAATGGCCAATTATCCAACCGCAGGCCGATGAACGGATTGGGGTAGGGACTCTACGAGGCTTCTGACGGCTGCGACCATCGCTAGCGGATCATTGAGTCGATTGACGGCTGATCCAACTCCAATTCCCGAGGCCCCTGCAGCGATGGCCAGGGGCGCTGTGACGTTGGATAAACCAGACGCACAGAGAACGGGAATATCAACGGAACGGGAAATCTCATAGGCCGCCGCTAAGGTGGGGGCTGCTTTTTCCATCAATCCTAACGTGCCTGAATGGCTCGGATCACTACTGGTGCCCCCTTCTGTTTGGATCAGGGTGGCTCCTGCTTTGACCAAGTCTTGAGCCAGCTGAACCTGTTGATCCAACTCCAAAATATGGGGGACGGTTACGGATAAAGCAATGGTGGGCAATAATGCTCTGGTTTGCTGGGTCATTTTTAAGACGTCCTTGGCGCTGAATTGACGTCCTTGGGCATAAAAGCTATCAAAGTTACCAATCTCGATTAAATCTGCACCAGCAGCGACGGCCTCAACAAACTTTTCAGGCTCTACGGCAGATACGCAAATCGGTAACTGAATGGATTGTCGAACCGTGCGGATTAGATCAGCATCAGCAGCAATATCGACAAAGGTGGCTCCACCTTGTTCAGCAGCTTTAACCACGGCAGTGACATGGGCGATATCGAAGTTGTTTAAGCCACTGATGATTTTGATGGCCCGGCGTTGAGCGACAGCTGATTGCAAGTGAGGATGCATCATTATTTCCTACCAGTTCTAGGGAGATGGTTACGCAAAGTTTTAAACACGTTCAAACGTTTACATGCCTTTACATTGCAACGTTTGCAGCGCTTTACCATACTACTTCGCCCCTGACTATCTGTATATGGTTCTACTAGCTTTCTCTTAGGGCCGATTTTGGGCTGGATTATTCTCTAGGACTAAAGATTTGAATTCCTAGGCTGACCTCCCGTAGGATGAATTCAAATTCCTTTCATTTGAATGGATTAGTTTCTTTATGAGTCAAGCGCCTGAAACGATTTTTAGCAAAATTATCCGTCGCGAAATTCCCGCAGATATCGTGTATGAAGACGAGCTTGCGATCGCATTCCGAGACGTCAGTCCTCAAGCCCCGATCCATATTCTGGTGATTCCTAAAAAGCCCATCCCCCGTCTATCAGAATCGGAACAGCAGGATGAGACTTTACTGGGCCATCTTTTAAAAGTGGTGCAACAAGTTGCAGTCCAAGAAAAGCTGAAACAGGGGTTTCGTGTAGTGATCAACAATGGTGAAGATGGTGGTCAAACCGTTGATCATTTGCACTTGCATCTGTTAGGGGGGCGCTCTTTGAGCTGGCCACCGGGATAGCTGCGATTGTGTTGCAATCCTAAGAAATGCTTAAAAAGTTTACATTTTTAAATAGGGTAGTTACAATCGAGTGCAGAAGTTAACTTAGATTTATCTAATTACTTCTGTTTAATACAAATTCATACTTCAGCAATCATAACCATGACAACAGTCTTGCAAAGACGCGAAAGCGCCAGCGCATGGGAAAGATTTTGTAGCTTCATCACCAGCACCAACAACCGTTTATACATCGGTTGGTTCGGTGTATTGATGATTCCTACACTTCTCACCGCTGTCACCTGTTTCGTAATCGCCTTCATCGGCGCCCCTCCCGTCGACATCGATGGAATCCGTGAGCCCGTTGCTGGTTCACTTTTATATGGCAACAACATCATCACTGGTGCAGTTGTTCCTTCCTCCAACGCCATTGGCCTACACCTATATCCCATCTGGGAAGCAGCTTCTCTTGACGAGTGGTTGTACAACGGTGGCCCTTACCAGCTAATCATCTTCCATTACATGATTGGTTGTATTTGCTACCTCGGTCGTCAGTGGGAGTACAGCTACCGTCTAGGGATGCGTCCTTGGATTTGCGTAGCCTACTCAGCACCTTTGGCCGCTACCTACTCTGTCTTCTTGATCTATCCTCTAGGTCAGGGCAGCTTCTCCGACGGAATGCCTCTAGGCATCAGCGGAACCTTCAACTTCATGTTCGTGTTCCAAGCTGAGCACAACATCTTGATGCACCCCTTCCACATGTTTGGAGTAGCTGGTGTATTGGGTGGTTCCTTATTCGCCGCCATGCACGGTTCCTTGGTTAGCTCCACCCTAGTTCGTGAGACCACCGAAGGTGAGTCCGCCAACTACGGTTACAAGTTCGGCCAAGAGGAAGAGACCTACAACATCGTTGCAGCCCACGGCTACTTCGGTCGTTTGATCTTCCAATATGCATCTTTCAGCAACAGCCGTTCCTTGCACTTCTTCTTGGGTGCCTGGCCCGTTGTCTGCATCTGGTTGACTGCAATGGGCATCAGCACCATGGCCTTCAACTTGAATGGTTTCAACTTCAACCACTCCATCGTTGATTCACAAGGTAACGTTGTGAACACATGGGCTGACGTATTAAACCGCGCCAACTTGGGTTTCGAAGTTATGCACGAGCGTAACGCTCATAACTTCCCCTTAGACTTGGCTGCTGGTGAGTCTGCTCCTGTTGCGCTTACTGCTCCTGTCATCAACGGTTAATTCTTGAACTGATTCAGTTCTGAATTAAAACCTAATAAATAAAGGCTGGTCTTAGTTATTGAGGCCAGCCTTTATTTATTAGAACTATATAGAAGCTCCTTTTGATCAGATTGCCAGAAGGAGCTTTCTCTTTAGGGCTGGCCATCTCTGACTATCAATTCCTAGAGATCGATCTTCAATAACCTCAAAGCTCATGCCTTGATCGTTAGCAGTAGATAGGTTTGACTAGCTCAATGGCCTCAATATGAAAAAAGCTTTAAAAAGTTTACAAATGTAAACAAGTCGGTTAAGATAAACGAGAAGGAGTTAACTAAGGCTTTTCTTAGGGAACCTCCTCTATTCATACCTACATATCATTTAACAGCAATCATAACCATGACAACAGTCTTGCAAAGACGCGAAAGCGCCAGCGCATGGGAAAGATTCTGTAGCTTCATCACCAGCACCAACAACCGTTTATACATCGGTTGGTTCGGCGTATTGATGATTCCTACACTTCTCACCGCTGTCACCTGTTTCGTAATCGCCTTCATCGGCGCCCCTCCCGTCGACATCGATGGAATCCGTGAGCCCGTTGCTGGTTCACTTTTATATGGCAACAACATCATCACTGGTGCAGTTGTTCCTTCCTCCAACGCCATTGGCCTACACCTGTATCCCATCTGGGAAGCAGCTTCTCTTGACGAGTGGTTGTACAACGGTGGCCCTTACCAGCTAATCATCTTCCATTACATGATTGGTTGTATTTGCTACCTCGGTCGTCAGTGGGAGTACAGCTACCGTCTAGGGATGCGTCCTTGGATTTGCGTAGCCTACTCAGCACCTTTGGCCGCTACCTACTCTGTCTTCTTGATCTATCCTCTAGGTCAGGGCAGCTTCTCCGACGGAATGCCTCTAGGCATCAGCGGAACCTTCAACTTCATGTTCGTGTTCCAAGCTGAGCACAACATCTTGATGCACCCCTTCCACATGTTTGGAGTAGCTGGTGTATTGGGTGGTTCCTTATTCGCCGCCATGCACGGTTCCTTGGTTAGCTCCACCCTAGTTCGTGAGACCACCGAAGGTGAGTCCGCCAACTACGGTTACAAGTTCGGCCAAGAGGAAGAGACCTACAACATCGTTGCAGCCCACGGCTACTTCGGTCGTTTGATCTTCCAATATGCATCTTTCAGCAACAGCCGTTCCTTGCACTTCTTCTTGGGTGCCTGGCCCGTTGTCTGCATCTGGTTGACTGCAATGGGCATCAGCACCATGGCCTTCAACTTGAATGGTTTCAACTTCAACCACTCCATCGTTGATTCACAAGGTAACGTTGTGAACACATGGGCTGACGTATTAAACCGCGCCAACTTGGGTTTCGAAGTTATGCACGAGCGTAACGCTCATAACTTCCCCTTAGACTTGGCTGCTGGTGAGTCTGCTCCTGTTGCGCTTACTGCTCCTGTCATCAACGGTTAATTCTTGAACTGATTCAGTTCTGAATTAAAGGTTGAACCTCAGTTAAACTGAGAACCTAATTTGAATAAAGCGCTCCTTCGGGGGCGCTTTATTTTTGTGTAGAGGCGTATGGACTTCAGTCTTTTATTGGCCTGACGGAGGCGAGTTAAGTGGATTTAGTGGTTAGCTCATACTGGTAGAGCCAATCTGAAAATACCTTTTCGTTGACTTTGGCCTGGTCTGGTACTTTTCCTAAGGATGTTTTGAACCATCGAGGTCGTAGAAAAGGTTTACGCATTTGAGCAGCGGAATACATCGTCCGATATTGAATGGTATGGGCGCGTTCAATACGGCTGTTTTCGTAGTTTTTCAGAGCGTTTGCTAGATTGTCCTGTTGAGATAAACAGGTGGATAAGGCCCACACGTCTTCAAAGGTGGTGTTGGTGCCTTGTCCTAAGAAAGGTGCCATTGGATGGGCGGCATCCCCGACTAGGGTGACTCTGCCGTTGCTCCATTGGGGCAAGATCATAGGTTCGCATACGGGTCTTTCAACGATGGTGACTGCATCTGTGAGGTTCACCAGTTCTTGTAGGGCAGAATGCCATTTGGAGAGTTCCTGCAGGACTTGGGTTTTGGCTGCTTCGGGATGTGGGGAGCGATGGCCATGAGGTATGGCCATCTCTAATGCCCATGAGATATAGCCTTGGCCGTTATCTAGGAGGATTAAGCTTTTGCCTCGCTTGGCAAAAATGGTGGTGTGGTGAGGGGGAAGCAAGGGATGCTGATATTTTTGGACGCCACGCCAGGTCATCCAGCCGCCATAAGCTGGGTCTTCTAGGTCAAAGAGTTGTTTGCGGACGATGGAGCGGATGCCGTCTGCGCCAATGAGTAGGTCAACGGTTGCCGTTTCGCCATTTTTAAAGGACAGATTTACGCTTTGTTGGCTCTGGTCAAAGTGAATGAGTTGGTGATTGAGGTGAAGGGTTTCTGAAGGGAGTTTGGTCCTCAATATTTCCTGGAGGCTAAACCAGCGCACGGCTAGAAAGGGCTGATCGTAATCGTCATCTTTGACAGGTCGGTTAAGAAGGGGCCATCCTCTAGCGGTTCTGATTCTGAAGCGATTAAGTTTTGAACCTTGTTGTTTGAGTTGTTGAACAATATCGGCATCAATGGCGGCTAGGCTTCTGACTCCGTTGGGGGATAGGGTTACGCCAGCACCAATGGGTCGAAAGGCTTTGGCGCGTTCATAGATGTGGACTTCTATGCCTTGTTTTCTGAGGGCGATTGCTGCGGCTAGTCCTGCGGGGCCTGCACCGATGATGCCAACTTTTTTGAGATACGTATGTGGGGACTGCTCTAGTTGCATAGATTAACCTGAGTTCGGGATAAGCAATCTCTGAAACTATTGATTTTGCGCCTTTTATGATTTTCGCTTGGCTTAGACATCTGCGAATAAGCTCCGATATAGGGATTATTCTTAATAAAGCGGACTGATTATCAATAAGAGATGGTTTAGTTCAACGGTTGATTTTCTGAACCGTATACCTGAAAAGGATTTCTCGTATTTCTTTATCCCGAACTCAGGTTAGATTAGGAATGAAGAGTCTTCTCCCGCCAACATCTAACGCTTGTAACGTTGAAGCGCTCACCAATAAATTCGATTTGTCGAATCTGTTTTGTGCCATTGAGGGTTTTCCGTTTCAGATACTCCCTAATCTCCATCCAGCGAATTTCGCCTTCGGAAGTGCGAATAACTAGCATGACTGGATATGCTTGATTCATCCAGTATTCAACATGCCGCTGCTTGGGAATTTTAAAGATTTCCACTCCATCTTGTTTTCTTTCTGACAGATAAGAGTCACCTGATTTGAGCTGTAAGTAAAGGCGTTTACCCGTTGCTTCGCCATAATCATTCTTAAATTCAATCTCCATGTCAAGGCCGTGGTCACTGACAGTGAATTCACGGGAGATTTGGCCAGCTAAAGCAACAATTGAGATGACATCACCAACCAGAGCACGATCTTTACTTTCGTTATCCAGTGCATCTTGGTCTTCTGCTTCCAAAGTGTAATGCAGCCGTTTGATCTGATTGTTGGCTATTTGTGGTGTCTTATAAGACACCTACCACCAACGTAGAACACCATTGATTGCAGATGCATAACAACGGTGACCGTCTGAGCTGAAGGCTACGCTATTGATTGAGGCAGTGTGGCCCTTCATCACTCGCAAGGACTGTCCGCTTTCCACATCCCAAAGCCGCATCGTACAGTCTTCAGCACCTGAGAGAGCCAGGCGACCGTCAGCACTGAATGCTACGCTCATGACAAATTCAGTGTGGCCTCCCATCACACGTAGGGTGCGTCCGCTTTCTAAGTCCCATACTCGCACTGTTCTGTCATCAGAACCTGAGAGTGCAAATCGGCCATCAGCGCTAAAGGCCACGGTCCATATGGAGGAATCATGGCCTTCCATTACTCGTAGGGTGCGTCCGCTTTCTAAGTCCCATACCCGCACTGTCCTGTCATCAGAACCTGAGAGTGCAAATCGGCCATCGATAGTGAAGGTTACGCTCAGTACAGTGCCAGTATGGCCCTTCATCAAACGTAGGAGTTGTCCACTTTCTACATCCCATAACCTTACTGTTCGGTCTTCAGCACCTGAGAGAGCCAGGCGACCGTCAGCACTGAAGGCCACGCTCCAGATGATGTCAGCATGCCCCGTCATCACTCTAAGATTTTTTCCGCTTTCAATATCCCACAGCCTTACTGTTCTGTCAGATGATCCTGAGAGTGCTTGGCGACCGTCGTTACTAAAAGCCACACTCAATACGGTGTCTGTGTGATCCTTCATCACTCTAAGATTTTTTCCACTGCCGATATCCCACAGCCGTAACGTTTTATCTGAAGAGCATGAAAGGACTTGACGATTGTCGGAGTTGAAGACCATACCATTGACATAGCCTGAATGACCCTTCAACTCAATTACACCTTGCTTGAGATTTTTTGAGTCCAGAATCCGAGTGTCTTCGTTAGTTTTAAATCTGTTCGGTTGATTATAAATATCAAGGCTAGCCTGCATATGTCCATCACTGATGACTAAACTGGGCTAGTGACTTTTGAAGAGGTGTATCATCCAGTTTGTATGGCATATATCAGTGGACTTGATTCAGTGAAGCTTTGAACTGAAAGGTATCGCTTTACTGCTCTCCCACTGTCCCAATTGACACATATAGCATCGACAATCGGGAAAAACCTCACCCTCCCTCGACTTTTGCGAAAACTCGCAAGTATATTCTAAAACTAGAATTGTCGGATTTAAGTGTCAGCAGCAATAGTTGGAGGGTGCAAAGCTAGTACTTGCTTGAGATATTGGCCTGTATAAGACTCAGCGACATTCGCAACCGTCTCTGGCGTACCCGTTGCCACCAACTCACCGCCTCGATCACCACCATCCGGCCCCAGATCAATCACCCAATCCGAGCAGCGAATCACATCCAAATTATGCTCAATCACCAATACTGAATTGCCCTTATCCACTAGCCGCTGCAACACATCCAGCAGCTTGTGAACATCATAAAAAGACAACCCCGTCGTCGGTTCATCAATCAGATATAGCGTCTTCCCCGTTGCCCGTCGAGACAACTCCGTCGCCAACTTCAACCGCTGCGCTTCCCCACCCGACAGCGTTGGAGCCGTTTGTCCCAGCCGTACATAGCCTAGCCCCACATCCACCATCGTTTGCAGCTTATTCGCTGCCTTAGGGATATTCTCACAAAACTTCAGGGCTTCCTCCGCCGTCATCGCCAGCACATCCGCAATCGACTTACCCTTGTACTTCACCTGTAGTGTTTCCCGGTTATACCGTGCCCCCTTACACACCTCGCACTGCACATAGACATCCGGCAGGAAATTCATCTCAATTACATTCACGCCTTGCCCACCGCAGGCTTCACAGCGCCCGCCCTTAACGTTGAAGGAAAAGCGACCGGGTTTATAGCCACGGGCCTTGGCTTCCACCGTTTCCGAAAACACACTCCGAATCACGTCAAACACCCCCGTATAGGTGGCGGGGTTAGAACGAGGCGTGCGGCCAATAGGGGATTGGTCAATGACGATGGCTTTATCCAAACTTTTTAGGCCCGCCACCCGATCTAACTCAATTGGGAACGGCACCTTAAAGCCCAAGTGATGCTGCAACGCCGGATACAGCAGCTCATTCATCAAGGTCGATTTCCCCGACCCCGAGACCCCGGTAATA
This sequence comes from Acaryochloris sp. CCMEE 5410, assembly GCF_000238775.2. NCBI lineage: Bacteria > Bacillati > Cyanobacteriota > Cyanophyceae > Acaryochloridales > Acaryochloridaceae > Acaryochloris > Acaryochloris sp. CCMEE 5410. Next base: position 2,669,734 of record NZ_AFEJ02000001.1, on the reverse strand, counting down.
CAGACCAGCTTACCCAAGGGAATTTCCACATCCAGGCTTTGGAGGTTGTTGCGATAGGCATTATGGAGGCGCAGTGCTCGGCCATTCCCAGCTCGGCGTTCAGGCGGGGTAGGAATCACTCGTTTCCCAGACAGATAAGCCCCCGTCAAGGATTCATCGTTATCCAGCAGTTCTTCTAAGCCCCCCTGCACAACAATATCGCCGCCATGCACCCCTGCGGCAGGGCCAATGTCCACTAGGTGGTCTGCCGCTCGAATTGTATCCTCGTCGTGCTCAACCACAATCAAAGTGTTGCCAAGGTCCCGCAGCTTGGTTAGGGTTTGTAGCAACCGGTGATTGTCCCGCTGATGTAGGCCAATACTAGGCTCGTCCAGAACGTAGAGAACCCCCGTTAGACCCGCACCAATTTGAGTCGCCAGACGAATTCGCTGGGCCTCTCCTCCCGATAGGGTCATGGCGGTTCGATCTAGGGTCAGATAGTCCAACCCCACGTCCAGTAAAAACTGCAATCGGGCCTTAATTTCTTTGAGTACCAGCTCCCCAATTTTGGCCTGGCGAGCACTCAAGGTCATGGCATTAATCCGTTCCAAGCAGTCGCGAATAGAAGCGCTGGTCAGATCGGGCAAGCAGAATTGGCCCATCCGCACTGATAAGGCTTCTGGCTTCAGTCGCCGCCCCCCACATACTTCACAGGGCTGCTGAATCAGATATTTTTCTAGCTTTTGCCGATACTGCTCGGAGGTGGTTTCCCGATAATGCCGATCCAGCAGCGGAATCACGCCCTCATAGCGTTTGTGATAGCCCTTCGATTCCCGATAGCGAGAATCCACTTCCATATAGATGGGTTCTTTGGTGCCATGTAAAACAATATGGCATTGCTCGTCCGTTAGATCGGCCCAGCTTGTTTGTAGCTCAAACCCAAACGCCTGCCCCACGCTGTAGAGCAGCGAGAAGTAATAGGTATTGTCTTTCTCCGACCAGGGAGCAATGGCGGCATAGACGGGCAAATTGGGGTCCGGGACAATTAAATCTTCGGAAAAGACCTTAAGGCTCCCCAAGCCATGACATTCTGGGCAGGCCCCATAGGGAGAGTTAAAGGAAAATAAACGAGGGGAGAGTTCTTCCATCACTGCCCCATGCTCGGGACAGGCAAAGTTCTCGGAGAAGACAGAGAGTTTGGGTTGGGTTTCGTCACCGTAGCTGCCTTCTGCCTCGGCAACTTTCAGCGACTTGGCCTGGGTAATGGGCACCACCTTATCGGAGGGGGCAGGCAGGATCTCTACCATCACGATGCCTTCAGCCCGTTGCAGTCCAGTGGAGAGGGAATCCGCGAGTCGTTCCTCAATCCCCGGCTTCATCACTAGCCGATCCACCACCACTTCAATGTCATGCTTGAAGTTTTTATCCAGATTAATGGCATCGCTCAGTTCTCGCACGTCACCATTCACCCGCACCCGGACAAATCCTTCCGAAGCCAGACTAGACAGCAACTTTTTATGGGTGCCTTTTTTGCCGCGAACCACGGGGGCCAGAATCTGGAACCGCGCTTTCTCCGGCAGGTCCATCACCTGATCAACCATCTGGTCAATGGTTTGGGGCGTAATGGCACGATCGCAATGGGGACAGTGTGGTTCTCCTGCCCGTCCGTACAGTAGGCGCAGATAATCGTAGATCTCGGTGACCGTACCCACTGTGGATCGAGGGTTGTGGGAGGTGGATTTTTGATCGATGGAAATGGCGGGACTCAGACCCTCAATGGCATCCACATCAGGTTTATCAACCTGGCCTAAGAACTGGCGGGCATAGGCACTGAGGGATTCCACATAGCGTCGTTGCCCTTCCGCAAAGATGGTGTCAAAGGCCAGGGAAGATTTTCCTGACCCCGACACGCCCGTAAAGACGATCAGCTGATCGCGGGGGAGGTCTAAATCAATATTTTTGAGGTTATGCTGACGGGCTCCCCGAATTCGAATCCGATGGTCGGCGGGAATCTTCGTTTTCTTGACCCGACCATTGGGAGAGGAACGACTGGCCGCTGCTTTCTTCTCTTGTTTGGGAGCATTAGCGCGGCGGGGCATAGTAACATTTTGAAAAATTACTTAATAATTCTACCGCTTATTTGTAGGCTTCTTGGGGCAATTAGGCTGCTGATTTGGGTTTTGCGGTTAGCCATTTGGCCGCCAGTCCGCCCCCAATAAAACCAAACAGGTGGCCTTCCCAGGAAATATGAGGCATAGTTGGCAACAAGCCAAACAGCATACTGCCATAGACAATCGACACAAACACCGACAGGGTAATGGCAGGCCAACTGCGCTCAAAGTATCCCCGAAATAGAAGATAGCCGAGGTAACCGAAGACCAAGCCACTGGCCCCAATATGAAGGGTATTACTGCCGCCAATCAGCCAGGTGCCTAGACCACCCACCACCATCACAATCAAACTGACGGAGAAAAAGTCCATAATCCGCCGTACCATCACCAATCCGCCCAAGACCAAGAAAGGAGCTGTATTCGCGATTAGATGTCTGAAGTTGCCGTGTAGAAAAGGCGCAAATAGAATACCCCGTAGGCCAACAAGGCTACGGGGTTGAATACCAAACTGAATCAGTGAATCACCCGTCATCCAATTGATCAGTTGGATGCTCCAAAGTGCGATTGCACAGAGTCCTAAAATTTGAAGTTGGGTTTTGAGCTGATCTCTCATGCAGGTTGCGATGCGCTACATCTCAAGCATAATCAGCCTAGCAGTGAGATCGCCACTCTTGTCTCCAAGATAAGACGGCCTGCTACCACTTCAGCAAATTGAACTGCTCCATATCGACTGTGTCACGGTTGCGGTAGATGGAGAGGATAATCGCCAAACCAACTGCCGCTTCGGCGGCCGCAATGGTAATGACAAATACGGTAAATACCTGACCATTAATACTTTGGCCATCCAAAAAGTTGGAGAAGGACACTAAATTCAAATTAACGGCATTCAGCAGTAGCTCTACCGACATCAATACCCGGACTGCGTTACGGCTGGTCACTAGACCATAGATGCCAATACAAAATAGGGCAGCCGCTAAGAGTAAAAAGAACTCAAGGTTCATAGGGATTCTCTAAAATTCTCCAAGACTTAAAAACGGATTCAGCGCTAAGCAACAGGCTCTTTGGGGCGCTCTGGTAATTCTAGTACTGGCGCTGGCTCTTCTCCCACAATGGCGGTTTCTTCACCAATAATGGTTTCCCGGCGGGCTAAGACGACTGCACCGACCAAGGCCATCAGCAAAAGAATAGAAGCCAATTCAAAGGGCAACAAATAATCTGTGAAGAAATGGATGCCAATAGTTTCTACAGAGGAAGCAGGAGGTGTGAGGGCCATATCCACCGGCCAGTTGGTTTGCAGGACCATGGTTGCCAGCAGGGTAAACAGGGCCAAGGACACAAAAGCGGTAGAAACTTTGCGAATCCAGCGTCTGGGTAAGGGTTTAAAGTCTTCTGTTTTATTGACCAACATGATCGCAAACAGAATTAGGACGTTTACCGCACCCACATAGATCAGGATTTGGGCCGCCGATACGAAGTCTGCATTCAGCAAAATGTAGAGACCCGCAATGCTTATAAAGACTGCACCTAGGGTAAACGCTGAGTAAACAATGCTTTCAAAAAGAACCACTCCCAAAGCAGCTCCAAGCATCATGACAGACAAGAGAATGAGGGAGACGAGCTGAACCCCTTCTGCAAGATTCACTGATTAGCCCTCCTTGGTTTCGGGTTGCGGTGTGCTGGCTACAATCTCGGCGGGGGTTTGCCCAGCTCTGGGTGCCATATGGTCCACGTTATGACCATCCATTTCTGATTCTGGTAAGTAAGCAAACTCGCGAATGGGGGTGACCATTGGATCTTGCGTCACTTTGTAGGGTAAACGTCCCATCGCTACGTTATCGAAGTTCAGCTCATGGCGATCGAAGGTCGATAGCTCATACTCTTCGGTGACCGAGAGACAGTTTGTGGGACAGTATTCCACACAGTTGGCACAGAAAATACAGACCCCAAAGTCAATACTGTAGTGCTTGAGCTGCTTCTTCTTGATCTCCTTATTGAATTCCCAATCCACTACGGGCAGATTAATCGGGCATACTCGAACACAGACTTCGCAAGAAATGCACTTGTCAAATTCAAAGTGAATGCGACCGCGAAATCGCTCGGAAGGAATCAGCTTTTCATAGGGATACTGCACCGTAATCGGACGGCGTTTCATATGGTCGAAGGTCACGGCTAGACCTTGGCCAATGTAACGAGCTGCTTGGAAAGATTCTTTTCCGTAACTGGTGACTTGATTCAGAAACTTGAGCATGGATGTTCACTCTCAGATGTCGGCAGATGAAGGCTGGCGTTAGTTTTAAGTTTAGAAAATTTACCTTGTGCCTATCCACCAAAGGCAAAAGGAAACGCTAATTTCAGACCGGCGGTTAGAAGGAGATTCACCAATCCCACAGGCAGTAAAAATTTCCAACCAAAATCTAAAAGCTGGTCAATACGGACGCGAGGAACGGTCCAGCGCAACAAAATAGCTAGGAACAGGAAGAAATAGGCTTTCAGCAGGGTCATTACCAAGCCTAGGCCAGCCGTCACTAACTCAAAAATGGCATTGTTGGGATCGACATTAATCCAGTCCGCAATCATGGTTGCTGGAATAGGAAGGTCCCAACCGCCAAAGTAGAGGACCGCTACCAAAATTGAGGACAGTACGAGGTTGACGTAGGACCCCAAATAGAACAGAGCAAACTTCATGCCTGCATATTCGGTTTGGTAACCGGCGACCAATTCTTCTTCCGCTTCGGGTAAGTCAAAAGGGAGACGCTCACATTCCGCCAAGGCCGCAATCCAGAACAACATAAACCCAATGGGCTGGCGAATAACGTTCCAGCCGAGGATGCCATAGCCTGATTGCTGGTTAACAATGTCAATGGTGCTGAGGCTGTTGGACATCATCACCACAGCCAAGACTGCTAAGGCCAGTGGGATTTCATAGCTGATGGATTGGGCTGCAGCTCGGAGTCCACCCAGCAAAGAGTATTTGTTATTGGAGGAATATCCCGCCATTAGCAGACCGATTGGCGCAATGCTAGATAAGGCAATCCAGAAAAAGATGCCAATCCCTAGGTCTGTAATCAGAATGTTCTGACCAAACGGGACAATCAAATAGGAGAAAAAGACAGGGATGACGACCAGGATGGGACCTAACGTAAAAAGCCAGGGGTCGGTATTGGCTGGCACAATGTCTTCTTTAAAGACGAGTTTGATGCCGTCTGCCACTGGCGCTAGGATGCCCAGCGGTCCGATATATTCGGGGCCAATCCGTTGCTGAGCCGCCGCTGAAATTTTTCGTTCTAGCCAAACCGAAACCAGGACTCCCACCGTTGCGCCGATAATCATCAACAACATGGGGATCGGAAGCCAAATGGTTTTGGCGACACCGGGGGTTAACCCCAATTCCATTAAAGTTTCAACAAAGCGTTGTTCAAGATCAATACCTGGGTTCATTGCCGCCCATTCTTACTGAATTTATGATTTGTAAAGTTTCTTGATGCCTAAACCAGTATATACGCCTAGGCGAGTTTCTAGGAGAATAACTTCATGCTCCGACATCCATTTCCCTAAGGGTTGAAGGAAAGGATTGATTCTAGTCTATGTCTGTTCTAACGGCTCTCTGGCGGGATATAAGCAAGACTATGGTCGCCGATATAAACCTGGCTGGGGCGATAAATTCGGTTCGTTTCCAACTGTTCTCGCCAGTGGGCTAACCAGCCAGCCACTCTTGCGATCGCAAAGATAGGGGTAAATAAATCTGTGGGAATTCCCAGTTTTTGGTAAACCAGCCCGGAGTAAAAATCAACATTGGGATAAATCCCTTTACTCCCCAGTTTTTCGGCCACTGCTTTTTCCAACGCTAGGGCAATTTCATAGGAGGGATCGCCGCCGGTTTTGTCAAACAATTGTTCGGCTAATTTCTGTAAGATCTTTGCTCTGGGATCCTTCACTTTATAAACTCGATGCCCAAATCCCATAATTTTAGATTTGGTGGTGAGCTTCTCTTCTAAGAAAGGCTGGACATTCTCCACTGAGCCGATCTCTGCCAGCATGGTGATCACTTCCTCGTTGGCTCCACCATGTAAAGGCCCGGCTAAGGTGCCCACGGCTGAAGCCACAATGGCATAGGGATCGGTGAGGGTGGAGGCGGTGACCCGAGCCGAGAAGGTTGAGGCATTCATTGTATGCTCGGCATGCAGGATCAAGCAGGTGTCAAAGATTTGGGCTAAAAAGGGATCCGGCTCCTGCTCATTCATCATGTAGAGGAAGTTGGCGGCATAGCTCAAATCATCCCGAGGTCGTACCGGGTCATTGCCTTTGCGAATATGCTCAAAGGCTGCCACCATCGTTGGGATTTTTGCCAGTAATCGCACCACGGCCCGACGAATATAAGTGGGATCATCTAAAGCCCGGCGAGAATAGAACAGGCCTAAAGCTGCGGCTGACGCCTGGAGGGCATCCATCGGGTGACCGCTTTCGGGAAAACACTTCATCATGTCCCGGATGCGATATTTGATGCGGCGATGGTGGGTGATTTCTTCTTGGAAGGCGTCTAGATCATCTGATTTGGGAAATTCCCCCCAAATCAATAGATAGGCCGTTTCCAGGAAGCTGCTGTTGTCTGCGAGGGCTTCAATGGGAACACCGCGATACTCCAACTGACCGATTTGGCCATTCACAAAGCTGACCTGGGATTGAGCAGCAGGAATCCCTTCTAAACCGGGTTGAAATTCACAAGCGACCATAGTGTCTCTCAAATGAAGGTGGATAGATCGCCGACCGCCTGGAAGCACTGAGGGGGAGCTGGGCAGAGCGAAGGAGGGTATGGGTTCTAAAACAGCAATTTTGGAGCAGTCAACCAAAACAGGGTGCTTTGCCCTACAGGGTTGTGGTGCTCAGGCAGGAGTAGTCCAATCATACCAGCCTTCTTCAAAACCAGTTGCCGACGGGGTTGCCCCCAGACTAAAATCTCCGCCCATGTGCTCAAATTCGGTTCATGTCCGACCAAGGCTAAACGAGTCAAACCTTGGTTTCGCCAGTTCTGTAACCATTGGAGCCACTCTTGCCAGTTGCCGTCGGGACGTAATAAATCAGAGATATGGATAGTCGTGACTAGCCCTTGGTGTTGAAGAATCTCGGCAGTCTGATAGGCGCGTACTAGGGAACTGGTCTGCAAGTCATCAAACTGGAGGCCCAGCTCCTGCAAACGCTGGGCCACTTTCTGGGTTTTCTGTCGACCTTTAGCGGTTAAGGCCCGCTGCGGATCGGGGAGATGGGGCTGTCGCTCTTCGGCAATTCCATGACGAATGAGATAGAGCTTCAGGGGCTGTGCCATTAGGTCCAGTCTTCTTTTTATTCGTCCGTACGGTGTAAATTTTCTGAGTGGCGTGGATTTCGCGGGTCTTCTCAAAAGTTGGTCTTCGGTGACATCCCATTTTCGAGTAATTTATCCAGATCCTTTTGGATGTCTCGACTCCCTGGAAATCCGGCATAGCGAATGCGGAGTCGGGCCAGCTCAGCCCAATTTAGCGCATTAGGCTCTTCCCGTAGCAGGCGATTCAGAGTGTTGCGATCGCGATCTTGTTGCGGATGACGTTGATCCTTAAGACTATTCTCTGGTGGCATAGGATATCAACCGAATATGACCAATGAAGGATTTAAGTTTACCAGTGCCCTAGTGGGGCCTTCCCGGATCTTAAAAAAATAATTCGGAACGCTGGATCCCGGATGAAGCAGCTTAGACTAATTTACTTCTAGCAACCCCTGTGGCAAGCGACTCAAGTTCTGCTGCATTTCGATAGTCCTACCCCCAACGTGGAATTTGATATGACGTCCCAACCTAGCCAACGCCCCCAACGTCCCTACTTTTCTTCAGGCCCTTGCTCCAAGCGCCCTGGTTGGAGTCTGGAAGCCCTGAATAATGCGTTGGTGGGCCGCTCCCATCGGTCTGGTCCAGGGAAGGCCCGCCTGAAAGAGGTGATTGATCGGACGAAATCTATCCTCGGCATTCCTGAAGACTATGTCTGTGGCATTGTCCCCGCCTCCGATACGGGTGCGGTAGAAATTGCCATGTGGTCGCTTCTCGGGGTTCGCGGTGTAGAGATGGTGGCTTGGGAAAGCTTCGGCTCTGGCTGGGTAACGGATGTACAAAAGCAATTGAAACTGCCGGATTGCCGGATTACCAAAGCCGAATATGGTCATTTGCCGGATTTGTCGCAACTGGATTGCGATCGCGACATTGTATTCACTTGGAACGGTACGACCTCCGGGGTCAAAGTCCCCAACGGTGACTGGATTGCAGACAATCGTCAGGGCCTCACGATTGCGGATGCTACTTCTGCCACCTTTGCCATGGATATTCCCTGGACCAAGCTGGATGTGGTGACCTGGTCCTGGCAAAAGGTAATGGGCGGAGAAGCGGCCCACGGCATGTTGGTTTTGAGCCCTCGGGCAGTCGAGCGATTAGAGTCCTATAGCCCCGCGTGGCCACTCCCTAAGATTTTTCAGTTAACGAAAAAAGGCAAGCTGAATGCAGCGATTTTCACTGGTTCAACCATCAACACTCCTTCTATGCTCTGTGTGGAAGATGCTTTGGATGGGCTGAAATGGGCGGAGAGCCTGGGTGGAGTCTCAGCATTGATCGCGAGATCGCAAGCAAACCTGACCGCAATCACTAACTGGGTTGACCGCACAGATTGGGTGGATTTCCTTGCCGTAGATCCGACCACCCGCTCCAATACGTCTATCTGTCTTAAAATCGTGGATCCTTGGTATACGGCTCTCTCTGCCGAAGATCAGGCCAAAGGAGCTAAGCAATTAGCGACCTTGCTAGATAAGGAGGGGGTTGCTTATGATATCGGGTCTTATCGGGATGCGCCCCCAGGACTGAGAATTTGGGGCGGAGCCACAGTCGATACGGCAGATTTGGAAGCCTTGACGCCTTGGTTAGATTGGGCTTACGAACAGATGAAGGCTAGTCACGGTTAATCTGGCGCGGCTATCTACTCATTTTCTACATCTATACAAATTCGGAGATGGGAGTGTTGTGTCAGCCCAACGCTCCCATTTTTCAAGGAATATCAATCGATAATCCTGACTTCCCAGCAAAAATTTGCTGCAGGCTATTGATGAGGCAAGTCATCTCTGGAGGAGTCAATTCAAAGTGAAGGTCATAGTGATGATATCCATCCAGGAATAAAGCCGTCTTTTCATCTAACGTGGCTGTCATCAAATTGTGAGTTACAGATATTGTCAAATCATCGACGTGACTCACTAACTGGTCAACGACCATCACCTCAATATGCTCAGAATGAGGAAATCTTGAGAGAGAAAAACAATAATTCTTGGCCTTATCAAAACCGTAAACATAGGCCATGCCGTAGTCTGTATCGTAAGGTGAAGCCGAAATCTGGACGACTAGCGCCATCTTTTTATCAGTCATTGCTGGGAAAAGTAAGGGGTGTCAGTCTTTGGAGCTTCACTTGATATCCACTAGACTGCCGACTTTTCCATCTTTGAGCGTTACGAGAATGCGGTAAGAAGAATCTTTTTGTTGCCAGACGTAGGTTGTTTCTGTGGAGGGTTGTCCTGGAAACTTCTTTACCTTTCCGGGACTGCCCATAATTTTCTTGACGTCTTCATAGGACATATTTAACTGGAGCTGTTTGTATTGCTCCTGGGTAACCAGCTCTTTATTTTGGCAGCTGATCAGGAGTAAGGAAGCAAACATTAGACTGCCAAGATATGTGAGACGGTTGTGTTGGGTCATTGTTGCTCGCTGTGATGGGAATAGGGCTGTGAAAGTGACGAAATGCCATAGGCTGAGCCTATTGTTCCCCATAACAGTTTTTCCTCTGACCCATTTGCGTGAGCGGCGAGGTGCTGAGTTGCATGAGGAATCGTGTGGAAAGTCTTGTCTATCACGGATAAAGCCTTGTAAATCCGTACAATAGGGTCATGACTCCCACCTCTACTTCCCCAGCACCCGCTGCACTTCAGTCTTCCGCAAGCGCAGACTCCAAACCCACCCTGGTTTTGGTTGACGGACATTCCCTGGCTTTTCGGGCTTACTATGCTTTTGCTAAAGGCCGAGAAGGCGGATTACGAACCTCTACAGGGATTCCCACGAGTGTCTGTTATGGGTTTCTTAAGAACCTACTGGATTTACTGAAGACCGAAAAACCCCATTATTTAGCCATCGCCTTTGACTTGGGGGGACCGACCTTTCGCCATAAAGCCGATGAAACCTATAAAGCCAACCGAGCCGAAACCCCCGAGGACTTCATCCCAGATCTAGAAAATTTGCAAGAGCTTTTGACCGCTATGGATTTGCCCATTGTGGTTGAGCCGGGGTATGAAGCGGATGATGTGCTAGGCACGTTGGCCTATCAGGCGAGTCAGCAAGGCTTTAAGGTGAAGATCCTCAGTGGCGATCGCGATTTATTTCAGCTGGTTCAGCCTGACGATCGGGTTCGTATTCTCTATATGAGCAATATCTATAGTGCTGCCTCTCGGAGTGGAGCCCCACCAGGGTCATTTGGCCCCACCGAAGTCCAAGAAAAGATGGGCGTCATGGTTGAGCAGATTGTCGATTACAAGGCGCTTTGTGGAGACTCGTCCGATAATATTCCGGGGGTGAAGGGGATTGGCGATAAAACTGCCGTTAAGCTGCTGACGGAGTATGGCACCCTCGATAATATCTATGCCTCGGTTGATCAAATTAAAGGAGCTGTTCAGAAAAAACTGATCACGGGCAAAGAGGCTGCCTATCATTCTCAATTTATGGCTCGTATTGTCTTGGATGTGCCTTTAAAGGTGGGGCCAAAAGACTTTGAACTCAAAGGCTTCACCTCGGATAAGGTGTCTCCTGTGCTGGAGAAGCTAGAATTTCAGTCTTTCCTGCGCCAAATTAACCAGTTACAAAGCAGTTTGGGGGAGAAGCCATCGCCCCACCTGCCCCTACCGCGTCTCCGGTTACAGACGATGGAGATGACACCTGGTTTTTTAGTGCTGAAGATACGGAGGCTGCTCAAACGCCGCCACCTCCTCAACTGGTCCCTCGAATTGTGGATACGCCGGCCAAGTTGAAAGAGTTAATCACGATTTTGGAAGCGTGCACCGATGTCAACCGTCCTGTGGCCTGGGATACAGAGACCGATAGCCTTTCCCCCGAGATGCCCATCTCGTTGGTATTGGCTGTTGCTGGCAGGGGGATGAACAGGCGATTGCCTATATTCCAGTCGGCCATAAAGAGGGTGACAACTTAGAGCTTGCGACGGCCCTGGAAGGGTTACGCCCCATTTTAGAAAGTGATGCTTATCCCAAGGTGCTCCAAAATGCCAAATTTGATCGGTTGGTATTCCAGTTCCAGGGAATTCATCTTCAGGGGTTGTCTTTGACACGATGCTGGCTAGTTATGTGCTAAATCCAGAACGTAGCCATAACCTGACGGATCTCTCTCGAAATTATCTGCAAATAACGGCAAAAGCTATAAGGAATTGGTCAAAAAGGGGCAAACCATTGCTGACTTATCCATTTCTCAAGTGGCAGAATATTGCGGCTTGGATGTATTCACCACCTATCAGCTGAGGGAGAAGCTGGAAGCTGAACTGGCTGCAATTCCCTCCCTATATGGCCTCTTCCAGGAAGTAGAGCTGCCTTTGGAAGCGGTGTTGGCGGTGATGGAAACGTCGGGTGTCCGCATTGACCAAGACTATTTGCAAACCCTCTCTACCCAATTAGAGGCGGATCTCCAGCGCTTGGAGGCCGGGGCGTATGAGCTAGCCGGAGAAATCTTCAATTTAGGCTCCCCTAAGCAGTTGAGTGAAATCCTATTTGGCCGCCTAGAGCTGGATGTTAAGAAGTCCCGCAAGACCAAGCTGGGCTACTCTACGGATGCCGCCACTTTGGAAAAACTGCAGGGTGATCATCCGATTATCGATGTGCTGTTGGAGTATCGAACCTTAGCCAAACTCAAATCTACCTATGTGGATGCCTTACCCACCTTGGTCAGAGAAGATACCCATCGTATCCATACGGACTTTAATCAGGCGGTGACCGCGACGGGACGCCTGTCTTCCTCGAATCCCAACTTGCAGAATATTCCGATACGGACTGAATTTAGCCGTCAAATCCGAGCTGCATTTATTCCCGAATCGAGCTGGATCCTGATGGCAGCGGATTATTCCCAAATTGAGCTGCGGATCCTTGCCCACCTCAGCCAAGAGCCACGGCTATTAGATGCCTATCGGAATGGTCAGGATGTTCACTCTCTGACGGCTCAATTGCTGTTGGAAAAGATGAAATTGCAGCCGAGGAACGAAGGCTAGCGAAGATTATCAACTTTGGTGTTATCTATGGCATGGGACCCATCGATTTGCCCGTGAGGCTGGGGTTAAATATGGCGAGGCCAAAGACTTTATTCAGCGGTTTTACGATCGCTATCCAGAGGTTTTTGCCTATTTGCAGCGGATGGAGCGAGAAGCGGTGAGCCAAGGCTATGTGGAAACGATTCTTGGACGCCGACGCTATTTTGAGTTTGATAGTCGGAGTCTGAAAAAATATCGCGGTAAAGCTCTAGAAGAGTTAGCAGAAGTCGATCTCAGTGATATCAAAATGAGTAGCTATGATCGAGGTCTGCTGAGGGCAGCAGCCAATGCTCCATCCAAGGTTCTAGTGCTGACTTGATTAAATTGCCATGGTTCAACTCCAGGCTGCTCTTGAACCCTATAAGAGTCGACTGCTGATGCAGGTCCATGATGAATTAGTGTTGGAAGTCCCTGTAGATGAGGTGGACGATGTGCGATCGCAAATCAAACCACCATGGAAACAGCGCTCCCCTCAGCATCCCCTTGGTAGCTGAAGTCCATACTGGGGCCAACTGGATGGAAGCCAAATAGCATTAAAGCCGCTTGCTGGCGGTATCTTAATTAAACGGAGAGGGGGGGATTCGAACCCCCGTTAGGTTTGACCCTAAAACAGATTTCGAGTCTGCCGCATTCAACCACTCTGCCACCTCTCCAGGTTGGTGATTTTGGTTTAGTCTAACGCCTATTCTACAGGGGAGAAGCCGGATTTTCACTAAGGGGGAAGGTGGATTCAAAACCACGATCGCGAGTCCACTGCACTGCCCCATCTCTGGGCGTCCAATAAACTTTGGAGATTCGGCGTTCTAACTGGCTCAAGCTTTCGGCATCAATATTGCGAGACGTGAGAATAAGAACTTTAGGTTGCAAGTGGTGAATCGCTTCTAGATCAACTTGTGTGGACCACCATAGCACTTGCGGCGAGGGGACTTGGGCCGTTTGCAGCCAAGGTAATAATCCTTGATACCTACCCGAAACCATCAGCCAGTTTTGTTGATTGATAGTGAACTGCAACAGAGTCGGTTGGTGACGCAAGACGCTAATTTGAGTTTGGTCTTGAACCAGTTGCTCACCGACTTGAAGGAAACGTAGCTTTTCCGGTTGGACCTGAGATCCAAGAAGTTGCTCTTGTAGTGCGGTGTTGTTGGTTACAGAGATGGGAATCAACTTCTTTAGGGAGACCTGCTGGAGTAACGCGGGCCATCCGTCTCTCCAGCGAGATCGTAAGTCTGTGGCTAAGGCCAGATCCACTTGATCAATGCCCTGGCGTTGTAAAAAAGGAACGAGGGTTTGTGATGCGGTGTTGCGATCGCCACTATTCAATACCAGCGTCGATCTGGGTTGCTGGATCACCATCATCGGGGGTGTGGCCCGGTCAAAAATCGTGATTTGGAAGCGATGGACTTGATGATGCCAAATGGGCAGAATGATGATACCCAAGGCCAAGGTTATCAATAGCGGTAGGCGCTGCTGCCAAATGGGTAAGAGCCAAGCCGACACCAGCAGCCCATAGAGCACTACCAACTGCCCAATGGAGATCATGCCCAAGGTTAAGGAGGCTCCCGGTAACTGGCTGATCTGAGTGACCAGCCAAATCAGTCCTTGAGTCGGTATTGCCAGCAGCCAAGCCAATAGCCCCCCTGCCAAAGGCCACACCACCGCTACGATACCGCTGCAAATCCACCTGCCGTCAGCAGAATCAGCAGCGGCGTTGTGCAAATATTGGCCAGCAAACAATAAATCGGGGCGATTCCAAACTGATAGAGCTGTAAGGGCAAGGTCCACAACATAGCGGCGATAGGCACCGCGAATAGGGATGCGAACGCAGGCGGTAACCAATCCAGTTTGTGAGTTAAGGGTGGCACCGTCACAATCAGTCCCAAAGTGGCGAGGAAGCTGAGTTGGAACCCAAATCCCAGATCCATTGGGGTTGGATAACGAGCAGCCCCACAGCCACGACCAGCAATACGCCCACTGGATTTAACTTCTGGTTGGCCGCAACGGCAGCCAGACCTGCCATCCCCATTAAGACTGCACGGGAAACCGAGGGCTCAAATCCACTCAAGAAGATAAACAGGATTAAGCCGATCAGCCCGGTGAACAGTTGAGTTCGAGACGATAGACGACCCGTGATCTTTAACAGTCCTGCAAGAATGATAGAAACATGGAATCCTGACGCGGCTAGGGCATGAGCCAAACCGACTTTGACAAAGCGATTGCGGAGATCGAACGGTAAATCAACCCGACGATGGCCCAAGACCATGGCGCTGACTAACGCACCTTTTCGGGTCCCAGGAATCGGGCGTGCGATCGCACAATGCGCTGCCGAACTGCCCATCCGCCCCAGTTCCTCTAGACTGCTTGACTGTAGCAGTTTTACCTCGCAAACCTGCGAAATACCGGAACGAGTGAGGTAATCTTCAAAATCAAAGCCTTGGGGTGTAGTGGAGCGACGAGGCTTGTATAGATAGCCAGAAATTTCCAATCGCTGTCCTGGATGCAGTTCTTGCCCCTGCTTTGGAGGCAAGGATACATAGAGTAAGCCACGAACCGTTTTTTGAATTGGCTTTGCTTGTAGTTTTAACGCCTGAAGCTGAAACTGAACGGTTTGACTCCGTGTCAGGCGAGGCATGGTTTGACTTTGCCTGTAACCGTCACGGGCGATCGCGAGACTTCAGAGACGATTCGACTGATATCTCTTGAGCCTGGAGTTGGGGTGCGGACGAAGAAATATAGGCTCGCAATAATGCGATGGCTAAAGCCAATAGCCAAAAGGCAACCCTTGGGCCTCGTCGCCAGGGATAAAGAAGCGGCCAGGGTGTTCGTAAGCTAAGCACTCGTATTCCCATTAGCCCCAGCCCTAAGCCCATCAACCCTACCCAGCCATAAGGATGAGCCGTAGAGAGTAAGCCGACTATCCAGGCGATACAGAGAATGGCCCCATTCAACGCCTGCATTTAGATCCTAAATTGCTGCAGATCATCACAGTTGTAGAGTTGACGGTCTTCACCGCTACGAATTAACCGCTGCTGCAATTTGGGATAGTCACAGATATCGACAGAGCGTCGTTCTCCCCCATCAAATAGACCAAGTCTTGGTCAAAGGATTAGACAAGCTATGGGGCTGGGAAGGTGCTGTAAATCCCATAAAGTCGCCTGGACCAACTTCATATGAAGCATTGCCAATCTCGGCAATCCCTTTTCCCGAAAGGACATAACAAATTCTTCTTCTTGATGATGGTAGTGAAACTGCGTGGTGTCCCGACCCGGCTCTACTCTAACCAGATGAACTCCCAGCCGTTCAAGTCCCACCCAGTCCCCAATCGATTAGTGTGTCGTACCGCATTAGAGTTTAAAGGATGTTGAAAATGTTGTTCGGGGACTCTTGAATCGTGGAGGCTTTGACTAAGTGAGGCATAGATACACTCCTGAGTCACATAGGACGTCCCATCCTTCCTGGGAGGAATGCTCGAAGAGCAGGGTGGGTCTCTCCAATATCCTACAGAACAAGACTCATTTGGATGATTTTTGCTAAATCCACATCTTATCTCTTCAAAAATCAGCGGTGGCTGAGTTGTGCCAGTCTCTCAGAAACCTAAAAGTGGATCCTCAAGACTTTAATCGCTCGGTCTCTTATTTATGCAACTTCCCCTTTGTGGGATGCCGCGTCAATTCTATCGCTAGCTTTAAAGCTTTGTAGTGAAATCCACAATACATGATAAATAGGGCTTGCTTCGAAAGTCTAAGGTTGAATATTTGCAGTGTATCCAAGTGTTGAGCGCCCTTGAGAAGTGCAGGAAATCGTTCAAATACTCAAACCTTTGCACATGCACCCCAATGTATCGTCGTCCATCCCCGGTCAACTGTCCTTTAAGACTTCTACTTGCCCTTCGGAGGCAAACTATCAGAAGAGAATCGCTGGGTCAACTCGCCGAGCTGATTCCTTGGGAGAGCTTTGAGTCAGAGTATGCAGAGCAATTCAGTCAGACCATGGGGGCACCTGCCAAACCCTTTCGTGTGGCCTTAGGGACCTTAATCATCAAAGAGAAACTGGGTGTATCCGATGCAGAGACCGTAGAACAGATTCGAGAGAACCCTACTTGCAGTACTTTCTGGGTTTAGTGAATATCGAGAGAGTGCTCCGTTTGATGCCTCCATGCTGGTTCACTTTCGCCAACGGTTGAATCTAGAGCTACTGACTCAGTCAACGACGCAGTCGTGGAATCAGTGCTCGCATCTGAGGTTCTCCTGTTGTGATGTCCCCTGAGTCATCTCCTTCTCCTGAAGATGACGAAGATGAGCCTCCTGCCCTCCCAACCAGGGCCAATTGTTGATAGACGCGACCTGTGCGCCAGCCGATATTCGCTATCCGACAGACTTAGATCTGCTCAATGATGCCCGCAAAGCGAGTGAAGCCATCCTTGATGCTTTATATGCTCAAGTCATGCTGTCTCTCAAGGGCAAACCTCGCACCTACCGCCAAAGGCCCGCAAAGCTTATCTGGCCATTGCCAAGAACGTCAACCGAGTCGCAAGCTGATTCGTAAGGGATTCGTCAGCAGTTGGGCTATGTGCGTCGGAATCTAGCCCACATTGATGGATTGATAGCTTTAGGAGCGTCTCTGTCCCGACTGTCCCGGCGACAGTACCGTCTGTTGCTGGTGATTCATGAAGTCTTTCGACAGCAAGAGTGGATGTATCAACAGCACGTGCGTCGAGTAGATGACCGTATTGTCAGCCTCACTCAGCCTCATGTCCGACCGATGGTCCGAGGCAAAGCTGGAGTACCTGTTGAGTTGGGGCCAAGCTATCCCTCAGTTGTGTCAACGGATGTGTGTTTCTGGAACGTTTAAGCTGGGATGCGTTCAATGAATCCAGCATCTTCAATATCAAGTGGAAGCTTTTCATCGTCGCTTTGGCCATTATCCTCTCTCAGTCCATGCCGACCAATCTATCGAACCCGAGCTAATCGACGATGGTGTAAAGCTCGAGGTATCCGATTGAGTGGACCACCGTTAGGAAGACTCACAAGACCCCAGGTGCAGGGCCAACTCAAGCAACAAGCACGGGAGGACGAAAAGGTGAGAGTCCAATTGAGGGCAAGTTTGGGCAGGCCAAGCGAAGATTTGGCTTGAATCGAGTGATGGCGAAGTTAGCGGATACGGCTGCTAGTGCGATTGCTATCACGTTCTTGGTGATGAATCTAGAGCGGTGGCTCCGCCACCTTTTATCATTCATTTTGGGTGGGATTGCTGGTGTGGAAAGCGTTATGGAGCTGCCAGGGCTGCCTGGGGCTTTCTAGGGCCAGTGAAGGAATATGGCCCTGGCCGTCACAACTGGGTTGATTGTACGATTTGATGCCAGGAATAGCTCAATTTACTTTTTCAGCAAACCCTATTACCTGCAGATGGCAGTTATGGCCATATCGGTAGCGCTAGTTGGAGCTGGTTACCGCGAGTATGTTGCTTCTGTTTAAACCAGTACTTAGGTCTTTGTAGCGAATGTCCTAGCATTTCTCAGCGGAGAACGTCAGGATAAAGAGAAGGAACTGGTTTCCTGATTGTCATCATCCCCAAAGTCATCGTTACATCCATGCCTGAATTGTCTAGTATTCTTGATCTTCGTTTGGTTCTAGAAAGCGTTGGTGCGCTCCTATTGGGACAGCTACCGTCGATACCCTGCGTCAACGGCAGCGGCAGCAGCAACTCACATCTGCCTCTGAAGAACAAAACGGTTGCTAACAGCTGACCAAACCCGTCTGCAGACCGAGCAACAAACCCTTCAAACCGATAATGAGACGTTAACCACGGCCCTTGCCAAGGCTAAACAGGTGGTGGAGGCTCAAGAACAGAGCGTTGACGAGTTAAAGCAGCAGATCAGCCAGCTGCAACAGCAGCAACGCGCTTGGGCAGACGAGAAACAAGCCCAAGACCAGCAGCAGAAGACCCTAGAACTGAACTAGAGACTCAAAGCGAAATGCCAACAGCTGCAGGCTGAATTGGATGAGCGGGCTGCTACGACTACGGAATTAGACACTCTCGCTGCTGCGAAGACGCAAGCGGAAGTGGATCTGCGCCAGGCTCAATCTAAAATGCGGGGCTTACAGCTCCAAGTGGATACCCTAACCCAAGCACAACAGCCCTTGCAGGCCAAGGTAATGGCAGCAGAGCAGACAGCCGCTGCCGCTACCCAAGCTAAGGCCCAACTGGAACAGCAGCTTGCCCAGTTGACTCAGACGCAACAGCAAGACCAATCTCAGGTGACGCAAGCCCAGGCAACGATTCAACGCCTTGAACAACAAGTGGCCAGCCTGACCACGACGCAAAAAACTTTAGAAAATCAGCTGCAACAGCAGTCTCAACGGGATCGTCAGCGTCAGAACTTAGCGACGGAAGTGGCTGTACTCCAAGATCAAATTGCGACCCTCACCACCCAAAACCAGAGCCTAGAGGATGATCGAGTTGCTGTCCAGCAGGAGAAAGCCACTCTAACCCAGCGATTAGAGACCCTAACGGCCACCCATGACCAGCTAGCCACCACCCAGGCTGAAACGGTTCAGCAGCTTGCTGCTCTGACTCAAACGCATCAGCAGTTGGAGCAAGCCATGCTCAGCTAAACAGCAGAGCTAGAAGGGCTCCATCATGCGCAGACGGATCTCTCTACCCTTCGTCAAGAAAAACAAACCCTGGAGTCTCTGGTTGCCGAGCAAAACAGGAAATTGACGATTTAACCGGACGACTGGCCACGGCCAAAGATCTACAACGGCAGTTGCAGAGGACTATGAAACAGCTCAGACCTCCTTGTCTGCTTTAGAGACCCAAGACACAGACTTCAACACAGAGCTGGCAGCGGATCCAAGATGCCCATGCTCAAATCCAGACTCTTCAGCAAAATCTGGAGACCCTGACCCAAATAATCAGGCTCTGCTGAACCAGGTCGCCTCAGCTCCACCGGAGCAATCCCAAGCCTTACAGGAACTCGAACAAGCCCTGCAAGCTGCCCAATCCAGAAATCAACAGCAACAACAACAGTTGCAGGACCTAGCCCAAGAGAAAGAGTCCCTTGTGACTACCCTGCAAACCGCTCAATCGAACGCCACTGAGCTACAGCAGCAGATTGCATCCTTGACTCAGCAACAGCAGGAATTAGAGACGAGTTTAGAGCAAACCCAAACGGCAGATTCCAGCCTGATTACGGAACTTACTACCAATCAGCAGCAGCTCACCACGGAGCTAACTGATGCTCAAGAACTGATTACCAACCTGCGCCAGCAAATCTCAGATTTGGAAACCGCTCAAGAGGCACAACCCACCAGCACAGATCTTGAAGCCCTGACTCAAACCAATCAAATCCTATCGGCGGAACTGTCAGACTCACAAACAGCATTGACGACCCTACGTCAGCAACTTCAGACTCTGGAGCAACAGCAACGCTTAGAGACTGAGCAAGGTGAAGTTACCAACGACCAGGCCAAAACCATTGCTGCTTTGGAATCCCAACTGCAAACCCTGCAACAAGAACGGGAGACCCTTAATCAGCAGGTGGCGGAATATCAAGGCCATCTTCCTCCTTTGCAACAGCAGATTACGGACTTAGAACAACAGCGACAAACTCTGGAGTCCGTATTACAAGGTGCCGAAACTCAAGCGCAAGACCTGGAACGGCAGCTCAATACCCTGATTCAGGAACAGACCCAAACTCAGCAAGATTTACAGGTTCAGCAGCAGCAGGTCATCACCCTAGAACAACGGGTACAGGCCTGGAAGCGGAGAAGACTCAATTAGCATCTGCCCTCAGAGTCGCTGAAGCCGCCCCTATCCCTTTGCAGGATGCCTTACAGGAAGCTCAAACGGAACAAACTCAGCTGGAGCAACAGCTGACAGCACTCACCCAGCAGAATCAGGAATTACAATTGCGGTCAATCAAGCCTCGGATACTTCTGCGTTGGAGACAGAGCTGGCAGCAGTGAAGGCGGAGCAGAAGCGTTTAACGGCAGCCTTACAAGCGGCTGAAGCCGCCCCCATCCCTTTGCAGACAGCTTTACAAGCTGCCCAGACTGAAAAGGCCAGTCTAGAGCAACAGCTCGCAGCACTAACAGAGCAGAATCAGACTCTACAAGATTCTCTAGAACAGGCCTCGGATACTGCAGCTTTGGAGACAGAGTTGGCGGCAGCGAAGGCAGAATGCGATCGCATCACCCAAGCCAACAGACGGCAGAAACCACCATCCAAACCCTGACCGCCCAACTGAAAGCGCTAGAGTCCCTACCTGAGCAGGTCCAATCCCTGACCCAAGCGAACGCTCAGCTCGAAGCCGACCTCCAGCAGGCCACCACCATAACGGCAGAAATGGACCAGTTAACGCAGGCTCAGCAGGATCTGAAAGCAGAGCTATCGCAAGCTGAGGAAGAGAAACTAGGGTTGCGATCGCAACTCCAAACCTTAGAACAACAGGTGGTGGATCTGCAATCGGCGACATCATCCGTGGAACTAGAACAGCAGCTTCAAGATCTGACGACAGATCGCGATCAGCTTCAGCACAACTACGACACTGCCACGGCTAAATCACGACCCTACAACAGCAACTCCAAACCTTAGAACAACAGGCTGCTGAGCTACCAGACTTAGGGATGCCTTGCCGAACAGATGATGGCAGCCATGAAAGAGGCCGACCAACAGATCACGACCCTAGAAACCCAAGTCAAAATCCTGAAAAGACAAGGTAGAGCTGGAAAAGCGATGAAAATGGCCAGAGACGTCGTCTCGCATTTTGAGCAACAGGTTGAAAAACTCACCCAAGAAAAGCAACAGCTTGAACAACAATTCCAGATGTCTGCCTCAGATGATCCTGTGGCCACGGTCCCAGCAGTTGTCCCTGAATCGCAACTGGCCTCCCCTCGCGGGACAAAGTTTTGTTATCACTGGCAAACTGGCCCAGCTCAGTTATGAACAAGTGAAAAAATCATTCAGGAAGCAGGCGGTACTATCAATACCCACCCCAGTTCTAAAACCAGCTATGTCGTCGTCGGCAAAGATCCAGGCAACAAGCTGAAAAGGCTGAGAATATAGTATTCCGCAATTATCAGAGCAGCAGTTAATGGAGCTATTGGGTTAGATCTCTCTGCTTGAAGAATCTACTGGCTTTCGAGGGCTTTGTTGCAAAATTTTGCAGTCTTCGAAGAAATATAGAATTCCATGTCTCCAGCCTTAGTAAACCCGCTGAACCTTAGATAGGCATGGGAAAATCGTGTTCGGATTTTTTGGCCTACACCTTTAGGAGTTATTTTCATGACAGTGCGAACCATCACAGATCAACAAACGACGATTCGCTTTTCCGGCTACAAGCTGGATGATGCCGATGCTTGGCTCGAAACATTAAAGGAAAATGGACGCCCTGTTCATGGAGAGTTGGCCAAACGCTAAGCTTTTTCTCAACTCTAGTTCTGCCCAACGGATTTTCCATCGTTAGGTTAGAGTTCCTCTTCTGATGCAATACCCTCGACAAGATGCGAGGGTATTTTTTATGGCGTTACGTCTTTAGAATGAAGTGTACATTGCCCTAAAAGTGATTCAGGCAGTGGGATTGCCAATGATCACTATCACTCTAGATCTCTGCTTAGGATCACCTGCTAAGACCGCTGATGAGGGTAGGATTGTGCAAACATTCGAAATGGTGCCAATGAAGATTTGACATTACCCAGTAGATTAATCAGAAAAATCGCTAGTTTTAATGAAGACGAAGATGAAGCACATTGTGGGCGTCTCAATGGGTGCATGAAGAGATAGTCTCAACCGTCTTAACCTAGGAAATTCGTGGCCATTTTTTCTGATAAGTGCTAGTTGTGGCCCAATTCAGGGAATATTAGATGCGAACTTGGTTTCAGTGAATCAGCTAGCGCTTTCAACGCCGGTATAGAAACCTCTTCGGGAATTTAGGGAATCAGTGCCAACCTTGGCAATCATTGACTAAACAACCCATGATGCGCTTACAATTGAGCTTTTTAACCATCATCAAAAGGTTCGATTCAAATCTTTTTTGGCTTCAGATAATCGGTTTTTCTGTTTCACCACGCGATCTAATTTCTTTTTTGAGGAGATATTTAATGGCACCAAATGGAAACTGATTGTTCCTGGAATTATCGCGGGTGCAGTCGCGATCGGGGGGATTGCTGCATATTTTTACCTAAAGGTTATTCCTGCCCGTGAAGGAACCAGTCCAGTCGCCAGTGCAAAAATTGTGCCCGATGAAGCCTGGATGGCAGGCTATGTTGATATTACGTCGGATTCTTGGGAGAAACTGAAAGATTTTGGTACTCCCGAAGCTCAAGATCTGGTGTTTGGTGGTTCGATGAGATGACTGCTGATATCAAAAAGAGTTAGCAAAAGATAAGCTGGATTACGATAAAGATATCAAGCCTTGGTTGGGTAGTGTGATGTTTGCGGCGGTTCCTGCCAGCGAGGACACACCCGCCCCCAGTATGTTGATGGTCATTGGCATTAAAGACAAAGTAGAAGTCTTAAACTTTGCAATAAGATGAAAGACAAGGAAGATTTAGAGGTCAAAGAGACTGACCATAAAGGCGTCAAGATTTTAGAAATAGATGCTTCGGGTTCTCCAAGCTATGTGGCGATTCTCGAGAATCACCTGGCTATGTCTGACAATCAAGATGTGGTCAAAAAAGCCATTGATTCATCGAAGGGTGATCCGTCCTTAGCCTCCGATGGTGAGACTCGGAAGATCCTGGAAGAAAGCCTGAAGATGGAACCCCGTCGCTCAAATCTTCATCCCCAATTATGGGAAATTGATTACCCAGGCGGCAGCGTTTAATCCCAGTAATCCACTTCCTCCTCAGCTGAAAGATCAACTGGATCAATTAAATCGGTGTCAGTTGGCATGGGCATTGACAATGAAGGCGTTCGGTTCCGAGCGGTAACCAAGGTCAATCCCGATTCCTTTAAGTGGGAATTCAAGCCAGTTCCAGGCAAAATTATTTCCCAATTCCGGCCAATACCCTGTTATCGGCCAATGCTGGTAATCTGAGCAGTCAGTGGAATTACGCCCTCCAACAGCTAGACAGTGTGCCTGAATTTAAGAAGGCTTAGATGAAGTCCGACAGCAGATTCGTCAAACCACCCAGCTGGATTTAGATAAAGACATTATTGGCTGGATGGATAAAGAAGTGGGATTAGCTCTTATTCCAGGCAATCAAGGCGTCTTGCAACCTGTCGGTTTTGGCGGAACCTTAGTGTTCAAGACGAGCGATCGTGCCAAAGCTGAGGCAACCTTTGCCAAACTGGATGACTTGGTTAAGCAAAGCAATGTCCCAGTCAATAAAAAAATTGGCAATGTTGATGTGACCCAATGGCAGTTTCCACCCACCAAAGAGACCCTAGCTGGTCATGGTTGGATTGAATGAAACCGTATTCTTTGCCATTGGTGACCCCATCATTAAGGTCATGGCCAAACCGGATAAAACGTTGGATCAGAGTGAGATCTTTAAGTCTGTCACTCGAACCTTACCCAGTCCAATTCTGGTTATTTCTTCGTCAATATGGATGAAGCAAACAAGGTGATTTTGAGCAATCCAGCCATTACCAGTCAAGGTCTAATTACGCCTGAAGTTGAAGCGGTTCTCAAATCCATTCGGGGCATTGGTGTTGCTAGCACCCAAATGGATAAGTCTACTTACACAGGAGATGTCCTCTTAGCGCTTAAGCCAAAATCATAAGCGTCACCTTAGAATTGCGATGAAACCTGGTCGAGATATAATTCGGCCAGGTTTCATCGTATGTACTGCGAGGTTGCAGAACACTGAATCTTCCGTGTTAGCCGTCATGGGGTGAGTGCGTCCGTAACCTTGAGGAGACAAGAAGTATTCAGGGTGGTGGGTCATTGCAACACAAATAGTGGCTATGAAAGAGTAGACAGTTCCAATTCACTCCTCTTAAAAGCAGGTCCGGAATGATTTTTGATCTCACCTCTCGAGGCTCATCAAGACTGATACCTTCCCGCATTTTGATCACTTTAGCGGGTACGCCAGCTGCGATCGCATATGCGGGTAAATCTTTGGTGACCACTGCACCTGCTCCTACAATGCAGCCTTTACCAATCTTGACCCCGTCTAGTACAGTAGTGCCAGCGCCTAGCCAAACATCATCTTCAATAATGACTGGGCCACGTGTATACACCCCTGCTCTAACATAGGGACATCGAGCCTATCATTCAAGTAACGGCCCCGCCAATGTAGCAATTGCCTCCAATGAGGTCAAAATTTCCAATCTGATCCCCCGCCCGATGACAGGATGGTATTACAGCCAATATCGGTGTTCTTACCAATCGAAACAGTTGCTGTTTTTCCTTGGATCACACAGTTGCGTGAAATGATGACATCGTCTTCGATGGTAATGCCTTTCTCCGGCACCACTGGCATCGAGTAATACACCATCATCAATTGCCACACGATTCCCCAAACTAATAAATTTAGGATGACGTATCGTTAATCCTCTTCCCAATAATACTTTTGCCGACCTGCTAAATAATGATGGATAGCCAAGCTTACGGCAGGCGTAGCCTAAATTCCAGGTAGGTTACAGAACAGCAATTGAAATAGCTCAATTTCACGAGTCGAGTGAAATCAGTATCCCCAATAGATTTCTTGATAGCGTTCTAACAAGGGACATACTATACTCAACTGCTTAGATAATGCTGCTTTGAATACGCGTTGGGCTTCTATAGCTTCATAATAATTATCCAATATTTCATCATGATCACTGGAAATATTGTAGAGAAGACCATCAAGCTGTCGCTGAGCATAAATATTTGGTAGCGTGATAAACCTACTGATCACCTCCTAAATTGCTAGACTAACCGTCAATTAATTGATGCACAAAATGAACGATTGATGACAAATCAATCGCTTTGGTATCTGTTTGCCTCAAGAAAACAGACTGCTTGTATAACCGCTGGATGCGGATCTAAATTTTGCGCTCAACCGCTGAGCACTTTGATCTTAATGTCATCTAGTTTGACGAAGAAACAAGTTAAAATAGATAGTTTAATTTTTATAAATTAACATGTCTTAGTGAAAAAAATAGTGCTTAAATTAACAGCCAGCTTTCATCGTTGGATATTGGCTGTCATTTTTCCTGATTGGCATGAGATTGAGCGGCCACTGTCTGAATCTAGAGAGGGTAAATCTCCGCTGCTTATAGCGAAGCAATGAACTCTCAATCCAAAAGCGCGACATGTCATCCTTCCCCATCCGATTGAGACAGGTAATTGATTTCAAGCCGAACACACCAACCATTAGAGCACTGTGAGTCTATCAGAGAAGCAATGGTGTATGTCTGCACCTGGCTTCTGCATTAGAATGGCAACTGCTAACTTAACAAGTTACATCTTGTATGCAGCAATTTACAGCTCGTCAGCTAGGTGTTGGTATCGTAATTATCTATTTTCTCTAGTTCTGATTGTGATCATTTTACAATGCCTGTGTTGCTATCAACGCTGCTTGCATAGCTTTCTCAAGCTACCTCCATATAGATCAACGCTGCTTGATCACCACCCTACAGCTATCCAATCGCACAGCAATGATTGGGTTCCAGTCATTTATAGTTGTATTAATGCACAGAAAATTTGATAGACAACGATCCTGACTGCCAAGGAAAATTAAAGATTGCGAGCACTCGCAAACTGTACTGCCGCCCTTGAAGTCCAATATATCGCCAATGCCAAGGCTCAAAGTTAACTCCTGGGCGTTATTCGGGGAATGAGAGTTCAAATCCATAGTTCCTGGCATTATGGTTAACCACTCATAGGCCGTGTGTCTTCAAAAGCCACCTTGAGATCTTTTCCGGCTGGTTGCGATCGCCAATATCGATCGCATATCCGGTGTGATGCTCACTAAATCCAGGCGGAGCACTAAGCTTGGTGGCTGCTTCTACACTCCCTAGCTTTGCACTTGTTTACGAACAGCTCTTTTTGGTCATTCACTGAGCGAAACCCAGAGATAGGTTGAAGCGTGAGATTGGCATCAGCAGCGGCATTAACCAATTGGGTAAAGGCTGCCGCTGCTTCTTGATCCAAATACTCAGACCGACGATACGTCCCTCGCACAAACTCTCCAACGTTTACCAGTCGGTTATCTTCATTCTCAGCATAGGAGAGATGACCATAGTAATTGTTAGGTGCAGAAGCGGCCGAGTTGCTGGAGCCTAGCTGGAGAGGGAGCATTCGAGATGGAGGGCAAGCTTCATACAGGGAGATGGGGGCGGCTGTTGCAGGGGCAATGGTTGGGATGTTCGCCAGGAGATGAGCAGAGGGTGGGGTGACTGCTCTGCGAGACAGGTGAATCACGGGGACCAGTTGAAGGCTAGCCGCCAGCCAGACAATCACCGCTGTGGTCAAAAGGCTGATCACCACAAACTGGAACTGGCCGAAAATTTTTGGAACCCTTCATAAGCCTATTGCTGCCCCATGATAGACAGTAACCACAGTAATTGAGAATAGACGTTTAGTGTCTAATCTCGTTGAATGAGTGAGCGGCAATCCAGCCCCGAACCCCGACTGAGGGAACAAGACTTCATACCAGAGGTAACCACCGACATCTTACGTGACCGACAATGCGGACGCGATCGCCAGGTAAGCCATATGTTTAGTCGGGAATTGGTTCCTGGCCCCGTTCGAATATTTTACTTCTGGACGCCGACAAGGGTTGCGTGGTATTTGAAGACGTCGGTTTGGGGGTGGCGTAGGCTCAGGAGAGGAGGCGCGGCTTGATCTGCTTGACTAACTGCGCTGCAATCCATCCTGGGCCTGAGATTCAGGAAAGTAAACGTTATGCCAGAGGAAGCCACCCTGATCGCGATCGCTCGTAATAATCGGATCCGATCGCCTGGAAGCAATATGGGTTGAGCATAGTTTGTTCCTGGGCCAGACCGGATATTTTGGAACCAGGGTCTCCTGTAATGCGGGCGTTGGTTTGATCGGCATTAGGGGTAATGCAATCTCGACTGGAGGCGGCGGAGCAGGTCGATCACCTGACTCGTACTGTCACTAGCGGGTGTGGAAGGCTCGGGAGAGGTACTCACGGCTTACCAGAGGTGGAACGCTCTGTTCCACGGTAGGTGAAGGCGAGTTGCGAGAGAGTAGCTCCGAAACCTGACCCCGCAAGAGAACGGCACTCACCAATACGAATATGCCAATGACACCGCCTGTGAGGATGGCTTTTGCCATTCTGGAAACCGGTTGGGTGATGGTGGGCGGTACGGATGGATGTTGGGAATAACGGCTTGGGTCGGCTCGGATACAGCCGGCTCAGGGGGGCTGAAACCGACGCTTCGGTGGAGGGAATCGAGGGCTGTTGGAGGTATGAGCAACGATATCCGTGCTTCTACACCCACTGGAGTGGTGTCTTGATTCGCGAGAATTTCGGGAGCCTGGCTTTGCAGTATCTTGGGCAACATCCACAACATGAGTTGCTGGCAGCACCAAATGATTCATCATGGCGGCGGCACTGAGAAACCGTTCATTGGGCTGAGGATGAATAGCTTGACTCAGGGTGGCAGCAAACTCCGGGCTGAGATTAGGCACTAAATGCTGCCATAGCAGAACGCCTGTTGCGGATCGGTTTTGAGTTCTGAGGGATTTAAGGGTGAGGAGATAGATAGCCGTGAGCCCTAAGCTATATAAATCGCTGCTGTAGACTGGGCGTCCTGCCAGTTGTTCCATGGGCATATATCCGGGGTGCCTACCACAATGGAGCGATTCGTTTGCCCTGGGAATTCACCACGGTACTCATGGTTTCTTTAAACGGCCCCAAAATCAATGAGGCTGGTATGCCGTCCTCTTGGCGCAAGATAATGTTATCGGGCTAATATCTCGATGAACAATCCGCTGTGGTGAATATAGTCGATAACTGGCAAGAGCTGATCAAAATGTCTCGCACTTCCGTCTCACTGAGGGACCGTGCTGCATTTTGGGTCAGGGTTGACCCGCCACCCACTCTTCTACTAGGTAAAACTGACCAGCCTCTTCTAAAAAAGCGTAAAGCATGGGAATTGGTCATGGCTTTCTCCCAAACGCTCTAGGATAGCGGCTTCCCTCTGAAATCGATCCTTCACCAATGATAGATCTGAGGATTATTGTCAATGGGCTTTAACTGTTGATCACGCATTGGCGTCGGGAAGGCATTTGGGTGTCTTCTGCCAAAAGGTGGTGCCAAAGCCACCATCACCCAGGACTTAATGACCCGGTAACGGTTATTCAGTAAAGTTGGGGTTGAGGGTTGCACATGGGGAGTATTGGTACCGGAATTCGTCATGCATCCACCTGGCTGTCGAGAAATAATATGAGGAAGCCTTCATCCCACAATAGAAGCTACCCCTAGAATGTGCAGTGATCCGTTCGATCTGTCATGTGATTAAAACAATGCTACCTACAGGTGAAGCGATCAGCGCCAAGAATATGGAATTTCCTATCAAACCTATCAACGATCGTTTCAACAGCCCTTGCAAACGAGGTATGGGCAGTGGTCGATCCGTCGAGGTTTGGTGGTTACTTTAGAGGATGATGCTGGCAATATGGCCAAGGTGAAATTGCGCCTTTATCGTGGTTGGATCTGAGACTTGGGAACAAGCCCAGGCCTATTGTCAGCAACTGCCACGACAGCTAACGGACGCTCACATCTTGTCTATCCCAGATCGCTATCCGGCTTGCCAGTTTGGATTGGGTTCAGCGTGGAAGTATACATCAAAATCCGTATCAGCGCCTGTTTTCCTGAGATTTGCGGCCTATTGCCCACCGGAAGCCCTGCTTGTCCGCCGCTTCAAAGCTATGGGAGCAGGGATATCGAACCTTTAAGTGGAAAATTGGGGTGGATGTCATCGAACAGGAACAGGCTATTTTCAGCAGCTGATTGAAGCTTTGCCACCGCAAGCCTTGCTGCGCTTAGATGCTAATGGTGACTAACCTATGAGTCTGTCTGTCGTTGGCTGAAGCTATGTGATCAGGTGACGGACACTCTTAGGATTGAATATCTGGAGCAACCGCTACTCCCCAAGCAATTGTCGGCCATGTTGTCCTTAAGTCAGCAGTTTCAAACCCCATGGCCTTAGATGAGTCGGTGGCAACTCTGTCTCAGCTGCAGTACTGTGTGCAACAAGGATGGAACGGTATTTTGTGATTAAACCCGCTATCTGTGGTTATCCCCATCGCTTGCGTCAGTTTTGCCAAGCCCATCCGATTGATGCGTTTCTCCTCTGTTTTGAATCAGAGGTGGGACGGCAAGCCTGTCTAAGATTGGCAGCAGAACTATCGAATCCCCAACGAGCCATTGGGTTTGGTGTTCGCCATTGGTTGTCCCCTGATGAATAACGCTTCGTTCTCGTTTGATCCAGTTAAGCCGTCCAGTGCTAACTATGGGTTCTCCCAAGCAATTGGCAAGGGAAGATTGGATCTGGGCCTAAATCATCAGCGCTGGTTAGAGCGAACTCAGCAACGACAACGGGAGCTACAAGCGGTGATGGAGCGAGAGGCTATCCCAGAGTCCTGTTAGTTCAGTCTGATTCGCTAGAGTTTTTAGCTGGATTGATGGCGGCGTGTTTATGTGAATGTCCTGTATTCTCGGGAATCCCCATTGGCAACGTTCTGAATGGCAACAGGTGTGTCATTAGTTCAACCCCATGTCATTTGGGATGCCTCTCAGTTGCCTCCGGTAGATATCCCAAAACCAGCCTCAGCTAAGCCAGAGAAAAGGGATGGATTTAGTCCCTACCGGGGGCTCATCGGGCAGGTTCGATTTGCGATCATACTGGGAGACTCTAACTGCCTCGGTGGAAGGCTGCCAACGTCATTTTCGGTGGTGAATTGGATGCCATCAATTCCTGCTGCTGGTTACCCCTGTATCACGTTAGTGGGTTGATGCAGTTTATGCGATCGCTCCTTACATACGGCAAACTCCTCCTCCTCCCGCGCCACTGTTCTCTTCCAAGACCTCCTTGAGGCCCAACATTGCGGCTTTCCTGGATCCGCAATCTCAGCAACCCATGCCTATTTCTCTCTCTCGTTCCACCCAACTCCAGCGACTCTTACAACAGGGCGGCCCTCGTTTACAGTGGCTCGCCCGATTCACACCATTTGGTGGGGGTGCACCGGCATGGCCCGCTTTACTTCAGGCGGCGCGTCAGCATCATTTGCGGTTAGCCTTAACCTATGGCATGACAGAAACGGCGGCTCAAGTGGCGACCTTAGATCCGATCAATTCCTGCTCGGAGCAGCCCACAATGGCCATGTTTTGCCCCACGCTCAATTACCGTTGAACATCAGCAACATCAGGGCATGTTGGCCCATCACATCGGACAGGTGGTCATTAAATGTACCTCTCTTTGTAAAGGGTATTACCCTCATTATTTGCCGCTTATCACAAATTTTCCACAGATGATTTGGGATATTTCAATGACTCAAGAGAATTACATATTGTCGGTCGTTTAAGTCGCAAGATTATCTCTGGTGGAGAGAATGTTTTCCCGAAGAAATAGAAGAATTAATTTTAACTACAGGCATGGTAAAAGATGTGACGGTGTTGGGCCAACCCCATCCCGATTGGGGCCAAATCATTACCGCCATTGTGGTTCCTGCAGCAGACTCTTTTCCCTAATCGCATTGCAGACTTGTCTGAAGAATCAACTCAGCCCGTTTAAACAACCAAAGCAATGGTATGTCTGGTCTCAGCTGCCCCGTAACCCTCAAGGTAAAATCGACCAATCTCAGATGAGGAAACTACTTCAGGTTGATCAGTAGTGACTATAGGGACGGAAATTCTGACATTGACCCATCTAATTTATTGATATATTTCACTCTGTTAACCCCCGCGAATAAGAGTGAACTTTAGTAAAATCCCTGAGTCAGCCCTGGGGGTTAATGCTAGATTAAACCCAGGTACAAAAAGTCAAAGTTAACAAGTAACCCGGAACACGTCAGTACCTCCTACCTCTGTTCTGAAGAGCAACCTTCTTCCTGAGAACTTACGATTTGTGGTAATCATTTTCTATAAGAAAAATTGAAGACCAGAACACTTATCTAGTAAGATATGTAAGACTTACCTCTTAGAACTGTTGCTGTTGTTAATGTCCACTTTAGTTGTTTTCTGTAAACTCTATCTATTTTTCAATTCTGAGCAAACATACATTCTCGGTTTCTATAGGATTAAGGGTTGGTTGCAATAAGCCAAGCCCTTTAGCCGTTTTAAACAGATTTGTAAGACGCTGATGAAATTAGCATTAAGACATCAGCAATCGTTGCGTAATTTCGATAAATCCTAACCCTTCAGCAGCTTGAGTCATCGCTTGGGGTGGTGGTCAATCTGCTCTAGGTAGTGAGATAAGTTGGCAACGCCGACGGAGTGCGGAAAAACTTGAGAATCGAATAGGTCTTGATCATTCGGACTATCGCCGATCGTCAAAATTTGGTCTAAATTATATTGCTCCGGTAAATGGTGTTCTAGGACCGTTAGGAGCCCTGCCTGCTTGTTCTGGCCTTTGGGTTTGATATGACACTGCACCGTACTGTAAGTGAATCAAATCCTGCAGTAGCGCAGAGGTTGGCCATCTGCTCCAAATCGGCCGGATCAAAGCCAGGATTATCAAAGGTCCAATCCGTGATTCTAAAGGCGTTATCCGCTGTGGTCCGTAGATGAGGGAAATGGGTTTGGAGTTGACGAAAGGTGTTAGCTAAGTGAGCACGATGGTCTTTGAGGCCCGGAATGTCTGAAAGTACTTTGCCAGGAGTGTCGGGTTCTTGAAAGAAAAGGCCGCCATTTTCTGCGATCGCACCTTGTATCGGTAAATAATGGGCAAGGCCGCTGACCCAACCCGCCGATCGCCCCGTCACAATCACAACTGTAAAACCGCTCTTTTGTAAGTCCCATAGGGCTTGACCCAAAATGGCTGGGAACTTACCGTCGACGGTGAGGGTGCCATCCATATCGGTGGCAATGAGCTTGATGGAATTGAGTTGATGGGCAGGGAGATCCGCAAAGGGAGGAATGGGATGGTGCATGGACTATTCGTGCAGGGCGGTCTTAATTTTACAGTGCGATTAGACGGCCTTATAAATGACGGCACCATCGGACTCACGATTGCCAACGACCAATAGTTCTGCTAAACACAGTTCTTGGACCTTGGATTTAACCATTTCAGGACTTTTTTCGGTTGCAATCACACAATCACTCAGAGTGGCCCCCTGCTGATCTCGGCAAATCTTCAGAATTTGCACATCCAAAGGAGGACTCGTTTGTGTGTATGTACTGACATCTCTGACAATGGTCGGTTGTGTGGTGACATCTGCTGAACTATAGAGCAATCTTTGCTTGAGATTTTTATGATCAACCATCTCTGGAATAAGGAAAGGTCGACCACTTGACCAATGCCCAGAAACCCGAAGGTACAAAGTAGAGAATGCCGCTAACGGGTTTGCCTAGGTAGAATCGGTGAATTCCACAGATGCCAAAGGTAGAGAAAACCAAAGGAGATAGGCAGTACCATTATTAGCCATTGGGGTGTTACGACCTCTGCTGTCTCGAACACTATCCTTCAATTCTAGCCAATGTACCATTTCAGCAGAATCACAACCTTTACCTTTCTATAGAAAAGCAAATGACAGGCATCCCCCTTTCCATATCTAAATCTAATCTGATGGTTTTGATTTTAGATCTAACTGGGTGAGATGCATCCCATTCCCAGGGCATGGATTATGATTTCTAATGTCAAAAAGGAGAAGGTTGCCCCAGCTGACCCATGGCTATTGTCATAGTCACTTAACATAACCGCGTTTCACTAAAACGGTTGTCCATGCACCTGTTGCTTGAAATTTGATGTTCTTGCTTTGGGCATCTATAGAGCTAGAAACACTTCAGTCTCTGCTACTAGAGTAAGCAGAATACTCAAATCAAGATACTTCGATCATCGGACTGGGCAGTAAGTCTAGGAGTTCAGGCAGAAGCTGTTTAGTCTTCTAAACGCGTGATTAGAACTTTTAGCTCTTCAGCTAATTCTTGACTGGTAATTTTTTGCTCAGTCTCACTAGTATCATCCATAAACATATTGCCTTTACCCGTCAATAGCCAATCGATGGACACCTGATAATAGGTGTTGAGCAAAATTAAAAAATCTATATTTAGCAAATAATCACCGCACTCACAGCCAGACCACTGTCTGACAGAGATAGAAAGATTCTTGGCGATTTGAACTTGGGACAACCCCAAATGAGCCCGTAGCTGCTTCATTCGTCTGCCAATTTTTTGGGCTGCAATATTAATAATTAGCTGATCTTTTTTCCCGAGTTGCTTGCGAGGCATAGCAGAGTGGCAGATTAGTTTTGATGATTATTGAAGATATTCAAAAGGACTCAAATTGTAGTCATCTAATCCTAAATGCAACCGAAAAAAAAGGTAATCAGATGACAAAGTTTTGTCTAAATATTTTCCAATAAGGACATTTTAGTCGTAATCCTCAAACGAGTTCTATGTAGGAATACGGATCCTTTTGAAATTACTGGTGTTTTAATCCAGAAAATTATCTCCGTGAAAATACTGAAATCTTGAGTGATGTGGCAAGGTGATGGGTCTATATTGTCCGCTCTGAGGGGTGCCACTCCGTATATTCACGGATACAATAGAGAGAACAGTTATCAAGTGGCATCAGTAGTGGTTGCACAGGACGCAATCATCTATGACATTGAGAAGCCTTTAGTCCCTGTTGGGGAGAACACTCTAATTTTTAGGATTTAGCAAATCGTTCGTTGAGTTTTTGCGAATGTTTATGCTATCTCAGGGCTAGAAAAAGTCATACATTAAAGAAAACATTATCTAGTTGTTGTTAGACATAGCAATGGACACAATTCAATACAAGCGATCGACCAAGGGCTGTCAAGCTAGACGGAGAGCAGAACAAAGACACTCAAAATATCAGCCTATTGCCACGACGAGGAGTAGTCTGCTGGAATCTTCTTATAAAGCCCAACTGGATTTAGCCGTCAAAGGAGTGTTGTTTGAAAGTCTATACCCTCTCAGTCGAGATGAGATTGCAGAACGTATGACATGGTTAATAGCCGATACCAAATATGGAAAAATTAATCGAGTATTTGCGTCTCTACAGCGCTTGATCACCAGTAAGTTAGTTGCAGCAACTCGTGTTGTTGATCAAGGAAAGGAGGTCACTAAATATCTTTTGAATCTTCCCTACGAGGAATTGCAAAAAGAGCGGGCGGCGAGGGTGAGAATTCAGCAGCTTCAGTGTAACGAATAGAAATCTTTCCTGTTGGTATCAACGACCAGACGATACATCCTGAATATAAAAGCAAAGAGAGAGGATTGAGAACCAATCCTCTCTCTTTTGTGTCACTTACAAGCAACTGAGAAGCGTATATTAATGTCGAAGCTCAATATTGGCCGATGAAATTGATTTGAGGCTTATCGCTTCACTCTCTTCCCTGAACGAATTTAGCCTAGAGAAAAAGCATAAAAGAGAAATTTAGCGCTTGGCGTCAGCTTGATAGTAAACTTTTTCCCCATGATCAGGAACGTATCGGCAATCTCTCAAGGCAGTCCATAAACTCTTCCAAATGGGATCTGAAGACTTTCGATAGTACTCACCTAAGACCGGCTTGATTGCTTCTGTTGCCGTTAGTAAATGATAGTGAGGCATACCCAAGAAAATATGGTGGGCGACATGAGTGCCAATATTGTGATGAATGGGATTGATAAACCCATAGTCATGGTCGATGGTGGAGAGCGCACCTTTGAGAAAATACCAATTGTCATTGGGGTACCAAGGCACACTGGGTACGGTATGGTGCAACAAGGTGACGACGTCTAGCCAAACGATAAAGACAATATAGGGACCGAGATAATATTTGACTAAGAATAACCAGCCATTGGTGTAGGTGAGCGCTGCTAGAAAAGCGATCATGGCTCCCCATAGGACTGTACTGGTGATGACGTCCCATTTCTCGGAAGGCTTGAATAAAGGGCTACTAGGTAGGAAATGAGAGCCCTTGCGTCCAGGAGACCGTTTGAAGAGGTAGATGGGATAGGCCAATAGGGTCAAATAGTAACGGACGAATTTGACATCCTTCGGCATCTCTCGGTATTGCGTTTCCGTGGGAGGGTACCAACTTTCGTCCGTGTCGATATTGCCTGTATTGGCATGGTGGGTCCGGTGACTAATGCGCCAACCATGAAAAGGAACCAAAATTGGCGTATGGCTGAGATGCCCGATCAGATCGTTTAACCACTTGTATTTGGAAAAGGAGCGATGACCACAGTCATGGCCGACGACGAATAAGGCCCAAAACATGGTGCCTTGAGCTAACCAAAAGATGGGCCAAAACCATAGAGCATCAATTTGATAGGCAATGGCGTATAAACTAGCGATAATACCGATATCTAAAAAGAAATATGAGAGAGATCGCCAGGCTGAGGGCTCAAAGCAATGAGGGGGAATGGCTGCCCTTATATCTTGAAGGGTAAAAGGTAATTCTCTAGACCTAGAGACGTCAGGGCCTCTGGTTTCAATACCGGTAGAGTTTTGCACGAAAAAATACTGCTTCCTTACGCTGTAGTGACCGAGTCTCATTCTATCTCTTAACAAGTCGTAATCAAAGTCAAGCAATGACTCCGGTAAAAGTTTACAAAGTGAAATAGTATTGACTTCAGGACAGATTTTCCTGATATCTATCTGAGTTAACTCTTAGGGGGGTGATCGAGGTCAATCTATTTGGGGATTGAGACGACTAAGCTCTAGTGAGCCATATCTTATTGGCTCCGACTCTGCAGTATTGGATTCACTGATTACATTAAGCTTTGCTGAGCTAACGGTTTTCGACCCAATCCTCTGACGTTATTTCAGAACATATCTCCTGCCATGATTACTCATCAAACCCTCTGTAAGAAACATCATTCGTTGAAGCGCAACTGCTTAAAATTCTTGAGTGTGAGCAGTGTTCTTCTTATCCTTATCAGTGGATGCAGTTCGGATAGCTCTAAATCCAAATCGAAGGCCCAAACAGAGGATCCGGCAGCAGCAAGTTCTCCAGCGCCGCTCAACTCAACGCCGACAAAATTAAAGTTAACGGTCGCTTCTCCTGAGTCTTTGCGTGTTAAACAGGGGGATTTGATTGTTAAGGGGCAAATTTTGGTCGATCGGACTGCAGCCCGCCAAAATATTATGGCTCGTCGTCAGAAGGTGCAACAAGAAGTGGCGCTTTTAACGGCGACTGAACAGATTCCGACGGCTCCAACCAATACCAATGCCGCAGAGGTTCAGGTACAGCAAGCCCGAGAACGGGTTCGTTTAGCGGATGCTGCGATTCAAGATTATCTGTCTAAATCTCCTTACACTGATTTAGCTCGCCAAACCCTGCCTCTACCGACAGAGGAGAAACAGTTAGCACAGTTGCAGTTCGCCAAAACATCAGCCCAAGCCCAGTTAAAGCAGGCCATTGCCCAGCGTAATTCATTGCAAGCGTCTCAACAAGAGCGACAACAGGGGCAGGCGGTTGCGTCCAGTAAAAAGACTCAACTCCTTAATGAGCTGAAAACCATTGAGGCCCAACTCCAGTCGTTTCAGGATATTCTGTCTCCCCATGATGCGATTGTGCAAAAGGTCGACTGGCAAAAAAAGGGAAAGAACGGAACAACGGTCGAACTCGCCCTAGCCGTTCATTCCCTGTCGGATCCGATTCCATCCTTGCCGAATGGCACCAATAATCCTCTGCTATCGGTGCCGAGTCCTGCTCCTGCTAGCGGACAACCCTTTCCCAGTCTTCCTGCACCCCTAGCCCCCACTCCCCAACCACCAGGGCAGGTTCCGACTGCTGCTCAGTAACCGTGATGGAGTAGTTTAATCCGGTAACCATGGGCTGGATCGCTTGAGAACTATGGCGGTTTTAAATTGAGTATGTTAGGGTCAATGACTGGATCAATGGCGTGCTGTGAGGCAATGGTTCAGATTCTGAATATCTGACTGGCACTTTGACGCTGAAAATTGCAGATCAGTGTACCGCCAAACCCACAAGGTTGATTCGCGATTTCTCGATTAGCTCAGCGGGAGAGCACCGAGGGGCCATCTCGGGGGTCGTAGGTTCGAATCCTACATCGAGAAAACTGAAAGCTAGCTCAGTTGGTAGAGCATCAGACTCATAATCTGACGGTCACAGGTTCAAATCCTGTACTTTCCACCGCCCGGTTACGGGCACCTCGTTTGGGACGAGTTATTTCATCTGGTACGGGAGCAATCCCAAGGTGGTTCGAATCCGCTAAGACAGCACCCGGTTGTTGGTGTCGCGTTGAGTGGGTCACCTGGTGATCCACTCAACAATAGCCAAAGGCCAGCGCGATCGCAGTTGATGATCGGCTTGAGTAGGGTCCTTCGCGGGGCAAAGTCTGGGAGGAACGCCAGAATTTGCCCTAGCAAACGCCCTATCTGTTGGTAGTTGGACCTATATTTAACCTTCGGGTTGAGTTGCGGTTTCGCTCCACCTTAATCCAGTCGGTCACGGGCGATGGCCCGCACTGTAACTGTTGATGCCAGCAGCTAAGGGTGCCTTTAAAAGTGCAGATGGATCTGCACGAGAAGAAGAAGGAAATATCAATGTTTAAGTCTTTTTACATTAAGCCCCATGAGCGGGGCATGTTGTTCTATCGCAGCAAGTTTGAGATGTTTTTGCTGCCGGGTACCCATCGCCGTATGGGGTGGCATTGGCAGGTGAAGACCTTTGATTTAAATCAGCCCCAAGCCCAGATTGACCATTTGGAGCTGTTGTTACAAACCCATGCCCACAGCATGAATGAGTATTTTACGGTGGTGCGCACGGCTCATCATCAAGCTGCCTTAGTGCGGTTAGGGCAACAATGGTGCACGATTGGCCCCAACCAGCTGCAAGCGTTTTGGCGTGGCTTTATTGAGGTTGAAGTACACCTGTTTAATCTGGATGAAGGGATTGAATTGCCGTCCCAGTTTGTCCAGCGATTGCGAGATGTATCGCTACCGGATTTGAATCTGGTGTCAATCCCTGAATCCCAGCTAGGGATGCTCTATGAGCAGGATAATTTTGTGCGGCCTCTCGCGTCTGGAGAGTATGGGTTTTGGACCTGCGATCGCAAAGTCAGTATCACCCGCTATGATCGCACCCGTCCCGATCCAGATTTTACGTTTGTCGACGTACTGGTCGAACAGCATCCCGCTTTCGTCGCCAGTCACTGTGAATTCGTGCAGTTAGGCAATCCGGAGGTTGCCATTGTCCGCCATCAGGGCAAAGTAATCGAGATTTTGCCTCCCTGCAGTCGCAAGCTGTTCTGGCAAGGGGTGGCTGTTGAGGTGATTGACATCAGCGACGATGCCAAGCTCTCCCCCGCGTTGGTGGCTGAGCTGGTCGCTGGCTTGCCGGACGTGTTAGATCTGGCCTTGGACGCCTTACATATTTTGGAAGTCCCGGCCCAGCATTTGGGATTGCTGTATGAAGCCAGTGCCTTTATGGATACGCTGACGCCAGGTTGGCATGTCTGGTGGACGTTTGGCCGGGCTTGGAAAACGGAAATTGTGGATCTGCGTTTGCAGACCCTAGACGTCTCTGGGCAAGAGATTTTGTCCAAGGATAAGGTGTCTCTGCGCCTGAACCTAACGGCGGGCTATCGGATTACGGATCCGGTGCAGGCCAAGACGGGCTTAAGCAATATTGAAGACTACCTGTATAAAGAGCTGCAGTTTGCTTTACGCTCGGCAGTGGGGACCAAGTCTCTAGATCAACTCCTAGAAGATAAGGGGGCGGTTGATGCGAGCGTCTCTGATTATATCCGCGAGAAAACGGAGCAGTATGGGGTTTCCATTGCATCTGTCGGTGTCAAAGACATCATCCTGCCCGGTGAGATGAAGTCGATCCTCTGCCAGGTGGTGGAAGCGGAGAAATCTGCTCAAGCCAACGTGATTCGCCGTCGGGAAGAGACCGCTGCCACCCGCAGTATGCTCAACACCGCCAAAGTGATGGAGAGTAATCCCGTGGCCCTGCGCTTGAAAGAGCTGGAGGTGCTGGAACGGATTGCTGACAAAATCGAGCATATTCATGTCAATGGCGGTCTCGATAGTATCTTGACTGAGATGATCCGCATCAACGGAACGAGAGAGTAGAGCCGATGCCCGATCGGCTCCAGACTGCAAAGGCAAACGATGGAAGCTGTAATCTTGGTGGGCATTCAGGCCACGGGTAAATCGACGTTTTATCACCACCAGTTTGGGCGCACCCATGTGCGGATCAACCTGGATATGTTGAAAACACGACATCGTGAGCAACAGTTTTTGGATACCTGCCTATCCACCCACCAACGGTTTGTGGTGGATAACACGAATCCTACCCCTGGTGAGCGACAGCGGTATATCCAACCCGCTCAGCAACAGGGCTTTTCGATTACGGGGTATTACTTTGAATCGAAGCTGGCAGATGCGTTGATTCGGAATTGTGATCGCGCCCCCGACCAACGCATTCCAGACAAAGGGATCCGCGGGACAGCCTCTCGCCTGATCTTGCCTAACCTATGACGAGGGGTTTGACCAACTTTTTTACGTTCGTATTCTTCCTCATCAACAATTTTCAGTTGAGGATTGGCAATTATGAAATTTACTGAACTCGATAAAACCTTAAGGGTCTATGAAACCGCTTATGATCTATGCGTTCTGCCGGGGCTACAGATGGTCGCTCGGTTGGATGGACGGAATTTTACTCGGTTAACAAAAGAAACCCTCGATTTAGACGCTCCCTTTGATGCCACCTTTCGGGATGCCATGGTGGCCACAGTTCAGCATTTGATGACCTGTGGGTTTCGAGTTCTTTATGGCTATACCCAAAGCGATGAAATCTCTTTACTGCTGCACCCAGACGAGCAGACCTTTGCTCGTAAGCTACGCAAACTCAACTCCGTGCTTGCAGCGGAAGCCAGTGCGAAACTATCGTTGATCTTAGGCAGTATGGCCGTCTTTGACTGTCGAATCTCCCAACTGCCAACAGTGGATTTAGTGGTCGACTACTTCCGATGGCGACAAGAAGATGCCCACCGCAATGCCCTCAATGCCCATTGCTACTGGATGTTGCGTAAAGGGGGAGATTCAGCAGGCACTGCAACCCAGAAGTTAGAAGGGTTATCCGTTGGCGATAAAAATGAATTGTTGTTTCAACTGGGGCAGCTTAACTTTAATGACTTACCCCCCTGGCAAAAGCGAGGAGTGGGCTGCGTTTGGCAGTCGTATCCAACGACAGGAGTCAACCCCATTTCAGGAGAAGTGTCTCAAGGAACCCGAACAAAAATCAGTGTTGAGCTGAACCTCCCTATGAAAGAGCACTACAGGGAATTTGTCCTTAAGCGAATGACCTCTAGTCCTGAGGTAAAACCCTAAGCCAGGGCTTATGGGCTCGGCGGCGTTCTAAACTCATTTCTAAGCCATAGGCTTTAAATTCTTGTTCACTGTAATATTCGCGAAACCGAGCTAAAGGGACACGGGATCGACCATCTAGAGAGTGAACAATAGAAGTCGGAAGACGGACATCCCCGCCTAAATGAACAAAGGCTTCTTCCACCGTCATCCAGGGGCGTTTGGAATCGCTAACTTCTGTGGGAATGGCTTGTTCTAAACTGCTGAGTTTATCGGTTAGGCCCTTGACCATATTGCCAGGCTTGATATTCGAATTTTGCTTTGATTTCTGCAGTTTCTCCATCCATACTTGAAACAGAGAGCCGACATACTGGAAGATGCGCTTGAGGATTCGCCCACAGACTTGCAGAATACTGCCAACCCCAGCCCCTTCTTGACTAGATGGGTTGTTATGGGAAGCGATAGCCGCACTAGACCAGCCGCAATGAGCACAAACTTGACGACCGGATTTGAGAGGAGGGCCTAAGCGATTGGAACAACGGGGGCAGGTTTCCAGCATAGTCAAAGTCTCCTAAGACAGGGATGCATGAACGAAGATAACAAGTTAAGTCAAGCTCTCTAGTGCAGATGTAGGACCTAGATTATGGAGGATTTCTAACGGTAAGCCGTCGGCATCAGCGGCAAAGGCCACATGATACGTTTGGTTACCAATGGTTTGTGGCATGGGATAAAGCAGGACTTTTAAGGTAATTGAAACTGCTTTGAGTCGTTCTCGCCATTGTTCAAGCCAGGTCGATAAGGTTTGGTCTGCCGATAGGTCATCTGTGACATCTATCGATAAATGATAATAGCCTACGTAATGTTCGTCGCCAAAGGCATCGGCTGGTGGTTGAGGATCTGGGATTTGAATCAGTTCGAGTCTGCCAATCGGACCCTCCAGCCAACATCCCAGAGTATACCCAGTTGTAAATCGTTCGATAACGTCGAAGTCCAGAGTTTGATAGAACGTGATCGCCCGGTGGATATCTCCGGTCCGAATCGACATATGATGCCCCTTCATGGCGATACCCCGATACGCTGACCATCAGATATACCATAGCCTTATCATCGCTGAGCTATAGATTCAGAAGGCTTAATCAAATAGGCGAAAATGAGGAGAATTACTGGGAATGCCAGGTTCCTTATCGAGATCAAAGTTAATGACTTGCCAGCGGGGATCATCCTCAGAGTCTGGGCTAAATTCTACGGGTAGCCCATATAAGCGGGGACGCCCTGACGGGTTTTTTTCGGACCAAGGGGAATGTTCTAGATAGGTGTTGATTAAGATTCGATAGCGTTGGGCAATAATTACCTTGGTTGCACGATACCCTTCGGTATAGAGGCGATCTAGGGCTTCATGGATTTCAAAGCGAATCCCATCAGGATGGGTATGTTGGCGGTACCATTGCCCATCCCATAACCGCCAATGACGCCCTGATTGAAGGTGGACTAAATCTTCGGTCTTGGGGTCGGCTTCAAAGGCACCGTGACGTTGGCAAAGATAGGTATCGGTTAAGGTCAAAGCGGTCATCATTTGCCGGCAATGGGGACAGAGTGTTTCAGGCCCAAAAATTGGATAGTGCATGCTGACATGTGTCATGGAGTCAGAAAGAGCCGAAGAACTCTGGTTGCCGCTCAGGTGGCTTCATTATAACTGTGAATTGTTGAGCGTGGCTGTTCTGAATGGTCTGGAGGCTGTCTCTTTTCAGGGTAGGATCGAGGCGGTGTTTTAACCCGATAACCTTGGAATTTTCTAGTCCCCAATATTGGCCACCACCAGATTGTTCCTTAGCAGCATTTGTGGCAGATAATGCCACGGTGATCGGCAATATTCAAATTAATCGAGAGGCAAGCATTTGGTATGGTGCGGTGCTGCGGGGTGATGTAGAACGCATTGAAATTGGTGAATATACCAATATTCAGGATGGGGCCATTCTCCATGGTGATCCAGGACAGCCAACGGTTCTAGAAGATTATGTGACTGTTGGTCATCGAGCAGTGATTCATTCAGCTCATATTGAGCGAGGCACATTGATTGGCATTGGCGCCATTGTTCTCAATGGTGTGCATATTGGGGCTGGCAGCATTATTGGGGCTGGGGCAGTGGTTTCGAAGTCTGTTCCCCCTCGGTCCCTGTGGGTAGGGGTACCTGCCAAGCCTTTACGAGAGCTGAGTGAAGCAGAATCCGATGATTTGATAGACCATGCCCGCCACTATCAAAAATTGGCTTTAGTTCACGCCAATCGCGGGACTGATTTGGGTTTCAAAACTATTGAGCGCTAAGTCTAAGGGATTCCGATTAGAAAAATCTGACTAATTGTAGGACAATAAGTAAAAAGTGCTTTTAAAATAATTCTGAGAGGAGATTGAGCATGGATGTACGTTTATTAATTGTTTTAGCTCCTGTTGCTATTGCTGGTGGTTGGGCTTTGTTCAGAATCTTCCCCGCCGCTATCGAGCAATGGCAAGGCATGAACAAGTAACCGGGACGTAATTGTTCAAGGTACTCCTAACTTAGTAAACGAGTCAGAGGCTAGCGTCAGTTGGCCTCTGATTTGCGCTTTAAACGGTTCGGAGCACCAAAACTGAGCAGCCAAAGCTATTGGTTATCGGTCGATATGCTTAACGGATATTCCGCTTTAGAGCGTTCCTAGCATCTCAAATAAGGCAATAATTGTTGCGTTGTTTCTCCCGATAATTTTAAACGTCGTTGCAAATCCGCTATGTGTTGATAGGGACCGTGGGCAATGCGATCGCGGATAATGTTTCGTGCCAAACTCGGTATCATCTCGGGTATCGTCATCAGCTGTTCTACGGACGCCGCATTGAGGTTGAAAGCGGGGGCTAGGGCGATGCTCTCCTGGTCGTAGTAGCAAAACTGCATCACTGCTGCTAACGGCTGCATCCGCTGGACGGGCTGGGATAAGGCAGCAGCCACATCTTCAATGGCGTAAAATTGGACGCCGTTCTGGGTTAATTGCACGAGCTGTCGGGCCTGATGAATGGATAGGCCCGGCAGGCGCAGCCAATCATCGACACTGGCTTGATTCACATCAATTCTCACACCCAACTCAGCGGCTAAGGCAACTTCTGCTAGGGACTGGAACCGATAATAGGGGTCAGCCAGAATCTGATCCCGTAGCGGTCCTTGTTGTTGAGTCCACTGTACGAGGCGGTTGAGCATGGCGATTGAATAGGTGCACTAACCTAAGAGCTGTCGTCGCTGTTGCTCAAATTCGTAGTCGGTTACTAATCCTTCTTGGCGGAGGCTTTCGAGCTGGCGTAGTGACTCTGCGATCGCATTCATTTGTGCGGGTTCGAGGGTGGGTTGAGTGGGTTGAGGCCAAGCCGGATTAAACGCTTGGTGGAACCGATCATCCCCCTGAGTTAAATAAATCACAGCATCGCATAAGCTCGCTACTCGGGTGAGAGTGGCGATGGGTAACGTTGCCCAAAAAATACCTGGCAGCAAATACACGAGACCCCAACGAGTCTGGCCCAGATAAAGCTTATGCAGACCGGGTAGGAGTAGACCTGCAAGGGCTAGGACA
Source organism: Acaryochloris sp. CCMEE 5410 (assembly GCF_000238775.2). NCBI lineage: Bacteria > Bacillati > Cyanobacteriota > Cyanophyceae > Acaryochloridales > Acaryochloridaceae > Acaryochloris > Acaryochloris sp. CCMEE 5410. The sequence goes on along the minus strand of NZ_AFEJ02000001.1, from coordinate 2,625,292 downwards.
ATGGCAACGATACGATTCTTGGGTCTCGGTAAGGCAAGACCCGCTTGAGTCGAGTCAAGAGTCATCGGTCAAGAGAAAACACAACGGCTAGCTGAATGGATTAGTTCTAGCACATTGCTGGCGCTCCCGTGCAAGGAAAAAAGCGATCCAATTCTTCCGTCAATAGAACGGTGGCTGATCTTAGGGAGATAGGCGATGAGCGAGTTTCTCCATCCACCGGACTGTTTTTTGCCAAGTATGGCTGGGAGAAGGCTTAACCCTGTAGGGCTGTCGTCGCTGACACCCTTGCAAGTTCTCTAGCATCCGGTGCAGATTCTGATCTTGTGCCGCTAGCTGATGGGTGAGGCAATGGGATTGGCGTTGGCAAGTTTGACAAAGCATAGTAGACAATCACTCCTACTCAAGGAAGTCGCGATGGCCTAGAAAGGCTCAAACATCGCAATGGAGAACGCTTTTGAGGAGTGAAGGAAACAATAAAGGTTCATCAATTCTAGCCAAGACCCACCCAAATGGCAGGCTTACAATATTTCGTTTTATAAAGAAATATGAGATAGAGGCTGAATGGCCTATTCTGGAAGCGCCTATGCCCACCTAGCCGACTTATACCGGAGGAGGCAACATCCCTTACAGTGGAGACAGAACATTTCAGGTCAGAGTAGTGGTTGTTAAGCCCAATTGGTTACGAGTGAAAGCCCCGCAATGGGAGCGTGTGGGCAGTGTTAAAGATATTTTACGAGATCTACATCTGAATACGGTTTGTGAAGAAGCGTCCTGTCCCAATATTGGAGAGTGTTTTCACCACGGCACGGCTACTTTCTTAATTATGGGACCGGCCTGTACTCGAGCTTGTCCTTACTGTGATATCGATTTTGAGAAAAAGCCCGTAGCCCTTGACCCCACAGAGCCTCATCGCTTAGCAGAAGCCGTGCGTCGGATGGGGCTCAATCATGTGGTGATTACCTCGGTGAATCGCGATGATTTGCCTGATGGCGGAGCCTCACAGTTTGTTCGCTGTATAGAGCAGATCCGAATCCTGTCCCCCCAGACCACCATTGAAGTGTTGATTCCTGATTTATGTGGCAACTGGGAAGCCCTAGAGACCATCTTGCAAGCAGCGCCTGAAGTGATCAATCACAATACGGAAACCATACCGCGTCTGTATAAGCGGGTTCGCCCTCAAGGAGAGTATCAGCGGACGTTGGATTTGTTGATGCGATCGCGCCAGCTCGCCCCCTGGATTTACACAAAATCCGGCATTATGGTGGGCCTAGGCGAAACAGATGCTGAAGTGCGAGAGGTCATGGCTGATTTACGCCAAGTGGATTGCGATATTCTCACCATTGGTCAATATTTGCAGCCCACAACGAAACACCTAGGTGTGCAAGATTTCGTCCATCCCGATCAATTTGCCACCTGGCAAGCCCTCGGGGAAGAGATGGGCTTTTTGCAGATTGTGTCCTCCCCCCTCACTCGCAGTTCCTATCATGCCGAGCAAGTCCAAGCCTTAATGGCAAAATATCCTCGTGCTAAACCTGAACTATAGTGACACTCTAGAAAGTGTCACCTTCTGGTAAAGGCCAGGACCTATCCGTTTTTTATGCTGGGTGACAGAATTTCATACACTTTGTCTCCGCTAGCGAAGCTCAAAGCCCGTGTAATTTGAAGAGGTGTGCCTGCAAAAGGCATGCCTCTTTGATTTTTCTAACTAGACCCATAGGAAAATGACTAGAGGGTGGTATGAATGGGGAATCCTGTTTATGCTGAACGGAGAATCTGGGCCATGCTTTCCTTAGCCTTAGTGTTGATCGTAGGTTTAGGCAGTGTTGGGCTGTATTTAACAGCCTACGTCTATCCAGAAATTCACCGCAAAACCGATGTTTGGTGGAGCGGTACGGGACTTTTTTATGCCTTAATCCTGTTGATCTATCGCCGTCCTGTCGGCTTGTTGTTGGGCCATACGGCGAGTGTTGTCCTGCTGGTTTGGCTGAGCTACCAAGCCTTGCAGCGTCGATGGGCTATGGTAGAGGCGAATCCAGCACAGCCAGAACCAGGAACTTGGGGGGCTGACGCCCGAAAGATATCCGATCAGGCCATTGCCAAAATTACTAGCGTGAATTGGCAAGGATTATGGGAAAAGATGGGACAGCAAGCGGATGATGGAACGTCTGACAAGTCAATTTTGCCTCCGGCCATCAAACAGCGTCTAGACCTATCGGGCTTAGGTGAAAAACTGAAAGGCATGATGGGTGGCAAGCAGACTCCTGAGGTTGAGGCCCCCACGGAGACTGTTCAGCCTACTGCTGTCAGTACGCCTGTAGATGCACCTACCACAGAACCTCCTGCTAAACAAACCACTGAGCCAATATCAGACACCACAGTACAACCAGCGCCCATCACTGAAACAGCTCCCCCGATTGAAGAACCTACTGCTCAGGTGTCCGCGAGTGAAGAACCAGTCGTTGACGCAACACCTGTGATTGAAGCACCCACTACAGTGCAAATGCCAGCTACTCCTAGTTCTGATGTCTCTACGGACAGTTCAGTCCAAGCAGCCGGAGAGACTGAACCTGCGGTGCAGACAGAGGTTGTGGCAGAATCTCCAAAAGCTGTAGAGCCCAATACCGATAAAGCTGACTTAACGGCTGAATTGGATCAAGTCATTTCTGACCTCTCTCCAGATGGACAAGACGCGACTCCGAATTTGCCTCAACCTCCTGATCCGCTGGGATAATGTGGGCAATTTATCCAACTCCCCAATTGTGGTGCCATTACTAAACAGTGATTGAGTTGTAGATTTTGCTGATTGAGGCCAGCTTTGAGGCTGATGATATTTCCTGAAGACCCTAGCCGCGATGAGTTAATCAGATTTGTTCAACTGATTATCGACTCCAAGGGGACAGAGACAGAATTGGATCAGATGCTAGATTGGGTTGAAACCTATAGTCCTCACCCGAATGTGTCTGATCTGATTCTTCTACCCCGAGGATAGTGACAGTCTTACAGCCGAGAATATCGTTGACAAGATATTCCAATATAGACCTATCATCACTCCTTCCTGCTCTACAGAAGCACTGTAATTCTGTGACAGTATGAAATGAAGTAAAACAAGTGTGGCTTCAACATATTTTTGTTTGAGAATGCCGATAGCTTCAATAGCAATGGAGAAATCTATACTGTAATGGCCCTAGTCTTTAAGCCCAGAGATTTATTAGGAAGCGTAAGGGATCGATTGGGGGAGAATACCTGAGAATCTCTGTTGATCCATAAGCTGAATAATGCCATGATCGCTCAGCGCCAGAAGATATCGATGGCTCAGAAATCATAAGGTGCACGTTGTGATGTGCACGGTTAAATCTCAATAGATAACCCTGAAATGAAAAAGTTCTTAAAGCAATTTCTCTATATACTAGCAGACCAGAAAATTATGCTATTGGTTTTGCTGGCTGCTGTTTTGGGAAATGCTGTTATAGAAACCTTAGGTATTGGCCTAATTGGACCTTTTATTGCCTTTGCAAGCGATCCAGAACTAGTAGAAAAAACAATTGTAATTGGCCAAGTCTATGACTGGTTGAACTTTGAATCTAGGGAAAGATTTATTGCATTTTTGGCTTTATTTATCATCATTATTTTTTATGTAAAGTCTTTTCTGAATTTTGTTATTCGTCGCTATATTTTTAACTTTGTATATCAGTACCAAGGTAAGCTGCGGATTCGGTTGTTAAGTGCGTATATGCAAATGCCATATACGTTTCACTTGAAAAATAATTCTGCATTTATGATTCAGAGCATTATGAATCATACGGTTAGCTTTTGTAATGGCATCTTATTAGAGCTGCTGAACTCATTTGTTAGCCTAACGATTATTACCTTTCTGAGTATATTGCTGATTTATACGAGCCCTATCGCAACCATTGTGATTGGACTGATTCTATTTGTTGTTTTTGCGATTATTCTGCGATTAAAAAATACGCTTTCTCGTTGGGGTAAAACGATTGCCCAGTCTCAAGCTGAGATGATTCGAGTCGTTAACCATAGTCTAGGGTCTGTAAAAGAGACCAAAGTCATTGGGTGTGAGTCCTTCTTCTTAGATCAACTAGATACTCAAGCTCAGTTATATTCCACTTCTCTCAGCGATTTCATGTCCTTCAATCAAATCCCGCGCATTACGATTGAAGCCATGATTATGACCTTTATTCTAGGTTTTATTTCTGTTTCGATCTTAACGAATCAGGACTTCCAAGGGCTGATTTCGACATTGGGTATCTTTGCGGTTGTATCGATACGATTGATGCCTTTGGCAACACAACTCAGCAAAGGTTTGAGCGTTTTAAGAAGCTCAACATTTGTCTTGGAAAAACTGTATCACGACCTAAAAGAGCTAGAAAATCATCAGGCACTCATAGCGCCTTCTGCAGGTGTTGTGGCTCAGTTCAAACCAGCGAATGGTAGTTTGGAACCTTCTCATTTAGACTTTGAACAGGAGATTTTATTAGATAAAATCTCTTTCCAGTATGAAGGTGCTAAAAACCCGTCTCTTAATCAGATTCAACTTCGCATTAAGAAAGGAGAATCCATTGCTCTGATTGGTAAATCAGGTGCAGGAAAAACGACCCTAGTAGATGTGCTCTTAGGCCTGCTGACGCCGACAGGGGGAGATATAAAAGTTGATGATCAATCGGTTTACCAAGATTTAAGGGCTTGGCAGAATTTATTGGGTTATATTCCCCAATCTATCTTTCTGATTGATGACACCTTAGAGCGCAATATTGCCCTTGGAGTTCCCGATCACCTGATTGATGAGACTCGACTGAACCGTGCCATTGAATTAGCACAGCTATCTGAGCTCGTGAAGGAGCTACCCGATGGTGTGAATACGAATCTAGGAGAGCGTGGAGCCAATTTGTCTGGTGGTCAACGACAACGGGTTGGGATTGCCAGAGCTTTGTATCATGAGCGGGAAATTTTGGTGTTGGATGAAGCAACCTCTGCCCTTGATAATGAAACAGAGGCGCTGGTGTCAGAGGCGATTCGCTCTCTGAGTGATTCGAAGACGATGATTATCATTGCCCACCGTTTAACCACGGTGGAGCATTGTAATTGCATTCATCTGATGAAGAATGGTCAGATTATTCAATCTGGAACCTATGAAGAAGTGGTTTTGGCAGCCAATGAAGAATAATGGGCTGCTTTTATCTCCTAACTGAGTTCTTTCTCTTTCCGTTCCAAGGCTTTAGGAGCAGTTTCTCTGCCAATTTGCCAGAGGGTTGCCGCTGCTTCATGGCGCTTGGCTGCTTGTTTGGGTTTAAAGGTGCCAATTTTGCCAAAAGCCCGCTCGATATTACTACCTTGGGGCCCTTTGGTGAACAAATCATTGTAAATATAGCCTGAGTGTCGTTTGTCAATCTCGGCAATATCGCTAAATTTCCAGGCAGCTCGGAGCGAGGAGGTACTGACAGGTTTGATGCTCTTGCCCTTGTCTATGCCGACTTTGATACTGATCATCTCTTCACGTGTAATGGGCTGATCGGGCTTGAAGGTTTTGTCGTCGTAACCCACGGAATAGCCCGCATTAGCTAGGGCTTGAACAACCTTAAACGCGGGATGTTTGGCATCAATATCTGTGAACTCTGGGTCGAAAGTAGGGGCCAAACGAATCTTTTGGGCGGGACGACTGATGGCGTTATGGGCCTTGAATAGCCAGAGCATATATTCACCCCGAGAGATTGGCTCGTAGGGCTGAAAGTTTTGATCATCCGCTGCTTCTAATATCTCTAGCTTGATCAGATCGGCAATCAGAGGTTGCGTTGGCAAATCGGCAATATCTTTGAAGGCGACAGCAGCGGGCTTGGTGGTTTCTGCCTCTGAAACAGGGGCATTATCCGAGGTATCTTCAGGTGCCTTGGAGACGACCTCTGAGACGGGCTTAGCTTCTTTGAGGGGATCTGAGCCTAGGCCAATTTCGTCTTGTTGCTCTTTGAGGGTTTTATTCTCAGCCTCTAGGTCTTGTAATTTGGACTTTAACTCAGCTACTTCATCGTTTGTTTGGGTAGAGTCCTGATTGGCCTGATTACATCCACCAATCAATAGCCAACTACTGAGAAGAGATAGACTCAACAAGGAACGAAAGACAGGTTTCTTGGTAACAATCTTCATGGGGAGATAAGCTTCAACGGAATAAGAATAGGACACAATTTTGATGTTGTGATTCTAGCTGCAAGAAAAGGCTGACTAAACTTTATGCTGCCCATCAACGATCAAATGCCTCCCACTGTTTTATACCTAAAATACTTTTTTGAGGGTGATCACTCTCACCTCTATCAGTGATATCTAAGCTACCAGGACAAACACTTTGACCCATCCGGATTCATTTAACCCTATTCTCTTGCAGCGAATTTCCAACCGCATTAGCGAGACTCCTCAGCAACGGATCACCTTTGCTGAGTTTATGGAGCTGGCTTTGTACGATCCTGAGCAAGGCTACTATGCGACGAACCAAGTCCAAATCGGAGTTGCAGGGGATTTCTTTACTTCCCCCCATTTGTGTCCTGATTTTGGGGAATTGCTGGCTGAACAATTTTTAGATATGTGGCGAGTGATGGGGCAACCGGAGCCGTTTACGTTGGTTGAAATGGGGGCCGGTCAAGGGTTGGTGGCGGCTGATGTGCTGAAATACCTGGCAACCCGAAAACAGTCTGCAGAGGCATCTGATGACTATGCTGCTTTTTGGACCGCTTTACGTTACATCATTGTGGAAAAAGCAGAAGGTTTAATCGAAGCACAACAGCGCTTGTTGCAGCCTTTTCAGTTTTCGTCTGACAAGGTGCAATGGATGGGGTTTGGGCAGCTGCCTGAGACGGGGATAGTAGGCTGCTTCTTTTCTAATGAACTGGTCGATGCGCTGCCAGTACACCAGTTTGTTGTACAGGATGGTGCTTTGCAGGAAGTGTTTGTGGCGGTTGATGCGGCGTCACGAACATTTACTGAGGTGATGACAAGCCCATCGACGGACCGCTTGGCAGAATATTTAGTTGAGCAAGACATCAATATTGGTACAGGGTATGAAGATGGATATCGCAGTGAGATTAACTTAGCGGCGCTGGATTGGTTAAAGACGGTCTCTCAAAAGCTAGACTGGGGATATGTACTGACGATTGATTATGGCTACTTAGCGCCGCAATACTACAGCCCACAGCGGCTACAGGGCACACTGCAATGCTTTCGACGGCATGGTGCCCATCAAGATCCCTATGCTTATCTTGGGCATCAAGATATTACGGCTCATGTGAACTTTACGGCTCTAGAAAAGCAGGGTATAGCCCTAGGGTTAACGTCAATGGGCTATACCCAACAAGGATTGTTTTTAATGGCGTTGGGCCTGGGCGATCGCTTAGTCGCCAATAACAACACTAGCGATATCGCTCAACTGAATGAGGTGATTCGGCGGCGGGAAACTTTGCAGGCTTTAATTAACCCTTTGGGGTTGGGTGGTTTTCAAGTCCTGATTCAAGGTAAAGGATTAAATGAGAAGGAACAAGGTCAGGTATTGAAGGGCTTACAGATGCCTTGATGGACCCGGAGGATTATTGATCTTGGCTCGAAGCCGTTTCTTGCCATCCTAATTGCACGGCTTGCTGTAAGGCTAGATCTGCCGTTTCTGTTTGGTTCACTTTTAGCAAGGCTTTGCTGAGGTTCACGTAAGACTGAGCTTCATGGGGATAGAGCTGGATGGCGCGACGATAGGCTGCGATCGCACCCCCGTATTGCTGCTGTTGCATTAGCACTTTTCCCAGGCTGGTATGGGTTTCTGCAGTTTCTGGTAGGAGCCGGAGCGTTTGGTGATACGTTGCGATCGCCTCCTCTTTTTTCCCTTGCTGAAACAAGATACCTCCCCATGTTTGATAGACATTTAAGTCAGCGAGATAGGGCCTAGAATACTGTGCATTTGCAACCGCATTAGGGCTGATACCGATCGCATCCTGATGAAGGGTATAACCGATGGTGTTATTGCCCAAACGGTTAGCCCGATAAGCATGTTGGATAACCTTGGGAGAAATTGCTTCGACTCTTTTTCGAAACAGTTGGGGATCTACCTCGACTGTTTGAGAATTGCCAGATGCCTTCGCTAAGCAATGATGAGCAGCAAGATTCTGAGCATCAATAGCTAAAGCTTTTTGACAGTACTGAACAGCCGCTTGGGGTTGTTGATCGGCATTTAAGAAACGTCCTAAAACGGTATAAGCATAAACTTCTTGCCCAGAGTGCTTGCGCAAAATGGCTAGAGCTTCTTCAGAGCGTTGCAGCTTTATTAAAGTCTCAGCGACATCATAATAAGCATATTTATTGAGCTGATATTCTTTCTGAAAACTGGTTAAGGCTTTCTCAAGGTGACCTTGTTTAGCATGGGCCTGACCTAGGCAAGACCATATGTCTGCAATTGTTCCTTTATCTTTATCAGTTGGAGACTTAGCAATATTCAAGATTTGAGCCGCTTCATGGCAGTCTTTAATAGCTTGGTCCAATTGATTGGCTTTTATTAAATCCTTGGACTGCTCGATCAGATGTTTGGCATAAATTTTCTGGAATGGTTGATCTGACTGAAAATATTGCAGAGAAACTGTCTTGGCTTCTGTCAATTGATCGTGATGGACCAAGAGTTGGATAAATTCTTCGGCAATAAATGACTGGTCGCTGATATCTGCAAGGTCGAGGGCGTTACGAGTAGCCAACTTTGCTTGATCAAAACGCTTCAACGAACTCAGCCTACCCGCTAATGCTCGATGGGCGGCAACATCTTTATTAGAATTCCAACCATCCGTTTCAATCCACTTTCGATAGGCAGCTAACGCATCATCCAGTCGATTTTCGCGAACTAAGGCATCACCCAGCAGTTGATAGTCAAGGCCCTGCCGATATAAAGAAGAGGACCACCACTTGCGAAAAGCGACTCGCGCTTCATTTAATTGATCATTTTTAACTAGGGCATTTCCTAAATGTTCATAAATTGTCTTATCCGGCTTGACCGCAATCGCTTGGCGGTAGGCTTTAATCGCCTCAGGTAGCCGTCCTTCAGCCTCCAACGCTAGTCCTAGACGAAAATGAACCTCTGCCTCCTGCATCGCTTTGGGGGCCTCAGGATAGCCTTTAGTGATGCCCTGGCGAAAGGTTAAAATGGCATCCTCTGTCTTGCTCTGTTTCACGAGGGCTTTGCCCCAGCTTTGATAGATCCGCGAAACATTGGGGGGATTTAAGGCAATGGCTTGTTGATAGTGACTAATCGCTTGATCGACCTGATTGTCAGCCACTAAAACTAAGCCCAACTGATGATGGGCTTCCGCATCTTTAGGGTTGAGCTTGAGTGCCTGTTCCCACACCTGAGTTTGTTGGGTTTTTGCTAACAACCGCTCAACTGGACTGTCTTGCTCATCGGAGTTCTTCGCTGTCTCCGCAACCGGCTGAGCTGGCGATGGATGAGTCGGAATCAGATGGTGACGATACAACAGCCCCATAGACAATACACCTAAACAAGCAAGGGATAGGGCTATCTTCTTTTTCATGGCAATTCAGGGAGAGATGAAATCGATTAAGGCGAAGTGGATGCTAGAGAACGGGCTACAACCGCGATTTGGCTTTGGCTATATTGTCTTTTGCTTCCGTCAAATTAGGGTTGAGGGAGAGGGCTTGTTCGAAGGATGCGATCGCAGCTTGAATCTCTCCGTGTTCCAACAGTGCTTTACCCAAACCGCTATGAATATTAGCGTCATCAGGCTGTAAGCGAAGGGCTTCCCGATAGGCGTCGATACCTATATGAAGATGTTGATAGGGCATTGAGGCTCCAGCTTGGGCGTAAGACTGAGCTGCCGCCGCTTGCTGACCTGCCTGTTCCTGGGCAGATGCCAAAGCATAGTAGAAGTGACCCGTCGGAGCGATGGCAATGGCTTTTTGGTAGGCGCGGATAGCGGGCTGGTATTGCTCAAGGGCAACAAAATCATTGCCCACATCTCGCCAAGCGAGAGCGTTTCTATCTGTATACGCCGCTTCCAAATCCTTGAAACCGTTCGATATCTCGTTGGCCGCAATTTGCTGTTGATAGCCCTGAACATAGGCCATCATCGCTGCCTCAGCATCACCTTTGGCGACTAACGTTTGGCCTAAACCGAAATAAAGCGTTTCATCTTCTGGATAGAGGGCAATTGCCTGCTTCCGATACGGCAAGGCCGCATCCACTTGCTGATGTTGGGTCAGAATCTGGGCGAGTTGAGTACGAGCGTGAGCGTCATACCATACCGGGCTTCTAGCGGTAACCCGAGTCTCAAGCACCAAAGCCTGGCGAATGGCTGGCAAGGCCTCTTCCAGGCGCTGGAGCTGGACTAACACCTCTGCCATCTGGCAATATACCTGGGAGTTGGTGGCATCCACCGCTATAGATTGACGATAAGCAATTATTGCCGCAGCTAATTTACCATCTTGAGCTAAACGATTGCCTTGCTTAAAAAGCTGCTCAGCTGTCGTAGAGGGCTGAGTGTGAGTCTCCTGCACCTGTAGATGAGGCCGATCTAAGGGGGTCGAAGGCACTGCTGGTGAGCCAACGACCAAGGCATTCAGCCAAACCAGGGCCAGAGAGGAAACTGTTTTCATTGAAGTAACCACAATAGGGAATCGGTCTGACAGCGCTCCCATTCACTATCAGACCTAGAGTGGGCAAAGTTTCCTGGGGGAATGTCACTTGCTCCAAACTATGTTGATAGTATCGGCAGTTTTATGCAGAATTTCAGTGATATGTGCCTGAACAGCGAGTGACATTTATCACGCTGCCAGCCACTAAAAAGGCCCGATTGATCAAGATACCTTTTTGAGAAGCTTACGCCAGATCGCCTGTAGGCGAAGTTGGGTGATCCGCATGGGCGTGAGAGGTACAATACCAGCTTGTTGATGGGGTTGAGCGTCAAAAAAAGCGTTAATCTCAGTCAAAATCACCCGCAGCCTGTGCAGAATATTTTCTGTTCGATATTCAGCTAAGACAGATTCTGACAGCCCTACCCTTTGATCCGACTGCAACACCTGCTGAATCCGCTGTAGATCAAAGGTGAGGGAGTGCCCTGCAATTTTGTAACAGTTGAAACCTGGATCTAAGTAATCTGACAACCCACCATTAATACTTGAAAACACCTGACAGCCACAGGCCATTGCTTCCATCGGCTGTAATCCAAAGCCTTCACTCACCTTTTGTTGCGCCCAATATTCGGCGGAATCATAGAGATACACCTTGGCTCGATTAAAAAGCTTGGATAAATCTTCGACATAGCTATCGACCACCATCACGTTGCAAACCTGCTGCAATGCTGGAATCAGCTCCTGTAATAGATAAGTTGAAGATTTCCGGGCTTGCACCAATACATCAATATCCCGGTCCAGATTTAAGTTCTGAAAATTGTCTGAAATTTGGTTGGGTAAGTAGTACAGCAGGGAATGGGGCGATCGCTGTCCCCAATAGCCCAAGGTATTGCGACTAACGGTAACAATGGGAACCCTGGCTGGCAAGTTAAATCCATAGCCTGAGCTATGGGCATGGTAAATCACGTTATAGTCTTTTAACTGTTGCGCCAGTTGCCCCACATCGAAGCCCCAGCTAATCACCAAAATGGCTTGATCGAGGGGTTGATTGAGTAAATCAGCTAGGAATAGAGTGTCAGGCTCCCGCTGTTTGTAGGTGACTACCTCTGCCGAACAGATCTGCTGGGCCAATTTCAAAGTTTTCAGTTCGGCCCAGAGGCCACCGCAGGCGTACTTACCGCCTAACCCTGGAACCAGAAAATATAACTTGCGCATACCTCAAGCCTATCGACTAGAGATAGTGTAAGCCGCCAATGCTGAAATTGAACGCTGGATATTAAGATTAGAGAGTTCTGTACGCCGTCCGTATTTCCCCATGCAACCTCGCCGAATTGCCCGTGAATTGGCACTTTTAAGTATTGGTCAATTGCCTAGCAATTCCGATCGCCTCGCCAACCAAGATTTGCAAGCTGTGATGATTACGGCGGTACGAACCCTGGTGGCGGAAGTGCAAGAAGCATTAGAGACCGCCAGTGCTGAACTGAAACGGGGTAGCGATCGCATCCTCGATAGCGAAATTAAAGCTATTGATGTCCAGAGTTCGCGGGCCATGGTTAGTGAGGCGATTGATTTAACCAAAACGGCAGTCAACCGCTTGGGGCTAGCGATTGATTTTCCTGAGTTTATTCAGCTGGCCAATCAACAGTCAGTCCGCGACTACACCCTCGATTTAATTGCCGCGGTTCACCATCATCGTGACGAAATTGACCAAATCCTAGAAACATCTTTGGTAGATTGGCAACTTCATCGGTTGGCCCATATCGATGCTAATTTGTTGCGGTTGGCCGTTGCTGAAATGAAGTATTTGGATATTCCCAATCAAGTAGCGATTAACGAATCTGTCGAGCTGGCCAAAAAATATAGCGCCGAAGAGGGTCATCGCTTTATTAATGGTGTTTTGCGGCGGGTAACCCGTCAGATCGCGGTACCTTAATATGCGGTAGGTTGAAATCAGATCCGCCCCCATCGTTTCGTTTAGGAAAAGGTCATGGTTTTTAATTGGTTTCGTCGCCAATTTAATAAAGAAGAAGCTGAGGAGCAAGACACACCGCCTGAAGCCGAAGCGGAGCAAGATGCCCCCGGCGAAGTTAGCGACGATGCCGGAGAGACCAGTGAAGCTGAAGATTATCGCAGTTGGGCCGAGACAGCCTTCCAAAAAATCCAAGAGCGACAGCAAGAAACCACTGCAGAGACCGTTGCGCCAGAAGTCGAAGCTAAAAGTTCTTCAGCCGATGAAGTAATCGCTTCCCCAGACGTCGAGGCAGAGAGCTCCGTAGTAGCTGAGGTCACCCCAGAAGTTGGCTCTGAGCCTGCTCCAGAAGCCACCCCCACCACGGCTGAAATCGAGGAAATTGATGCAGTCACACCCGAGGTTGCCTCTTCTCCTGAGCCGATTGCAGCTACTCCAGCACCGGTTGCAAAAACTGAATCGCCTAGCCCAACCTCTCCTCCCGCCCAACCTTCTCCCTCGGATCTGCAGTTTGATGAAGGGTTTTTGTGGTCTGCGGAAGTCTTAGCAGCCCAGGGCCGTCGTCCTGAAGAAGTCTCCGTTGAAGAAATTTCCTGGCTGCAAAAGCTGCGCCAAGGACTAGGCAAAACCCGACGGGGTTTAGCCAACCAACTCAAATCGGTGGTAGGCCAAGGCCCGTTGAATGCCGATGCGGTGATGGAAATTGAGTCATTATTGCTGCAGGCAGACGTGGGGATTTCGGCGACAGACAAATTAATTGAAGCCTTGCAGACCAAAGTTCGGGAAGAAACCCTGCCCCCGGATGCTGCGATCGCCTATCTCAAAGAGATTATGCAGAATATTCTCGATGCTCCGACCCAAAAGAACTATAGCCCTAACTTTGCCCCCAAACGAGAGGGGATGAATATCTGGTTGATGACCGGGGTCAACGGCGCCGGTAAAACTACGACTATCGGTAAACTAGCCCATATCTCTAAGGAGTCGGGGTATGCCTGCTTGATTGCAGCTGCCGACACCTTTAGAGCTGCAGCGGTTGAACAAGTAAAGGTATGGGGACAGCGTAGCAATGTCGATGTGATTGCGAATCCTGGTCAAAATACAGACCCTGCGGCTGTTGTCTTCGATGCCATTACTGCCGCCCAAAAGCGCAATATTGATCTGTTACTAGTGGACACAGCCGGGCGTCTCCAGAATAAGAAGAACCTGATGGATGAACTCAACAAAGTTCGACGGATTGTCAGCAAGAAAGCCCCAGATGCTCACATTGAGTCCCTGTTGGTGCTGGATGCCACTTTGGGCCAAAACGGGTTGCGACAAGCCCAGGTCTTTTCCGAGGCGGCTGAATTAACGGGAGTCGTACTGACCAAACTGGATGGTTCTGCTAAAGGTGGGGTTGCTCTAGCGGTAGTTCAGGAGTTAGGTCTGCCCATTCGATTTATAGGAGCAGGCGAAGGCATTACGGACTTGCGCCCCTTTTCTAGCTATGAATTTGTCGAGGCACTCCTGAGCACCTAGTCTTTTTTGATCTATAAATAAAATGATTCATAGATTCATTGCCCCATCTTGATGCCAGAGCTCCTTCAAAAATGGTTGGCAATCTCACCAGAAGTGCGCTATACCAGATTGAAGAAAACAACTGATATTGGTTATGTTGTTTTCTTTTTAGGAGTGGTATCACAATTCTCGCAGCTATTCTTGGTAAGTTTCTGATAATTGCTACAGTTCACAGCAATTTCAGAAGTGTTTAGCAATGTAGATAGATTATTCTTCTAAAGAGAAAACGTATCAGAGTATACTGTTACATCCCTAGTACTTGCCTATTTTTCTTTAGTTAGAGTGCAACTGCCCAAAGGGTTGACAAGAGTGCTAAGCTTACTGGGCATAACTATCAATAAGTAACGCAACACTCGTTTTCCCTACGATACTGGCTTGTATTTGCCTTTATGTCTCGAGTTCCACTTCCAAACCAACCTTCCCAATCTTTGGATTTAGACTATCCAGGGGTGGCGACAAACGTGGCAACTGTGACAGCGCTGCAAGAGCTTGTTTCCCATCTCCGTCGAGAACAGGCAAAAGCGCAAGATTTATTGAGTTCCCTAAGCTTTTCGTTAAGGAGCTTTAATAATCTCAATCAGTTTCTCGCCTTAATTCCTCTAATTGTTAGCCGTGTGACCGATGCGGATGCTGCCGCTTTAATTTTGTTTCGTCCTAATGGACAAGTCTCTTTAGAGCAGCTGTACTGCCACGAAGGACAGCAATGCCGCAATATTCGCTTGGCCCTAGAAAATGTGACCCGTCAGTTTACAGTGAATGGTTCCCCTGCTAAGCAACCGAACCTAGTTCTAGAACAACAGCTGGCCCATCTTTTGGGCACAAACTATCAGTGGTTTAGTACCGCTATTTTAGTCCGAAATTTTGAACTCCATGAGCGCGGTCGGCTGTACCTGTTTAGCAGCAATCCTGACTATGAATGGACTGAAACGCGGCAAAAGCTGGCTCAATTAGTTGCGGATCAAACGGCGGTTGCTATTGAAAATGACACCCTGACCACCCAACTCCGTAAGCAAGAGCGGATTACCCGTGAGCTAGAGATTGGGGCAGAGATTCAAGCTCGCTTATTACCCAACTATTCTCCCAAAATTGAAGGTGTCGCCCTAGCGGCCACCTGTCAAACCGCCAATCAGGTGGGGGGAGATTATTACGACTTTATTCCGATTTATCGACAGTTACCGACCTCCCGCCAATATCGCCTCAACCAGGCCGATCGTTGGGGGCTGGTCATTGGTGATGTCATGGGTAAAGGCGTCCCTGCTGGGCTGATTATGACCATGACCCGCGGTATTTTGCGGGCGGATGCGTTGCATCATCACTCTCCATCTGAGATTTTGAAAAATCTCAATCAGGTCATGTATGCTGATTTAGAAAATTCTAATCGGTTTGTGACGCTGTTTTATTCAGAGTATGACCCGAAGACTCGTCAACTAAGCTTTAGTAATGCGGCTCATAATCCGCCGTTGCTGTGGCGTGCTCGGGAAAATGTGATTGAGCGTTTAGATACAGATGGTATGTTGATTGGCCTAGATGCCAATACCGAGTATCAGGAGGATAAGGTTACCCTCTCTCCAGGGGATACGATTATCTACTATACCGATGGCTTTACGGATGCTGCCGGTCCCAATGGTGATCGCTTCGATGAAGAGAACTTAATTGCGGTGTTTCAAGAAGCTTGCCACACCTGCCATGGCCCGCAAGAGATTCTGGATTACCTATTTGAGCGCTTGCAAGCTTTTATGGGTGAGCGCAACCAAAGTGGTGATGATGTAACTTTGATCGTCATGCAAATCACACCCATGTTGATGACGTTTTAAGAAAGTCGCTTGAGTTTTAACATTCCTTCTAGGGATGTTAGGGGGTGTTGCATAAATGGTAACTCGCCCAATAGCGAGGTTGAAACCCACCATAATCAGGGCAATGTAACATTTGTCAGGGTTATGACAGTAGAACACAATCGCTTTACTGCACCTTTGTGGGGAACGGTCGTCGGGGCTGTGCTCTTGGCTAGCTGCTCAACGCCAATGACGGAAACCGTTTCGGAGTCAGGTGAAGCACCCCAAGCGGCCCAGGCAGAGTTAGCTGACCTCAGTAATAATGTGTCGGCACCTGCGGATGCTGCTCCACCGAAAGCTAAACCGCAACTGATTAAGCGGGCCAATATGACCCTAAGAGTTGAAAAAGTAGCCCCGGCCCTAAAAGCAGTCGCCAAAATTGTCAAAACACAACAAGGTGATGTGGTAGGCCTGCAGGATCAAGTGCCTCCTGATGAGTCAGTGCGTCATCAGGCTTCTATGGAACTGCGCATCCCCCAGGCTAAATTAGAGACCACCCTGGAGCAATTAGCCCAGATTGGCACGGTACAGAACCGTTCGATTGAAGCGGAAGATGTGTCTACTCAGCTGGTAGATTTTCAAGCCCGGCTCAAAAATCTTCGCAAGTCAGAAGAAGTGGTGTTGAAGATTATGGATCGATCTGGATCTGTGGCGGATGTCCTCAAAGTTTCGCAAGAGCTGAAAACAATTCGTCAGCAGATTGAGCAAATCGATGCTCAGGTGAAACGGTTACAGGCACAAGTCGCCTATTCAACCGTGAATCTCAGTTTGGAATCTGCGATCGCAACCACGCCACCCCAAGCCTCCCTCGGCGAACGCTTACAAGAAGCTTGGTCCCAGTCTACCCATGCGGTGGTCAATCTTACATTTGGCATCCTGGGGCTTCTAGTGTGGGTTGTGGTCTTTTTGCCTTACATTCTGGGTCTGGTCTTGGTGCAATTTGTGGTCAAACGGTTGATACAGCGCCGGAGTAACGGAACCGTGACAGCCGCTAATAACGAGTCCATCAGCGGGTAAGGGAGGCAATGGATTTAGGAACAGCGGCCGTGAGAACCTCATGGCCTGTTTCTGTGAGTAGCACATCATCCTCAATGCGAATCCCGATTCCTCGCCATCGTTCGGGTACTTCTGGCTGATCTTCGTCTAGTTGAATATCGGGACCGATGTAAATGCCAGGTTCTACCGTCACCACATGTCCGGCTTGCAATGGCTGCCATGTATCCTTGTCTTTTTTGTAGACACCTACATCATGGACGTCTAGCCCCAACCAATGGCCTGTGCGGTGCATGTAAAAGGGTTTATATGTTTCTTCTTCAATCAGCTTATCGATCTTGCCTTTGAGTAAGCCCAGATCGACTAAGCCTTGGGTCAGAACTTTGACTGCTGCGTCGTGGAAGGCGTTGTAGGGGTTGCCCGGTTGCACTTGTGCGATCGCAGCTTCTTGCGCTGTCAAAACTAACTCATACAGGGTCTTTTGCTCTGCTGTAAACGTTCCACTCACCGGAAACGTACGGGTAATATCGGCGTTGTAATACTGGTAACTACAGCCCGCATCAATCAACAGCAAATCTTGCTCCTGAATCTGGCAGGTGTTCTCGGTATAGTGCAAAATGCAGCCATTGACCCCCGCTGCCACAATGGAGGGATAGGCGGGTCCTAAGCCACCTCGTAAACGAAATAGCCGTTCCATCTCTGCTTGGATTTCATATTCATAGCGGCCAGGTTGGGCGACTTCTCGGGCTAAATTATGCGCTTCGACAGAAATATCAATAGCCTTACGCATCAAATCTAGTTCAGTCTCACTTTTAATCAGCCGCTGAGGATGGAGCACTGTCATGGGATCTTCTAGGGCAACAGGACCAAACCCATCCTTCCGGACTTTGATCAGCGATCGCTGCCAGTGCTTCAAAATCGTTTGATTAAAGGGCTGATCTAATCCCAGATGAAAGTAAATCCGATCGGCACCCGCTAGATATTGGGGTAGATGTTCGTCCAATTCCTCAATGGGATACACGGCATCGGCCCCATATTCTTCTTTTGCGAGATCGACCCCTACTCGATACCCTGTCCACGTCTCCATCAACGGATCTTTAGGTTGCACAAACAGCACAAACTGGTGCTCTTCATGGTGGGGAGCTAGCACGGCCACTGCATTGGGCTCGTTAAACCCCGTCAAGTAGAAAAAGTCACTTTCTTGTCGGAAGTTATATTCCACATCACTATGCATCACCGCCATCGGGGCACTACGAAAAATTCCGGTCCCCGACCCCATGGCTTCCATCAGGTTTTGGCGGCGTTGGCGATATTCTGCTTGCATAGGACGTTCAATCAGGCTGATGAGCTTCTCTACTTATTGTGCAGCAAATTGCCTTAGAGAGCGTTGCGTTCCTGATTTTGGGTGGCCTAGTTTTTGTGATTTAGCGTTAGCGACTAGTGCAGACCCAACGAGTAATTTTACAGTTAGGACCAAATTGTCTACAGGACTGCAATGCAAAGGATTCAGCAGTGGGTCGATCGACCCCCCAACCTGACCCTGCAGAATTATCTGGGGTCTGTGCTAAGGCGCCACAAGCATTTTGGAACACGACTAGAGACTTACAATCTCCTGTGCCTGAATAGTTTTCACAGTAACGGAGTGCTGCATTTTGGGCCGCTTGAGCAGTTGAATAATCATAGGAATATCCATGGCTACCTGTCGCTGAAGAGTATGCAATCGCACCATAGTTGTTGCCATTGGCTGATGCTGGCTGGACGGCCATGAGACTAACCGTTGGCATGCTAAAAGCCGTGACCATCAATACTTGAGCAAGTTTAGAATGAATCATTAATCCCCCACGATGGTTTTTCAGTGAATAAAAAGTATGTATAAATCGCGTTATTGTTAGACCCTAGTTCGTCAAACCTGCGATTACAGCCCTTGCAATAGGCTGCAGATCTAGGGTTCCCTTTCCGGTCTTCTGATCCGAAGTCCTGAATGGATCTGCATTTGGGGGAAGGCTAGTTGGGGTCTTATAGTGAATAGGTAAGCGTGAGAGTCCGTCAGGGTGTATGAGAGGTGTAGCCTCCTGTCTGTCCATAGTGCTCTGGTTTACAGGACAGTCAATGGACAACTCAAAAAAATGGATCCACTCAGTTTAGGACTATTTGCAGTCTTGGGTATTGCAGCGGGAACCTTAGCCGGACTGTTGGGCATTGGGGGTGGCATGTTGATTGTGCCTGGGTTGTTTTACCTGTTTGATTTGATTCAACTGCCCCAAGAATCACTGATGCATATGGCGGCGGGTAGCTCTATGTGCATTATGATCTGCACCGCTGCGTCTTCGACCTGGGCACACCATCGCCAAGAGCATATTCAATGGTCTATTTTTCGCACCATTATTGCGGGTATTGCTGTAGGGGTAGTGAGTGGCAATTTATTGGCCAATCGGATGCCAACCCAAATTCTAGAGTTGATTTTTGGCATCTTTCTGTTGGTGGTTTCTACCAAAATATTTTTTGAGAAAAAATCTGAGGAAGCAGAGGAGCAGACCGTGGGTGCTCCTGGCATTATGCCTACCAGTGCAGTAGGTATGGTGATTGGGTTTAAGTCAGGTGTATTGGGGATTGGCGGCGGTGCCCTGAGCGTCCCGTTTCTCCTCTATTGCGGCCTGCCCATGAAAAAAGCGAGTGGGACTTCTGCGTCTTTCACGTTACCCATCGCCATTGTGGGAACCCTTTCATTTTTACTATTGAGCGGGAATCAAACGGCCATTCCCTGGTCAACGGGATATGTCTATTGGCCTGCAGTATTGTTAGTGGCCCCGTTTACAATGCTGGGGGCACCGATAGGGGCTAAATTTGCCGGTATCGTTGCTCCTGAAAAGCTGCGAACGATCTTTGCCGGATTATTACTCGTGATTAGTATGCGGATGTTGTCGGGGACGGGCTTAATTGCCTGGGATTTCCCGCTGGTTTAGCTTTGAGACTAGATAGACTTCGCACCTATTAAATCCTGGAAATTAATAGGTACAAAAAAAGAGTGAATCGCAGCGATCGCATCATTCAGCATGTAACCTGCAATTGATACGCTTGTGGATCTTCGCGAGCGCTGCGTGACACCCTTTAACAACAATTGGCTTGAACGACTAGATTTAAGACAAACCTAGAACAGCATCAAAAGCAGACACAACGGCATCATACTCTTTAGAAGCAGTGGTGGAATTACGCTTAGCAGCAGCTGCATCTAGCTTGTTGAGGTGGTCAGCTAACAATTTGATGGTGCGACGACCACTCTTTTGTGTTGCAGCAGGCAATGAATCACCCAAACGACGAGAGAGGGGACCAAGCTCACCGAGGGGACCACGGATAAAGGTGCGAACATTGTTCCAGTCGCCTTCAGAAACGTATCCTTCTAGCTCAGATAGGCGCCCATACAGTGGTTGTAGTCCTTCTGTATATTTAGAAGCTTGAGCAATAACAATTCCAGTATCAGACCCAGCTAAAGCAGTAGGGGCAATTGTGCTAAAACTTGTCAAAACAAGGGCAGTTGCAAAGGCAACGGCCAATAGGGATTTACAAAATCGTTTAAAATTTAAGATCATTGATTCACAGTCCTCTGCGCATCAGAAATGGGTTTGCCAAGATTTATTGTCGAATTTTCAGGGGCCTTTGTAAAGCTAATCACCTGTAAAGCCCTGCTTTCGGGCTCTTGATTGTAAAGGTTTGTATTTTTTGGCAGGTCTTGCCCCTTAAAGATCGGTCTCTGCCAATTGCATGGGTTTCAATAAACGCCTAGGTCTCTGAAGGCTTGGATTTAGCTTCGAGATCGGCCAGCCGACTTTTTAGCTCTTGATTGGCTTGTTGGAGTTGCTGAACTTCTTCCTGTAAGGTGCTTAGAGCTTGATTGGATTTCACTCTAGCTTGCACTTTTTTGATCGATTCTTCGGCCATCCGTCGCACCCGACCATCGGGGGTTTGGTTGGCTAAGGTTTTTAGGAGTGCTATTGCTTTTGGTGTTTCCATTTGTCCCAGGGAAGCAGATACCGACACTTGGGTTAAAAAGAAGCTTTCACCCACCAGCACCGAGAGCCGATCCAAAATGCGCTGCAGTTGTTCAGGAGATTGGCCAGTAGAGATACTGCCTAGGGCACGAATGGCAGCCAGGCGCAACGGTTGCGGTGTTCCCGCTTCGGTATAGGCCAAAATCAAATCGAGGGCGGCAGTAGAGGTTTTCATTTGGCTGAGGGCACCAATGGCACCAGAGCGCACCACTTCATTCCAGCCCGCCCGGTCTTTGAGGACCGATTTAAAGAGCTTGATCACTTTGGTCTCTTTGGGTTTGGTGGTCAGGGTGGAGGCTGCGATCGCACCTACAGCTCGTAATGCACTCGCTTCCACGTAATAGCTGGGGTCGCCCTTTTCGGCTAAGGGTTTGATCGCTTTGTAGCTTTCATCAGTCTTAAAGGTCGCCATCGCTTCCACCACTGCCCGTCGAACCCTGGCATCCTTATCTTTGAGTCCGGGCTTGAGGGCGGGCAATACCTGATCAAGCTTAATTTGAGCGAGCTGCTTGGCCACTTCGACCCGGACGCCCCAGAATCCATCGGTGGTCAGGGCTTCCCCTAAACTCTTGACGACTTCTAAGCCACCTTTTTTCGCTAAGGACTGAGCGGCATAAATGCGAGAGAGGGGATCGGGGTCTTGCTTTAGTTGGGCCTTGAGTTCAGGCATCGGATATTCAAGGGAGACCTGCTTGAGATAGTGATTGCCCTGATCGAAGCTGATGAATAAGGGCTTTTCGGATAGACCGAAATAAAAGCTCTGCTCTTGCTCATGGACTCGGACCATAAAGGTTTGGAACTCCACAGGTTGTTTACCTCGGTCATAGCCAAAGGCAATGGGCAGATTCAAATCAAACAGCTCTTTGGCGCTATGTTTATCTTTTGGATCAACCTGAGTTTGGGTCACCGTTACCTTGGCCATCTTATAATCGGCATCCCAGCTATAGCCCAGCTTATATTCGGGATGACCACCTCGATAAACATACTGATCAAATAAGAACAACAGATTGCGACCAGTGGCTTTTTCAATAGCCCGCAGTAGATCGATAGTTTCTACGGTTTGATGGGCATTGTCCTGGACAAAGGTATGGATGGCTCGCCAAAACAGCTCATCCCCCAACTCAGCCCGAATCATATGGTAAATACAGGCCCCTTTTTCATAGAGGTGGCGGTCGTATAGCTCAATCGCCTCTCGGTAAACATGGGTAACCACGGGGCGACGATAGCGGGTACTATCCTCATTAAAATAATTTCGTGCTTCTTTCAGCCGATAATAGGCAGCATCCTCAGCCCCATATTCATGGTTGGTCCACATCACCTCGGAGTATGAGGCCATGCCTTCCTTAATCCAGGCATGGGACCAATGCTTAATCACGACTAAATCGCCAAACCACTGGTGGGCCAATTCATGGGCCACTAAGCTTTCCGCCGCCCGATTATCGATGGCCGCCCGCTCATCCAACAAGCAGCGATCCGTAAGTAAGGTGGTGGAGGTATTTTCCATACCCCCAAAAATAAAGTCATCGACACAGACCTGGGCATATTTGGGATAGGCGTAGGGGTAGCCGTAGTATTCACTAAAAAATTCGATCATCCGGGGCGTTTTGCCCATGGTGAGTTGGGCTTGATCTTCCCGCCCTTTTTCAACATAGTAGGTAACAGGTTTGCCCTGCCACTCATCGATAATTTCTGCAAACTGCCCCACTGCCAGGGTCATTAAGTAAGTCGGATGAACTTCTCGCTGGAGCCAGTGGTAGATTTTTTGCTTGCCGTCCACTTCAGTTTCAATCAGCTCTCCATTGGAGATGGCCATATAGGCTTTGGGCACTCGCACTCGAATCTCTGAAGTGGCCAGTTGGCCGGGATAGTCAAAGCAGGGAAACCAAAACCGGGAGTCTTCATCTTCTCCTTGGGTCCACACCTGGGTGGGTTTATCGGGGTAATGTTCATCGGCCTGGACAAAGTAGAGACCGCGTTGGGGTTGGTGTACGGCGTATGCGATCGCAACCGTAAACACTTTCCCAGCCGTTGTCGGCTGCTTTAAATGAATCTGTAACTGCTCACCGTCATACTCAAAGGGCTGTTTGGCACGGCCCACCTTGACGCCTTCAATCTGCAAATCCACCGCATCCAAGACCAATGTCTTAATCCCACTGCGGACCGGGTTTAAACGAATCTGACAGGTGCCACCAAAGGATTGGCCAAGAATGTCTAAGGTTAGATCCAGAAAAATATGTTCGACTTGGCCGGGGCGATCGGGATTGTAGTGAGGCCGTGCCCCTGCCATTTCAAAGGATTTATGCTTTTTGGTCTCTGAATCAAAGAAAAGATGGGACATCACATTACCTGCTGAGGACGGTGCTAGCTGAAGAGAATTGCCAGCAATGATTGGCTCTCGATCCAGCGTAGCGCTTTATCAGGTAATTAAACGGGTGAAGGCTCTATATAAAGTCTCCATACCATTATTTATGGGGTGCACAGATGGCTTCAAGGTAGAGTAGGGCTTCCCACAGACCTCTAGAGGTGCGTTCATCTAGGGGATATGATTCTTAAGGCTGCCTTTGGCTCCCCAATAACTAAGCCTCTGTCGTTGAAGGTGAGATCAGAATCGTATAGATGGATAACGATATTCCTCTCTCCATTGATTTCGTGAATCAAGCTTTAGCTTCAAACTCTTCCCTAGCAGCATGGGAGCCATCAAAAGATTTGGTTCAGAAAGCAGCAAGTCGCATAGCAACTCAGGGTCGCTAGGGTTACTCTATGGGGTGGTCACCCGTGCGAGGGCTTGCCCTTTCCGGTGACCAGGATAGAAGGCCATTAGAGAGAGTGTACCGATTAAAAATCACCGCGTTCTTTGGCCTAGAGACACTAAGACATTGAGTTTCCACAAGGGAACCCCTGCTCGCTTGGCGGCGGCTTCTCGGCTATAGCCTCGACGGAGGAGTTTAATAGCATCTTGGGTTTTATTCCAGGTGGACCCATTGAGCACAATCTTACGGTTTTGGCGGGCGACGACTAACCCACGGGTGACTAGCTGAGCTTCTTTCAGAGCAGCCGGTGAATATTTGGGCTGGGGGCTACTTTTGATCGCTATAGGTGGACGAGGTTGAGGAGGGCGACTGACCACAGGTTTGCTGACCGGTCGTCGAGGACGAGTTGCTTGGGGAAGGAGAGGTTGGGCGGGTAGCGGAGGTAGAGGATTTTGCCGGAGCATCGCAGGCTCAGGAGTGAATGGGGGAGGATATGCAGCAGTAAAAGGTAAGGGGGGTGTTGCTGGTTTGGCGTTGGCTGGTTTGGGCTTAGCTTGGGCAATGGGCGGTTTGGGCCTGTTGGGTGGCGCCTTGGCGACCGTGCCCCCAATCGCAATGGTTTGTAGGACTTGTTTACCATTTAGGTCGGTGGCTTGCAGGGTAATTGCCCCGGGCTGTTGAGGATTGAGCTGGTACTTCATCGAGCCTGCTACGGGAATTTTGCCAGGGCTAGGTAAAATCGCAACGCTAGGATTATTGCCCCCCTCTACTTTCCAAGTTAAATTCACATAGTTTTGGCCTGGTTTTAAAACGTATTGTGCGGGTGCTTGTTGACCATTAATGAGAAAGCTAGCAATTCTGAGATTTTCTGCTTGAATGTTCATCGGCCCAATGGTTTTAGACAAGGTGAACGGTTGCTGCTCTTGTTGGTAAGATGCGGTGATCTTGAAAAAATATTGTCCGGGTTTACGAGCAGCCGTCGGCACATTCTGACAGGTCAACGTAGGCGTGAAGCGACAATACTTGGCCAAGGTCTCCGGCAGTTTGCCATTGCCTAATTGATACCGTTGTAACAAAGCCGCCTCGGCGTTGTTGGCGTCCACGGTCATAATTTGTACTTCCGTGAGTTGGCTAGGATTAGCAATTTCCCAGTTCAGCTTAATGGGGCCGGGCGTAGCGGTAGCCACAGGCCCTGAAGTCGATGCGTTGGTCCGAGACGCTGGTGCATAAAAGCGGGTAATAAGGGGGACCGCATTAGGTTTAAAGGCGATTAAACCTGTGGTTTGGGTTGCCATCGGTTCGCTGGCATTGTCACTGGAAAAAGCCTGTACCTGGAACTGGTATTTGCCAGGATTGGTGGTCCCTGTGGTAATGCCGGTACATGCTAAAACCCCCGTCTCGGGCTGTTCATATTCACAGAAATTGGAGTTTTGATTGAGGGGGCTTCGTTGCAATTCCTGGGGAATCCCTTGATCAAACCGGAAGGTCTTGGCCACTTCAGACTGGCCTTGGTGTTCCCGCAGAATTACCACCTTTGAAAGCTGTTGGCTATTCTTGACAGTCCAGCTAAGTTGAATATCCTCTTGCCCAGTTTGGGGGACAACCGTTTGACTGGACCGGAGGGCTGCGATGGCAGGTCCAGTGGGTTGACGCCAAATAAACTGCCACAACAGGGCAGAAGAGGTCCCTAGGGCTAATAGCAATAGTCCCAGGAGTTTGAGGCCATGGGAACGAGGATAGGGCTGCCAAACTAACCCCGATTGGGCGAGTAATTGCGGTAGTGGTATGCCATTGGTATCTTGCAAATCCACTTGAAATTGAAACTTGCGGCCCTTGCCAAGCCAAGGTCTGAGCCACCATCGTCGGGGCTGAACCATCAGGTCTACTTTGCCAGTCTGATCAGGACCTAGATCCAGCTGGACAGGCTCTGCCTTGAAGGTTAAGCCGTTTCGAACAGGCAAGCCTTTGGGTTGCACCGTCAAGACTCTCTCAAATCGTGACGTATTGGTGATCAAGAGCTGGTATACGCCGACGCCATCCTTAATAAAGGTCAGATCTGGCGTGAGCATGATTTCAATATCATCGGCCACCAAAAATTGCAGATAGACTTGGTCTTCCCAGAGAATCCCACCCTCTGAAGAGACTAACTGCAGCTTCAGTTGATGCTTGCCAATGGCGGCAACTTCAGTAGGGTGGATCAATACCTCTATTTGATTGGGATGGCCCGGATCTGCACTCATGGCGAGGGCACCCAATGTGTAGCAGTCTGAAGGCAGTTGACTTCCCTTGAGTTGATAGTCTTGTCCCTGACTCTCAATATTTTCTACTGTGAGGGTAATCAGTAGCTTGGTGCCTAATTTGAGTGCATAGGGCTGATCTACGGCAGTAACCGGTGCAATCGTAACCTTAGGGGAAGTCATGGGTGAGTCTCTTCGCAGAATTAGAAAATGGTATGGGTCAACCGATCAAGTTGACAAAAGCCTATATCAACTTTACTGACGCTATTAGAAGATAAGCAGACTGTATTCATTGAAATCACTGGTTGAATACAGGGTAGCGTGTCGGTATAAAGATGGTTGGTGCAGACTGGCTGTAAGTAGTGCCAAATTCGATTATGACGGTCTGCTGTGTGTCTCTTTCACTCGTTCTGATACTACCGTAAGGGCGTTGGACCTGTCAGCCGTAGAATCGGGTGTAGAAGGCACTTAAACTATGAATTTTAATTATGTCCATCAAGGAATAAAGCAACGATGGATGCCCAAGACATTCGATATAACTTAAATGCTTGTCCTGGAGTCAAACTCAATTTTTAGCTGAGATGGATACAAAAAACAGTGGGTAAGAAAACTCACCCACCGACATCACACAAAAGATAATCTTATAAAAGAGCCAAAAGTGGCTTGGAATAACTGACTTAAGCTTTGGGGTTGCGAGTGGTGTCACTCGAAATGAAACCAAAGAAGAACAGAGAAATAACGAAGATAATCCAAGCGTAGGTAACGAATTTGAGGATTGCCATAGGAACCTATTTTACCGGTAGAATAGACAGCAATTAAAACTTAATCTTTATTATCATATCGAATTCTTGCCATCTAATCGAGTCAAAACTTTTTGGAGATAAGACTGGATTACAGGCTGAAGTCGCTTCCATGCCCACTCCAAGGCACTTTCAAGCCAGGCCGTGATGCGATCTAACCCAGCTAGAATCCGTTCTAGAGGGTGTTTTTCGTAGCCCACCATCACGGCATCTACCTCAATTTCAATGGAGCCATCTTGGGCATAGGCTGTGGCTGGAGAGGCGGTCGTTTCTAACCCTGGAGATACTTCAGTTGCCAAGATAGAAACCCCAGGGCCTGGCGTTGTTGTTCTGGTCGAGGTTGTTGTTGTTGCCGTAGAAATCTTTTCGCCACCATAGAGGTCAGCCCAAGATAGTCTTGAGAACGTTTGGCCGTGGGGTGGTGCAGTCTGTTGAGTCTGAGTTGTGGGCTGACGGGTGGGTTGAGGGAGTCCCAGGAGGGCTGACATGGCTGAACGCAAGGTGCTGGGAATCCAGATTGCAGCATACCGAACTGGATTTTCAGGGGGCTGTCCGCCTAACGTGGGGTCTTGACTGAGAATGCTAAGGCTAGGCTGAAGCTGGGCTTGCTGTTGTTTCCAATGTTGAACGACATAGTCTGATAGGTCTGTGGCGGTAGGACCCATGACTTCCCACGAGGCGGTCTCCCACGATGCGATCGCACCATCTAACATCTCAATGGCATCTTGAGTGAGTTTCGGCGTCAGTTGATCTAAGGTCGCAGCTAACCCTTGGGGTAAAGCCAATGGTAACGGGTAGGAGGCGCCATCTCCGGGTAAGGCCAAGGCTTCCTGAAATAAATTAACTTTTGCAGCCATAGGTCCTGTTTGCATCCAGGTCATGGCCTTTCGGAAGGCTCTCACAGGAGGTAGCATTTGCGATCGCGTTTTTGGTATCGGCAACTGCCGGAAGTTGGTTTGCGCCAGGTGCTGCAGATTTTTGCTGAGTCGCTCTTGTCGCCGATAATGGGCCAACTCCCATACCATCAGCTTGTGCAATTCCCGTTGCTGAGCCGGGGTCAGAACATCGATAGCCTCATTGTCGGGGGTCACCAGGGAGACATGGGTGGATTGCAAATCACAGGCGATTCCCTGAATTTTGACCGCTGGTTCTGAGGTAATGCCCAACCAACGCGTTGCTTTGTTATGGAGAGGGTTTCGTTCCGCCCACCGTTGGATCCACTTCTGGTACCGGACTCGAATCGTAGGACGTCGGTGAGAGAGTCCGTCAATCTGGACGGAGAATTGCGGCTCTTCAGCCCATGCATCATCTTCGGCGTCTTCACCCTGCTCAGGTTCGAGAGTATCAATCTGAATCGCAGCTAATACATTGCGAATGGGACCATCGGCATGGCTCACCAGGCTATCTTGACTCGGATCTGCCACAGCTTTTAACAATCGCTGGCCTTGCACATCTCCCTGACGGAGGGCCTGTTGGGTGAATCGGGACACTTGAAAGAGTAAATAGATAGGGTATAACCCCATCTGCATACCCCAGAGGCTAGTGACTTTAGCCTGGCGCAAATTCCGTTGCCATTGCTCAGTCAACTCTCGGGATTGCTGGAGAATGAGATTAAATAATCGGCTTTGGTAACGGCGTTCCGCTGTCATAATTTCAGTGAAATCCTTGCTCTCGCCAGGGAGATTTTCAATTAGGGAAGGTTGCCCATTTATTGTAAGCTCCAAATGTTTCCCTCTCTAGTGCAGGCAAAATCTAATAAATGACTATCATCTTGGGTCTTGCATGGAGATGAATCAGAGAAGACCATTGAGGTAGTATCTGGGTGGTCTAATTACGAATCGCTATGACCCACTTCCAGCATCTTCTCAAAGTTCCAACCCAAGGAAAATCTTTCCATAACATTACCCGGCAAGTGCAGGCTGTGGTTGCTGAGTCTGGGATGTCCATGGGACTTTGTACCTTGTTTCTTCGCCATACGTCAGCTAGCTTGGTGATTCAAGAAAACGCTGATCCAGATGTTTTGCGGGATTTAGAAACGTTTTTAGCACGAATTGTGCCAGAGGGCCCCCACTATCGTCACAGCACTGAAGGCCCGGATGATATGCCAGCGCACATTCGTACAGCTTTGACCCACACTTCGGAATATATTCCGATTCGCCAAGGTCGTTTAGCCACAGGGATTTGGCAGGGCATCTATGTATGGGAACATCGTCAGCATGGTTCAAATCGGGAAGTGATTGTGCATCTATCTGGGGAATAATTCTCTCTTTTGTGTCTCCTTGAAAGCCTTTGGGTTCAAGGGCTTGAGCCTATATGTGAGATGGTTGACCTACACAAAACTAAATAATTCTTTACAATACAAGCGGTAACTCTATTGTTCTCGTCATCATGCCCCTGCTTTCACTTTCTGGGCAACGGCCCACCTCCTTAGGTCTCAAGAAGAATCAACTCACGCCTTGTCCTAACACACCGAACTGTGTGTGTAGCCAAGATCCCGATCCGGGGCATCAGATAGACCCCCTCACCTTTGAAGGTGCTCCCAAAGATGCCTTTGCTAAGCTCAAAACCATCTTGGCTGACACCGGGAATGCCGAAATTATTCAGGAAACCCGTAACTACATTTATGCCGAATTCACCAGCGGTTTGATGGGGTTTGTGGATGATGTGGAATTTTACCTGGATAACCGAGCCAAAGTGATTCAAGTCCGGTCTGCATCTCGTTTGGGCAAGTCAGATTTAGGGGCCAACAAATCCCGCGTTAAGTCTATCCAAAAGAAGCTGAAGAAAGCTTAGGGTTTTACCTACTCAGTTCTTTCACTCGCTAGCAAACGCATCAGGAAAAGCTTGCCATACCTGCTGAATCATCTGACGCAGGGCTTGGTGAGCTTTGCGATCGCGCTCTGATACGACCTTAGGATCTTCTTGATCCTGAGGTTTTTCCGTATGCATTTGTAGCAGAAAGGGGAGGACTTCATCGTCCATGGCAGGCCGAAAGAACTGAGAAGGCCACACTAAATCTGCACAGTTCTGGAGACGAAAGGAAAAGAGGCCCTGAGCTGGGTAAGCTGGTTCTGAACTCTGGGTGGTCAGTTGTAAAAATAGGGGTCGCACCCAAGATCGTTGCCGAGTTTCGATGGTTTGGATCACTTCGGCGTACAAGTAGCTGCCTTGGTGCTCTAAGCAAACAATTTCGTAAGAGGTCGCATGGGAGCTAGATTGATCAGTCATGGTGGCAGGGTTGCGATCGCATACTGTTAGTCTATCCCTGAGATAGAACTCCCGACTAGGGGGAATACCGATTAAGAACACACTATGGGACAGTAGTTGCAAGCCCCCCTACTTGAGAATCATCATGACTTCTAGCATTCTTGCCGCATTTATCTATGGTCTTTTTACTCTGCTGGGCGGAATTATGGGGTATGTCAAGAGTCGGAGTCAGATTTCGTTGATTTCAGGCTGTTTCTCGGGTATGTTGCTGTTGTCAGGAGCCTTGGCGGCATTGAAAGGAAATGCTTGGGGATTGACCCTGGCAATGGTGGTGACGGCGCTTTTAATCGTTGTTTTTTTAGTTCGGTGGCTAAAAACTCGTAAAGTCATGCCTGCAGGATTAATGGTGGGACTCGGGGGTATTGCTCTTGCCGTGATGATCTTTGGGGGATAACCCCAGCGATGAGTGAATGGTTATCTCTGATACCCTTTGGTATGAAATAAGGGTTGATTTTTATTCTCTAGTAGCTGAAAGTTCCTTCCCATGAAGCGAGTGGGCAACCTATGGGCGAGAGATTGATGATGGGCTCTCAGGGTCGAACCAGCCAGTAATCACAAACTATGGAGCGTTGTATTGCTGGTCTTGGCAGGGCTGACCACTCAGCATGAGAGCTCAGGGAACATACAGTTTGAAAGGATTTGCCCATGCTCTTAACTCAGCGCAAACGGAAAAAGAAGGTTTGGCTTGGTGAACTACTGGTTCAGAAGGGATTAATCAGTCCCGCTGAGTTATCTCAGGCATTAGCAGAACAGCGACATACTCACCTAAAGCTCGGTGAAATCCTCATTCAACAAGGATTAATCAGCCACCAGCAGCTGCAACAGGTCCTCAATGAACAGCGGTGGCGTAATGTCGTGACGGCTGTATTGCTTTCCGTGAGTGCGTTCGTCTCTGATCTGCCCCGTCTCGTCTATAGTCAACCGATTCCTTACCACCGATCGACTTCGACGATTATCACACCTGATTCTGTTAGTGCAGGAGCTTCCCCTAAGGCAGTGGGTGGGGCACGGTCACCGCAGCCGTTGAGTCGTAATCGATATCAAGTACCCTTGCAAGCCTATGCAACCGTAACGTCTCCCTTACGGGGATTTTGCCATCCCTTAAAAGGACAAGGACATCTGAGTCAGGGTATAAGGGGCCAAACCCATCGAGGCCGAATGGAATATGCCTATGATTTAGCAGTAAATATCGGCACTCCAGTCTATGCGATGCGTTCAGGTAAAGTGATTGCCATCCGAGATTACTATCCTGATAATGGCGGTAGTCAGTCCAAATCTTCTCGTTTTAACTATGTGTGGCTAGAGCATGATGGTGGCTATCGCTCCGCCTATATCCATCTGCAAAAGAAATTTAATCGAAAAGTAAATCTAAAAGTTGGACAGTGGGTGAATGCCCAACAATTAATTGGCTTTAGCGGTAATTCGGGCTGGAGTTCCGGTCCTCACTTACATGTTGAGGTTCAAAGGCCTGAACGTGTGAAACAGCTTGCGAAGAAATTTTCCAAGACCGTCCCTTTCGAGATAGCTGGGTATTGTCCTGCGGCCCGAGTGGCTCACTAATCTCAACCAGGGATAAAATAGCCTATCCCCAAGGAGAAGATTACGGTTTCCCCTAATGCTCTTCCCTAGGTGCATTGAGGAGAAAGCGGTAACATTAGTACATATACCGCTACCCATTACTTTTCTAAGGACATCACATTTAATCATGGGATTTTTTGATTCTGATATTGTGCAGCAGGAGGCAAAGCAACTGTTTGAGGATTATCAATCTCTCATGCAGTTAGGGGGCAGCTACGGCAAGTTTGACCGGGATGGCAAAGTGCTCTATATCGAGCGCATGGAAGAAATGATGGACCGCTATCGCGTGTTTATGAAGCGCTTTGAGCTGTCCGATGATTTTATGGCCCGGATGACGGTCGAGCAGCTCCAAACTCAGCTTGGGCAGTTTGGTATGACGCCTCAGCAGATGTTTGACAATATGAATCGCACCCTAGAACGGATGAAGCAAGAGGTGGAGTCCAATCCTTACGGGTAAATAAATATGAATTGATCTCAGGATTCTTTACCCAGGTTAGGGATAGGGGTCTGTTCGGGTAGATTGTCTGTAGTACTTTGGATTAGCGGGCCATGAGTCTACTGACAAATCTCAATGGTGTGATAGCTGCATCTGCAACGGTGTCCGTTTTAGATCGCGGTTTCTTGTATGGAGACAGCATTTATGAAGTGGTGCGAACGTTTCAGGGTCGCCACTTTGGATTGCAAGAGCATCTAGATCGCCTCCGTCAGTCTGCAGAATATCTATATATGGAGGTGCCGTGGAGTGATCCGCATATTCAAGCTGAAGTAGAACGCACGCTCCAACAAGCGCCGTGGCAGGAGTCTTATATCCGTATTGTGGTCAGTCGGGGGACTGAAACTAAAATTAGCCTTCAGCCTAGTCCTGGATTGCAGCCCAGCTTACTGATTGTCGCTTCAGAAATCTCGCCAGAGCCCATCTTGTCCGAGAAAGGGATACATCTGGTGATTAGTGAGCGGCTCCGCAATGATCGCCAAGCTCTGTCTCCAGCTGCTAAAACAGGGAATTATCTCAACAATATTTTGGCGTTACTGGAAGCCCAGCAGCAGGGCGCTGAAGATGCGCTGATGCTCAATCAGCAGGGCGAAATTACTGAAGCCACAACGAGTAACCTCTGGATTGTTCGGGGAGGCGTGGTGCAAACCCCACCTGCAGATGTGGGGATTCTGAAGGGCATTACTCGTCATTTCCTGTGGCGAATACTACAAACCCATGGCATTCCCTGTGAGGAAGTGATTCTTAAGCCAGAAGATTTATGGTCGGCAGAAGAGGCTTTTCTGAGTTCTTCTGTGCGGCTTATGATGCCTGTGAACCGTATCAATGGATATCGACTTCCCCAGTGTCCAGGAAAACTTACAAGATTCTTATGGGATGAGTTTTTGCGCTTAATGGCCCAAGAAAGTTATGCAATTGCCAAGAGCGCTGAAAGTGTAAAGGTTTAATGGGAAGAACGTCTGCAATTTAATAGGAGTTGCTGACCATCTAAGCGTTGAAGCAATGTAGGATCTTTGTATATTCACTCATCATCGAATTAGTCCTATGTCACTGCTTTTAACTGATTTTGACCAGTGGTATGACCAGTTTGTAACGGCTTCTCCTAAACAACAATATGAATTGTTGGTAGATGCGATTTCAGAACCTATTCCTCCTGACTATGCCGAAGAGATTGATCTAATTGCGAGTGTTCTCGATGTATTCGATATGCTGATCCGCCAAAACTTAATGGATCACGCGATACAGTTAACCACTCTTTTACAAGAACATCATTCTGAAACTTACCAACGTGAGTTCCAATATTTTGATGGTGAACTGATTATATATTCTCTATTCCACCAAGATTGGGAACAAGTTCAAAGGTATCTCACTCGTTTTCGTGATCATCCCGTTCAGAGTATTGATCAACTTATTTCAGTTCTCGATAATTTAAGGCTGTATGGTGCCACAGAGTTAGCCGTCAATTTATGCAGAACAACTTACAAAGCGGTTGCAACTTCATCCCAATTAATAAGTGGGGCTGAATGGGACTTGGGCGTTGTCGTAATTATGAATCTATTCGAACAGGCCCACCATCAACTGCAGCAAGGTGAAACTATTGATTGGATTAAGATGGGCGCTGATGCGGCTAAATTTGGGTTTGAGAATACCTCTAAAAAGCGCCAAGAAGTTGCAACACACTTGACCAAAGATTTACAGGTTAG
Source organism: Acaryochloris sp. CCMEE 5410 (assembly GCF_000238775.2). Lineage (NCBI taxonomy): Bacteria > Bacillati > Cyanobacteriota > Cyanophyceae > Acaryochloridales > Acaryochloridaceae > Acaryochloris > Acaryochloris sp. CCMEE 5410. Next base: position 2,591,459 of record NZ_AFEJ02000001.1, on the reverse strand, counting down.
CCCAGACTTAGGTAAAGCTTTTAAGTCCAATCAAGATTTGGTTCTCCGCCATTTACTATTAGAGTTTTGTCGATACATGTATTGCCAACAGCAAATGAGTTTTGTCTGCAGTGAGTTACTTTGGAGTACGGTGCTCGACTGTTGCAATCGTCAGGAGCGACCCAAAAAACAACTCACACAACCTGACAATTATTTCTCCATTTCGCAACAAACGATTGATAAATATGTAGGCCAGTTGGTGGGTGGTCTATTATCCAAGCGACAAGCTCAAGGATTTGCGGTTTTGTGGGGGATACCTTATGTGTATGAGTTTTTGCTGAACAAAGGAATTATCTTAGAGAAAACTTATCAGCAGGCAATTGAAGCAAGCACTGCATTGAAGGGATTCTTAATCAAAGGCTTTCAGCAATCCTTGTGGGAATACAATTTTGTACATTGCTGGCAACGACCAGCCCAAGTTTCGGCAGAAGAATTTGCGGCAGAAACCGAGCAGTTTGTGAAGAGCATAAAGCAAGTTGAACCATTAAGCGAAGAGCCACAAAAACGCTCAGATTTTAGTTTCCTCCATGGCACTCCCAAGCAGGAAGTCTTGGCAAAAACTGAGTCACCCTCTACTGGTCATCAAAATACTGCTAAAGCTACAAAATCTCAGTCGCCACAACCTATTTGGGAACCCCCTAAGCCCCGCAAATCTCCTTTACAAGAGGCAGCTAAATTATCATCTAAAGGGAAGAAGGGAAAATCTAAAAAGTCAAATAAAGGATTCAAGTCCTCCTCTTAGATACGGGTTGCAATCAGTCATAAACAGGAAAGACTCATCAACCTAACAGTGCTTGGATGGTCTGCTCAGTTTCCTGATAGGCCCCTTCACCAATATGGTGATAGGTAATTACGCCTTCTCGATTGGTTAAGAATAGATGAGGCCAATAACGATTGCGGTAGGCTTTCCAGGTTTGATAGTTGTTGTCTAGGGGCACAGGATAAGCAATTTGATACTCCGCTAGGGCCTTTTGGACATTGCTGGCATCATGTTCATATTTAAATTCTGGGGTATGAATACCTATCACTTGTAGACCCTGATCGGCATATTGTTGGTGCCACCGGGTGACGTAGGGCAGGGTACGCTGGCTATTGATGCAGCCAAAAGTCCAAAACTGGACAAGAACCACTTTCCCTTTGAGATCCGCAACGCTAAGAGGCTCAGAATTGAGCCACTGGGAAATGCCTTGAAAGGGATGCAAGGGTTGGCCTAAGTTCACATCATCCCGCTTGGCCTGCAGAGATGAGACTGAAGGGGTATCGAAGGCAGCGACAGAACGATTTTGCGATCGCGGCAACAATGCAGCCCCAACAGCCGATGCCGCCCCTAACCCCAAGAGGGATAATAGTTTACGCCGCTGAGGTTGAAAGAAGCTCATGATAATCGCTCAGATTTCAAGATAATTACGGCCTATTCTACTGCCCCATACTGAGAATAGACTGAGCAATGGAATAGAGATACTTCTGGCAGTCAGTAACGAGCAAACCTAGCTCTGGTAAAGATTACAAGCAGATGTCAAATTCAGGAACACTTTGGTCTAGACTAGCGGAGTTGAAGGTTGTCACATGAGCTAGGAAAAACAGATGGGTACCCCTGCTGATGAATCTCTTTTAGTCTTATCTGTTGATATTGGCGGTAGTGGGATTAAAGCCATGGTTTTAGACGAAAGCGGTCAACCCATCACCGAGCGCCAGCGCATTGAAACCCCTGCTTATCCCAATCCCCCTGCCGTTTTAGATGTGATTGTTGAACTGGCCAAAGGGCAAGGAGATTTCAACCGGGTATCCGTAGGCTTTCCGGGGGTGGTTCAAAATGGCGTGATCAAAACAGCCGTGAATCTCAATAAAGAATGGATTGATTACGACCTAGCGAAAAATTTGGAAGCGCGTTTGGATGCCCCTGTGCGCGTGGCCAATGATGCAGATATTCAAGGCTATGGGGCCATCTCAGGTCAAGGGGTAGAGCTTGTCGTGACCCTGGGGACTGGCTTTGGTTCAGCATTATTTGTGAATGGTCACCTCGTGCCCAACCTAGAAATTGCCCATCACCCTTTTATCAAAGGCAAAACCTACGAACAGCAGCTGGGGCGTCAAGCCATGAAGAAAAAAGGCAAGAAAGCCTGGAATCGTCATTTAGCCCAAGCCATCCAGAACCTCGAACATCTGTTTAACTACGACCGACTATATATGGGAGGGGGCGAAACTAAACGGGTCAAGATCGAACTCCCTGACAATGTTGAAATTGTCAGTAATCGGGCTGGCATCCTGGGTGGCATTGCTCTCTGGCGAGATCGAGGCTGATTAGGGCTGGCTGGCGGTTTTGAAGAATTGGTTGCTGTAGGGCCACAAAAACACATTAAAGCGGCGACCTGCTAATTTTTGCCGATGTTGATAGGTGTTCTGGGCGGAGAGGCTCGTCACTGCGTTCAATCGGTCGGCTAACTTCATACAGTTTGCCAGGCTACTGGGGGTGTAGCATTGCACATCTACTTGATTGCAGCCCCCCGACGGTAATTGCTTGGCTTGAAACGGTTGAATACTGCAGTAAATCGTCTTCGTGTATGCCCGGCGGAGCTTGAAGAAGTCTTTTTGCGAGTAGTGGGTAAAGTAGTGATCATCCACTTGCAAGCCATCGGTATGGCGGGCTTCATGCACCAGCTGGGAGACTGTGAGGGAGCGCAACTGGGGGGACTGAATCCACACTACTGGCTTAAGCTGATGCTGACGGGCCACTTGACTGACCTGTTGCTGCACCTCATCAGAGACATTGCGAAAGTCGAGAAATACCACCTTATACTTCTGCTGCTTGATTTTCGCCATCGCCTGATTCAGGGTGTTTGACGATACGTGGTAGCGAATTTGAGGCTGAGAGAGCCAGGTTCCAGACGGAGCGGCTTGGGCAGCTTGAGGGGCAAGGGCAAGAAAAGCAGTGCCAGCTAGAGCTGTCAGCAGAAATTTTGAAGTAGGCATTTAATAAATGGGAATGAGTGAGGATGAAAGAATTCTTTTTCAGAATATCTAGGATAGATCAACTTGAGTGTGACATTGATCGCTGGGGCTAATCAATATATTACGATGAGAGAGAATAGGTGGCAAAAGTTCCGCTTATCTCTCCTGGTAAACATTCGCCTTAACCGGACGAACTGAAGGGCTGCTGGATGGACGATTAGGCGCAATACCTATCCGTCATGGTTGGCGTTTTGAGAGCGGTGTTATCCGTCAGACCCGTAGCGTTTAAACAGGACAAACTCAGTTGCAGCACATGCTGCAACTGAGGAGCTGCTTCCATCTTTAGGCAAACCTTAGGCAGGTTTTAGTACCTCGATATTGAATCAGTTGCTGAGGCTGTTGTACGGGCTCTCGCTCCTGCACAGTGGAGACGGGTCGCATCACATTGATTGCCATGGATAATCCCCGATAGGTGCCCTGCAATACTTCAGAGGACACAACGGTTGGGTTTGTTGTAGCGGTGTAGAGGTTATTCCGATATTTCAGCTGCATGATGTTTTTCCCTTGGTAGTGATTCAGATTGCAATAGATTAAGCAAGATGGAGGGTTGTAGTAACCCCTCGATATTTGATCACCTGCTCTTGCTGAGGGGTAACAGTTGGCTGAGCAGCAGGAATAGTAGTAGTTAGTCCGCGATATCTACCGGTATGCCCTTCGGGTGTGTTGGGCTCGGCGTTGATGAAAGCGGTGTAGGGGGTATTGCGGTATTTGAGTGGCATGGTGGCTGTTCTCCAGGGTGTTGATAAGTCTGAGAGGGTTTAAGTCCTTAACTTGATTCTCTGGGGAGTGCCCTTCAGATTCAGTGATGTTGATCCAAGGCTCACGTGACTGTAATCACTGCAGCGCATTATGCTGAAAAACTTTCTATGAGAGGATCGTAGGGATTTTTGGCTGATCGATATTTATCCCTAATGGACAGGGCATTTATGTTGTTCACTAGATACCCTTGGTCGTCTGCTTCAACCCCTAAAATAAGTCTGATGAACATCAGTGATAACCAGATTGAAAAAAGCGCTAAAGATACTGGCCGGGATACTCGCTTGGATGGCGATCGGAGTGGGGGGAGTTGTGGCTTGGCAATGGACCTTTATCCAACGAATGCTGACTTATCCAGAGAATCCCATTACAGGGGTGGGGTGGTACGCTCCCATGGCGACGGTTTCTGGGGGAGATAGCCAACCGGTTGCCACAGCTCAACCCCAGTTGTCTCAGGCTGCCTTGGAGAAAATTGAACAGTATGCCCAAGACCATCGTTCCTCATCGCTCCTGGTGATGCATCAAGGCAAATTGGTGTTGGAAAAGTACTGGCGAGGGCATGATCAGGCGGCTTATACCAATTCCATGTCCATGGCCAAAACAGTGTTGTCTTTGCTGATTGGGATTGCGATCGCAGACGGTAGCATCGGTTCAGAGCAAGACCCGGTTGCCAAATATATTCCTGAATGGGCGAACGATGATCGGGCCAAAATCACGATTGAAGATTTGCTGAAAATGCAGTCTGGCCTTCGGGATTATGAGATTGCTGATGATCCTTTTTCGGATATTATCCAGCTCTATTTAGGGACAGATGCTAAATCGGCGGCTTTAAGCGTCCCCGCAGAGCGCCCTTCCGGTCAGGACTTTGCCTATATCAACGCCAATAGCCAAATTTTAGGTCTGCTCCTAGAGCGAGCGACAGGCCAGGGGTATGGGCAATACCTATCTACTAAGCTTTGGCAGCCTATGGGTGCCCAAGAGGCACAGCTATGGTTAGATCGGCCGGACGGCAACGCAAAACCCTTTTGCTGTTTGTTTGCGCGATCTCAAGATTGGCTACGGGTGGGTCAACTCTTGATCAATAATGGCAAGGTGGATCAAAAACAGGTGGTTCCTGCAGACTGGATAAAGAAGATGTTGGTCTCTAGTGGATCAGAACCTGCCTATGGCTACCATATTTGGCTAAAGGCGCGCACCCAAGATGGACCAGGCTATAAAAAAAGAGCCACAAAGCCCTTTTTGGCGGAAGATATGTTTTATCTAGATGGGTGGGGGCAACAGCGGGTCTATGTGATGCCGTCTCAGGAGTTGGTGGTGGTTCGAGTCGGAGAAAAACCCAAATCTTGGGATGATGCGGTGATTCCCAATACTCTTATTCGTGACTTGCAGTCTAAAAAGTAGAACATTGTGGGGAAAAGACTTTGAAAGGATTGCAAAAGAAGAGTAGTGACCAGCGGAGCAGCTTGTGAAATATGACGATGCGAGTTGGCACTATGGTGGTGAGTTTCCAGTAGACTCTCCTCCTGAATATGGTGCAACCCATATTGCCTTGTTCTTAAAGTGGTGTTTTATCAAAGGTTGGATAGGTGATATGCACCTAGAAGAAGAACCAGAAGATACTGAAAGGTTAATCCAAGGAACCCTGTCAGCAACGGAGTACTTTCTTAAATATTGTGATGAGACACTGACAGATGAAGACTTGAACGAAGAAGGTAATGTGTTCGCTGAACAGTACTACGGAAAAAATGGTCTTTACCTCCAAGATTACATCGATCATTTCAGCGATCTTGCATATGTCGCCCCAGAAGAAAACCATGACTTCCAGTTATTCTCTAGCATTCTAGAGGCCAGGTATCAGAGCGGTATTCTTACTGAGTCACAGACTTAGTCAAAAAGTTCATAACACTTCTTGCTTCAGGAATGTCAACTTGGAACAGTACTCGTTGAGTTATTCACGATGTTTGAGTTTCATGGCTGGGCTGTAATCCACTACCATACCCACGACACAGACGGCATTAAGCAAGATGAATGCTGGCGTAAAGTGGAAAAGTATGGCTCTCCGGGAATTAGCGTGGTAGCCGCTAGATATAGTGTTTAGGTCACAGCAAATGTCTGATACCCATTGAGGTCAAGAGAAATTCTTTGGAAGAGTCTTTCAATATCGAAAATACCGTAGCATCGCCTTTTTAAGACCTTGACTCGGTTATTAAATCCTTCCACAAAGCCACTGGTCCACCCCTCCAGGAAATAGTTGGTCATCTCGTCCATCCAATTATTGATAGTAGTCAGAAAACTATCAAATTCCTTGATATCACTTTTGAGTACTTGTTTACACCAGGCTCGGATGGCACATTTAGCTCCGTGCTTGGTGTACCTGCCCTCAAATATCTGCGTGAATTTCTCTCGGAGATCATATGCCTGTTTCAGTTGTGGAGAATAAGCAAACAATCGCTCAAGGAGTTGTTGCTCTGACTCTTTCAGATTCTCTGGTCGTTTTCTAAAAGGCCACATCGCGCCTTTGATGCTGTCATACTCTTGCTTAGAGAGTTCTCGTCGTAGTCGTTTGACCTCACGTTTACGAACCGTATCAGCACAATTACGATAGGCTTTGGTCACATGAAACCGGTCAATGACAATTTTGGATTGTGGGAGATGTTCACGGACCGCACTAACAAATCCTTGGTACATGTCCGTACAGACGCGCTCAATGGTTTGGCGTAAATCGATGGGAATTGATTCAAGGAAATTGGCCACTGTCTGCTGTTTACGGTCGGATAGAACTGCCAATATGTCCACTCCATCCGTCGTAGGAATCGTGACCAAAACCACAAAATCACGATGGCCTCGTTGGAGAGAAATCTCATCAATTCCAATGACTTTGAGGTCTAAATATTCGTTCCAGTCAACTTGAGCGTCAATCCAACGATCAATGGTTCCACTGACGATATCCTCACTAACGCCTAGTTTTCTAGCAACATCTGAAACCGTTGAATTGATCAGGATTCGCAGAAGCCAATGCTCATATGCTTTTGTATTGGGACTGCGAGGTTCGTGCCATTCTAACTGTTGAGTGGTCGTGGGATGGTCATCGCAATACCTGCATCGATAACGCTTGGGCCGGATTTCTAAGTAAACGGGGACTTCAAATAATGGCAGGTGACGAATCCGAAAAGGCTGATCATGACAATGGAGGTCAGTAATCTCACGTCCGCATTGATGACAGGTTGTTCCTTGAAGCGTACTCTCAATTTTGATGAGCCAATCCCCTCTCTCAGTCTTCGTTAGCTCTAGAACTCGAACATCAGGAAGGTTGAGCGGGATGCGAATTGAGTTATCCATGACGCCATTGCTCTGAAGTACTACCTCAGATCATTCCATAGGGATGAAAAAGGAAACACACTAAATGTAGGACTGCTACACGCTAATTCCCAGAGAGCCAAAAGTATATTGGTCTTCTACCCACTAATCTTGTCCAATTTCAGCGATGCAACGGATGTGATTCTGTCTCCGTTGCAGGGCAACATAACCATCGAGCTGATTACATCGTTGACTTATTTGTATGGATTGCTAAAAATGCCCCAGGTGCATATGGCATTCTTTACATTCGTGATGATGAAGATAGTAAGCGCGGTGCTGACTATACCAATGATTTTCGGGTATGGAAACTGTGTCGTGGAAACTTGATTGAAACGTCTGATCCGTTTTTGTCACCCTGTGTTCCAACCATCGAAGATAGATTTTAAGGGTGGCGTTTAGAGATATTGCATAGAAAGTTGACGATATCTTGATGGCCTAAAGATTTAGCGATTGTCAAAGCGGTATCACCATAATCATCATGAATGTCAATAGTTGCACCTGCTTTCACTAAACGTTTACAGAGCATCAAATTGCCCTTGGAGGCAGCCGTCATTAAAGGGGTATACCCTAAGGCACATGTCCGGTTGAGATCAGCTTGTGCTTGAATGAGCGCTTCAACGATATCTGGAATGTCTTTGGCAATGGCTAAATGAAGAGGAGCGGAAGTAACATCGCCACGGTTTGGATTAGCCCCTGCATTGAGCAACAGCTTCACGATGTCTAGATTCCCTAAATCCGTCGCAATCCACAAGGGCATGGTTATCTCATATTGACTTTGATGGACATCCGCCCCTGCCAATAAGAGCATGTCGACGATTGAAACTCGTTGCAAGTTAATCGCTTGAATTAATGGAGTGAGCCCCTCTGCTGCCCTGTAGTGAATGTTCACATCAGCGCCCTGTTCAATAAGCTGTTGCAAGGCCAATACATCATTAGCTAAAATCACTCGGCATATTTGTTGCTCAAGCGAGTCGATTGTTCGCATAACGTTGCAAGATAGCTGTATTGCTGTGGTGGAACCTTAGCATGAGTAAAGTGTGATTTCAGAACATAAGAAATGTCTGGAGTTTCTCTACTCTAGTTCAGTCAGATAGAAACGAGTGGGAGCATCAGGATGGTAAAGCAGTTTATTCCCATTAATATTGCGGTGATGACGGTGTCTGATACGCGAACAGAAGACACGGATACCTCCGGGAAACTGTTGTGCGATCGCATCCAAGCAACCGGACATACCCTAGCTGAAAAAGTCATCGTTCCTGACGACATCTACCAAATCCGCGCTGTAGTTTCTCGCTGGATAGCCGATGAATCTGTACAAGCCATCATTACAACGGGAGGTACAGGCGTCACTGGACGGGACGGCACACCAGAAGCCATCAAACCCTTGCTAGATAAGGAAATTCAGGGGTTTGGCGAAATCTTCCGCATGATCTCCTACGAGGACATTAAGACTTCAACAATTCAGTCTCGGGCGTTATCGGGGGTCGCCAATGGCACCTATTTATTTTGTCTACCCGGTTCATCTGGTGCTTGCCGCACAGGTTGGGATGCCCTGATTCAAGACCAATTGGATGTCCGCCATTCCCCCTGCAATCTGGCGGAACTGATGCCTCGATTACGGGAACGGTAAAGACGAAACTTTGTGGTTCCACTCAAATGATTAGTCGTAATGGTATTGACAGGTTAGAAAGTCAACTTTTGCATGTCCAACCCGATAAACGAGTCGATCGGCTAAGGTGACTCTTCGACTCCAAATATCGGCCCCAAGGTATTTTAAGGGTTCTGGCTTACCTGTTCCGGTAAAGGGGTGGACCAAGCATTCATCTACTAATTTCCAAACCTTGTCATAGGCTGTGGGATTGGTGCGAGCTAGGTCTTTCAAGTCTTCTCGAAACTCCGTCTCAAAGATGGGATACCGTTGTGGGTTATTCGCTGGCTGTGACTGTGATGGTATCCGCTTCTTCCGTTTGCTCACAGTATTGCCGTAATTCCTCTAAAGATTGTTGGGGGTTGATCGCTTCGGGTGTATCCAGATCCCTTTTCTGGGATTTCTCAAGGGCAGAAAATAACCGTTCGGCATTGTTTTGCGATCGCAACAGGTGCACGGTTTCCACCAGGCTGCTCAACTCGGATTCAGCAATCATGGCAACATTAGGTGCATTTTTGCGTTTGACAATGACGACAGAACTATCATTGGCCACCTCATCTAGAATTTTGAAAAATTCTTTGCGGGCATTAGTTGCAGATTCTGTTTTGCTAAGTAGCACACCTGTACCTGAAACGCGTACATCTGCAAGATAGCATCTAGTCTCTATGAATGTCCAAACCTTCATCTAATATCGAGGTGTAGTGAGATCTCTAAATCATGACTTAGCTCTGGGATGATTTAGCTATCCATCGAGGATACAGGGTTTCATGGCCACTAAAACCCCCATTAAGCCTCCAGCAATCGGGTAGTGAGTCACATCCGTCAATCCAGCGTCTTTTGCTAACCTTTCCTGTTCCGGTCCAGGAGGGAAGCGCTCTAGGCTAGGGGTAATATAGGCATATTCATCCGTGAGGCCATAGCGTTGAGCTATGGGTACCACCACTGATTGCAAATACCAATTTTGAAACTGCTGAATCCAAGCCTGCTGGGGTTGATGAAAATCTAGAATCGCCACCCGGGCACCGGGCTTCAGCACCCGGTAAATTTCGCCCAGACATCGGGGAATATCGGTGACATTGCGGAGACCATATCCCATAGTGATGCAGTCAAACTGGCCGGTGGCAAAGGGCAGTTCTAGAGCATCCCCTTCCACCCAATCCAAGGATAAATGGGGGTATTGAGTCTTGCTACGTTGCTCAGCAACCGCCAGTTGCTCTGAGGAAAAATCGACTCCGGTCACTTTCCCAGGGGATACTTTCTGCGCTAACAGTCTGGCTAAATCTCCACTGCCACAGCAAATGTCTAACCCCTGATCGCCCGGTTTGGGATTGGCCCATTTGACAGCCATCATTTTCCAAATGCGGTGCTGGCCCAAGCTCAACCATTGATTCAGGTCATCATAAACAGGGGCAATGCGGTTAAAAATGTCTTGAATATCAGAGGATAGAGGAGTTGGGCTCATGGGGGGCAACCGTTGACCGATGGAGAAGGCAAAAACGATGACGATCTGGCAAGTGGACTTTGATCGCCGTCCTCTTAAGAATACTGAGGACTATCCCCTCTGGGAACTCACCGTTTATGATCCGCAAACCCAAATGGCCTGCCATCGGCTCTGTCCTGAACCCAACGCTAGTTCTGAGTGGTTAATGGCAGAGCTACAAGAACTATTTACCTTGATGGGGCCACCTCCCACCCAATTCCAAGTTTTTAGACCCCGCAGCCTGACGTTTCTGGAAGATGTTGGGAGAACCCTCAATATTGCTGTAGAGGCTACCCGACAAACACCGGGATTAAAGCGGGTCTTGCAAGTAAGAACCCAAGCCTATGCTCAACTACCGGAGTATACAGGCCAATCCTATGACCCCTTAGCGATAGAACCGTTGCCTCCCCAGCCCATGCCTGAACATCTCTGGGGGGACCAATGGCAATTTGTCACCTTAGCCGCCTCAGAGCTAGAATCCGTGCTGCTGCAACGGCCCATTCCCCTACGGACAGTGCCGGAGATGTTATTGCCGAGTCAGTTGGGTGTAGCCGCAGATACGCGAATACCGGGAGTGTTGATCAATGGAGGACGACGGTCGATGCAGTTGGCTCAATGGTTACAGAAGCAGCAGCCTGCTTCCATTCAAGCCATGCGGGCGGAGCTAAGTGGGTTGATTATGGCTGCCGGTTTGAATGAGCGCTATGTGTTGGTGACTTATGATGATGCGGATATTGTCTCAGCAGCCCAGGGGTTTGAGCAGGGAAAGCAAGGGAGCCAAGGGCTACATTTTTTGTTGGTACAGCCCGATGATTCAGGGGTGACCTATACAGGTTTATGGTTATTGTCTTCATTGATGGAGTAGGCTTTATGGCCAGGTATAGACTGAATAATGTGGAAGGGAGCGAGACGGCTATGCTCGGTTTTGTAGGATATAAGAGATTTAGCGATTCTCTTTCAGCTATCCATTATGGTTCAAGCCCCTGCTCAAACCGTTTCTCTATCAGAATTCTTAGCGCTACCAGAAACACAACCTGCCAGCGAGTATCTTGACGGGTATATTGTTCAGAAGCCCATGCCCCAAGGGAAACACAGAATGATTCAGCGAGGCTTGACGATGGCTGTGGAAATGGTGCTAAAGCCCCAGAAAAAAGGGCGAGTTTTTCCCGAATTGCGCTGTACCTTTGCTGGACGTTCTATCGTTTCAGATATTGCAATTTTCACCTGGGAGCGAATTCCTAGAGATGAAGATGGCTCCATTGCCAACCAGTTTTCCCTTGCGCCTGATTGGGTTGTTGAAATTTTGTCGCCGGATCAAAGTCAGGCCACTAAGAAAATTCTGTTTTGTCTCCAACAGGGCACTCAGCTCGGTTGGCTGATTGATCCTACTGAACAAACGATTTTTGTGTACGCCTCAGAGCAAGCTTTGCAAGTGTTTGATATGGATGCTCCTGATCGCTCCCTGCCTGTCCCGGACTTTGCATCGGATGTGCACTTAACGGTACAAGATATGGTGAATTGGTTGCTGGGCTAGTCACCCGCCAATCCCGATTGCTAGCTCTGATACAACCAATGCAGCCAGACTATTTTCAGCAATATTGCCAGCTTAAACAACAAGGTTTGAGGAAAGAGGCTCGCAAGCCTCTGCTGGCTTTTATTGATTCATTCCAGAGTATGGAAGAAAAAATTGTCTGGACCCAGGAGTATTTGCCGATTTGGGAACAGGAAAACGATCACAAAATTCGGCATGAGCTTTACTCAGAAATCGTTTTCCCGGCACTGCTGCATCGCTATAGACAGCAAGAGCTGTGGAGTATAAAGGGTTTACTTACAACTATCCAAAATTTGTATTCATGCCCTCAGTTATGGGAACAGATCGATAGAAAAACAGATTGGATGCTACTAGAGGAAGCGCGAGCTTTAGCCCCGGATGACATGGAGATTAAGCACCAGCTCATTGAAAAACATCTTAAGTGGTTTGAGCATTGCCAGCATGAATGGCCTTGGGGAATTTTGTACTGGAATAATGGCGCTTCTGTGGAGGAGTGTGAGGAAATTTTGCGAGCTGTGGAAAGGACTAGGGTTCTAGATTGCGAGTTGATCCATCAAACCTTCTTAGATGAATTTGTGGATAAGGTCTACACGTATCAACGACGGCTGCTCACTAAAAGTTGAAGGTTTCTTTGTATTTCATCTTTCAATTGCTATGGGACATAATCCACATAAGTTTTTCCTGCTGCATCTTGCTGGTTAGGATCAGCACCAGCGAATATTAAAAGTTGCATCAGTACAGAATCATCAGTTGGGGCTGCCAGCATCAAGGGGGTTCTGCCTTGGGGATCTTGATAGTTGACCTCTGAACCAAATTGCAATAACAATCTGATTACTTTGATGGCATTACTCCTGCGTTCCTCCCAGGATGGAAACACCAATCCTCGCGGTACATCAATAATTTGCCTGAAGTAGGTGTTAATCGCAATCATCAATGGCGTCATGCCCTTATGAGTTGCTTTAACATCAGCGCCTGCATTCAGTAACGCTTCGACGATCGCGGGATGGTTGGGGAAATTGCCTCTAGATGCCATCAGCAGTGGTGTTTCCTGAAAGCAGTATTCATCCCGCAGTTCATAATCAATGCCAGCATCAATTAGAACATGGACAATGCCTATCGAGCCTTTGTCTATTGCCGTATGGAGTAATGTATAACCCTTTTCGGTATACAGATTAATATCAATTCCACTCGCAATCAGTTCTTGGAGGCGAGTAATATCGTTCTCTTCCACTGCCTTGAGACAATCAGAAATGCATGGATCTTCACGCCTGCTTTTTCTGCTAATCCCAATCCGTAACGTGTCTTGTAGATCATCAATGGCAGAGTGCTCAAAAGATTCAATATGGTGAGTACAAAGATTAACTAGATAGTCAAAAATCTCTGCTTCACCACTCATCGCAGCATGGCGCAATGCTAATTCCATATTCAGTAACTCAGGATTGAGCGATTGATGAATAGCAGATTCAGTAAGGAGTTTGACTCCTTCTAAATAGCCCTTATCAGCAGCAATTCCCAAAAGATTATAAAAATCATCGATCTCAAGATTGATATCTGCACCTGACTTAATCAGCAATTCTGCGATATGAAGATTATTGGACTGAATAGCGGCCCAAAGGGGAGAGTCATAACCGCTGAGATTAATATTTGCTCCTGCCTGAATCAGAAATTTGACGATATCTAACCGTCCTAGACGACACGCTTGGGTGAGCGGATACTCATCTTGCAGATCATCTTTCCAGTTAATAGACAGCTCTAAATGAAGCAGCAGTTGAATGGTGTGAAGGCTCCCGGCTGATATGGACGCCATCAAAAAGCTAGGGCCGTATGTAGCGACATCTATCTTGTTCTTAGTGAGCAAACTATGGAAATGATGAGCCTGATCATCGTGAATCGCGTGATATAGCTGCTCACCTATCTGACCATCCAGATTGAAATTGATGTTGAGAGCCAAGGTCTGCCACGAAGCTTCAGTTTTGCTCATCAGAATGGTATCTCGTCGAATTTAATATCAAACCTGCCCACAGCACCTGCACGTCTGAGCAGCTCAACTATTTCTGCAAACTTACCTTGTCTTGCGATTTCAAGTGCTTTGACTCCACTCTCATGGCGAGTGTTAACATCCAAGCCAGCATCCACTAGGATTTGGGCTGCATCAATACTGTTAAAACATGCAGCTTCAATCAAATGATTAATCTCTAACGTTGCTCCGGCATGGATTAAAGCTTGAATGATGTCGGCATGGTTCCCAATGACAGCTAGATAGAGGGGAGAGACCTCTGAATCGGAGCAAACCTCTAGATTTGCCCCCGCTTGGATAAGCAGATTAACCACTGCCAACTGTCCTCGTGCGGCGGCGACATGTAATGCATTTTCACCCCTTGCATTCAGCTTATTAATATCCGCTCCTTCCGCAAGCATACGGACAAGATCGGAAATATTTCCTTGGGCCGCCGCTGCAACAAATGTTTGAGTCAGGGTATCACGCAGTCGCTCTTGGTATAACAGACCACTGGGCAGTAAAGATTGCGAGTATTGCCGTTGTTCTTCGCAATCTGTGAGGGCATATAGATAATCAAAAATATTTTGATGTCCTGGATAGGCAGCCATCACCAGGGCTGAAATGCCATCACTGTCCACAATATTTGCATCTGCCCCGACTGAAATCAGATACTTCACCCAGGTGAGCTCTCCCATAGCGGCTGCCGCCATCAGCGATGTCCTTCCAGACTCACTGAGAGTATTGACGTTGATGCCAGCCTCGACTAATAATCCAGCCATGTCAAATCGATCTGCCCGCATCGCTTCAGTTAAGGGTTGCCCGAGGCAAGCTACATTGGGGTTCGCTCCATGACCGAGCAATATTTGCAAGATCTCAATATTGCCCACTTGAATAGCGGACAAAATCGGAGCACTTTCACAGCATGCAGTTTGATTGACATCGGCTCCAGCGTCAATCAACACCTGCACCCCTTCTAACCAATTACGATCAATAGCATTGATTAAAAGAGTTGTTTCTCTCTCAAGGTCACGGTGATTGACCTCTATTCCGATGGTCAGTTGTTGCTGGAAACCCAATAGGTCATGCTGCTGAATGCACTGAAATAGAGTGTCCCAGTGATTGATATCTACCATTGCTGGTTATGGTGAACCGGATGCCGACTGATCTAACCTAACCTCCACCACAGATTTCTGAAACTGTTTCCCAGGTACCTTGGGGATCGAAAAAGCGAGCTACATAGTTATGGTTCAATAGCTCGTCTGTTAACACCCAGTCATATTTTTCACTGCGTTTCGTTCGCACTACATCAGCTAAACGCAGCGGGTTAGCAGGACCTAGATTCACCAAAGACTGCAAATAGGGCATCAGCTCATCCGGTTCCACCCCCTTGACCTTAATCGCTAGCCCCTCTTGACTCGCCTTCAAGCCACTATCCAACAGCAACATCTGCAGGGTATTCATCACCAAGCTGCCTCGCCAAGGAAAAAGCAAGACCTGCTCATCTTCGCCAACAATATATTCCTGATCTAAACCACAATCGCGAAATTGAGTGCGCGCTTCATGTAAGAGGGTTTTGGCCGTGTCATCCAGGTAAACGGGCATATCTGTGGAACGGTATATCTCTCGCATGGTTTGCCGGACCCGATCATGGACAAAACCACTACTACCCCCAAATCGGGGGGCTTGCCCTTCTCCATCGGCGGGGACCACCATCACTACTTGCTTTTCGCTATCTACAGATTGGACTTGCCACCGACGACCCGCAAACAACAACACCATCTCCTCGGCAATGGGCATTGAAGTGGGTAGGGTACCCAACACGTTCTCTGGCGTGCTAATTCGGTACTCTTCGGTTGTGGAAAAAGCTGTGTAAAACGTGTAGTGATTGACCAAGCGTTCACCTTTAAGGCCCAGCAGTAACAAGCCATCCTGGCTTTGCTGGATTAGATCCCGCTCCCCTAAACATCGCAAGAGCTTGATAAACAGTCCTTGCTCCATTTCTTGGAAGGGGCCTTCCTCGCAGAAGTCATGCCAAGCCTGATCGGCCCGAATGCCGCCCTGTTGGGCAATGCTGGATAGCAACTGTTGAATCAGAGTGGAGATATGCAGGCGTCCAGCAATCGGCGGTTCATACCAGCCCTCAAGCAGCAAATTGATAATGGCGATCGCTTGCACTAAATCGGGATATAACGCCTGCTCTGGGGAGGTGAAGGAATCCAGTTGGGGCACAGAAACATAGACCCGCATAATGGCTGGATCGCCTGCCCGTCGGCCTGAACGTCCTAAGCGTTGGCGAGTACTGGCTACAGAACTAGGGGGACCAATCTGGGCAATGGACTGAACAGCTCCCACATCAATCCCCATTTCTAAAGTCATCGTGCAAATCACGTTGACGGGATGATCTCGCTTAAGCGCTTCTTCCGCCTCGGCCCGCAGCTCTTTGGAGAGGCTGCCATGATGAGGCATAAACTCATTGGGCACCCGGTATTCTGCTGAGAGATTGCGCAAAATATCGGCATACCGCTCCACTTGGCGGCGACTGTTAATAAAAATCAGATTCTTTTCCCCGCGCAGGGATTGGAAAAGGTGCTGAGCAATGTCCAATGCATCTGGGGGCGGCATGGTTTCATCTTCTTCCTCTTCCGGGTCTGGAGTGGGCGATGACCGATAGCCTCGGAGCTGTAGCTTCAGTTCGTCGCCTTTAGCAAAGGACTGGACGAGTTGGACTCGCTCTTGCTGCCCTGGGCGGAGAAATTCTGCGGCTAAAGACATATCCCCCAAAGTGGCACTCAAGCCAATCCGAGGCACTGGGCGTTCCACCACCTGTTCAACTCGCTGCATCAGGGATTGGAGCTGGCGGCCCCGCTCAATGCTGATAAAGGAATGCATTTCATCAATAACGATGTAGGAGAGGGAGGCAAACAGCCGACCCAGTTCTTGCCCTCGCAGGACAAACAGGGCTTCCAACGACTCTGGGGTAATCAGCAGTACACCAGCAGGCTGCTTGAGCAGGCGTTGTTTGGGGCCAGAGCTAATATCCCCATGCCAGGGACATACGGGCACGTCCAGGCAATCGCCAATGGCTGATAGACGGCGATGCTGGTCATTAATCAAGGCTTTAAGCGGCCCTAGTCCAATCACCTGAATGCCTTTGGTAGGCTGATCGACCAGTTGCGAAAATACGGGCAGAAAAGCGGCTTCGGTTTTGCCTTGGGCCGTGGCCGCAGTGATAATTACATCCTTATCCCCAGCCAGGATGGGGGGGATAGCTAACTCCTGAATTTCTCGCAGGGAGGGCCATTTTTTGCTGGCAATCCACTGTTGAACGCGGGGGTGGAGGCGATAAAAGTTGGAGGTGGCAGGAGCAGTCACGTTGCAGCCTCGGCAATGAACATTGCTAAGAGCTTAGTCCATCGCTGGCAGGGTGAAAATAAAGGTGGTGCCTTTGCCAACTTCGGTCTCAAAATGAATCTGGCCCCCATAGTTCTCGACAATTTTTCGGCAAATGGAGAGGCCAATGCCTGTACCGGGATACTGGTCACGCTGATGTTGACGGGCAAACATGGTGAACACGCGATCGCAAAATTCTGGCGCGATACCAATTCCCGTATCGCTGACTGAAAGCTGCCAATGAGTGCCTTGGCGTTGGGCTTTAACCGTAATATGGGGCGGTTGATCACCATGAAACTTGAGGGCATTGCCAATTAGGTTTTGAAAGAGCTGCACGCTTTCGATTTTGCTGATGATCACCGTCGGCAACTCATCATAAATAATCCAGCCTTGCTTTTGTTCAATCACTAAACTGAAATCATTGGCGATTTGTTGGACGACAGCATTGAGATCAACGGGTTCAGGGATATCTTGCTGACGACCAACCCGAGAATATTGCAGGACAGATTGCACTAAGGCATCCATTCGCTCAGCACCATCAATCACGTAATCAAAGTAGCGGCGACCCGTGTCATCAATCTGGTCTGCATAATCTTCAACCAGTAATTCAGAAAAGCTTCTAATTTTGCGTAATGGCTCTCGCAGATCATGGGAAGCAACATAGGCAAATTCTTCTAAATCTCGGTTCGAACGCTTTAGTTCTGAGACAGCTTGCTCTAGGGCAGCCTGGTTTTGCTTCGACATAGTAATATCGAGACCACAGCCGATCATCCCCGCAAACTGATCGGCAATATATCGAGGAATACCCGTATTCAGGATCCAGCGGTAAGTACCGTTGCGATCGCATCGTCGATACTCTAAATGCAAAGGGATTTCTTCCGCAAAGCAAGTCTGGAGCTGGTCAATAAACCGGGAGCGATCATCAGGATGAATAGTATCCAGCCAGCCCCAATTGATTTCTTGCTCCAGAGAACGGCCCGTAAAAGTTTGCCAAGTCTGATTAACATAGGTGCAGAGTTGCTCTGCATCGCAGACCCAGATCAATGCAGGTAAGGAGTCTGCTAAAGAGTGAAATCGAGCCTCACTTTCCTCTAATTGGGCATTTGCCCCCACCAAGGCATCAATACTCTTATTGATATTTTCCTGTAACTGGTAGTTTGCTTGTTCTAGGGAGTTAGCTACCTGCTTAAAGGGAGTGATGTCAATGCAAGACCCCACATAGCCCACAAACTCCCCATTCGGTAAAAATCGAGGTCGCCCAGAATCGAGTAACCAACGATAGTGGCCTGCATGATTCAGGTACCGATATTCAAGTTGCACCGATCGCCGTTCTTCAAAGGCCAAGGCAAAAGTTTCTAAGCACTCATGAACATCTGCAGGATGAATCCCCGTTACCCACCCCTCTTCAATTTCTCGCTTTAAAGATCTACCCGTAAACTTCAACCATTCTGCGTTGAAATAGGTGCGTTGATTGCGATGATCCGCGACCCAGATCAGAGCGGATGAACAATCAGCCATGGCCTGAAATCGCTGTTCGCTTTCCATTCGCTTGACTTCGGCTAGCTTGCGATCACTGATATTCTGCATAAAACAGAAATGCCCTAGAAACTCGCCTTGGTTGCTCCGATTCGCCACCATCGTGAGTTGCTGATAGAAGATGGCCCCTTGTTTGGTGGCCCCTCGTGCTTCCACAGAAATCTTGCCCGTGTCTAGCATAATGTTGTAAGCCGATTCCAAAATGGGAATGTCGTTGGCAAACACGGTGGTTTGCCAGGGCAACCCCACTAACTCTTCGGGACTATAGCCAACATCATGGGCATAGGTCCGATTAACCTCCATAAAACAACCCTGCGGGTCGAGGTGAGCAATCCCTTCCATCGCACTTTGCAGGGCGCTGTAAAAACGCTGTTGCTGCGATTGCTGTTGTTGAATCTCAGCCAGTTGACGTTTGACAACATCTGTGGAATCCTCTTCAATCAGCTGAGTCGTCACAATGTTGGACTGGACTGAGGTCAGTTCCCAGATGCGTAGCTGTTCCAGGCTTAAAATCCCAACTAGCTGCTGATCGTCTACTACCGGCAGATAGGGCAGCTTAACGACTTGGAACCAGTGCATTGCCTGCTCCCAGGTGGCTAATTCAGATATCTGTGGATACGTTACAGCAGGGCTCAGTACGTCCATGAGCAGGGTTTGGTCAAAATTCCGTTGCTCAGCGACCCAACGTACAATATCCTGATTGGTCAGTAGACCTTGAACCTTCTCTTGCTCAAGCACGACCACATAATTTTGCGGATTGCCCACCTTTTCTGGAGGAGATCCCTGCCAATGGGGTATTTCTCCAGCCTGCATCATTTGCACAACCTCCAGTAATGTCACCTCAGGTGACAACACGGGTGGATGACAATCCAGCATATGCTCAATAGTCAGCGTACTTGGCATAAATAATGCAGTCTAACCAGATTGAAATATTCATATCGTTCTAAAGATGAGCAGAACGTTAGTCAATTGACGTTTGACGGCAGTATGCCCAACCTGCGATTATCCCTCCTGTCTCCTTGATAATTTGTGATATTTTCAAGTGTTCTGCTGCTCCAGCATCAATCCATCGGTAGACGTTTTAAAAATCGAATACACTCACAAAGGGTTGGTCTGTTGTCCAATGATCTTGGAAATGGCTAGGGAGTTTGATATGGAACGTGGTCCCCTCCCCTAGCTTCGACTCAGCCCAGATCGAACCATCATAATGGTCAATAATTTTCTTACAAATCGCCAAGCCGATACCCGTGCCGTCGTAGTCTGTGCGATTGTTCAAGCGCTTGAACATCACAAAAATATCTTCTACTGCATTCTCTGAGATGCCGATACCATTGTCTTCAACCGTGATTAACCAATGTTTGTGGAGTTTGCTAGCTGAGATCTGAATATAGGGAACGGCCTCTCCTCGAAACTTTAAGGCATTAGACAATAAATTCTGAAATACCCGCTGCATATCCGTCGGATTGATCATCATTACAGGTAGGTCGCCTACTTCAATCACAGCTTCACTTTCAGCAATAGTCAGGCTTAAATCTTGCTGGACTTGCTCTAACACTGTTCCCAAATCGGTTAAAGTGACCTCTCGGTCTTCGGACGATAACCGAGCATAGGCGAGCAAATCAGCAATCATGGCCTGCATTCGCTCTGCTCCGTCGATCACATACTCGAAATACCGTTGTCCTTGTTCATCAATGTTATCGACATAGTCTGCTTGCACTAGCTCCGCAAAAGATTGGATTTTACGCAAGGGCTCGCGCATATCGTGAGAGAGGACTGAAGCCATCTGCTCTAATTCTTGGTTGGACCGCAATAGCTCTGTATTGACCATTTGACATTGAGCATCTGCTTGTTTCAGGGCAGTGATATCCATCGTAGTGCCAACATATCCACAAAATGTTTCATCCTGGGTATATCTAGGTTTTCCCAGGGAAAGCATCCAGGCATAGCTACCATCCCGCTGGCGCAGTCGATGCTCGATCGCAAATTCTTGCTGTTGGTTAAAGCTCGACTCATAGGTTTTCTGCCATTGTTGTCGATCGTCAGGATGAATGCCTGACATCCATCCATAACCGATCTCAGCCGCCATCGTTCGTCCCGTCGTGGTTAACCAAGTTTGGTTAAAAAATGAGAACATCCTGTCTGCATCCGTGACCCACATGGGAGCAGGAGACTGATTGGCCATCATTTGAAAATATCGGTCTTGTTCACGGTCAGCGGATTGCTGCAACTTCCAAATGAATACACTGCCTCCTGCCAGCAGAAGCAACACCCCCAAAAAGGGTAAAAAGACCCATAGCCTGCTGGTGTGTTGATGAATCAATTGAGGGGTGACCTGAGTGACCACAACCCAATTCTTCCCCTGTACCGCAGATAAAGTCGTCGTTCGCCTGAAATCCGAAGGGGGGACTTCCTGATTGGTATTTGTATAGAGCAGTTGAGAGGTCTGAGAATTGGTTTGATCGATCAACTGAATTGACAATCCAGCTTGAGTAGCCTGCTCCACAATAGGGGCCAGTAGAGCATCTAGCTGATAGACCCCCACCACAAAGCCTCGCAACATTAATCGTCTGTCTTGAAGGGTTTGCGGCTGATTACGATAGACAGGAGAAACCTTGAAAAACATTTGGGGCACATCCTGATCCTGGCCCAGGACTGCTGTGACCATCTCCTGGCCCGAATCTCGTGAGTTTTCTAATGTTTGGCGTTGCATCGTATCTGACCCGCGATCAAACCCTAAACGTTGCTCATTCCCTGCATAAGGTTCTACAAAAGCGACAGGGAAATAGGTCTTACGTTTGTCAGCGACTTGTATCGTCTTGGGGGCCTTGCGCTCAGTGAGCTGAAAGTTCGAATATTCCTTTTGTCGTTTGACCTCAAATGGCTGTCGTTGCGGGTGCGATATCAAGGGAACCCACTCTAATGCTTGTATGTTTGAATGTTTCGTCAGATATTGCTGAGCAACTAAACGAAATTCTTGGGCTGTAACCTCTTCTGACCCTGTAAACAGGGTACTTAGACCATTGAGTGGTGTAAAGTTCAGCGCTAATTCTCGATCAAGCGCCATAGAAATCTGATCAGCTTCTTGGCGAAACGCTTGCTCTATTCCATGCAATTCAGTCTGCCGAATTACGATAGCGGCGGGCATGGAAGCGAGGAGACTGCTTCCTCCCAAGGCCAACAGCATAAACAAGTGACGTCTATCCATGCTCAGACTTTAACAGGCTCCCCCGGCTCTGAGACAAATCTGTATTCATCTATAAAAGGATATATGGCTACAAAAGGATATATGGCTACAAAATTGCTATTTTGCCAATAATTAACTCTTGATAGGTAATTTTGCGATTTTAGTCCAATATGTACTGATACTTGTGATAGTACTAATGTATTGAGATAGGCTGGCCGGTTTTTGAATAAAGCAATTGGCTCCTAGCTCGTAGGCTTTCTGAATATCTTTATCTGCATCTGAGGTCGTAAAAATGATCACCGGGATCATGCGAAAAGCGTCATTTTGCTTGATGGTCTCTAGTACCTGTAATCCATGAATACCTGGCAAGTTCAGGTCTAGAAGAATCATGCTAGGTAGACTTTTTTGCTTATATTCTCCTTCTCGGAGTAAGTAGGATAAAGCACTTTGCCCATCTACGACCCAATCTAAATCAATAGCAGCATGAGAGCGCTGGACACCATTTTGAGTTAATTCGATATCTGCAAGATCATCTTCAACTAATAGAAGTTTCATAACCTTATCCCGCTTAAATTGATATCTCTAAAACTTGCACTTGATATGGCTGACAGGAGATGGATAACTGCTCATAGCTCACAAGAGATTGGGTATTATCATCCATCCTATAACGGCATGAATTTTAATAGGGTCTTTACAAAAAGACACTTTAATATACAACAATCTATATGGTGCCGACAATCTCTAGAAAATATTAATAAAAGGAAATATTAGAGTGTTTAGCTCTCCTCAAAAGTTAGACTCTCTTTTCTCTGAAAATAGGAAAAATAATTCGGTTGCCGAATAATGATGAAAATTAATTGTGTTATTGATTAACTGCAAGAAAATAATAAATAGCGGCACAACCCAAAATAACTTTTCAACGCTGGATCTTCTGATTGAGACCGTATCATACGATACACGTCAGACGCTGAAAAAGAAGTTTCATCTTGTCGTTAAAGCTCTTTTCTCTCCTGTGATAGAAGCCAGTTTTCACCGTTTATAGAAATAGGCTGTATCCGTATTAATACTGAAATAATATTTTTTTGAAATATTTTATGAGTTCCGTATGTTTACTGAAGCGATCGCAAGAATCAAACGGGTATAAGAGAGATACAGTATTGGTCCTCAACATCCGCAGAAACGCGGATTCTTTATCTAAGTCCATAGATTCTGAGACTGAGTACTGGGTTGATATGGGGGGATCGAAGGGTCATTCATATGACTCTGCATCCATAGAAAGAATGACCAAGTTTGGACAAGAACTGGGCAATATTGGGGGGAATACAAGAATGATTTCTTTTCTGAGTAGAAAAGTAGTATTTACATCATTTATTTGACCTACAGCAATGGCTGAGTATTTATGGGGGGATCAGCAAATAAATCATCAGCCGTACCCAACAAAAGGTGCGGCTGATAGAGAGGTTCAGCCTCTAGGCTCATACGGGGGATTCCAGGTACATGCACGCATTTGGCTCACAAGTTATTCCAGTCAGTAATACCGAGATCTTGATGATTGAAGATGATATTCAAGATGTCGAAATCGTAACGCGATTATTGGGGAAAGAAAAACAAAGCTCCATCATGCTCAACCATTGTCCAACCTTGCATGCTGGTTTGGATACCCTGAGAGAACAGTCCAAAATTGATTTGGTTTTGCTGGATTTATCTCTATCTGATGCCCAAGGGCTGGAGACATTTCGCAAAATCCATGAAGCTTTTCCAAATATCCCTTTGATTATTCTAAGTGGTAATAGTGATGAGCGGATTGCCTTAGAGGCAATGCAACAAGGTGCCCAGGATTTTCTCGTCAAAGGACGATTTGACAGTACGGTTCTGACCCGCGCGATTCAATATGCGATGGAGCGCCAGCATCAGCGCTTGGAGCTTGAATATAAGAATCTGGCCTTAAAAGCGCTATCGGATCAGCTAGCTGTGGCTAACCTAGAGCTGGAAAGGTTGGCTGCCGTCGACAGTTTGACCCGTGTCTATAATCGGCGACGATTCGATGAGGTGTTTCTAACGGAGTGGAATCGCTTACTCCGCGAAGAAAAACCTTTGTCTTTAATTATGTGTGATGTTGATCATTTCAAAGCCTACAACGATACCTATGGTCATCAAGCTGGTGATTTGTGCTTGGAGAAAATTGCACAAACGATTGCCAAAGTTGCTAAGCGTCCGGCAGACTGTGTTGCTCGGTATGGCGGAGAAGAGTTTGTCGTTGTGCTGCCCAATACGGATATCAGCGGGGCAACCCATGTAGCGGAAGCCATCCGTGGGGCGATTCATAATCTTAACCTGCCCCATTCTACCTCGCCGATCAGTAACCGCATCACCCTTAGTTTGGGCGTTGCTTGTCAAGTGCCGGATGAGGCGATTGCCCCTTCTTTGTTGATTGAAGCTGCCGATCGAGCCATGTATACGGCGAAAGAAGGAGGGCGAGATCGCATGCAAGTGCATTATGCTGATTGCGCCGTTAATCTTCAGTCTCGACAAACCTTGCAGTGGGTGAGCCGATTACGGGATGCCCTTGAGCATAATCAGTTTGAATTATATGCCCAGCCCATTCAAGCATTGCAGGCGAATACCTCTGAACCTTGCTTTGAAATTCTGCTGCGTTTATGTGATCAGCCGGGTATTGTGTGTTCCCCTGGTATGTTTTTTCCCGTGGCTGAGCAGTATGATTTTATGCCCCGGATTGATCGGTGGGTAATCAAGCATTTATTTGCAGACTTAGGCGAAATTAATTCCTTAATGCTGCAAGAAGCGGTTTTTTTCGTGAATTTATCCGGGGCAACCTTCAAAAATATGGAAATTGCCTCTTTTATTGCAGAACAACTGGCTCGGCATCATTTAAGACCCGAGCAGTTCTGCTTTGAAGTTTCTGAAACGGTTGCCCTGAAAAATATTGAAGCCGCTGCTCAACTCACCACAGCCTTAAAAAGTATGGGGTGTAAAGTCGCCTTAGATGATTTTGGCAGCGGCTTGTCATCGTTTACCCATTTGAAAAAGATTCCCGCTGACTTTGTCAAAATCGATGGCTCTTTTATTCGAGGTGTGGTCGATGACGATATGTCTAAAGGTGTGGTGGAAGCCATTCATCATGTTTCGAAAATTATGGGTCTGCAGACCATTGCAGAGTATGTGGAATCGCGGGCCATTCTAGATCTGCTCAATGACTTTCATATTGACTTCGCCCAGGGCCATTACTTTGGACCGGCACGTCCCTTGGTAGATACCCTCGCTACTTGGCAAACTACTGCTTATACTGAGCGCTTGTCTGCGTAACAAAAGGGGAGGGATCAAGGTGACTTCTAGATGTCTTTGCAATGTTCCTTAGGACTTTGTTGCATTCTGTAGTAGAAAGTAACGGCTATTGCATTGCTTTCCAGGTTTGAGCCTCATTAAGATGTTTGTAAACTTTCTAGGGAAAGTGAGTCTGCCATGCATGTTGGCGAGGCACATCTGCAAACCTTATCCCTCCATCAAAATGCGACCTTTGATGAAGTGCGGGAAGCCTATCAGGATTTAGTGATGGTGTGGCATCCCGATCGGTTTGTGCATAATCCTCGTCTGTATAAAAAGGCAGAAGCCAAACTCAAAGAATTTAATCAAGCCTACGCCTACTTAAAAGCCCATCAACCTCGGCCTTGCCCCCCTCGCCATAATCGAGCCAGGACGACTGCTCCATCCTCCGCTAAAGTCACCACACCGAAAAAACGTCGAGGTATGGCTTGTCCTTGGTTGACCTATAGTGATGCGACTTATATTCTGAATCACTACTCTTTTGAGGCGATAGCACCTAAAACGGTTGGGCACCGAACGTTCCAGAGCGGGCCTTTTGTTTTAGATACCTGTGAGCAGCCTGCCGAGGTGGTTCTGTCCGTCCCCTGTGATTCTGTCCATGCTTTTGATCGGATTTTGTTGTCGATTCCTTGTAAATCCCAAGGTCACTTTTGGCAGGAAGAAGCGCAACATCTGCTGAATCTGCTACACACTCAAGGAAACTAGCAGCTGAGGCTGGGGAATCCTCTGGCCTGCTCTAGACTGGCTAAGTCCCAGACTGCTCCGTCTAAGCAGGTTTGATGAAACTGAGCACGATGCAGTCGCGCTCCTCGTAAATTGGCCCGTCGTAAATTAGCTCCGGAAAAGTTCACCTTACTCAAATTACTCCAGGCCAGATCGACTGCTTCGGCATTAATATTCGTAAAATTCGCCCGAACGAAGTAGGCTTGGCTGCAGTGGGCGGCCCGTAGATTGGCGCGGCTCAGATCGGCTCCATATAAATAAGCCCCAGTTAAGGTGGCATAGCTTAAATTCGCCTGACTGAGGTCTGCCTGAATGAGGTTGGCGGCTTCGAGTTCTGCAAAACTGAGATCTGCTCTGTGGAGTTGGGCTGCTTCGAGTTCTGCTCGCCGAATATCTGCATGTTTTAAGCTACACCCTACTAAGTTGGCTCGGCTGAGTTCAGCATCTAACAACACCGCTTCGCCTAAATCTCCACCAATTAAATTGGCATCTCTGAGATCGGCCCCTTGCGCTTGAGCATGGTGGAGGTTGATGGCAACGCCCTTAATTCCTGTGAGTTGAGCGTCGGTTAGGTTGGCTCCACATAAAAGACTGTTGCTTAAGTTGACGCCCGCTAAATTAGCTTTCCGTAAATTGGCATCGCTTAGATCCGTATGGCTGAGGTCGAAGGCCTGTAAATCCATTTGTCCTAGATTACAGCCCGCTAGATTAGGAGAGTTGTGGCTATTATCCTGTCGCCACTGATTCCAAATTTCAGGGCCACGATATAAAAGGGCTAGGTGTTCCCCTGCCATGGCAGACTTGTACTTGCTCATCTCAGCTATTCATTGCGCTTGCCGCCCAGAGGCTCGCGTCCAGGGACATGCTCAAGGGCGTCCACCACAGCCGCCGCTGCAGTTTTAATATCTCGCTCAGCTCCCCCCAAGTATAATCGGCCAAAACTGCCCACAGAGGTGATTTGTAAAATATTGATCAACGCAGCTTTTTCGGCTTCATTGGCTGCGAGGGAGGCATAGGCCGCGGGCTGAACCTCCATCACATAGAGAGCTTGACCCGCTAGCAACATATTGCCCCGGCTGTTGCGGTTAATTAGCTGCGCGTGGTGGGGATCAATATTGCGAATAATCTGACTAGAGACGACTTGGGGGCTTAATCGTTCATTTTGCCTGACCCCTAGCGCTTCTAGCATGGCTCGGCCTGCCGTTTGGGTTTCAGCTTGGCTACTCGCATGCACTTCCAGAACCCCGTATAAGCGTTCCACCATCTGTACACCGGGGCGGACCACTGCCGCTTTCAGGGCGACGTCCATGATCCGGTTAATCTCAATTCCAGGGGAAATCTCTAGCCATAGAGAGGTATCTCCTGGCAACGGTAAAAAACCAACGGCCACTTTGCCCATATAGGCAGCATGCTGTGGTTGGAGGCTATCTAAGTACACATAGCTACGTAATTCAACACCCAAAATAAAAGTCTCCTGTCGATGAAAAATAGGTCCCGACGGATCGCCAGGGGCGACCACATCTGCACAAGGTGTTAGAGATAGTCTCCATTGATGTATGAAACCACAGAACCGTCCTTTGAGTGGGTTTTTCCTCTGGGTAAAGCAGTTCCCAGTCGCTCTATTCAGGTTGCCCCATGGCCTGGGCCGCTAACCAGGCCGTCGTCCAGGCGTTTTGAAAGTTAAATCCACCGGTAATGCCATCAATGTCGATGACTTCGCCAGCAAAATAGAGTCCGGGACAGCAGCGACTTTCCATGGTTTTGAAGTTGATTTGTTTGAGGTCGACGCCGCCGCAGGTGACGAACTCATCTTTGAAGACTCCTTTCCCTAAGACATGAAACTTACCTTGGGTTAGTTCTTGCAGCAGCGATCGCAAATGGGTTTTGGATAGATCTGCCCAGCGCTGTTGGGAAGAAATCCCCGCTGCCGCAATCAGTTTTTGCCAGAGGCGCTGGGGTAAGTCGACGGGGCAGTGGTTTGAGATCGCACGTTTGGCAACGGCAGTTCGGGTTTCCCTCAACCGCTGGCGCAGGTCTTCATAGGAGCAATGGGGCACCCAATTGACCGTCAATTCTCCCTGATATCGGCTTTGATGAAAAGCCCGTGCTCCCCAAGCCGAGAGTTTGAGAACCGCAGGACCACTGAGCCCCCAGTGGGTGACCAAGAGCGGCCCCTGCTGGTCAAATTTTTGATCTCCCACTGTTAACCACAACTGCACTGGATCAACCGCAATACCGGCTAAACCTTGCAATCTCGGATCCTGGATTTTGAAGGTAAATAGGGACGGTACTGGCGATACAAGGGTATGACCGAGCTGTTTGGCAAGACGATAGCCAAGGGGATGACTGCCCGTGGCTAAGAGGATGCGATCGCACCCCAGCTTCTCTCCAGATTTGCACCCAACTGTAAATTGCCCTTTATGCTTGATATGAGTAACGGACATTCCCGTCCGCACCTGAATTCCCAGTTTTTGAGCCGTTCGTTGCAGGCAGGCAATAATGGTTTCCGAGTCATTAGTTTTGGGAAACATGCGGCCATCGGCTTCCGTTTTTAAGGAAACTCCGTGGGCTCGAAACCACTGCACCGTATCCTGGGGCTGAAACCGACTAAATGCTCCCCGCAAGGCTTTAGACCCGCGTGGATAATTACCCACCAGCTGCGAGGGTTCAAAACAAGCATGGGTAACATTGCAGCGCCCACCCCCGGAAATCCGCACTTTAGACAGGAGCTGCCCACTGGTTTCCAAAATCGTTATTCGAGTCTGGGGGTAGGCTTCTGCACAGGCAATCGCCCCCCAGAACCCAGCCGCACCGCCGCCAATGACGACAATCTTCACCATAGCTTTATTACACCTAAAATTAGGTGCAATTTAGGTCTGAGATTGATTTTTTAAATAGGTATCAATAGCATCAGACGCCACTTCAGTCAGGGTTTTGCCCTGGGCGCTGGCGGTCTCTTTCAGACGGCTATAGACATCTTCCCGCAGGTTGACCCGATGGCGGACCCGGGCTTTACCACTGGCGATTTTGCCGGTTTGGGTCGCTGGGTCATAGGTGTCGCTGTATTGTCGCAGGGCGTCGAAGCCGATGCGATCGCAAAAATCACCAAAGCTTTCAGCGGTTTTGCCCTTTTGCTTAAAGAACACCAAGAGCGGCTCTAGGGTTGTCTCCAATTCGTCGATGGGCATCACTTCCAGAAAGGTTCTGGCGAGCCGAGTCTGATTGGGGCTTCCCCCTAACCAGAGCTGATAGGACGTTGGCTTAATGCCGACAAAGCCCAGCTCAGCCATATAGGGACGAGCGCAGCCATTCGGACAGCCGGTCATTCGGATGACAAAATGCTCTTCCTTTAGATCCAGCTTATTGAGCAGCGCGCGGATGCGATCAATAATGCCGGGGATGGCGCGTTCCGACTCTGCAATGGCTAGTCCGCAAGTGGGCAACGCTGGACAGGCCATTGCATAGCGCACCAGCGGATCAATCTCTGTTTCTGCTAGCACCCCTGCATGGTTCAAAATGCCTTGAATCGCCGCTTTATCACTGGGCTGAATATTGTAAATAATCAGATTGTGATTGGCGGTCAGCCGCATGGGCAGATGGTACTGCTTCGTAATTTGGCGTAGGGCAGACTTCAGCTGCAGCTTGCCATTGTCGAAGACCCGACCATTCTCAATAGAAATGCCTAAGAAGAGCTGACCATCGCCTTGCTCATGCCAGCCGAGGTAATCTTCATACTTAAACTCAGGCAATGGGCGGCTGGGGGCAACTGACTTACCAAAATACTGCTCAACAACGCTGCGAAATTTATCAATGCCCCAGTCGTTGACCAGGTATTTCATGCGGGCATGGCGACGCTGCTGGCGGTCACCATAATCTCGTTGCGTGGCAACGATGGCTTTGACTAGGTCATAGACATCTTCTTTGGCCACAAAGCCCAGTGGATCGGCAATGCGAGCAAAGGTCTCTTCTTTTTTATGGGTGCGGCCCATGCCACCCCCCACAAATACGTTAAATCCTTGTAATTCGTCCTGGTCATCCAGGATAACCACTAGACCCACATCCTGGGTGTAGAGATCAATGGAGTTATCGCCTGGGACAGTAACGGCAATCTTAAACTTCCGGGGCATGTAATGTTGCCCGTAGATTGGCTCTTCGTCATCGTCTAGGTTAGTGCCGTTGGTATTGCGCTGGCGAGCCGCTTTGACCTCAGGATGCTCTTCTGCGGATAAGAATTTTTCCCCATCCAACCAAATCTCGTAGTAAGCGCCCGTTTGGGGAGTGAGTAAATCGGCAATCCGATTGGCATACTCTTGGGCATAGACATAGTCGGGACGATTAACATAGGGCGCTGGCGGGGCCATCACATTGCGGTTCAAATCTCCACAGGCTCCTAGGGTAGACCCCATGCTATGAATGATGGCGGCCATCACCGTTTTCAGATTCTGTTTGACAATGCCGTGAATCTGGAACCCTTGGCGGGTGGTGGCTCGCAGGGTTTGATTGCCGTAGGTCTCGCTGAGTTCATCCAGGGTTTTGTAGAGCTGTGCTGGGATAAATCCACCGGGACTGCGAGTCCGCAGCATAAACTGATAGTCTTTTTCCTGCCCTTTCGCTCGATTATCACGATTATCTTGCTGATAGGAGCCATGAAATTTGAGGATCTGAATGGCTTCTTCTGGCAAATTTCTCGCATCCGTTTGGAGTTCTGCAATTAACGGATGGCGTAGATGATGACTGCGCTCTTTAATCCCTTCCAGTTTGGAAAGCTTAGGCGGAGTCGGTTGTTTAGGGGGAGCATTGACCATGAGGAAATAGGCAGTTGATGACAATGTTTAGGTAGCGAATCGAACGATTCCTACCCTTAAGAAAAGGCTAGGCTAACGTCAATATATCCGAGCAATTCTAACGCGGAGATATTAATGCCCGGTAAGTCGGTCGGGATATCGATGAATCACCTCTTATCTTATCACTGCTTCCTTTGAGCAAACCGTGACAGACCCAAACAATGTCATAGGTGAGTCCAACTCATCAACGTTGGAACTTAAGCTTTTTTACCAACTAGGCTTGCTCAAGATGAATGCACACTAGCGCCGCTAGTGTGCATTCACTTTATCTAAAACTCAAAAACCCTGGATGAGGCCCAAGCGAAAACGCCCAAAAGTCCACCCTTTATGGCGCTAGCGTTGGGGATCATGATTGGGTAAACACTGCCGCATCCAACATCGGTTCAAATACTCAATCCGATATTGTTGCCAAAAACGGCCTGGATTGAGAACCAGTTTAATGTCCGAATGGAATAAGGGCTGATTGAGATATTGCCAAACGGGAAACCAATTTTGATGAGACTTAGAAATCATGACAGTTTTAGGATGTTGGGTGACTCAAGCGTTTAATCCAGGTAGGCTCAGCATAGCTAAGCCCTTGTACACGTCCCATGTCCTTGAAAGGCCCAATCTTAATAACTTTCATGAAGAATGAAGAGATCTCAAGAGGGATCCCTAAAAGTTATGTAAAATTCAGCCCAAGCAGATGGCAAAGGTGCTTGTCCAGCTGATTGTGATTTGGAATAAAAGACGCGCTCCGTATACGCTTAGAGTGCCCATAAATGTCGTAACATTTGTCACCGAATTTCTGCGATTCCCAAAAACTTTACAAACGACAAAATATTTAAGACGCCAAGTGCCAGCGACAAAGTTTATGATTAATTAATAATTTTATTACAAAACCCACAAGCAATTCGGCCATAGTGGAGGATGCGTTATGTCCTCACGGCTAGCCCGATGAATGGGCAAGGTCACACTGTATTCGTTTCTAGGCAAAGCGGGGGAGACTTTGTTGTTGAACGTCTCAAATGGGTGAGGGTAACGGTAACCTTATGCCTCAATTGCTGCGGTCTTGCAGGTGCTGAGTTCATTTTTGAAAGGAATCAAGCGTTTCCATGTCTTTATTTGATTGGTTTGCAAATCGACGAAAATCTCATCCTGTGACCAAAGCACAGCCAGAACGAGAAATCTCTGATGGCTTATGGTCGAAGTGTGAGTCGTGCGGTGCTTTAACCTACACCAAAGATTTACGGGCCAATCAAATGGTGTGCCTAGAATGTGGTCATCATATGCGCGTCTCAAGTGATGAGCGGATTGCGCAGCTGATTGATGCAGAAACCTGGGTGGCGATGGACAATAACTTGGTCGCCTGTGACCCCCTTCAGTTTCGAGATCGCAAAGCCTATTGCGATCGCATTCAGGAATACCAAAGCAAAACTGGTCTACAGGACGCTGTCCAAACAGGGGTGGGTGAACTTGACGGCTTGTCTCTCGCCTTGGGTGTCATGGACTTCCGGTTTATGGGAGGCAGTATGGGGTCCGTCGTTGGCGAGAAACTGACCCGTTTGATCGAGCATGCCACGCAAAACCGTCTTCCTCTCGTGATCGTTTGTGCGTCCGGTGGTGCTCGCATGCAAGAAGGGATGCTGAGCCTAATGCAAATGGCGAAAACCTCTGCCGCGCTAGATCAGCACAGAACCAACCGCTTACTCTATATCCCCGTACTCACTCACCCCACTACCGGTGGGGTGACCGCGAGCTTTGCGATGCTGGGGGATATGATTTTGGCTGAACCCAAAGCAACTATCGGCTTTGCCGGTCGCCGGGTGGTCGAACAGACCTTGCGAGAAAAGCTACCGGACGATTTTCAAACGGCAGAATATTTGCTCGGCCATGGATTTGTAGATGCCATTGTTCCGAGACCAGAGTTAAAGCGAACCTTAGCCCAGCTGATTCGCATTCATGCTCAAATGCCGATGGCCTCAGATGTTTCACCTACCGCTGTTCCAGTTGCCGCTGCTGTTGAATAGGGGATAGGGGACTGAACCTTGATCCTCTTCCATTCCAG
The DNA here is from genome assembly GCF_000238775.2 of Acaryochloris sp. CCMEE 5410. Classification (NCBI taxonomy): domain Bacteria; kingdom Bacillati; phylum Cyanobacteriota; class Cyanophyceae; order Acaryochloridales; family Acaryochloridaceae; genus Acaryochloris; species Acaryochloris sp. CCMEE 5410. The sequence goes on along the minus strand of NZ_AFEJ02000001.1, from coordinate 2,558,553 downwards.
ATTTGACCAATTTATGGAATCTGGATTTGGGAAAGGGACGCCTCAATGGCATGATATTAGATGGGTCAACCTTAATAAAATCAGTACGTTAATGATTATGGGGTTTGCAGACCTGTCAATCTCGGAAATAGCAGAGGACTATCATCTCTCTATCGAAGAGGTTTGTACATTATGCGATCGTTTGGGTGTCGCTTATAAAGCGCCCCACACCCGTTTAGCCCTGGAGGATGTCAAAGCACTTATTTTAGAAATTTTGGCTAACCAAGAAAATACCTAAGATCAAACCAATAGGTGACGACTCAGGTTTTAATTCAATTAAGCCTAAAACTGTTTTACTGCTTTATTCATGCCTTTTCCTCTTCTCATTTCTGTGGACTTCCATCACTGTCACCAGCAACGGGCAGGTTTAGATAGAGTACCCAGTTCTGTAGAGTGGATTTAACTGTGTTGAGAGCCTGATAATTAAACGAAATTGAAAGGAGAACTATGCTGAAAAGATACATGTTGCTGGCGGTGGCTACAGTATTTTTTGCTTTTCAAGTATTAACCAGTACTGCAACTGCTGCTGAATTAGATGATGCGACTCGAACAGTTGCGTTAAATGAGGGGAGTACCGTTACTCTATCCACTCAGCAAGCGAAAGAGGGCCAGCGCTTATTCAACTTTGCCTGTGCGAACTGCCACATTGGTGGTGATACAAAAACAAATCCCAGTATCAACTTGTCTTCAGCTAGCTTGGCAGGCGCTAACCCCCGACGTGACAACGTTGAAGGTCTTGTGGATTATATGAACAATCCCACAACCTACGATGGTTTTGACACCATTTCTGAAGTGCATCCTAGTACTCAAAGTACAGATGTCTTCCCTCTAATGAGAAACCTGTCTGATGAGGATCTATTCGACATCGCAGGTCATATTCTCATCCAGCCTTCAGTGATTGGTGATCAGTGGGGTGGCGGTAAAGCCAACCGTTAAGTGTCCATTGGTTGTTGACCAGTATGAACGACGTTATCTTTATAAAGTTCATATTCAAGGCGGGCATCAAATGCTGAAATCGTGGCTCAAATGTTGTTTTCTTGCAGTTCTTTGGGTTTGTTTGGGAGTTTTCCCCAACAGTTTCATCGCCCAAGCTGGAGATATTGAGGACTATATTGTTCGGTATCTCAAGGTGACAGAACCTGTCCCTATCGTGATGGATGCGTCTGGAGAAACCCAGTTGTTTTCTCCAGAAGAGCTATCGGATGGGAAACGGTTATTTGACGATAACTGTAAGAACTGCCATGTAGGTGGAGCGACATTGCCCAATCCTGTGCAATCTTTGTCAATGAAGAATTTGCAGGGGGCAACCCCTTCTCGGGATAACGTTGCTAATCTCATTGAATTCCAACGAGAGCCAACCATTTATGATGGTAGCGATGTTAGCTTTTGGTGCCGCCAGGTCCCGGATACTTGGCTGCCCGATAAAGAATTGGCAAATCTAGAAGCCTTTATTCTCAGAGCTGCTGAAGTAGCTAGAGGTTGGGGTACTGAAGATGTTGCTGATGGCATAGATTTTACTTAAGGTATTTGTCCTTAAAATTGCTTTAATCAAAGGATTAGTGCAATATCGATGCCGTTAAGGAAAGACTTGTAATCCTATGAACTCTTCGTATGGGGTTCTAAAGTTGCAGGGACGATCCTAAAATAATGATGCGAGTCATCGCATTTGCCATAAATAAGCACCGTATATATTCATCATTTGGTGTCTGGCGTTAATAAGTTTGGTAGCCTTGCTGCCAATATGAATTGAGAGGAGAAACACGTTGAAAAAACTTCTATCTATTGCCTTAACTGCACTTGCTGTACTGACCTTTGCCATCAGCAGCCCTGTTTTAGCCGCTGATGCGGGTGCTGGCGCTGGTGTCTTCAATGCCAACTGTGCTGCTTGCCATGCTGGTGGTAACAATGTTGTCCAGGCTGACAAAACCCTAAAAGCGGATGCTTTATCCGCTAATGGTATGGACTCTGCTGATGCCATCATCAATCAGGTCACCAACGGTAAAGGTGGTATGCCTGCATTTGGTGCTAGCCTTTCCCCTGCTGATATCGAGAACGTTGCTGCATACGTTTTAGATCAAGCTGATAAGTGGTAAGTCTGTCAAAATAACTAGTTCATAGTTTTCCCCCTCTTCGTAAGAAGAGGGGGTTTTGTTTTGCTGGCCGATTGCTATTTTTCGAACTGGTACTCACCATCTTTAGGTGGGTTTATGTCATCTTGTACCTAGTACCTGTAGAGATGTTCCTATGCGCCGAATTCGTCCATCTTACCTGTGGTCTTTAGGATTAGGACTATTCTTGGCCTGTGCTCTCCCGACGATTGGCTGGCAATTAATTAGCGCTTCTTCAGCAGTGAGTGTTGAGCAAAAAAACCTGTTAGACCAGTTATCTAAAGTGCAAGTGGTCTATTTAGGGGAAACCCACAACAGTGTGGCAGACCACAAAGCCCAGTTAGCGATTCTTCGAGGGTTATTTGAACGACAACCCAAATTGGCCATCGCAATGGAAATGTTTCAGCGTCCTTTTCAAGAGCCCATCAATCGCTATCTTGCGGGAGAGATCACGGAGGCGCAGCTGCAAAAAGAAACAGAGTATCGGCAACGCTGGGGATTTGATTGGGAATTCTACGCCCCCCTTTTGCGGTTCGCAAAGCAGCATCAACTTCCGGTGATCGCGTTAAATACGCCCACTGAAATCACCAAAAAAGTGGGTCGGCAGGGATTGGAAAGCCTCTCCCCAGAAGACTATGCTTTTATCCCGCCTTTGGCCGATATAGACCTGAGCAATACGGCCTATCGTCAAAAACTCACAACTATTTATGAGCAATTTCATCACGGTCCCGCGTCTGAAGAAGGATTTGAGCGGTTTTTCTCAGCCCAGGTTCTTTGGGACGAAACCATGGCTGAAAAAATAGCCCAAACCGTTCGTCAACAGCCCGATCAACTGGTGGTTGTTATCGCTGGGAAAGGCCATATTGAACAAGGCTATGGTATACCCGATCGGGTTTCACGCCGTCTTAACAAGTTCTCTAGCCAGGATCAACCGTTTCGCCAGTCTTCTGTTTATCTCAATCCGACAGAAGAGGCTCGCAAGATCGTGAATCCTCCCGCCGCCACGCATTTTTGGACTCAGCCTGGATCGGAATGATACCCAAGCTCGATTTATGATTCTAGAAGTTGCAATCCTGGATGTCATTCCTGGGCGAGAAGACCAGTTTCAGGCAGACTTTCAACAGGCCCAACATATTATCGCTGCCATGCCGGGTTATCTGGGGCATGAACTGCAGCGCTGTATTGAGCAACCATCCCGTTATTTGCTGTTGGTGCATTGGCAAACGTTAGAGGATCATGTGCAGGGTTTTCGCCAATCACCTCAATATCAGCAGTGGAAGACGTTGCTGCACCATTACTATGATCCATTCCCGACCGTTGAACATTATGCAGCGGTAGCTTCGCAAACAAGTCGTTGATCAGAGATTGCTATCGATATTTGGCTGAAAGGGATCGATATCGGCTGGTTTTAACCTTATCAACTCTGTATATACCTAATAGGAGATTTCTATGCTAGATGAGAATAGCAAGATTGCCCTAGTGACGGGGGCCAACCGTGGATTGGGACTAGAGGTTTGTCGGCAATTGGCCCAGCAAGGCGTTAGCGTCATGCTCACGGCCCGTGATCGGCAAAAGGGAGAACAAGCAGCCCAACAGCTCCAGCAAGAAGGGCTTGAAGTGATGCTCAACTTTGTAGATGTTGCGGATGACCAGAGCGTGGCCCAGCTCGTGCATGACCTAGAAGGCAATCTCCCTCATTTAGATATTCTGATTAACAATGCAGGCATAAATTTTGATTTTCAGCAGCAAACTCTGGTGGCTGATTTAGATGATGTTCAAAATACTTTGAATACAAATTTGTTCGGGGCCTGGCGGATGACTCAGGCTTGCTTACCGCTGCTAAAGAAGAGTCAGCATGGACGCATTGTGAATGTTTCTAGTGGAGCAGGGTCATTTGCTGGCCCCAGAGGTCTGCAGGAACAGGGCGGGGGATTGCCAGCTTATGGGATATCGAAAGCTGCTTTGAATGCCCTAACCGTTAAGCTCAGTCGATCTCTACTAGAGACGGGGATTTTGGTCAATGCCGTTTGTCCAAATTTCACAGCGACTTATCCAGGCACGAAAGAAATGGGGGCGAGACCGGTTCCTGAAGGGGCAGCTGCAATTGTTTGGGCTGCGATGCTACCGGATGATGGTCCCACCGGTGGATTTTTTCGAGATGGTCAGCCCCTCCCCTGGTAGGGAGGATGTAATAGCAGATGCATGATGTGAGACATGCTTCTGCCAAGCGGCAAAAAACGCTGGGTCAGTCGTCTCCATGGGCATCCTAGAGGTAGGTATGACCATGAATGATATGACGATGAAAAAATCTATTTCATTTTTACTGTTACTAACGGCCACTTGGTTTAGCGGTTTGACCCTGAGTGCTGAGGCCAGGGCTGCATGTGCAGTTGGACAAAGGGGTGAAGTGTTATGGAAGGGGAAATGGTATCCAGCTCAGGTTCTAGATACGAGTGGTCGACAATGCTACATCACCTATGACGGCTATAGCAGTTCTTGGGATGAGTGGGTCGGTCCGAACCGTTTTCGTCCTTATGCTCCTGCTTCCTCTAATGCGGCTTATCGAGTGGGACAATCGGTGCAGATTTTGTGGAAAGGGAAATGGTACCCCGGACGTGTATTGGATGTCAGCGGGAACCGTTACTTTATTACTTACGATGGCTACAGCAGCTCTTGGAATGAGTGGGTTGGTCCCGCTCGACTGAGCCGATAGTAGAACGTTAATGCTGTTCACATATCTGCAGCAATAGTCAGACAGTCATGAAACGGCGCATCAGTTTTGACGGCTTGGGGATTAATGTGGGTGAGGCTGGCCTGATAGCCTTGCTTGTGGAGTTGCGCAATGATGCGATCGCGTTTTGGTATATCCATCTTGCCCCGTCGTCCAATGTCTGCAACGGAGTAGAAATAAGGCGGCATCAGGGCTTCATCTTGCATCATCTGTAAGAGTTGAGCTCGATTGGACCAGCCCCATTTCTGGGCAAGCTTCTGCATAGCGGCGAGCCAGGTGGGATGATGCAATGGCCCCAGCCACATGGGACCGCTGAGGGTTAACGGTGGACCTTGGTGGGGGCAGGTGGCGCGGCTGAGCTGGTCCCAAGCGACGGTTTGATAGTGGCCGCAGTGGTGACAATAGCCGATAAATCCCAGGCCATGTTGGGATTGGGGTGCGGTGACCTGGACGAGTACTCGATAAATTTGACCTTGAAAATAAGAGAAAATGGGCTGAATATCTTGTCCTAGGATTTGAGCTTGTTGCCAGCAACTCCCTAATAGCAGCCGTAGTCCTTGTTCATGGGCAGCAGGATGCGATCGCGCCCATGCTCCCAGTAATCGCTGACTATGTTTGGGGTTATGGCCCGCTAAGGTGCGGCTATCCGTGCCCGTAATATAGAGGAGTCCACCTAATTTGACGGTTTGCAGGCAGCCTTGCAGAAAAGGAGTGGGTAAGCCAAAACTATCCAAATCAATGAAATCAAACTGTTCTCGGCACCTAGAGAATAGCTGTGCTGCGGAGTGATAGAAAAGCTGATACCGCTGCGGGGGCAGTTGGCTTAAGTTATCGGTTAAGACAGGGGCCATGTCAGGGTTTGCGTCATTGGCCCAAATCCAATCCGCCGCACTTTCTAGGGCATAGCGTTGCGATCGCACCCCGCATCCGGTCATCACATCTAAAACTGTTAGGTGGCCCATTTTTTGGCGATAAACAGCCGCTGCCAATATGCCTAAATCGCGGGCGGGTCGACTGCTCGGGCGAAAAAATGCTGGTCCAACTCTAAAGAGTGCTTGGCCTTCTTGGAATTGATCAGTGGCGTTCCCAGACCATGACATTTAAGGGGTTTGCCCCAAACAACTTAGCATCTCGCTTTAGCCTCCTCACACAATATCTCCAGGATGAGCATGACATGCTACCGACCGCTTTGAGATCAGGGATTGAGAGGGAGAGGATGATCGCTTATCAGTTCGCCTGAAATACCATTGCCCCCATAAGACCAAGCCAGCGATTGCGATGACGCTGACCACCACTAAAATTCGATATCGTTGGGCCAAACGTTTTTGGCTAGCCTCCATGTCTTGTCGCAAGCGATGTTCAACGGCTTGAATCTGTGACTTGAGCTGAGCAATATTGGGCGAGAGCGTTTCGAGGGATTCGAGTCTATGTTCTACTGCTTCATATTTGAACGCTTCTATTTGGGTGGCCAAGCGGGCAAGTTGATCGCCCTGACGGGTGAGCTGCGCTTCTAAGGTATGGACGAGTTGGATCTGTTCAGACTGTTGTTGTTGCCAATGGCTATTTTGTGTATCGGATGTTTGACGCAGATGAGCCATGTCTATTTGCAACTGTTGGATGTTCTGGTCCTGATCAGACCTCGCTTGTTTGTCTTGCTGCACCTGTTGTTTGAGCTGAGTTAATACTTGCATGATGCTTTCATGCTGCTGTGTGGCTTGATCTATCCCCGCGATTTGTGTCGAGACCGCTTGGATGCTTTGGCTGCAAGTCTCTGCTTGCCTTGCTAGGGTGTGATATTGCTTTTCTAGGGTCTGCCGATTGTTGTGGAGCAACGCCATCGTTGTCTCCAGGTCGAGCACCTGAGCGGATAAGAGTTCGGCTTGCTCAGTGGCGGCTGTTAGGCTTGCCTGCTGTTGCTGCATGGCCTGGAGTAGTTGTTTGACTTCATCCACACGACAGGCTTGTTGAACGAGATGTTCTCCGCGCTCGATGCCAGCGTGAATCAATAGTTCTAATTTCTCCAGTCCTTGGAGCGTTTCTAAATCATTCATAGCGTGAGATGGTCAATAACGTCAGCTAAACGGGTTTGTAGCGCTTCTCCCAAGAGAATCAGCAGATCACCAGACTGATCCAATAGTTCAGGGAAAGGGACATCCTCCAAAATATCCAGGCCAAACTGTTTGCGCACGCGTAGGGCTTCATAGATTAAGCCTTGATGGTCAAGGTCCTCCGCAATCTGATGGCCTAAACGTTGATACTCTGCTGCATCCGTCTGTTGAAGAGACTGGGCTGTGGCGACCGCGTCCCAGGAGCGGTACATGGCTCGGAAGAGTAAACATCGTAATGATACTTCCAGCTCTTCACCCTGTGCATGGTGTAAAAGCATAGGATTGCTCAAGATATCGAAACGGTCTTGAAGCCGTTGTAATGCCGCTTGCTCCCAATCATTGTGGTCAATCTTAGCCGCTTGCATGAGTGCATAGGTATCGGCATATAGATGGAGTGGATCGGTTGTCAAACTCGTCAGTAAACGATGGCGGATCTCGGTTGCCCGCTCAACCGCATCGGTACCGCCCACAGCTTCTATAATCCATTGAATCGTTTGGTCAACCGCTGCAGCGTCCTCTAACGGAATCTGGTCACAGTGGACCAATGCATCGGGAACAAGCCTAGTCATCTCATCGACTTCCAAGCGAGTGGCCAGGACTAAGAGCCGTGCCCGCGTTCGGGTTAAGAGGGTATACCACTGGTAGGTTTGTTCGGAGGTGGGAATATCTGTCGATGTAAAGGTCGGTAAAGCGATACAGCCTTCAAATTCTCGACCTTTAGCTTGGCTGACATCTAGGAATTCTAAGGCCCGAGTGGTGGGATAGAGCAGATCATTCAGGTGCGATCTCAACACTTTGACTTGTTGCGCTAACTCCACCCTTAAATATCGATGCTGCGAGGTCTCTTGCAAGGGAGAGCATTGCACCAAGCGCTGGAAGAAGCCCATGATGTCTGCCTGCGACTCACACACGATCAGTCGGACGGGGTCACCCACTTCTAGGGCATTTTCAGGTTGGGCAACTGCGGCTGTAATCGTCCGTTTCCCTGGGGCACCGTGTTTTGTAATCGAGAGAAAGGGATTGGCAAATTGCAAGATGTGACCCGAATTTCGATAGTTAGACCGAAAGGGTTGGATAGATTTGTCCAATTCTAGCTGTCCCCACTCAAAGTCAACGGGCTGAATCCGCTGATTTAAATCGCCCAGCAGCCACAAATGGACTCGGTAGGGATGATGAGTTTGCCAGGATTGGCATAGGGCAATCACGGCTTTGAGTTCTGCCAGCAGATAGTCTTGGGCTTCATCAATAATGATTAAGGTATTTTTTGCGATCGGTGGAGGTTGATGAGCGAGCCGTTGAGCCACATCGAAGCGAGACAATTGGTTGCCTAATTGGCGTCTCCAATGGTCAGGCTTAATCTTTCTCAGGGATTGAAGGCGCTGTTGGTTGCTATGAAACTGCGCACTTTTACGTAAATTCTTTGTGTCGTGATCCAAGATGTAGGCTTGATAAAGCAGAATATCTCGATATGAGATCGCTCCCAATGTCTTCAGGTGATGGCTTTGTTTGGCTGCGGCATAAAAAGCCTCCCGCTCCTGGTCTGGAGACGCTAAACAATCTTTTAAGTCAGGGTAAAGCTGTCCTAACCAGGTCGCGAAAGTCATCGGTTGGAGTCCGTGGAGTCCCTCATCTTGTTGCTGCAGATATCGTTCAATCTCTTCCATGAGCAGCGAAGGCACGATTAACGAGACCTGCCAACCTTGTCGATAATACTTACTGGCCCAGCCTGTTGCCGTAATACTTTTGCCTGTACCTGGCGGGCTTTGAATCAGTCGCGCAGAAAACTCAGTGTTGTGCTGGGCTAAGAGGTCATGGCCCACCTGCTCCTGCTCAGGCGTTAAGACGGGTGAATATTTATACCCGGCATCATAGACCCAGGCTCGCCAATCATTACCCGTCTCGCCGTGCCAAACGTAACAAGGACAATATTGACGCTGATCATAGTCCTGGGAGTAAGTATGGTCGTCCCGTGCATCAATACCAATGACCGTCTTATCGTAGGCATCCCTTTTCCAAATAATTCGGGCTGAATGACCAGGGATTTTGGTCCTAGATAGGGTTTTATAGCGGCCTTGTAAAGATTTGGTATCTAGTGCATTAGGACCCGCTCGCTTATGGTCTGCCTGCATTCCTGCCAGGATGGTCGGAATATCATCAAAAAACTGCTCAATTGAAGATTGTTTCAGATCTCTTAAAGCAGCCGGGATGAGCTTGATCCTAGTCATTGAGACTCAAATATCATTGGAATACACCACTAAAGCTATCAGACCATTGTTGCTAAATTATGCACAAGGTTGATGCGTCTTCAGCACTGGATGAGAAAGGTTTAATGGCTGCTTAAGCCTGAATTTGGGTAATGGTGTAGACCAACTCGTCTGAACTCAATGTTGTGACAATAAAAACTTCTTGCACTGTCTTGCCTGAGCGAGCTAAGACTTTAAATCCGCCCCGAATGGGGACTGAAATTCGCAGCTTTAGGTGGGGGGCGTGTCCCTTGACTCGGCTAATCACGCCGGGGGTAACGGTTTGAATACCTGGATAGTGAATCAATTTTCCTAAAATCGCGAGTAAGCCGGGAATATGGGTAGAGTGATTCAGCACTAATCGGCCTTTATTGCCAGACATCCCTTAAGCGGCCTCCAAGGGAGCCATGGTTAAACCCGCTCGCTGGAGCTGCATATGGTAGAGTTCAGCTTGTTCTTGAGGACCGACCCAAACAATGGCCTGGCCTTCGAAATGAATTTGATTGGTTAATTCCCAAGCCTTATCAGATGTCATATGGGGTATATAGGTCATTAATGTTTTGGCAACATGCTCAAACGTGTTGACGTCATCATTGACCACAATCACCTTGAAATTCGGATAGGGTTTCCGAACCGTTTTTTGTGCCTGTTTCTCTTCAGGACGGGTAACAGGTGTTTGCACTGCGGTGATCGCCATGCGTGGACTATCTAGCTCAGAAAGCTTAAGCATGAGCTTAATTATTAAAGTTAAGGAATTAATTAGTTTACATTAGTTTAGCTTGTTGATAATGAGTTGCCTATGCTTAATTGCCTAAGGTGCTCGATCTTTAGCCTAAACCAAATATTCGCAAAGGGTAGGTCTGTTTCTATGACTGAACTTTGGACTACTTTATGCCCATGACGAATGCTCAGCAACTTATCCCCGGTACGCTTCGAACGCACCTGATTCATCGAACCCAGGAGGCTAAGAAGTGTGGGGCTCTACAGTCCATTGCCACTCATTATGAGCCAGTGATCGATGGAGGGCTGGAGTTTATGGTGCGGATTGTCTCTAACTTGGCCCGCAAGGCGAAAGCCCTCAAAACCCCCAAACCCAAAAACTTTAATCCCTTCCTTCCTTACGAAGCAGATCTATTCGTATCTGATCTATCGGATCAACATCTAGTCTTATTGAACAAGTTCAATGTGGTAGATCATCATCTGTTGATGGTGACACGAGAATTTGTCAGCCAAGATACGTGGCTTGATGTAGCCGATTGTTTGGCGTTAGCCATTGTCTTGAGTGAAATGGAAGGGTTGGCGTTTTATAACGGCGGATGGGCGGCGGGGGCGAGTCAACCCCATAAGCATCTGCAGATGGTGCCGTTACCGTTTTTCCCAGATCGCTCTGATTTACCGATTTCACCTGTTATCGCTGCGGCTGATTTACAAGGTATAGGTCAAAGCCCTGCGTTGCCGTTTGTGCATGGGATTGCACCCCTGTCTTTAGACTGGACAAACACTCCGCAGGACCTAGCTCCGGTGTTACTAGATACCTATTACCAACTCTTAGAGGCTATTGGTATGCCATGGCAATCGGATACTGCCGAAGCGACCGGTGCTTATAACCTGCTAGTCACGAGAGACTGGATGCTGATGGTGCTGCGATCGCAACCTAGTTTCGAAGGCGTGGCCATCAACTCCTTAGGATTTGCTGGATCTTTATTGGTACGCAATTCACAAGAGTTAGAGCATTTGAAGCAGATTGGACCCATAACTGTTTTACAGAATGTGGGAGTTGCCTTGTAAAGGGCAGTCGAGTTTGGTGACTCGCTTGATCTGGCTTAACGGGTTGGATCATCAAAGACAGCAGTGACAATGGACTCATTGCCGCTTTAAGCAGGGTGGATTGTCATGACTCGTTACAAAATTAATTTAATTTCTTGATCGCTAAAAATCTTTACTTGTAAAGGATCTAATGCGATAAGGCTCCTGCCAAAATCTGTTGATGACGTTAATTTCTTTACATTTCATAATGCTTGTGTTACATTTATTTACATAAGCAAATCAAGCATTTACGGAGCACTTCCCATGACTAAAGGATTCACCTCAGACGATCGCGGTTACGTTAACAGCTTTGCAGTTGAGCCTAAGACCTCCGCTCAGGAAGAGCCCGTATTTGGTTTCAATAAGAATGCTGAGCGCATCAGTGGACGCCTAGCCATGGTTGGCTTCATGTCCATCCTGCTCTTAGAACTAGCCACAAACCTCAACTTCATCCAAATCGTGACGGGTGTCTAGCAACTGATCCAATTGATTTGACCCTCATCTGAAAGTAGGTGAGGGTCTGCCTTGGATGGAGAATTCTATCCAGGCGTCGTTGTTAGACTGTAAAGCCATGCTAGTTGACATTCACTCCGACTCCCTCATTGAACAATACGCGAACGGTATCCGAGACTTTAGCTCCACAATTTTGACCGGGGATAGTCTGTGTGAACTGTTGCTAAATGGTATTAATTTTGAACAGGCAAACCTAGCTCGGGTCAATATGAGCCTGACCCAATTCCGTGGGAGTAATCTCAGAGGTGCGAATTTATCCCAAGGATTGCTGTGGCGGACAGACTTTATGGATGCCTGTTTGGAAGTGGCTAACTTAAGTCAATCCAAGCTCATTCGGGCGACCCTAACACGAGCCAACTTGAAGCAAGCTCTACTGGCAAAAGCAGATCTCAGGGTTGCAAATCTACGAGCAGCTAATTGTCCAGGGGCAAATCTGGCAGGAGCAGATCTTCGCTATGCAGACCTGACTGGCATTAACCTCAAAGGTGCAAACCTCAGTGGCGCTGACTTAACGGGTGCTGATTTAACGGGTGCTGATCTGAGTGGGGCTATTTTAACCGGTACTGTCCTTAGACAAGTAGATTTAAGTCAGGTGATCTTACAGGATGTGGACTGGAACCATCGCCACTTGGACATTCTAGAAAGTAATCCAGTGTTGACTGCGACGGAAAAGAAGTAATTAAGCAGCGACTATAATTTGGGGATGTAGCGATGTGCGATCGCATCCTCTATGCTCACCCTTCGAGATTATGCCAATTCAGATATTGAAGCGTTGGTAGCGCTCGCTAACAACCCATTGGTGTCGCGTTTTTTGGTTTATACCTTTCCTTATCCCTATACCCGAGCTGATGCAGAATGGTGGATTTCTGAAGGGGTGAAGGCTGAAGGAGATATAACGAAGGTCATCGAATATAACGGCCAATTTGTGGGCAGTGTTGGTCTAACTCGACAATTAGGTTGGCGTGACCACCTCGCTGAAATTGGCTATTGGTTAGGAGAACCCTATTGGGGAAAGGGCATTGCGACCCAAGCGGTTAACCAAATGACCAAGTATGCTTTTTCCGACCTAAAATTGCAGAAGCTTTATGCGCCTATTTTGGCTCCGAATCAAGCTTCGATGAAAGTAGTGGAAAAATGTGGCTATGAGTTGGAAGGGGTACTCAAGCGGGAAGTGTTTAAAGATGGGCAGTATTATGATGTCCATTACTTCGCCAATGTATTGAAAATTTAGTGATTAAAACACGCTTTCTTAATCACTCGGTCTACTGCATCTGATAGCGTTCAATAAGTCCCAATAATCTGTAAATCTAATCCACTAGTTTGATCGATGGCTGTTTCTAAGCTGTGAATGGAATGATAATGATACTAAGGTTTTCATTCTAGGTGTTTGAGAAGCCAGAAATTTGATTATACCGGAGATGTAGTTGGTCTTGTACTGTGGTGCGATCGCAAAAAGATTGATGCTTTCTAGCCATAAATTTATATGAGCTTGTGAGTTTACTCATTCTTAAAAAATTTTCTGATTTGAAAACTGAAGTGATAATAATTAATTTTTTTGGAATTTCCAAAAAATGAAAATAATTGATTTTATTGTCTAGGCTTTATAAACTCAATAAAGTTGGAAGTGAGTCTTTTTTGAGGAAATGTAATCTCTAAAGAAGAGATGGCTATATCCAAGTTTATTGAGTTTGTTAGGTATATAGCGTTTTATGTAATTTAAGCTTGGACATGACTATGAAGCGTTACCCAATCGTATCTTTGCTGACAGTGCCCGTCGTCGTGGGTGCAACCTTGGGGGTGATTCGCTCCCCAGCACAAGCGAGTGAACCTCGATTTAGCTGTGGCCAAAGCCAAAATACGCCCACAACGCTGGCCAAAACGAAACAAGGCTTTGTTGCTGTGATTCGGTGGACTTCAGAACATTTTGCCGATTCAGGTTGGACCCCAGAGGCCCGTTGTCAAAAAGTATCGGGCTTGTTTGAGCAATACTACCGTGATGGGTCACTAAATTACTTAACAACTAAGTGGGATAGCAAAACGCGACAAAATATTGTCTGCGTTGCGCCTGCACCCAAGAAAGGGTGTACAGGGGTTTTATTTACCTTAAAACCCGGCAGTAACCCTGGTAGAACACTCCAACGGTTAATGGATTTGCGCGTACGAGCATCCAATGACCCCCTCAATGAGACAAACAGTCGGGTTTATATCAAGATGGATGAGTTTTTGAATTCCAGACCGACCATTGATGCGACTCCGACAGCCTCCTCTAACAACAGGAAACCCTCTCAACCCCAACCCGCTGAAAACTCAGCGCCCTCTCAGCCTAAACCAGATGATATTTGGTAGCTCCGGGTGTGCTGGCAAAGGTTGTGAACATTGGAGTTTGATTGGAGAGTCCCGCTGGATAGGAGGAGTGGATAGATGAAATTTGGCTATGGAATCCCATCGGTTTTAGTGGGGACAATAACAGTCGTTGTGGTGCAATCGCAGGCTGTTTTAGCGCTGTCTGCTTCCCAGGTTGCCAGTATTGCTGAGCAAATTAGCGTCAAGATTGATGGACAAGCGCCAGGTTCAGGCGTGATGATTGCCAAGCGAGATAAGACTTACTTTGTGCTGACGGCAGCTCATGTTGTCGAAACGGATGATGAGTACGAAGTGATTACGCCGGATAACCAGCGCCATTCATTAAGCTATGCACAGGTCAAAAAACTGCCCGGCGTTGACCTTGCTGTCGTGCAGTTCAGAAGTAACAAGCCCTATCAAATTGCCAATTTGGGTGATTCCAGCCAATCCCAGCGGGGCATGACCACCTATGTCGCCGGGTGGCCGTTGACGGGAACAGCGATTACGCAACCCACGCTGTTATTTCAGCAGGGGATTATCTCTGCCAATTCCCGGGTGCAACAAGATGACGGTTATGGATTAATTTATACCAACAACACCTTGCCCGGTATGTCTGGAGGCCCTGTCCTGAGCGAAGAAGGGACCTTAGTGGGCATTCATGGTCGTGGCGAAACGGATCGCCAAGCCAGCACCCGCAACCCAGATGTGGTGGTTAAGGTTGGCTACAACTTAGGGATTCCAATTAGTACATTTTTAGCTTTAGCACCTCAATCGGGACTCAATCTGGATTTGCAGGTTGCAGCTTCTCAAGCAACAGCTCCGAGTCCAGGGGCAAAACCTTCAAAGGTGGATGATTTGATTGCCCAAAGCGGGAATCAACTCTATCAGGGCAATAATGAAGCCGCTTTGAGCGCTCTCAACCAAGCGATTGAAACGGATCCTAAGGCAGCGGATGCCTATCGGTTAAGAGCGGATGCTCGCATGGCTTCGATTGGTTGGAGCTTTATGGAGGGCCGATCTAGCAAGAATCGCGATCTAGTCTTGGCGGCACAACAGGATATCAATGAGGCGATTCGCTTAAACCCGAACTTAAGCGATGCATATACCATCAGAGCCTATCTCAAGTTTGTCTTGCAAGATGGCGCGGGGGTGACAGCTGATATTAACCAAGCCCTGAGGTTAGATCCTCAAAATGCGATGCCTTATATCCTGCGTGCCAATCTATTGGCCGACCAGCGGCAGTGGCAGATGGCCATCGAGGATGCCAATCAAGCCTTAAAGTTGGATGCCAATTCTCCCTATGCAGCCTTTGCCTATAACGCCCGAGGTCTAGCACGGGCCAGTATCCGAGATATTTTGGGTGGACTGCAGGATTTGACAAAGGCGATTAATCTGTCTCCTGGCAATGCCTTGTTCTATATGAGTCGTGGCACGGTGCTTGCCCTGAGCGGTAAGAGAAATGAAGGACGGGCAGATCTGGAAAAAAGCGCCAGTCTGGCCCAACAGAAAGGCCGGACTGAGGTCTACAAAGAGGTCACTAAACGCTTGAATTTACTGAAACGTTTGCCTTAGTGGCGTATTTTGATCGCTGATTTTTACTTGGCCTAGTCCTTACATGCCATGATCAAATTTGATTCTGGACTAGAGTGATGCAACCTGAGTTCGGGATAAGCTGAAATCCTTATTTGGGCGTGCGTTGATGGCTTTATGCGTCTGTATAAAGATTTCAAAAAATGGACTTACCCCTAACTCAGGTGATCTACCTTAAATGTTGGTACTTTGGGGAATCTTGGACGGGAGCAAGATGTCGTAATATGTGGGTCGGGTTTCGTTCCGGTCTTGAATGATCAACTCAATCTCTTCTAATCTTTGTTGGAAGCTTAGGAGAGCCTGTTTAACTTGGAGGTCGTTGAAGTAGGTATGGTTGTTAATATCACCTAAATCTACATCATTGGCTTTGTAATATCCGAGCTGAGTATAGTAGACCGAACCCAAGGTATACCCTAGATCCAACTGTTGTTCGGCCAAACTCAGGGGTGGTAGTAAAGAGAAATAGTCTGCTTCACTGGCTTTCTCTGCTGTCGGGCCTTCATTGAACCCGGCTAGGGGCATATTGGGGACAAACGTCATCAACGATGCTTGGGGAAAATTGACCGATGCATGTTGAGCACTACAAGTGAAAATAATCAGCGTTGTCGCGTTTACTAGATAATCCAAGGTGCGAATTTTAGGCTCGGGTTCTTCTGGAGTCGATTCACCGATTTCAGTCATCTGGCCCCCATCTTCAGCTCTTAGCTCGGTTAACCAATCCTGGAGGGTTTCATCCTTGAGAACTGCATCATCATCTTTGTAGTAGATCTGAAGATAGGCCTCAACCCAATCGTGAATGGCATGCCAAATCAGTAATGCATCATCTCGATAGGGGTAGTCCGGTAGCTTTTGTAGGTCGTCCACGCCTCGGGATGCAAAGGTTTGGGGGAGCATGGAATCATTGAAAGAAAAGGGGTAACCCTTAGCGCCTTTGACGCTGAGCTGAACGGATGACTTTAAGGTGCCAAACAAGATTTTGTCTACGGTGCCACCCGGGGCAATTAAGCTATTGGCTGCTGCATTGTTGATAAATAAGGTGCCTTCGAAGTGGGGTAGGAGCAATTTACCCAGTGGATGCTCTGTTCCTAGGCGTCGGTAAGTGCCTAAAGCAATGGGCTCAATCCAGAGATGAGTCCGCCCTAAATGAGAAATCAATTCATGGTAGTTACCGTCGGCGATTTGAACGACGGTCTTGGCCATTCTCCAAGCAAGCCGCTCCTCTTTATCGGCTTCTAGACTGGGTGGTGTAAATATCGGGCTGCCTGCTTCTTGATGGCATTGAATGGCAATCGGCTGGAGGAGGCGACCGGGACAATTCCCGGATGCGATCGCAAATAAGGCCAACGGTGCATAGCGATACTTCAGAATTTCACGATCCTTCACCTCGACTGTACCCGCATCAATTTCTTCAAGAATTTGATAGTCTACCAGATACACTCGGCCATCATTCAAGGCTGCTTGGAGGGACTCACTATCTCCCATCACCGATTTAAACTGTTGGTCAGTGACTTGGAAATGGTCTGGGAGTTCAGAAATTCGGTTAATCACGAGGGGGTTAGCTCCGGCAACCCGTTGAGCGGCAAAGGCACGATCTTCTAGGAAATGATTGCTAATGTCTGGTAAGTAAATGATCTGAAAGAGATCGCGATAGTCTGCTAAGGACGGTTGCTCTTTAGCCTCTCTCGATTCAGCCGTTTCTTGGATATCCTTGACCATTGCTGAAATGCGGGCGGAGACTTTGTCAGGATGTTGCTCCTCCTTTACATCATGTTTGATATTTTGAGACTGGGCTCTGTTGCCAAAAATATTGGAGAGACCCCGTACAAGATTATTGACAGCATTGAAAAGCCTCTCCAGACCTGACTGATAGAGGGGATTTTCTAGAATTCGATATAAGCGAATAAACGTAATCAGACGACAGGCTGATCCTCTACGGACGGATATATCCTGCATGGCCTGATTGGCAATAATTCTGAGGACAACGGAAACGAGATCTCGAGTCCAGGGCCATTTTGTCAAAGATTGGTCTGCTGGAAACACCTCCTTGGCCATTGGATATTTCAATTCAGGGGAAACGTCTTTCAGGGCATCGTATCGATATTCATATTGTGGCGTCATAGTCACTCCTATTTGAGACGTTATTCTAATAGAACTTTAAAAATGTTTGGGGCTACTAGAATCATCAGATATGGCGCAGGACCGTATGCGAATTGCAAAGACTTATGTTCAATTAGTTACTAGTCTTTGCAAACTCTGAAAGTCTTTCAAAATAAGGTTTAGCTCTAGATTGCTTGTGTTTTGAGCTAGGTAAATCTTGATATTCATTTACATCTTCTATTGCCTGGAATAGATGCTTGAAAATTAAAAATATTTTTCTTCGAATGACTCAAATATTATGGTTGGCAGAAGAAAAAAGAAGTTGGGTCTTATGCAGATGCTGTGATGTTGTCTGGATTGTGTTCTAGTCTCTTCTAGGAATAAGGGAGAAACATGATCATGTCGCTTTAGGCCATTGAAATGGTCAAGCTACTTAATTAACCTGGAATGCTAGGTTACGTCTTGCCATTGTTAGTGGCAGGCTGGGATATATCGATCCTTGAGAACAGACCCTGGTTTGACTGACAAGATGCCACCAAGGTCTTCTAGTGCAGACTATACAAATTATTGTTGATGTAACAGAAACATGATTAGGCCTCAGGGGCAGCAAGATTTTGGAGTGTGGTGAGAGCTTCAGCAAGTCCAAGTTTATGGGACCGTCGATATTCACGTATAGCTCCGATACGATTCCCTTGATGCCAAAGCTCAAGGATGGCCTTATCGTCCAGAATGGGCTCTGGCAATGGCTGTGGCATGTCTGTTGTGGATATCCAGCCTAATTCAGCAGGTGTATCCAAGTGTTTCAGGAAATGAACAACAGCAGGTATAGCAAAGGCTCGCGGCACTAAACATTGATGGTGGATGGGGGTATCTTGCCCACCAATCGCTACAGTGACTATTTCTTCGGGACGCGTTGGATCCGCTAATACATAGTCGATGGTACAAACCACAAATCCTAGCTCGGTCTGTTCAACAATCAGTGCATCGTCGTTATCGAGGTGTGCATAAACCTCCCCTAATCCTTGACTAAACTGCTCTGCAATAGCATCGAGTTGTGAGGGAGAAGGGTTGATATGGCCGTTGATCTCAACGATATGTGGCATTCTGCAGTTAAGCGGGTAATTCGTATTTATGGTGTCAGCGCATCGTCCAGTATAGCGATTAGATATGAAGTCAATGTCCTTATCTCTCGACCCCAAACAAGCCTTCTTGGCTCACCTGTATGCCGTTACAATTGGGAGCGGTAGCTTGCAATAAATCTGACGTACGGTAGATATCACCATGGTTCAACTGACTCCCAACTCTAGCTTTAGTCTCACGATTCGGGTTAAGTTGCCCAACCAAACTGGAATGCTGGCTCAAGTCCTGCAGTCAATCGGTGATGCGGGTGGCAGTCTAGGACATATCGATCTTTTAGAACGGACCCATACCTCACTGACTCGCGAGATTACGGTTAATGCTTCCAGTACAGAGCATGCAGGTACCATTGTTGATGCGTTGAAAGCATTGCCGCAGATTACGTTACTGGACATCTCCGATCGCACGTTTGATTGCCACCGAGGCGGCAAAATTACCGTCCAAAGTAAGCTGCCCCTTCATAGCCAGGATGATTTATCCATGGCCTATACCCCTGGTGTGGGCCGGATCTGTACGGCCATTGCCCAAGAGAAAGACCAGGTGTATCGTTACACCATCAAAAGTAATACCGTGGCGGTTGTGACCGATGGCAGTGCGGTGTTGGGATTGGGCAATATTGGCCCAGAAGCAGCTTTACCCGTGATGGAAGGGAAGGCGTTACTGTTCCAGGAATTTGGCAAGATTAATGCCTTTCCCGTTTGTCTTGCCACCCAAGATGTAGATGAAATTGTGGAAACGGTAAAGCGGATGGCTCCCGTGTTTGGTGGTGTCAACCTAGAGGATATTAGTGCACCACGCTGCTTTGAAGTGGAAGAACGGTTACGCCGAGAACTGGATATTCCCGTCTTTCATGATGATCAACATGGCACCGCGATTGTGGTGTTGGCGGCGTTAATTAATGCTTTGAAGTTAGTCGATAAAGCTTTTGAAGAGATTGCCATTGTGATTAATGGGGCTGGGGCTGCGGGGGTTGCCATTGCCCGGTTATTGCAGAAAGCAGGAGTAAAAACGATTCGATTGTGCGATCGCAACGGCATAATCAGCCGAGATCGCACAGACTTAAACGAAACGAAGCAGTCCTTCGCCGTGGAACAGTCAGGTACCTTAGCCGATGCCCTCAAAGGTGCAGATGTGTTTCTGGGCGTTAGCGCCCCCGGCGTGTTAACCCCTGAGATGGTCAAAACAATGGCCCCCGACCGGATTGTGTTTGCCATGGCCAACCCGATTCCCGAAATCCAGCCTGAACTGATTCAAAGTGATGTGGCGGTGATTGCGACAGGGCGCAGTGATTATCCCAACCAGATTAATAATGTGTTGGCGTTTCCTGGGATTTTTCGAGGTGCTCTGAACTGCCGTGCTGCCGCTATTACAACGACAATGCACCTACAAGCTGCCTATGCGATCGCAGCACTGGTAGGAAGCGACGAACTCCACCACGATCACATTATTCCGTCTGTGTTTGATGAGCGCGTCGCTACAGCAGTCGCTTCGGCAGTGGAGCAAGCCGCTCGTCAAGAAGGAATTAGCCATTGTTAAAGTTTTGAGCAGCGCTGAATATCTAGGAAGGGTATGATTCCACAACAGACTAAAGAGTCTGTATCTTCTTCAGTCCTTGTATTGAGCATCTCCAGGAATAGCCAAACCAGCCAATAATGCCTAGTAGTTTGAAGCCGTCTTCGAATAGGATTCGCCATTGTCCAATCATTGCCTCAATCAGTTCTGGAAACGCATCCACTATGAGTGACAGTGCAAAAAAAATAAGGGCAACCCCAAAAATAAAATAGTCTGTTTGTAAGATGGTTCTCCAATATTTTACGATTCCACCGATTGCAAGCAAGCCGTAAATCAGGAGAATAACATTCTCACTTACTCTGAACAGTCTTGGATAGATTGATTCATGGAGCATAAATAAATCATCTAGCCCGAGAAGTAAGCTAAAAATACCTAAGCCTAGTAAAAACAGGGAAAATTTCTTGGTGCTGCGAGTGGGTTGCAATGCAGCCCAGCTAAATATACATATTGCACCAGATGCAGTGAGTACAAGGACTCCAAGATGCGATGCGATGCCGGCAAGGGGGTTGATGTTACCAATAACTGCTGGATCACGAGTAAAGGTCGTGATGGGGATATCAAATTTTAGACTTGCGAATGCGATCGCAAATAAGAACAGTATGGGTAAAGAATAAAGGGATAGTAAAAATGAAGATAACTTTTGGTTTGAAGAAAACATTTTGAAAAAAGTAAAAAATGAATTGATATCAATAATCTGAATATTTATGATTAGTCACCTTGCTTCATCATGCAGTTACGGAATGCCAAAGAGCAAGCTTTCTGGAAAGAATATTTAAAGATGCAGCTCTAAATTGAGAGGGGTTCTCTTGGCTTTACCCACTCTCAAGACCAGACTGCTATGAAGTTCCAGCAATCTGATCTCTGGTCGCTCTGCAGCCAAGGATGCGTCACAAGACATTTACGACAACGACCAGATGCTTAACTCATAAGCCAATCGGAGTTCGGACTATGCCGAAACTCTGGTTCTGGCAATCCAACCCCCTTATCCGTTCGTTGATGTTATGGGCCAATAGGGATAGCCTAAACCAGGCGTTATTTTGTATTCGATTGGTACCTACCTTCCTGAGTTAGACTGATTTGACCTTGGGTGACTAAATTTTCGATGATGGGTTCGCAGCGATCGCATTTCTCACCATCTGCCTTTACCCCGACCACACCCCGGTTTTCAGACTGGGACTGATACTTTAACTCCTCTAAATTTTTAGGTGTATCCAGCAATTTCACCTGGGACGCTAAAAATAGGTATCGTAACTCATCCACATTATTTGAACCCTTACCGGTAGGATTCATGGCTGCTAACTGCTGATGCAGATCCTGATCACTCCCTGCTAGCGTTACCCTAAAAACGCCTGCGATAAAATATTGATAATTGTACTAAATATATAATGACGGCATGGCAACAACTACTTCTAAAGAGCTTTGTTGGACCAGCGCAGACTTGGAACTGTTTCCCGAGGGTGATTGGAAGCGTTACGAAATTGTGAATGGAGAGTTGTTTGTGACGCGAGCACCCCATCTAGGACATCAAGATTCTGCTGGTTTAACCTATGCCAGATTGTTGTTATGGTCGGAAGACACTGGCTTGGGTAAACCTTTTCTAGCCCCAGGCGTCGTTTTTTCTGATATGGATGATGTGATTCCTGATGTTGTCTGGGTGCAGAAGGAACGTCTGCCCAATATTGTGGATGAATCGGGACATTTTACGGAAGCGCCTGATTTGGTGATTGAGGTGCTTTCTGCTGGGACAACGAATGAGCGGAGGGATCGTGAAATTAAACTCAGGCTCTATTCCCTCAAAGGCGTCAAGGAATACTGGATTTTGAATTGGCGACTCAAGCAAATTGAGATCTATCGCCGCGACAATGCTCAACTCCAGCTTCAGGCGACGTTGTTAGAAACAGATTCACTTACATCTTCTCTATTGCCAGGGTTTGACTGCTTAGTGAGTCGTTGCTTTTAATGTATGGTCACTCATTCCTATGCAGACGACCACTCTCTACGATCAAGATTTTTACGATTGGACCCAGCGCCAGATAGAACTACTGCAAGCTCAACAATGGGAACAAGTGGATATTGACAATCTGATTGAGGAGATTGCCTCGTTGGATAAGCGGAAACGGCAAGAGCTGCGCAATCGATTGGGGGTTTTGTTGGGACATTTACTCCAGTGGCGCTATCAACCAGAAGCCCGATCTAAGAGCTGGTTCTATTTAGTGAGTCGTTGCTTTTAATGTATGGTCACTCATTCCTATGCAGACGACCACTCTCTACGATCAAGATTTTTACGATTGGACCCAGCGCCAGATAGAACTACTGCAAGCTCAACAATGGGAACAAGTGGATATTGACAATCTGATTGAGGAGATTGCCTCGTTGGGTAAGCGGAAACGGCAAGAGCTGCGCAATCGATTGGGGGTTTTGTTGGGACATTTACTCCAGTGGCGCTATCAACCAGAAGCCCGATCTAAGAGCTGGTTCTATGCGATTAAAGAGCAGCGTCAGGAAATAGCACGCCATCTGCGAGAGAATTCTAGCTTGAAGCCTTATCTGAGTGGAAGCGATTGAGATTGGGTATGAAAAGGGTCTCAATCTTGTGGGTAAAGAGATGTCCTTGGACCCCACACAACTTCCTCAAATCTGTCCTTTTTCTGAGACAGAAATCTTTGAAACATCAGTAGATTGGCAAGTATAAATTGGCATCATGACTTGGGTGATGATTGCTTCAGCATGCCGTAGATATGATACCTAAGCTTGCGTGTTTTCAAGCGCACTGAGGTGATTGTTTATGGGAATACTGACATACAAGAATGTATAAAATTGAGCTTCAACAATGATGAGAAATCATATTTTAGGTCTAATAATCAATTTCATTGGTGGTATGTTGCTAGGCCACAATCTTGCACCTTCATGGTTTGGGTTCGTAGAGATTCTGGGAACAACTGCCCTGATAGGGTGTGTGGCTTGTCCTTTTCCAACTCAAATAAATTGGTTGAGAAAGTTCAGAATAATTCTTTTCTTAGTGGGTGGACTGTCTATCCAGTTTGCAGTGTATGCAGCATCATATATAGGGTTCAATATATTCATTGGATGGTCTATGGTGATGTGCTTTTGGATGACACTCAATATTGCTGACCTTAACTTAACAAACGTCACAAATACTATTATACGTACCTTTCTGCTATATATATCTGCTGGCTTGGGATTAGGTTTTGGCTATCTAGGATAGATATACTTATAGATCTAGTGTTATTTGAAGACAAAATGGACTCAAATAAAGGCAGTTTTTACTAAACATCATTTCTCTCAACTTATATAAAGTTAATAAATAGCTTAGTTTAGCTCCCTCTAAAAAATAGTTTAAAAATTAGCTTCCTAACCTCGAATATTTACGTTTACAAATTAGTGACAGAAATTTTCCCAGTTTACTTATTTTATAAAATAGATGTTTAATACAATCGATTTTCTTTGGAGAATATCATTCTATATATTGCCGGGTGTGTTCCTCATTTATATTCTTGCGCCGAGGCACTCTAATCTCTATAGAGCTGCCGCTGTGTTTATGGTTCTATATATTCTTGGTGGAATCTATAGTTTTTTCATTAATGCTATGAATTTTGATTCATATGACATCGATATAAGTTTTGTCAATCAGCTAGACTGGCTTTGGCAAATGAAATAGTCAGCAGTCAATCGCCTATCTTTGTTGGACTATTTTTATGTTAATTGGTTTCAAACAGTCGGTTGATAGCTGCCATCCTCAGATTTACTAATCCGACCTTGGGTAATTTGGTTTTCGATGATAGGTTCGCAGCGATCGCATAGCAAGGGATGCTTTTTAGACTGACCGACATAGGTGGAGTAATTCCAGCAGCGATCGCATTTCTGTCCATCTGCCTTAACAACACCCACACCTATGGTTTCAGACTGAAACTGATACATTAATCTATCTAACTTTTTAGGTGTATCCAGCAATTCCACCTGGGACGCCAAAAATAGGTACCGCAACTCATCTACGTTGTTTGAACCTGCTCCAGTGGCAGGATTCATGGCGGCTAACTGCTGACGCAAGTCCGTATCACTGACATACAGCAATACCTTCGATTCCAGGGAAGAACCGATCTGTTTTTCCACCCGAGCCTGCTCCAGCACCTTATTCACCTCTTGGCGAATCTCTCGCAGTACCACCCAGTGGCTAGCCAGATCAGGATTCTGCCACTGATCTTCTAGATGCATCCACCCGGAGGCAAACACCGATTGATGTTCTGTCTGATAGGGCAAGGACTGCCAGATATCCTCTGCCATATGGGAAAGCACCGGGGCAATGGCGCGGGCCAAATTCTCTAGGGCAATGGCCAATACTGTCTGACAGCTGCGCCGCCGAGGGTTATTCGGCTCGCTGATATAGAGGCGATCCTTGGCCGTATCTAAGTAGAAATTGGATAGATCGACGACACAGAAATTCTGTACGGTCTGGAAGAATCGGAAGAACTGGAAGCTCTCAAAAGCTTCTGTCACGTCAGTAAATACCTCTGTGATCCGATGCAGCATATAGCGATCGAGTTGAGGCAAATCCTCGTAGTTCACTGCATCTTGAGCCGGATCAAAGTCATGGAGGTTACCCAGCAAGAAGCGAGAGGTATTGCGGATCTTACGATACACATCCGCCATTTGCTTGAGGATATTTTTACCCAAAGGTACGTCGGAGGCATAGTCCACGGAAGACACCCAGAGGCGCAGCACATCGGCACCGTAGGGTGGATCTTGCTTTTGGTTTTTGCCACCAGCAATGACGATGGCTGGGTCCACCACATTCCCAATGGATTTACTCATCTTGCGACCCTGCTCATCCAGGACAAAGCCGTGGGTTAAGACGGTTTTATAGGGAGCATGGCCGTTGGTGGCCACGCTGGTCAAGATACTAGACTGGAACCAACCCCGATGCTGATCCGACCCTTCTAAGTACATTTCCGCTGGATATTTCAAAGGCTCCCGCTGATCGCAGACCGCCGCCCAGGATGACCCGGAATCAAACCAGACATCCATGGTGTCGGTGCCCTTGCGGTAGGTATTGCCATCGCTACGATAGGGTTCGGGCAAGAGTTCGTCGTTATCGAGTTCCCACCAGGCATCGGAGCCCTTCTCCGCCACGATTGCCTGCACATGGTTGATCGTAGCTTCATTCAGGAGAGGTTCGCCCGTGGCATCGTTGTAGAACACCGGAATGGGTACACCCCAATTGCGCTGCCGCGAGATACACCAATCCGATCGCTCTGAGACCATAGAAGTAATGCGGTTTTCTCCTTGGGCAGGAATCCAGTTTACGGTTGCGATCGCATCCAATACTGCCTCCCTAAACCCATCCACCGACGCAAACCACTGCTCCGTTGCTCGCAAGATCACTGGCTTTTTGGTCCGCCAATCGTAGGGATATTTGTGGGCATAGCTTTCTTCTTTTAACAGGGCACCTGCTGACTGTAGTGCCTCAATTACCGCTTCATTACCGCCATTTAAGACATTCAGCCCAGCGAAAGGACCCGCCTCATCAGTAAACGTGCCATCTCCATCTACTGGAGACAGCATTGCTAAACCATATTGCTGACCCACCTGATAGTCTTCTTGACCATGCCCTGGTGCAGTATGCACCAGTCCCGTCCCCGACTCAGTGGTCACATAGTCACCCAAGACCAAGGGGCCTTCTCGCTCAAACAGTGGGTGCTGGTAGGTGGAATTTTCTAGGGCTTTACCAGGGAGGGTCTTGATTATTTTGAAGGAGGACTCCAAAGTTTCCGTCAAGGTCTCCACCAAGTCTTCCGCCACAATCAGATAATCTTCGCCTGCCTTCACCACTGCATAGGTAAGGTCAGGATTTAAACTAACCGCTAAATTTCCCGGAATGGTCCAAGGCGTCGTTGTCCAGATGGCGACTTTAAGGGTTGGTAAATACTCATCGAGCAAAGGCTGGGCAGCCTCCGATAGCCCAGTCACCTTAAACGTGACATAGATACTACGGGAGGTATGACCTTCTGGATATTCCAGCTCGGCTTCGGCTAGGGCTGTTTGTGAGCTGGGACTCCAATAGACGGGCTTAAATCCCCGATAGATGTACCCCTTAAGGGCCATTTTGCCAAAGACGCCAATCTGGGCCGCTTCATATTCTGGCTTCAATGTTAGATAGGGGTTCTCCCAATTCCCCCAAACTCCATACCGCTGGAAACTCTTACTCTGCTTCTCCACAGTTTTCAGGGCAAAATCCCGAGCCTTCCACCGCAATTTCAGTGGTGTCAGCTTGGCCCGATTTTCAGGCTGAATATTCTGCAGTACCTTTAGCTCAATCGGTAAGCCGTGACAGTCCCAACCCGGTACATAGCGAACTTTGCGACCCTGCAAAAGCTGAAACTTATTGATGATGTCTTTGAGAATTTTGTTGAGGGCATGACCAATGTGTAGATCGCCGTTGGCATAGGGTGGCCCATCATGGAGTACAAACACATCTCCAGGATTATTCTGGGACAGGTTTTCGTAAATCTGGTGATCAGCCCAAAATTTTTGCAGTTCAGGTTCGCGCTTCACCGCATTGGCGCGCATATCAAATTTGGTTTTGGGGAGATTTACGGTCTTTTTATAGCGTCCGGATTCTGTCACAATTTCTAGCCAATACAGCAGAGAACATCAATAAGTCATTCAGACATTATCAACGAGATCTCAACGATGCTTCAACTTTTCAACCAAAAACTATTGGCATAGCTCCGTTAATGTCTTGTCAAACGAACCAGAAATCTATTGTTAGCTCCATTAAGTCATTGGATAAAGACGGAGTTGATAAATCCTGAGCATATCTGCTAGAACTCTATTACTCCAGCAACCAGTTAAACACCACTTCAATCGTGAGTGTTATGGGTCTAGCGAATTTAGGTACAGGCAGTGCATCAGTCGATTGATCAAACACTAAGGTCTGTTGTTGGGGGCGATACACCAAGATTGCTTTTTCGCTTGGGTCAATAAGCCATCCCATCTCAGCACCATGATTGAGGCAATGCAGAATATTTTTAGTCACTTTAGTATGACTCTGATCGGGAGATAGGATTTCAATCATCCAATCTGGGGCCAGTTGAAAAACATTGGCGATCTCTCTATTCTGATCACGTGCAATTCTGTCCCAACTGAAAACAGAGATATCGGGAACGATTGATCGATCACCAAATGTACAGCGTAATTCTGAAAAGGCTCTGGCAATTTTTTTAGGCCGTAGCTGAGCATTGATCGCAGTCGATAATTCTGTCTGAATCGAACTGTGCTTTCCTTGCGGCATAGGTTTTTGGATAATTTGTCCGTCTATGTACTCGCTAGCCGGTTCTGTTTCTGGCAATGCCAAAAACTCTGCTAAAGTTAAGCGCTGGATAGGAGTTTGTACCATCTGATTGCTAGCTCAAATAGAAATGTATCCGTTGACTTCAAGATAAATTCACTGCAAAGAACTAAACGTGCCGACTAAGGAACCCCAGTACTCACCATTCTTCTTCAAGTGCTTCTTTGAACATTGTTCCAAGGGTTATTTCATAGGGCAGTTCTTTATCTTCTTTATGATAAGCAACATAAGCTATGCCCTCTTCTTTATTCCAGCAACTCATTTCGATAATGTAGCTCCAATACCAATCAGGAGAGCCAGTGTTGATGTTCCTTTGAAAATCAGCGGCTCCCCAAACCTCTTGAATTTTGGCAACGACAGCTCCATATTCGCGTTGGAAATCAGCTTCGATAGTTTCTAAATTTGAAAACTCATGGTCAAAGAATAGTTTTGATACTTTCCAATCAAATGTATATCCATAGGGATGATAGTTCCCTGGAAGCATCTGCCACAAAAAGCTTTCAAGAATTTTGACCGGATGTCTATCTTTCATAACTTCAGTTTCTTACCATCACCGTTGTAGCTACGGCAATAGAAAACATCAATCTCTCAGGCAGGCATGATCAACTAGACCTCATCTGCCTGATAGCTTTGCTCTTTCTTCTAATAGTTAGCTCTTAGAAACGACAGTGTTAGATTAGCCTGGATTTAAAATTTCATTGGTAGAGAGGGTCTTAGATAGATTGAGCTTGAGTTTACCCTGTCTCAAAGTCGCCACGAATTGAGGTGATAAATATGTGTCAAACTTAGCGTCTTCCAAGATATGCCGTTTCATAAAAGCGACACTCAACGCGGATAGGTATGCTTTAGCTGTTCCAGGGGAGGGACCCGCAAGTCCTTGGAACTCAGATGGTGAGTCATGGGGCTGATCGGCATCAATGGTGGAAAAATGGGTGCCCCCCTGCATCAAGACAAAATATTTATCTGTCACGGTCAGCCATGTAAACGGAGTGGCCTGTTCTAGGAGTGATGGTGACACCTTATCGGCACTGCCGGATACAAACATAACTGGCGTTTGGATTTGGCTAAGCGTCTCACCCAACACGCTACTCGTGACTGGATTGATGGCGATCGACCCTTTAATCCGAGGATCTGCTAGCTCATATCGTCGTTGAGGCAACTTAATCACTTGGCACTGGAGTATTAAGGAGATATTGATCGTGTCTTTGAGCCGTGACCCACAATCTTGCTGAAGTTGCTCAAAATTAATCGTTGCCCCAGCTAAGGCTAGCGCTGTATATCCGCCAAAAGACTGGCCAATTACGCCAACCTGGTCAAGATTTAACTGCCCTTGAAGCATGGGATCAGAGGTTGATAACCTTTCCAGTTCATCCAATACAAACTGCACATCTAAGGGGCGATCCAGAAATTCTGTTGGTTGGGTGACCTCTTTCACTCGCCCTAGCATCAAGGCTTGGAGCTGGTTGGTATTGCTGCCAATATGTTCTGGCATGACCACCACAAATCCATAAGACGCAAGATGTTCTGCTAAATAGCCATAAGAGTCGCGATTGGAATTCAGGCCATGAGAAATCACAACAATCGGTTTGGGCTGGGGACTGGCGGTTTGCGGTAGATAGAGATCAACGGGGAACTGACGGGACTGCCCGGTTAGGTTCTGCCGTGTGGGACTTTGATCTGATAACGTGAGGGTCGTTTGTTGCCAGGAAAATTGTCCCGGCTGGGTCAAGGCAGCTCTGGTTGGGTTATCTGTGGGACGATCAGGGGTCTGCTTCTCCAAGGTCTCAATCAAGGTATTCGTTTGTCGAATTAAGCCACGTATTTGAGAGAAAATGGCTAACCCTTCATCCAGATCTATCTTCAGACCTTGGATAGGATAGTGCTTTAAAAAGTTCAGAACCGTTAGTCCCTCTGGATCAGCAGCCGCAACAATGAGTGCGCCTCTAAGAGCATAAAACCCACCTTGATTGGATTTGGGCCGAATGACTTTAGCGATGCGACGCACCATTAACTCGCCAATATCTGAATAGAGAAATTGCGATACGGCAACGGGAGAGATGGCTAGCTTTTGCTGTAATGCATTTTGGAGGAAGGGGCGTTGCTCAGGACTGATATAGCGAGCATAGGGAATAAAATCTCCCGTGATGCGTCCCGTTTCAGCGAAGGTCTCTAAAGACTCAACTGAGACCGATTGCTCAAAAGAGAGAAACGAGCCAAAGATGCGTTCGGCACCTCTGGCGGGTTTGGGATGAACATGAACGGACAGCCAAACGGCTGAACCAACTGCTAGTCCTAGTTCTGCAACACGCTTGAGCATATGATCTACCCTGTAACCCTTCCCTCAATTCGTTCAAGAGCATATCAAATTTGGCCCTTTTCATCCTCTGCCCTTAATTTTGGAGGAATCCTAAAGGGAATGATTTAGGCTAACGGAATGATACTTCTCTTTGATTTAGATCAATTCCAGTTGCCCACCATCGTAAAGGAAGACCAATAGTAGGGATGGGTAAACTCCACTTCCCCCCGTTCCGCAAAAATAGTGGGTAGGGCGATTTGTGAGCCATCTGCCAAGACCAATTGGGCATCATCGGTGACGCGAACTTGTCCCTGCAACATGGCGATTTGGGCCTGTCGCAGGGCCGCGGACTTGATCGGAGCCGTTTTCAAGTTCTGATAAAATCCCGTCATCAGCCCCAGGGTCCCTTCATCGCTGACAAACCACAGACTTCCTAATGCCGACTTAACCCCAGATTGAATCGCTAAGCCTGTAAAGCCCAGCTCTGCATCCGTATTACCCAGAGCCGTTTGACAGGCACTAAGCACCAGCAGTTCTACGGTAGGTGTGCTACTCCATTTGGATTGAGTCGCAACCTCGCGCAAGTCTTTCAGGGTAAGCTTGCCGTCCCACAGCTGGATAAACGACTTATCGATCTTGCCGGGGTTGAACTCGGCATGGGTCGCCAAGTGGATAATGTCGAATTGCTGTTGCTGGGTAAATTTCTTGAGATTGTCGAGGGTGACATCTGGATCAAGATAGGCCGATCCTTGCCAAATATTTTCAGTGAGAGCGGGAATTTCCACGGCCACAGAGGGTAAGGGAGATTGGCCTTCTACTTCCTGGGTAATGCCCATGCCCAGAACCTGCTTACCTTGGATAGGAGCGAAGCGGGTATCTGTCAGGCTAAAGCTGGGAATTAAAGCCAAATTATATTGCTCAACCAAAAACTGCTCACCATCGTGCAGGGCGGCAAGGGGGAGCGATCGCAACCCTGCATCCATGGAAAAGATGATGGTATCAATCTTTTCCTTTTCTAACTCGGCAGCTAGGGGCTGAACCATCCATTGATAGAGCTGTTGGGCAGACTCCAAATAGCTTTTAGACTTGAAATCAATCGGGTCACTGATCTGCTGTCGAAAGTCTTTAGAAACCTTGGAGACCTGATCTAGGGTGGCCTCCGGCACTTTTATAAAGGTTACGTTGGGATTATTGAGATCGTCTGTAGACGGAGCCGCCTGTCCCAGCTGTATCGGTCGGCTGGACGCCACTTGGATGGCTTGATCAATGCGGCTCAGCTCAGAGTCATTGAGGTTCGCCGTCACCAAGACCAGCTGCAGTCCCTCTCCCGTTTTCAGGACATAGAGCAAGGCTGGATTGGTACCTGTAGCTTTAGCCAGTTTTTTTAACTCCTGGGAAATCACCTCTGCAGACGCAGCCTCACCATAGAAGGGGCCAAACTTAGAAGCGTAAACCCCTGCAAAGCTGCTTTCAATCCTGGCGATTTCCGTGGGGGCACCGTTGATAAAAGGCGTATCTGCAGGCGGATCTTCAAACCCCGGATTGACGTCGGTGTTGGCGTCTGATTGACCCGTCATGTTCACATCGGATTGACTGGTGGGAGGCGTGCCTGGCGTGCCTGGTGTACCAGGGGTAATTGGTGGATCTAGCGGAGTTTGGGCCATACTCCGCCCAGCAACGCTTAAGGTCATTGCCACCGTCAGCAACCCTAAATGAATGAGGCGAAAAGGGGTTTTAAATAGTTGGGTCATGGTCACAAGAGATTTTTCTATCAAAGTGGGCTATCGATCAGGTCAATCAACGAAATGCTCTAAAACGTAATGGCGTAACCGACGCCAAAAATAAAGCGCACCCCGTCTCCGGCGGTACCCGTTACATCCGTGATGGCTGGGGTAATGATCAGCGGAATTTCGCGAAATGGTCGTAGAGAAAAGCCCAGGGATAGATCTTGGCCAGACCATTCTGCGATCGCATTCACTGGATCCGCAATGCGCAGGGCGACGCTGCCAAAAACGCCAGGGGTATCATCATCGGTAAACACATTATTTTCGGTTCGATACCGTCCTGTTCCTAGCCCGGCGGAGACGTACATGCGGCTAAATAGGTCTTTGGTATTTTCTTGGAAAATAAATGTTTTGGATACGACCCCATAGGGGCTAGGACCGTCAATATCTCCGGGTCCCCAGCTAATGGCATCATTGACGCCGACGGCGACGGCAAATAAATCAGGTAGTCGTCGATGTAGCTTAAAGCTAATAATGCCTCGATCAAAATTATCTAAATCCGTGAGGGTGAGGCCCACATCTAGCCCCACATACTTGCGGGCATCCCCTAAGCCAATGCCCACACCAATCGCTCCATCGGCGCTATTGGTAAATCGAGTGCGATGCTGAAATCCAAAGCCCACTGAAGCTTGCCGCCAAGATTTGCCATAAGCTGACGGTGTCAGAATCGTCGTGCTGGGACTGTATATAATCTTAGGGGTGAGCAACTCTTCTCGCAGATCCAATGGCGCTTCATCGGGAGTAGAGGGTTGGGTGCGAATACTGGGCCGACGACCTGCCGATTCGTCTGGGTTGGGTCCGTCTGGCACCTGAGCAATTTGGTCCAGGGTTAATAAGGGTGGGACCGTTTGGGGGATGGGTAGACGCGTGGGGTAAAACTCACCTGTAGAAAAGGATGAATGGTTTGGCAGAGGTTTACTCGGTGTCTCCGTTACCTCTGTTGTCAAGGAAGGCATTAATTCGGGGGAAGCAGCCGTGTCGGAACCTGCAGCTGGAGCGTCTGGTAGGGAGGCAGGAGTGTCAAGGGCAAAAGGCAGAGGCGACTGCAATGTCGTTGGCAGGGCTACTGTGGAGTCTTGGGCCAGCACTACGTCGAGAGGAGCAGTAGGGGCGACGGTTTGTCCCCTCAGACTCTCTTGTAGGGTTAAATCTTGCTGGCTAAAAGGGTACGTATTTTTCAGAGAAAGTTCTGTTGATCTGACTGGGCTAGGAAAGGAGAGACAAACAGAAATCGAGAGGAGACTTAGCTGGCAAATAGAGTATGGCTTTAACGGCATAAATTTATCCACAAATAAGCGCAATAAATAACAGTCCTCTTGAACAGACTCAGGAAATTAGTCACCCTAGATTGAAGCATACTGTCAAGCGATTGAAGCTGATATTCAGAAAATATCAATATCTATCAGGTGGATGAATTGCCCTCAACTGGATACTGCACCATAAAAAATCCAGAGAGTAAAAAGAAACATACTCTCTGGAAAAAAATTGATAATTCAGGCCTAAAAGACTGACCGCTACAAGGCTTAAATCTTTAGAAGAAAACGTCCGTTAAGACAGAGCGAACATTAATTATCTAAGCCAGGATTAGGGCTGATCGGAGTGTCTGCTGTACCACCGATAGCGCTTTCAGGCTCAGCGACGGGCGTTCTTTCGTTTAATAAACGCTCAAAGTCAATGACCTCTTTTTTGGGACCGCCTCGGCGAATACTGGTGCGATAGTTGAACAGTTGGCGCAATACCCGTGTGGGTTTATCTTTAGGCTCTAGGGTAATTAATAATCCTTGATCCAGGCATTGTCCTGCTTGCTCAGAGATACAAATAACTTGGTAGTTATTCATACTTCCTGTCGAGACAAATTTGAGGAGTCGCTGGTCAGAGAATTGCTGAAATCGTTGGGTTACAGTTTCACATCTTTTTGCCGGGGTCCAAGTAGTACCAAAAAAGTTGCTTTCCCACACAATCAGCTCAATCATGCCGCGCTCAGTATGGGCGACAGTCGATAATTTATCCGCCTCATTTTTGCATTCATAGCGAATTCTGGGTTTTACGGGTTGATCGGGTGAAATACCCGGTTTGATTTGGGGGGAAGTGGCGTTTTCTCCTTCTGAAACCGTGGGGACAGCAGGGATGCCGGGGGTCGATAAACTTGGGTCGGCAGAGGCCGCTAAGGGGGTAGCAACCTGGGCCAGGGTGGCTGTTAAGCAGAGAGAAGATGTGAAGAGAATTCTAGAAAAATAAGTCATTTCAATACCTTGAAGTCGTTGTCACTGGCATAAATCACCCGCATGAAATTTGGTTGGCTGATCCCTCAGGGATAGGCCGGATAGCTAAATTGTTGATGACGTTGTTGATGACATCGGTAACCTCATTCTGAACACAAAGGACCAGGGCAGATATTCACTACTTCTTTCTGGGGGGGAGGAGCCGGTTGTGCCGGGGGCTGATAGACCGGAGGGGCCGACCGGGCAGGGGGACGATAGACGGGGGGAGGCGCTGACCGGACTGGCGGTTGGTAAACCGGAGCAGAGCGAACGGGGGGCTGATAGACCGGAGGGGCCGACCGGGTGGCTGTTTGAGCAGGGGGCTGCCAAACGGGTTCGGGGGCTGGCCGATTGGCGATCGCAGTTTTGGCATCCTTCTGGATCTGATCGGCGATCTTCTTCCAATACTCTGGCGCTTTGATTTGTTTCGCAGTTGCGATCGCATCTTCCTCACGCCCTTCCTTTAAGGCTTTTTTAGCC
The DNA here is from genome assembly GCF_000238775.2 of Acaryochloris sp. CCMEE 5410. Classification (NCBI taxonomy): domain Bacteria; kingdom Bacillati; phylum Cyanobacteriota; class Cyanophyceae; order Acaryochloridales; family Acaryochloridaceae; genus Acaryochloris; species Acaryochloris sp. CCMEE 5410. The sequence goes on along the minus strand of NZ_AFEJ02000001.1, from coordinate 2,524,079 downwards.
GCCGTGATCTTCTTTTCATTAGCACTATGCTTGTCTTGCCATTGCTTAGATTCACGCTGGGCTTTGGTCTTAACGACGCTAGTCGTGGGAATTTGTTCAATTCCCGCCAACGCCAGCTTTAAATCTCCCTTAATTTCATAGTTCTGGCGAGCCTCTTGCAGGATCAGGGCGGACCAGTCATCTAATTTCTGGGTGGCTTGAAAATGATAGGTACTCTGATCGGACACCTTAGTGACCATCTGTACCGCCTCCCCCAACTTCGTTTCCTCAGCCAGTTGTTTGGCCTGGCCGAGATAGCACTTGGAGAGGGGGTTGAGTAATTGATTGACTGCCTTAGACTGCTGGGTCATGGCAGTCTCGCCTAGGTCAATACATTCAGAATATTTGGCTTGCCCATGTAGTTGACTCAGTTGAGCCGCCGTTTGACTAAGGGTTTTTGGCCCCCAGAGTAGAAACCCACCGATGCCTGCCCCGACTAAAACCGTGGAGGGCACGAGCACCTTGAGCAATTGACGGGATTTTGTTTTGGCGCCGCTGGTTTCATAGATGGGGGCAGTGCCCTTTTCAGGCTGTACGGGGGGTGCCTGAATGTTCGTGTCTTGATTGGTGACTTGGTTGGTTGAGTGGTCGGTAGTAACTGAGGCTGGAGATTGATAAATGGTAGAAGGAGGCTCTGCTGGGACACTTTCTGCATCTAGCAGGCCGGGTATGGCTTCCGTTTTGGCGGCGGCCATGGTCTTGCTGCCCATTACATCAGGCACCTGTTCGAGATCCGCTAACACTTCGGCGACAGACTGATAGCGCTTGCGATAGTCTCGACGAACCATCTTTCGTAAAATTTCAGCCATCCCCGTACTGACGTCGGCTTGACTCTGCCAGAGGATTTCGTCTTCTTCGCTACGCTCAAACTCGACGGGACGAACGCCCGTTAACCCATAGATACCAATGGTGCCTAACGCATAGATATCGCTACTAATATGGGGTTTGCCGCGAATTTGCTCGTCCGGCATATAGCCTGGGGTACCGACGGCAATCGTGGTCTCGGTGGCTTGGTTTTGACCGCTGCTAATTTGCTTAACGGCTCCAAAGTCCAGTAAAAATACAGCCTGGTCCGACAATCGTCGAATTAAGTTGTCCGGCTTAATATCTCGGTGAATCACCCCTAGGTCATGGACATATTTGAGGATGTCTAAACATTCAATGAGGAAGGCTTTAACCTTGGCTTCTGGCCACCGTTTATCGGGACTCAATTCCTGGGCAATCGAAATGCCATCAATAAATTCTTGGACCAGAAAAAAATCTTGTTCGGACTCAAAATAAGAGAGAAGTTTGGGAATCCGAGGATGGTTACCTAGGTTGCCTAAAATGCTCGCTTCTTGTTCAAATAGTCGGCGAGCAATCTCCAGGAATTTCGGATCACTTGAATCGGGCTGGAGCTGCTTGATCACGCACTGTGGATAATCGGGTAAATAGGTATCTCGGGCTAAAAAAGTAGTCCCAAAAGACCCTTGCGCTAAGGTTTTTAGCACATGATACCGATAGGCTATGACTTGTCCGGACATCTCAACCATCAACCCAAACCAAAACGCTCATTCCAACCCATATTTTAAGAGAGTCGACTCATAGAAATCCCAAAAATTACAAGTTTTTAGGGTTTGGTCGGACTCTAAATCATGTCGTTCACACTCTGCTTTGATATGCATGTTGTGATCAGTCTGATGGTTGCTGGCTCTCGTTCAAGACGAGGCGCTTCTTGAACCCAATATTTAAAAGACGCAAGTACCTGTTTAGAGAGGATTGCAACTTATCGGCAAGTCTAGCGGTTCCTCCAGGGTAGACACAGTGATTTATATCAACGGATTAGACATAGAAATGGAAAAACGCCAGGGTTACTACACTCAGTTATCGGGGGGGCGGGGCTTTGTTACGCAGATCGGCAGGGTGGACCTCAGGCCAAGAGGGATAACTGCGATTAGACGCGGCTCCTAGCCATTTCGGGAAGAAATTCATTAAGATTATTGACACGCCCAACCGGTTTGAGAGGTTTAGCTTTGTCTGTCTCTGTGAGATTTATGCCCGACGATGTCACCATCGAGGCGGAAGTGGGTGAGCCCTTGTTGACAGTTGCTGAACGGGCAGGGATTGACATTCCCACGGGTTGCTTGATGGGCTCTTGTCACGCCTGTGAGGTGGACATTGAAGAGATTGGAGAGCTGTGTTCCTGTATCTCCTCGGTTCCACCTGGCTATGCCCAACTGACGATTAATTTGTTTTCAGATCCCACCTGGTGATTAGCCAGGGTGGGTGGGGACAGTCTCAGCCACTTTGGCGGAAATAAAGGGAATGACGTCTTCGTTATCGCTGGCTTGTTTGCCCTCGGTAAACACCACTAATAAATAGGGCGAGCGATTGGGCAGTTCAATATAGGCAGCATCATGGCGGACGGTGCTGGTCCATCCAGCCTTAGACCAGACCTTCGTATCTAAGGGAACCCCACCGCCGATAAACCCAGTGACCTGATTTTCAGGGTCTGCGGCTAGTATGTCGGGGTTGAGGTCTCGTAGCATTAGGTCGAGCATGGCTTGCGATCGCACCGCCGATACCGATACTCCACCGACAATACTATGCAGCAGACGGGCGGTCGCTTCTGTCGTCAGCATATTGCGATTGGCTCGGGTTTCTCCTACAAACGCCTGTTCTCGTCCGTAGGGGCCATCGCCCCAGGTTTTTTGATTGGCATTAATGGTCCCCAGTTCCGGCCAACCCAAGGATTGGAAATACCGATTGACGATGTTGCGCTGGTGCTGCCAGGTTTTAAACGGTTCAGGGGGCAGCTCGGGACCGCTGGTGGTGCCGGTCAGCATATCCACCACCAGACCCGTGCCATCGTTACTAGAGTCAATAATCATGTCCTGCATCGCCCGGTCTAATTCCGCCGATGGCTGCATCATGCCCGTTTCTAACCACTCATGGGCGGCGACGAGATAAAACAGCTTGACGACGCTGGCGGGATAAATACATTCCACACCCCGATAGCTATACCCCCGCACCGGATATTGCCAAAATTCTTGGGGACTGATGCTGCCGCCGGTATTGGTGATGAAAGGCGGATCATAGACAAGCCAGGTTATGGCCAGCTGATTTTGAGCTAACCAGGGGAATTTGGTCCAGACTTCTTCCAAAATGGATTGGCCTTGAGATTGGAGCTGATCATCTGATTGAAAAAACGGCATGGCTCAGTAAGAATTTAGGCAGAGGGCAAGCTTTATCAACAGCAGACTAACACCATTTCAGACTCTCTAACAGGCCAAAAAAAGCTGGAGAAAATGCCCAGATGACGGGAAATCAGATTCCTAAATTCTCTTTTTTCCTTTATTGTTGAATTATTTCTTAAGGTGAAGTGACATTTCTGGAGTCAAAACAGGGCAAACTCTAGAAGAGGGTCTAATTCTATTAGGCAAGATTCTTGTTCAATCTGATGCATTATCAAGAGATTGTTTAGAACTAGACTGGTATTTTTCAGCCCTTACTCATTAGTGGATGTAGGAGTTAAGCGTGGCAGGTCACAAAATCTTAGTGATTGACGACAGTAAGGTCATTCGTATGCGTGTCCGGGATATGCTGCCGGAAGGTGACTTTCAGGTGTTAGAAGCTAAGGATGGTGCAGAAGGCTTAAACTTGATTCGGCAAGAACGCCCTACTTTAATCATGTTGGACTTTCTGTTACCCCGAGTTAGTGGTTGGGAAGTCTATCAAGAACTGCAAAATGAAAATGATCTACAGTCCATTCCCCTGGTGATCATGTCAGGCCGGAAGGAAGAAGTTACCGATAAGCTGACAGAACCCTTCGAATTTTTTGAATTTATTGAAAAGCCTTTTGAGAAGCATCAATTACAAAAAGCTATTAAAGGTGCCTTTACCAAATCGCGACTACCTCGACTTCGCACGGAAGCAAGCAAGCCTGCAGAGGCTGCTCCTGCTGTCGATAATACTGAGGTGATTGAGCTACGCCAGCGAGTTGAGGCTATGGAAACTGAGATTGCTAACTTGAAGCGGGCGTTGACTCAGCTTGTGAACTTCGTCAAGCAAAAGCTTTAAGAATTTAGCTCAATCAATTTAATCCAGATCTCGTCGCCCTTCTAGTGCTCTAGCAAGGGTGACTTCATCTGCATATTCTAAGTCACCCCCCATGGGGAGACCAAAGGCAATGCGTGTCACCCGTGTAAACGGCTTGAGCAGTTGCCCCACATACAGGGTGGTGGTTTCGCCTTCCACACTGGGGTTAATGGCTAGAATCACCTCTTGGGTTTTTGTTTGATGAACCCGGCGGATTAGGGGCTGGACATTGAGCTGATCGGGGCCAATGCCATCCATGGGTGAAATTAAACCGCCGAGCACATGATATTGACCCTTGAATTCTCGGGTTTTTTCGAGGGCAATCACGTCCCTAGAATCGGCAACCACGCAAATCACGGTTTTATCCCGACTGGGGGCACGACAAATATCGCAGACAGGGTCAGCGGACAAATGAAAACAGACTGAACAAAAACCGACCTGCTGTTTGGCCTCGATTAAGGCATTGGCTAGGGCTTCGACTTCGGCAGTGGGGCGTTTTAACAGGTGCAGAGCCAGCCGTTGGGCACTTTTGGGGCCGATGCCGGGGAGTCGCTGCAGTTGCTCAACCAGTCTGGCTAGGGGCCGGGTATAAACCGTACTCACAGTCGGGTGCCTCTCGGTAGGGATGGAGTGGAGGTCATTATTTTAGCCTTTGGGGGCTGGTTGTTTAGAAGCCCGTAAGGCGGCAATGATTTCTTGATTGGCTTTAGGAAAAGGATACTCATCTAGCTCTGCTAAGGTCACCCAGCGAATTTCATCACATTCAATGGCCTGGGGTTCCCCTTGGATATGGTGGCAGTGATGCACCATCAGGGTGACTTTAAAATGGGTGTAGGCGTGGTTGACGGTAATTAAATGATCGTCAACGCCAATCTCAATCCCTAGTTCTTCTTTTATCTCCCGACGAATGCAGTCTTCCACGGATTCTTGGGGTTCCACTTTGCCCCCAGGAAATTCCCATAGGCCGCCCAGTAGTCCTTTTTGGGGCCGTTTATCGATCAGAATCTGGTTTTGGTCGTTCCAGATCACGGCGACGCCAATTTGTTTATGGGGGACTGGGGCTTTCTGTTCAGTCATGGGTAAGGTGGTTTGCAGTTGATAACGGTAGGCTTGGCAGTCGGACACCCAGGGACAGCGATCGCACTGGGGTTGTTTGGGGGTACACAGGGTTGCCCCCAGGTCCATAAATGCCTGGTTGAATTCCCTAGGATACTCTGGATCGAGGAGCGCTGTGGAGGCTTCCCACAGATCTGCCAACACTTTCTTAGGTGGCTCTTGGATGGCGAGTAGTCGGACTAAGATGCGCTTGACGTTACCATCCAAAATAGGGGTGGGTTGATTAAAGGCGGCGCTAAGAATGCCCCCGGCAGTAGTTCGACCGATGCCGGGTAAGCTCAGTACTTGGTCAAATTGCTCTGGGAAAGCTCCGTCCCAGTCTGCGACGACTTGCTGGGCGGCTCGATGCAAGTTCCGTGCCCGAGCGTAGTAGCCTAGCCCTTGCCAGATTTTTAAGACTTCCTGTTGGGGAGCGGCTGCTAAGCTGTCTATGGTAGGGAATTGGGCCAACCAGCGCTGGTAATAGGGAATAACGGTTTTGACCTGGGTTTGCTGGAGCATGATCTCTGAGACCCAGATAGCATAAGGGTCTCGCGTTTGCCTCCACGGGAGATCTCGCCCTGACTCTTGATACCAAGTTCGCAAAGCAGTTCTTAATTTCGTGATTGGTAACTGCTGCAGTTGAGATTTGGCCATCAACCTTGACTGACTCTAGATTTCCTTGAATCAGGATAAATGAATCAGGGAATGCTTAACATCAAAAGCTAATGGCTCGCTATTTTTTAGCCTATTAGAGAAAAATGCAACCATGAGTATAACCGGCGATTTTTTAATGATGACTGCGGCACAATTTGAGTGCTTAGAGTCCACTTTCGGTGATGATGATAAGTTCTATGAGGCTCTGGCAGAGTTATTTCATCCAATGCCAATATTACCTAACCGACATCCTGAGAATTGTATGGTTGATGTCGGTGATTGGTGGCATATGTTGCATTGTGCAATAACGGGAGATTCAGCAACGCCGAGCCGCAGCCAATCACCTCCGCCACTTGGAATGATCTTCAGTGGAGGTACTAAAGTCGAGCTTGGAAGTGCGCTATTTTCACACTTTCTAACGCCTAGTGAGGTTATGGAAATATCTCAAGCCCTGAATGCCCTTTCCGTCGAAGAGATGCGAAAGAGGGTCGCAACAAGCGCCTTTATGGATTTAGACCTTTACCATATCCATTGGTGCTGTTACGAAGGTGGAGCTGATGACTTGCTAGACTTCTATGAAGATCTCGTAGATTTTTTCCGTAGAGCTGCGACACAACAAAATTATGTTCTTTTTCAACTCTCATAATCAGGATGTTTTGGCGCACACAACATCTATATTTACAAGTCCAAGGTGATGAAATACTCGCTACTAATCTCGACAAACCACAATCGATTAAACATCGCTGTGCAGGTTTAAAACACCCTCGAATGCTAATGGGAGATTTCTTTTCTGTAGGTAAATGCTTTGAAAAAGTTATTTCGGAATTAGCCCCACGAAAAATTTTATTGTTGAAGCCTAAAACGGTTGTATATATTCACTTAAGAGGTGATATAGCAGGCGGAGTTACTTGGGTTGAAGCGAGAGCATTTAAAGAGGCTGCATTCGGCACTGGTCTACTAACAGGGCACATACCTAAACCCTTTATTGGTGAGGAGTTCTAGTGTGCTCAACGGACGAGAACAAAATCCCATCTCCATTGCTGGTGTGGTCTGCTTACTGAGCCCCCAATGGGGTCTAACCCAGTTATGAATCAGGCGTTGTACATCTAGCACTCGCTGTAACCCCGACCGCTTCTTAGCGTAGAGATTCTGCCGTCTTCGATAAGCACTACATCGTCTCCTCAAGGCAGCATTGTGAGCCTCATTATGATTGGCATGGACCTCAGACCCTAGACTGATAGCGGTAAAGGGATGCTCTGCTTTCACCCACTCTACTCGCCGATTCCCCTGAGACCCTTTAACTTTCATCGCGACTTCTAACCCCTCTCGCCAAACCTTGCGATGCCCATAGTCAGGATGACACTCCTCACCATTGAGATAGACATTGGCGAGCTTCCAAAGTTCTTGTCCATAACGCCTCTCACCATCGGTAAACCATCGAATCCCATCACAGGCTTTGACCCACTCCCAAGCTGAGTAAACGCCATTTGCAAAAGTTGTGCATCCTTGAGGCCAGCTTGTGCTGTCAACCAATAGCGGCTTTCGCGTTCAAGGAAATGGATGGTCCAGCCCTGGGATTGGCTGGGGGGGAAGATTTTTGCCTACACGCGTGTAAACTTCATCCCCTTCTACCGTCACATCAGAGGCTGCTGGTGCGGGAGGTGACCAGTTCTGTGCTTGGTCTGCTAGGCGTTTTTCCCAACGCATAATGGTGGTATGAGATTTACCGAAAGTTCGACCTGCAGCACGAATACCCATCCCTTCGGTGCGAGCTTTGATGGCATAGCTCACTACTGAACTAGCGGTGCGTAAGCGAGCCATTGGGGTACCCGTGCGTTCGTTGAAACGCCGATTGCAATCCTTACACTGATATCGCTGGACTAATGTCCCATCTTGCAGGCTATCAAAGCCGCGCTTTAGGATCTTCTCGCTTAGACAATATGGGCATTCCATTGATCTACATTAGGTTGCGTCGGAAGCATTATAGCTAGATCCTGCTAACAGACCAGTGCCCTGCATTCATGGGTGGTGCGTATCAATGTTATGTTCCACGAGCGATAAATACTCTCACCGCTGAACAATTAAAGAATCAAAATTTTGAGAGTTGGGATGACGAATAACTTCACCAACGAATGTGTCATGATTTATTCATTCACTTACATTCTCCAGGAATAATGAGAGATAGACATAAATAATGAGGTAACGAATTAAATGGATCCAACTAGCGAACAACTTCTGGCGTTCTATCGCATTGTTCGACGGGTTGTTCTATTGTCCTCATTCATTGCTTTCGTGGAACTGGCTTCAGATAACAACCTCTATGTTTATGTTGGCCGCTACGAAGTCTCGGAGAATTCTGTTATTTGCATTCTTCCTAACGGAGACTATGAGTTATGACTCACTTAGACCTAACTTCTCTAGATAAGCAGCAGCTTATTGCACTGTTATGGGAGCTTAAGGGTACTCCCGCCGTTGATGCAGTCTATCAGGAACTGAGAACACGATCACCCGAAATAACCATTAAAATCTCGGATCCAGATTGGGAAAATAATACGGATAAAGCATTGAAGCAGGCACTAGGTATCATTCAAGGGCAGGAAGCGTAGTATCGTCACACTAAAGCAATGTAATGCTCGGATGGTGTTTAACGCCCTTGATGGCCGTACTGTTGTTCAATATAGCTGAGCACTTGGAATCAGATGAGTCGAGATACAAAAGCACGATTGATATTTGCTGACTTCCTTGTGCAACTAGCTAACGGAGATGCTGATAATGCAGACTGGGCAAAATATATGGTTGCACACTACAACGACAGATTTCTTGAAGAACTACGTCGGTGTGTGATGCGATTGCGGTATTACTCAACTACAGAATGGGGTAACCGAGAAGCAAATGATATGCTCAGACACTGGGCTAATGCACTTCGTCTGTCTATTGACACCCCCTTGCTATCGTTCGACAACACACATATTGACCTACATTTAACAACATCTGAATTTGTCGTCCTGGATTCTATGTTGCGAAGGTTTTCTGAATCAGACGACTTCTCTGTTTCCGATAATATTGAACAGCAGGTACTGTACAACCTTCAATGCCTTTGTGAAAAATATCCTGCTTATTCAAAATTGCCAGATCTTGCAACCGCAAGACGAGAACTATTGGGTGACGTACACCATTGACCTCATACATCACATTGTCATGCCAAAAGTTTGTGATGAAGACAATCTTTGGAGCCTATCTATTAACATTCAAGGTTAAAAGCTTCTAAGATGCTGATGGAATGATAAAGTTTCTCTTTTCAATTTGAATGGAAAGAATTATCCAATATTCGAGACAAGAAGCGGGGAGTTTGAATGCTGATCGAGCAGAGGCTTTAAGCATTTTTCTCTATGAACTGCCAGACTTAACAGCTTGCAACGTTTTTCCTCCACGGCATATTCTGAATACCCTGCTTCAGCGAGGGTGGGCAGGGGGTAATCTGAATCGACCTTTTTTTGCTTGGGAACCTTTTGAGATCTCTGAACAAGAACTTCAAGAACTCTTACCCAAACTTCTTAATCCTGATTGGAGGGTACTAAGCAACAAACTTTGGCGTATCAGGCTGCCAATGAAAATCGATCCAGAATTCGATGGTATTATCGATCGCTATACATGGAGGCAGTCAGTGTGTAAAAAGCATGGCACTAACTCTCTTGAAGAAGCAGAACAAGAAATAAATCTCTTCAAAAGTGAAGTCCTTAAAAAGCTTGGCCTGGATTTGTAGTTCTCTATCATCTTGTTAGCTCAATTATGCAAGAGGTCTATTCAAATCACTCCTCCTGGATTGTTCAAGAAGGATGGGGGGAATGGTGTGTGTGCCTAGAAATTTTGGCACACACAGATTAGGTATAGGCTTTTAGCTGGCTAGATACTCAGAAATATCGGCTTTACGCTTTCGCAGCTTACTTAAAGCTTCTCGCTCAATCTGTCGAACTCGTTCTCGGCTGATGCTTAAGCGATCGCCAATTTTAGCTAAGGTCAGGGGTTGACCATCATCCAAACCAAAACGGAGATGGAGAACCTGTTGTTGCTGGTCCGTCAGATCTGCCATTAGCCGTTCCAAATCTCCTCGCAGAGAAGCTTGGAGGGTAAAGTTCTCAGGAGATTCAGATGGATCTTCGATCAGTTCGCCCAGCTCCGTATCCTGATTATCCCCAACCCGAACATCCAGGGATAACGGCTGGCGAGCGCGTTCCAAATATTCTCGGACTTGCTTTGTGGTTAAGTCTAAGGCCGTGGCTAATTCGCTAATCGTTGCGGCTCGGCCCAGCTTTTGGGAAAGCTGCCGTTGCGTCTTCTTAATTTTGTTGAGCTTTTCCGTGATGTGGATCGGGAGTCGAATTGTCCGTCCTTTTTCTGCGATCGCACGGGTGATTGCCTGCCGAATCCACCAGTAGGCATAGGTCGAGAAGCGATACCCTTTGGTTGGGTCGAATTTCTCAACGCCACGTTGCATGCCAATCGTACCCTCTTGGATCAGATCCAACAGGTCTACATTGCGCTTGATGTATTTCTTAGCGACAGAAACCACTAAGCGTAGATTGGCTTCCACCATCTTCCGCTTAGCCGCTTCCCCTTCATGTAAAGCCTTTTGTAGTTCAGCTTCTGAGAGCTGGGCAGCCACCGACCACTCTGCATCATTCGGTTGACGCTCTAGTTGCTCCGCTAATTCATCGCGAATCGCTTGCAACTTAATCAGATCTTGGACCTGCTTACCAAACGTTACCTCTTCTTCATGGGTTAAGAGAGGAACACGCCCAATCTCTCGCAAGTAAGAGCGCACGGAATCTTTGGCAATTTCTTTGGTTCTCATGGGGCGTCTCTCAAGTTTAGACAAAGGCATCTAGGATGGCGTGCGGATTGGTAAGAAATGAATCCTCATCTGTCCCACTACAAAGGCAATCCCGTTTAGCAAGTCAAACGTACAATACCGTATCCAAACACTTACAACAGTCAAAAAGATTACGCTCTGTAAACTCAGATGTCTGTATAAGGGGCTTAGCAGACTTGAATTGTACTCTTTATATTAAAAATCGTAACATATCTTTAATTTATCTTAGTCTTTGCTTGTCAGAGATTCCAATTAATGTCCCAGGCAAATTATTTAGTCTGAACTGATAGAGGCCCACTGCCATAGGTGTAGATGTTGCAAGGGCGCTTGGGTTGCTACGGCTCCGGCAAAGTTAGGATCTGGGAATAGGTTGTGCAGAAAGAGTTCATGGGGCTCCTCCTGCATCTCAATGGCAATGCTGGCTTGATGTAATCCCTGAGCCACATTAATTTGATCGAGCGCATGGGCAATGCTGCCACCCATCGCCTTCACACAAGCCTCCTTCCGAGTCCACAGTTGAAAAAAAGTACGGCATTGCTCCTCTACAGGCTGTTGCAAGAGAGTCTCGTGTTCTGCTGTCGCAAAGAAACGTTGGCTGATATCTATATATCTAGCCTGTGGGTTCACCTGTTCAATATCAATACCCACTGCTGTTGTCTGAGTAACAGCAATCACCGCTAACTCATGGGAATGAGAAACGTTAAATTGCAGATTTAAGGAATTGCAAGACGATATGAGTTGGGGCTTGCCATAGTCTCCATAATCGAAGCACAGGGTTTGACCGGGTATGTGCAAATATTGGCCCAATAAGCATCGTAGGGTTCCTCGCACCTGTACATACTTGTCTTGATCTTGCGATCGCACAAACCGTTGGGCTCGCTGTTGTTCATCCCTAGAAAGTAAGTCCCACCAATGATTGGTCCCCTCTGACCTTAAAGGGAGTCGCCAGATATGTAGTGTCTGGGGGGCAATCGGGGTGACTGTATGAGTGGGTATCCATTGCCAATCGGACATATAAGTGGTTTTTATGCGTTTATCACCATAGGTTGAACTTGCGCCTATATCCCTTGCTAAAGTGAGAGACATAGTTGAAGAGATGTATAAGGATACCGCACCCTTGTTAGACGAAAAAGCCAAACGCACGTTGCTCCGCAACATTCCCCATCCCCTCAATATTTGTGGCGTCAAAGAAGGAGATGACGTCAACGGATTTACCCTAAGCTGGATGACCCAAGCCTCCTTTAAGCCTCCGCTGATTGTGATTGGGGTGCGCCAAGATTCTCGCTCCCACGCCATGATCAAGGCGAGTCAAGTCTTTGCCGTTAGCTTTCTAGAAGTGTCACAACAAGACTTAGCAGAGACCTTTTTTAAGCCTCAACAAAGAATCGGCGATAAATTTGGTGATGTGGAGTTTTACCTGGGTGAAGAAACTGGTTGCCCGATTATTGCCAGTGCCTTAGGCTTTGTAGAATGTCGTGTCCAAGGCAGTTTAGAAGAAGGCGATCATTCTATTTTTATGGGAGAAGTGATTGCTGCGGGCCAGCATCGTGATGGACAACCCCTATGGATGAAAGATACGCCTTGGAACTACGGTGGTTAAACGTCCTGTCTACTTCGCATGCAGAGCAGGGCATACTAACCCCAGACAGATTCTCAAACATTCCTGAGATAGGATTTGAGTCAAGTATTGATAAGTTTTTCCTAGATGTTGGTTGAGAGAGTGAAATAAATAATGTTGACATCTTCTCGGCGCTGGTTGACGCGCCTTCTGATTGGTTCTGTTATGACGTCTACCGCATTGGTCGCCACACTGCCAGGGCATACCCAATCAGCAGGAGACGTAATTCAAATTGGGGGGAGTGCCTCTGAGCAGTCCCGTTTCCAAAATTATTGGCAGAGGTTGATGAACCTCAACAGCCCACCAGAGACTGAGGAATCTGCTGACTCCGCCACTTCTTCCTTTGAAGAGAGCGATGTGGATCCGCAAGTTCTAGCAAAACAACTCAGTAAGAATTTACGGGTGTCTAATCTTCGCCTTGTTCCTATTATTCGTTTGAATGGTTCGTCTGAAGTTCAGGGGACCCTGACAAATGGAAATAAGAAATCAGTGACGGTATCTAGCGTCAATTTTGAAGTTGTTGATGGTACTGGCAAGCTGGTACAAACTGGAAGCGCTGTTCCTGCTCCTTCCACTCTATCTGCAGGACAGTCTGTCACGTTTAAAGCTCAACTCTTAACAGTGCCTGCTGGTGGTAATTACAAAGTTCGACTCACAAAACCTGCTTTTAATATTCAGGGTGGTGTGTAGTTTCTGATCTGTGAGATGGGAGAGCCATTCTGGTTCCCGATGGCAATTCCAGATTGTACATCTGTGTCGCGATACAATCGGGGCTACGGCTCGTTCCCAACTCCAATCACAGTTTTCGGAAGCGATCTAGGAAATCTAGATCGCTTTTTATGATTTGGACAAGGTGACACAATCAAGATGCTAGCTACGGGCTGATGTTCAAATATTGGTGGTCTAGGTCTGAATACTTTATATGTGCTGATCGCTTGTGCTGTTAAGCCAGCACTGTCCAGGTTTGACTGAAGGTTGCAGCCCACCCAGCAAAAATATTATGGCTGCCTGTTATTCATTGGAGATTTATGTATTCGTTGGAGACTCGTGCAATAGTGTTATACGCCTACCTTCTCCCATGGTGTTGCCTCTAAACACATCTAATCTGGATCCTCTTACAATACGGTTATGAACGCTTTTGATCCAACTCCACCCAACTGGACCAAGACCGCGACCCATGCCCATCATTTTGGCTGTCCAAGTTGTCGGGCGACCTGTTCAGAAGCTCAGGCTGTGTGGATTAACCGTCGGGCTCCGGTCATTACCGAAACCTATATGCGTAAGTGGCAAGAGTTCTACCAATGTCAGTGCGGGCAGGCGTGGTGGGCGTGGAGCAGCGATCGTCCACCTTCAGATTTACATCCAAAAGAACATCCAGAATGAACTGGCAAGAAATAGCTAATAACTTGATTCTTATTCCTCCCCAACCCATCGCCCTAATTCATTTTTTGGGGGGGGCTTTTGTCGCTACTGCTCCGCAAGCAACCTACCGGAGACTTCTGGAAGGGCTCGCCAATCAAGGATATGCCGTCATTGCTACTCCCTTCCTCACCTCGGTTGACCATGCCGGTATTGCGGAAGAAGCGCTCCATCAATTTGAAGATACGGTTGACCGTCTACAAAGAACTGCACGATTGCCCCAGTTTCTACCCATCTATGGTATCGGTCATAGTATGGGCTGCAAACTCCACCTCCTGATTGGCAGTTTGTTTGAGGTTAAGCGAGCTGGGAATATCTTGATTTCCTTTAACAACGCCCCAATTGATAAGGCCATTCCCTTCGCTGACTTGATTACCCCCGCAGTGCCGATTGAATTTTCGCCCAATCCCACTCAAACCAACCGTTTAGTGGAACGACACTACCAAGTTCCTAGGAACTTACTGGTCAAGTTTTCTAATGACACCCTAGATCAAACCTTGAGATTATCCGGGTTGTTAGAACAGCGTTTCCCTGGCATGATTTCCATTCAGCGACTCGCAGGCAATCATCTGACGCCCCTAGGGCAAGATGTTCGTTGGCAGCCCGGAGACACGTTTACTCCTTTAGATGCGGTTGGGCAATGGTTTCGTCAAGAGCTATATAAGGATGTCAACCACCTTGAAAAAGCGATCTTGCGCTGGCTGGACCCGCTGAGCGTCATTTGAGCCAACAGTCCCAACTGTATGTATTCCCGAAGAGTATCTGGAGATAAGACCCAAGATATGGCCATGGAATAGGGAATGCATAATTTGGGTGTTGTGGTTTGCGATCGCACCCATTTTACCAAAAATCAGCATAAACTCATTTGGTGAGTCCCAACCCCTGGCACAATAAAAGCATCGGTGGGAAGGCGATACTTAGGCTATGACCGTTGAAGAACTATTAAAGCGCTATGCCAATGGCGAACGAGATTTTAGTAAATCGAATTTATCAAAGCAGGATTTAAGCCTAGCTCAGCTCGATCATATTGTTTTACGAGATACCAATTTAAGCCATGCGGCCCTTCATGGGATCGATCTATTGTGTGCGAACTTATCCGCCGCCAATCTGTCCGCCGCTAAACTCATTGGGGCTAATCTGACAGGGGCAGACCTAACCAAAAGCAACTTGAGTAATTCCCTCTTGAGTGGCGCCATCTTAGTCGGAGCCTGTCTATCGAAGGCTAACTTGCAACGAGCCTCATTAAATTACAGCGATCTGAGTGGGGTCAATTTTAGAGATGCAGATCTACAGAACGCGAATTTTAAAGGCGCGAACCTGAGCGGTGCTGATTTTTTAGGTGCTAACTTAGAGCACATCGATCTAACCGATGCCATCTTGCAAGATACGATTATGCCGGATGGCAGTATTGCCTCCTCATCTGTGGGTTTCGAAGATAATGGCTAGCTAGGATGATAACGGCTAGCTCGAAGGGTTAATGCGCATGAGGGTTTGACCAAATTCAATAGGTTCTCCGTTTTCTACGAGAATCTCAACGATTTCGCCATTCACCTCAGCTTCTAGCTCATTCATTAACTTCATTGCTTCGATAATGCAGATGGTTTGCCCACGTCGGGCGGCATCCCCAACTTCTACAAAAGGCGGCTCATCGGGCGCGGGGGAACGATAAAACGTACCTACCATCGGAGAAATCACATCGACCCATTTCTTATCAGGTGCAGAAGGGGGAGAAGAGTCTGGAACTGCAGCTTCTAGTGCAGCGGCATCCATAACCATTGGCTGTGCGGTCGCAGAGGAGACCGTCGCTGTAGTTTGGTTTGTCTTATGGATAGTCAGCTCAAAATCATTACTTTTAAGGCTTAGCTCATCAATATCCGTTTGATTGAGAATTGCTAATAGTTCACGGAGTTGGTTGAGATCAAATTCCACCGTTGATGTTACTCCTTACTCTCGGCCTAGATAGGAGTCGTTGCGGGTATCCACTTTAATTCTTTCTCCTTCAGAAATAAATAAAGGGACCATCACCTGCGCTCCTGTTTCCACAATAGCTGGCTTGCTCCCCCCCGTTGCTGTGTCACCTTTCACACCTGGATCGGTTTGGGTGACTTCCAAAACGACTGATGTTGGCAACTCAACCTCTAAAACTTGCTCTCCCCATTGGATGACATTGACTTCCATGCCTTCTTTCAAGTATTTCACGCGAGTGCCAATTTGCTCTTGGCTCAGGCTAGCTTCTTCATAGCTTTCCATATCCATGAACACAAATTGGTCACCATCTTTATAGGTGTGCTGCATGACCCGCTTTTCTAAATTGGCTTGGGGAACGGTTTCTCCCGCTCGGAATGTCCGTTCTACGACACTGCCACTTTGGACATTCTTTAATTTTGTTCGCACGAATGCAGAGCCTTTACCAGGTTTGACATGGAGAAACTCTACAACTCGCCAGACTGAGCCATCAAGCTCAATTGACACACCTGTGCGGAAGTCATTACTGGAAATCATCGATTTTCGGCATGGGAAGAACAATCGGCAATTCATTTTACCGCCCAGGGGGGCTGTCTGGACGTCTAGTTCTCCCTCCCTGGGAAATAACAGGGAAAAACTGGACTGGGATTGGCCTTATAGCGGGGATTATTGCTCAAATAAATCAGCGGATCTTCAGTTTTGAAGCCTCAATGCAAGTCATTTGCCTACTACTGGAAAACCCCTTGTTTAACAATATTTTGTAAGGGCATCAGCCCAGCAATTAATGCTTTTCGGTCTAAGGGCTGCGATTCTATGGATTGCAGCACAATATTAATTTTGGTCAAGGTATCGACTAGATTCAGCAATACATTATGCTCAGAAAAGCCGGGTAATAGGTCCACCGCGCCATGGTCTATGACTCTTTGGTGTTCGGAAGGAGCAACTTGGGGTTGTTCGCCATTGGTAAACATCAACTTAAGGTGTGGATGATGTTCTGAGCACCAGAGACAAAAATCTTCTAACTCTTTCAAGACAAGATGTTTATCCATTAAAAGTAAATCGGGTATTGCATAACCCATCTTTTGCATCTGTGTTAGGGTTTGCCTGACATTCTGTTCTGCAGGTTGCCATGTTACGGATACCCCTTGAGAGGTCAGTGCTGCTTGCCAGATTTCTCCTTGAAATTGAATGGATTGGGACATCATCACTGTCTTATCTGACTTGGAGATGCCCAGATGCCCCAAAGATAGATCCTCAGATTCAAAGGTGAGGGTTGTGGTTCCAATCGTGATGCGATCCCCCTCTTGTAGCAGAGTAGGGCGGGTAATGAGTTGACCATTCACCACTACACCAACATGAGTAGCAAGATTGACCAAGTAATAATTCCCCGTGCCCATTAACTGCAACATGGCATGTTTGGAGGCAACATTAGGTTCAGCTAGCAAGATATCGCAACTTTGGCTGGTGCCAATGGTCCAAGATGTTTTGCCAACTAAAGGACGATAGGAATAGGCCGCGTTCACTCGCAACTTCAAACGAGCTAGCGGTAACGTCGAAGGATCTTCAGGAGACGACTGATAATGATGAGCGAGTAAGTGTTCCATTGAACTGGCATCAATCGGCTTGGAGAAAAAATACCCTTGAGCATATTGACAATTCATCGCTCTTAATTGGGCCGCTTGCTCAGCTGTCTCCACTCCTTCTGCCACAGCTCGCATTCCCAGATTTTGAGACAGCATGGTGATGGTGTGGACGATCTGTAAATTCTCATGACTATCCATCGCACTTACAAATGAGCGATCAACTTTGAGAATATCGACGGGAAAACGATGTAAATAGCTGAGAGAGGAATATCCCGTCCCAAAATCATCAATCCCCAGTTGAATTCCTAGGGCCTTAATTTCTAGCAATTTCGCAGCGGTTGCTTCAGCATTCTCCATAATGGCACTTTCTGTAATTTCCAGTTTCAAACTCTGGGGGGCCAAACCTGTGGTGTGGAGAATGTCCTCAATTTGGGGAATTAGCCCAACTTCGGAAAATTGCTTGCTAGAGAAATTAACACTTACAAATAATGGAACCTCTAATGGGAATTGCGTTTGCCAGCAGCTGAGCTGTCGGCAAGCTTCCTGCAAGACCCACCAGCTAATCGGCAAAATTAACCCTGTTTCCTCCGCAACTGGAATAAACTCTACCGGTGAAATTAACCCTCGCAAAGGATGGTGCCAGCGCAACAGTGCTTCAAAGCCAACAATTGCTGCTGTTTCTAAATGAAAAATGGGTTGGTAATGGAGTTGAAATTCTTGCCGCTCAATCGCCCGTCGTAGATCAACTTCTAGCTGTAGCTGTGCCGAAGCATTACTGTGCATGTCAGCGGTAAACACTTCCCACTGTGCTTTGCCTAAGGCCTTAGCGCGATACATGGCCGCATCAGCATTGTGCAGGAGTTGCTCAGGATCGTCATAGCCCATCGTACTTAGGGCAACGCCCGTACTAACGGTAATCAAAACCTCGCGGCCATTTAAATTAAATGGACAGTTCAATGATTGCTGAATGCGCCCGCAGACGAGTAGGGCATCACTTAAATCCTTAATTCCTTCTAGAAGAACGGTAAATTCGTCTCCCCCTAATCGTGCTAGGGTATCGCTTTCACGGACACAAGCCGTCAATCGTTCTGCAATTTCGACCAGAAGCTGATCACCAGCTGCATGGCCCAGGCTGTCATTTACGACCTTAAATCGATCCAGATCGAGAAACAGTACTGCAAAAATCTGATCCGGGTGCCGTTTAACTCGCTTAATACAATACTCTAATCGATCCATAAATAAGGATCGATTGGGTAATCCAGTTAGCTTGTCATAGAACGCATCATGTCTTAACTGTGTTTCAGCTTGCTTGAGCTTAGAAATATCTGTGATAAACCCTTCTAGTCCTAAGGCTTGCCCTTGTTTATCAAAGATGCCATTGCCTTGTTCTAGAAACCACTTCAATTGACCCGACTTTGTGCGAATCCGATACTCAACCGTATAAACCTGCTGTGTTGCGATTGCTGTGGTAATGGCGGCTGTTAACTGGGGTAAGTCATCTGGATCGATCAGGGTATTGTAGGTAAGGTTGAACGTTCCTAATAGTTCTTCAGGAGCATATCCCGTGAGTGTAAGGCAGCCTTGGCTTAAGGATCGACGAGACCATCCTAAATCACTGTTGCAGGTAAAAACTATACCGGGTAAAGAATCGATCAAAGACTGTAAATTATGACCTGGGACATCGCGATGATTTCTCTCGGGATGATCTGCTGCTTTAAGCTTTTGAGTTTGTGCTGTGATAGGTGTAGAAATGCTCAGTTGCGTTGAAGGACTAGATGGTTCAATGTGTTGGGTTAGAAGTACAGCTTTAAAACAGTGATTCGTGTCCGATAAGGGAACGATGTGGAATGGGACAAGCTGTTGCTGTTGGCCTGTCTTGGCTGCAAAGTTGGCTGAACCTTCTTCCTGAATCGGTAAATTAGAGATAATAGTTGCTAGATGATTGATATCTTCAGGGACTAAATAGTCATACAAAAAGTGTGGATATTTAGGTTGCTCGTCCTCTGAATTGAACACCAATTGATGGTATGCATCATTTGCATACAAAACTTGAGGACCCTTGGCTGCGTCAATGGCAGCTTCAATAATGAAGATGGCCCTATTGGCGTCGCATACAACTTTCTCTAATAACTCATGAGTGTTTAACTCATAAGCCTCAAATATTCCACTCCCCTGCTTTATATGATTCCCCACGGAATTACCTAACTTATTATCTGCGCCTTCTACCCTGTTTCTATAGTTCCCTAATCTTGAAACAGATCCTTCTTGATCTGGTATTTTTTTTGGGGATATAAAAAATCTAAAGTATCCTTGCCACTATCTTGAATCTATTGAAGAATTCGAATAATTAAGCTAGTAAATTACGATAGATAGACTGACCATTGTCAATAGTTTGAAATAGGTTCAGTTTTTAGGCTAAAGGCAAAAATATTGACACTTTTGTATATTTCTCTTGCTCACATTTGACTTGCAACTCACCTCCATGGAGTTCAGCAATGAGCTTGGCAATAATCAACCCCAAGCCAACACACTTATGTAGATAAGAAGCATGGTCAAATTGCATATGAGATCCCAGCGCTTGTAGCTGATTAGGGCTAGGACCTTGCCCTTCGTTCATAATCTGAAACAAGAAAGTATGACCATGAACGGAACTCTTAAGGCGTACAGAAGTTCCTAGAGAGGAATATTTAAATGAATTATCAACAATTTCTTCTATGATTTTTTGTAATTTTGGCTGTGCGAGTAGTACAGTTGCGTCTTCTAATTCCAATTGTAAATCAGAGATGCGGCTATAGTATTGAGCTTGAGAATGAGCAATATTAGTAATAACCGCTTTTGTGTCACAAATACCCGGATTCTTTCTAAATACTCTTAGGCGTTGAGAATTTTGTTCTATACTTGCTAATTCTTGATAAATGAAAATATTTTGGAGCCGTTTGTATAATAAATCTCCCGTACCCTTGATCTCATTCAAGCTATTCTGAGCAGGAGCACTATTCTGGCATTCTTCCTCTAGCGAGGACTGTGAAAGCTTGAGAATGTGTTGTAGAGGTTGATGTATTTCTACGGGAAGAGATTGAATGAGATCGCAGCAGCGATCTTTCCAAATGGGCTGATCATCAGATTGATGAGTTGATACGGTCTCTATTTGAGCATTGACTGCTCCTAATAGTTCATCTCGTGTAAAGGGTTTGGTTAAATAATCATTGGCGCCTAGCTCCATCCCTAATCTCAGATCGGTCTTACTGGCTTTTGCTGTTAAAAAGATAAACGGAACGGATTGCAAATAAGGATTTTGTCGAAGTTGGGTCATGACGCTATAGCCATCAAATTCAGGCATCATAATGTCACAAATCACTAGATCTGGCATTTCTTCCTGAGCTAGTAAAACGCCGATGTGACCGTCTTCCGCTTCGATTACATTGAAGCTTTCAGCAATTAATATTTCGCAAACAATACTGCGAATGTCATCTTGATCTTCAATGACAAGAACTTTGGACATGGTGATGATAGGTTGTGAAAATCACAAATCCCTTATGGAGGGGCTCAAACGAGCATTTCTAAAGACGAATCAATAGATGTATAAATGACTTTTATTTAATGCCACTATCTGGGTAGATGGAGCTAGATATAGACCTTGATTGTAACAGGGGTCTTTCTCTAGAATGCCCATAAACTGGACAGCTTATACTACTCCTTGCATGCAGGAGTGATGCAAGAGAGACTGTCTAAACATCTACCTCAATAAAGTAATGCAGTATTAGTTTAGCCCTACATTTTCTATGTTTCAGGTTAGTACTAGAAGAAATAGTGGTTTAAGCTACTGAAAGGTACTGAAAAAAACTAAATAAAGCTGTTCGGTGTATTTATAAGGAGAAAATGGCTTTAATTCCATAGACCCTCCAGCCATCCTTTTATTATCTCTATTAAGCTGCTTCCTCCCCAAATGAAAGCCACCAGAATTGAGATAGTGATTGCAGCGCCAAATAAACTGATGACTAAGCCACCCAAACTAATGGCTCCATCATCTTCTAATAAACCAAAGCCAGTGACGAAAATGCCAATGGCGGGCACTGTATTGGTTCCTGGGATAGGTATCATCATTGAAATGCCCATCAACGCCAATATGCAGCCAATGATAATTCGTCCCGGAACGCTGGTACAGATCGGTAAAAAGCGGGGGCGAGTAATGGCTTCAATGTTGCGTAGTCGAGGTAAAGCCTTTTTTAAGATGCCCTGTACGGTTGAGAGGGCAACTGGATGAGTCGAAAATTTTTGGGGGAACCAGGGTTGCTTAGAACCAGCAATCATCTGAACAGACAGCAGAAAGATCATCACCCCAAAGGGAACTGAGTATCCGGGCGCTGGGACCGGGAGCGCGGAAGGAAGCGCCAACACAACAAATAAGACCCCAAATACTCGTTCTTCTGCTAGAGTCAACAATTCTTGCAAAGTGACATGAGGAGGATGTTCGTTGTCTAAGAATGTGCGCTGGAGTTCTGACGACAGGCGTGCCATAAAAAATTGAGAGCAACCTCATGCATGGTAAAGGATTACGCAAAGAATACAGCAAAAAGCCGTATCCAGGAGGAATAATTGTTAGAGATGATCAACCTTCAAGAGTATCTGTGGAGACTGAATCAATGCAGTTTGCCAGAATTCACTGATAGATTAATCAGGATGGCAAATAAAGCAACTATTCATTATTCCCCGCCAAATTTATATAGAATGCCTCACTATAATTAACAGAGGATCAAATAAGTACACCCATTGTTGAGAAGGATCACATGAGCCCACAAGTTTTGACCCGAGACTATAAAGTTGCGGATATTTCCCTGGCAGATTGGGGACGTAAAGAGATGGCCATTGCTGAGGGTGAAATGCCGGCATTGATGGCGATTCGTTCTAAATACCGTGATAGTAAGCCTTTGCAAGGGGCAAAAATCATTGGTTGTATTCACATGACCATTCAGACTGCGGTCTTGATTGAGACGCTCTGTGCCCTAGGTGCAGAAGTACGTTGGTCTTCCTGTAATATTTTTTCAACTCAAGATCATGCCGCAGCAGCGATTGCCGCTGCAGGAATTCCGGTTTTTGCCTGGAAGGGTGAGACTGAAGATGAATATATATGGTGCATTGAGCAGACTTGCCGCACCCCTGAAGGTGCCTTTTGGGATGCCAACATGATTTTGGATGATGGCGGTGACTTGACGGGGCATATCCATGAGCACTATCCAGATATGCTGAATCACATTCATGGTGTGACTGAAGAAACCACCACGGGTGTACATCGTTTATTAGAGATGTTGGAGAAGGGAGAACTCAAAGTTCCCGCTATCAATGTCAATGACTCGGTCACGAAGTCCAAAAATGACAATAAGTATGGTTGTCGCCATAGCCTCAATGATGCGATTAAGCGGGGTACAGACCACCTCATGTCTGGTAAGAAGGCTTTGGTGATCGGCTACGGTGATGTGGGTAAGGGGTCTGCGGCTTCTTTGCGACAAGAAGGCATGATCGTCAAAGTGACTGAAGCGGATCCTATCTGCGCAATGCAGGCTTGTATGGATGGCTTTGAAGTCGTTTCACCCTACAACAATGGCGTGAATGACGGTACCCTTAACTCCATCAACAAGGACCTGTTGGCCAATACGGATCTAGTCGTTACTACAACCGGTAACTTTAATGTTTGTGATGCCAATATGTTGGTTTCCCTCAAACAAGGGGCAGTCGTTTGCAATATTGGTCATTTCGATAATGAAATTGATACGGCCTATATGCGCAAAACCTGGCGTTGGGAAGAGGTGAAGCCTCAGGTCCATCAGGTTTACCGGAGTGATGATTCACAAGACTTTTTGATCCTTCTGTCAGAAGGGCGATTGGTGAACTTAGGAAATGCAACGGGCCACCCTTCACGGATTATGGATGGCTCTTTTGCGAACCAAGTCTTAGCGCAAATGTTTTTGTTTGAGCGTAAGTTTGCTGACTTACCCGCAGATCAGAAGGCTGCCGCGATCACGGTGGATGTGCTACCTAAGCAGCTAGATGAAGAAGTTGCCCGGTATATGGTGGAAGGCTTTGGGGGTGTGATTACCCAGCTCACTTCTGAACAAGCCCAGTACATCAACGTTCCTGTCCAGGGACCCTTCAAAACAGAGAGTTATAAGTACTAAGTCTTTGCAGACGTGTGCTTTGCCTCGACCCTGTTAAGGGTTGAGGGCGTTTAAGACTCTTGTGTATGTTGATAATGTAAAAGGTTTATAGGGATGTATGAATATCCCTATAAACCTTTTGTGTATTCAAGGCAGATTTATTAACAGGCTAGTCCTTGGAACAAAGCGATACTGAACCCTATCGAAGAGAGTTAAGGTTCTGACTCAATAGAGTGGCCATGACCGGAATCTAGTCTGGGTGTGTTAGGCAAAAGTTTGTGTGGTATTTCAGGAGTTTATATGAAAAATTGTCCTAGATTCATTACCCCATATCAGCAATGTTTACGAGTCGTGTCTTTTTCCCTAGCAGTATTGGGCAGTGTCTCTATGGGTTCAGGGAGCTTACGAGCACAGTCTTTACCAGAGACGTCATCTCCTATCTCTGAGCCGCAAGGGCAGACTAATACGGACCGTTTATCCAGCCCTGAGAGCCAAGCGCCTAAACCCTCCTCACAACCCTCCGTCACTGAGACAGTTCGATTGGGAGATGATCGCTATGCTCAAGCGGATTATAAAGGGGCTGTAGAGGCTTATAGTCAGGCCTTGCAGGCCTATAAGCTGAATGCCTATGCACTTTACAATCGGGCCAATGCCTATCGGCAGTTAGAAGCATATGAGGCTGCGATCGCAGATTACACTACCGCCTTGAAAATTGCCCCTGATAACCTGTTTGCCTATCTATATCGAGGCATGGCGTTATACGAGCAAAAGCAGCCAGCAGAAGCCATTGCGGATTTCTCTAAAGTCATTGAACTCAATCCTAAGCATGCTCTGGCCTTTCAGAAACGGGGTGAAAGCCATTTAGCTAATAACAATGCAACTGCAGCTATTCAAGACTTAGAACAAGCAGCCAAACTATACGAAAAAGAAGAGAAATTTCGCAAAGTTAGCCAAGTACAGAAAAAACTCAAAAAAGCTAAATCTGCTCAAGGGAAGTAGTGGGCGGATCAACCGTTTGAGTTGAAAGATGTTTGGCGTACCACCATTGTTGCAATGGGGAGGGGAGCCGATAGGTGTAGAGTGTCGTGACTAAGGGGGCGGCGCCCTGATACCCCACCAGTTCAACACAATAAGATGGGTAGCGTTTAGCCGATAAATCAGCAATCAAGCGCCGGCCAATGCGGCGCCAACTGGGTTCCTTGCCTCGCCATTGTAATCGGCAGCAAGGCCACGGTAATTTATCTCGATCAAAGAGTCGACAGCAGGGACCGATCACACGATAGCTAAACTGATTGCCAGGACTTTGAAAAATATATCCTGTTGGCCACGGATGATTGATGGAGATACCAGTGATCTGGGCGGATGGTGGAGATGGAGGCATAGTCCCAGTGGTTGACATGAAAGAGTCCCCGTGTGGATCGCGCTAGGGTTGAGCTTGCAGAAAAGTGGCAACCTCATGAGCAGTGGGTTGGGCTGCGATGGCCCCTGCCTTTGTGGTTGTCAGAGCACCCACCGCACTGGCATAGGTCATCATAGCTTGAGCAGTTTGCATATCTGTAGGATGACCTTGAGTGATGAGCTGATGGATAAATCCAGCTACAAATGCATCTCCTGCACCCGTGGTATCTTGCACTTCAACGGTGAAGCTCGGACAAGTTCCATCGATATCTTGGAAGGAGTAAGTACATCCCTTTGCTCCCGCCGTCACCATAATGCCCTGAACGGTGGGTAACTGCTTCACCATCGCTGTTGGATCTGTGGTGTTCCATAACCATAACGCTTCTTCTTCAGCGAGTTTCAAATAGTTGGCATGGGGAAGGAGCTGCAAAATAATCTGGCGGGCTTCATCTGGGTCGGTCCAGAAGACGGGTCGCCAATTGACATCAATTAAGATTTGCACCTGATGCTGTTGGGCTAGATGCACGGATTGACGGACAGCCGCTGCTGATTGAGGATAAGCCAGTTCTAAGGTGCCGAGGATTAAAAAGTCGGCGTTGGCAAACAGGTCTTCGGGGATATGGCTAGCCTGCAATTGGGTATCGGCAAATGCAGCGGTGTCATATTGACCAAACCCAGCAAACGTGCGATCTCCCGCTATTGTTCGGGTGACATACACCTGACGAGTGGGAGCTGGATCCGTTTGGATGCCTTGAGTATTAACGGTGGTTTGCTGTAACAGCTCAGTGAGTTGTCTGCCAGGTGCATCGTCACCGACACAACCGATAAAGCCAGCAGAGATGCCTAATTTAACGAGTGCACAGGCGACATTGGCTGGCGCACCGCCGGGGTAAGGGGTCCAGGAGGTAACGGCTTCTAAGGCTCGACCGGGCTGATCCGCAAGACAGTCCAACAGAATTTCTCCCAGACATAACACTTGGGGATTAGACATTCTGCAACTCCTCTCAGAACGGCCTGAACCAACGATCTGGATAGTGAAGAAACCTACCCTGTTGTGGTGAAAACCAACAGAGATCTCAAAGACTAGCCAGGTCGATCCAAAAAGTGGGTGCTATCAGACTATCAGAGATCTGAGGGACGAGCAGCGGCAAATATTTCCTCTAGAATTTCTTGGGCTCCTTGTTCCCTCACTTTCAGGGCGAGATCAATTCCGAGTTGGGTGGCACTAGCAATGGGCCCTGAAACGGTGTCTTTAATCAAGCGTTTGCCGTCTAAACTGGCCACCATACCCACGAGGGTTAACTGGCCTTCCTTAAGGGTTGTATTGACGCCGATGGGAACTTGACAGCCGCCCTCCAATTCATGCAGAAAGGAGCGTTCAGCTGTACAGCGATGGGCTGAGGGTGCATGCTCTAGGGCCTTGATAAAGGCCATAATTTCTTCATCCCCTTCGCGGCATTCAATGCCTAAGGCACCCTGGCCGACAGCATGTAACGAAATATCTGCAGGGATCACCTGATGGATTCGATCGCCAAAGCCGAGTCGCTGCAATCCAGCAACTGCCAGGATGATGCCATCATATTCACCCTCATCTAGCTTCTGAAGGCGGGTATTTAAGTTGCCGCGAATATCTTTGAATTCTAAATGGGGATAGTTATAACGGAGTTGAGCGAGCCGCCGGAGGGATGACGTACCAATGACCGCTCCTTCCGGGAGGGTATCTAGCTGATACGCTTTAAAATTTTCATGGACGACTAGGGCATCTGCAGGATCAACCCGCTCTGTCACAACGCCTAGGCACAGACCTTCCGGTAGGTTCGTCGGTAGATCTTTGAGGGAATGCACTGCCAAATCGGTCTCTTTACGGAGCATGGATACCTCTAGCTCCTTCGTAAATAATCCCTTGTCTCCAATCTTAGCCAGAGCAACATCGAGGATATTGTCCCCTTGTGTGGACATGGTGCAAACTTCAAATTCGTACTCCGGAAAATGTTTTTGTAATTCTCCTTGGACCCAGTGCGTCTGCACTAGGGCTAGTTGACTTTTACGGGAACCAATCCGAATCACGCGAGGGCTGGAGGCAGACATAGAATCAAGTCGCTGTTAATTGCAGCGGTAAAGATGAACGTACCTCAACAGCTTACAGAATTGCGGGAGCACTCGAAAGAGGACTGCCTGCTTTGATAGCAAAACAGGAGCCATTTTTTTTAGGCTGAAGTCAGGAGCCGCTAGGATTGATTCTTTTGGCGTTCAACTCGCTTTTTGAGCTCTGTAATCAGGGGTTGGATGCGCTCATAATCTTGAGTAGATCCCTGCCCTTGATAGATTTTGGCGGCTTGCTGATAGTCTGATAAAGCTTCTTCGTATTGCCGGAGTGCTGAATGAATGAGGGCTCGGTTATTGTAAGCTGTGGCATTCTCAGGATTTGCCTCGATGGCTTGAGAATAGTCCTTTAGGGCGGCGTCTCGATCGCCTTGAGCAGCATGGAGGTTGCCTCGGTTGGTATAGGCAGCAGCAAATTTTGGATCGAGTGTCAGCACTTGTGAATAATCTGCGATCGCAGCTTCGTTTTGCCCAGCCGTGCTGTGGGCAATGCCTCGATTGTAGTAGGCCAAGGTATCTTCTGCATTGAACGTAATCGCTTGGGTGAAGTCTGCAATGGCCGCTTCGGTATTGCCTGCTTTCAGATGGGCGGTGCCACGATTCTTATAGGCGGCGGCATATTTGGTGTCCATTTGAATGGATGCCGTAAAATCCGCGATGGCGTCTTGGGAGTTTCCCTGATTAAGCTGGACCAGGCCTCGGTTATATAAGGCGGCGGCATATTTTGGATCTAGTTGAATGGCCTTCGAATAATCCGCCAGGGCCGTGGCATTATCTCCCACCTTGCTATAGGCGACACCACGATTAAAGTAGGCTAAAGCGGACTTGGGCTGGAATTTAATTACCTGTCCATAGTCTTGAATGGCAGCAAGATGGTTGCCGCTGGCCGCGTGAGCGCGCCCCCGGTTGAGGTACGCTTCTGGATTCTTGGCATCTCGCTGCAAGACCTGATTATAGTCTTGAAGGGCCGCTGGATAGTTCTTGGCCGCAGCAAACGCTAAGCCTCGATTTAAATAGATTTTGGTTAACTCAATATTTTTAGGGTTGAGTTGAATGACCTTGGTGTAATCTGCGATCGCAGATTGGCTATTGCCTAAGACCGTATGGGCGTAGCCACGATTGACATAGGCTAGGGCATAGTTACCATTGATTTGAATGGCTTTGTCGTAGTCTTGAATGGCGCCTTTGAAATTCCCTTGGCCATACTTTTCAACGCCTTGGCGTAAATGGGCCAGGGCCTGCTGACCGCCTTTACCCGATTTGGCTGCTGCCTTGGGCTTGGCCGGCTGAGTTTTTTTGACTGCTTTCGGTGCGGCCTTTTGGGTCGGCTGGGCAACGGGCTTGGTTTTTGTGGGTGGTTTAGCCGTCGGCGCTTTGGGGGTTGTAGGTGGTTTAGCGGTCGGTGCTTTGGGTGTTGTGGGTGGTTTAGCCGTCGGCGCTTTGGGTTTTGCGGGTTGTGCTGCTGGCTTGGCCGGAGCAGCCTGACCCGCTGAAGGTTTGGTTTGAGCAGGCTTAGCTTCAGCTGGCTTGGTTTCAGTGATTTTGGTTTGAGCAGGCTTAGCTTCAGCTGGCTGAGTTTGAGTAGGCTTGGCCTCAGCTTTTTCTGCTGAAGTTGAAGAGGGTGGAGACGGCTCAGTGACTTTGCGGGGATCCGGAGTTCGGATGGGTCCAGGAGCCTTCTCGATAAATTCGTTGGGCAATGGGGTAAGTGAAGACGGCTGTGTTGGCGTCTTGGCAGAGGAGGGCTGAGGTTGGGTGGAAGCTGATGATGGCGTCGACGTAGATGAGGCTTGGGCTTGGACTCGATCAGGCATCACTCCGTTTACTGTTGCCAATCCCCAGAGCAGTAGAGTTGAGCTTAAAAGCTTTTTCTTGAGAAGGGTTGAAGTAAAGATAGAATGACTTGCCATCGCTCTAAAAATAAACTAGTCAACGAATATTCTGGACTTACTATAGCGAGATCTGGGTGAAACAGCATGAGGAAGTCGCTTTTTCGTCTGAAATGAGGTCCATGAGACTCTAGACGATTCAAAAAGATTAATTGAAACAATTTATTAAGTATCAAGTGGAACCCTAAAGCACAACCATCTTTGGGGATAGGTTTCGTATGCTGATATGGTTCAGAATAGAGCACCACATCACCGAAGGAATTGGCATGAAATGCGCATATTAATGATGGGCGGAACCCGGTTTATTGGTATTTACCTCAGCCAGATTTTGGCTGATCAGGGGCACGACGTGGTGTTGTTCAATCGGGGAAACCATGCCCCTGCTGTGGCAGGCTTGACTCAAATTCAGGGCGATCGTACGGATGCGGCTCAGCTCAAATCGAAGCTGGCCCATGAGAAATTTGATGCCATTTTTGATAACAATGGTCGAAAATTATCCGATACTCAACCTTTGGCCACTCTCTTTAAAGATCAGGTTCAACACTTTGTGTATATGAGTTCGGCGGGAGTCTATCTCAAATCGAATCAAATGCCCCATCGGGAAGACGATCCGACGGATCCAAACAGTCGCCATCTCGGTAAAGCAGAATCAGAAGCCGATTTAGCGGCTCAGGGCTTGCCGTTTACTTCGATTCGCCCGACTTATATCTATGGCCCCAAAAACTATAACGATGTAGAAGCTTGGTTCTTTGACCGGATAGTTCGTCAGCGTCCGATTCCGATTCCGGGGAATGGTCAACATATGACCCAACTCGGACATGTTCAAGATTTAGCTCAAGCGATGGCCTCTGTCCTCGGTAATCCTCAAGCAATCGGCCAGATTTATAATATCAGTGGTGATCGCTATGTCACCTTCGATGGTATTGCCAAAGCCTGTGCCTTAGCTGCTGGCCAGTCCCCTGATGCCTTAAGGTTGGTGCATTATGACCCCGCTCAATTTGACTTTGGCAAGCGGAAAGCCTTTCCTATGCGGTTGCAGCACTTCTTTGCTGATATTCATAAGGCTTGCACCGAGCTTGGTTGGCATCCTCAATATGATCTGGTGAGCGGCCTGAAAGATTCGTTTCAAAATGACTATCTGGCTGGTCAACGCGATCAAGCTGACATTGATTTCTCCCTGGATGATCAAATTTTGGCAGCAGCGGCCTAGGGCCACTCAGGGGTTTCACACCTAAAAATTGAACGCCTCAATTTTTAGGTGTGAAGAGTCGGTAGAGCCTTAGTCTCCGAGGTAAATCCCTAACCCTCTGGCAGTTTTGACCAGCGTTCCGGTGGGGTCGACGGCTCTGTAATGTGCGATCGCATCAGTAATCGGAACACTCATCACCTGGCGATTTTGCCAAGTCACCATTTGATCAAACTGAC
This sequence comes from Acaryochloris sp. CCMEE 5410, assembly GCF_000238775.2. NCBI lineage: Bacteria > Bacillati > Cyanobacteriota > Cyanophyceae > Acaryochloridales > Acaryochloridaceae > Acaryochloris > Acaryochloris sp. CCMEE 5410. The sequence continues at coordinate 2,493,789 of NZ_AFEJ02000001.1, read as the reverse complement.
CTTCAGCAATCAGATCGACGGCTGCGACGCCAAAAGCTGCCCCAATCAGGCGATCGGAAGGGGACGGTATGCCGCCGCGCTGAACATGTCCTAAAACCGTCACCCGGGTTTCGGCCACATGACGACTGCAAATTTGCTCAGATAAATATTGGCCGATTCCCCCCAGACGGCATTCGCCCAAGCCATCTGTATGGGTTAAGGGATCACCGCCCTCAGTCCGCACCGCCTCGGCCACGATTATCAGAGAATAGTTTTTGCCCTTACTCTGGCGTTCTTTGATTTTGGCGCAGACATTATCAATGGTGTAGGGGATTTCAGGAATCAAAATGATATCTGCCCCTCCGGCAATACCTGCACTGATGGCAATATGACCCGCATCCCGCCCCATCACCTCCAGGATAATGACACGGCTATGGCTGGCTGCAGTAAATTGCAAGCGGTCTAGGGCTTCTGTGGCAATATTGACCGCCGTATCAAATCCGACCGATCGTTCCGTTACTCCCACATCATTGTCAATGGTTTTGGGAATGCCCACCAAGTTCCAATTACCCTGTTGGGCTAGCTTACGGAGAATGGCGATGCTACCATCGCCACCAATCCCGATCAGAGCGTCTAAGCCCAGCTTGCGATAGCCGTCAATCATATCTTCGGAGCGATCGATTAGCGTGCCATCTGGCATCGGAAAGGCAAAGGGATTACCCTTATTGGTCGTTCCTAACATGGTCCCTCCTGCGGTGAGTAGAGGACTCATCTGTTGAGGTTGCAGCGCCATGGCTGCAGGGGGATCTTTCAATAAACCATGGGTGGCTTGTTGAATCCCAATCACCTCCCAACCATAATGTTCAACCGCTCGAAGCACGACTGCGCGAATCGTGGGGTTAAGCCCTGCACAATCACCGCCGCTCGTTAGAATACCGATCCGTTTTGTATCACCCATATTTACTCACTATGACCCAGAGGATTGGCATTAAAGATAGCTGTAACCTAAACCATAGATGGCAGGATCATGGGGAAATCCAGGTTGAATTTATCTTTGTCAGGGAAAGTTCAAGTCCATGATGTTCATGCTGTGTGAAGGATATGGCGCTGGGTCCGATTTTGACCAAAATTTGTCGAGTTATCCGACTTGTCTGTATACTCAAGTAGTACAGGTGTTTTATTGGTTGCTCTCTATTCTAATGGGCCTAAAGCAATAAAAACCTGTGAGATAACAATATTGACTCAATGTGCGCAGGGGCTGGATCAATCGTGGAACCTTTATCAAAAGCTCAACAAGAATTATTTGATTGGTTGGTTCAATTTATTGAACAACATCAACATGCGCCTTCTATTCGGCAGATGATGCAGGCCATGAAACTCAAATCTCCGGCCCCAGTTCAGAGTCGTTTGGATCATTTGCGTAAGAAAGGCTATGTCGATTGGGAAATTGGCCAAGCCCGGACGTTGCGAATTGTTCACCCAGAGCACTTACAGGCGGATATGGATCAGATTCCGATCTTAGGTGCGATCGCAGCAGGGGGATTAATTGAGCCCTTTGTTGAAGTAGTGGATTCTTTAGAATTCAGTCCTAAACAATTGCCCCCTAAATCCTATGCACTTAGGGTGAATGGAGACAGCATGATCGATGCGCATATTACAGATGGAGACATCGTCATTATGCGGCCCGTTCAAGAACCGAAAACTATTAAAAATGGGACAATCGTTGCCGCGAGAGTCGAAGGAGAAGGAACGACCCTAAAGCGGTTTCACTTAGAAAGGAATGAAGTCACCCTTGAGGCCGCTAATCTGAAATATCAGCCGATCAAAGTGTTAGCAACACAGGTAGAAATCCAAGGCTCTTTAATTGGAGTATGGCGAAAATATTTTTAAAAGAATGTTACGTAGTAGGTGCACTTTAAGCTCAAGCGTTATGACACCATTCTCAGCTTGGCAATCCACATATCAGATGGATCGCTGTAATAGTCAATTTCATCAATTCGATACTCTGACTGTTGACCTGCCTCGGAAATGTGAATCACATCTCCTCTTCGTACGCCTGTCTTACAAGATGTCATAAAGAAACCAGATTGATCAGGGGCTGCTTCAATACAAAAATCGCTAGACAAGGCAGAGTGCTCGTAGCGATGAACTCTGCTCTTGTGTGAGCGAACTGGTACATTCCAACGTGGAGATGAGATGGGCTGGTGGAATTGCGTGAATACCATTGATGTAAAGATCCCCCGAAAACTTAAGTCGGTGTAATATATCTTACATTATCACACTTGTCAGATGATTTTATGGTGAATAGTCTGTCTGGCTCGACCCAGCGCATTCATAAACAGGCTGGGCTTGTGTGGCTGCTATACCTGCATTGTCAGGGATGAAAGTCTTGTAGGATCGAGATACAGTAGTGGTTGCGAAGACCCGCTTAAAAAAACTAATTAGGGGTAGTATTCACGTTCCTTCGTTTAAACCAGACCGATAATCTGAGCCAGAATTTTACTAAAACTTATGACTTAATATGACTTTATTGAAGACAATAAACGTCAGGTCTATGGCCTAATAACTATAACTTCTACGTTTGATATGAGGAGGTGCCTGGTCTATATAGGGGAACAATTGCTCGTGAAACACTATCTAAAACTTGTGGGAATACACAGCGAACTGAATCGCTTGACTGATTTTAAGGGACTGTGACTAGCATCACAAACTAGTAAACTCAGTCGTTGTACAGTCGAGTAGCCAAAAGATTGGACTTAGTCTAAGTCCAATCAGCATTATTTTTTTGGATAAACCAAGAGTTGCCTTACCACTCATCAGCTGTTAGCAATCTTCTTCAAAAAAGAGTACTGTCAGCAAATTTAGTGTAGAATTGTTAAAAAAAAGTAAATAAAGTAAAATATTGCATAAATTGTTGATGCAATGCAGATTATTTTATAAGTGTGTGCATCTAGCGTTTATTTGATTTTTCAATTCTTTTCATGATTTATGAATTTCTAGAAAAGAATCAATTCTCTATTAATACCTTTAGGGAAATAGATGAATTTGTTAGATCGGTTAAGGTTTATGGCTCTCCTGTAATTGATTTTTCTCTGAATATTTAGCAAAAATAATTGCTGATTTGCCAGGGCATTGTATCCTCAAAATCTAGATTCTAAAGATATTAAGAGATTGTTTTAAACGGGAAAACTTAGATCTGAGCAGAGTTAACAAATTACAAAAATAACTAGCGTCAATATTTATTATTTTCTGACGTAATTTTGAAGGGCTAACTTGGGAAAGCTAATAAGGGGGGGATAGACCATCCTAATGTCGGTCTCAATAAAAGTTGGGTAAGCACCTACCCGACCCATAATTTGTATCTCCAACAAGAGGCTATTCAGAAATAGTCAAAAAATATGTATAATGGCGCCCGCAACTTTATCAATGACACAACCCCAACTCAAGCAAAAGTGGCTGATCCCCTTTATCTAGTGCCTTCCCTCCCCCAAGGACAACCGGAGTCTAAGCAAGCCTACTTAATTCTGCAGCGCCTTTTCCCAAATGCAGAATTAAGTAATATTCAAACAACCGTTTTTCTTCAGGCTTGGCAGGGAAAAACTTATCAGCAAATAGCTCAGAGTACGGGCTATGATGCGGACTACATTAAGGATGTTGGCCATAAATTATGGCGGAAATTGTCAGAACTCTTGGGAGAGTCTTTATCTAAACATAATTTTTGTTCAATTCTCAGGCGTCGATACCAGCAGTTGGAAGATGCTGAATTGGCTCAAGTGTCTCATACCGGCGGTGTGAGGACGATGCAATCTCACAAGTCGAAAAAAGGAGCAGGACGTTCACTACCCGTGTGCGATTGGGGTGAGGCTGCAGCTGTACCTGTGTTTGTGGGACGGCAGTTTGTATTAACTCAGCTGAAGCGATGGATTATTGAAGATCACAATCGCCTCATTGGTATTTTCGGTTTGGGTGGCGTGGGTAAAACGGCCCTCGCCGTGAAATGTGTGGAACAAGTTCAAAGTCTTTTTGACTGCGTTATTTGGCGATCTTTGAGAGATCAGCCAGATTTTGACGCTTTGATGATGGATTTGTTGCAGTCTATTACTGGCCAAGAAGATCTGGATCTGCCTGACACAGCTCAAGATAAAGTAACCCTTTTGCTTGCTTACTTGGACCAACATCGTTGCCTTTTAGTGTTAGATGATTGGTTCTCTGTTTTGCAGGGGCATGAGTTAGCAGGTAGCTACCAGGAAGGCTGTGAGACCTATGGTTTACTCCTAAGACGGATTAGTGAAAGTCGCCATAATAGCTGTGTCTTAATTACGAGCCGAGAACAACCTGCTGGCTTGGCATTTACTGATAATGAAGCGTTTCCAAGTCGAACCCTGTATTTAGATGGCCTAGACCAAGAATCAGGTCAAGAAGCTTTGCAAGCTTTTGGCTTAGAGGCTTCTGATGACTGTTCTGACGTTTTGCTAGAGCGTTATACTGGCAACCCTCTCGCTTTGCGCATTGCAGTGAAAACCATTGTTGATTTTTTCGCTGGAAATGTTCCTCAATTTCTGGATAGAGATGAATTGATTTATGGGGACATCAGACGGCTGTTATTACAGCAATTTGGTCGTCTTTCTAAATTAGAAATGTCTATTATGCAAAGCTTGGCAAGCCTGGATACTCCTGGTTCTTTAGCAGATATTGCGAAGGACATCTCCTTAGAGGAAAGCGATTTACTATTAGATGCTTTGGAGTCCTTACATCGCCGTTCTTTTATCTGGAAGCAAAATGGTCGTATTAGTGTTCCTCAGCTCCTCAAAGAATATATTCGAGCATCCAACAGATTAGGGAGAGCTTAAGGGTATCCCTGGATAGTTGCAGAAATGGTCTTCATCCATTATCGAATGAAGACCATTTCTGTCATTAAGGTATCAGCCTTTATCGTTTAGCGTGAGCACGATTGATCTGTATATCTGGCGGGCTTGACGTAGTTTCATCTTAAAGAAGATTGAAGCTGTGTCTCAGTTCTGGTAAAACCTGAAGGATTCGCGTCTGCAGATTCTTCAGCTTGCTTTAGTCTTGTTTAAATGCCCAGGATTGTTGGATAGCTTATAGTGCAAGGGGGGGGGATCGTCTGAAGATGTGGTCTGTTAGGCGAAAGCTGTTGATACTGATTTCAGCTCTTTAGAACTGATTCAAAAGTGTTGAGAGGTCGTTAGTCGTAAACGCACGGATAAAGATCGATGTACGCAAGAATGGCCGATCTAGATTTTCCCTCTTGAATTTGCAATAGCCTTGTAAGAGTCATTGCTGATGGCTAGAGTTTTGCAAGAATTTTTTCCTTGACGGCTTGATATTTCTGCTTGAGCAACTGCTTACTATCGACTAATGTGCCTGTAGTCGCGGTTTGCTTGGCGGTAGATAAACAATCTTTGAGCAGTTTGCATTGCCGTTCTGGAATCTTAATGGTGACGACACTGACGGGTTGACCAGGATTGGATGAATCAAACAACATGAGTAAGTAGTACCCCATCTCGCTCAGCAATTGAGTGATGTGTTGCCCCCCGTTATCCTTTAGGTCCACATAACAAGGGAGCCACCGAGGCCCTTGCTGGCGATCGAATAAAGTGGTGATCCAAAGAATGGCTGGATGAGGAGAAAAGGTACAAAGGAAATTACTATGGCGCTTACTGAGGGAACGTTGCTCAATTTCTTGTTTGGTTAACATCACCCATAAACCGACAGCCTCTTGGTCTGAAGATTGGATGGTTTGCGCAAAGACAATATTGGCAATCGGTTTATTATCTGGCCAGGATGCTCGCCATGCTAGATCCTCGGTTGACCAAAAGACAACTTGTGTTTGCTCAGCAACCGTTAAGTTCGCCCGCTGAGTGTGCTGTTGGGGAGTAATCGAGGTTAAGTCAATAGAAGAGTTGTTGATCAACGAAGGATCTACTCCAGACCCTTGATGAGTGATGCTCTTCAGGGTTTTGATGATGTCTGTAACCGATTGAGGTCTTTGAGCGGGAGACTTGGCTAAGCAACTCATCACTAAGTCTTCAAGGGCCTTAGGGATTTTCAGAGTTGGAACCACATCCCGTAAGCGTTGAGGGTGAAATTGCTGATGTGCTTGGGCCCAACTCTCAATGGTGTTGGCAGTAGCCATAATGGGGAAATAGCCCGTGAGGGTTTCGAACATGGTGATTCCCAAACTATAGATATCAGAACGGACATCTACAACTGCCCCCGAAAACTGCTCGGGTGAGCCATAAGCAACGGTTCCTACAAAGGAATGAGAGCGCATATCCTCAGACTGGCTACTGAGGAAGTCTGCAATTCCGAAGTCTAGGAGCTTGGTAAGCTCGCCTAAACTAGCATCTTTGATCAGAAAAATATTACTAGGCTTGATATCTCGGTGAATGACTTGATGTAATTCACCTTCGATATTGATACCTTGATGGGCACACTTCAATCCTGCACAAACCTGGGTCATGATGTGAATGAAGCGATTTAAGGGTAAACGACCTGCTTCAATGAGGTCATCCAAGGTTTGCCCTTGCATAAACTCCATGACGTAGAACGGAACCTGCTCGTCATGTAAGCCGTAATCTAAGACCCGCACAATATTTAGACTTTGATGGCCTAATAAGGCACCAATCCGTGCTTCTCTGGCAAAACGAGATGCGATCGCATCATTGTTGAGGGTATGGGTGAGAAATTTTACGGCAACGGTCACGTCACCTAGGAGCTGATCTTGAGCCCGATAGACGCTTCCCATAGCGCCACTGCCCACTAACTCCACTAACTTGTAGCGATCAATTAAGAGTTGACCAACCTGAATACCTGATTTTTGGCTTGGAGTTGGCGTTGACGATTGATTGAAATTAAAGTATTTGTTGAGCAGCTTCACTGACGGTGTATCCTCGGTTCTGCGAAAAACCTAGATCGCTTTAACCTTAGTTTGCCCGGAGAACAGGCTGGACCACACAAGTCAGATAGACGGGGATCACTACCCTATGCAAGGGTTTTACTTGGGGATCCTCTTTGGTACGGCCACTATATTTGTCTGCTAAGGATAAAAACGAAGCGAGAAAGATACCTTTCTCGCTTCGCATCAGAAGAGGTTAAGTTTTAAGACAAGAGAGGATTAAACTAACCATTCCAAAACAGCTTCTTCCTTGGTGTTTGTGCGGCGCTCAGGAGTTTCCCGAGTGAACTTCATGTGGATGGAGCGATTTTGCTCACCATCCGCAGCAACAGCCATGATTGGGTAATCAATTAGACCATCTTGGAAAGACATTTGGAATCGGAATGTTCCATCGGGATTGAGCTGGATGGGCTGGCCGCCAATGGTAACCGTTGCATCGGGTTCGGTGGCACCGTAGACAATCAGCTCAGCATCAGCCACTAACCAGAACTGGCGAGGTCGAATGGGCGGTGCAGAAGCCGAGAAGCCGACTCCAGACATATTGACACCAGAAGCAGTGGGGATAGCCCAGAGACCGACGCCAGAAGGAAAGACATAGGAGCTCAAGGTCGACTCATGAGCGGGAGCATGCTGCATGGAGCCATAGAGAGAACCTGCAACTCGCAATGCTTCGACGCCCTCGGCCATACCGAAGACCTCGTCATAAATGCTGTTGTCAGTAACAGGAGCCACAGGCTTCTTCTCTGGGGGCACAAGAGTTGTAATCTGCTTGCCCCGTAGGTCCATATCCCAATCGACAGTCACAAACTGATCTTCAACCCAATCGGAAGGATAGGTGGGGGGAACATGTACGGGTACAGAGCGGGCTAAGACTAACCAGCGACCATCGGCACAGCGATAGCCAATTTCGATGACGTAATCGCGATCGCTCACAGGTAGGGGGAGGTACCATTCCCGGGCTAACTCATCACAGGGATATTCCTGCACACTGTGAGGGACTTGGTAAGCCAAGTCAATATCCGTGGCATCGTAGAGACGTAATGCGAGCTGTTGTCCGCCCTGATTGCGCAAAATTACCTTATGGTCATGAGGAATATCCCAGTAGGTATAAGCCCATTGAGGATCCCTAGGCATCAGGACAATCCGAGTTTCACCGTAGCCCTCGGGTAGGTCATTTATTTCGGTATCAACAGATGCTAACTCCACAGCGTCTTCTTGCCCCACTTCAAATTTTGCAGCTTCTACCCGCTCCTGATCCGTCACAGCCCCAGAAAAGTCAGGGCTAGCTTGGTGATTCATGGTGGAAGGCACGGATGCGTTTTGCTGGGCGACGCGAATGGACTCGAGCAACTGGTCTTTGCGCATGCGGCTGTAACGTGACACCCCATAACGGCTGGCGACACGACGAAGTTGACGCAAAGTCATCTGTTCTAAAGGCAATTGATCTGGAGACATATCAGCAGAGACCTCTAAGGGTAACGAACGAGTTGAGAGCGCCAAACCATAGTTAACCTTGAGTAAATATAACTAGTTGGGGATCGCTTTGTTAACAAATATGTACGAGATCTCTGAGTTCGTCAAGGCGTAAAAGCTAGTAAAAAAGGCTGGTTTATGGAAAGTAGGTATTTTTGGGGATCTTATGGTCATGAATTCATGACATATTGAGGTCTTAAGGGGATCAGAGTCGTCTTTAGCTCTCACCCAAGAGATTCAGTACCCAGGGCAACTGCTGTGTGATCTCGTGACCAACCCCATATGGTTTGAGACGCAGGGGTTTCTTGCCGTTACAGCGTAAATGCAGATTCTATATAGTCCAGCAACATGAATTGATAGCCTCTCAAACGGATAGGCTGGTTGATCTCTACGGTAGTGACTTGTAAGTCGTCCTGCACATGGACTGTCTTGGAGGGCGAGTTTGAGTTTAAGTTGCACTGTACTAGCGCTACATCAAATTGACAGAATAGCTCCGCTAACTCAGGGTGCTTTTTCAAGTAAAGTTGAGCGGTTTTCCATAGCTTCTGTTGTTTCTGGGGTGTGATCGCCAAGAGACCATCCGCATCCCAATTTTGAGCCCGACGGGTTTTAACTTCTACGAAAGCTAGGCGAGTATTGCTATTCGAGCTAGGAGGGGAAAGGCTCGATCTGGCGATAATATCGATTTCACCCCATCGACAATGCCAGCGTCTGTCAAGAATGTGCCACTGTTGCTGGGTCAGCCATTGACAGACCAGTTGTTCACCCCACTCCCCCACTTGGAGGTTGCGGGACTGACGATTGGGACGAGGTGCGGCAGGAGGAGGCATATTTCTATCAAGCAGCCAAGAGTTCGATAGGATCAATATATGCACTATCGGCTTTATCATCCTTGATCGCGTCGTTAATCCCCTGACTTACTAACAATAATTATGAAAATGAAAGGTTTTAACTTATCCACAGCTTTTCCACAACTGAGACGAATCGTGGGGGCCTGTTTTATGGCAATGCTGTTGGTTGGCGTCAGTCTAACCAGTTGGCTGCCAACGGCTCAAGCTGATGTCTATAACAAAGAGATATTATTAAATGCCGATTTCTCGAATCGCGATTTAACGGACGCTAGCTTTACAAAGGCGGATCTGCGTGGCAGTGATTTTAGTAATAGTGATTTACGAGGGGTGAGCTTTTTTGCAGCCAACCTGGAGGATGTCAATCTGGAAGGGGCAAATTTGAGTGTTGCGACCTTAGATAGTGCCCGATTTGCTCGGGCTAATCTCACCAATGCCAATCTAGAAGGAGCGTTTGCGTTTAACGCTGAATTTCGCAAAGCGATTATTGATGGTGCAGACTTTACCGATGTCGATTTGCGCGATGACACCCTAGAGATACTCTGTGCGGCTGCCCAAGGTACGAATCCCGTGACGGGGCGGAATACTCGAGACACGTTGTATTGTGAGTAGACCGATGGTGTTGAGATGCTTGGGGAAAGGGGCTGTATGGTGAACGCGATCGCAACTCGATTCCCGCTTCCTCGCAAGTGGATCGGGCTATTTTGTCTGGTCGTGTTTTTGGTGATCAGCTGTAGCCCTCGACCGTCTGATGCGCCCTCTAATGCGGGAGACGGGCGGATTATTTTGGGCAGTACCGCCAAAATTCGGACCATAGATCCGGCGGATGCCTATGAGCTTTTCCCGGCAACCTTGCTCTACAACATGGGCGAAACCCTTTATACCTATGATTTAGACAACACCACCCTGAAGCCCCAATTAGCCACTGCATTACCCACGGTCAGTGAAGATGGTCTTCAGTACACGATTCCCTTGCGAGAAGGGGTTTTGTTTCATGATGGGACTCCCTTTAACGCCGAGGCCATGGCCTTTTCCTTGCGGCGATTTATGGAAAATGGCGGTCAACCCTCCTTCTTGTTAGCTGAACCGATTGCAGGAGTAAAAGCGTCGGGAGATTATGAACTCCAAATTACTCTCAACCAGCCCTTTGCAGCCTTACCCGCCCTACTAACCTTTTTTGGAGCCTGTGCGATTTCACCCCAGGCTTACACCATTGGCCCTGGTGCCTTTAAACCCAAAAGCTTTGTAGGTACTGGCCCTTACCAACTGGTGGATTACAAAAGCGATTTTATTCGCTTAGATGTGTTTGATCAGTACTGGGGAGAAAAACCGGCGAATCAGGGCATCAATCTACAGCTCTTATCGACTCCTGCGAATCTCTTCAACCAGTTTCAAACGGGGGCGATTGACGTGGGCTATCAAGGTTTAGAAACTGAGCAAATTCAACGCTTACAGACAGATGCTTCTGCGGCGGGTTGGCAAGTGATTGAGGCCAAGGGCAATGCCGTCACGCATATGGTATTGAATGTAAAGCAAAAACCGTTAGATCAGCCCACGGTGCGACGGGCGATTGCTCTTCTGGTGGATCGGCCTTTGATTAAGGAGCGGGTTTATCAGGGACAAGCGGAGCCGCTTTACAGCCTGATTCCCAGTACCTTCGACGCTGCTCGACCCGTATTTCAAGACAAATATGGAGATGGGGATGCGGCTCAGGCTCGTCAGCTGTTAATATCTGCGGGTTTTTCAGCCCAAAAGCCCTTAACCCTAGACCTATGGTATCCGTCTAATTATGTGGCTCGGCGGTTAACTGCGAACTTAATGAAGGCTATTGTGGAAGAACGCTCGCAAGGGATTCTCAAGCTGAAGCTGGAAGGGGTGGAATCGACCGTTGGCAATAACAGCTTGTCTAAAGGAATTTACCCCGCCTATTTAGTGAATTGGTATCCAGACTTTTTTGATCCAGATACCTATATTCAACCGTTTCTGTCCTGTAGCAAAGGAACAGAGCAGAACGGTTGTGAAGATGGGGCGAGTCGCTCCCTTGGATCTTTTTACTACAATGCCAAGGTCAATCAGCTTATTGAGCAACAACGCCAAACGCAAGATTCTCAGGAGCGCCAGACATTTTTGACCCAGATTCAAGAAATCCTAGCTGAAGATATTCCTTATGTTCCCCTGATTCAACGGAAGGAATATGCCTTTAGTGGCAAAGGGGTTGAGGGCGTCCAGATTACTAAAACGCAGCAGTTCCCGCTATGGACCATTCGTAAGTCCTAATCTGCTGCTTGGGCGAGGGATGTTGGTGACCGATCAACGGCATCTTTAATACAGCCCTTCTTCTTGATCGGTGGCAATGATGCAGTCTGACAAGGCATAGGTCACGCACAGCAAGGTGTAACCTTCTCCAATTTGGTCATCGTCTAAAAAAGATTGATCGGCTTGATCGATGTTGCCTTTAATCACTTTGCCTGCACAGGAGGAACAAGCCCCTGCCCGACAGGAAAAGGGCAGATCGAGGCCATTATCTTCGGCCACATCTAGAATATATTCGTCATCTGGCACTTCAATCGTTTCTTCAAGCCCCTTTTCCTGATTGACTAAAGTGACTTTGAAGTAGGTGGTCATTACAAGTCTCCTCATCGAAAACAGCGGAATGGTGTGAAAAGCGGAAGCCCATCTTTCTTAGGTGCTGGGCAATGTCGGGGGTAAAACTGTTAGAGCAACCAAACAGACATAAACCACCGTGAAATAGGTTTCAAAACGAGCAATATGCTCAAAGCGACATTGGGTATACCAGTCTCGCTGCCAGATGACGACTGCAAATTTCAGCAGAGCGACGGTAAAGGTCAGGGCAGTGAGGGGCAGTAGCCATTCGCTGTAGAACAATCCCAGGGTGATCAAAATGGCAATACTCAAAAAGATAAAGCTAGGTTTGAGATTGCTGGTTTTGGTCTTGCGGAGTTTGATGGTAAAAATAGCGCTGGCATAAAATAATGTATTCAATATCCATAGACCCCAGGCTTGCGGGGTTAAGGTGCCAGCGGTTGCCCCATAGGTTAGCAATGTGGATAGGCAAATGGCGGCAAACATCACCAACTCATTGGCAATGGATTTTTGTTGATGGTTGAGTACTGCGATCGCATCCAAGATCAAAGCGATGGCACCGCAGAGATATAGCCATATCAAGATGGGGTTCTGCTGAGCCAAATAGAGCGCTACTAAAAGACTAGAACCTCCATAAATACTGGCCCAAACTAAATATCGCGGTTTCCAACTACGACGTTGTTTGAGTTGGACAATGAGGGGATGCTCGGCTTGGAGGGCACAACCGGCGCAAACACAAGCCCAGGTCGTGTCATTGGTCCAGGACTGGGCTAACGCAGCACCAGAGAGTAACGATCCAAATAAGACTAGCAAAGCACCATGTTCTGGCGCAAAGGTGGGGCGATACCAAGCATGCATGGGGAATCAAAGCCAAAAAACAAATGAATAAACCGCAGTTTGAGGAAATGGGTGACTCGTCAATGTGGGATCACAAAAAAACAAAGGGAGTCAGGATCTATGACCCCCCTTGTCTGCGCGGCTCAAGTGAATCAGGTTTCATGACCAGCTAAGTTGTCTAATCAAAGGACTAGTCAACCTAACTTGTTTTAGAAGAGTTTGGAACCTATCAGATCCAACAACACTGTAGTATTAATTGAGAATATATATCAATTAAAAATTTGCCATTTGCGATTTAGATAGTGTTCAGCCGGACTTATTCTCTGTCGCAGGACCTGCTCACTTGTACGTTTTCTGGGGTTTTATCCTAGTGCCTGCAAGGAATGTAGGCGTCCCAGATTTAGTAGGAAGAAGCTGGTTTTTGGGTTTCATTGGGGGATAAAGCCTGAAAAGGCTCCCCGGCAAATCGATGACTATTGCTGACCCGAACATATGCGATCGCAAATGTGCCGAGAAAGGTAATCCAAATTCCCACGCCCAACATGACATACTTATGCATGGCCCGGGTTGTTAGACGATGGGTAGGTGTCTTTATCTGAGTTTGCATGGTTTTGAACCTCAAAAATCGTTATTAATGGGGCATGAGGGGTAAATACGGAAATATCGGGTGCCAATTCATCACGGTGGCCGCCACTAGAAAAAAGATTAGACTGCCATATAGACTGCTGGCATGAATATTGCGTTTTTTCCAGAGCTGATGTAGTAATACCCAGCTCAACAGCCAGCCCATGAGCATGATGGTTTCTTTACCGGAATAGCTGCCAATTTCGCCATAGACTTGGTCAGAGGTACGGCTGCCTGGAATCCAGTCCCCTAAAGACCAAACAATGGCATTCCAACTCTTAAACACAACAGTTAAATGTTGATTCACCATCAATAAAAAGCAGCTAAAGGCAGCGCTGAGTAGTGCAGCAGCAGCGGGGCCAGATACCGTTGGGGCATCTGGTGCTCCGGTGGCAATGGATTGGGGGAATTGCTTGAGCCAATTCCCCACTCTGAGATAGATCGGTTGTGACATGGATTTCACTGGTTAATGGTGGTTAAACTACAAACTATGAATACGGGCAACATTAAGCCCACTGACAAACCCACCCATGGCAAAGAACATCATGGCCATCATGGCGATACAGGTAGCTGATAGAACGACACGATGCTGGCGATCCATAATTTGATCGCCATATCGCCATAACACCCAAGTCGAAGCGACACCTAGGGGCAGGGTAAACAGCACCGTGAATTCGTGATATTCCATAAATAAGTAATGAACTAACGGTGTATTCTCTAAAATCCAGCGGCGCGCGCCCCCTAGAGGTGCTCGATACCGCATATAAGCCCAATTCCCAGATGCTATCGCCAAAAATGCAATAAATGAGGCCCATAAGATCACGGTGCGGACCTGGGGCAAGATGCGATGGGACCCTCGCAATAAGGGAAAGGCCAAATGCCCTGCATAGGCAATCACAACGGTTGCTAAGAGGGCAGCAACGCCATGAATGGCCCCCATCGACCGTTGCCAAGGACTTGGACTCAACACATTGACGACAGGTAAAAAGAGAAACAAGCCTGCCGATAACAGCCCTAAGGCATAAACGCAGATGGTGGCAATATCTTTGGTTTTCGGAAAGGTGACAGATTTTACATCAATCGGTTGTTGCATACAGAAATCGCCTTTAAATTAACTTTCTCCTAATAGAGAATTTGCAGTGCCCAGTGGATTTCCAGTCCAGAACCCTAATTCCTCCATGAGGCAAGCATTCTCGTGAAATCCTGTTGATTTGTTGTGGATAGAGCCTGATTCACCCCAATACCGTCTTTTTGAGAACTTTCAAAGAAAGCAGGATCGTGAATGTTTTACTCACAAGATACTTTATCAATAACTGACATTTATATTGATAAAGAATTTCAATAAATGTTGCGGTATTGGGAATGACCTCCCACCCCAGCACAAACTAGGTCCAACCGTTTCTTCCAAAAAGAGGTGTTTGGCAAGGTAGGGCCTAGCCAAAAAATATGGACACCCCATGCCTGGTAACTGGACCAGAGATGGGGTGTGGTGTCTTTTTAAAAAAAGGCTGAGTTTAGGATGCTGCGGACTTTAGGTTGGGCAGGAGTTCTACAGTGGCAGGCTTATGGGTGAGGGGCTTTAACCTTAAATCCACATAGAATTCGTTTTGCTCTAGCTCCACTTTGGATTGAGCACAGAGTAATAACAGTGCCCAGAAGACCCCAACCCGGTCATTCATAAAGGACAGTAATTCTTCAAAGTCAAGCCAGTCTTGATTGGGGTCTAAGCGGGCAAAAATTTCTTCTAACTGCTCTGCGACTTCTGACAGGTTTTCTTGGTGGGCGAGTTGCGAAATCGCTTTCATCGATTTGGCTTTCGACATGCGCCGCACTTTGCGGACTTTGGGGCGCTGGGCTTGGCGCTCTACCGCTACCGCCATCAGTTCTAGCTGATTGATCAACTCTGTCAGGGTCACCCGGCGTCGTTGAGGTGGGCGGGCGACCGGACGACGTTGGAGGCATCCTTCTAAGGGAGAGGGTAAGCCGTTAGATACGGCTTCAAGATCATCAAATAGAAGCAGCTCCATTTCATCGGGTTCTTCTGGCTCTTCAATCAAATCGCCTAACGTTTCGGCTTTGAGGAGAACCAGCATGGAGGCATAGAGAAAAGCCTGGCCTGAATCCGACAGTTCCTGAGAGTCTTGATAGGATAAATGGCTTAAAAACCGGTCAAAGACATCGATGACTTGAACATCCCATGGATCAATTTCACCCCGTTGGGCTAAGTCGATCAACATGGAAATGGCATTGTGGGCAAAGGAACTGCTCATATCGGTTTAGTCTGGAACAAGCTCAGACGGTGGGGGAGTAAGGATAGCGGATTCAGGTTCTGAACGAGGGATAACGGTTTTGGCCGTTGGTTCAGATAAAGTGGCTACAGACACGGCATCACTGGTGACCGTTGCTTGGCTAGGTAGGAGTAGACGTTGCTCTTCTAGTTCGGCTTTGTAGCGTTCAAGGTCTGATTGTAAAGATTCAATTTCAACTTCTCTAGCTTGTAGGGCTTCTCGGGTGACAAAGAGTTCTTGCACTGTAGTCCAGACGCTAAAGACCCAAGCGAGGACAGCGCCAATCCCTAAGGTAATAATCAATTCAATCGACAAGGGAGCCGTGAGTTGAACACCATTTACAACTTTGATACTGACGAGTTGTGTATTTTCGATCGCAAATAAAACAACCGCCAGACAAATGACAAAAATCAAAGTAAAGTTGACCTGCCGCATTCGATAACTCCCAAGGTTATATAACTCTGCAATTTCAGCAATACTAAGCGTTTGACAGATTGAGATTGGGCTTTAAAAAGCACGGATTTTGAATATTTTTTCAAAGCTTAGCAGGTCTAGCGAGATTTAGGCTGTTTCCTTTAGAGGAATATTAAATTTTAGGCTTGTTAGGATAACAGTACCGTTTCCTTTCCCTGACAAATTTATTCTGTCCCCGAGTTGGGACCTATCATTTCCTCATGCTACCCAAGGCAAAATTATTAAATGGTGTAGAACATACAGACTGTATGTCTCGCCTTCTCGACCAGGCCACTCAAGCGTTAAAAACCTGGGAGGTGGTGGTCTCTGCTTTCCTGTCGCCGCCAGAGCTAGCGGAAGCCCAACAGATGTTTGCCCCGCTGACGGAAGTCTCGATTTTGGCTTGGGGTGGCTATCCTCAGGCGGAACGGCAGCGGATTGCGATCGCACATTCTGATCTTCCCCTCGATCAATCCCAAGTAGACCTCGCCGCCCTCAGCATTTCCGGGAATTTTCTCTTTGATCCAGCCAGCCATCGCGATTTTTTAGGGGCCCTTCTGGGAACCGGGATTGTTCGCGATCAGGTGGGGGATATTTTGGTCTTGGGTGAGCGAGGCGCTCAAGCGATCGCATCTCCGCAACTCGTCCCTTTTCTCCAAACTCATCTGACTCAGGTGCGAACGGTGCCGGTGCAAGTGGAACCGATTCCCTTTGAGCAATTGAAAGTAAGAGAGCCTCGTTGTAAAGAGATGACGACGGTAGAAGCCTCTATGCGCCTTGATGCGGTGGCCTCCGCTGGCTTTGGCCTGTCCCGCAGCAAAATGGTCAATTTGATCAATACTGGGGATGTCCGGGTTAACTGGAAAGAAATTTCCCAATCCAGCTATGGCCTCAAAACCGGAGATTTAGTGACAATCCGAGGTAAAGGGCGTTTGGAATTAGGTGAAGTGCAAATCACCAAAAAAGAGCGCTATCGGATTCAACTTAAGCGCTTTAGCTAGGTGCTTAAGGGGACCTGCTGCCAGGTTTCCTGCTCTACCACTGTATGGGCTTGCCACTGATCTTGCGATTCGGGATAGTCGGCTCGATAATGGCCGCCTCGGCTTTCGGTACGGAAGTGAGCGCTTTTGAGGATTAAGTAACCAATATCCAACAAGTTCTGAGTTTCCGCCCAAGCGCGTACGGGGATATCGGGGTGAACCGTAACCGTTTGCCCTGGCGCTATGCTGCTGACTTGCTGGGATAAAGGAGAGCTGTGGAAGGCTTGTCGCCACTGCTGCACCTGTGAGATCCCACGCTGAATCTGATCGCCGGAGCGGGAAATCCCGGCGCTATTCCATAACACTTCAGGCAATTGAGTCTGAATCTCAGCCAACATGGCTTCGTCCTGGGGCTTAATCGTGAGATCGCTACTAGCTAAGGCTTCCGTTGGCGCTATGTCTACTGTCGGGATAGATGATAAATCAAGATGGGCAAACTCAGCTGCAAATACTAAGCATTCTAAAAGAGAGTTACTGGCCAACCGATTGGCTCCATGAACTCCCGTGCTAGCGACTTCTCCAACTGCATAGAGTCCTGGAATAGAGGTTTGACTTTGTAAATCGGTCTGAATGCCTCCCATCCAGTAGTGGGCTGCTGGCAACACTGGAATGGGCTGTTGATAAACATCAACGCCCCATTTCTGGCAAACCTGAATAATTTTGGGAAACCGCCGCTGGATTTTCTCAGGGGCAATGGGTCTTAAGTCTAGCCATACTTGGTGGGTGTGGGATTCAGACCCCTGCAAATGGGTGAAAATGGATCGACTAACCACATCCCTAGGCGCTAGTTCTCCCTGGGGGTGATAGTCAAACATAAATCGGTGACCAGAGGCATCCAATAAATGGGCGCCTTCGCCCCGTACCGCTTCACTGATTAAAAATCGAGGCGCACCCGGCAACGTTAGAGCCGTGGGATGGAATTGGAAAAACTCCAAATCTCGGAGCTGGGCTCCTGCCCGCCACCCCATTGCGACTCCATCCCCTGTACTTAAGGCTGGATTGGTCGTTTGGGAAAAGACTTGACCGCCGCCTCCCGTGGCCAAAATAACAGCCGCCGCAGATACCCAAGAAATCTGGCCTGCCGTTAGTAAACAGATACCTTGGCACCGTCTCGTTTGGGGATGTCGCCACAGCTCTAGGGTGAAGGTATCTGCCAGCACTTCAATATTCGAACGTTGCCACATTTGGGCTGTCAGGGTTTTGATTAAAGCTCTTCCCGTTGTATCAGCGGCATGGAGAACACGAGGACGAGAATGTGCTGCTTCTAACGTCGCAGCCAATTGCTGATCTTGGCGGCGATCGAAGGCAATGCCCATCTCCAACAATGCGTCCACCTGTTGGGGGGCCTGCTGTACTAGAAAATTAACGGCCCTCGGTTCACATAGGCCCACGCCTGCATTAACCGTATCTTGGGCATGGAGTTCTGGGGAGTCACCTTTATCAAAGGCAGCTGCAATACCACCCTGGGCCCAATCGCTAGCAGAACGCGACAAACTATCTTTTGTAATCAGGCCTACCCGAATGTGTGAGGGGAGCGACAAGGCAGTATACAGCCCTGCAGCACCGCCCCCGACAACGAGGACATCAAAGTGGGAAGACCCTTGAGTATGAAGATCTTGTGACAAGGTTCAAGAAAAATTGCTGTAATGCAGCATAAAAAATACTCCCCACCTGAAAGCAGTGGTCAAATGAACGACTGCGTAGGCAGAGAGTGCAATTGTACAAACTGACGGAATAGAAGTTCGGCCACGTCCTAAACCATCAGCACATAAAGATAATTACTTCATGAAAGGCTTGTAAGAACCGGGGTTATAACGATCTTGACCACCGACCAAAGAAGGATCAGGATCAGAAATTGTAAAGTTACCCATGTTGTCTTGTAGAACTTTCTTTTGCTGGTCGGTTAAACCATCAATTTGTAAAACATCTTCAACACTGTTGTATGGGGCATTCTGCACGACTTTACCCGCAACAGTGGGATAAAGGCCCTTGTATTTCATAAACGCAAGGACATTAGTGTTATTGACATCGATCTTCTGACCAAAATCTGTTCCCAGCTTTTCGTCAATTGGGTTACGGTAGGTGTCTGCCAGCACGATGGTGGGGCCAGACTGCAAATTAAGGGCATTTACAGGTTGAGACCAACCAAAGAAGCTGAGGCATGTTGCCAGAGCGAGACCAATCAAACCAAAACGACGGACAAACGAATGCATTTCCTTAAGTACCTCCCTGTCTCAGAGATTTCAACACAGCTCTTAGTAGAGCCTATCATCAACTACAGACTCCAACCCACAAAAAACCTTTTTTAGGGTATAGTTTTCTGAAATTTGTATTTTCAATACACCAATATTACTACTGGTTGGTCTCTAAAAAAGTTTTGAGTTCGGGAAAAGAGCAAGCATAAGCTGGTTTAGGGTTCACATATCCCTTCAATTGCACCGTAAATTGGCGTAACGGCAAATCCTCACCCTGCCATTCCTGCATATATTGATACGTGGTCGCTCCTACCGCAATATCCAGGCCAATTTGTTTGGTACTCGTTTCTAAACGAAACGCAGCGTTGACCGTATCTCCTAGAGCCGTATAGTCTGGGCGATCACTACTGCCCGTATTCCCGACCATGCCATAGCCCGTATTGATGCCAGCGCCAATTTTTAAGGGAAAGGGTAAGGGATATGCCAAGTGCAGCTTTTGGGTCATTTCATTGAGCTGATGGAGGGCCTGAAAGGGTTGTTGCAGCTCTTGTTGCCCCACATCTTGAGTGCCGTGAATCCACACGGCCATCACGGCATCACCAATATATTTATCTACCCAGCTACCATTAGCTCGGATAATATCCCCTGCTTTGCGAAACCAGGTGCCGACGACTTCAGATAAGAGCCGTTCATCCAAATTGCGAGTGAGGCCCGTAAAGTTGCGAATATCAACCACGAGTACTGAGATCAACCGGCGAACATGCAGTAAGGCAGTGACAGGCGCTTCTGATAAACCTTGGGTCGCGGTCGATAGACGGACGGCATCAGGATTATAGAATTCAACGTTGGTTTGGCCAAAGGTGAGTTTATCCCCATGTTTCAAAGAAATGGGGACACTGACTCGTCGCCCATTTACGAATGAGCCGTTGTGGCTTCCCAGGTCAATTAAATAGAGTTCTCTAGCACCCATGGATTGCAGCATGGCGTGGTTGCGCGACATCCATTGATCGGGGAGCACAATGGCGTTGTCGGATCCTCGGCCAATCGTCCAATAGGAATTGCCGACGAGGGATAGTTTATAACTCCCCGATTCGCCATGAACGTTGAGATAAGGATGATGGGTGTCATCATCTGATGGGGGCAGCAGTGGTCGAGAAAGTACTTCCGTAGAGCCGTCAAACTGGGTACTAGACGTGCTCAGTTCCTGTTGCAACTGGATGAGATGTTGCTGTTGTTGTAGAACAATTGCAATGAGCTGCTCGCGAGTGAGTCCCGATAAACTTTGGGGATTAAAGACAGCAGGGGACTCTTGAGGCACTGGCATGGATATGGTTTTACGAGAGTCATGGATGGCCTCATTGCCATGACTCTCGTGCTTACAGTTACTCGGGGTGCTGTCGGTACCAATCAATGGTGTTCTGTAATCCCTGCTCTAAAGTGATGTTGGCGGTAAAGCCGAATTTTTCTTTAGCTTTAGCCGTATCCAAACAACGACGTGGCTGACCATTTGGCTTATCCGTGAGCCAAACCACGTCACCTTTAAAGCCCATCAATCGACAAATTAAGGTGACGAGATCACGAATGGAGACTTCAGAGTTCGTTCCTAAATTAATGGGGTCCGATTCGTTGTAATCTTCCATCGCCATTATTATTCCCCGTGCAGCATCCTCAGAGTACAAAAACTCCCGGGTTGGTGTGCCATCTCCCCATACTTCGAGTTGGGTCGCCCCAGCTTGCTGGGCTTCGTACACTTTGCGAATCAGGGCAGGGATGACATGGGAGCTTTGCGGATTAAAATTATCCTCTGGACCATATAAATTCACAGGGAGGAGATAGACCCCATTAAATCCATACTGCTGCCGATAGGCTTGGAGCTGGACGAGTAATGCTTTTTTTGCCACCCCATAGGGAGCATTAGTTTCTTCGGGATATCCATCCCAGAGAGCTTCTTCTTTGAAGGGGACGGGCGTAAATTTAGGATAGGCACAAATGGTACCTACACAGACAAATTTTTCGACGCCTTTTTCATAGGCTGCATGAATGAGTTGGGTGCCCATCATCAAATTGTCGTAGAACAATTCGGCAGGTTTAATTTGATTTAAACCAATACCGCCAACATGGGCTGCTAAGTGGATGACAATATCCTGTCCGGCAACAGCGTCTTGACAAGCACTTAGGGATCGCAAATCACAGGTGGAAGAGCGAGGGATGGAAATATTCTCAAGTTGTGCTCCAGCTTTTTGTAGTTGAGCAATGACTTGACGGCCCAGAAAACCTGCGCCTCCGGTGACTAGAACTTTTTTGCTGGCAAGATTGGATGTAGTCATGATTATGTTTTGTCAAATACAGTTATTGACGGACAACCGAATTAAGCTGGGAATGCTAGGCTAATAATGCTAGCTTAGACATTCTCATCTATTTTTTAAAAAACTCCTATGGAATTGCATGATCAGGCTGACGAGCCCCCTGAACGTAGCTCCGATGTTCTCTCCAAAATCGCTGGAACTGCGATCGCATGTCTGACCTTGGCTATGCCGCTTTATGTGACAACATACTATTCTTCAACCCGTCAAATTCCACTCGCTCCTCAGTTTTCTGAGTCCGTTATGGCAAAAGAGCGGCCCCAGAGCTAGGCAATTGTTTAAGGGTTAGAGTCAGGTGCTTATTCCACTTCAAAAGACTCATCTTCGACGGTGACAATATCACCCGCATTGAGCTGTCGTCCACGGCGGACTTCAAGCTCTCCATTGACCGTTACAAATCCAGATTGGATCAGATGTTTAGCTTGTCCACCGGTCAGGGTTACCCCTTGAAATTTCAGAAATTGATCCAGTTTCATAGGGTACTTGGTTTAGATGTGTATTGGCTTCAATCTAGGGTAAGCAATCTACTCTAGAATGCCAACCCTTCCTTACACTTGGCCTGAATCATCAATGATGGAACGAATCCCTTCAATAGATGCAGGAACTGATCGAGGATCCATAAACATCACCTTGCTGCTATCACTTTCTCCGATGGTTGCCCCCATATCCATATAGTTCTGAGCTAACAGAAACTGTAGAGCCTGTTCAGCTTTAGGGTCTTGCTTCAGGGCTTGAGTGACAATCTGCAATGCTTCTGAAGTGGCATGGGCTCGCAATACGCGATCCTGACGATCACCTTGGGCTCTGAGAACGATAGACTGCTGCTCTGCTTCTGCTTCTAGAATGGCAGATTTTTTGCGGGCTTCAGCTGCTAAGACTTGAGCTTCGGCAGAACCACGAGCGGAGTTAACAGCTGCTTCTCTTTCACCTTCAGAGGTGAGAATCGCAGCTCTTTTCTTCCGCTCGGCAGCCATTTGCAATTCCATGGAATCTTGAACTGCTTGAGAAGGGGTGATATCCCGTAGCTCAACCCGTGTGACTTTCACTCCCCAAGGATCGGTGGCACTATCTAGTTCTTGCAGGAGGATTTCGCTGATTTGGGTGCGTGCTGTAAAGGTTTCATCCAGTTCGAGCTTACCCATCTCGGCTCGAATTTGAGTTTGGACCAGATTGACCATGGCAGATGAGAGATTCTCAACCTTGTAATAGGCTTTCTCCATATCGATAATTTGCCAATAAACCACAGCATCGACCGTAATAGCGACATTATCACAAGTAATACAAGATTGAGGGTCAATATCTAGTACTTTTAGTCTTAATGTGTCTTTATAGACGATTTGGTCGATCACAGGAAAAATAAAATTTAATCCTGGATCTAAACGTTTTTTATAGCTTCCTAAGTTCTCTACTAGAGCAGCATTCCCTTGATTAACAATGCGCACAGAACTAGCCGCACCAGCTCCACCTATAGCGGTCAGAATAACGATAATAACTTGCCACACAGTGCTTGCTCCCAGTAACTAAGTTTCAGATGTTTCACGCTTTTGGATGAAAGGTCAGACCTTCCCCAAATTCAGTAGGAATGACGAACAAGGTCGTGCCTTTTCGGCCTACAACGTACACTTTTGTCTTGCTTTCGATGGTCAAATTTTCATCTTCACAGCGAGCTCGCCAAGAACTGCCTTCATAGATCACTCGACCCGTTTGGCCTGCTGGAATTTGAGTGAGCGTCTCCGCTTCCACCTCAGCTTGTAAAATTCTGGCGGTTCTTTTGGGCACAAATCGGCGAACTAATGCAATCAAAAAGACTGACAAGATCAACCAAATTAGAGCCTGAAGATAGAACTGAGGTACTACCAAAGAAATAACTGCGACAGCAAAGGCACTGATGCCCATCATCAGTTCCACAAAAGCGGTTGGTGTAATAACCTCAAATACACAAAACGCTAATCCTAGTCCTAACCATAGCCAAGCCAAAATAGTGTTCCTTACCGATTGCTGGATCCGGTATATGTTTTATCCGCAGTATACCCAGGATGGTTTAGTTCTGTGGCTGACATAGGCAGTTTATACTTGAAGGCGCTAAATTAGAGCGGAGCTGGAATCAGCCCCAGCAGAAATTTACACGCGATCACTATGGGGATTGTTCACTGGTTAAAGCGAGTATTAGAGCCAAAGCGACCTCGATCGAGTCCTGCTTCCTCTTCTGAGCCTGCAACGACGGCCAAAGAAGAAGCACCATCCATTGTTCACGAGAGCGTTGCTGAACCGCCTTTAAGTCCAACGGTTGAGCCAGTTCAGCAATCGCCACTCAGTCTAACAGTTGAGCCAGTTCAGCAACTTCAGCAGTCTGCACTGCAGACAGCAGTACTACCAGAACCTGCGCCCCCTGTTCGGCAAGTTTCAACACCTAAGAGTCAGCCACCTACGCCATCACGAGCGACCTGGATATCGGTAGATAAAACAGTACTCGTGGGTAGCTACTGCTTACCGGGTTTGGTTTATGTGGGGGATAACCTCAAAGGGATTAGCACCCATGTCAGCACTGAACCAGCTTTAATTCGACCGCAACTGAAGCTTGATGAAGCGAAGCCTGATCGCAATGGCAATTGGATTAGCGAATGGCCGTCCTATAGCGAAATTCCCTCGGCTAGCCGAGCGGCCTATTTGGAGTGGTTGGCGGATGGGCGATGTGATCCCCAGATTCCCTTAGGGTATGTGTATTTATTCTTCTATGGTCTAGAGCGCCGGGTTCTCAGGGATTTTCGACGGGCTAAACGACCTATCCTGACAGAATTATGCACCATCATGATCGAGGTGGAGCGCCTCCAAAATTTGTATGGTGATCAAGAGACCTTTGGCGAAGAAACTCGCCAATTTTTAGACATTTGCCGTTTCCTACTTCCTAACCAAATCACAGCTTTGCCACCACCCTGGACCTTTGAATCCGTAGAGATGCCTCTGAGTTTAGAGGTTGGCCTAGGAACATTAGCAGCGACGCAAACCCCACTCCCTGCAGACTGGGCGTTGTCCTGGGTGATGCATGCCTTTCCTGGTAAGTTGCGAACACCTGCTTCTCGCTGTTTTTCAGAGTGGCGGTCTTGGTTTAAGTATGAGTATCACCAGAATTTTGGTGATGGGCTATTGCTAGACCCCGATCCAGACCAAACGCTCCCTAACGATACAGTCATCTATCAACCGACGAGTGTGTCTTTTGGGGGCAACATTAAGCTGGACATTCCCGAACGGCCTAAAATTGCAAATTCAGAGGCGATCTTAGAGCGGCTCCTGCATTTAGTAGAGGCAGGAATGCAAACCCTTGACCCTTATAGCCGCTGGCTAGGGCGTAATCCAGAGGGGCAAGGCAGCTATAGTGCCCTTTTATTGTTGCCACCGGAACTGATGGTAGAGTGTGCCTCCCCGCAAGTGAAGGCATTTCGAGCCTGGGTGGAAAACAGCCTTTCTGAAAGAGATATCGCGGTTGTGTGGGGACAAGACCTATTACAGCAGTGGCAGGATCCCCCTCCAGATAAGCTGACGAAATTAGAGGCAACGGTTTTATCGGATTACTTGACTCGTTTAGGGATTGGGATTGAGCCGGATGTTCAGTTAGGCGGCAAACCTCCTGCCTCAAATCAACCCTATGTGTTTTTCCGGCTTCCAGAAACATTCCGCTCTGAGCCGTCCGACAAATTTAAATTGGCGACGCTGTTATTACACCTAGCCGTAATGGTGGTGGTGGCAGATGGAGCAGTGACGGTGCCTGAGTTCCAGCGCTTGCAGAACTATTTAGCTTCAACGCCCCATTTGCAGAATGGTGAACGGGCTAGGTTGCATGCGCATTTGCAGGGTTTACTAGTCGATAAGCTCTCGCTGCGAGGGCTGAAAGTTAAGTTGCAGCCCTTGTCTGCGGAACGCAAGCTTGCGATCGCAAAGTTTCTCATCCATTTAGCGGCGGTTGATGGTGAGATTAACCCATCAGAAATTTCTATTCTCAGCAAGCTTTATCCCTTATTAGGGCTAGAGTCTCAGGCGGTCTACAGTCATATTCATGAAATGACGGTAGAGACTCTGCCCGCGACGGTAACCTCGTCAACGTCCAATGCTGATGCCAGTCAGACGGAGACACTGCAATTAGATCGGGCTTTAATTGATGCCAAAGTGACGGAGTCTGCTACGGTTTCTGCCTTGCTAGCAGATGTGTTTATTGAGGATGATCTGCCTGAAGAGGCCGTTGAACCAGACGGTATTCCAGGCATTGCCGGGCTAGATCAGCAACACTCTCAATTACTACAGCATCTCAGTCAAAAATCTGAATGGGAGCGACAAGATCTGGAACCCCTGGTCGATCGGCTCGGCCTGATGCTAGATGGAGCTTTGGAAATTATCAACGAAGTCGCTTTTGAGCAATGTGATGATCCGCTAACAGAGGGAGAAGATCCCATTGTCATTGATGTGGATATTCTGCAAATGCTCTTAAGTTCTGACTAGGGACAGTCTTGGCCTAAGCATAGGCTCGAATATCGCCATAATCGTTCAGAGCATATTGGATTTGCAGCATTAATCGAGGACGTGAGACGGGGCGGTTTCCTTTATGGAAGCAAAAGGTATCTTCTACAATCCCCAATCCTGCCTGTCCGCAGACGGTTAATACCTGCTCAGCTCCATAGGTCTCTACCAGGGTGTGATCCTTCAGACTGGCACACCGTTGACCCATCAATTGATGTCCTAGCTTTTTGCCCCAATGGGTTTTCTGAATACAAACATGGGGACCGTTTCTCTCATCCACATCTGTTAGATAGAAAAAGAATTTAAGCGAGCGATAGTCATCAATATCGTAGTGAAAGACTTGGGCCCCTTTAATTTGCTGCTTCCAAGTGGATTCTCCCGGAAAACTCCATAACAATTCACTGCCAATGGCTGTGGGTTTTGCCCCTAAGTATTCTGTTGCGATCTCAACCAGTCCTGGATCATAAATAAGAGCCTGAACGGCGGCACATCCTTGGGTATTCACACTGCCGAGTTGAAACGAATATCCCAAGGAAGCTTCAAGGGTGGCTCGATCCTTAAATAGGCAGCGAATATTGGGATTCCGATCGACGGCAAAGGGGGTTTGATGGGCAAAGTCCACTAATTCAGCCACAACGACATCTGATAACTGCAACCCCGCATAGATGCCTTGTTGACGTAAGACGGCTGAGATGGTTTTGGGATTTGGGGGCGTCACCAAGGATGTTGGCAACGGTGCCGATTCGTTCAATGTCTTTGGACAAATCGTACAGGCTGTCAGGGTTCCCCATACCTGTCGCATGAATTCGATGCGAGCCAGTTTGCGCATCAAAAATAACTTAGGGTTATAGAGCAAACAGGTTAAAGATCGGGACACATAGCAAAATAATTTATTGAGGAACCGCCGATAGCCCCTAGGTCGAACGACTTGCCTCAAAGCAGTGGCAACCATAGATAGGAAAGAGACCTTGAATAATTAAGAAACAGGATGCCAAAGGGGTTCACAAAAAAATTTCTCCCGATATTCAGGAGAAAACAGAATATTTTGCTAGAGAAGAAATACAACCCTAGCATGTCATCCTCAAAATTCAAGGCTTTGTGGGAAATTTAATTTCAAAGGATTAAATACTGCCCCCTTTTCTTCATTGGGGGTTTTGCCAGTATGCTCAATAATTTCAGGCAAAAAAATAACCCCAGCGGGGCTATTGGTGTAAGGAGTGGTACAAGACGCAATTTGCGCTTATCTAAGTTAGTTTCATTAAAGCGTAATGGGGTGAAGATGTTGTGAAGTCAGGGACATAAAGCCTGCTTAACCTTGGGCTTGAAGCAGTATGCTAGAGCGACTGCAATTGTTGGCGGAGATATTGGCTGAGCCAGTCAACCCCCAAGCTGAGGAGGATAAAACAACCCAACGTCCACACCACTCCTGAACTATCGAAACTGCTGAGCTGCTCACTGAGTAAACGTCCTAGTCCTCCAGCCCCCACGAGACCCACAATCACCGTTTCCCGCATGCCCACCTCCCAGCGATAGCAAGAATATGCTAAAAACCGGGGCAATGTCATGGGTAAAACGCCATAAAGAAAAACAAATGGGCTAGAGGCCCCTTGAGCTTGCAGAGCGGCCAAGGGCTTTTGATCTAAGTTTTCATTGACTTCGGCCATCAGACGCCCCAGAATGCCGAGGTTATGGATGCCTAGTGCGATCGCACCCGGTAGCACTCCCGGAAAGACGATAAACAACATCACCAAAGCCCAAATGGGCGCGGGGACAGAGCGGCAGATCAACAAAAACAGCCGTGCCGCGCCGACGAGCAGCCGACCTACCCCTTGACGCCATAGACTCGCGGGTTGGGGGAGAAAAAGTCCGCCGGGGAGAAAAAAATTGGCAGCCGTCCCAAACGAGAACACCATGCCCCCAAAGCCTGCGCCTAGAATAGCCATGAAAGCCATGCCTAGGGTTTGGAGCGAGGCATCGCAGGTTGCCAATAGAGACGGGCTAGGTTGTAACGGCCATAGTCCAACGAATATCTGCTGGCTATTGTGCCAAGTTTGGGGGGCTACCAAGATAGACAGATCGGGGCCGATATAAAGCCAACTCCAAGCCAATGCCCCAACGAGACTAACGACCACCAGTATGCAGTAGAGCAGATTATTAGAGAATGAGCGTTCAGGCTCGGGACGTCGGGAATGCACCTGTTGAATCGGAGCATTTTTTAGGTGCAAACTAATGCGAGTTTGGCAGCCCAATCGATGGCGACACCGGGCACTACTCCAATCAATCACGCCATTCAGGATCATTAAGGCATAGATAAAGGTCCATACTTGCTGGTATTGCAGGGACTGCAAACTCAAAAAGATTTCATGACCTAGCCCTCCAACCCCAATAATGCCAAGGGTGGCGGCGGATCGTAGGGAGCATTCAAAACGATAGAAACTATAGGACAGTAAATTGGTGCTGGCAGAGGGTAAGAGTCCGTATAAGAAGGCATTCAAGGGCCGTCCGCCACCCTGTCGTATCGCCTCCAACGCCTGATGGGGCGTATCATCGAGAATATCGCTAAAGACTTTCGCCACAATCGCGCTAAAGGGAATGGTAATGGCTGCGATCGCAACGAGGGGATCGAGTCCCCATAGATTGATCAGCAAAAGTCCCCAGAGCATTTCGTGAATAGCACGAGGCACGACCAGTAGGCTTTTTAAGCCCTGGCTGAAATATGGGGCAATGCCTAAAACCTGTCTCCCCACGTCTGAGATAAAGACACTGCCTACAAAGCCGAGACAGACACTGAACACTGTGCCGCAAATGGCATAGGCCAAGGTCGTTAGCAGCCCTTGCCAGGCCGTTGCCATCAATGGAGCGGTGAAATCAGGATGGAGACTAGCTTGCCAAAACTCTAGAAACTGGGGCCAACCATTCAGATTCCAGAGGGGGCTGGTCAAGATAGCAACCCCACCCCCAACCATGAGCAATAAACAAGTGCTAGGCAGCCATAGCTGCCTGAGGGGGATAGATTTTGAGGTCATGCCACCTCACTTATGCTCCAGTAGGCTGATCTTGCCAAATCGAAGTGGGAGGGCGCAAGACAGAAAGAGTTGGCTGAAAGATTGAATTGGATGAGCAGCAGGCGTACTGCGATGACACTCTCAAAAAAGAAGCCCTTGTGCTGATTTAAATCCGTTTTCAGGTCAGCAGTAGGGCCGTAGACGCAGTTAGGAGGTATCTTGCCTTACAAGTTAGCGACACTATTCATTAAACAGTAGATCTCTTAACGAAGTCTTCAGAGTTGATAGTGCGATAACCTCCATATTTAATATACCTTCACCCTTATTTATCTTCATCAGAGAATTGGGATTGGCACTTGTTAGAATCAGGTCATCCTGCCTGAGTGCCCGTTGATCGAACGCGGCTGTATCTACTTTTCCCCACCACCATGAACCGACCTTTATACGTCTCATCACCTATCTTAATATCGTGAATCCTATTCTTCTGATTGCGGCTATTCTTGTTTCTTGGTTGGTCTTTACCTGGCTGTTACGTGTGGTTAAAACTACCCTCAAAACAGCCTTCTTGCTGGCGCTGATTGTTTTGGGCTTGCAGGTAGTTGTGGGGATTGGGCCCGATCAGGTTTTGCAAGCGGTTCTGGATCTTCCCAAAGTGGTGCAAGAGCTGCTGAGTGGTCAATCCTAATAGGCTAAAAGATGTGCGGATAGGGTAAACTCTGCATCATCAGGGGGGCTTCCTACCCATATTGCGCCATGAGAACTTTTTAAACTGGGATTAATCGTGCATGTCTGTGGAGGCCAGCGATGAATCAACTCAAAACCGCCAGTTTACTAGGCCTACTCAGTGCTCTCCTCATTGGCAGTAGCTATGCTCTATTGGGGGGCAGTGGCGGTATTGTCATAGGTATTGGGATTGCAGCTCTCACCAACTTAGGTGCTTGGTACTACTCTGACCAGATTGCCTTATCGGCCTACCAGGCGCAGTTGGTGCGGGCCAATCAAGCCCCTCAGTTGTACGCTGTGGTTCAGCGTTTGGCCCAGCGGGCAAACCTACCTATGCCACGCTTGTATATCATTCCCAGTTCAGCTGCGAATGCCTTTGCCACGGGGCGTGATCCCGACCATGGAGCCATTGCTGTTACGGAAGGGTTGCTGAGGATGCTGCCAGCGGCAGAACTAGAAGGGGTTCTTGCCCATGAGTTGGCTCATATCCAGAATCAAGACACCTTGACCCAAGCAGTCGCAGCCACGTTAGCCGGTGCGATCGCATTCTTAGCCCAAATGGTGAGCTACAGTTTCTGGTTTTGCGGTAGTCGAGGCAATGATCGAGAATCCAACCCTATCGGGGCTTTACTGATGGTTGTCTTAGCACCCCTATCAGCAACGATCCTGCAATTAGGGATCTCTCGGACCCGCGAGTTCTCTGCAGACGAAACCGCCGCTCGCCTAACGGGACAACCTCGCGCTCTAGCCCAAGCCTTGTCTCGTTTGGAAAGCAATGCTCAGCGCAATGCGTTAGGGGGCAATCCGGCTTTTGCACCGCTGTTGATTATTAATCCCCCAGCTCGGCAATGGCTGAGTAACTTGTTTACGACTCATCCCAGTACGCGAGATCGTATCAATCGTTTACTCAAGCTAGAGCAGCAACTGCAAAGACGCCCATCTATTGCATTCACATCGCTTTAGTAGAAGAGCCACTCGGAGTGGTTAAAATCGCCACTCCGAAGAAGTGTCTTATCCTGGTCCTAAGCCTACTGCGCCAGCATAGGCCACCTGACTGCCGAGTTCATCCTCGATACGCAGCAAGCGATTGTATTTTGCCACGCGTTCGCTACGGCAAAGAGAGCCCGTTTTGATCTGACCGGCTCGGGTCGCAACCGCGAGATCCGCAATCGTGGTATCTTCCGTCTCACCGGATCGATGGCTAATGATGGACGTAAAGGAATTGCGTTTGGCTAGATCAATTGTTTCTAGGGTTTCGGTCAAGGTCCCGATTTGATTCAGTTTAATCAAAATAGAATTGGCCGAGTGCTGCTCAATTCCTTTCTGTAACCGGATAGGGTTCGTGACGAACAGGTCATCCCCGACGAGCTGAACGCGATCCCCTAACTGGGCTGTCAAATTCCCCCAACTCTCCCAATCTTCTTCATGTAGGGGATCTTCAATGGAGACAATCGGATATTGCCTGGCTAAGCCATCTAAATAGTCGATTAGCTCCTTGGGGGAATGGGCGGCACCGTCGTAGGTATACTGCCCGTCTTTATAGAATTCGCTGGCTGCGACATCTAAGGCCAAGCTAATTTGAGCGCCAGGTTGATAGCCAGCCTTCTCAATTGCTTCCACTAACAATTCCAACGCGGCTTGGTTAGACGCCAGATTAGGGGCATAGCCCCCCTCATCCCCCACGCCTGTTAACAGATTTTGGGCTGCCAATACTTGACTCAGCGATGCAAAGACTTCTGCTCCCCAGCGCAAGGCTTCCTTAAAGGAATCTGCACCGTGGGGGACAATCATAAACTCTTGAATATCAACGTTATTGTTGGCATGGGCCCCACCGTTGATGACGTTCATTAAGGGCACCGGCAAGAGGTTTGCTAAAGGACCTCCTAGATAACGATATAGCTCTAAATTCAGTACTTCAGAAGCTGCTTTAGCCGTGGCAAGGGAGACAGCCAAGAGGGCATTTGCACCCAGTTTAGATTTGTTCGTCGATCCATCCAGATCAATCATGGTCTGATCGATATCAGCTTGATCGAGGGCGTTTAACCCCACCAGTTCAGGCTGAATGTGATCCCTAATATTAGTAACGGCAGTAAGAACCCCTTTGCCACCATAGCGCTGAGCATCTCCATCTCTCAGTTCATGGGCTTCAAAACTACCTGTAGAAGCACCACTGGGAACTTGGGCCAATCCAAAAGCCCCACAACTTAATATGACTTCTGCTTCCACAGTAGGACGACCGCGTGAGTCTAGAATTTCGCGCGCCTCAATGGCAGCGATTTCGGTTTCGTGCATGCGTTATGTTTCCAACAATCTACAAAATAATCTGGTGTGCTTGACCTGCTCGTCAAGGCTATAAAATGCATCTGACTGTATCAGCGGTGTTGATGCAACGAGTGTCCTCTTTAAGACATACTAGGTGCGATCGCGTCAGAATGTAACTAATGTGACGACCACCTCTTGACTTTACTAACTCTTAAACAACATAGTCTTATGAGAATTCTCCATACCATGCTCAGAGTGGCAGATCTTGATGCTTCTTTAGCATTCTACTGTGATGTCCTAGGAATGAAGCTACTTCGTCGGAAAGATTACCCGAACGGAAAGTTTACGCTGGCCTTTGTGGGTTACGGAGATGAAGCAGATAACACGGTGCTAGAACTGACTTATAACTGGGGTGTCTCTGAATACACTTTGGGAGATGCCTATGGCCATATTGCCATTGGCGTTGACGACATCTATAGTGCCTGCAACGTCATTAAAACTCGTGGTGGAACAGTGACCCGAGAACCTGGCCCCATGAAACATGGCTCAACGGTAATTGCCTTTGTAGAGGATCCCGATCACTATAAGGTTGAGTTGATTCAACTCAGCTCCAAAGCATCTGTGACTACGACAACCTCCACCTCTGTCAGTTGAGCAAGTCTTACCCTTGGTAATTGCTGGGTGAAAGCTTAGAGTCAAGCTTCCGCTCGTTTGAGTCGCAACAATGACAGCAAATTCAGCTCATGCCATTGAGAGTAGGACCTTAATGTCTTGAGTTGATCGCGTGGGAATACGACAAGGCTTTGCCGAAAAAGCTCTCCACAGTATCCTGGCTCAAAACCTTTATGAAACAGTCGTTTTAGGGTTTTTAGAATTACGAGGTGAATGGAGAAAATTACAGTATATGCCAATACAGAAACCGACTACGATCCCTTGGCTTACCTCTGATAAATAGAGTATCTTTCTAAAGTGAAGGAATGTATACACTGAATAGTTTTTCACTTTCAGGAACCTTTTCTTCAAACTTATCTTCCAAGCAATACAATGCAAATATTCGCATTGTATTAATGAGAAGCATTAAGTTATCGTGTTTAACTTTTCCAGAATTTTAAACACATGTGAGTGAGGAGCAAAACCATGAAAAAAGTATGTCTATTAGCTGGAAGCCTGAGTCTTCTCGGACTTTCTGCCCTACCTGTAAAAGCTGTCAGCACTAGCGAACAGCTTCCTGTAGAAGCCCAATCTGTTGATGTAGCACCTGTTGCTGCTGAGCAAGATGAATTGTTGTTGGCTGATCAGTCTCTCAGCGAAACAACTTCTGTAAATGACTTGATGTCTGAGACTAAAGAAGATTCTGTTGGTCAGGTGACCTCAGTTTCTCAACTGTCTGATGTTCAGCCTGATGACTGGGCTTTCCAAGCCATTCAATCATTGGTTGAGCGCTATGGTTGCGTCGCCGGTTATCCCAATGGCACCTTCCGCCCCAGCCGAGCCATGTCTCGTCGTGAAGCCGCTGCTTTGGTTAATGCTTGTTTAGATAACCTCAGCAACCGCTTTGCTACTAAAGAAGATTTAGATGCCCTCAAGGCACTTCAAGACGAATTTGCAGCTGAACTCGCTACCCTACGTGGTCGTGTTGATGGTTTAGAAGCTCGCGTTGCCACTGTTGAAGCCCAGCAGTTCTCCACCACCACCAAACTTCAAGGTGAAGTGGTCATGGCTGCTCAGTTTGGTGACTTCGTTAACAACCCAACAGATACTGTTGTCGATCCCGTTAACGGTGTTCTAAATGCAGGTGGACCCGATAGCCGCGTTTCTGCCATCTCTCGAGTTCGTTTGAACTTCAACACTAGTTTCTCTGGCGATGACTTATTAGCCACCCAATTAGAAGTGGGTAATAATGGTCAAGATTTCTTTGGTAACGCTCTGGGTGCTCAGGATCCTGGCCCAGGTTTGGGAACTTTGACAGGTTCTGGCGTACCTCTAGTTGATTTGGGTGCTGCCGACTATGCAGGTGTAGGTAATACCGTTACGCTGCGTCGTTTAGCCTATACCTTCAAGCCCGGCGAGAACTTAGCTGTTACCGTTGGTACCAACATTTTCCCCAGTGACTTTGTTGACTTCAACAGTTATGCCAATAACTCTGCTCAAGATTTCAGCTCTGGCTTCTTTATCAACAACCCTTTAATCATCACCAACGCGGTTGATCTCAATGGTGGTGCTGGTGCAGCCTTTGATTGGAATCCTAATGCTGGTAAAATCAGCGTTCGTGGTGTGTATGTTGCCGCTGCTGGTAACGTCGCAACTGCCGCTGCTAATGGTGGCTTAGGTGGCGATCCTCACCAAGGAACCTTGGAACTTGAGTATGCCAACAGTTTTGGTGCAGATGATCAAAACAACTTTGCCATTCGTTTGCAAGGTACCTACGCTGAGACTTTCAACATTGAGCAGAAAGTCTTAGGTGTCAACGCTGAAGCTACTTTCGGTAACATTGGTATCTTTGGTCGCTATGGTATTTCCTTTGATCCTCAGAACCAAACCGTAAACCCAAGTGTTGATGTATTTGGCAACCCTGCTGTTGCACCTACTATCCTCACAGCTGGTGGTTCTAACACCATTCAGACTTGGATGGCTGGCCTTGGTTACAAGGATGCTCTTGTTCCTGGTTCCTTATTTGCCGTTGCTGCTGGTATGCCTTACTTGGTCACCGGTACTCCTGGATCCAACGACCAGATCAACTTGGAAGCCTTCTATCGGTTCCCAGTTAATGACAACATCACCATCACTCCTGCTGTGATGTACATCATTAATCCTTTGGGTACTGTCAATGGCCTCTCCGCTGCTGGTGCTGGCAATGACAACGACATCATCCAAGGTTTGATTCGAGCAACCTTCTCCTTCTAAACCATTGATTGGATGTAAGCCTTTTCTAGGCTGAAATAAGGCAGTGTGAGTAACACACTGCTTTATTTTTTTGTCTTTTAATTTCTGATGGATGTCGAAAACTTCAGCAAAGTGAATAGTTGGACCTGTTAGCTTGAGGCTGGATCTATCATCTGCGTTGCCCTTAATTGACCACAGGCAGCATCTTTGTCTAAACCGCGAGATCGTCGAATACTGGCAGTGATATGTTGGCTTTGTAAGCTATTTAGAAATTGTTGGAGTTGCTTTTGGGTTGGACGTTGGTAGTCCACTTCGGAGATCGGGTTGTAAGGGATTAAGTTCACATGGCTTTGGAAGCCTCGCAGATGATGGGCTAGCTCGAGAGCATGTTCTGGGTGGTCGTTGACTCCTGACAGCATAATGTACTCAAAGGTGACCCGGCGACCTGTTTGGGTAACGTAAGTCCGACAATCCTTCAGAAGCTGCTCCAGAGGATAATGCTTGGCACTCGGCACTAGCTGTGTGCGAATATTCTGATTGGAAGCATGTAAGCTTACCGCTAGCGTAATCTGAAGTTGGTGCTGGGCAAGCTTGAGAATCTGCTTGGGAATGCCGACAGTGGAGACTGTTAGGGATCGTTGGCCAATCCCCACATCTTGATTGAGGGATCGCACAGCGGCAAGGACTTGGTCCAGATTAAGTAGCGGTTCCCCCATGCCCATAAATACAACATTGCCGACCCGTTGTTGAAAATCTTCTTGGACAGTTAAGACTTGATCAACAATTTCATGACAGGCAAGATTACGTTGATATTCACCTTTGCCGGTGGCACAAAAGTCGCAGCCCATAGGACAGCCGACCTGAGAAGAAACGCATACGGTTAGCCGTTTTTGGGTTGGAATACCAACGGTTTCAATAATCTGTCCATCTGCAAGTTTGAGTAAATACTTGACGGTCCCATCTTGAGCAGCAGAACGATGATGAATCTGGGAGCGACCCACGGGGATATCTGCAATTTCAGTCCGCCATTGTTTCGGGAGAACAGTGATGTCGCTGAGGGAATGCACACCTTTCTGGTAAATCCATTGGTGTACTTGTTGACCCCGATAGGCTGGCTGCTGGTAGGTCTGAGCCCAATGAGTCAACTGAGCCTTAGAAGCCCCTAAAAGGGGTGGAATAGACTCGACAGAAAGTTGATCAAGCATGATGGTTATGGATGGTCTGAGAGAAACGGTGAGAGAGGCCCCGTTGAGGTAGCGTTAGCAAGGGCTGGAAGAGTGGAAATATACCAGCAATTCTCATTTTGGTAGACTATTCCTCTAAGCCCTATCCACTGGTACTTTCTTCACTTCCAGTTTTTACTCTGTAATGTCCTTGGCAGTGGTAATTGTGCTTAGACAACCCATTAATTTGGATTTAATGAGTATTTTGATCGCTTTTCACAAAATATGTGACTGATTTCAGAATCCCAAAAGCATTGCTGGATAAGCTTCTGTTTAAAATGAGAATTGCTGGAAATATACTATAAAGCTTGATGTGTTGCCCTTCAAAAGCTTATACTGAAAAGTCTGACAAATTTCACGTAATAGAAACTAAGAGGAAGTGATATGTCGCGATATCGAGGCCCTCGCCTCAGAGTAGTGCGTCGTTTAGGAGAGCTGCCTGGATTATCCCGGAAGACTCCCCGTCGAGCCTACCCCCCTGGGCAACATGGCCAAGCTCGCAAAAAGCGGTCTGAATATGCAGCCCAGCTTGAAGAAAAACAAAAATTACGATTTAATTATGGCTTGTCTGAACGACAGCTATTGCGCTATGTGCGCAAAGCGCGCCGGGCCGGAGGTTCTACAGGTCAAACCCTGTTGCAACTGCTGGAGATGCGCCTAGATAACACGATCTTTCGCTTAGGGATGGCACCGACCATTCCTGCCGCTAGGCAGTTAGTGAATCATGGCCATGTGTTAGTGAATGGCCGAGTGGTGTCGATTGCAAGCTATCAATGCCGCCCGGGCGATGTGATTCAATCTAGAGATCGAGATGCCTCCCGCAAGCTGATTGAAACCCACATGCAGTTTCCTGGCTTAGCGAATATTCCTACTCACCTGGAATTCGATAAGAATACTTTGACGGGTAAAGTCAATGGGGTCATCGAGCGAGAGTGGATTGCCTTAGAAATTAATGAACTACTCGTGGTGGAATATTACTCGCGGAAAGGGTAAATCGCGGCTACCTTCCCAGTTTTTCTACTGCGGCAATACTCTACGAATTAACTCCCGAATCCGTCAGTTTGGGAGTTTTTTTGGAGGCGTTGTTCAAGGATTAATTCTGCGATCGCAAGATCAGCAGGCGTGGTCACCTTTAAGTTGGTCTCTTCTCCCAAAACGATATGGACTGGAAGATCCAGTTTCTCAAATAAAGCCGCATCATCCGTGACTTCCCATCCCTGCTGTCGTCCCTGTTCATGACATTGCTTGAGCGGTTTAACTTGGAAGCCTTGCGGCGTTTGGGCAGCCCATAACTGGGATCGATCAGGCGTATCTTGAATTTGATGGGTCGTATCCACCACCTTGATGGTGTCTTTGACCGGCACAGCAGCCACAAAGCCTTGATATTTTTGGAGGGCTTCAGAACAACGGTCTAGTAAATCGGGCGTAGCTAAACAACGAGCACCATCGTGGATCAGCACCTGTTCCGCTTGAGGAGGGAGGGCTTGGAGACCGTTATAGACAGATTCTTGACGAGTCTGTCCCCCTTCAATAAAGACGACGGGCTTATTCAAAGTCAGAGCGTCTAACAGTTCTTTCCAGGTTGGCTCATCCTCTAATTGACCAATAATCCCAATCCAGGTAATGGAATCAGCAGATTCAGCGGCCAGCAGCGTCCAGGCCAACAGAGGCTTACCGTGCAACATCAACCGCAACTTATTGCGATCGCTGCCCATGCGTCGTCCCATCCCTGCCGCTGGAATTAATAGGTGCATTGATAACCATAAACTGCTGCCATTCCTTATCCTATCCTGACCTGAGACTGCAAGTTAGAAGACTTATTGAGTTCCAGAGCGGATTGATTACAAGCGTTGAGCATTCCCCTACAATGGGTGGCGGTAAACGTAGACTTCACCCATTACGGCTGCTCTAAATAATGACCCGTGTATTAGCATTAATTCCTGGCGATGTTGGTCGGCAACTCTTGTTCTTCCCAACCTTAGAAACGCTTCACCGCCATTATTCTCAGGTTGAGATCGATGTCATTGTAGAACCCCGCGCCAAGCAGGCTTTTCGACTCTGTCGAACGGTTGATAATGTCTTGACCTTTCAGTTTGAGAACCGGAATGGGGCCGCCGATTGGGGCAATTTAATCGGGCAAATGCGAGATCGTCGCTATGATGCCAGCCTTACCATCAGTCGCGAGTGGACTGCGGGCTTGCTGTGTTGGTTAGTCGGGATTCCTCAGCGAGTGGGCTATGAAAATCTGGCCTTGCCGGCTTGGGTGCGATTTGCGCGGAAACGGTTTCCCACCCTCGGCGGAACTGTGGCTGATTTATCGGGTAAATGCTTGACAGCGGCTGTTCCCCCGAATGCTCGCCCCTACGATGCCCAACGCTACCATGACTTGCTGTTGGGGTTAGGGATTGATACCCCTTGCCCAGATATTTCGATTCAAATTCCCCTAGACGATCAGAATTGGGCCAAAGCTGAGCAAGAACGACTCGGGATTGCAGGTCAGCCTTATATCATTCTTCATGGCGGAACAGGCGCGGAAAACTCGGATGATGAACCCTCTCAGTTTTATCCTATTCGGAGCTGGGAATCTGTCATCGAAGGGTACTTAGAACGGCAACCGGATACCCCTCTAGTCGTGGTGCAAACGGCTGAGAACAAAGAGTGGGTTGCCTCCCTAGTTGCGGTTTGTCCTCAACTCCAGATCGTTATGCCTCAGCATGTGGGCCAATTGGCCGCCTTTATTGATGCAGGGCATCTAATGATTTGTGCAGACCGGGCTCCC
Source organism: Acaryochloris sp. CCMEE 5410 (assembly GCF_000238775.2). Lineage (NCBI taxonomy): Bacteria > Bacillati > Cyanobacteriota > Cyanophyceae > Acaryochloridales > Acaryochloridaceae > Acaryochloris > Acaryochloris sp. CCMEE 5410. The sequence goes on along the minus strand of NZ_AFEJ02000001.1, from coordinate 2,454,782 downwards.
TTACATCTGGGCGTTGCCGTGAAAACGCGTCTAGTCGCCCTATTTGGAGCCCTAGAACCGACTCGGCATTTGCCAACAGCCCCCCACTTCGCTGGCCTAAAGTCTCTAACGAGCAAAGTCGCAGATATTCCGCCCATTCAAGTTCTTGAAAAGGTGTGGGGTGTCAGCTAAGCGCTGTGTAATCACGATTACATCTTAAAAACGGAGAGGGAGGGATTCGAACCCTCGTTAAGTTAACCCTAAACAGCATTTCCAGTGCTGCGCCTTCAACCACTCGGCCACCTCTCCAGGTGGATTAGTTTTATCCAGTACAAGTAAGCTATGTTAACAGAATCTGAACCCGGATGAAACGGTATGGAAAAATTTACGATACATATTCGCGATCGCCACAGCGGAAACGACTATGAAGTCCTTGTTCCTGCCGACCACTACATCCTTGAAAGTGTGGAGCAACAAGGGCGGCGTCTCCCTTTTGCTTGCCGGAATGGTGCCTGTACAACCTGTGCCGTGAGAGTACTATCCGGTGACCTCCATCAGCCAGAAGCCATGGGGCTTTCCCTTGAGCTACAAAAGCAGGGGTATGCCCTATTATGTGTGAGCTATCCCAAAAGCGATTTAGTAGTGGAAACCCAAGACGAAGATGAAGTCTATGAACTCCAGTTCGGCCGCTATTTTGGGAAAGGTAAGGTTCGTACTGGCCTCCCCTTAGATGAAGAGTAAACGATGACGACAACCGACTTAAACACCTACCTAGATATTGCGACTGAAGCAGCCCTGGCGGGTGGTGGTGTCCTCCAACAGTTTTGGGGCAAGTTAGAAAATATTCAAGAAAAGCGACCGGGCGATTTAGTTACCGAGGCCGACCAAGCTGCCGAGAAGGCGGTGCTCGCAGTGATTGGTCGCCATTTTCCAGGGCATCAAATCCTGGCGGAAGAGTCGGGGCAACAAGGCAATCAAGACAGTGAGTATTTATGGGCGATCGATCCCCTCGATGGCACCACGAACTATGCCCACCAATATCCATTCTCGGCGACATCTATTGCGTTAATCATTCGAGGGGTTCCCACAGTTGGCGTGATATATGACCCCTTCCATCGGGAGCTATTTCGAGGGGCAACGGGTTTAGGGGCGACTCGTAATCGTCAACCCATCCATGTTTCTTCTACATCGTCCTTGGCCAGTAGCCTGCTGGTCACAGGGTTTGCCTATGACCGGCGAGAAACCAAAGATAATAACTATGCTGAATTTTGCCACTTAACCCATCTCTCCCAGGGCGTTCGGCGGGGTGGTTCAGCCTCAATTGATTTGGCCTATATTGCCTGTGGTCGGCTAGATGGATATTGGGAGCGGGGATTGTCGCCTTGGGATATTGCGGCGGGTATCGTCCTGGTACAGGAAGCGGGCGGTACCGTCACTGCCTATGATCAAAGTCCGCAACAATTAGCCTCGGGGCGTTTATTAGCCACCAATGGTCATATTCATGCGGCTCTCAGTCACGAACTGCTTAAAATTCAGCCGTTGGATTGGGCTCCTCCAAATCTCTCCGCTTCTAGATAAATTTTTCTATGTGGAATTAAGGTGCTGGATTGTCCCGAACCGACTAGACTAGCACTAGGGGATTACCTAACACACTCAACTTCGGAAGCACTTACATGTCATTTGAGATGAAGCATGGTCTTGCTATTTTCGATTGTCCGGATCACTATGCCAGCTTGGGTCTAAGCATTGGGGCATCTAAGGGTGAGATTCGCAAGCGCTACTTCAAAATTGCCCGAAGTTTGCATCCTGATAGCTGTCCAGATGGCATGGATAAAGCGGAAGCGAGTCGGATGCTCTCAAAGTTAGTGAATCCCGCCTATGAGGTCCTCTCTCAAGATAAAGACTTTGAGGAATATAAGGTGTTACTCCGATTAGTCGGACAACGAGCTAATCGGGAAGTGAATCCTAGTTCTATGCAAACGCCGGAGGCCCAGGAACTCTTAACGACCAGCTCTTTTGAAGAACGCTATCAAGAACAGGTCCAACAACTCGCCCAAAACCAGTTTGAGAATTTGGATGGGATCTTGGCAGTGGTGAGCCGGCTCAGCGAACTCAATCTGGCCTATTTAATCCGTCGAGAAGGGACCCAGAAACCCGGAGCTAGAGCAGCGCAGCCTATGCAGGCTAGAGCTGCCCAAGCGCAGCCGGAAGCAGCGGCAAAGCCAGAGACTTCTGTGTCTCCTTCGCCTGCAGAGCAGTCGCCTCCCCAAGAAGCGGCGACCTCGCAGTTTGTGAATGACTATTGCCGACGGGCGGAAGAACTGATTCAGAAAAATCGTTTGAATGACGCTATTGTAGAACTGCGAGATGCCCTCAAACTTGAACCCAAAAACAGTCGCTGCCATACGTTAATGGGGTCTATCTATCTACAGAAAAAGTCACTCAAAATGGCCAAAGTGCATTTTACACAAGCCTTAAATAGTGATCCACAGAATGCTGAGGCCATTAAGGGCAAGCAAAAATTGGAGAAATTAGAAAAGAAAGCGCAGCCTGCTGCAGCAAAACAAACTCAAGCGAAGCAGCCAGAGCGCAAGAAAGGGCTGTTTGGTTTGTTTGGTGGTAAGAAATAATTGGTGACGATGTATCAACCTCCTGCTGGTGCCCGAGATTTACTGCCCTTAGATGTTGCCCAAAAATGCTGGATTGAGCAGCGTCTGCTGCAGGTATTTCAGCGTTGGGGCTATCACCGCATTATTACTCCGACCTTAGAACGGTTGGATACCTTGTTAGCGGGGGGAGCGGTAGACCCCCAAACCGTGATCCAAGTTTGGGATGCAGAAGAAGGGGTCTTGGGGTTGAGACCTGAGTTAACGGCCTCCATCGCTCGAGCTGCTGTGACTCGCATGGAAGGAGAGACCCACCCTCAGCGACTCTATTACAACGACAACATCTTTCGGCAACAGCCTGGTCATGCGAGTAGCCAGCATGAGTTTTACCAGGCGGGGGTAGAGTTGCTGGGGAGTAGCGGATTATTGGCAGATGCCGAGGTTCTGTTGCTCTTAGCGGATTGCCTCTCGGAACTAGGGGTTCAGAACTGGCATGTCCTTCTGGGGGAAGCGGATTTAACCCGATCGCTGCTTCGCCCTTTTCCCGAAGCTGTGCGAGGATCTGTACGCCGAGCCATTGCCCAGCTCGATCGGGTAGGGCTGGCGAATTTGCCTTTGAGTCCAGAACTCAAGGAGCATGCTCTGTTTCTACTGGATTTGCGGGGAGAACCGGCTCAGGTGCTGCAAAAGGTATCGCAGCTGCCTCTGGAACCACCCCAACATGAGGCGGTCACGAACCTCAAGTCCTTGGTAGAAGTGTTGTCGAAGCAACCCTCACTCACCCTAGATCTGAGCTTGATTCAGACCTTTGATTATTACACGGGTATCGTATTTGAGATTATCAGCGATGCAGAGTCGGGTCAGCGCTTACTAGGTCAGGGAGGGCGATACGATACGTTGCTGGGCCTCTATCATCCCCAGAACGAAATGCTGCCTGGGATTGGCTTTTCTTTTAACGTGGAACATTTGCACCAGGTTCTCCTGCCCCTGGGGATGTTGCCGAAACAGACGCCTGCCTCCCATTGGCTGGTGGTGGCGGAAACGGCATCTGCGATCGCAGCCGCGTTTGACCATGCCCATCAGCTGCGTCAGCAGAATGCTCAGCCTCCTCTCACCCGAGTGGAAGTGGAGCTATCCCAAAAGTCACCCGATGACATTCGATCCACTGCCCGTCAACAGCGAATTGGGCAAATTGCTTGGGTCAATGCCCAAGGGTCTGTCACAATTGAATCGCTAGCGTAATTCCCTTAGCGAACATTGCCATAGCCGTTATTTCATCGAGACTTATTTCATGCTCACGGTTGCCTTACCCAAAGGGGCGTTACTGAAAGATAGTATTCGCCTCCTCCAATCGGTTGGTTTGGATTTCAGTGCCTTCTTAGACTCTGGGAATCGCCAACTGCAAATTCAGGACCCAACGCAAACGGCGCAAGGGTTATTAGTCAGAGCCCAAGATGTACCTGTTTACGTGGAGTATGGACAGGCACAACTCGGTATTGTCGGGTTTGATGTCTTACAAGAAAAGAAGCCCCAGGTTGCTCAGTTTGCTGATCTCGGATTTGGCCATTGCCGCATGTCCGTGGCCGTCCCGAGTCAAAGCCCCTATCGCTCAGCCATGGAACTCCCCCCAAACTGCCGGGTAGCATCTAAGTTTGTTCACTGTGCCCATGATTTTTTCTCCAAAATCGATTTGCCCGTGGAAATTATTCCCCTCTATGGTTCTGTCGAATTGGGGCCGATTACGGGGATGTCGGAAGCGATTGTTGACCTAGTCTCTACCGGACGAACCTTAAAAGAGAATGGTTTGATTGAGTTGGACTGTTTGTATGACAGTACGGCTCGTCTGATTGCTCATCCCTTGAGTTATCGGCTGAATCAATACAACCTTGAGCATTGGCTTAATGAGATCAGTAAAAACAGCCAGCCCCTTGCAGCTAATGCCTCCTAAAGGATAAAGATCACCCTTTAGGGAATCGGGACGGATGGATCAAAACGGTAGCTTTGTAAAATTTCTCGGAAGGTTGATCGGACTTGATCAAAATCGGATCGCAATACCAAGATACTGACGACAGAGATAGTATCCTCGCTCTGCTCTGTATAGGTTGCCCCTAACACTTGATCATTGCGCGTTGAGAACTCCCACCCTAATTCCACAACACCACTGTCTTGAACTTTGGGTTGTCCCACCTGGAAACCAGGCTCTTTGCCAAAGGCATTGGTAATAAAGCGACGAGATAAATCTCCTAGTTCCTGTTGGCTAAGGCGTCGAGATTTAAATAGATCGACCACAATACTGCTGTCAGTCTCGCTATCGGTCCATCGAAGGATCACTTCCCCGGCTTTACTCGTATCTTTTCGTCGCCAGGTGCGAGGAGTTTTGATCCGAAATAGCCCAGATGAATGCTCATAGGTGACCAAATCGGCCATTTTATCCCCAAAGGACTCTCCCCGTGAGCCAGGAGATGAGTCAGAATCAGCGCTATCCTGATCGGAGTTGGACTGGTTAGAATCAGAATCACTTTGGGATGCAGTCGGTTCTTTACTTAAACCCAAAAAGTTGCTGACATAGGGCCAAGCCAATGCTCCCCCGCCAATCACTAACGCACCTGCAATAATCCATACCCATACCTTGGGCCCTTGATCGCCAGATGTAGGTTGGGATTGATAGTAAGGGGTTGGACTGGGGGCGGGATAAGGAGGTGGGGCTGCTGGTGTTGGTGAGCTGACGGCGGTTGGGGGCACGCTGGGTTGACTGACTTCTGTCGGTGGGAATCCGCCCTTACTGACTCGAGCATTCAGGACCACCCGTCCTAAGGAAACGGTGCTGGCACTCCCTAAAGGTACTTCGCCTGTGGTGATGGGTTGACCGTTGACGATGGGCGGATTGGTATCCCGGAGCGATCGCAAATAAAATGCTTGGCTACCGGCATGGTAATAAACTTCAGCCTGCAGTCCCGATACGCTGCTATCCGATAGAACGATATCGCACTTTTGAGGATCTCGACCGATTCGGACAGTACCAGGGTTTTTACTGGGTTGGTTTGGCTGAATTTGTTCCGAACGAGAGACACCTCCCTCGACCCACTCCAACGTTAACTCAGTCACAGTTAGTTCTTTTCCTACTCATTAGATAGATCGATAAAAGCCGTTACAAGAGATTTGCTTGGGATAAACGGCTGGGTAGACGTGCTCTCAGCATACCCATATCAGGTGAATCGTAATCGACTATTTAGCCTACACCATTATTAAAAGAATCTAGGTGTTTTTTAGCTCTCGGAGCAATTTTGTTACGGTGCACACAGAGCCCATCAGATACATTTTCTCTCCGCTCATTCATCAGTTATGAAACTTCGCAATACAACCCACATAAACTTCAATTGGAAAGTCATCTTTACCGTGAGCCTAGCTAGTCTATTGGCTGCTTGTTCGCCCACTCTAAACACTGGAAAACTGGAAGATGAGATCCAAAAAGGAATTGAAGAGCAAACCAACATTAATGTGTCGTCAATTTCTTGTCCCACGAATGTTGAGCTGGAAGAAGGAGATATCTTCGATTGCGAGGTAGAGGCATCAGACGAAACTAAATTTACTGTAACGGTTACCCAACAAGATGATGAAGGCAATGTGACCTGGAAGCAAAATCCGGTGTCTGCCGCTAGTAACAACAATGACGATACAGATTCGTCGGACAGTACTGACTCTCCAGGTGATTTACTACCCACGGAGGATCCTCCGAGTCCTGAACCAGAGCCAGAGCCTACTCCCTCTAATGTTGACCCCAATGCCCCTCGTCTCGATAGCAGCATTGTTGAGAGCACCATCAAAGAACAGTTTGCAGACCAAGCTGGCATTCCGGTCCGATCGGTGGCTTGTCCTCAAAATGTGGCGATTAATGTGGGGAGTAAATTCAACTGTACCGTTAAGGCAACCAATGGCAAGACCATTGAAGCAGTGGTGACTCAAACCAATGAGCAAGGCGGGTTTTCTTGGAATGCCACCAGTGGCTTGATTTCCTACGATAAGGTTGAAGGCTTAATCAAAACAGGGTTACAAGACCAAGAAAACTTAACTGTCACACCTAGCTGTGGAACGTCTCAAACGCGATATATCATTGCTTATTCGGGAGAAAAGTTTAGTTGTTCGGCAACTGATCCCAATGGTCGAAAGATTCCGATTACCGTCTCCGTTCAAAGCGATGATGGCCAAGTCGTTGTCAATTGGAAACTGTAGTCAGCGTCTATCGCTGAGGGTTATCTGATGCATAGATTAATTTGGCCCAGCCCAGCAGTGTCCAGCAAAGGATGAGCCGAATTTCTCGTCATCGGATGCCACGAAGATGCCGCCGTCCTTGCCGGGGACGAGCGCTATTGCCTCCACTTTATTAAATGGGAATCGATACAGTGGGGTTAGGGTGGATGGTACTTGCTGTTGAATGGCCCTTGGTTTGGCTTGATGGAACCGGGAACTTCCCAGCCCATAGACGGCAGATTGAAACGGGCCTTTATCCCCCGGATCACTGGCTGCTGTGATGTAGAGTGACCCATCAGGTGCAATCTTTAAATCTGATATGTGGCGCACCTTTTGTTGTGGCCAGGGCACTTGAAAGGGAATAGAACCTTTGACGGTTATCTTGGTCTGTTCAGGGAAATACTGTCCCCAAAAGAGGATAGCAGGGTCAGTGTCCTGGCCCCGATGAGCCCAAACCGCGATGAATTGATCGTCCATCTGCTGTAGGGCAAACCCTTCGATATTGCTTAGCTTTTTGCCTGGAGGGATTTGGGCTGTATGTAAAATCTTGACTGTATTGGTTTGCAGATCTAGCTGCAGATGGTAAACCACCCCCAGGCTGGTGACAGCCACATATTCAGTCTTTGTATTAGGTACGGAGGCTAACGCTTCCAGGTCTAGGGGAAGGGAAGATTCTGTGGGCCACATCAGGGCTTGATAGGTGATCGGACCTTGGGAGGGAACGCCTAGCATCGCTAGCCGAGGTTGGTCTTGATCCCCTTTGTTATCGTGAACCGCCAAAAACTGGCATACCTGGTCCTGTTTTTGGATGAAGGCTAGACCACTAATCCCTTTCCGTTTCCCAGGTTGTACAGGTCGCCAGATTGGGTTTGCGGAAGCGGTCCACCCCCATGTGCAGCTCAGCCCTAGGAGGAGCAGACGGGCCAATACCTTTTTCCCTCTCATTATCGTGCTGCTTCTACCCCACTCATAGGACTACACAAATTATTATTCATTGGGCTGATCGTCAGAACTGGATTCGGGAGCTGCCGCATCAGCGGGATCTTCTGTCGCTTCAGAGCTTGGAGCATCGGCTTCAGGGGAAGGGGCACTTTTATCGCTAGGAGCTTCGGGTGTGACTGCCGGGGCGTCTCCGCCTGGGAATTGCCCGCCCATAAACCCGCCTAAGAGAGAGCCAGACTTCATCAGTTTCTGAACGGCTGCTAAATCAATTTTCAAGGTTTGAGTGGGATAAGCTTCTAGGAAACTCAGAATCCCTAACCCATCGTCAGAAGCAGCGGCGCCAATAAGAGCACTTCTAAGGGCAAGTTTTTCTACGCCACCGGGAAGAGAAGTTGCCCCTGCGATTTGGGAAAGCAGTTGGTCCCCTTGGGGAGATCGCAAAATTTTATCGAGGACGACAACATTTAAAGGCACCTTAAACTTGAGGCCCCCTAATAAAGAGTCCCTTTCTTGCTGACCCACAACACTCAAGACAGAAGCGAGATCAGGAGGAGCACTCCCAGTTTCTAATAATTGGCGTAGATCAGAGACTGCGATAGATCGGCCAAAAGGACCATAGCTGACCGTAATTTTTTCGGCTGCACGACTGGCAGCACCATTCAACCCTACTAGCATCAAAGCACTAGAGAAGGCACAGAGTAAACGGCGAGAATAACTCATAAAGGCTGATTTCCTTTGCTGTGAGGGGAGTATATCTAAATCAAGTCGGATTAATACAGGACTGCCCTTTCTGCATGGTCAAGTATGCAGGAAGGAATCGATTCGGTCAACGGCTGTGTTTAGCGTGTCAGGATCTTGGACTAAGGCAAAACGCACATATCCTTCTCCTGCTGGACCAAAGCCTGCTCCTGGTGAGGCAGCGACACCCGTTTGAAGGACGAGCTGCTTACAGAATTCGACTGATTGTTGTTGCCAAGGTTCCGGTAAAGGTGCCCAAATGTACATGGTGGCCGTGGGTTTGGGGACGACCCAACCCATCTTGGCTAGGGCTGTGACAAAAACATCGCGACGCTTTTGAAAGATGGATAAGGTCCGTTGCAGTTCAGAATCACCTGTTTTAAGGGCCGTAACGGCACCATTTAAGATGCCCAGATATTGATTGAAATCGACAATGGCTTTGATTTTTCTCAAGCTGGTAATCAGGTCGGCATTGCCAACGGCAAACCCAATCCGAAAGCCTCCCATGCTGTAGGACTTGGAAAACGTAAAAAATTCGATGGAGCACTGCCGATAGAGATCGGCTTGCAGGATCGACGGCATTTTTTGTTCCGAGAAGACAAAGTCAACGTAGGGGAAGTCGTGAACCAGGACGAGGTCGTGGTCTCGGCAAAATTGAACGGCCTCCTGGAAGAAAGACAGAGTTGCGATCGCAGTAGTGGGATTGTGGGGATAGCTGAGCACCATCATTCGGGCCTTCTGTAGCACCTCAGTTGGGATCTCGCTAAATACTGGAAGAAATTGATTTTCAGCTAATAGGGGCATGCCATACATTTCCCCGCCTGCCAGATAAACCCCGCCCGCGTGGGAGGGATAGCCCGGATCTTGCAGTAAGGCAATATCACCAGGATTGAGAATGGCAAGGGGTAAATGAGCCGTTCCTTCTTGGGACCCAATTAGAGGCAATACCTCTGTTTCTGGATTGACGGATAGCCCAAACCGCTGCTCATACCAGGCTGCAACCGCCTCTCGAAAAGAGCGGGTGCCATGAAAGAGCAAATATCCATGGGTGGAGGGGTCCTGTAATGACTGGCTAATCGTCTCCAAAATTGGCGCAGCAACAGGCAAATCTGAAGATCCCAAGGACAAGTCAATCAAAGATTGACCGGCATCAAGGGCTTGGCGCTTAGCCTGATCCATGTCCGCAAAGACATTGGCTTGGAATCGTTGAATGCGATCGGCAAATTTCATCCGCTAAAACATTGCAGATCTAAGGTTGTCTTAGATCTGCCCAAAATGAGGTTAACTGATGACTAGCTTCTGGAGTAATCCGTTGGTATAGGATGCTTGCCAGTTCTCCAATCCAGTCGATTACGAGAACCTAAGCTGTTGACCTACTGGAAGCCGTTTGTCATTCGCTCAGTCTATTGAGTATCAGCCCAGTCTACAAGCCCTGATTTAGATTTGATCCAGCTTATTCCGCAGTTCCTCAAGCTCTGCATCCACAGGGGTTTGTTGCTGAGGAGTATCCACAGCTTCAGTTGTAGAGGCAGGTAAAGCTTCTGGTGCTGCAGGCGTCCCTTCTAAAGCAGGCGGTTCTGCGAGTTGCGCTTTTAACATGGCTAGTTCTGAATCCACGTCACTACCCGCTTCTAAACTGGCAAACTGACTATCTAAAGTATCCCCTGCTAATTCTGCGATTGCCTCAGACTGGGCCTCCATTTCCATGACTTTCTCTTCCATACGCTCAAAAGCACCAATGGCTCCTGAGGTATCCACTCTACCCATGGCTTTGTTGATCTGCTCACTGGCTTTTGCCGCCCGGGCACGCGCTTTGAGCATCTCTTTCTTAGTCTTGGCTTCAGCAATTTTGCTTTCTAAAGCGGTCATGTTGCGCTTTAGGGTCGCCACTTGATTGGTGGATTGATCCAGCTGGGATTTGAGACTATTGGCCGTATCTGTGAAGGTTTGCTTGCGAGAAAGGGCTTCGCGAGCCAAATTCTCATCGCCTTTTTGGAGGGCAAGTTGGGCGCGACGATACCATTCGGAAGACTGAGTTTGGGCCTGATTATATTGCTGTTCAACCCGCTTTTGGGCTGCGATGGACTGGGCAACGGCTTGGCGCAATTGCACTAAGTCTTCTCGCATATCCTCAACGGTTTGCTCCAGGATTTTTTCTGGATCTTCGGCAGAGCTGACAACTGCATTGAGGTTTGAACGAACAACCCGACTAACGCGGTCAAATAATCCCATGACTCGGTTTTTCCTTAAAACAATAAACTTCTATGACAATCCCTGGTTTAAGACTAGCGAAGCTTTAGGTTAGCGAGGAGATCTATCCCAAGGCTGTTGCCTATTTGAGTGGATCGATCTGCTTTTTACATGTTACTTGGCTTCCTTGTTCATTGAGGCGAAATAAGCAGGCTTGTTATAAATCCAAATGAGTTTGCTTGGATAATCAGTCTAAGTTTACCCACTTCAGATACTGACCAAAGCAGTATTAGGTGAGAAACTTGGTTATCCGTGCACTATTATCAGCAGAAAGACTAAAGCCTTAAAGTAGATTGCCATCTGCATTCTAGCAATCTCATCTTAAATACTGATTGAAGTCGTGAACAATTCTGCTGTCACCGCAATTTTCTTAATGTGTGTGGGCAACAATTCTGAATGGGTTAGGATTACTAAGCTTGAGCTATAGAAGCGCTAGAATGTGTCCCTTTAGGATCAAGATAATGATTCTCTTCTGAGTTCCTGATAATACTGCCTCTAAGATTTTGATTATTCTCGATGCGTGACTTTGTATAGATTGAAAGAGCTAAATGGATCAAACCATTGAAATGATTGCCCAATCAGACAGTGGGCATTTAATTGCCTATGGTCAACTGTTGAACCAGGGAAAAACTCAACGGACTACAATCACCTTCAATGGCGCTCCTCTAACCTGGTATCAGGCGATTGAGCTTTGGCACCAGGAGGTCGAATTTCGATCGCTGATCACTCAAGTTTTACGAGATAGCCCCTATTCAGCATTCTTTTGGGAAACGCCACCTCTCACGCCTGCTAGTCTCCATCAGCCTTGGGAATTTGTTGTGGTGAATGCGCCGAGTTTGGCCAAGGTTTCGCCGAATCCCCAACCATTTGCCCAGTATTTAGAACGAGGAGACGACCCCATTCAGGTGTTTGCCAATTTAGGAGGAGATGCGATGTTGATTTCACCCCGTGCCCTGGGTCCTTTGCCCACCTATACGCATTTGGCAAACTTTCTTCGTCAGGGGCCACCGGAGCAAGTGGATGCCATGTGGCAGATGTTAGGGCATACCCTGCAAAAACTAATGGGTGATGCTCTTAATATTCGTACTGCTCCTCTGTGGGTGAGTACGTCGGGTCTGGGAGTTTACTGGCTTCATCTGCGGTTAGATGATTTTCCGAAATACTATACCCATCGCCCCTACCGAACTGCCTGACATCAGAGTTCTAACTTTGGTCTTGCTCAACTTGCTCAATACATAAGGTCTCAATCGTATGGATCCAAGCTAAGTCAGTGGTGATGTCTCGTTGAAGGTTAAAAGTTTGCTGGAGCTGGCTGATTTGGTGATGAAATAGTTTTAGGAGTTTGAGTAATGCTTTAAGTAGTAACACTCGTTCTAAGGGAGAGTATGAAGAAATTAACGCTTCAACACAGGGGTGACTCCCCCGACGTTCGAAATGGGATGCGCCAGTAGAAGGAGCGCCCTGATAGTAATCATCGAACTGCATTAAGATGGCTCTCAAACTATCCAGTTGAGATTGACTGTAAAACAATTCATCGCGCATAATGCGTCGATAGATTTCCTCTGAATAAGCCAGCCCCTTGCTGATTAACCGATCAATTTCTCTATGATCGGGGGTGAAGCTTAAGCCTTGAGATGCCTGAATCACCCCTTCAATCAAGTTTTGAGGATCGTATATCACGTGTATGGGTAGCAGAAACCAAGGAGAGGGCTGCAGCTTATGGACATCGAAATATAGAACATCAATTTTGTTAAAGGGCTTGAAGTGAGAGACACAAACCCAATCATTGCCAGCCCACTCGTTATATAGCCAATCCCCCCACTGTTGAGGAGCAGTAAAACGTTCTGCTAGAAAATGTCGATATAGATGCGGTTGCACCACCACTCGAAAATCAATATCTGAATATTCATCAGCTGATGCTGATGCAACAGAGCCTTGAATATAAAGGGCTTCAACCCCTTTCTTGCCTAAAAAATACTCAACGATATTGTCTAACAACTGTTGGCGTGCCCGGTTGAGTGTATTGGCGTTGATCCCCATATTAGATGGATGAGTTGTTTTGAAAAGGTAATCACTGATGATTATTAAGCTGAAAGCAGAGGATATGCAGTGGGATTCCCTTTCAGAAAGGAGTTGAGTATAGCCGCAAGCATCTCCTCTAAGCCCATTTTCGGAAAAATGAGTGGTCTTCCCAAGTGGCTTGAGTTCGTTTTTCAATGTTGGCTAGGGTCGCCACATCAAATTCTTGGAACGCTTGTGCAGTTTGTATATTCGCGGTCAGTTGGTCTACCGTTTCTGCCGCGATGATACAGGTATGCACGCCGGGTTGAGATAAGGAATAGCCCATGGCTTCTGACATGCCTGACAACACGCCAGGACGCAAGAGTTTGCCGTAGGCTGGCACCTTCATGGCAATCACTCCTACCTGCTGCTGGTGAGCAACGGGTAATACGGATGAGATAAAGGGGCGAGGATGGTGCACATCGGCAGCGTTGATGGGAATTAACGTGGTGTCAAACGGGTAGCGGTTTAAACCTTCAATGATGATCTGAGGTTCGTGGTGGCCCGTAATGCCCGTGAACTTGATAATGCCTTGGGACTTGGCTTCTTCCATCGCCTTGATGGCCCCATTCGCACTGAAAAGGGTTTCGATTTCCTCGGCAAAAGACACATGGTGTAATTGCCACAGATCTAAGTAATCAGTGTTGAGGCGTTTGAGGGACCGTTCTAATTCCCGCCAGGCGCCATCGCGATCACGTTTAGCTGTTTTACTCGCTAAAAAGATCTGAGAACGGTATTGCGGTAAGACTTTTCCCAAATAATCTTCACTGGGACCGTAACTGGCTGCCGTATCAAAATAGCGAATTCCCAAATCCCACGCCTGCTGAATCATGTCTACAGCCTCTTTTTCAGCGCCGGGCTGGGAAAGGGGTGTTTGGCCTGCGCCTCCTAAACCTAAAATAGGCAATTCTATACCTGTTTTTCCTAGAACTTTTTTAGGTATAGATGAATTTTTAGGTGCAGAAGAGGGCGGGACAGAGACAGAGCGGCGGTCTTTGTGCAGCAATAGGCTGCCTAGTAGGCCCCCTGTCGCTGCGAGACTACTGAGTAGAAACGTGCGTCGTTGCGTTTTTGGGCTCATCGTTCTCTCCTGAGAATAAGGAGCTACCGATCCACCACAGGAATATAGGGCTGATCATGTTGTCCCATATAGATTTGGGAGGGACGGTAGATCCGGTTGGTATCGAGCTGTTCTTTCCAGTGGGCCAGCCATCCGGCGACCCGAGCAATGGCAAAAAGAGAGGTAAAAATATCGGCGGGAAACCCCAGTTGTCTAAAGATTAACCCAGAATAGAATTCCACATTGGCATGGATTTGACGATCGCCAAGGCGTTCTTCGACGGCTTTTTCTAGGGCGAGGGCAATACCGTAGTAGCGATCGCATCCATAATTCTCCGATAACTGTTCCGCCAAGCCTTGCATAATTCGCGCTCGCGGATCTTTGACCTTATAAATGCGATGCCCAAATCCCATAATTCGCTGACCTTGGGCTAATTGCTGATCCAAGTAGGGCTTTACATTCTCCACAGAACCAATATCCGTTAGCATCTGCATCACTTCTTCATTGGCACCACCATGGAGTCGGCCGCCCAAGGTGCCCATTGCCGAGGCGACAACTGCATAGGGGTCTGTCAGCGTTGATGCAGTGACTCTTGCCGAAAAGGTCGAGGCATTCATCGTATGTTCGGCATGAAGAATCAGACACTGATCGAAAATATGGGCTTTTTTCGGATCAGGTTCTCGCTCACTTAAAAGGTATAGGAAATTGGCGGCATAGTTAAGATCATCCCGGGGACGAAGGGGATCATTGCCCTTCCGAATATGTTCAAAGGCTGCTACGGCGGTAGGGATCTTTGCCAGAAGTCTCACCACTGCCCTCCGAATATAGGCTGGATCATTTAAGGCCCGCCGAGAATGATAAAGCCCCAAAGCAGCCACCGTGGCCTGGACAGCATCCAAGGGATGCCCCCGTTCTGGAAAGCATTTCATCATATCTACCAAACGGTACTTGATACGCCGATGGTGTATGACCTCATACTGAAAGAGATCCAAATCTTCAGGAGTGGGCAGATGGCCCCAAATTAATAAGAATGCTGTTTCTAGGAAATTACTACGTTCGGCTAGCTCTGTAATGGGAATGCCTCGATATTCCAGTTGTCCCGCCTGACCATCCACATAGCTAATTCGAGATTGGGCGGCTGGAATTCCACCTAAGCCAGGCACATAATCACAAGTTGTCATCTGCTTTGCTCCGATGGGACTGATTTTATCCTGCTGCCAATAGAATCGAACTCTAATGCATCTGGCAGGCTATGTCTTTACTTGCTAATTACAGATATAAGCCGCTATCCAAACAGAAGAGAATACGGCTCAACTTTTACTAATAATGGCGTTCAGGGCGGACGATGGGAATCGAACCCACGAATGGTGGAACCACAATCCACTGCCTTAACCACTTGGCTACGCCCGCCATTGCGTATTTGAATATAGCATTTAGACCTTAGATCGATCCAGGTTTCTGGCAATCGATATGAAAATTCCCCATCATGACGATAAGCCTGATGGTAGTTGGCAACCGACTACTAGAGGAGAATGGCTTGATGTGAATGAACGGTGTAGTTCTCCCTGATTCTATTGAACTAACCTTGTAGCAGAAACTGGCCTACGGGGCTTAAAGTGCTTGGTCGGGTCCATCAAATATGCTTCGCCATGTAATGCTGCGTACATGTGAGCTCCATTTCCAGGGTTTTGAGAGGTTAACTGTGTTGATCCAAAATATGAATCGCAACGCAGTCTAATGATGAGCTAAACGTATGGTTGGCAATGACTGATTTTAATCTTTACAAAATATGTGCCATTACATTTTGCGATGAACAACAAGACAGCAAGGCATTCTGAATGTTGTATGACGGTGTCAAAATATTTATGCCAATTTGGCAACATGATTTTATTCTTCCTTCCTATAGTAATTTCAGTAACGAGCTAATCAAGGTTTTCTCCTTCAGCTTGCAATAAGCATGAAACCGTTAATTTATTGCTCAGAAATTTTGGATATATGCCACAGATTTCGACAATATAATTAGGTTTTAAGTTTAATTTAAAGTTTTAGGACAAAATCAAAGAAACTAGGTTATATATCTAGCTTTCTGATAAAGACTAGCTCAATAAATACAAGAGGAATAGATTGATGATTATCTCTGATTTGAATTACTGTGAAGCTGTTACTGAAGGTCTTGACAAAATTGCTGGCGGGAGTTTCAGCAAAAAAGTTCACTTAAAATTCGTAGTCATTAAAACTTTTGGTAAGCCTGTAGGTAACATCGCTAAAGCTGGTGCAACTGCAGATGCTATTGGTCCAGGTTCTTTTAGTGAGGCCACTACTACTACTACTACTGTTGCTGGGTATGGCTCTTCATCCGCTGCTAGCTCAACTTCTGTTTCCTAGGATAAGCAAAACTTAACCATAAGTTTTGACTGACACAGTGATCTGTGAAATGAGTTGCTGGAGGCTAGGCTACTAGATTACTTTCAGCAACTCATTTTCAATTAATTCAGTGAATAATAAGTTTGAAAATAAGTAGATCAAGCTTGATATAGATCGGTGAATTTATGCAGCTAAATTTTATTTCTAGATCTAATATATGGCATGCTTAGCAATGTTTATATGCTGAAATATAGTTGAGCTTCCATAACCTCGCCTACTTACACTTAATTATGTAGTGAAAATTAATATATTTACTTCTAGTTAAAAGCGGCTATTTTTCATGGCTAAGTATATTCTCTAAAGTAAGTAGATTACTTTGTGGAAAATTGATTAATAGTGTTGACGTATGATTAAATCTAGGCAATTGCAAGAAATGTTAGAGAGCATGAGTAGCAGCTCTAGTAGTTCTTCTTCAACAGCTGAGTCAAAAAACAACGGTGTTGTTAGCCGTGCGTCTGCTAAAGCCACTTCATCTAAAGCAGGAAGTAAGTCTAGTTGCTCAGAATCATTTAGTGAAAAAAATGCTCAATCTAGTTATGCTAGTGCGTCTTCAACAACAAAAACCTCTGAAATTAATGCTCAAACAGATACTTCGTGCTCATAGGTATTTTAGTGATTTAAAATCGTAGTACTTAAAAATTAAAGCTTAAGTTTCTAATTTAGAATATTTTCAGATAAAACTAGTAAATCATACTCTATGTTTGACGTTGGAGCTTATCTTATATGATGCAAACTTAAGCTATAAAAAACATAGGGATTGAGACTTATTATTCAAAGTTTATATCTAGTTCACTTAGATAAAGAAACTATTTTAAAATGCTGAAATTGATCTCAGTCTTGAACTAAATAATATATATAATTTTTGATCTGAGAATACCTTTATTTAAGGAATTTATACAAAATGTATTGTATAATACACTTGAGCGCTTAATGGCATTAAAAACTTTTGATGATAAATGTCGTGAATCTATCTAAAAGATTTTTCTTTGATGTTTTTTGATAGAGAGTTGATTTTTTGAAATTTTATTGTGTTGATAAAACTGAGCTTGTCTGATTCTTTGTCAGATATCAATTTTTTGACTTCAAATCTATAAATATTAGATCCTCATTAAAGGATCTAATATCTGAGATAAGAACTTTTTAAAACTGTGTTCCAAATAAAGTAATTTAAATGATTTAGATTTATGCGAAGACTTAACTTAAGCAGAATTAGATTTACAAATCGTGCAGATAAGGTTGACCCTGGAGTCACGATTTTTAACCCTAAAAATTCCTCTGTTAAAACTCTACGAGGACGTGACTCCCTGATAGGAACTTCTTCTCTAAATGGTGATTTTGGCTTTGGTGTTTTGGTTGGTGTAGGAGCGCAAGATTTTGGTTCGCTTGCTTCATCAACTGAGTTTCAGGCTAACTTTAAGCTTCGAACTCAGGGGATTAATAACAAAGGTACGATTGAAACGAATAGTGGCCAGGATGTAATTAAAGGGACTGCTTCAGCAAATCTATCCGTTTCAACCAATACAGTAGCGGAAGCAATAGCCGTTGCTAAATTTGTTGATACAAGCGTCATTACTCAAGTGCTAGCATCTTTGGGGATTGAAGCGAGTGTTATCGGTATCAATAATTCTAGGGCAACTATTAAGACGGGCCGTGGAAGTGATGCCGTGGCGGGCCAAACCGAGGGAAACATTTCTGCTACGGCAACAGCTTCTGTAGATGCATCAGCCATTGTCGAAGCGATTGCTGGTGCCCCTATTTCTGATGAGTTAATCGCATTTGCCAATGCCATTGCTACCAGTTTAACGACTGCATCTATCTCGGCCACAGGGATTAAGAACAAAAAAGGGTATCTCTCTACTGGGCCAGGCAAAGATAAGCTGACGGCTACTGCAACTACGCAATCTGGCACTTTTGCTGGAACGTCTAGTTCTACTTTTTCTAGCGCGCCCTCTGAAAATCAAGCATTGGCTTTAGCCGTTGCGGAGGCGGTTGCGGTGGCTTCTGATATTGCGATCTCAATCGATAATACAGGCGGCAAAATTACCACAGGGAATGGGGCTGATACGATTATTGCCACTGCGGAAGCGACTGGTAAAGCCTTTGGAATTATCAATACTGGCGGTGTAATTAGTACTGGACAAGGAGCGGATCAGATCATTGTTCGGGCTACAGGGGAAGAAGCCTATGGCCTTTATGGTGGAAGAGTAAATTTGGGCGCAGGAAAAGATTCATTAACCGGTACCTTTGGTGGCGGTGTGGTCGTCAACGCAGGGACAGGCAACGACTTTATTGATGGTAGTGCTGGTGATTTTGGAAACGCCACATTAAGAGGTGGAAGAGGTCAAGACACCCTCAGTCTTGCGAGTAGCCTGACAGATTTTTCTGATATCAGTATTGGTGCAAATACTCAAGTTACATTCAATCTTGATGGTATGACGCTCGTTACTACGGGATTTGAAGAATTTATTTTAGCAGGTGAAACGTACACTCTCGCTGGGCTTGCAAGCAATCTACCATAATATTTCAAGCTAAATAGAGTAAGTGAGAACGCCAAAGATGTTGTTAGAAATGCCTTAGTCTCCTTAGCTCATATTCTCCGCTAGGAATTTTTAATCTATTTTGGATAATTGGGTTTTAGCACAACTACCTATTCCTTTCAGATTGAAATAAGGCATAGCTTGCATTAGACCTCTTGCAATATTCGTTCCATGATGTGTTACTAACTCAATTTATGCTGCGATCTGACTTGGGTTTTTAGTTCGCTACCATATCGTTAGCTGAATTATGCAAGAGGTCTATTGATACTAGCGATAACAGAGTCGTTGAATATCCGAGGGTGCCATTGATAATAGCACCCTCGGATCTAGTGTTGGGATTTGATGAATAACGCTTTCCAAGAAACTTGTTTAATAAAGCAATAAGTTGTTCTATTGATATAGATTTCTTGGATCGCTTACTGAATATAGCTTTCAGGTGATGATGCTTTCAGTAATCTTGAGAGAACTATCTTCTGATTTTTTAGCTTAAGCAAACTGATATTTGGCTAGCTCAGCACATAGTATGCCCATGAGTGATTAAGCCTTACGTATGTTTTATAGCTATGGAATAATTGCTTTAGAGAAGATATATACAAGTATTTAGCAAAAAAAATAGAAAAATTTTCTATTTAGTATTTCCTACTGAATGATGACTATAGACTTTCGCGGAATTCCAATTGAGATAGCTGAGGTGCTAGAAGCACTCAAGCAAAATATGAGTCTAGTAGAGGTCTGCGAGCAAATTCTTAAACAAAAAATTATTCTTCAAACAGCTGATTCTCAAAATATTACGGTTACACCTGAAGAAATTCAAAATGAAGTAGATGAGATTCGCCGTAATAAGCATTTGGAGAAGGCATCTGATACGATGGCTTGGCTCAATGAGCAAATGATTACCCCAGATGAATGGGAAATTGCAATTCAGAATCACGTGCTTACCAAAAAATTGGCTAAACATCTATTTGAAGAGCAAGTAGAACCTTTTTTTGCTGAAAGACGATTAAATTTTGATCGCTTTGTGGTCTATCAAATTAGTCTTGACTGCCAAAATTTTGTACAAGAGCTATTTTATCAAATTGAAGAAGAAGAAATTAGTTTTTACGAAGCTGCGCGACTTCACAATCTTGATCAGAACGCTCGCTATCTGTGCGGTTATACAGGTCAGAAAAATCGTTTAAGTTTTCCCCCAGATATCGCTGCAGTTATCTTTCAAGATCCCTTACCTATAGGGATTCTACTAGGTCCAATTCAAACAGAAGATGTGTATCACCTCTTAAGGATTGAGGAACATATTCCTGCAGAGTTAACGCCTGAGTTGAGGCAAGAAATACTTCATAGTTTGTTTGATGAATGGATCAATAAAGAAATTGAGTACGTTATTAATATGAAAGGATGAAAATTCTGTTAGATATATCAGTTTATCTTTTTAATTCTCTTACAGCTCTAGTTGTTGCTGAGCTAAGTAAAAATAGAGCCCTTGCTTTTTGATTAGCTCTTCGTGAGTGCCTTTCTCAACGAGTATTCCTTTATCCAAAACAATGATGCAGTCAGCATTGCGTACTGTTGAAAGTCGGTGAGCAATAATAAAAGTTGTCCGCTCTCGCGTCAAATGCTTCAAATTCTCCTGAAATCTTCGCTCTGATTCAGTGTCTAGGGAACTGGTAGCCTCATCAAAGATGAGTATAGGTGGCCTCTCCAGCAATGCTCTGGCAATAGCAATTCTTTGCCTTTGACCTCCAGAAAGATTAGTACCCCACTCACCAACTTTGGTGCTGTATCCGAGAGGAAAAGACTGAATAAAAGCATGCGCTTCTGCCAGCTTAGCAGTTTCAATAACCTGCTCTAAACTAATTTTGGGTTGATGGAGCGTAATATTTTCTTGGATTGTTCCTGAAAATAAAAAGCACTCTTGTTGAACGACCCCAAGCTGGGAACGGAGTGATTGAAGCGATAAATGATTAAGATCGTGTCCATCTATCGAAATTTGGCCACTGGTAGGCTGGTAAAGCCCTTGAAGTAACTTGACTAAAGTACTTTTGCCAGAGCCACTACGCCCAACTATTGCTAGAGTTTGACCTTTGTTAACCTCAAAAGAGATATTTTGGATCGCATTTCGCTCTTCTTCTGACTCATAGCGGAAGGTGACATTCTCGAATCGAATATTACCCTCAATATTGGGTAAATTAACAGAAGACTTTTGAGATGCTTCTTCTGGTTGATAATCAAAAATATCATTTAGTCTTTCAACAGATATTAAGACTTCTTGTAATTCGTCCCATAATCCGACTAAAGCAATAATAGGACTGATAACATTGCCTTTCATCATATTAAAAGCAACATATTGGCCAACCGTGAGTTGATCTTGAATAACTAAAGTTGCTCCAAACCAAAGTAGAGCAGTTCCGCCAATCGTGTTAATTAGGCTACTCAATATACCTAGATTAATCGCAAGTTTTTGCCCTTTAAACTGTATATTGAGTTGATGCGTTAATTTATCTTCCCAACGCCACCGGAATTCTTGTTCTACAGCAACAGATTTAACAGTAGAAATACCGGAGAGCATTTCTACTAACGTAGAGTTCTCATCGGCAGTCGCATTAAACTGCTCTCGAGATACTTTGCGAAGCAAAGGAGTTGAAACTAATGTCAGTATGATGATTGGGGGAATAATTGCTAATACTAATAATGTAAGTTGCCAGTTATAGTACAGCATCAAGCATAAATAAATGATCCCCGTCACTACATCTAGCCAGGCTAGTAATACCTGTCCTATTAAAAATTGCTGAATCTTTTCATTCTCTTGAACTCTTGTGATGATATCTCCGACTCTGCGTGATTCAAAAAATTTGATAGGTAAATTGAGAGTATGTCGGATTAAACCGCTAATCATTGTCAAGTCCAACCGATTAGCGAAATAGTTTAAGAGATATGTGCGAACTGCACTTAGCCCCATACCTGCGATGCCGAATAGCAAAGCACCGATGATCATCACATTGAGAGTTGTTTGGCTCTTACTAACGACTATTTGGTCAAGAATTATTTGAGTAAATAGCGGTGAAATAATGCCAAAAATTTGAATTAAGATAGACGCTAAGATGATTTGCAGTCCTAAAGAGCGATACGGTAAAAGTAGATTGAAAAATCTACCTAAAGAGCGCTTTTCACCAGGAACTGCATATAATTGTTCAGTTGGGTCTAGAAGAAGCGCAAAACCAGTCCAGCTCGCTAAAAATTTTCGGCGTGATATTTGGTATTTACCTTTTGCTGGGTCAGCAGCTAAAACCTTGTCTCCTTTAACCCAGTAAACAACAATAAAGTGGTCTCCTTCCCAATGTGCAATCCACGGATTAGCTTCATCGGCTAAACGATTTAAACTGGCTCGTACAGGTCGGGCATGGTAACCAAGAGATTCTGCGGTACCCGCTAAATGTTTAAGAGAAGTACCTGAACGCCATACACCGGTTGTTTCTCGTAACCAACTGAGACTAAATCGTTTGCCCCAGTACTGACTAATCATGGCCAGACAAGCAACCCCGCAGTCAGATGAACTTTGCTGCTCAATAAATGGATACGTGTTCCATAGAGTGCGACGAGGTTTTAGCGGTTTAGGGAAATCAATCTGTTGTGGATGCTCTATGTTCTGTGAAATGGACGATAGATTAGACTGACCCTTTCTAACTCTCTGAGGGGTAGACCGAACCAAATTTCGCTTCCAAGATTTAGTGCGTTCAGTGTTGTAAATTCTACGAGGGTTAGCATTTAGTGATGTGGTGGGTGATGGACGACTGTCTTTCTCCAGCAAGGTCAATTGTGGCGCAATGGTGGTGGCAGCCTCCCAATTTTCTTTTGGTAATTGATATATTAATAATTCAGTTTCACTAGAGCTACTGACCTCAGTCGTGTCTGGATACCCCCAAGTAAATCCAGGGTGAGATTCTTGATCCTGAATCTGACCTTGCTGTAGCCAAAAACGACCCAAGTCAGCAGGCGCTAATTCAGTAACAGGTGTGCCAGGGAGTATTTTCTTCTCTACGATATATACACAGAATTTTTCTAACTTATGGGTTGGCAGTCTATTTAAGCTTGTAAGGGTTTTAAAGAAGATTAAACATTGGCGATCTTGAATAGTTGTAGCTAAATGACCTTGTAGCCTTGGTAACTGTGCTAAAAAAGGTTGCAGTACCTTAAAAGAAATCTTTGCAATCTGTGCTTCACTCGCAGCGAATGCTTGGTAAGGTAGACTGGCCTCACGGTAATTTGAGTCACCTCCAAAAAAAACACCCTTTTCCAATAATTGAATGGATAAATTTTGAGCTTTTTCGGAGCCAGCACTTACAAGCCTAATTTTCCCTTGAGTTATCAGATATAAATCTTGGTAATTATCCTTTATTTGAGTAGTGAATTCATTGATGTCGTAAACAGAATCTCCAAGTTGTAGATCAAGTATCTCAAATTGAGCACTTAGCGCACTGATAACAGGATCTGAGTGCGATATGTTGCTTATTTTAGATAATAGACTGGGAAGCTTAGATAGTTCCACTGGAGTTTGAAAAGGGTGGTTGTTATCTGAAATCCTTAAATTATCCATCTGAACTTAGATTCATGTTATTCAGGTTTTTGTGCTAAAGGTTTGGATTACTGATCTTTTTATTCCACATAGTAAGATAGTTTTTGGCTAGCCAGTTATTGCTTGTTCCACCTGTTACCTGAGTTGATTTTTCTCGAACATCTTCTAAGTATTCGAGATCTTGCATGTATCTGGGTGAGTTTGACTGGGCTATAAGTGACTTGGGCTCAAATTCTTTACAGCTCGCTTTGTCTTTAGATGTTTGATAACTCAGTAGGCTTTCTTTTTTGATTAATCTGTTGTAAGTGCGATAAGGAATATAGTGAAGTGGGTTATATCCCACAAAACGCAGCATTAAGACGCAAGCCCAAGAATATTTCCCCATTAGTATGGCTTCAATCACTTGATTGAATTGTTCGTAAGTGATTTGTTTATCAAAATCAGTCCCAGAGTGAGTAGATAAGTGATGATTCATTCTATTAATCCAATTTTTTGATAAAGCGATACTGTAACTGAAGTTATATGATTCTATGCGTACTGATTCTTAGATGAGTAGTTTAATTTATGGTGCATTTTGATGGGTCATGAGCCTATTTATCTTGCTTCTAATTTTCAAAAAGTTTATTGAGATATATTGATTCTTTTCATGAAAAATAGAGCTTGAAGGAAAATAAAAATCTTTTGGCATAATATTTTGCTTTCCCTTGATCTTATTTGCTGTGATCTATAGATGGATATTTGCATTTTATAAATTAAGATGAAAACTACTCGAGAGCTTTTCAGTAGTCAGAGATGACTGAAAGAAGATGATGTATTCTATTTATTGATTAAGAGATGAGAATTCAAGCAATGTTATTTTTTCGTGTTGCCACTCTTCAATTGCTTGATTGGATCTAATAAAACATCGATAATACGACGCTGACGGATAACAATATTAGCTGTTGCCGATTGGCCAGGCCTAAATTTAATTCTCTTGTTATTGTCTACGATGTGATGACGCTCTAATTCAACTTCAACTTGGTAAACATTTCCTAGCTTCGGATCATATTTTGAGTCTGATGAAATTGAGGATACCTTACCTGGTACTACCCCATAATCTTGATATGAATAGGCATCAAATTTAACTTTCGCTGGTTGATCTTTCTTAATAAAGCCTGCTTCCTGATTGGGTAAAACTGCAGCAATTATTAAAGGAGTGTTGTGAGGTGCAATTTCAGCTACAGTTTGCCCTGAATTGACTACCTTACCTTCATTCTTTAAATTAAATGATAAAACAACACCATCAATAGGTGCTTTAAAGAGCTTTTGGTCTAGAGTTGCTTTGGCTTTGAGCATCTGATTCTTTGTTTCAGATACTTTAGTTCTTGCTTGGGTAGTTTCTAGTTTAAGCTGATCAATTTTTTGGTATGCTTCTAGCTTTAGTCGAGTTCTTTCCGCTTTATTCCGATTTAACTCTGCTTTTAGTTGTTCAACTTGTCGATAAGCAGAATAGAGCTCTCCTTGATCTTCTGTCATTTTTGCAGCAAGAGTTCGCATCGATTGCTCATTTTGAAAGATTTGCTGGCTGACACTAGTAATGTCTTGTAATTTACTTTCTGTGATCTGACTCTGAACTTGACTAAGATTTTGATTGGCCTGGAAGACTAATTCGCTAGAGATAGCACCTTGCTTTTCCAACGACTTTAATTTTTTCACACGACCTTGATTGGATTTGAGATCTAGCTCTAATTGCTTTACTCGGGATCTTGATAAGTTTGACAAGAGTTTTAAGCGTTTATGCCTGGCATTGTAAGCATTAATCTCTTGCTTTTGTTGTATTAGCAACTGAAGTAGAG
Source organism: Acaryochloris sp. CCMEE 5410 (assembly GCF_000238775.2). Taxonomy (NCBI): domain Bacteria; kingdom Bacillati; phylum Cyanobacteriota; class Cyanophyceae; order Acaryochloridales; family Acaryochloridaceae; genus Acaryochloris; species Acaryochloris sp. CCMEE 5410. The sequence goes on along the minus strand of NZ_AFEJ02000001.1, from coordinate 2,429,535 downwards.
TATCCGCCCTATCTTCAGCTGATTTTATGGCAGACTCTTGACCCAAATTCTCTGAGGTAGAAATTTGTTGATGAGTTTGAGCTTCTAAGTAAACTTTATTGAGTAGAGATTGTTTTTGCTTTAGCTCTTGTTCATAGCTAGATAGCATTTGTTCTAATCGCTTGACTTCTTTTTTATCTAAAGAAGTATCTAATTCAGCGATGACTTGTCCAGCTGTAACAGTTTCTCCTTCTTTGACTGCAATTCTGCTGACCTTCCCGATTGCAACAGACTCAACCTTATAAGTCTCACCTTTTGGGACTAGCTTTCCTTTTGCCGTCCCTATATCTTCTATTTTTCCTAGCCAAGCCCAGCTGAGAAAAGCAAGTAAGAATACTACTCCGCTCAAAATAATTCGGAGAGGCATCTCTGCCGGAGGCTGATCTAGGAGTGATTGTAATGATGCAGACCAATCAATAATGTCATTATTTTTATATGCAAAATTTCGTATTTTAGGCTGATTTAAGCTTGATCTTTGTTCGTTTTTTTTGCCTAATTCTTGATCAGAAATAGTCAAAACCTTTGCCCCCAAAACCTTAATTTATGAAAAATACCCTACTTTATGACATATTTTTGTTCAAAACATTTTTATTTTAGACAGAAAATGATTTAGGTATATCGAAAATTTAATATTTTTTGGTTTTTTTGAGTGGATGGCTATTTAAAAAAATATTTTCGTACACAAAAAAGTTTTAATAAATTTAATGTGATTAGATTGAGAAATTCGGGAGTAAGAATAGCCCTAAAACGATTCCCTTTTTTTGGTTAGGGATACGTGATTACTAAATAAAGGCAACCTTTTCTAGGCTTGATACTTTTACCATTAGAGGATGAAATGTTATTATCCACCCTTGGATAGAAATAATTATGCAGCACTATTTGACAATCCCTATAGTTTTCTTAAAAAGCCTTGGAAAACTTATAAGCACTGTCAATTTACATTTTGAAGTTGATATCTCTATATTGATTAGAGCTAATGCATGTTGTAGTACCTAACTAGATGACTTAGAACAATATCCTCTAGATGCTTCAATCAATCTTATGCACATAATCCATGGCTATACACCATTTCTATATGTTTAGAAAAGGTGGTCCTAGCCATTGCTCTTTAGTTCTGATTACTTTCATCTCTCTTCACTATTTATGTGAAAAGCTGAACAAATAGTTCTTTGACCGTGGGCTTGGGGAATTTATTTGAACGTAGCAGATTTAAAAAATCTATAAGTGTAAGAATAGTCTAATGTAGAAAATTCTTGGTTCATATATCAAACAAACTAAAAAACATTCTATCTAGATTGCTTATGAACTTATAGATTAATCATAGCTCAACTAGATTAGATTGATTTTTTGACTTTGGCAAACACATTTTGAATCTACCTTTTGTTTGAGCAATTGAATAGTTTTTCTTTACAAAAGTTATCTAGGTTATTTTATGTTTTATTGATGTCATATGTTTTTATATGACTTTAAATGACAGGTAGTTATTATTATTTTTTTAATGGATATTCAAAAACATTTATGCTTTTTATATCGTAAAACAAGAATTTTGTAAAATTAAATTGATAAAGCCTGGTAACTGCTTGACTACTCAGTGCTTAGATCCTATAGGTGACAGTAGTTTTAGGAGATTAAAAAAATTGCATGAGGTAATAGTTTAAAGCTAAAACCATTATTTAAAGAGGATTATTTTATCGAAGCCTATACTGATTTAAATCAAATGCTTCGTTAAGAAGAGTGCAAAAAATGTAATGTTCAACCTCAAAAAGGAATAAAAGGATATAGGCTGATTCGTTGTATCAGATTAGCTAAACTGTTGATTTTGCAATGAGATTATAATTTTATCGATAAATAATTCTCAATGGTAACTCTTGTAAATGCTATATAAATCAAGCTAGGTGTATTGATAACTATGGATGATGCGTTTACTTCATTCAGCCATGATAAATAGACGCTTGGCGCTAGATTGATCATTTATCTAATTATTGATTACGGCTCTCCTAGGCAGGCTTCAACTGAAAAGAGCATTTTAATATCAGTAATATTTGATGCTTGAACTAAAGAAAGGTTAGATTCAATATATATTTAACTCTTAATGATACTAGTCTTGATTTTAGTAGTAAAAACTATCTCTATTATTTATGCCCACTTAGGGCTAATGATTCAGAGGATAACATAAAATATTGCTTGGCTCTGTTGACTATAAACTTTATTCACTTGATGCTTGCTTCAGTAAATAAATCTGGATGATGGAATTATGTAATCCTTTCTCAGTTTGCTTTTTGAGTATTATAATCTCTGGTTAAAAAATGAGTTAAGACTGGTAAGAATGAATTTGTATTCTCCCAGGGAACGCGATGTCCAGCGTGCAAAATAGTGCGATGATTGATGGATGAACAATGACGATCTAGCTTTTGGCCAACTTGGCAATAATGCATGTCTTCTGACCCTGATATATACAAAATTGGAACGTTGAGAGTTTGTAAATTTGGGAGGAGATTGTTTTGGTGTCCCTTGGAGAAGATCTGAAATACCTGTGAAAGTTTAATGCGAGAAAAATCTTTTTCTAGGACTGGATAGGTAGGCTGGCGTCTACAAAATACGGGGAGTGAATTCCACTCCTTGATTAAGTTTGCCCACTTATCATGCAGGAATTTGTTGCTCCAAGCTTTATCTCTTTGGAGACAGCGGTTGCGATCGCACTCTGATTCCAACCCCGAGTCAGCACTAATAATGATGGCTCCCTGCCATAACTCAGGTTGATGTAGCAGGGCATGAAACGCTAACCGACCGCCCAAGGAATAACCCAGTAAAAAACGAGACTTAAATGAATGGGGTTGAACCCGTTGACAGAAAAGGGCTGCCCATTCCTCTAAAGAGTCTCCTGGACTGTCCCATAGATCTTCCAAGAAAATGGAGAGATTGAACTTTGGGTCGATCGCTTGATGAAGTTGCGTTGTGATGGGGTGCCATACTTTAGGGGTTTGGAGGTTGCCATGAATCATCCATAACCCAACCTCAGACCGCACAATAGATTTTGGTGACATGATGCTCAGTATATGATTTCTCTCAGCCCATCGAAGGGGCTCTGTAATCACATTGGATGTTGCTAGCCCTGCATAGATGCTCAATTAAGCCATTAAATGTCTACACTGCACCTGTTTGGAATTCGACATCATGGACCTGGCTCAGCTCGGAGTTTGCGCCAGAGTTTAGACAGTCTAGAGCCTGATTTGATTTTGGTAGAAGGGCCGCCGGATGCGGCTGGCGTGATTGAGCAGATCGTGAGTCCGGACATGAGTCCCCCTGTTGCCATTTTGATCTATGCACCGGAGCAACCTCAGCAAGCTGTCTATTACCCCTTTGCTGTTTTTTCGCCAGAATGGCAGGCGTTAGACTATGGCCTGCAACAGCAGATTCCGGTGCAGTGGATGGACTTACCCCAGACCCATCAACTGGCCTTGCGGCAACAGCTCGATCAACAGTTTGAACCGCCCGAGGCGGATGGTGATGCCGGGAATGTGGTTCCTGAATCTTCTCTACCCGAAATTCGGCATGATCCACTGTTTTGGTTAGCCCAAGCGGCTGGCTTTAATGATAGTGAACGCTGGTGGGAGCGGATGGTAGAGCAGCGGTCTGAAACCACTGATCTATTTCCCGCTATTGTAGAAGCGATGTCAGCCCTGCGATTAGAGCTGGAAAAGGACCATCCTCTGGATCTCAATAACAACCGGGATTATCGAGAAGCTTTACGAGAAGCCTATATGCGGCAAACCATCCGCAAAGCTAAAAGAGCAGGACATGAAAAAATTGCGATTATTTGTGGGGCTTGGCATACGCCTGCTTTGGCTGAACCCTTTCCACCTGCTAAGCAGGATTCGGCTTTACTCAAAGGCTTACCTAAACTGAAGGTGACCTCAACTTGGATTCCTTGGACTTATGAGCGGCTAGCGAATCGCAGTGGCTATGGCGCTGGGATTACCTCACCAGGGTGGTATCACCACCTATGGACGGCATCGGATCAACCCACCGTCCGCTGGTTGACCCATGTGGCCCAATTGCTACGTCAGGCTGAGATTGATGCGTCGTCAGCTAGCGTGATTGAAGCCGTGCGGCTGGCCAATTCTCTCGCCGCGCTAAGGGACTGTCCCACACCGGGCTTGCCGGAGCTGAATGAAGCGGCCCAGACGGTCCTCTGCTTTGGGGAGGAACTACCGTTGCAGTTGATTCATGAACGATTGATTATTAGCGATCGCATGGGGCAAGTCCCAGACGATACGCCGATGGTGCCTTTACAGGTGGATTTGCAGCGTTGGCAGAAGAAGCTGCGCCTTAAACCTTCGGTTACGCCCAAAGAGCTGTCTCTGGATTTGCGCAAGCCGAATGATTTGTTGCGATCGCAACTCTTGCATCGGCTCAATTTATTAGGGATTCCTTGGGGGCGCCCTACCTTTAATCGCGGTAAAGGGACTTTTAAAGAAGCCTGGATATTGGAGTGGCAGCCTGAGTTTGAAATTGCCTTGATTGAAGCTGGGCAGTGGGGCAACACGATTGAGGCTGCCACGACCGCTTATACCTGTTATCTAGCTGATAATGCTGCAAATCTGCCGACCCTAACCGAGCTATTGGATCAGGTTCTCTTGGCCGATCTCCCAGACGCGATTACCCAACTCATGGCCCGGTTGCAGACGGAAGCTGCGGTTGCCAGTGATGTGGTGCATCTGATGTCGGCCTTACCGCCCTTGGCCCAAATCTTGCGGTATCGAGATGTGCGTCAAACGGACACAGATGTTGTGGCCCATGTGGTGGATGGCCTAGTCACTCGCATCTGTATTGGCTTGCCAGGGGCTTGTGCGTCCCTGGATGATGACGCGGCGGCCATGATGGATAAACAAATTATGGCGACTCATAGTGCGATTAATTTGCTCCAAAATCAGGACCATCAACAGATGTGGTGGCTGGTGCTAAAACAACTGGTGAATCGAGAAACTTTGCATGGATTGCTGGGCGGTCGTTCCTGTCGGTTATTGTTGGACGGGGGACAGTTTGAACCATCAAGGGCGGCCCAACAGTTGGGTTTGGCGTTATCCCTAGCGACGGAACCGACCCAAGCTGCTGCCTGGATAGAAGGTTTCCTCAAGGGCAGTGGCCTTTTGTTGCTCCACGATCAGGAGATTTGGCAGGTGCTCGATCAGTGGGTTTGCGAATTGGCACCGGATACTTTTGTGACGCTGTTACCGTTGTTGCGACGAACCTTCTCAACTTTTCCAGCGGCAGAGCGGCGACAGATGGGTGAACGAGTCATACAAGGCGTTGTGGAGACTGGATTACAGGGCTGGGAATCGGAGGTATTGGACTGCGATCGCGCTGAAAAAGTTTTACCTCTCATTGCCCAACTCCTCGGACTGTCTGCACACAATTTATAAGCTCAGCGATGGGCTACTGATGTTGGATCGCGTGTTGTGCCTGATCTCTTTTTTCCACAATATCTTGTCTATTGAAATCATCTGCTAAAACGTTGTTATAGGCTGAGATGGCAGCCTTATAATGCTTGAACTGGACTAGCAAATCTCCATATTGACTCCAAGATAGGTCATCATCTGGATCAAACTGAACCAGGTGTGGATAGGTCTGAATGAACGTTGCATGGCAGTCTTCTACTAAAGAAAGCCTCAATAATTCAAGGTTGAATTCTCTAGAAAGCCGTGGATTAGGATTCACGGCTAATCGCAAATCATCGATGTAGTTTTGCAGGGTAGGTTTACACTTCCTAAAAGTTGGAACATGATCAAAATATCCAGTCAAAGACGCTTCGCCATCACTTGAAAGACCAAGGTGTATCTCAAAACATCGTTTATTTTCTGGGTGAGTTCGACTACGCAGCTCTCGGAATTGGTGAATGAGTGGCTCTAGCAACGTCATATGCTCACTCCTAATCGCATTGCAATATTCCTCAAAACAAGATCCTGCTATTTGTATTGCAAACTGCTTATATGCAGATTTTTGTGGGAAGTACGGTGACATAATATTGGCAATCTGCTGATTAATCTTTTTCTCTAGGGGATCAGCCTTTTCGTATTGCTGCCAGTGTTTTTTGTCTAACCAATCATTTAAATCAGGGTGATGTTTACCTGGATCAAAACTTAGTTCTTCACAAGTTCTGGGGGTAATATGTAAGCTCTCACGTAGCCATATATCAGCTTCATCAATCCAGCCATTATCGGGACGGGTCTCAAAGGAAGACCGATCATAAACATCCCAAAAAGTGTTCTGAATCATTCTTTCTAACAATTCTTCCAGAGAGGTGGCAAGAACCGTGCCTCTATAATCAATAACGGCTACGATAGGCGCATTTTCAGGAGAACAGCCCTCATAAAACCAATATCCAATGCTCATATCTCCGCTGTCGAGTATGAAAAAACCGAAATACTCAGCTAAATCGCTACCATTTTTGATGTAGTAGTCATCAAAAAATTCACCTAAAAAGAATGGCCCACAAGAGTTATATCGATATTTTTGGTTGAGAACCGTTAATAACTCCACTAGTCGCTCAGGTAAAGCGATTGATAGGGGAAAATATTGCCGAATACTTGGTAAATCAATAAATCTATCGTTTTCCATCACCAAAGTGTCATCAGTTGAACCGAAGAAATAGCCGTTGCCAAAGCAGCTGTTAATACGTCTGATAAGCTGATTATTCCCCGCAATCCAGTCTTATACCAAAAGGTATTTAATGTGATGGGATCTCTCGCTTCTATAACCCTTTGAAGCACCACCACTAGAAACCTGTTCTCGCATGTTGCTATGAGAATTCTCTATCCTTGCAATCCCCTTGAACCCAAAGAACCCGATCAGCCGTTTATAGATGAAGGTGTGGCAGTTCAAAAATTGGGAATCCCTATTTCTCTGTTTGCATATGATGATTTGAGTTTTGGCAACTTTAAGCCGCAACCCCGTATTGAGTCTGGTGAAACGGTTTTGTATCGCGGCTGGATGTTTAATCTCACCGCTTATCAGGAATTTACCGACTTCATCCGCAAGAGAGGGGGAATCCCCATGACCTCAGCCACAGACTATGCCCTGTGCCACCATCTCAATCAGTGGTATTCAGCCTGTGCTGATCTCACCCCAGAAACACGGTTTCTGGAAAAAGGCTCCAACTATCTGGAGCAAATCTCGAATTTGAACTGGGACGCATACTTTATCAAAGACTTTGTGAAATCCAACACCGATGCCCAAGGGTCCATTGCTTACACCCCAGAACAAGCCGTCAACATTATCCACCTAATCGAACAGTATCGGGGAGAGTTGGAAGGAGGTGTTGCTGTTCGCAGAGTTGAGCAATTTCAGCCCCAATCAGAGCAGAGATATTTTGTGGTCCATGGCACTGCTTATTCCCCAACTGCAGGTGTGCCAGCCATCGTTGAAACTGTAGCTCAACGAATTGATGCTCCCTTCTACTCCGTTGATATTGCTCAAACGTTAACCGGCCAAGAGCGGATTGTAGAGTTAGGAGATGGTCAAGTCTCAGAACGCAAAACTTGGCCCCCCGACCGATTTGTCAAAATGCTTGTGCAGATAGCTTAGCGCCATACGATTGGCTTGCTTTTTTGTCTTTGCATAAGCGATTATCTGCTATTGCCCTAAGATCCAACCCTATGACTGACTCCTCACTACACCTACTTTCTGCTTTTACCACTGATCCAAAGGGGGGGAACCCTGCGGGAGTGTGGATTGGCGATACCCTACCATCCCCAGAAACCATGCAGCGCATCGCGGCGGACGTGGGCTTCTCTGAAACAGCATTTGTAGCACCACAGACTGGGTTTGAGCGGACGGTTCGTTATTACAGCCCGGAAGTAGAAGTGCCCTTTTGTGGCCATGCCACAGTGGCCACTGGAGTGGTCCTAGGTGAATTGAGTGGTGAGGGAACGTATAAATTAGCAACGACTGTAGGGGAAGTTCCTGTGGCTGTTAGTGTCCAAGAGGGGCAATGGCAAGCTGCTTTAACGTCCGTAGAACCCACCCATGCCTTAGCCTCGGATGCATTAGTAGCGGATATTTTATCTGCCTTGGGTTGGCAGTTGGACGAGTTGGATTTGTCTATTCCGCCTGCTCGAGCCTATGCAGGGGCGTGGCATTTGGTGTTGGCTGTTGCCCAAGCAGAGCGGCTGGCTCATTTGGATTATGATTTTGACCAACTCAAAGCCTTAATGCAGCAGGATAGCCTGTTAACGTTACAGCTAATCTGGCGAGAAAGTCCTAGCGTTTTTCACTCTCGTAATCCCTTCCCAGTGGGTGGTGTGGTGGAAGATCCGGCAACGGGAGCTGCAGCCGCAGCTTTAGGAGGGTACTTACGGGATGCCCAGTTAACTTCTGTCCCTCATCAGATTGTGATTCGCCAAGGAGAGGCGATGGGGCGGCCTAGTCGGCTGGTGGTGGATATTCCCGCTAGTGGTGGGATTGTTGTGAGTGGAATGGCAGTGCGCCTTTAAGTTAGCCCCGTTTGAGGAGAAGGCGTAGCGGTTCCAAAGGCCGCACAGCAATATGGCGACTCAGTAGAACATCATTGATTTGTAACGGTTGTACAGCCTGAACTATCTGCTGTTGCCAATCGCAACAACAACCCATGATCACATTCACTCCAACGACCGCAGATCGTATCCTCAAACTTCGCCACCAAGTTTTACGGCCAGGGTTACCCACCGCTGAGGTAATCTTTGCAGAAGACCAGGACCAGGAAACCCGGCATTATGGGCTTACAAAGTGCATTTGGATTGTTTTTGACGGACAAGATGCGACCGTTTTCTCTTGGCGAGGATACCAAGACCGATGGTCACGATGCTTCCCAAGAAAGTACTAGGCTCAGGAACAGCAACGATCTCATTTGAGGTAGAACCGTCAAATATTCCGCACAGGGAGAATGGAGAATCAACACAGAATTGTTGTCTTGGGCCGAAAAAATATGTGTTTAACGGGCCAGGACCAGCAGAGTAACCCTGGTCAATAGCGTTTCTATTTGGAACTGAAGTACTAATCCCTTCAATAGCCCCGGTAACGCCATCGCCCAAAGGACCACCATCTAAGTCATAGACAAGACCAAATAAGTCTCCAAATCCATAAGTTGTCGGTGGTGTTAACCGATTCCCAGAAAAAGTGACTCTGAAGTCTGAAACTTCACTGGAGTTTTGAAGTCCTCTGAAATACGCAATTTGACCATCGCCATTCAGGTCATCGGCGATGAAAAAACCTTCAGCGTAAGCACCTTCATCAAAACCATCTTGCCTGAAGTTATAGGTTAGGGAGGCTGCCGTTACTGGGGATGTAAAGCCCAGAATCAAGTTGCAGGCGGTATACGCACAGACCACTATTGCCACAAACTTTGAGTTCTTCATGTCTGAGTCTCAAATTTTCGATAATTATAGAATCAGTAGATCGAAAAAACTAATAATATTTTAGTTAATAACGCGGTGTACAACTTTAATTTCAACGAGTTTACGTCGTTTCAGACCTTGAAATTAGTATGAAGCTCATATTTCTTCCAAATGCTAATGCGAATATTCTCATTAGAGATTGTAAATCTTAGAAACACAAGGACTTTCTAAATACTCTAATTAACCTGTAGCCCTTGAATAGAAAGCATTGCAAGCGAAGTGATTATTCAAAATCTAAGTTGCACAGCACGTCATTAGCGATAGAGCACGGGAGGCACGGTTTGGGTTACCTGCTGCAAAACCTCAATATATTGTTCGCAAACCCTTGACCAAGTATAGTTTTCAGTCACCCAGGCATAAGCACTGTTCGAGAGACTGGGCAGCTTACTGTCTAGAACGTCATCAATGGTCTGGGCAAACTGGTGGGCATTGAGGGGCGCTACCTTAAATCCATTGCAACCGTTTTGCACCACATCTTGTAGCCCTTCTAAATCAGAGGCAACGACGGGGGTTCTGGCTTCATTAGCCTCTAATATAACGACCCCAAACCCTTCCATATCTCCTGCAACTGGGATATTGGGCATGACGAACAAATCGGCTGCATCATAGGCATGCTGCAATATCTCCGCCGACGTTTGCCCCGCGATGATGATCTGTTCAGGGTAGGGAGACTGGGCTCGAAGGTGTTTTAATCGCTGAGTTTCTGGCCCTTGACCAATCATTAAATACACGATTGGCTGCTGAATTTTGGGCAATACATGCTGCAAAAACCAGGCATGTCCCTTGCGTTTGACTTGCCGCCCCACACTGAGCAGTAACTTTTTGCCCTCTAAGGGGATCTGAAAAACGGATTCCAGCACGTCCCGAGATCCCGGTTGGTGGTAAGCACGAGGTTGGATATTCAGGGCATTTGGCAACACAAAGCTTTTGGTGGGATGTAATCCTCGCTCCAGGCTGGCTGCCTGAGTGGCTGCAGACACCGAAATCACCCCTTGCAAATAATGAAAAACCTTAGGCACCCATTGCTGATAAAGACGAACGGGTAAAGTTACGTCTTGGCCATGGTTAATGGTCACCATCGGTACAGCTACCCTGGATCTCATCAAGGGGGCCAGGGCTGCTGTCACCATCGAAGAGAACAAGACCACATCTGCCTGTTGCTCCTGAATAATGCGGGGCAAGGTCCCCAATAGCTTAATCAAAAAGCCCAAGGTTCTCAATTCTGTCCCCTGCCAAGGCGACTTCACTACCAAGGGAAATACGGAGATATCCGTTCGCCCTTGCAGATGCTCTAACAACTGCAAACTGACGGTCTGCATTCCCCCAATATTTTCCAAGTTGGCATGGGCGGGTGGATGGAGATGAGAGATATAGATAATGTTGAGGGATGTGTTTGCTGATCCAGGAATTGGAGCAGTCAGTGCAGGTCCCAAGGACGGTCTTTGGGGTTTAATCACACACATCGAACAGCGGACAGCGTTTTCAGCAATACCATCCACGGATAATACTATGGATTGCCATGACTGATGCGGTAACCATTTTGGTCGTAAAAATTTCTGTTTTCTTGAAAATCTTGTGGAGACAGCGATTGTGTGAATATTACACAGACCAAGCTAAGCAGAGCTTAACCTCAACCCATCGCTAACCTTAATCTTGATTCGGTATTTGTTTTAAGTAGTCCTCATTGCTCAAAGCCTTACCAGCATGAAAATTGCGATTATTGCGTCTGGTTTCCTGCCCGTTGTCGACGGGGTCACGGTTAGTGGTTTTCATCGCTTACAGAAGCTGAGCGATTGGGGGCATCAGGTGAAGCTGTTTTGCCCTGATTACAGTGCATTAGCCAGCGTGTATCCGAACTGGCAAGACTATATTGGCCCCATTCTGCCTAATGTAGAAGTTATTCCTCTTACCAGCAGTGCGTTTATGGGGCTGGACTTTGAGCGCAATGTTACCTGGCGAGCCCGTCGTCATCTGCAGACGGCCTTAGAAGCCTTCCAGCCTGATATTGTCCATGTGGATGAGCCGGAACGCTTATCGGTGGGGCTGTGGCAAATCCCTGGTATTCAATATGCTCAGCGAGCCAATATTCCCTGCGTTGGTTTTTTTCGTACCAATTTTATTGAGTATGCCGAGGACTATTTCAACTGGCCCCCAAGAGCCCTGTCTGTCCTCAAAACCTGTTTTACACTCTTACTTCGCCGTGTCTATAACGCCTATGGCACCACCTTGGTTACCAGCCCCATCACTCATCAGAAAATTATCGACTTAGGCATTACCAATACGTGCTATGCCAGCTTAGTTGGGTTTGATGCAGACCACTTCAGCCCAGCCCTCAAGTGCTCCGACTACTTTGCCCAAACCTATGGGCTGCCCCAAGTCGATGGACAGGTCAAGCTCGTATTTGTCGGTCGCCTGACTCCCGATAAGGGCTGGGGGTTTACGTTTAAGGCTTTACAAGACTTTTTTAGCCGCGTTAAGCCTGATCGAGTTGCCCTGTTGGTGGCAGGGGATGGCCCCATGCACTCAGAAATTGAAGATGCTCTTCAGCAACTGACTCACCAGGTGCATATGTTAGGTCGGGTTGCTCCTCACCAAGTTCCAGCCCTTTTAGCCAATAGCGATATTCATGTTACGACTTCGGAAAAAGAAGCGAGAGGACTCACCGTTTTAGAAGCCTTTGCTTCAGGTATTCCTGTCCTGGCACCGAGGGCCGGTGGCGTGGTGGAAAACATTGTGGATGGCTGGAATGGATTCTTGTATACCCCACAATCCATTGCTGATTTTGCTGATAAACTCCAACAGTTGGTCACCAACTCTAATCTAAGGCAGCATATGGGCGAACGGGCACAATCTAGTCTTGACCAATATAGTTGGGACAATACGGTTCATACCCTAGTCTCCCTGTGGCAAGAGTTGATTCGGAAACGACAGGCTGTTCCTCAGACCACCTTGTCCCTTAAACCGCTGGTTAACTCCACTGCAGATGCCCAATCCTAGTGGGTTGATTCTGTCTGTCAGCTTATGCCCCCCCTAAGACCAATCAACGTTACTCTCAAAAGAGAGTATTGCTTGCCGTCTAAAGAGGAGTCCAGTTTACATGCCCCTGAATCGTATTGAGCCAGGTCCGGGTCAAGAATCGGTATGGGATTATCCGCGTCCTCCTCGGTTGGAAGATTCCTCCAAACATATTCAGATCATTTTCAATGGCGTTACCTTAGCGGATACTCACCAAGCCAAGCGAGTCTTAGAAACTAGTCATCCGCCGGTCTACTATATTCCGCCTACCGATATTCAAATGGAGTATCTGCAGCTCACGCGACGATCCACCTTTTGTGAATGGAAAGGCTCAGCTGGATATTACACGGTAACGGTGTGCGATCGCACCGAAGAGAACGTCGCCTGGTTTTACGCCAATCCCACCCCTCGTTTTGCGGATCTCAAAGATTACGTCGCCTTCTATCCCAGCCGTATGGACGTTTGCACCCTCGATGGAGAAGTAGTGCAGGCCCAAGCTGGTGATTTTTACGGCGGTTGGATTACTCCTGATATTGTGGGTCCCTTCAAAGGCGGTGCCGGAACTTGGGGATGGTAAATACCCTCAGGTTTCTGCAAACAACCGGAGAAATTGCCTCAAGTCTACTTACTGCACTGCAACCTCATAGACTGCTTGCACAGAAGCCATTGGCTTTAAAGACTCGCTATAATCCCATTGCACATGGGTATAAGCATCAGCTGGTGCAGGTTCCATCTTGACCGTTCCATCCGGCTGGGTGACCTCCAGCATGGGTTGTGCAGAATAGGTCTGCCCCCCATCAATACTGTAAGTAAGGGTGGCACCGTTGGCCCGAGCAGAATCCAAAACATAAGCCGTTTGGTTCGGAATAGGTTGGTTAATTTTTAGCTCCGAAGCGGGTTTATCTCCAGCATTCTCGCTCACCAAGGTGTAGCGTAAGACATCACCTGGACGGACCGTGACATTGTCTTCCACCACTTCCCAGGAGATCTCTGGCTCACCGTTAGCATTAGTGGTAGTGACTTTTTTCTCTGCAGATAGCACCAGCTTCACTTCTGGTTGCAATATTTTGTTTACCAGCTCAGTGCCAGCCTTTTGTAAATTAGCAAAGACTGGAGTGCCACTGACAAAAGGAACCGCTGCAGCAACCGCTAAAATACCCAGACCAATGGATAAGCGACGTTTCATCATGAGAAGACCTTTGAAATTCAACAGCGGGAGGATCGATAATGATTCGACCTTCGGCTAAATAGATAACCTGTTGACAGGGTTCCCACCCAACCCTCATTACTTAATACGACGACGGAAAAGGAATTGCCCTCGCTGGCCTGGATCGACTTGTCCGACCTCATTTTCGTATTTCTGGACTTTGGTATCATCGACCGGATCCGACGTGGTCAAAGGATTGGGATCATCACTATTCGTGAAGTATCTCACCACCCCTTGATCCGCACTCGTATTTTGCTGATGGTTCGAGAAACTCGCCCAGTTATTCGTTGTACCACCTACAGTGGCCGTCCCATCTTCCACCAAGGTTAAGTCAGGAATCGTCAGACCGATATTGCCATTCCCCACCACCGGAGTCGAGATATTCTCGTAAGTAATTCGGTACTCAAGCTGATAATCTAGCTGGATATTAACACCATCCAAAATACTTTGGTCAGAAGTCCAGGCTTGAATAACCTCCCCATTGGCATCCAAGACTTGGACTTCTTTAATGACTTGTAGAAAGCCAGTATACAGGCGGTCAATCGTCACGTTATTGGTGGTTTCCCCTGTGAAACCTGGATTATTGATCGGATCGTCATCCGGAAACGCCACGATTGGAATAGGAATCTCGTCATTAACCCCCACACCATCAGGTAGATCCACCGTCACGGAGTAGTTAATCGTTCGCCCTGCAGGTAAATCACCCGCATTGACATGCCTGGGTGTACCATCAGCAACGCCTCCAGTCGTACTAGCAAGTAGCTCAAAGGTATTGGTGGTACTATCCCATTGATAGGTCGCGGTTCGCTCATCGCCATTTCCTGGATTGCCATCTGGATCGTAGGCAATGGTTACGACCGTACCATTAGGAATATCGGCATCTGTACCATATTGCCCCGTCAATGTACTGTCATCAGCTCCCTCCGCCTGAGTGGGCGAAATCGGCTGAATCGTAACATCAGCAATAAACCCGGTACTAGCCGGATTTTGAACGGAATTGTTAAAGGTAGATGGAGCTGGATCGAACGTGTCCGTAGGACCTAAATTGGGAGGAATATCAGTGGATTGGTTTGTAAAATCATCATCGTCATCTGATGGCCCCCCTGCCCCAGGCACCCCATCAGGACCGTTGAGAATATCGTCGCTAGCTGCCACTTCTCCTAAGCGGATCACATTGACTTCACCATTCGGGCCTGTCCCAGTATTTCCATTGCCTGCGTCAGTGCCCTGCGTTACTGGATTAGCGACTCCAGTATCAGTTGTAGGGTTGTAGTTACTGCCAGTTGGGCTAGGAGGCGTTTGATTATCGTTGAAATTATTGGGATGAGAATCCCCTGATTCATCATAAATAACTTGGTTAGATGAATCGCCAACTGTTTCTCCAAACACCTGCGCTAGGTTATTCACCTGTCCACCTAGGGGGGGCAATCCAGATGTAACTACAGTGAAGCGAAATGGCGTTACGGTTGTCCCTCTACCCAGAACAGGTCCACCCACAAAAATAAAACCAAGCCGAGTCACTGAGGTCAGAGGAGGTGGCGTTGTGACCCAAGCTGCAGCTGTTGCTGGTGTACTGGTTGGTGTAGTGGTATAAACAGCTTGCCAATTTGCTGGAATGTTATCAATTGACGAAAGCTTTGTCCCTACCGGAATCGCATCAGAGACTAAAATTCTGGGAGTCGATATACCGTTCAAATTAATCGGTGTTCCCTCTAAATTAGCAGGAACAAAAGCGGCATTCGGTGAGGTATTCTCAACGGTTAGGGCTAAATCATAGGTAATTAAATCATCGTTAGCTGTCGGCGTAGGTCCTGGGTTGAGATTAGACGCGGTCTTAGCTATCGTCGCCAATGCAATCGGTCTAAGTGAGCTTCCAAAAGGAATACTATTTGTCGCACTGGCTTCCCGTTCACCATTTTCTGGGGCACCATTGCTTGGATTAGCATCAACGGTACGAAGGTCATCTGCTCTAGCACCATCTGAGTTATCGGGTTGGTTTTGAGTACTTACACTATTGTTATTGGGGCCTGTGTTCCCTAGTGTGACGCCTACATCAGCACCAGCTGGTATATTCGGAGCTGGGGTCCCAGTTACACGAACCTTTAATACCTGATCAGGATCTAGATCTGCTAAGCCGGGTATCGACAAGGCACTCAAGTTAGAACCACCTGCAGGTACAGTTGCCAGTACTGTCCCAGATGCATTCACAATCTGCACTGTACTGGGAACAAAATTCTCAGCATTTAGGTTGTTCGTACCAGGGATAAATAAATTAGTAGGGGCATTACCAATATTGGTGACATCAAAGGTAAAGGTTAAAGTATCCCCAGCATCAACAGAGCCACCATCTAAATCAGCAAATCCGGATGGCACTGCCGATAAGCCTGCTACTTCAGCAACAGTAACTGTAATTGTATTTGACGTTGCATCAATGGTTGTTGAGGAAGCAGGATCCTCCTTGTAGGTGCCTGTTGCTGTATTGGTAATCTGCTCCCCTGCAGCAGTTCCTAAAGCTAAGGCAGGGAAAAGAGGCTGAAGAAGACTACTAGCCAAAATGGCGGCAATGGCGAGAGGGCCAAGTTTACGTGGAGAAGTATAAGACTGAGGTCTATCGTCATTCATGTCGTCTTGGAGTTCTTGGTAATGGGGAAAACAGCAAATCAGGATCTGCAGCAAGGAATCACCGTTAACTTGCAATCAGGCAATATTGATCACTTCAAGTACGAGCTGGACCCTTGCACTTGAGTTTTAGAGTGCCGTTTTTCTCAATTTCATAACGAAACCAGAAAGTCAGGTTACTTTCCCTGGCCTATTAGACATTCAGGATCAATATGGTCTTGCAACGTTAGTGCTAATGATGCATATGAGTTGTCAGATCTACACAGATCTAGGGTTCCCATTGAGAAAAATTAAAATGACATTTCAATACGGGCACTTTATTTATTTAGATGTAGTTAGCTTTTTCTAGTTGTTCAAGAAGATCATAATATTGTTGAGTATTGAATATTTCTCAATATGATATCTCGTTCAAAAAAGTTAAATTATTGTCTAATGGATATGAGTAATATATGATTTTATTGTAATTAAAAATCATTTTAAAGAGAATCAATTCTTGAAATATCTAATCTATTTAATTGTCTTATTCAACGACTTCTGATAGAGACATGAGTTTGGATTCTCCTCTTTTAGATTTGACTCAGAAGATCATTCAGTCTTGACTAGAGAAACCAGCAGGTTTGCAATTTAATGCTGACTATATATGCTATGAAAAAATTCTTAAGGTGTTATAGAGAAAGGAGTATAAGCTTATAACAGAAAGTATTTTAGTTGCAAGTTCTGCTATGAAGGTTGCAGGAATTTATAGGGCACTCTTTTTAGAGTTAAAATAGGACAGGTTATTTAATTTATCCATCTTTATTTCTGGTTTATGCAGGTATTTTATTTAAAAAATTTCTTTTTCTTGTAAAAATATTTTTTAGATTTTACTGCAGTATGTGGCCTGTTTATAAAGTTTTGATATTGCAAATGAATGACATGTTAAATCTACTCTGTAAGGAAAAATTATCAATATATTGTATCGAAATATTGTTTAAATGGAGTTGGCGAATTGTGTGGTGTATAGCTAAGATAGCCATGCCTTCTACTCAATAAAGAAATTGCAAACTTGTCTCGAACTCAAGTGAAGTATTGAGGAGAACTTATACTTCTGAACCTGCAAGCTGAGCAAGGAGCTGTGCTCCTGTCATGCCATGAATTTTATTGGCTAAGCTGTAGAATTCAGGTGTCTCATCAATAAAAACTTGACGACCAAACAGAAATTCTTTGCTGTTAGCAAACCAGCCTACAGGGATAAAGTATTGCTGTTTCTCCTTCAAACGATAAAGCAGGTGTATGCCACAGGTCTGGCAAAATCCTCGTTCAGCCCAAAACGACATGAATTGCTTCATAAAGACGACTGAGCTTCCTGCAAGTTTGACCTATGGACGCCCATGGAAATACTCGGACATTATAGAGATTTTTTTATTCCCTGAGAATTATAAATTTGAGTACGATAAACCTTTCTGTAGTCTTCGCAGAGCGTTTCCTGGTCGCAGTAGTAAACTTACCCCAATGAAGCCAGTCACAAGATTGGGGGCCCAAGCTCCAAACCACGGTGAAATAATGCCTAATTGACCCCAGGCATCGGCGATGAAAATTAGGATATATTGCCCCAATACCAATATCAGGCTAATACCAAAGCCATTGCTAACAGCTAATCGACGCTGACTGATGCCTAAAGTACTCCCGACTAGCCCAAAGACGATCACTGTAAATGGGAGTGCAATTTTGCGGTGAATTTGGATTGCTAAAGCCCTGATTTGAGTTGGACGACCTGTTTGTCGGAGTTTTGTGAGTAGCTGCTGTGACTGGGCTAGGGTCACCCCATTGGGGTTGATGTCAGGATCAGTGAGAGACAATTGGGGCGGCAGCTGAAGTTCCTGTTTGGAAAACTCAATAATATGTTTTTCAGCTCCATCAGTCCCTACGGCATAGATAGAGCCATCCTTAAATGTCCAGATATTGCGCTCTGCATTCCAGGTGGCTGATTGAGCGACTAAGACCTGCTGATTGTTGGGCAGAGTCCAATCGATGACGGTGATGCCAGATAAGGTTTGCCCCTGGCCAGTTTGAGCATAAAAAAGGCGGCGCAGCTCTTGATTGGGACCAATATCTTGATAGACGATGTGTTGGCCTTGGAGTGAAAATTGACCTGCTTGTAAGGTTTGGAGTAGTAGATGGTGTGAGTGAGCTTGACTCACAGGAACGAGGCTTTCGGTCAGTCCGAACATTAATAGGCAGGCTAATAGTGAAAAAACTAGACAAGATCCAATCAAGCGGTTTAAGTGCAGCCCTGCGGATTGGAGAGCCAGCAATTCACCATCACTCTGCAACCGCGATAAGGTTAGCAAACAAGCCAATAATACCGACATGGGAATGGCAAGACTGACAAAGTAAGGCAGTTGTAAGGTTAGAATTGATAGTGCGATCGCAATCGGTAACCGTGCTTCTGACACCTGCCGTAACAGATCAAACAAGACCGCCGCTGAAACACCAATAGATGAGAAAGCCACCATGCCCCATAAAAAAGGTGGCAGCAATTGTCGAAACAGATAGCGATCGACCAAAGCCAATCTTGGCCGTCCTACAATCCTGCTCACTCTAGACATAGGGTTTGGGTCTAGGGTAACTATCAACGTTGAAATTGATTTCCCAAGTAATACTGACGAACATAGGGATCATCATAAAGCTCTGCAGGAGTGCCTGCAGCCAGGATACTCCCTTCCCTTAAGATATAGGCCCGATGGGTGATCGCCAGGGTTTCGCGGACATTATGATCTGTGATTAAGATACCTAAGTTGCGATCGCATAATCGACCAATCATGGTTTGCATCCCTGAGACAGCGATGGGATCAATGCCCGCAAAGGGTTCATCCAAGAGGAGAAATCTTGGCCCCTCTTTGCCCATGGCTAACACCCGTGCTAATTCTGTCCGGCGACGCTCCCCTCCAGACACTTGCATCCCCAGCGTATTCGCCACATGCTCCAGCTGAAATTCTGCTAGTAAACGGGCTAACCGAGAGGACCATTGTGGGCGGGGCACCCCCGACTGTTCCATTACCATCAATAAATTGTCTCGTATACTCAGATGACGAAAAATACTTGGCTCTTGGGCAAGATAGCCAATGCCTAACCGGGCTCGCTGATGCAACGGTAATGTTGTGATCTCTTGACTGCCCAACCACACGGTTCCATGGGTTGGCCGTTCTAAGCCCACCGCAATATAAAAGGAGGTGGTTTTGCCTGCGCCATTGGGCCCCAGTAGCCCTACAATCTCGCCTTGACCTGTAGACAGAGAGACATTCTGCAAGACGCTACGGCGGCGATAAGATTTGCTAATGTCTTGTAGGCGAATACGCAAGGGGACTCCTCGTAGATTGTCAGAAAAGTCCTCAGATAATCAGGCTACTGAGATAGGTTTACGTTCGTCTCCACCGCCTCAGATGATTCAGTCTCAGCCTCAAATCGGCCTTCATCAATCACATAGGTAATCTTATCTGCTTGAATATTATTGCCCTCATGCTCGATTAGCACATCTCCTTCCATGAGGATGCGGCGTTCTCGGCTAAAGTACTGAGCCTTAGCAGCCGTCGCTTTCAACTTATGTTGAGGATAAAGGATTTGAACATTACCGGCTGCCGTTACAATACCGGTTTTAGCATTGGCTTTTTGGACATCTGCTCTTAGGGTCAACGATCGCCGCTGATCCTGGGCTTGAATCGGATTAAAAAAAATCGCCCCTAGCCCTAAGAGGATGATGCATACTAGATTGACTCTGAGTCTAAAAATGGGCGCTCGCATTTGCAAATTGCTCATCGGTTACCTGTTTAAAGCTCGATGGTTCTTTCTTTCAGTCATTCAGCCACTCTAGTGTTCTGTATTAGGCTTTATTCTACCGTGGTGATTTTGGGTAATAAAGTTAAGCGATTCATAAGGCTAACATCTTGGGACGCAGACTCAGACTGCTGATGAGCCGGTAAGACGAGTTGACTGAATATTGCCACTTGCGCCGGTCCATGTTTCTGCAAGCATTCTAGTAGGTTTGCACTGACATCAACAAATGTTTCAATATCCAATCCTGCAAATTCTGGTTCATAGGACTGCAAGCGACCGATACCTTCACCTAAAAGAATGACAGCACCTTGCCAGTTTTTGTTGCCTAGATGATAGCAAGCAACCGAAACTTGTAAAAAACCTTGGTAAAGACTTTTCGGTGGATCAGTTGCTTCCATCCACAACGCCTCAAGGGTATCGTGACAGGCATAATATTGGCCTTGATTGAACTCCTCAACCCCTTGCCAAAAAGCGGGAGGTAGTTCATCCATTAGAACTTGTCTGTCTCAGTTCGGATTTGGTCAACAGTGATAGTTTGTTGGTCCCCAGCAAAAGGATTATCAGGGGTTAGGAACAGCATGCAGTGGCATTCTTTGCGCTCTCGCATGGGCACACAAGGGCAATTCCAATAAGCAGCTGCCACTTCCGCTTCTTTATCCTCGTAATAACGGCAAGGGCACAAGGGAGAACCTAAGTCATCTTTATGCTTCGCGAGACCTTCAATGACAACAGCTGTTGTTCCAAGATCCGAGCAAAAATACGTTCCAGTCCGCTGAGCATAGGTCTCAGAAAACTTCCGCATTGCCTCCAGGCTTTTTTCCGTGGCTTGTTGGGCACCGCTAGCTTGTGTCATAAGATCCTTGGGGTCAAAAACTTGGGGACAGAATATAGGCTTCTTTTGGTTTAAAGCCTACCATTATTGGTTTGTGTTTATAGACCGCAATTATTCTGAGTAGAAAAAATCTCTAAGGACATCTCACCTGACCGTTGTTGCTCTGTTAACGCTTAATCATAGAAGTCTCCAGTTGCCTACCGTTCAAAAAACAGGCAACAATGAAAGAAGTATTACGATCCTTCTCATTCCATGGCTTCAGTTCAACACACCACGAAACATACTGCTGTTGCGGGAGTTAATGCCCCATCTCCCACCAGCTTTGACTATGACGTAGCCATTGTTGGGGGTGGAATCGTTGGCGCAACTCTCGCTGCAGCCCTCAAAGACACAAACCTGCGGGTGGCCGTGATTGAAGCGCAACCCCGCTCAGTAGCCGTCGCTAAGGGCCAAGCCTATGCGATTCACCTCAGTTCTAGCCGAATTTATCAGGGAATTGGCGTTTGGGAGGCTATTGCTCCTCAAGTCGAATATTTTTCTCAAGTGCATCTCTCGGATGGGAATTGTCCCAGTGTCGTCAAATTTAAACCGAGAGATTTGGGGACGCCTGTTTTAGGCTATGTTGCCGAACATCGAGTGTTACTCAAAGAGCTACTGCAGTTTCTGGAAACTTGTGATCATGTGGACTGGGTCTGTCCTGCTCAAGTAACAGCCACCCGTTACCATTCTCATGGTGTAGAGATTCAATTGGCACCCAGCTCTTTTGGTGCAGAAGCAGCCCATCGCCCTAATGTCGAGAATGTCGAGTCTCTTCCTCAAACTTTAAACGTCAGAATGTTGGTGGCGGCAGATGGGGCCCGCTCTCAAGTTCGTCAACAGGCCGGTATTACCACTCAAGGCTGGGATTATTGGCAATCCTGTCTTGTGGCTACCATTGCCCCTGAGAAGTTTCATAACCATATTGCCTATGAGCGATTTTGGCCCAGTGGTCCTTTTGCTATTTTGCCGATTGCAAATCGCCAATGTCGAATTGTGTGGACGGCTCCCCATGCCCAAGCCCAAGCGTTATTGGATTTAGAAGAAGATCAGTTTCTAGACTTACTTCAACAAAGATACGGATCACAAATGGGCAAACTTTCTCTAGTGGGGCGCCGCTTCCTATTTCCAGCGAAATGGATGCATTCCACCCAGTATACGGGGCACCGTCTTGCTCTGGTGGGGGATGCAGCCCATACTTGCCATCCGGTCGGGGGGCAAGGATTGAACTTAGGCATTCGAGATGCAGCAGCCTTAGCCCAAGTCCTGCATGTCGCCCATCAAGCCGGTCAAGATATCGGGAGTGTTCAGGTACTCCGGCAATATCAGCGCTGGCGTCGCCGCCAAAATTGGCTAGCCCTCGGTTTTACCGACATTCTCAATCGAGTCTTTTCCAATCGGTGGTTCTTAGTGGTTCAAGGACGGCGCTTGGGCTTGCGTATATTGCAATGGATTGCTCCCCTGCGGATCCTGGCGCTCCGCTTTATGGCTGGTTTGAGTGGCCGTTTGCCGAACCTGGCACAACCTAAGTAGACTCATAGGAACTCATCTATACCTTCAAGGGACCCAGAAGAAATGGCTGAAAGGCACCATAGTAGAGTCAATGCTTCAGTGCTCTGGGATGTGATCTATCGACTTCTCGTTACCACTCCCGAAAGCCAAGGATTGCATAGACTCCTTACAGGTACTACAACAACGGCTCGAAGATCTGAGTTTACAGTTGAATATAGATGTGTGTTAGGGAAATGCGAACGCAAAATTCAAACCATTGCTTTAGATGGCGATATCAGTGCCATCGTCGCTTCTCCCACATCTTGGGACGTTGTCGAGTCCCAGTTTTGCTGGAGAGAGGGTACGCAGAAGCTGGCACCCAATTTTGCTAGTGTCACCTGCGTAGGATGGTAGTGATCTCGACTTAGGTTTGAAATTTCTGCCCTTGGGCATTTTCAAGCTTAATTAAAATATTGGGTTTAATTTTTTCCAACTCGGCCTTCAGCATTTGCTTACTGGTCATGGCTGAACCCGGTACAACAGCCCCTCGACTAATGCGCATCCAATCTTGAAAGATTTGCTTCTGATAAGGAGCAATCGGGACGGTACAAACGTTAGCGGGTTGTTCAGGATCCTCTCGGGAGAAGAAAATGAGTGGGTAATAGCCAGTCTGGCTGAGCAATTGCACCGCTTTTTCACCGCGAGCATCCTTTAAATCTAGATAGCAAGGCAACCACTTGGGTCCTGACATCGGATCATAAATCGTCGTAATCCACAGCACCATGGGATGAGGATGAATCGTGCATAAAAACTGGTTATAGCGGGTATTCAGCAGCCGCTGGCTGACTTCAGAGCGCGGCAACATTACCCATAAGGCCACCGCTTCTTCCTTTTCAGTTTTCAGTAACTGTGGAAATACAATATCTGCAATAGGCTTGTTTTTAGGCCAAGCGACATTCCAACCTGCATCCTCAATGGACCAAAACCGTTGTTGAGGATTTGGAATAGAGGGAACGCGGGCCGTTCCAAGGGTACGGCGTCGATCCGATACAGTGCTTTGATAGGATTCTTTTTCGACAATGACGGGTTCATCAATTTCGGCTTTGCCTCCATCTAAACCTTGCTCTATCAAGGTTTGGATGACCGACAGGATATCAGCCATGGTCTGGGGGCGAGCGTCCGGAGACTTCGCCATACAAGACATAATCAAGTCGTTAAGAGAGGTAGGGATTTGTAATCCTGGGGCGACTTGGTTAAAGGTTTTAGGAACTTGAGAGCGATGGGCATGATACCAACTGCCAATCGAATTGGTTTCGGCCTGAATGGGGATATGTCCTGTTAGCACCTCAAACATCGTGATGCCGAGACTATATATATCAGAACGGTTATCTAGATCCTTGCCAGCAATCTGTTCAGGAGAACAATAAGCTAACGTTCCCATGAACGAGCCTGTTTGATTGGATTCAGAAGTGTCTGATAAAAACTGAGCAATGCCAAAATCTAAAACTTTAGCCAAAGTCCCTAAGCTCGGATCAGAAATCACAAAAGCGTTGCTAGGCTTAATATCGCGGTGGATGACTTGACAGTGTTTGCCATCAATTTTTATGCCTTGGTGGGCACATTCTAATCCCAAACACATATGCCGCATTAACCGCAAAAATTGGTTAATGCCTAAGGGTTGAGCGGCAATTACATCACTTAAATTTTTCCCCTCCATATACTCCATGACATAGAAAGGCGCTTCATTACGGTGCACACCATAATCTAAAACCCTGACGATATGGAGACTTCGCTGCCCAAGTTGCGCTCCAGTTCGAGCTTCATGGGCAAACCGCATTTTCATTTTTTCGCTCAGTAATGTTTGAGCGAGAAATTTAACGGCAACTGTGACACCGCCTAGGAGCTGATCTTCCGCCCGATAAACTTTTCCCATCGAGCCTTGACCAATCAGCTCTGCTAACCGATATCGGTTGATCAGCACTTGACCAAGATTTGGATCGGCGTTGTCGTCAATCATCTTATGATTGTTCTCCCAAACACCGATCAAATGGACTCCAGAACAAGGTAGTGATTGTCCTAATGTTGTGCGTTCTTCTCAACGGTATGCTATCAACAAGTGTCATCACTCAACAGTTTTCCCAGAAGGTTCAGAATTTGAACAGTTCCCGCAACACTTGCCGAGCATCAATAGAATATTCTCTACAATACTGTTGACTTTCTTCCAGGAAACTCAAGCATAAACTTGTAGACTGAATATTGAAGTACATCAATCTTAACTTATCTTTTTCAAGTCTCCTCATCCCCCACAAGTATTCATCAAACAAGGACAGAGAGATGAATTAGAGGAATAAACGCTATCATTTTTTACAATCTGAACTATAAAATTCAGATAAATTCAATTTTAAGAAACAAAATTGGGAATTATAATCTCTAGTGTTAGCTCGAATGTAATAGTAACTCAGCCTAGCTCTGTAAATGCTGTCTATCGTTAGGTCACTAGTTAAAATACCAATGTTATAGATACAGCTATGTTGTGCTGATGCACTGAACAATTGATCTAAATATCGAGTTCATTAGGTAAACCGGGGGGATTATCTTCAAATCTTTATTTTTCAAAACAAATATCACCAGTATTGAGCGTTTTAGAGCCGCAAAGTTCTGAAGCACGGCTTTAGCTTGCTCTCATTTTGGCTCCCGAAGCTGGTGCGAGACTCACAAATTCGCAACACTCTTAGGTCTGTCATTTTTGGGGAGCAGTAACTTTCGTGCTCTTAGTGTTTGTCGTCTGTAAGGCAAATTCACAAGGGCAGACGAAGTTCTAATGGCGTCTTCCGGGCAACTTCTCTAGACCTGCTCATGGAGCATGACGGTTAACCATCGTCATTAGTTTCCGCATCATTATTCACCTTATTTACGAAGTAGACAGCACATGAAATTCCAAGATATTTATCGATATTTTCAAGAACCACCACCTATCTATCTCAGCAAAGAAGTAGCGGTTTGCTACGTGTTATCTGTGCTGATTGACCATGGTGATTCTTATGGAACAGCATTGATCCAGCTTGTAGAGAATAACCATCCGCTATATCGTTTGTCAGATACGGTATTGTACAGCGCACTCAAATTCTTAGAAGATGAGGGTGTAATCAGAGGCTATTGGCAAAAAGTAGAAGGCCGAGGACGTCCACGCCGCATGTATGAAGTGGCTACAGAGAAATCTGATGAGGCCAGGAAACTGGGGCGCTTGTGGCATCAATTCCTCGGTGAAGAGCAGCTAGTCTCAGGGGCTCAGCAGCTTAGATCTGGTTGAGTATTTTTTAGATCCAATTATTAGTTATCGGCATTAGACCAAAATCTAATGCCGATTTTCTATGAGTAGTTGCGCTGATGTGGCTTTCTTTATTTCAGCTTCAGGATGGTCAGTGTTTTTAGTAAAACGGAGAGGAGAGGATTCGAACCTCCGGAACCCTTACGGGCTCATCTGATTTCAAGTCAGACGCAATCGACCAACTCTGCCACCTCTCCTAATCTATGTTCTTTGGATAGACATCAAAGTCCACTGTCCATCTTAACCTAAGGAGCTCTGAATCTTTGGAGTCTATGACAGATTTTTCGAGGCGCTCGATTCATTTACATTTGTAATCGCGATTGCCACTAAAGTTGGACAACATAACAATCGCCAAAACAAAACGGAATGATAGACGGCATGCCTCCCATTTCTCAAGAAAACATCATCGTAGACTCATCCATGATTCTTGGATTTGATCCAGGGCGACAAAAATGTGGGTTAGCTGTCATGGGGGTAGACCAGACGATTCACTGGCATCAAGTTGTGGTAGCTTCCCGAGTAATTGATTCTATTAATGCTTTGCGCGAAATCTATCCAATCTCCTTATTAGTAATGGGGAATCAGACTACATCGAGAGAATGGTTGCAAGTTTTAAATGACAAGTATGCTCTGACTCTAGACATCGTTCAGGTTGATGAACGTAATAGCACGCTAGAAGCCCGATCCAGATATTGGCAAATTTACCCACCTCAAGGGATTTACCGATTCATTCCCCAGAGTTTACGCAAGATTAATCATCCTATCGATGATATTGTGGCCATTCTTTTAATTGAGCGTTATTTAGAAAATCTCAAGGATATTGATGATTTACAGGCATAAGAAATAGCTTGGGGAATAATATTGTCATATTCAGACTATCCAGTATCCTGACGGTTCACCCATAATCGATAAAGGGTAGGCTGGCAATGATTTATCTACTATTGCTGATTAAATTCTGAGCAAATTTACTTAGGATTAGTATAATCAGGATGACAGCCTAGTCTTTTGCTCCTTGAAGTAGACTGAAAAAGATTAGAACTCTATTTTTTAGAAATTTGACTTTAAGGTCACGTTGTTGACGCAGTATAAACAGGAATGTATCAGGAGATTAGTTAGATATGCCCCAAACTCAGGCTATTTCAGAAATTGACTTCTATAGTGACACCTACAAAGATGCTTACAGTCGTATTGACGGCATTGTGATCGAAGGTGAGCAAGAAGCGCATGAAAACTATATTCGTCTTGGCGAAATGCTGCCTGAGCACCAAGACGACTTTATCCGCCTGTCCAAGATGGAAGCCCGTCATAAGAAAGGGTTTGAAGCCTGTGGCCGCAACTTAAAAGTAACCTGCGATCTAGACTTTGCCCGGCGTTTCTTTTCCGACTTACACAAGAATTTCCAAGATGCTGCATCTGAGGATAAAGTGCCAACTTGCTTAGTGATTCAGTCCTTGATCATTGAGTGTTTTGCGATCGCAGCCTACAACATCTATATCCCTGTTGCCGATGACTTTGCGCGCAAGATTACAGAGTCTGTGGTTAAAGATGAGTATCAACACCTCAATTATGGTGAAGAGTGGCTTAAAGCCCACTTCGATGACGTGAAAGCAGAAATCCAAGAAGCCAATCGTAAAAACCTCCCCATTGTTTGGAGAATGTTAAACGAAGTGGACAAGGATGCAGCTGTTTTAG
Organism: Acaryochloris sp. CCMEE 5410; assembly: GCF_000238775.2. Classification (NCBI taxonomy): domain Bacteria; kingdom Bacillati; phylum Cyanobacteriota; class Cyanophyceae; order Acaryochloridales; family Acaryochloridaceae; genus Acaryochloris; species Acaryochloris sp. CCMEE 5410. The sequence goes on along the minus strand of NZ_AFEJ02000001.1, from coordinate 2,402,032 downwards.
GAATGGAAAAGGAAGCCCTGGTTGAAGACTTCATGATCCAATATGGTGAAGCTCTCAGCAATATCGGGTTCTCTACAGGAGAGATTATGCGCATGTCTGCCTACGGTCTTGTAGCTGCATAAACATCCCACTACTGCCCCATGGCATGCTGTGCTATTTCAGGGGCAAAACCCAAAAAGAGTCAGGCTTTAAGTCTGGCTCTTTTTGGGTTCAGAGGTGGCAGTTCATCCTAGTTCTAAAGCTCTTCACGTCATGTCCACCACTTTTTCTGGTTCGAAATAACGGTTTGCTGTAATATTAAGTAACATTGTTGTGTACTATTGCAACAGTCTTTTATTTACACATTCGCAGTAAGCCTGTTTGAAACAGCCATGCTTACTCCTTTCTAAAATTTATGTTTGGTCTAATTGGTCATCTAACCAGCTTGCAGCATGCTCAATCCGTCGCTCGAGAACTAGGATATCCAGAGTACGCTGATCAAGGCTTAGATTTTTGGTGTATGGCCCCGCCTCAAATCGTTGATGACATTACGGTTACAAGTATTACGGGGCAAACTATTTACGGTAAATATGTCGAGTCTTGCTTTCTACCAGAAATGCTAGCTTCTCAGCGGATCAAAGCGGCGACTCGTAAAATCGTTAATGCCATGGCTCATGCTCAGAAAAACGGGATTAATATCACTGCTTTAGGTGGCTTTTCTTCCATTATTTTTGAGAATTTTAATTTACAGCGAATTACCCGTATACGGAATATTCAACTAGACTTACAGCGTTTTACGACTGGAAATACTCACACGGCCTACATTATTTGCCGTCAAGTGGAGCAAGGCGCTCAAAAGCTAGGAATTGACCTCAACAAAGCCACCGTCGCTGTTTGTGGTGCCACAGGCGATATTGGTAGTGCTGTATGTCGCTGGCTAGATGCCCGCACAGACACAGCTGAATTACTCTTAGTTGCCCGTCATCAAGGCCGCCTGGAAACCTTACAGTCTGAGCTGGGGCGAGGCAAAATCATGTCGATTGAAGAGGCTTTACCCCAAGCAGATATTGTTGTGTGGGTTGCCAGTATGCCTAAGGGCATTGAGATTGATGCCGAAAATTTAAAGCATCCTTGCCTTATGATTGATGGCGGCTATCCGAAGAACTTAGGGACAAAAATTCAGCATCCTGATGTTCATATTCTCAATGGTGGTATCGTCGAGCATTCTCTAGATATCGATTGGAAAATCATGCATATCGTCAACATGAATATTCCCAATCGTCAGTTATTTGCCTGTTTTGCCGAATCCATGCTCCTAGAATTTGAGCAGCTCCACACGAATTTTTCGTGGGGACGCAACGAAATTACGGTTGCCAAGATGGAAAAAATTGGTGAAATCTCTCTCAAACATGGCTTTAAACCCTTGGCGCTCGCTATCTAAGCTAGTCATAGAAACCATTTTGGAACTGGCCTAAACGTGTTTAACGAGTCAAGGCTGAGAGTGTTGTTTCTATTCAGAAGCTCGTTGAATAGGTATTGTTGTGGTGAAGTAAAGCACTGCCTATGGTGAGTAAAACGACGATCGGCAGCCAGCCTGCTATGCTAGCTGACCAGATGCCTGCATCTCCCAAGGTCTGACAGATAAACGAGAAGGTATAGTAACCAAAAATTAGCAGGCTACTTAACCCAAAGCCCAATGAACCTTGCTTTGAGGTTGACTGGCATCCTAATGATGATCCCATCAGCGTAAATCCCACTCCGATCCAAGGAAAAGCCATCAGTGCATGCCAGCGCACTTGCAAACGTTGCAGTGTTTGTAAATTTCCTGACTGTTTTATCTGCTGTATCAGTGCCTGAGTTTCATGCAAGCTGATAGGTTGATGTGCAACTTCGGCTAATTCTTGGGGACTGATCTGATGAAAGGGGTACCCTTTAAAGGGAACAACTTGTTGGTATAACCCTGAGACTGGATCGATGGTATATCGCGTCCCCTGGGATAATATCCATTGTTGGTGCGTGCTGTCCCAGATAGCTTGTTTGGCTAGCCAGATGT